>CAWDTK010000013.1:0-356804 GCA_963805255.1 uncultured Actinomycetes bacterium
TTGGCGTGCGCGGGGACCGTCGCGGTTCACGCGCGGAAAGGCACTTTCTCCCATGACGTCTTTTGTCAGCAAGCGTTCTACCCGGCAAGCCCTCCGGACCGTTACCCGGCAGGTGACCAGGCAGCTTTGGACTGCCGACGCACCTGCCGACCCTGGCCGGGCCGTATGCCCTGGTCAGCGGCCTAATATACCTGCGCCCTGGAACCGGGGCTGATGACGTATGTCATCTAACAATCGTTCGCGCGGGGCAGGCACAGGGGCAGGGATAGGCACATCAGCAGCGAGGGACGAGGCCGCGGTGCTGTCGGTATCCGCTCACCTGACCGACCGTGACCGTGAGCTGGTGCGCCTGGTGGCACGCCACCGCGTGCTGACCACCGACCAGCTCGCCGCGCTGAGGTTCCGCAACCTGACAACGGCCCGCCACCGGCTGAGCGAGCTGGTGCGGCTCGGCCTGCTGCGCCGGTTCCGACCGCGCCGCGAGGCCGGCTCCGCGCCCTGGCACTACGTTCTCGGCCCGGTCGGCGCCGCGCTGCTGGGCCAGGAAGACCACGAGGAGAAGAAGTGGCTGCCGCAGGTCCGCGCCGACCGGCAGCTCGCCCTGGAGCGCTCGCAGCGGCTGGGGCACATGACCGGGACGTCCTGGTTCTTCGCCGCCCT
The DNA here is from genome assembly GCA_963805255.1 of uncultured Actinomycetes bacterium. Lineage (GTDB taxonomy): Bacteria > Actinomycetota > Actinomycetes > Streptosporangiales > Streptosporangiaceae > Bog-532. Next base: position 661 of record CAWDTK010000013.1, read on the forward strand.
CGCCCGCCATGCCCGCGAGCACGGCGGCGGGGAACTCCAGTCCTGGCTCAGCGAGCAGGAGGTCACGGAGCGGATGTACCTGAGCACCTGGGACGCCGAGCACAGCCCGCACCCGGACGGGCTGGGCATCTGGGCCGAGGGCGACCGGGACATCTGCTTCCTGCTGGAATACGACACCGGCACTGAGCACTTGCCCCAGCTCGCCGACAAGCTCCCCGGTTACGCCGAGAACGCCCGGCACCAGCTCGTGTTCAAGGCACCGATCCTGTTCTGCTTCCTCACCCCCCGCCGCGAGCAGACCGCCCGTAGGGCACTAGCGGCCACGAGGGCGTCCCTTGGCCTCCAGATCGCCACCGCCGCACTCGACCCCCGCGTCACCTGCCCGGCCTGCGGGCCGACCTGGATGCCGCTGCACGGCGGGCACGAGCCGATGCGGCTCATCGACCTGGCCAACGTGCTCCCCGACCCCTGGCGCACCGCCCGTGAGCAAGAGGAACGCGAACGCCGCGAGTTGGACCAGGAGCGCTGATGGCCTTGCACGCTGCCCCCGGTGCCCCGGCTGACGGTTCCCCCAGCGTCCCACACCTCTCGAACGGAACGTCACCGGCCATGCCTCTGACGCCGCAGGCACCCGGCGAGGCGGACGAGCCAAGTCGTGAACCTGACCCGCCAGGCCGGGAGGCTGGAGATTTGTGCCCCAGCCAGGAACCTGAGCCTGTCCCACGGGAGCAGGGCCTCAGGGCGTGGGCTGCGGCGCTGGCGGCCACGCTGCCGCCGCTGACCAGCTCGCAGGCTGCTGCGGTGGCCAGGATCGCCGCGCGCCTCGACGCGAGGGACGACGGCCAGGACCAGGCCGCTTTACGCTCCCCGCGTCACTTGGCCAACACTGACGCGGCCCATCACGTCGCCCAGGTCGGCACTGCCTCTACCTCGCCGAGCTGGTTGTATGACCAGATGCTTGCCCCGCAGCGCCATCTTGAGCAGGGCTCGCTTTCCCGTGTGGTCGGCGGCGTCCCATCGCTGCCGCCATTGCACGCGGCTCGTTCCCAACGGCTGCTGTTCCCCGAGGACGGGGCCGGGATCGGGGACTGCGCCCCGCTCGGCCTGGAGGCTGGCTATGCGTTCATCGACTGGCTTGATGACCATGTCGTAGCGGGCGAGGGTGATCTCCCCTCGTCCGAGCCGATTGGCGAGGGCTTCCGCCACCGCTTCGGCCTCGGCGATCTTGATGTCAAGTTGGACGGCTTTGCTGGCTGCCGCGTAGGCGGCGCTTTCGATCTGATCGGTGTTGCGCGGGTCCGACAGGATCTCCACCACGAGCGCACGTGCCGCTGAGTCCAGTGCCCGCTGGTCCACTTCGGTCTTTCCACACCCTCCGGAAGTGGGGTTGCACCAGTACGAACGGCTCACCGACCCATCCGGGTACGGCTTGAGGCCGTTGCGGGGCCGACCGTGGAGGACATGTCCGCAGCCGGGCTGCCCGCAGACGGCGAAGGACGAGCAGAGGTAGTGCGGTGAACTCGGGCGTCCCCTCCGGCGTGCGGCGTAAATCGCGATTGCCCGGTCGAAGTCTTCCTCGGAAACGATCGGATCACCTGGCAGGCGGCCAACGACGGACGTCAGGCCCGACGCAGGGTCGGTGTAGATGATCCTGCCGCAATTCCGCTGGCGGGTGAGCAGCGTCTTCAGCGCCGGGCGCGTCCACGGCCTGCCCTGAGCCGTGAGAATCCCCCGCGCGTTCAGGTCCGCGATCAGCGCGTCTTGCAGTTCGCCCGCCAGGAACCGGGCGGTCAGTTCCCGCAGGACGGCAGCCTCGTCCTCGCGCTGGGTGACGCGGTCGTCCTCGAAGCCGAACGGCCGCGCCGAGCCGTTCGGCTCGCCGGCCATCGCCTTGAGCTTCTTCCCGCGAGCGCTCCTGGTTGACAGGCGGTCGGAGTAGTAGGCGGCGGCGTTGATCGCGTCGCGGAACGCCTTCTTGCCGTTCGGGGTCCGCAGGTCGTACTCGCTCTCGCTATCCAGCACCAGCAGGCCGCGAGCGGCCACCCCGATCATCCGCTCGCCATCCTTCGGCTGCCGGGTGAACCGCTCCAGGTCGAACACGATGAACCCGCCAGACACACCGCGCTCAAGCCGGTCCATCAGCTCGTCCCACGCCGGACGCTCGATAGCCGGGTTCCACGCCGAGCGCCCGGGGTCAACCAGAACCTTGCCCTCCGCAAGACCAAGGTCGGCAAGGCGGACCCGGCATACCGACACCTGGCCGTCGGTCGACGGTTCGCGCTTCTCGTTGCGCTTGAGCTGACTGACACGGGCGTAGATATCAATCGGGCGGTCTGAGCGAACAAGTTCGGCGGCCACGGTCTACCCGACCCTCTTGCGGCGCCAGGAGGAGATATTCGTGTAGTGCAGGCCCTCCCTGCGCAGCAGAGCACTGCGCTCTCCCGGTCCCGCGTTCTCGTACTCGTCAAGGATGCGGTTCTTGTACTCCCCGGTGAAAGTCCGGCGCTTCGACCATCTGGTGTCCGGCGCGCCTAGGGGTGGACACCAGCCCGCCATGTGCGGCACGGGCCGCGATCACGTCCGCGATCGTCATCGTCGTGTCTGGCAGGTCTTCGCCTTCCGCTGAGACGATCCTGAGCCGACGGGTGACATCGGACCGCTCAGCGCGCTTAAGGCTAGCCGGGTCGACGACGAGGCGTCGGCCGCGCAAGGCCATTTTCAACAGCTCGCGTTTTTCCGCCGTGTCGGCGTCATCCCACCGCTTTTGCCAGTGCTCCCGGCTTGGCTGCCGCGAAGCGCCTGGAGCTGTGTCGCCCAGCGCTTCGCGTTCGGCCTTGAGCTTGGCTATGCGCTCATCCAGTGGCCGATTGGCGATGTCATAGCGCGAGAGAGTGAGTTCTCCGCGCCCAAGGCGGTCGGCCAGCGCTTCTGCGACACGTTCAGCCTCGGCGATGGCCAGATCCAGCCGCGCGGCTTCGCTCTCAAGTTCCCGGGTGAGCGGATTCGATCGCCTCGGCATGGCGAGAGTCAGACAGAATCTCCACAGCGATGGCTCCGGCCGCCTCATCCAAGCCACGCTGATCAACGCTGATCTTGGCGCAGCCCTTGCCGCTAGAAGACGGGCCGCACCTGTATTCCCGGCGTACCGAACCGTCCTCGTACCGCTTCAGAGCGTCTACTGGGTGACCTGTGAGCGGTTTGCCACAGTCCGGACGGCCGCAGAAGGCTATCCCCGTGCACAGGTAGATCTCCGAGGGCGCCTCGCTGCCCCGGCGCGCGGCGTATATCGCGCATACCCGGTCGAAGTCGTCTTCGGTAATGATCGGCTTCCCCGGCAGATGCCCGGCAATGGACTTAACGTTTGTTTCCGTGTCGGTGTAGAGGATTCTCCCGCAGTTGCGCTCTCTGAGCAGAAGAAGTTGCAGGGATCTGACAGTCCAAGGGTTGCCCTTGCTGCTGAGGACGCCGCGTGCGTTAAGGTCACGTACCAGCGCGTGCTGCGTTTCTCCCGCCAAGAACCGCCTCGTCAGTTCCCGGATGATCTCGGCTCGGCTTCGGCTTCGCGCACGGTCACGAAATCGTCTTCGAAGCCGAATGGCCGGGTTGTGGTGTTCGGCTCCCCCGACATTGCCTTGAGCCGCTTGCCTCGCCGGGCTCTGGTGGACAGGCGGTCGGAGTAGTAGGCGGCGGCGTTGATCGCGTCGCGGAACGCCTTCTTGCCGTTCGGCGTGGTCAGGTCGTACTCGCTCTCGCTGTCCAGCACCCCCAGGCCGCGAGCGGCCAGCTCGATCATCCGCTCGCCGTCCTTCGGCTGCCGGGTGAACCGCTCCAGGTCGAACACAATGAACCCGCCGGACACGCCGCGCTCAAGCCGATCCATCAGCTCGTCCCACGCCGGCCGCTGGACAGTCGGGTCCCATGCCGAACGCCCCGGATCAACCAGAACCTTGCCCTCCGGCAGGTCAAGATCGGCGAGCCTCAGTCGGCAGATCGCGACCTGCCCGCCCGTGGACGGCTCGTTCTTCTTCTTGTCCTTGCTCTTGACTCGGCTGACTCTGGCGTAGATGTCGTAGGGCTTGGCTGTCTGATCTGCGCCGTTCAGCATGGCTAAATGGTAGCAAATTACATATCAACCTGGGATGAGGCCATGGCCGTCGTCAGGCGGGCGGTGGACGCGGCCGCGGCCCGGGCGCCCCGGGTCAGCCTGGTGCTCAAGGCCGACCTGCGCCCCGGCGTCACGGATGGCCTCACGTCCAAGGTCGAGACCGTCGAGCGGTACCTGCGTTCCTGAGCCTCTACAATCGGCCGGTGGCCGATTCGAGTGAACTGCGGACCGGACGTCTGGTACTGCGGCGCTGGCGGGAAAGTGACCGCGCCCCGTTCGCGGCGATGAATGCCGACCCGGCGGTGATGGAACACTTCCCGTCCGCGCTGACCCGCGAGCAGAGCGATGCGCTGATCGACCAGATCGAGGCGGGATTCGATGCCCACGGGTTCGGGCTGTGGGCCGTGGACGTGGCGGCGACCGGGGAGTTCATCGGCTTCACCGGGCTGTCGGTGCCGGGCTTCGACGCGCCTTTCACCCCGGCGGTGGAGATCGGCTGGCGGCTGTCGCGGCCCAGCTGGGGACACGGCTACGCTATCGAAGCGGCCCGGCGCGTCCTGACCAGGGGGTTTACCGACCACGGGCTGGCCGAGGTGGTCTCGTTCACCAGCGTCGGCAACGTCCGTTCCCAGGCGGTCATGCGGCGCATCGGCATGACCCACGACCCGGCCGATGACTTCGACCACCCGCGGCTGCCCGCGGGGCACCCGATGCGCCGCCACGTCCTGTGGCGCTCCCGGGCCCGCCAGGCGGGCTTAACCTCAGCGGGCGTCGGCCGGGACGGCCTCGATGAGGGCGGCGAGGCCCGCCTCGCCGAGCAGGTCGGCGGGGCGGACGGTCAGGCCGGGCCGGACGTAGTGGAAGGCGGCGCGGACCTGCTGCACCGGGACGCCGGCCAGGGCGGCCCAGGCCAGCCGGTAGGCGGCGAGCTGGACCGCGACGGCGTGCCGTTCACCGGCCGAGGCGGGCGGCTGACCCGTTTTCCAGTCCACCACGTCGAACATGCCGTCGCCGGCGTCGTCGAAGACCGCGTCGATCCGCCCGCGGACCAGCCGGTCCCCGATCAGCGTCTCGAACGGGACCTCGACCTCGCGGGGCCATCGCCCGGACCAGGCGCTGGCCTCGAACCGGTCGCGCAGGGCGGCGAGGTCGGCGTCCGTCCCGCTGGCGGCGACCGTCGTCGTCCGCGCCGAACAGATCGTCGGCGTCGATCAGCCGCTGCTGGCCGAAACGCTCCTCCAGCCAGCGGTGGAAGGCCGTGCCGCGGCGCGCGTACGGGGCGGGCGGCCGGGGCATGGGACGGCGGACGTGGCGGGCCAGCTCGGCCGGGTCACGGGCCAGCGTCACCAGCGCCGAGACCGACAGGTGCCCGGGCAGGGTGACCCGCAGGCCGCCCTCGTCGCGCCGCCGCTCCCGCTCGGTGAGCAGCAGATCCGCGTCCCGCCGCCACGCCGCCACCAGCTCCCGGTCGGCCGGGGTGAGCGGGCCAGGTCGTCGCCGGAGCGGTCCCTGTCGGCGCGGCCCCGGCCGGAGCTGCCCGGGCCGGTCTTCATCGCGGCGCTGACCATCGCGGCCGCCTCCCGGACGGCCGCATACCGCTGGCCGGCGGCGGCTGGCGGGCCAGTCCGCGGCGGGAGGCTCGGCCAGCGCGGGGTTCTCGGCGTCCGCCGGGGGCGGCGGGGCCCAGGCATCCACCCGGCCGGCGCCCGGCGGCGCAGGCGAGCCGCACCTCTTCCAGGAACGGCGACGGCCCCAGCCGGCTGGCGCCCTCCCCCCACCAGTAGCCCGAGCAGCCGAGCCAGAACGCCGCCCGGGTCGCCGCGACGTACATCAGCCGCCGCTCCTCGGCCAGGTCGCGGTCGGCGCAGCGCTGGGTGAAGGCGTCGACGGAGCCGGGGTCCAGGTCACGCAGGTCCGGCAGGTCGGTGGCGTCGCCGCGCAGGCCGAACGGCAGCAGCCGGGGGTTGTCCGTCCACCGGGTGGACAGCCGCGGACGCGCGGGAAAGACCTGCGCCCGCTCCCCGGCGGCGAGCCCGGGAACAAGGACGGCGGCCCACTGCAGGCCCTTGGCGGTGTGCACGGTGGCCAGCTTGACCGAGTCCGTCTCGCCCACGCGCCCGGTTTCCAGGCCGAACTCCTCGGTCTCCGCGGCGGCCAGGTAGGCCAGGAACGCCCCGAGCGTCGGCTCCTCCCGCGACCCGGCGAACGCGTCCGCGGCGTCGGCGAACGCGTCAAGGTCGGCGCGGGCGGACAGCGGGTCCACGCCCGGGCGGGAGGCGATCTCGATGTCGAGGCCCAGGGTGCGCTCCACCTCGCCGATCAGGTCCGGCAGCGGCCGGCTCAGCTGGCCGCGGAGCGCGCGGAGCTCGGCGGCCAGCGCGCGGAACCGGGCGCCGGCGGCCGGCGAGTAGGCCGCCAACTCGCCCAGCTCGTCGAGCGCCTCGACGAGGCTGCCGGCCTCGGTGGTCAGGTCGGTCAGCGCCTCGGTCAGCGGGTCATCGGACGGCTCGGCAGGGCGGGACTCCTGGGCGGCCCGGTCCGATCGCGCCAGCGCGCGTGCGCGGCGGCCCAGCGCCACCAGGTCCCGCGGCCCGATCCGCCAGCGCGGCCCGGTGAGCAGGCGGACCAGCGCGTCGGAGGCGGCCGCGTCGTTCAGCACCCGCAGCGTCGCCACCACGTCCTGCACCTCGGGCACGGTCAGCAGGCCGCCGAGCCCGACGACCTCGACGGGTATGCCGCGTGCTTCGAGCGCCCGGCGCAGCGCGGGAAACTGCGACCGTTTGCGGCACAGGATGGCGATGTCGGACGGGCGGACCGGGGTGTCGCGCCCGTCCGGCCACGGGGCGCCGTCCGGCGCGGTGCCCGGCGGCAGGGCCAGCAGGCCCGCGATCCGCGCCGCGGCCCAGTCGGCTTCGCCGGCGATGGTGTCCGAGCAGGGCGCAGGCGACGTCACCGCGCCCGGTCCGGTCCGGGGCGGCCACCAGCCGCGGCACGTCCGGCGCCTCGGCACGCAGCCGCTCCTGCAGGACCGCGGCGACCTCCAGCACCCGCCCGGCGTTGCGGAAGCTCGTCGACAGTAGCTTCACCGGCGCGGGATAGCCCGCCACGCCGGGCCGGAACGGCCGCGGCAGCACCGGGAAGTCCTGGGCGAAGCGCCGCAGGTTTCCGGCGCTCGCGCCGCGCCAGCCGTAGATCGACTGGCACGGGTCACCGACCGCCGTGACGGGATGGCCGCCGCTGAACAGCGCGCGCAGCAGCACCAGCTGGGCGTGGCTGGTGTCCTGGTACTCATCGAGCAGGACGACGTTGTAGCGGCCCCGTTCGGCCAGGCCGACCTGCGGATGGCGGGCGGCGATCCGGGCGGCCAGCGCCATCTGGTCGCCGTGGTCGAGCACCTCGCGCGCGGTCTTCGCCGCGGCGTACCGGGTCGACCAGGGGCAGCAGCTGCTCGCGGGCGCGCTGGCTCTCCTGCATCTTCCGCACGTACGCCGGCAGCCGGCCGCCGAGGGCGGCGCGGCGGGTCTGCAGCCACTCACTCACCGCGCGCACGTCGGCCGGGTCGCGCAGGTGCTCGCTCAGCTCGCCGGCCAGCGCGAGCACGGCCGCGGTCACGGTCGGCGGCCCCCAGCCGATGTCACCCATGGGGCCGTCGTAGGCGGCGACGATGCGCGCGGCGAGCTGCCAGGACTCGGCGGGGGTGATCAGCCGCATGGACGGTTCCAGGCCCTCGCGCAGCGCGTGGTCGCCGACCAGCCGCCCCGCGTAGGCGTGGTAGGTGCTGATGACCGGATCGCCGAGCGTCTCCTCGGCGGTCGCGAGACCTGACCGGCGCAACCGGTCGAGGCGGGCCCGGACCCGGTCGGCGAGCTCGGCGGCCGCCTTGCGGGTAAAGGTCAGGCCCAGCACCCGGTCGGGGCGGACCAGGCCATTGGCGACGAGCCAGACCAGCCGGGCGGCCATGGTCTCGCTCTTGCCCGACCCGGCGCCGGCGATCACGGCGAGCGGCTCGGCGGGGGCCGCGATCACGGCGGACTGCTCGGGGGTCGGCCCGGGAAGGCCCAGCAGCCGCGCGACGTCCTCGGGGGTGAGCCGGGCGGTCACGGCGGGACCTGTGTCCCGCTGTCGTTGACCGGGCAGCAGGACGCCACCGGGCAGGTCCGGCAGCCGGGATTGACCCGCGCGGTGAAGACCGGGCCGGCCATCCCGGCGGCGACGGTCTCGACCAGATCCTTGGCCCAGGCCGGGTCGTCGTCGTCGCCGAGCGCGCGCTGCGGCTGGATCCTGGCCCGCGCGGTGAGCGCCGCCTTGCCGACCTGGACGAGCTCGGCGCCGCCCGGATCGGTGAGCCCGAACCGCTCGAACGCGCCGAGCAGCACCGCGAGCTGGTACACGCCGAGCTGCGGGTGGCGGCCCAGGTCCTCCTCGCGGGGCGCGGTGGCGCCGGTCTTCAGGTCGACGACCACCGCCCGGCTGCGGTCGTCGCGCTCGAGCCGGTCGACCCGCCCGGTGATCTGCACCTGCCCGATCTGGACCTGGAGGGCCTCCTCGACGGCGATGAGCTCCCGCGGGTTGGCGGCATGCCAGTCGAGGAACTTGCGCACCATCCGCTCCGCCTGCTCGCGCTGCTTGGCGCTGTACCAGACGCTGCCGAAGTCGAGGTGATGCCAGATGTCGTCGATCCGGCTGCTGATCTCGCCGTCGGAGGCGCCGCCCGCCGCGAGCACGGCGGCGGCGTGGATGACCGTGCCGAGGTGGCGCAGCACATCGGACCGGCCCGCGCCGGCGGCCGATTCCAGCAGCCAGCGGAGCCCGCACCGGGTGAACGCCTCGACCTGGGAGGGTGACAGCCGGACCTGCTCGCCCGCGGTGGCGATGGGCCCGGCGTCGGACAGCGGCATGAGCGCGTACCAGTGCCCCGGATGGGCGCCCCGCGCCCCGGCGCCGGCCAGCCGGGCCAGCTCGGCGGCGGCCACGCGGCGGACCGGGAGCGGGCGGGACCGGTCCGCCGCCGTGCGGCGCAGGTCGGCGGTGAGCGCGGCCAGGGACAGCCACCGGTGCCCGGGCTCGCGCGCCCGTCCCACCTCGACGTCGTCGCCGGCCAGCTCGGCCAGGAACCGGGACGGCCGGGTGTCGGCGCCGTCGCCGCCGACCGCGGTGACCAGCAGGGTGCGCCGGGCCCGCGTGACGGCCACGTAGAACAGGCGGCGCTCCTCGGCCAGCAGTTTGGAGGCGAGGGCGGCCGCGGCGGCATCCGCGGCCGCCGCGTCGGCGGCCGGGCTGGACGCCGCGTCGGCGAGCTCGCCGGTTCCCAGCAGCGATCCGCGCAGGCGCAGGTCGGGCCAGGTTTCTTCCTGGACGCCGGCCACCACGACCAGGTCCCACTCCAGGCCCTTGGACCGGTGCGCGGTCAGGATGCGGACCGCCTCGTCCCGGGTGGCCTGCTCAGCCAGCGTGTCCCCGGCGATCTCCTGGCCGGCCAGGCTGTCGAGGAACAGGGCCGGCGTGCCGGGCGGCAGCGTGTCGGTGAACCGCGCGGCCGCGTCGAACAAGGCCAGCACGGCGTCCAGGTCCCGGTCGGCCGCCGCCCCCGCCGCGCCGCCCGCGGCGCTGGCGGCCTGCCACGCCGGGGCGAGGCCGGAGGCGTCCCAGACGGCCCAGAGCGTCTCCTCCGCGGTGTGGCCGGCCGCGATCGCGTCCCGCGCGATGGACAGCAGCCGCGCCAGCTTGTCCGCGGGCGCCGCGACCGGCTTCGGCACCATGATCAGCTCGCGCGGGTCCCGGATGGCGGCGGCCAGCAGGTCGCCCGCGGCATCACGCCGCGGGGCGGTACCGGCCGAAGCGGTGTCCGATAGCGCGCGCAGCCAGCGGCGCAGGCGGCGCAGCCCGAGCGCGTCGGTACCGCCGAGCGGCCCAGTGAGCAGGTCCGCGGCGGTCTGCTCGTCCAGCGTCCCGGGCCGCAGCGCGCAGCGCAGCAGGGTCAGCAGCGGCCTGGTCCCCGGTTCCTCGGGCAGCGGCAGCTCGTCGCCGGCCACGGACACCGGCACCCCCGAGGCGCTCAGGGCCCGCCGCAGCAGCGGGACCTGCCGGGTCGCCGAGCGCACCAGGATCGCCATCGACGACCACGGGACCCCGCCCGCCAGGTGCGCGCGGCGCAGCGTGTCCGCGATGAGCGCGGCCTCCTGGCTCGCGCTCTCCGCGACCGCGATCCGGATCTCGCCCGGCTCGGCGCCGGGCCGGGCCGTCAGGTCGCGGTGACCGGCCTGGGCGCCCGGCAGGTGCCGGGCGATCCGCCGGGACGCGGCGATGAGGGCCGGGCCGCTGCGACGGTTGGTGCCGAGCGCGACGACCGGGGCGGGGCGGCCGTCGGCCGCGCGGAACCGGTCCGGGAACTCGGTGATGGCCCGGACGTCGGCGCCGCGGAAGGCGTAGATCGACTGGTCGGGATCCCCGACGGCGATCAGCTCGCGCCCGTCCCCGGCCAGCGCCCGCAGCAGCGATTCCTGGGCCGGGTCGCTGTCCTGGTACTCATCCACCAGCACAACGTCGTAGGCCTGGCGCTCACGCTGACGGGTCGCGGCCCGGCTCAGCAAGGCCGCGGCGATCCGGACGATCTCGGCGTAGTCGTAGGCGGCGACCGGCGCAAGGTCGAAGCGCGCCGCGTAGCGGTCGAGGAACCGCCCGGCGGCCATCCAGTCCTCGCGCCTGCGCTGGCGGCCGAGGGCGGTGACCCGGCGGCCGTCCATCCCGCGTTCGGCGGCCCGGAGCAGGAAGTCGCGCAGCTCTTCGGCGAACCCGCGGGTGGCGAGGGCCGGGCGGAGCGCCTCCGGCCAGTGCGCGGCCCCGTCGGCGAGCTCCCCGCGCAGCAGCCGGCGGACCTCGAGCAGCTGTTCGGGCCCGGACAGCAGGCGGGGCGGTTCCTCGCCCAGCAGCGCGAACTCCCGTCGCACGAGGGCGTAGGCGTAGCTGTGGAGGGTGAGCGCGAGCGGCTCCCTGATCGTGCGGTGCAGCCGGCCCGCGATGCGCTCGCGCAGCTCGCCGGCCGCCTTGCGGCTGAAGGTGAGCACGAGCACCCGGGCCGGGTCCAGGCCGCGATGCTCGATCCGGTGCGCCACCGTCTCGACGATGGTGGCCGTCTTGCCGGTGCCCGGCCCGGCCAGTACCAGCAGCGGGCCGCCGGAATGGCTGACCACCCGCTGCTGCGCGGCGTCGAGGCTGAGCCGCGCGGCGGCCGCAGCCGGGTGGCGGACCAGCCGGTACGGGTGCGCCGGCGTGCGCCGGGGGTGGGCTGCTTTCCATCTCAACGACATTCCAGCAGAGCCCACCGACATTCCGCGGGATTTCCGGCTACCGCGGTGCCCGCGGCAGCGGGCCACGCCAGCGGGCGCGGCGCATGTCGACGCGGTCCGGCGCACCGCCCGCGGCGGCGCGCAGCGGGGTGCCTTCGGCGCGGTAGTGGCCCAGGGCCGCACGCTCGTGCCCGGCCAGCAGGGAGCCGTCGGCGCGGATGACCCGCCACCAGGGGACCGCGCCGCCGCTGGTGGCCAGGACCCGGCCGACCTGGCGGGGCCCGCCGCGGCCCAGGTATTCGGCGATGTCACCGTAGGACATCACGTGGCCGGGCGGGATCGCCTCCGCCGTGTCGAGGACGTCGCTGGCGAAGTCGTCGAGTTGGTCGTAGCTCAGTCACGGGCAGCCGGGTAGCCGAGGCGGGCTGGACGCGCCGAACGGCACGGTGGCGGACGGCGGATCCGGCGGACGGCGCCGCATCCGGCTCGCCGTGGCCAGACGGCTGACCGCCGCCGCGACCAGCACGAGCGCGGTCAGGGCCAGGACGGCGAACAGGACGAGCCGCCCGCGGCCGCGCGGCGCGACCGGTGGGGGCGGGACCGCGGACGGGCCGCCGCCGAAGTCCATGGCCGACGTCGCCCCCACTGCGGCGGCCCGCTGGTCGGCCAGCTGGCCGACCGCGGCCAGCGCGGCGGCCGCGTTCACCGTGCCGAAGCCGACCTGCTGGTCGTAGCCGCCCGCGGGCCGGAACTGGGTGGTGGAGCTGAGCGCGCGGGCCAGCAGGTCCGGCGCGATCCCCGGGTATCTCGACTTGATCAGGGCCGCGACGCCCGCGACCAGCGCGCATGCCGGGCTGGTCCCGGTCACCAGCCAGTACTGCCCGTCCCGGCCCTGGGCCGAGATGTTCACGCCCGGCGCGGCCACCTCGACGGAGAGGTTGTCGCTGGAGAATCCGGCGACGCTGCCGCTGGCGCTGACCGCCGCGACGCCGATCACGCCCGGATAGTCGGCGGGAAACTTGAGCGGCGCGTACCCGTTCCGGCTGGCGGTCGACGTGTCGCCCGAGTTGCCGGAGGAGGCCACCACGGCCACGCCGTGCCCGTACGCGTACTGCAGGGCCGAACGGACGCTGGCGCTGGGCGCGCCGTAGCCGATGGACATGCTGATCACGCCCGCACCGTGATCGACGGCGTACCGGATGCCCTGCGCCAGCGAGTCCTGGACCAGGTCCTCCTGCTCGCGCTCGTAGCTGCTGTAGCCGGGATCGTCGCGGTCCGGGATGACCCGGACGGACAGGATCCTGGCCTCCGGCGCGACGCCGATGATGCCGTCCTGCGCGCCGAAGCCGTGCCCGTGCCCGGCGATGATGGACGCCATCCAGGTACCGTGCTGGCCCCAGTCGGCGCTGCGCGGGGAGGTACTGACCCCGGTCAGGTCCGGACCGGGGACCACCGAGCCGGCCAGATCGGAGACCGTGGGCTGCACGCCGCTGTCCAGCACGGCCACGGTGACGCCCTGACCCCGGCTCGCGGCCCACGCGGCCGGGACGTTCAGCATGCCGAGGACCTCCTGCTGGCCGTCGCGGACGCTGTCCGCCGCCGCCGGGGCGGTCACGCCCAGCGCGCCCAGCGCCCCGGCGCAGGTGGCGGCCAGGCCCAGCGCGGTGGCCAGGCGGAACCTCAGCATCCGGGGGCCCCGGGGCAGGACGGGGCCGGGGGCGGCGTGGCCAGGGTGGCGGCGACCGCCTGGGCCACGCCGCGCGCCGCGCTGGTCATCTCGCTCCCGGCGTAGGTGTCCTCCCCGATCGGCACCCGCGGCCGGCCGTCCGCGTACGCCGGCAGTGTACAGGATGACGTAGGGGCCGGCCGCGAGGCTCCGCGCGACCTGGCGCTGCGCGTCACCGAACGTGCCGGCCGGGGTCCCGCCGAACGCCACCGCGTGGACACCGGGGTCCAGGGCGCCGCCGTCCCCCGCGCGCGTGATCGCCGCCTGGGCCGCGGCCGCCTGGGCGGCGCTGCCCAGCACCGCGACCCCCACGGTCACGACGTAGGTGGCGGACTCGTCGGTGTAGCTCGCCCGCAGCAGCGCCTGGCAGCCCCCGGCGTCCAGCGGCCGCGCCGCGGCCGCGTCAGTCCCGTCGCCGCAGCCGGACTGCCGGGCGATGCCGACCCGTGCGGCCTGCAGGTTCACGCCGGTCAGGTCGGCGAGCGTCGCGGCGGGCAGCTGGTAGCGGACGGAGGCAGGAAAGATGTCCCCGGCCGGCCGGGACCGCCACCGCTTGCTGACCTCCCATGCCATGATCTGCCGCTGCTGGGCGGCGCTGAAGTGCCGCGGCAGCAGCTGGACGGCCAGCCCGGCCAGCGAGACGATCAGGCCGACGCCGCCGAAGATGGCGGCGGCCAGCGCGGCGGTGGTACCGGCGCCCCCGGGCCGGCGGCGGGCCCGGGGCGCCGGGCCGGCCCGGTGCCCCGGGCGGGCGGCGCTCGAATGGCGAGACGAGCGCAGTTCGTCGCCCCACGCATCCGGCTCGTTCGGCACAAGGGAATGGTACGGCCTGGTCTGGGCAGGCTGACGTCTGTTTCATGCTGATCGTGCCGCCGTCAGGTCGGCCCGGCGTCCAGGCGGAGCCAGCGCGTGGTCCCGAGGACCGCAGGAACGGGCATCGGCAAGCCCTCTGCGGAACGCCTCCGCGGCGTTCCGCCGACGGCCGGCGGTCCGTGCCCGGTAGTGTCGGGTACGTGGAAACCGTCATCGTCGGGGCACGCGGCAGCAGGCTCGCGCAGGCCATGGTCCAGGAGCTGATCACCCACCTGAGCGGCTGCCCGGTAGTGCAGTTCAAGGCCAGGTCGGTGATGACCGACGGGGACAAGGACCGCAAGACGCCGCTGCGGAACCTCGGCGGCGGCGAGGGCGGTGTGTTCACGACCCAGCTTGAGCAGGAGCTGCTCGCCGGGCGGGTCGACATCGCCGCCCACTCCCTGAAGGACCTCCCGACCGCACCGCCCGACGGGCTGGTGCTGGCCGTGACCCCGCCGCGCGCCGACCCCCTTGACGCGCTCTGCGGCTCGACCATGGACGGGCTCCGCCCGGGCGCGAAGGTCGGCACCGGGTCCGCCCGGCGGCTCGCGCAGCTGAAGGCGCTGCGCCCGGACGTCGAGGTCGTGCCGATCCGGGGCAACGTGCCGCCCCGGCTGGCGAAGATCAAGTCCGGGCTGGACGCGGTGATCCTCGCGGCTTCCGGGCTGCGGCGGCTCGGGCTGGACGACGCGATCACCGAGCTGCTGGATCCGGCCCTGTTCCCGCCGTCTCCCGGTCAGGGCGCGCTGGCGGTCCAAGTCCGCGCCGCCGACCGGGAGCTGCTGGAGATGCTGAACGCGTTCGGCGACCCGGACGCGGACGCGGCGGTCCGCGCGGAGCGGGCGCTGCTCGGCGAGCTGCACGGCGGCTGCTCGGTCCCGGTCGGTGCCCACGCCGTCCGGTCCGCCGGGGTACTGACGCTGAACGCCCAGGTGACCTCCCTGGACGGACGGCAGCGGGTGACCGGGACAGTGACCGGCTCAGACCCGGAGGCCGCCGGCAAGGAGCTGGCGGCGATCCTGCGCGGCCGCGGCGCGGACGGGGTCCTTGACCAGATCCGCGAGCCGGCCAGCCGACGTCCGGGCGGTGCCCCTGCAGGCACGCGCCCTGAACGTCTCCCGGCTATCTAACTGGTGCTCTCGGTAGGCCGGCAGGCTCGGGTCGATCTGGCTGACCCAGGCCAGGACGCCGCCGCCGACGTGCACGGCGTCGGAGAAACCCGCGTCCTTCACGATCGCGAGGGC
Organism: uncultured Actinomycetes bacterium; assembly: GCA_963805255.1. GTDB lineage: Bacteria > Actinomycetota > Actinomycetes > Streptosporangiales > Streptosporangiaceae > Bog-532. Next base: position 15,874 of record CAWDTK010000013.1, read on the forward strand.
CTCGGCGCTGCGCGCACCGCTCTTGCAGTGCAGCACGATGCGCTTGTCCTGCGGCAGCTTCTCCAGCGCGGCGCCGGAGACGAACTCACCCTTGGGGATCAGGGTGGCGCCCGGGATGGAGACGATCTCGTACTCGTTCGGCTCGCGGACGTCCACGACGAAGATGTTCTCGCCCGCGTCCATCATGGCCTTGAGGTCGCGCGCGGCGATCGTCGAGCCCTGGGCGGCCTCCTGGGCCTCCTCGGAGACCGCGCCGCAGAACGCCTCGTAGTCGATCAGCTCGGTGATCGTGGGGTTCTTGCCGCACACCGGGCACTCCGGGTCCTTGCGGACCTGGACCGACCGGTAGGCCATCTCCAGCGCGTCGTAGATCATCAGGCGCCCGACCAGCGGCTGGCCGATCCCGGTGATGACCTTGATGGCCTCGTTGACCTGAATCGACCCGATCGACGCGCACAGCACGCCGAGGACGCCGCCCTCGGCGCAGGACGGCACCATCCCGGGCGGCGGCGGCTCGGGGTACAGGCAGCGGTAGCACGGGCCGTACTCGGCCCAGAACACGCTCGCCTGGCCGTCGAAGCGGTAGATCGAGCCCCACACGTAGGGCTTGCCGAGCAGGACCGCGGCGTCGTTGACCAGGTAACGGGTGGCGAAGTTGTCCGTGCCGTCGACGATGAGGTCATACGGCTGGAAGATCTCCATGGCATTGCCGGAGTCGAGCCGTTCGGTGTGCAGCACCACGTTCACGTAGGGGTTGATCTCGCGGAGGCTGTCCCGGGCGGACTCCGCCTTGAGATGGCCGACGTCCGACACTCCGTGGATGATCTGGCGCTGCAGGTTGGACTCGTCCACGACGTCGAAGTCGACGATGCCGAGGGTCCCGACGCCGGCCGCGGCCAGGTAGAGCAGAGCGGGCGAGCCGAGGCCGCCGGCGCCGACGACCAGCACCTTGGCGTTCTTCAGCCGCTTCTGCCCGGTCATCCCCACGTCGGGGATGATGAGGTGGCGGGAGTAGCGCTTCACCTCGTCCACGGAGAGCTCGTCGGCCGGTGAGACCAGGGGTGGCAACGACACAGTGCTCTCCAGATTCGCTTGCTCGTAATGGGCTCTACTGCACAACCGGGACCGACAGTGGCTCATTCCCGGTGAGCATCCGGCGGAACTCGGCCGCCACCGCGGCCGGCCGCTCCATCTGGGCGACGTGCCCGGTCCGGGGCAGCACGACGACCCGGGCCCGGCGGAACGTGCGCGCCGCGCGGCCGGCCATCCGGGGGTCCACGATCCGGTCGTGGCTGCCGTAGATGATCAGCGAGGGAGCGCTGACCCGCGCGGCGTCGCGCCACAGCGAGCTGCTGCCCCGGCGCAGGTACTCCGCGACGATGGACCGCGCGCAGCGGACCAGCACCGCCCCGCCGTAACCGAGCTGGTCCCGGCGCTCGATCTCGGCGATGTCCGCGGCGATGCGGTCCGGGTGCACACAGCTGCCGTCGTAGTAGATGGTCGCGATCGACGCCTCGACCCGGGCCTGCGGGGACATCTTCTGCACCCGGCTCAGCACCCAGTTGCCGAACTTAGGGACGCACAGGGCGGGAAAGCGGGCGGTGGCCGGGCGCAGCCACAGGTCCGGCATGGCGGGGGCGACGAGGGTGAGCGTCCGGACCAGGTCGGGGCGGGTCGCGGCGACGCGGGTGCAGACGGCGCCGCCCAGGGAGTTGCCGAACAGGTGGACCGGGCCGCGGCCGCGCCGTTCGATCAGGGCGGCGGCCGTCGCCGCCTGGCCGCTCACCGAGCAGCCCGCCGCCGCGGGCGGGGAGTGCCCGAAGCCGGGCAGGTCGAGCGCGTCGCACGCGAGACCCGCGCCGCCGGCGGCCGTGCTGAGCAGGTGCATGAGGTCGGTCCAGTTGGTCGACGAGCCGCCGAAACCGTGCACGAACAAGGCCGGCTCGGCCGCGGCGCCGGGCCCGTAGCCGGCGCCCGGCGCCGCGGGCGCGGTGCGGACGAAGACCTCGCCGTCAGCCAGGCTGACGAACTCCCCCGGCCACGCCGGAACGGGCTGTGCCATGAACCGCCTCCCGCCAGGTGAACACGGCGTTTACTGAGACTTCAGGTTAATAAACCCGCCGTTAACCTAAAACACCCATATGGGGGCGCGGCGATCAGACCGGCGCCCGGCGGGACCTGGCCGCGGCCAGGCTGGCCCGCAGCGTCCCGGCGAGGCCTGGCTCCGGGGCGCCGGGCCCGGCGGATCCGGCCGGGTCGTCGGCCGGGGCGGCCTGCTCCCTGGCGCCCGACACCTTCGCGCGGATCAGGTCCTCCAGCTCGGCGCGGTAGCGGTCCTGGTGAGCGGCCGGCCCGAACTCCGCCGTCATCGCGTCGATCAGTGCCGTCGCCAGGGCCAGTTCCGGCCGGAGGACCTCGGTGCCGGAGTCCAGGGGGGAAATCGGCGGCGCGGATCTCGCCGGGCCGCAGCAGGGTATGCAGGACCAGGACCCCGTCCCGGGCGCGCAGCCAGGCCAGGGACTCCCGCTGCCGCAGCGTCACCGTGACGACCGCGACCTTGCCGGTGCGCTGCAGCGCCTCGCGGAACACGAGGTAGGCCGGGGTGGCGGACTCCTCCGGCTCGAGGTAGTAGCTGCGGGCCGCCAGGATGGGGTCGATCTGGTGGGCCAGGGTGAAGGAGAGCACGTCGATGCGGTGCGTGCGCTCCCGCGGCAGGCTGGCCAGCTCCTCGTCGCTCAGCATCACCACGTCGCCGCTGGGCCGCTCGTAGCCCTTGGCCACCTCGGCGTAGGGGACGTCCCGGCCGCAGGCCGTGCAGACCCGGCGGAACGAGACCTTCCCGCCGTCTTCCCGGTGGACCTGGCGGAAGGCCAGGTCACGCTGCTCCGCCGCCGGGTAGAGCCGGACGGGGATGCTCACCAGGCCGAACGAGATCGCACCGGCCCACAGATTGCGCATGGCCCGAGTAATACCCACGGCAGCGGGCGGTAAAGAGCGGGCGAACCAGGGGCCTGGCTGAGATGATGGGCGGACCTGCGCAACCTGGGCACGGTCCCGGGGCAGGGGGGATGGGAAGGTGATCTTATGCCCGAGTTCGATGTCGTCGTCCTCGGCGGCGGGACCGCGGGCGTGCACGTCGCCGCCGAGGTCGCGCGGGCAGGCCGTTCGGTCGCGCTGGCCGAGGCCGGGCTGGTGGGCGGTGAGTCCCCCTATCTGGCGTGCCTGCCCTCCAAGGCCCTGCTGGAGGCGGCCGGCCGCGGCGAGGCCTGGGAGAACGCGGTCGCCCGGCGGGACGAGGCCGCCAGCCGCCTGGACGACACCGCGGCGGCCGCACGGCTGACCGACGCGGGGGTGACGCTGTTCCGCGGCACCGCCAAGGTGACCGGGCCGGGAACCGTCGAAGTCACGGCGGGCCCGGCAGGTACTGCGGGCTCCGCGGGCCGTTCCGGCCCGGAGGGGGCGGACGGCGCGGGGACTCCCGGCCCGGCCAGCACGCTCGGCTATACCGACCTCGTGCTGTCGACGGGCAGCGAGCCGGTCGCGCCGCCGATCGAGGGCCTGCCCGACATTCCCGCCTGGACCAGCGCCGAGGCCCTGAGCTGCCCGGACCTGCCGCGGCGGCTGGTGGTCCTCGGCGGGGGCTCCGCCGGGTGCGAGCTGGCGCAGATCTACGCGGCGTTCGGCTCGCAGGTGACGCTGGTCGAGACCGAACACGTCCTGCTGCCGGCCGAGGCCGCCTTCACCGGGGAGATCCTGGCCGAGGCCCTGCGCCGGACCGGCGTCGACGTGCGCCTCGGCTCCGCGGCGGCGAAGGCCGAGCGGATGGACGAGGGACTGGCGCTCACGCTGGGGGACGGGACGCGGATCGAGGCGGACCGGGTGCTGCTGGCGACCGGCCGGCGTCCCCGGCTCGGCGGCCTCGGCCTGGACCGGCTCGGGGTCGACGTCAAGCCCGGCGCCGCGATCCCGGTGGACAGCACGTGCCGGGTGATCACGCCCGATCCCGCGGCGGACGGGAAGCGGGCCGGCCTGTGGGCGGCGGGGGATGTCACCGGGCTCGGGACGCACACGCACACCGCGAGGTACCAGGGCGGGGTGGTCGCCGCGAACATCCTGGGGCGGCGGCGGGAGGCCGACTACCGCGCCATCCCGCGCGCCGTGTACACCAGGCCGGCCGTGTTCGCGGTCGGCGCCTCCCCGCAGGCCGCCGCCGAGGCCGGGATAGCCATGCTGACCGCGGGCGCGGACCTGGCAGGTACCGCGCGGGCCGCCGTGGCGGGTGAGGACGCCGGGCGCGTCGAGCTGTACGCTCATCCGGAATCGGGACAGCTGCTGGGGGCCGCGGCGGTCGGGCCGCACGCGCCGGACTGGATGGGTGAGGTAACCGTGGCCATCCGGGCCGGACTCCCCCTGGCGATCCTGGCCGATACGGTGCACGCTTTCCCCACCTGGAGTGAGGCGCTCGAGCCGGCCATCAGGGATCTGGCCAGCCAGCTCTCGTGACCCCAGGCACGTGGAAGCAGCCGCGGGACCGGCCGCGGACGGACATACGAGGAGCGCCTCGCGGTGAGCGACATGGACATCGAGAAGCCGTCGGATGACGTCTTCGAGCAGGAGCGAGCCCTCGTCGAGACCGACGAGGGGGACGCGCCGCAGCGTTCGGACATACCGTTCGACGCGAACGAAGCCGACGCGGCGGAGCAGGGACGGGCGGTCGAAGGAGACGATGACGACTACCGCTGAACTGGCTGGCCGGTCTGCTTGGCCTTACCATGACCGGGAACATGGAGAATAGCCCTCCGCACAGGCCACGGACCTCGGAGACGCTGGTGACCGCACCGTCCGCTGCACGGCCACGAGGCGCGCGGCTGCCACGGCAGGCCCGCCGCCGCCAGCTGCTCGGCGCGGCCCAGGAGGTGTTCGTCTCACAGGGTTATCACGCCGCTGCGATGGACGAGATCGCGGAACGGGCCGGGATCAGCAAGCCCGTGCTCTACCAGCACTTCCCGAGCAAGCTCGAGCTGTACCTCGCGCTGCTGGACGAAAGCGTGGATGCGCTCGTCGACACCGTGCGCAAGGCGCTGAGCTCGACGAACGACAACAAGCAGCGGGTGGCCGCGACGTTCGGCGCCTACTTCGGCTTCGTCGCCAACCAGGGCGGGGCGTACCGGCTGGTCTTCGAGTCCGATCTGGGCAACGAGCCCGCCGTCCGGGCCCGGCTGGACCGGTCGGTCCAGGAATGCGCGAAGATGATCAGCGAGGTCATCAAGGAAGACACCCGCATTCCGGACGACGCCGCGCACCTGCTCGGCGTGGGCCTGGTGGGCACGGCTCAGGTCACCGCGCGATACTGGCTCGGCAGCGAGGGCCGCATCCCGCGGGCGGAGGCCGAGCAGCTGATGGCCCGGCTGGCCTGGCGGGGAATCAGCGGCTGGCCCCTCAGCGGCTGACACGCGGCCAATCCCGATCGAAGGAGCCCGGTGGAAGTACGTATTGGAGTCCAGTCCGCGCCGCGTGAGCTCGCCGTGGAGACCAGCACCCCGGCCGACCAGATCGAGCGGGCCCTGACGGACGCCCTGGCCAGCGACGGCGTCTTCACGCTCGCCGTGGAGAAGGGGGGCAAGGTGTTCGTGCCGGCGGACAAGATCGCCTACCTCGAGTTCATCGGTGCGGAGGGCCGCCCGGTCGGCTTCGGCAGCCTCTGAGCCCGCCCGCGCGGTCCGGGCCAGGCCTCAGTGCCAGGCATCCGGGCTGGCCGGGAAGCTTACTGCTATACTTTGCGTTATCAGTGATGCGGATGCGGCGACCGCAGCCCGCCGGACATGGCGCCGGCAGCGGGATACGCCCCCGTGCACGGAACAGGCACCGCGTGGCCAACAACGCGGTGGCACACGACGGACCTTCGCCCGGCCTGCCCGAGGGCGGCGGGGCAAAGGGGTTATTGATGGAGGCTGAAACCCCTGACCAGCGAAATTTTGACCGGGCACGGGCCCGGCAGCGAGAGCGTGCTGGATGACACCAGCGTGCTGGACGACACCAGCGTGCTGGACGACACCAGCGTGCTGGAGACACCAGCGTGCTGGACGACGCCCGCGGGCGCCGCGCACGCGGTACCGTTCCGCGAGCTCGGTGTCTCGGACACGATCTGCGCGGCCCTCGAGGCCGCGGGTATTTACACCACCTTTCCCATTCAGGCCCTGACCCTGCCGATCGCGCTGGGCGGGCATGACATCATCGGCCAGGCACGGACCGGCACCGGCAAGACGCTCGGCTTCGGTATCCCGCTGCTGCAGCGGCTGCAGGACGGGCCGGCCGCCGCCCCGAAGGCGCCGCGCGCCCTGGTGGTGGTGCCCACCCGTGAACTGGCGATCCAGGTCGCCGACGACCTGCGGATGGCGGGCTCCGGCCTGGGCACCCGGGTGCTGACGCTCTACGGCGGCCGGGCCTACGAGCCGCAGATCGACGCGCTCCGCACGGGCGTCGACGTCGTGGTCAGCACCCCCGGGCGGCTGCTCGATCTGGTCGGGCAGCGCCACCTGGGCCTGGGCGACGTCCGCACCCTCGTCCTGGACGAGGCGGACAAGATGCTCGACCTCGGCTTCCTGCCGGACGTCGAGCGCATTCTGCAGCTCACCCCCGACGGCCGGCAGACCATGATGTTCTCGGCTACGATGCCGGGCGAGGTCGTCACGCTGGCCCGGCGGCACCTGCACCAGCCGACCCACGTGCGCGCCGAGACCATCGACGCCCCCGCGCCGGTCCCGACCACGCGGCAGCACGTCTTCCGCATCCACCATCTCGACAAGATCGAGGTACTGGCCCGTGTGCTGCAGGCCGAGGGCCGGGGCCTGACGATGGTGTTCTGCCAGACCAAGCGCGCGGCCGACCAGGTCGCGGGCGCGCTGGCCACCCGGGGCTTCGCGGTCGCGACCGTGCACGGCGACCTCGGCCAGGGCCAGCGGGAGCGCGCGCTGCGCGCGTTCCGCAGCGGCAAGGTCGATGTGCTCGTGGCCACCGAGGTGGCCGCTCGCGGGCTCGACGTCGAGGACGTCACGCACGTCGTGAACTTCGAATGCCCCGACGACGAGAAGGCCTACCTGCACCGCATCGGGCGCACCGGGCGCGCGGGGCGCGACGGTGTCGCGGTGACGTTCGTCGACTGGCGCGACATGCACCGCTGGAAGCTCATCGACGAGGCCCTCGGCCTGGCCCGGGCCGAGCCCGCCGAGACGTACTCCACGTCGGAGCACCTCTTCACCGAGCTGGGCATACCGCGGTCCGCGACCGGCACCCTGCCGCAGGCCATGCGGCAGCGGGCCGGCCTGGGCGCCGAGGACGTCGAGGACATCGGCGAGACCGGGCGGCCGGCCGCCGCGGCCACGCAGGGCTCGCGGAACCCGGAGGGCCGGGGCGGCCGTGGCCGCGGCCGGCGGCGCGGGACCGCGCCGGCGCCGGACGGCCGGGCGCCGGACGGCGGCCGTGGCACCGACGGCAGCGGCGACCACGGCACCGCCGCACCGCGGGAACGGACCAGGGTACGCCGGCGCACCCGCAGTGGCCGCGACACCAGGACTCCGGACGCGCAGGCGCCGCACGAGCCGCGTGAGGGGACCGGCCAGCCGGCCGCGCACCCGGCCGCGGGCGGCGCCGAGCGCAGCGGCCGGCCCCGGCGGCGCCGGACGCGCGGCGGCCAGCCGGCCTCCTGAACCACCGCGCCGGCCTGGCCGCCGGGACCGCACGGCCGAGCCAGCGGCCACGTTGGCACGTGATCCCGGCACCGTCCGCGTGGTTCAATAGCAGCAGCGACGTCCCCCGTATGTCTATCAGCATGGGCATCAGCAGTGCTCGGTAAAGGGTTCCCACGGTGAGCACACCAACGTCCCTCGTCCTGCCTGACGGCGTCCGGCGGACGGCCATCGAGACAAGCCGCGGGGCTTTCGCGGCGCTCGAGGCCATGCCCGGCTCGGGGGTCTGCGAGCGGCAGCCCGCCATCCTGGTACCCGGTTACACCGGGAGCAAGGAAGACTTCCTGGCCATCGTGGTCCAGCTGGCCGCGGCCGGGCGCCGGGTCCTCGCGCTCGACATGCGCGGGCAGTACGAGACCGCCGGCCCGGACGATCCCCGGGCCTACACGATCGCCGAGCTCGGCTTCGACATCGCCGCGGTCATCGACGCGGTGGCGGCCCGCGCGGCGGCCGCGGCCCCGGGCGGCGCGGGCCGCGGGCAGGTGCACGTGGCCGGCCACTCCCTGGCCGGCCTGGTAGTGCGGGAAGCCGTCCTGGCCGGTGCCTCCGGCATCGGATCGCTCACGTTCATGAGCTCCGGGCCGGGCCGCCTGACCGGCGCGGCGGCCGCCGACCTGGCCCAGCTGATCGCCAGACTCGACGGCAGCAGCCCGGAGGTCATGCGGCGGGCGATCCGGCACATCTGGGACACCATCCTGGCGCCCCAGGCCGCCGCCGCGGGCGTCGACGCCGGGATCGTGGCTTTCCTGCGGAACCGGCTGCTGCGCAACTCCCCCGTCGGCCTGCACGTCATGGGGCGGTACCTGCTCGGCGCGCCGGACCGCACGGCCGAGCTGGCCCGGTCCGCCGAGGCCCCCGTCCTCGTGCTGTACGGCGAGGATGACGACAGGTGGGAGCCGGCCGCCCAGGAGGAGATGGCGGCCCGGCTGGGCGCCGAACGGGTCTGCATCCCGGCCGCGGCGCACTCACCCGCCGTGGACGCGCCGGAGACCACCGCCAGCGCGCTCAATGCGTTCTGGCACGCCGCCGAGGCCGCGGCGGGCGGGCGGGACCGCGCCGCCGGACGGGAAGCCCGGGCCCGGCAGCACGCGGCGCACGACGCCGGCCAGCCCTAGCGGCCGGTCCCAGCGGCTACCGGCTCCCCGTATCGGTGATGCCGTCCCAGGGCTGGCGGGCGGGGCTGGCCGCGGCTCCCTCGGGGCAGTGCTGCCGGTAGTCGCACCAGCCGCAGCCCGGGCCGGGCTGCGGCGGGAAAACGTCGTCGTACCGCGCGGGTGCCAGCCCGCCGCGGTAGGCCTCGTCCGCTCCGCCGCACTCGGCCGCGATCTCCTCGGCCCGGCGCACCTGCCGGGCCAGCGTGCCGTCGGTGTGCTCCCAGTGCAGGACGCTGCCGCTCGGCAGGTGGTGCAGCTCCACCCGGCGGCAGGGCCGGCGCAGCGAACGCGCCGCCGCGACCGCGTACAGCGCGAGCGCGAGCGAGCTGCGCGCGTCGTCCGTGCTGAGCAGATGACGCCCGGTCTTGTAGTCCACGACCACGAGCTCGGTGCCGTCCCCGGCGGCGGCCCGCTCGTCCAGCCGGTCGATGCGCCCGGACACCGCGATGCGGTCGGTGCGGGTCGCGACCGTCCGCTCCACGCCCAGCGGTTCATCGGCCGGGTCCAGCGTCGCCACGTAGGACTCCACCATCGCGCGGGCCCGCGAGCGCTGCCGCGCGGACTGCTGCTCGTCCGCGAAGCCCTGGCCGATCCACCCGGCCTGCAGCAGGTCACCGGCCGCGGTCACGGTGCGTTCGGGCAGCGGCCGCCGCCACCAGCCCGCCAGCGCGTTGTGCACGCTGGCGCCGAGGCTGTTGTGCGCCCAGGGTGGGCCCTTGGGCGGCGGCGGCCGGTCCAGGTAGGTCATCCGGTACCGTCGCGGGCAGTCCAGCCAGGAGGCCAGCCGCGTCGGGGTGCACGCGTACAGCCGCTGCGGCATCCCACCGAAGGTCAGCTGCTCCGCCGCGCCCATGGGCCCCTCCTTGCCGCCGTCCGCACGCTATCAGCCGCCGCCGACACTCGCGTCCCGCCGCACTGCCGCCCTGCCGCCGGCCCATCGCGGGCCCTCAGTGCCGGTGCGCGTCAGATGGCGCGGGAGGACTGGCTGGCCAGGCGCTCCCAGGCTTCCGGCGGGGTGGTCTCGCAGCCGATCCGGTAGCCGGTCAGCGCGCCGTGATCGTCACTGCCGCCCGTCGCCACGAGCCCCAGTTCATCGGCCAGGGCCCGCACCCGGGATCGTTCGGCTGGGCGTTGCTCGGGATGCCAGACCTCGACGCCGGCCAGCCCGGCGGCGGCCAGCCCGGCGATGACCCCGTCGGCCACCTCATACCCTGGTGTCCCCGGGTGCGCCAGCACGCTGACCCCGCCCGCGTCGCGCACCAGGCCGATCGCCACCGCCGGGTCGAGGGCGTACTTGTCCTCATACGCGCGGCCGCCGTCACCGATCCATTCCGCGGTGAACGCCTGGGCCGGGTCGCTGACCACGCCGGCGGCGGCCATCGCGCGGGCGATGTGCGGGCGGCCCACCACGCCGTCACCGGCGATCGCGGCGACCTGCTCCCAGGTGACGCCGGCGCCGAGGGCCGCCAGCTTGGCCACCATGGCCCGGGCCCGGCGCACCCGGTCGCCGCGGATGCTCTCGCCCTCCGCGGCCAGGCCGGGATGGGCCGGGTCGAACAGGTAGGCCAGCAGGTGCAGGCTCCGCCCGCCCAGGTGGCAGGACAGCTCCATGCCGGGGACGAGGGTCAGGCCCGGTGCATCCGGCGGCCCCGGGCCAAGCGCGGCGCGCGCCGCGGCGTGACCCGCCACCGTGTCGTGGTCGGTCAGCGCCACCACGCCGACCCCGCGTTCCCGGGCACGCCGCATGACCCCGGCGGGCGGATCGGTCCCGTCGGAGGCGCTGCTGTGCGTGTGCAGGTCGATGCGTACCGGCCCATCGTACGCAGGACCTGTCCACCCGGGAAGAGCACTGACGGGCGGCAGGCACGGGGCCTGCCGCCCGTCAGGTGGCCGGTGACTATGCAGTCACTGTGCAGCCGTTAGTGGCTACATCTAGGAATTGACCGGGCCGTCATGGTACTCCCACTGCTGGTTGTCGAAGACCTTCCCGCCGGCGTAGGCGTGCAGCGGCTCGACGTTCACCCACGGACGCGGCGTGTCGGTCGGGTAGCCTTCCGGGTAGTTCAGCACGAGCGGGTCGGAGAAGCTGTCCGACGCACCGTTGATGACCACGTAGTATCCGGTCTTGGTCTGGTCACCGTTCGGGGCCGCGTCAGTGACCCAGATGGAGTTGGAGTACCGGCCGCACGGCTCCAGGCGCACCTTGAAGCCCGGCTCGGCGCGCTGGCCCGGCCAGGTGCTGGCGCAGAAGCGGCTCTTGCGGCCGAACGGCGCGTACTGGTACTCCCACGCCTCGTCAGAGCCGTACTTGGTTTTGAACTGCGGCGTGATCAGGCTGTGCCTTCCCGTGGAGTCCAGGCTGCTGACCAGACCCAGGTCATACGGCACGAAGTCCTCGGCCGGGTCACCGTTGGAGGCTACCCAGAGGATGACCTCCTGGCCCGCCGTGGCCCTGCCCCGGAACGTGTCCAGCAGGAATCTGGGGCCGAACTTCAGTGTGGACACGTCCTTGCAGTACGTACCGCAGCTTGGGGTGGCCGCGCTGGCGCTCAGCGTGCCGACCGCACCAAGGCCACCGCCAGCCAGCGCGAACGTGGCGGCTGCGGCCGCGATCTTTGCCTTGAAGGACATTCGGGTTCCTCCCAATGGAACGACGACCGTGCTTCTGGCACGGGTTAAGGGGGACCACCCCCCAGCAGGCATCAGCTCTTTGCACACAGATGGTTACGATGCGTACTGGTACCTGCTCGTGAGTGGTTCCGGACGGATGGAAGTGCCGAGGATCAGCCCGGGCTGAAGGCGCTGGGCGCGCCGGGAGCGCGGGATGCCCGGAACGGGCGGGGCGCGGTCAGACGGGGCGCAAAACGGGCAAAGCCGACGAGTTCAGCGAGGCGTTACCCAAGCGAAGCGATTTCGGTACAAGCGCCGCAGCCGCGGCAGAGGCGGCATTGCTAAAGTTGCACACTGGTCTCCGTCCCTCCTGTGCAGGGCGAGATTCAAGGCTCTGCCCGGTGAATTGCGGTCACTGGTACGGCAGCCGCACTTCGGGCCGTGACCTGCGGCAGGGTGTGAGGCGCCGGTTCGACACAGCGCAGCCGCCTCGCGATCATGCGCTTGTGAGAACAACAAAACCGGAGGCGGCTGCTGCCGTCAGGATATGTGCGGGGCTTGGCCAGCGGAAACGTGCCGAGCTGCTGGGGCTGATGCGGCCGTCGTTTGTGCGGGCAGAGCCGTGGCTGCAGGCCGGGAAGTATGTCCGCGCGGTGATGAGCGGCCTGCCGAAGCGGAACGGCTGGAGCATCGCCCAGCATGCCGGGGATCGCACCCCGACCGGACGCAGCGGCTGCTGAACCATGCTGCTGGGACACCTTCGCCGCGATGGGGGTGGTCCGCCGGTTCGCGGTGGCAGGCCTGGATGAGGCCGCCCGGCGGCCCGGCCGGCGGGGCGCCATGCGGATCGGGGCGCTGGATGAGTCCGGTCAGGAGAAGAAAGGCGAGGCCACCTGCGGTGTCAAGAGGCAGCACCTGGGGTGCGCGGGCGGGGTGGAAAACGGGATCAGCACCGTGCACCTGTCGTACGTGCGGGAGAAGACCGGCCACGCGCTGATCGGCGCGCGGCAGTGGATCCCCGCCGCGCATATCGCTGACCCGGTGAAGTCCCTGGCCATGGGACTGCCACTGGACCTGGTGTTCCGGACCAAGGGGCAGCTGGCCATCGGGATCTGCGCAGACGCGTCGCCGATGGCATCGGGTTCGACTTCATGTGCGGGGACGAGGTCTACGGAAACTGCACCGAACTGCGGGAGTTCCTCGAAGGCCATGATCAGGGCTACGTGCTGCGGGTGCCCTCGAATTTTCACCTCACGCTGGCCCGCGGGACCACGCTCACGTGCGCGGAGGCCGTCCGGTCGCTGCTGAAGAGCACACGCCGCTGGGAGGCCCGTTCCGCCGGGAAAGGCTCCAGGGGTGACCGCTGGTATGGCTGGGCGTGGCTGGCCACCGCGTCCCCGCGGCACTACCTGCTGGTCCGCCGCCATATCAGGACCGGTGAGCTGGCCTTTCACTACTGCTACGTGCCCGGGGGCCAGGTCCTCACCCTGACCTGGCTGGTCCGCGCCGCCGGGCTGCGCTGGCCGGTCGAAGAAGATTTCGAATTCGGCAAGGACTGCTTCGGCCTCGATCAGTCCCAGGTCCGCCTCTACACCGCGATCGCCCGGCACACCGTGCTGGTCATGGCCGCCCTGGCCATCTGCGCCATCACCGCAGCTTCACTGAAGGACCGCACCGGCACCCAGGCACCGCCGCCGGTCAGGCCTGATCAGCCCCCGCCACCAGACCCGGGGATGATCCCGCTGACCGTCCCGGAGGTCAACCGCCTCCTCGCTGCCGCCACCATCACGCCACACCGGCCGGGCCACGCAGAACACTGGTCCCGGTGGACACGCCGCCACCAGGCTCGCTCACGCTGGTACCACCAGCGCGCCAGACTCGCCAGAGATCAAGACCTCACGCCGCTGAAACCCCTGGTCAGCTAGCGAAGTGCGGCTGCCGTACTGGGCAGAGCCGCCTTTCTTTGCGGCGGCCATCGCCGCGCCGGCTTACTGCGGCAACCGGCCCTTCGACGCCTCGCATAAGCAAGACGCAGGACGGCGTAACGCGGTTGACACCTCCGAGAGGTTATTGCTCTCCGTAATCAGATCTTTATCGTTTTCGCATCTGATCGCTAACTGAATGTATACACGACGCCCGCTGCGGCCACCGGCCGCAACCGAACTGTAACCTGTCTGTCCTGGGGAAATTGTTCTTATCGAACCAGATGTGCACGTTTGCGTGACAACCGGGAAGATGAACCAAAACAGTGACAATAAGTAACCATTTTCCCGCGCCCGGGCGGAAGTTCGCCCGGACTTTTCCGGGACGGATCGCGTGGCGGTGACCATGGTTAGGCTGCGAGCATGCGCAGGAAATATGCCGAAAAACGAGCAATGCGGAAGACGGCGCTAGGAAAACACCGGCCCGCGAACCGTGAATGCCACCCGTATTCCCTGCGTCGGTGCCGTCGTCCGGGACGGCGCCGGGCGGCTGCTGCTCATCAGGCGCGGGCATGACCCCGAGGCCGGGCGCTGGTCGCTGCCCGGCGGCCGGATCGAACCCGGCGAGACCGACGCGCAGGCCCTGGTGCGGGAGATGCGCGAGGAAACCGGGCTGAGCGTGCAGCCGGGGCCGCTGCTCGGCGCGGTGGAACGGCCCGGGCCCGGCGGCAGCGTCATCGACATCCGCGACTACGCGGCCACCGTGACCGGTGGCACGCTGGCCGCCGGGGACGACGCCGCCGACGCCCGCTGGGTGGCCGCCGCGGACGTGCCGCGCCTGCCGCTGACGTCCGGCCTGGCCGCGGCGCTGACCTCATGGGGCGTGCTGGAGGCCGGATGGGGCGTGCTGTAGGCCGCCGCCGGCCTTGTTACACCTCCACCTGTTTCGCCAATCGTCCGCGCTCCATAGCATGAGGGCATGACGTCCCCCACCATGTCCTCCCCTACCACCGAGCAGGTGTCCCGCGCGCTCGCCCGCGTGAACGATCCGGAAATCCGGAAGCCGATCACGGACCTCGGCATGGTCAAGAACATCGACATCTCGCCGGACGGCGCGGTCCGGGTGGATGTCTGGCTCACGGTCGCCGGCTGCCCGCTGCGTGACACAATCACCCGCGAGGTCACCGCCGCGGTCAGCGCCGTCGAGGGCGTGTCCCGGGTGCGGGTGGAGCTCGACGTGATGAGCGACGAGCAGCGCCGGGCGCTGCAGACCCAGCTGCGCGGCGGCCAGGAGGCCCCGGAGATCCCCTTCGCCCAGCCCAGCTCGCTCACCCGGGTCTTCGCGGTGGCCAGCGGCAAGGGCGGCGTCGGCAAGTCGTCGGTGACGGTGAACCTGGCCGTGGCAATGGCCGCCTCCGGAGCGAAGGTCGGGCTCGCGGACGCCGACATCTACGGGCATTCGGTGCCCCGGATGCTCGGGGTCACCGGGACGCCGACCCAGGTGGAAAAGATGATCATGCCGCCGACGGCATACGGGGTGAAGGCCATCTCGATCGGGATGTTCACCAAGGGCAACGTGCCCGTGGTCTGGCGTGGCCCGATGCTGCACCGTGCCCTGCAGCAATTCCTCGCCGACGTATTCTGGGGAGACCTGGACGTCCTGCTCCTCGATCTGCCGCCCGGCACCGGGGACATCGCCATCTCGGTGGCCCAGCTGCTGCCCAGCGCCGAGCTGCTCGTGGTCACCACCCCGCAGCTCGCGGCGGCCGAGGTCGCCGAGCGGGCCGGCGCGCTGTCCACGCAGACCCATCAGCGCATCGCCGGGGTCATCGAGAACATGTCGTACCTGGCCTGCCCGCACTGCGGGGAGCACACCGACATCTTCGGCTCCGGCGGCGGCGAGGCGGTCGCCGCGGGGCTGACCCGGATCACCGGGGCACCGGTCCCGCTGCTCGGCCAGGTGCCGATCGACACCCGGCTGCGCGAGGGCGGCGACGAGGGGCGGCCGCTGGTGCTCAGCGCCCCGGACGCACCCGCGGCCGCCGAGCTGGCCAAGATCGCGAGCGGCCTGGCCCACCGGGCCCGCAGCCTGGCCGGCCGTTCCCTCCCCCTGAGCCCCCGGTAGGAAAACGTTCCGCTTGCCGAACGCGACATGATGCGGAACTCGTAAGTACGCTCTCAGCTGGCGCGGGGTGACCATTCCTCGGCGAACGTCTCCATCTGCCGCAGGACCAGTTCGGTCGCGGTTGGCTGCGCGTCGGGTGGATAGCCGTGCTTGGCGAGCAGCCGCTTGATCGTGGAACGCAGCTTGGCCCGCACGTCGTCGCGGGACACCCAGTGGGTGGTGACGTCCCGCCGCAACGCCTTCACCAGGTCACGCGCGATATCGGCGAGGACGCTGGTGCCCATCTCTGTGACCGCGGCCTCGTTCTCGGCCACCGCGTCGTAGAAGGCGAGTTCGTCATTGCTGAGCGGCGGGCTGAACTGGCTGCCCCGGCTCGCGTCCGCAGACACCTCCCTGGCCATGGCGACCAGTTCGGCGATGACTTCGGCGGCGGTCAGGTGCTGGCTGGTGTAGCGCGTCGGCTTGTCCAGGTAAGGGTGTGCAGCGGCCGAGAGTCGAAACCGGTGAGCCACATCGACTGCACGATGACCAGCTCCAGTTCCTCCTGCGGGTCCTCGCTCCTGGCTCGCCGCTGGATGATCTTGTTATGCGATGGACGCCGGACGTGCTGCCTGATCAGCGATCATGATGGAACCGTGTCGGCGTGCACGTTCAGGAGCGCCCGAGACACGGGCGATCAGCCGGGCGAGCTCTGGCCGGACCGCACTGGCCGAGACGTCCACCGCCCCGAGGCGATGGCGGGCGGTCATGATCCGTTCGAAAGCTCCCCGACATCCCCAGGCCGCCTCCACCAGGTCGTCCACGGCGATGGCCAGCCATCCCGCCTCCCGGGGAAGCCGGAGTACCTCGGCGGCCAGCATCTCGTCCCAGACACCCTCGGCGGGGTTGAGGTCCGGGGCGTAGGAGGGCAGCTGGATGACGGTCAGCCAGTCCGGATGCGCACCGGTGAACGTGCGCATCACAGCACTGATGTGGGTGTTGAGATTGTCCCAGATCAGGATGACCGGGGCATGCAGCTGCTGGTGCGCGGCGGTGATCAGGCCGGCGTAATCGGCTTCGGACATGCTGCGGCGCTCGCCTTTGCGTCCCCGGTGCACCCGCACCCGGTAGAACAGGCGGCCCCGGCAGCCCGGCTTGACGCAGACCAGCCCGGCCACCGACACGCGCCCAGATCCCTTGCCGGACACCCTGACCACGGGGGTGTGGCCGCGGGGAGCCCAGGTCCGGGCTTTGGGTGGCCGCAGGTTCTGGCCCGCTTCGTCCTCGAAGCACAAGTACGCCGCCCTTTCGACGCCAGCGCGGGCTGGCCGCCCGCCCGCCAGCGCCGCCGCCACTGGTAAGCCGATTTGGTACTAACCCGCAGCCGGTGCGCCACCTGCACCGGGCTGGCATCCTGCGCGAACAACTGCGCGGCCTGCAGCCGCACCACCTCACGGCGGGCCCGTACCTCAGCGGACAGACCGCCACTATCCGGGTACCTCATAGCTCCCGGCATAGAACTTCCGCCCAGCCAGGATCACGCCGACACGCCGAACATCATCAGATTAGATCAGACTCACAGACCCCAGCGATTCAGTCTCTGTACCCCTCGTCCGGGTCGGCGTGGTCGGCTAGTTTAGCGATCGGGTTATCGACGCCAGGCTGCTGCCTGCCGCTCGGCACCCGTTGCTCCCAGCCGGAAGTTGGCATCTGGAGGCTTACGGCGTTCGCCTCGGCGATG
The DNA here is from genome assembly GCA_963805255.1 of uncultured Actinomycetes bacterium. GTDB lineage: Bacteria > Actinomycetota > Actinomycetes > Streptosporangiales > Streptosporangiaceae > Bog-532. Next base: position 33,150 of record CAWDTK010000013.1, read on the forward strand.
ACGGCCGCGCCTAGGCCGTGTTCGAGCGACCGCACGAGCAGGTCGCGCGGGAGCAGGAGGCAGCCGGCGGCGAGCCAGTTCGCCTCTTGTTCCTCGTCTGGGTCGCCGGTGAAGAAGGACAGGCCGCCGAGTTGCTTGATCTCCTTGACGCTGTGGTCTAGCAGCAGATGGGATGTCTCATGGCTGGCGTCGCTGCGCTGCCGTTCGTCTGAGGCAAGCAGTCCGATCTCGCTGGAATCCCTGTAGCAGCACGGGTTGTACAGGCTCCATCGCCGGAATAGGGGGGGCGTCCCCCCTGGCCGGTGTCGCTACCGGCCCAGCGACCCCGGGCCGCAGGCCCGGGTGAGCGGCCGGTGTGCCGACGGGCACACCGCGGGAATCGGGGGGGCCAGGGGGCGTCCCCCCCGGACGGCGTCGCCCCCGGACATTACGTCGCTTCGGTGTCGAACGGGGGTTCTTCGCCGGGGAGCAGGGCCGGCACGGCGGCGCCGGCCCGGGGCGGGTAGGAGGCCGGGGCCGCGCCGCCGTCGTGCCCGTTCATCTCGTTCAGGTCGCTGAGCAGATGCTTCTGGACGAAGTGGCGCGGGTTCAGGTCGTCGATGTCGAACTCGGCGAACTCCGGGCCGAGACCCTCCCGCAGGTCAGCCTTGGCGCCCTCCGCGATCCGCCGCAGTTCGCGCAGTGCCTTGCCGGCCTTGGCGGCCATCTTGGGCAGCTCATTCGGACCGAACACCACCAGTGCGATCACGGCAAGCACCAGCAGCTTGGGCAGCGAAAGGTCGAACACCGGTTCTCCAACGGCCTCATCCGCCAGCGGCGGTTGCCGCTCCAGTCCACTGTAATCCGTCCGGCCGCCGGGCGGGCCGGGGCGGCCTGCCGGGCCGCTGGCGGACGGATCAGCGGAACGGATTGACCGAAGAGGCCAGCCGCCCGAATCCCCGGCACAGCCGTCCCCAGAAGCCCGGCGGCGCGGTATACGGCAGGGTGCCGACGGCCTTGTCGAGGGTGGCGGCCGGCGCGTCGGCCATCACCGTGAAGACGAAACCACGGCCCGCCCAGGTGATGCTGCGCTGGTCGGGCTGGCCGCTGTACACGTCTCGGCCGTCCAGGGTGATCTTCTGCCAGCCTGCCAGCTTGGGCGGCAGGTCGCCGCGCTGCATGAACACCGACACCACGGACAGGCCGTCGGAATACGCCAGGTCGAGGACCTGGCCCGAGCGGGTGGCGGCCTCGCCCGCCTCGAACAGCGACAGGTCGTCCGGCAGGGCGCCGGGAACCGGCCAGCCGCGGGCGCGTAGCTGCGCCACATCCACCGCCGCGAGCCGCGTCCCGGGCGTCGCGTCCTTCGCTGGCGCGGCGGGCGCCGTGGCCCCGGCGCCCGCGCCGACCTTGAGATCGATGAAGACGTCTTCGCTGACCAGGTGGGCGCCGGAGTCGAACACCTCGCGGCGCAGCGGCAGCTTGGTCGCCTGGTCCAGCCAGAACCGGGCCGCCAGCGAGCCGTCCTCGCGCCATGCCTCGACCACCTGCGCGGGCCGGCTGCCCGCCGAACCCGGGCCCAGGTAGGCCAGGTCATAGTTGGCCGCCAGCAGCGAGACCAGCTGCCCGGTGACCCCGAGCACGCCCTCGGGAGCCGGGATGTCGGTGTCGTCGGACACACTCCCCTGCTGGCCCTGGCCGACCGCCCCGGCCGCGGACGCCTGGACCAGCGTGTCTCCGCCACTGCGGTGCCAGACGTTCGCGATCACCGTGGTGTCACCGGCCGTGCCCCACGCGGAGACCATCTCCATCCCCCGGTAGGAGACGCGGGAACCGGCCTGCGCCGCCTGCCGCAGCAACTGCAGGCCGGGCCCGCCGTCCCGCGGCGGGCCCGGCTTGAGCGCCCCGGACCGGGGGGAGCCGGACCGTGCTGACCCACGGGCCCCCGCGGCCGGGACCGCCGCGCGGCTGCAGGCGGTCACCAGCAGGCACGGCGCGAGCAGCGCCAGCATCGCGGCGATCGTCGCCAGTGAGCCGGGCATGCCGGGTCATCGGCGGGTTCATGGTTCCGGCGACGAGCCGGTAAGCGCCGGCACGGGGACGACGGACGACCCTCCGACGGGGATCTGGCCGGCCGTGATGGCATGCTCGACGCTGTAGATCTGGATGGGCGGGGTGATCCGCGGCCCGGGCGCCGGCTGGTCGCCGCCCATGCTGAACGCCGTCACGCCCAGGCCCGCCACGACACAGGACGCGACGCCGAGCGCCACGTAACGGCCGCGGCGCCGGCTGGCCGGCCGGGCAGCGGAACGGGGCCGCCGGGGCCGGCGATGGCGATCAGCCGCTCGGTCAGCGCGTCGCCGGCGGCCAGGTCTGGGAGCCCCCGCATCCTCTTCTTCAGCTCGCGCAGTTCCTTGGCCTCGGCGCGGCACGCCGCGCACCCGGCCAGGTGCGCGTGCACCCGGTCCCGTCCGGCGGCACCGAGCTCACCGTCGATGAGGGCCGTGAGGCGGCGTCCCAGGTGACTCACGGGCGCTCCCCCCGGCCCGCCTCGGCCCGGCGGGGGCGGCGGTGCTCAAGAGCCGTCCGGAGCTGCGCGCGGCCGCGGTGGATCCGGCTCCGCACCGTCCCGAGCTTCACGCCGAGGGTGTCCGCGATCTCCTCATACGTCAGGCCCTCGATGTCGCACAGGATCACCGCCGCGCGGTACTCCGGCGCCAGATCCTTCAGCGCGGCCTGGATGTCGCCGTCCAGATGGCGCTCGTCGAACACCTGGGCCGGGGTCGGGTCACCGCCGGCCAGGCGTCCCGTGACGTCCTGGCCGAGGCCCTCGAACCGGATTCGCTGCCGGCGGCGCGCAAAGTCCAGGAAGAGGTTGGTGGTGATCCGGTGCAGCCAGCCCTCGAACGTCCCGGGGGTGTAGGTCGCCAGGGAGCGGAACACGCGCACGAAGACCTCCTGGGCGAGGTCCTCGGCGTCGTGCTGGTTACCGGTCAGCCGGTAGGCGAGGCGGTACACCCGGGCCGAGTGCGCGCGGACGACGTCATCCCAGCTCGGGGCGGTCCACGGGGATCCTGGGATGGCCCGCGGGCCGGCCTCCTCCACGGCGCACCCCCTCGCCTCGTCTCGCGCCTCAGTCAGAACCATCGTGCCCGCGATTCCCTGCTCGTGCCAGCCGCCTGCCGACATGCCTAACGGCCCAACGGGGCGAATTGGTTCCCGCGCCGGTCAGCGGGCACTAGGCTCCGTTGCGGACCTTTCTTCCCGGGGGAGGAATCATCGCAAACCTACTCGCGGCATTTGGCTACCGAAGTGTCCGCAAGTGCGTCGGCCCTCAGGCCGGCGGTGAAGGCGGACGGACCTCAACCTCCTGCAACGCGAGCCATTCGGAGTACGGGATGAGCACGGCTCTCGGCTCCCCATTGCGGGTGATGATGGTCGGCTCGTGCAGGAAGTGGGCGGCGTCGATGCGGCTTCCGAGGTTGTCCCGCAACTCGCGGCTTCCCATGCACCTGATCTCCATGCCAACATGGTACGCTGTGTACATGTCACCAGGTCAAGCGGACACGGCGCGGAAGTACGGCCTCTACCCCGCACGGGAACAGGCCGACCGCCTGATCGCATGGGGCTCACGACGTGCCGCGCCGGTGTCGGAACATCGCCCTGGAACAGCGCCAGTTCGCGTGGCAGCAGCGGCGGCACACGCTCCGCGCTGCCGGGCAGTGCGCATACCTGACGCAGGCCCGCGCTGACCTGGACTGGCTTGCCGACCTGCCCGCGCAGAGCGCCCAGCAGGTACTCCGTCACCTTGACCGCGCATTCGACAATTGGTGGAACCCGGGTCACCTGGCAACCGCGCCTGCGCGCAAAAAGCGCGGGAGCGGCGTTGCCGTCTCCTTTCCCGGCCAGTCCGTGGAAGTGCGGAAGCTGAACCGGCACTGGAGCGCGGTACGGCTGCCGAAGATCGGCTGGGTGCGGTTCCGCATGTCCCGTTCGCTCGGCGGGACGCTGCGCAACGCGACGGTCAAGGTAAATGGTGCCGGTACCTGGCACCTGATCTTGGGGATGGCCGCGTGCGGCGTCGTGGACAAGGCGAGCCGTCCCGGATGCGGCCGCGAGTTCACCTGTACCGCGTGCGGCCATCAGGACCACGCAGACCGCAATGCGGCGAGAAACATCGAGGGCAAGGCCCGGCGGGCAGCCGGCCTCAACAGCACGCGCAGGCACATGGTGCCGAGTCCCCGCACCAGCGGGAGGCGGTTGCGTGAACCCCTGGCTGGTGCCGCGTGAGCGCCGCCGGGAATCGCCGTCCTTCAGGGCAGCCAGGATGTCAAGCGGACGGCTACCTTCCTGAGGATGAGCCGCTGCTGGAGGCGCGCGCCAGCGCCGAGGATCTGGGCGGCAGCGAGCCGATCAGGCCGGCCGGCGGGGCCGTGCTCCGTTTCCTCGCGGCGGCGATCGGCGCGCGCACAGTGGTGGAGATCGGCACCGGCTGCGGCTCGTCGGGCATCTGGCTGCTGCGCGGCATGCGGCCGGACACCGTGCTGACGAGCGTCGACGTGGAACCCGAGTACCAACGGATGGCCCGGAAGGCGTTCGCCCGGGCCGGGTTCGCTGCGAACCGGTACCGGCTGATCCTCGGCCGCGCGCTGGACGTGCTGCCCCGGCTGTCCGACGGCGTCTACGACATGGTGTTCTGCGACGCGGACAGCCGCGAGTACCCCGACTACCTGGAGGCCGCGCTGCGGCTGCTGCGGGTCGGCGGCATCGTGGCGTTCGACGACGTGGTCGTGCCGCCGGAGCTGGCCGGCTCGTCCGCGGCTGACACCGAGGCCGTGGGCTGGACCGGCCCCGGTGCCGCGCAGGTGCGTGAACTCGCCGAGGTGATGCGCGGCGACGACCGGCTCATCCCGCTGTTCCTCCCGGTCGGCGAGGGCATCCTCGCGGCCGTGAGGCGCTCCTGAGCCCTACTGCGCCACATCGACGGCACGATCATCACCGGGGCGGACCTTCTCCATGCCGCCCCGGCGCGCGAGTCGCACGAGGCGATCCGGTAGGCGGGACACGCCGGCGTGTCATCGTCGGCTGTCGGTGAGCCAGTGCAGCAGCAGGCGGGTGCCGAAGCCGGTTCCGCCCTTGGTGATCTCGCCGTCATCGCCGCCGGCCCGGGCGGGACCCGCGATGTCCAGGTGCGCCCACCGGCGGCCGCCGGTGAACTCGCGCAGGAACATCGCCGCCACGATGGACCCGGCCTGCCCGTTCCGCGCGCCGTTCAGCACGCTCGGGACGTGCGCGAGGTCGGCGGTCGCCGAGCTGAGGGCGCTGGCGTAGTCGGCGGGCATCGGCATCCGCCACAGCGGCTCCCCCGCGGCGGTCCCGGCCGTGGCCAGCGCCTCGGCCAGCGCGTCCTCGCTGGCGTAGAGGGCGCCGGTCGAGGCCCCCAGCGCGATCCGGGCCGCCCCGGTCAGGGTGGCGAGATCGACGGTGACGTCGGGGTCGAGCGTGGCGCGGGCGTAAGCGAGGAGGTCGGCCAGCACCAGACGGCCCTCGGCGTCGGTGTTGAGCACCTCCACCGTCCGGCCGCCGAAGGTGGTGATGATGTCGCCCGGGCGCATCGCGGACCCGGACGGCATGTTTTCCGCCGCGGCGACCAGCCCGGTCACCCGGGCGGGCACGCCCAGCGCCGCGAGCGCGGACATCACCGCGATCACCGCGGCGCCGCCGGCCATGTCGGTCTTCATCAGCCGCATGCCGTCGTTGGGCTTCAGCGACAGGCCGCCGCTGTCGAAGGTGATCCCCTTGCCGACGAGGACGACGTGCGAACCGGCGCCCTCCGGCGCGTAGCTCAGCTCTATCATGCGCGGCGGGTGCACCGACCCGGCCCCGACGGCCACGATGCCGCCGAAGCCGTCCCGGGCGAGCTCCGCCTCGTCCCGGACCCGCACGCCGAGGCCGTTCCGCCCGGCGGCAGCCACCGCGCGGGCGGCCAGCCAGCGGGGGCTCTTGATGTCCGACGGCATGTTGATCAGGTCGCGGGCCAGCGCCACGGCCGCCGCGATCACGGTGGCCCGGCCCGGCTCCCGGCCGCCGCCGCCGTCCCGGGCCGGCACCGAGCAGCCGGACGGAGCGCCCGTCGCGGTCGGGGTTGCCGCCCGGCCCGCCCGGCCCGGCGGGCGCACTGGATGGGCCCGGGCCGGACGTCCCGGGCCGCATCGAGAACTTGTAGCCGCCCAGGAGCAGGCCCTCGGTGAACGCGTCCGTGCCGTCGCCGGCGGCATCGGACGGCAGCACGGCCACGGCCTGCTGGCCCCGCTCCAGCTGCCGGGCCAGCTCGGTGCCGGCCCGCCGCAACTCCGCCGGGGAGCCATCGCCCACGCCCAGCAGGATCAGCCGGACCACACCGTCGGATGTCCGGGCCGCCACCCGGGCCACCTCACCCGCCTGGCCGGACACGCCGTACGCGGAGATCGCCTCGGCCGCGCTCAGGCCGGTGGCCGAGGCCAGCGCCCCGGTGTCGACACCGGTCACGGCGGGCCAGCCACCGCGATCGCCGTCACCGGCGACGCCGGTGACGGCGCGGACCTGGGGGCGCCGGATGGGTACCGCGAGAAGGGATGCGCCGCCGGTACCGCCCGGGACGGTGAGGAAGTCATCCAGCGGGGGCCGCCCCGCCGCGGCCACGGTCGTGACGTCGATGTCGGCCGGCAAGACTCAGCCGACGACAGTCTTCAGGGCGTCACCGAGCTTGGCCGCCTCATCAGCGGACAGCTCGACAACCAGGCGGCCACCGCCTTCCAGGGGGACGCGCATCACGATGCCGCGTCCTTCTTTGGTGACCTCCAGCGGACCGTCGCCCGTCCGCGGCTTCATCGCCGCCATCCTGCACCCCTTCTTCCCTGGATTCCGCGCCGGACTCTTCTGGCTCCGCATCCGCGGTCCCGGCGCCTGCGGCGGAACCGGCCAGCCTCAACCGTCTCTGTCAGTCGCCCTATTATCCCGTGTTCGGACGCAGAATGGTAATGATCGCGTTCGAGCGCCCGCGAGCTGAGGGATGAAGATGACCGACACTGTGCTGTACGAGACGGCCGGTACCGTCGCCGTCATCAGGCTGAACCGGCCTGGATCGATGAACGCGCTGACGGCCGAGATGAAGACCGGCCTGCTGGCCGCGCTGCGGCGGGCCGCGGCCGATCCGGTCCGGGCGGTCGTCGTCACCGGCAACGGCCGCGGCTTCTGCGCGGGCCAGGACCTGGTTGAACACGCGGAATTGCTCGAATCGGGAGACACGAAACTCAACACGGTCCGGGAGCACTACAACCCGATCATCACCGAGATCATGACCATGCCGAAGCCGGTCGTGGCCGCGGTGAACGGGGTGGCGGCCGGCGCGGGCGCGGCCCTGGCGCTGGCGTGCGACTTCCGGGTGGCGGCCCGCGCGGCGAGCTTCGTGCTGTCCTTCGCCCTGGTCGGGCTGGGCGCCGACTCGGGCGTGTCGTGGACGCTGCCGCGCCTGGCCGGCCTGGCGAGGGCGACCGAGCTGCTGATGCTGGCCGAGCCGATCCCCGCCGACCGCGCGCTCGGCCTGGGCCTGGTGACGTCGGTGGTCCCGGACGACGAGTTCAGCGAGAACGCGCTCGACCTGGCCCGGCGGCTTGCGGCGGGCCCGACCGCGTTGTACGCGGCCATCAAGGAGGCGCTGCTCTACTCGGCCACCCACGGCCTGACCGACGCGCTGGACGCGGACGTCGGCGCCGATCTCGGAGATCACCGCGGCGGCGGACAGCGGGCCGATGCCCGGGGCCGTGGTCAGCAGGTCCCGGGCGGCGCGAAAGGGGGTCATCATCGCCTCGATCTGGCCATCCAGCCGGGCGAGCATCGCCTCCAGGTGGTCGATGTGGTCTAGGTGCAGCCGGCACATCAGGGCGTGGTGGTCACCGAACCGGCCTTCCAGCGCCATGGACGGCGGGCTTACGGCGGGGCTGCTGAAGGAGATGTAGATCCGGCGGGGCTACGCGACCGGCGGCTCCGGATCCCCGTCGGCCGGGTCGGCGACGGATCCCGGATCGTCCTGGCCATCGCTCAGGGCGCGACTGGAATCAAAGTAGTGCACTCTCCATATGGCGTTCAAGAAATAAGACCCCGATTCTGATTGCTTTTTCCCGCCGTAGACATTGTCCTTGCTTCCAGTCTCACAATAAAGATAGAGCTCCTTATTGTGGCTGTTGACCTCCATCTGGATACGATCGCCGACCCGGATTACCCGCTTGCCATCGCTGGCGGTGATGTTTCCGCTGACAGCGGCGGAGCTGCCGCTGAGGGCGCCGGTGGTCTTGATCACACCGTCCTTCGCATCGAGGCTGGCGACGGTGGCGGCACCGGTGGTGAGCGCGCCGCTCGTCTTGATCACACCGTCCTTCGCATCGAGGCTGGCGACGGTGGCGGCACCGGTGTCGAGCGCGCCGCTCGTCTTGATCACACCGTCCTTCGCATCGAGGCTGGCGACGGTGGCGGCACCGGTGTCGAGCGCGCCGGTGGTCTTGATCACACCGGTGTTCGCATCGAGGCTGGCGACGGTGGCGGCGTTGGCCTTGACGTTGGCGTCGATGTCGACGGTGCCACTGCCACTCGTGATGGAACCGTTCACGATGAGCTTGTTGTTGGCCACGATGGTGACGTCTCCTTCGAAGAAGGTGGGGCCTTTGGCCGTTGTCGTCTTGTCGCTGCTATCTGCGGTGAAGGTGTCGGCCACGGCGATCTTGTCGGTAGCGGTGAGGGATTTCGCGTGAATGGTGGGTTCTTTCACGGTGACCGTGGTGGAAAGGTAGTGGTGGTCGGGTTCTCCATCCGGGTCGTCTGGGTCGGGAGTTCGCGCGTCGAGGACAAAGGTGGTGGTGTCGGTGAGGTCGCGGACCTGGCAGCTTTGGCCGGATACCGGAATCGCGTCGTCGCCTACGTGGGAGTCGTAGGAGAGGTAGTACTCGGTTCCTGCCTCGCTGCCTTCCCAGCGAAGTGTCGCGGTGCCCCCGTTGGAGATTCGCGGTTTGTCGCAGGAGAAACTTCGGAAGAAGAAGAAGTCGTCGATGGATTTGGTGATCTGCACGTTCCAGTCCTCTTCGGTGAGCGTGTCGGTAGTGGTGAGAGTGGCGTCGATGCTCAGCGTGGCTTGACCGGGTAGACGGCTGACGGGGATGGATTCGAGGATGAGGGTGAACTGTGCCTGGTCGTCGAAGACGAACTTCCTGGCCGGGGCGGGCGGGGTGCAGGTGTAGGTGGCCTTGTCAGGGCTGGGGTTGATGGTCCAGGTTCCCTTGCTGCTGCTGTGGCGGGGGTCGATGGATCCGGGATTGCTGGTCAGGTCGGTGGCGGTGGCGCCTACCGGAATGGTGACTTTGATCCCGGTGCATTCGACCGGCGGGATGCCCGGGGCCTTGGCGAACTTGAGGCTGATGACGCCCTTTTTAGTCTTGCTGGCAGTAGAGACCGCAAGCGGTGCGGAGCCGACGGGGACGGCTTCAAGCGGTCGCTCAGTGGTGGTGGTGTCGGCCGAGTTCATGTGGGGTCTCCATGATGTGTGGCCAGCGGTTCGGGTATATGGGCTCTGTGATGTGGTCAGGTGATGGTGACGTTTCCGTTGAAGACGGCGGTGCGCGCCCAGATCGTCGTGTCGTCACTGCGGGCCTGGAAGGTGTCGGTGTCGTCGTCGGTGACGGCGATCTGGTCGGCGGCAGTGAAGCTTTTCGCCTCGATGTCCGGGTCGGTGACGGTCACAGTGGTGGACTGGTAGTGGCTGGTGGTGGTTTGCGCGTCGAGAACGAACGTGGTGGTGTGGGTGAGCCCGGTAAACCCGGGTAGGTTCCCCGTGCTGAAACTGCAGGCCGTGGCGGCGGGGACGCTGATGTGTTCGGTCCGGTCGTCCCAGGAGAGGTAGTACGTGGTGTTTTCCGGGCTGCCGGTCCAGTGCAGCATGATGTCGGCGCCGTTTTCGACGCAGGGCTGCTCGCTGGAGAAGTTCTCGAAGATGAAGTCGGTGCTGGCCTTTTCGAACCCGCCGAGGACGCAGGTGTGCTCTTCTGGGATATTGTCGGCAATCGTCGTCTCGGTGATGGTCAGGGAGGCGGTCCCGGGGGCTTGGTTGATGGGGATGTTGGCGAGGATCAGCCTGAATTGGCGGGAGTCGTCGAAAACGGCCGGCCCGTCTTCCGGGGTGCAGATGAAGGTGACGGTGGAGTCGTCGGAACGCTGCTGCCGGCCGTAGTTGATAAGAAAGCGCCTGACGATGGCGTAGGCCTCGTTCGACGGGTCGACGATGGTGTAGATCCTCAGGTAGCGGGCTTGCAGGGGCGGGTCGAAGGCCCGCTCGATGCTCAAGGTGTCCTGGACGGGGTGGTCGTCGACGTTCCACCAGGTCGATCCGTCCATGGACGATTGCAGCCAGAGCATCTGCACCTTGTTGCGGGCGTCGGGACGGCCGGTGGCGATGTCGATGGTGTAGATCTCCTGAGGGGTGCCGTAGTCGACGATCAGCGCGGTGTCCATGGGGACGGGTCCGCGGGTTTGGTAGTAACGGTCATCGCTGGGGTCGAAGATGTTGTCGAACTCGTGGCCCGCTGCCTCCCCCCACTCGGGGGCGGCGGCCGCCGGCGCCGGGGGGACCCGCAGGATGGTCCATTCGGCGCCGGTACTGTCACGGGGGTAGTCGTCGATCAGGGTGAAGTTCGCGCGTTCCTCGTCGTTGACCAGATCGGTGTCACCATCGCCCCTGGGGAGCGTCACGCTGATCCGTGCGCAGTTCACGTCGGGGGCGTCGGCGGGTTTGGTGAAGGTGAGGAAGATCGTGCCACGCTTGATTTCGGTAGTGGTGGAGGCGGTGAAGCGCGTAGGGGTGCTCTGGGTGGCAACGTCGAGTGGGGCGTTGGAGGCGACGGGATTCACGGCGGGCTCTCCCGGGTCGGACGCGCATGGGCTCTCAGGGCTGGTTGGCGGCGTCGGGGTGGATGGTCAGGGGCAGAGTGGTGATGGCGCGCGCGAAGGGTTGGGTGCCGCTGGCGATGTCCGCGGTGATCCGGATGCCGATGCTTCCGGGCCGGGTCACCAAGGGGATCCGCTCCAGGATGAGGGTGACGGTCGCGGTGTCGTCGAAGACGGCTTCGTGGCGGGGGTTCTGGGGGCGCAGGGTGAATTCGGTGACCTGGGGGTCGGCGGTGTTCTTGCGGATGTGCCAGGTACGCGGTGCCCGGTAGCGGGTGTCGATGCGTTCGGGCTGGTTGGTCAGGCGGTCGGGTGCGCTCCCGGTGGGGACGGTGACGGTGATGCTCCGGCAGCGCAAGACCTCGGTGCTGGAGCCTTCGAGGGCCGCGGTGATCTCCAGACGGCCCTGGCGGGGGTGCCCGGCGGTGGCGGGCGTCAGGGTGTCAGGGGCCGAAATGAGGCGGTAGGTGAGGCGGGCGCTTGGCTCGGTCATTCGGCGGCGTGTCCCTCCTGGTCGGTCGATGGTCAGGGCTGGGTGTCGGGTGTGGTGGGCCGCAGGAGGAGGTAGCCGGCCCGGGCAGTGGGGATGGGGTCGTCGGGGTGGGTGAGGTGGTCGGCGGGGATCAGCGGGTGTTCGTCCCAGTCCGGCACCTCGGGATTCTGCGAGGTGACTGGTTGGGCCCAGGTCCAGGTGCCGAAGCGGATGGAGAGCGGGGGGATGACGATCGCGTCGTCGTCGGGGGCGCAGGTGATCTCGATGGCGCGGATCACGGTCGTGTCAGGGCAGTCCGCGGTCATTTCCAGGCGCAGGTAGCGTGCAGTGACAGGGGGTTGGACCGCGGAGCCGGTGACCGGCCAGCTGATCTCTGCCGCGGTGGACGGGGCGGACAGGTCGGTCCAGTCCTCGCCGTCGGCGGAGGATTGCAGCTTCTTGGCCGGGGCGATGCGGGCACCGCCCGGTTCGCCCAGGCGGGCCTGCACGACCGTGACCTGCTGGACCGAGCCCAGGTCCACAGTGACGTGGTCGCCGGTCCTGACCTTGGGCGTGTCGCGGTCGCCGCTTTGGTACCAGGTGTCTGGGTCGCCGTCGAGGATGCGCTCCACCGGGCCGGAGTGTGGTGGGTTGTCATCTGCGTGGCCGGGGATGCTGCTGGAGGCGGAGCGGGTGTCGCGGGCGGTGGCGAGCAGGGGGTTGAGGCGGAAGGACGCGCGGATGGCGGCCAGGGCGTCATGGACGAGGTTGGCGTCGAGCTGGCAGGCGTGGACCGGAAGGATGCCGGTGGTGGCGTGCACGGGCAGGTGGGGCTGGGCCAGCAGGGTGAGGTGGCGGGTGGTTTGGCGTGCAGCGGGCCGGGCTGGAAGGGCCAGGTCGTTGCCGTTGGTGATGCGGGGGGTGTAGTCGTCGTCGTCGGTGGCGGGGTCCACGGTGTGCAGGCGGCTGTAGTCGATGTCCTGGTCGGGATCAGAGCTGTAGTAGCCGACCAGTCCGTCGATGAGGTCGTGGGGGTCGCCGAGGCGGATGGGCCAGTCGTAGTCGGGGTATTCGGGCTCGGGCGGCTCCAAGAGCGTGGTCCACGACGGGTCGGTCAGCGGGGGGCCTTGGAGTTGGAGCTCGAGATCGGTGCGGATCAGGGCGACGGGGCGGCCGATGAGCCGGGCGGGCAACTGGTCGTCTTCGGGGGCCTGGCCCAGGGAGTTGCGCTGGCTCTTGTCGATGGTGGCCAACAGGGCACCGAAGGCGGCCACGCGGTTCCCGGGGGTTTCGAGATCGAGAAGGCCGTGCAGGAAGCCGACCAGGTGAGGGTGGCCGGTGGCGAACTGCTCGTCGCGTTCGTCGGCGTAGGGGGCGTGGGGCAGCGGGTTGTACCTGACATCACTGTCGCCGTCGGCGGTACGGATGACGCGCAGTTCTCCCAATGCCTGCCCTACCGGTCCGTACACGCCCACGGTCTGGTCCAGATAGTTGACCAGCAGCCAGCCGGCGACCGGGCTGTCGGTGCCTGTGGTGGGCGCGGCGGGTGTGAGGGTGTGCGCCAGACGGGTGTCCTGCAGCAGCCGCGGCGGTAGTTGGATGAGGCGCTCGCAGTTGATGAGCGGAGGGGTCCTGTACAGGGCCCGGTTGGGCGTCACCGAGCGGGTGCGGATGGGGTACTGGTCGTACCAGTTGCCGCCGTCGCCGGAGGTGACGATGTCGAAGGCGCGGCCGAAACGGTCGACGATGCGCAGGTCTTCGAAGAAGAACTCGCCGGCTGGACGGGGTCGAAGCGGCGGTCATTGGGCCCGGCGGCGCCGTCGGGAACGTAGCTCTGATCCTCGGTCAGGTGTGCGACGGCGGGTTCGGTGGCGACCTGGGCTCCCCCGTCGAGTTGCAGGAGCCAGTCGTTGAAGCCGTCGAGGGTCTGCGAGAGGATGTCGAGCGGCTCCAGCTCCTTGCGCAGCGCGAAGAGGTTCGCCTTGGTGCGCGTGTCGGTGGCGGGGTAGGTGGCCAGGTAGCGGGCTAGTTGGGCGCGGGCCACGTAGACCGTGGTGGGGGCCAGGTAGGAGCGGGAGCGGAACAGCCGATTGAGGATGTCGCCTTCGCTTTCCTCGAAGTCCGCCGGTGGGGCTTGGGCATCATCGTTCCAGCTGTAGTGGTAGGACTCTGGAGTGTCTTCCTGAGGTGCCTGGAACGTCCAGTCGTAGCGCTCGATTTCGTTCTCGCCGACGGTGCGGTACGGGGTCGGAAACCAGGTGAGCTTCCACATCAGGGTCATGGGCAGCCAGGGCTGGCTCCAGGTGGCGGTGTATTCGGCCAAGGCGCCTTCGGCGTGCGTGGCGGGATCGGCGGTGATGGCGTCCAGGGCGTTGACACCGTCAGCGTTCGTGGTGCGGACGGCCTGGTCCAGCAGCGCGAACTCGGCCAGCAGCGCGGCAACCGGTTCGGGCAGCCCTTCGGTGCCCGGGTCGGGCGGGCTGGCCGGCGGCTCCACGAAGTCCTCGCCGATCAGGACGCGCTTGAGCAGGCTGTCGGCGGTGCGGCAGGGCAGGGGGTTGTCACTGTCGCGGGTCAGCGGTCGGACGGCGCCGGCGGCGCCCTCGATGAGCAGGACCGGGTCGGCGGGCTTGTAGTAGCTGTCGGCCGAGGTGCGCACGAGCTGGAGGTGCTCCGGCAGACTGCGGGCGGGATCAGCGGCCCAGTCGTCGATGATCTCCTGAGGGTCGCCGGTGCGCCGGTGCCGATCGGCGGAAGCTCGGCGTAGAGATCGGCGACGAGGTCGAGTTGGGCCCGGGTTGCCGCAGCCAGGCCGTCGGAGTGCTCCTCCTTGAGTTGATAGTCGCAGTCGTCGTCGAAGCTGTCGGGCAGGCCTGGAGGACGCTCGCCGCGAGGCAGGTGGTACAGCCAGTGCAGGGCCCACAGGCGCCACTGCCGGTCGGTCAGGACGGCGCGGCCGGAATCGTAGTCGGCCTGGTCGGCGTTGAGCTGCACCAGCCATCGCGGGGTGAGGTCGTCCGGTCCGGTCTCCGGGTCCTTCTCGGCGCCGGGTCTGGGGTGGATCTGCCAGACCGAGCCGCCCTCGCTGCCGGAGAACCAGGATCGGTGGGTGGTCTCGGCCAGGTCCCGTTCGCCTTCGGCACCGTCGAAGGTGTCCAGCGTTCCGTGGTAGAGGGCGCTGAAGAGCTGCGCGTCGTCCGCTGAGCGGGCCTGCCAATTGAACATGGCCGTGGCGGCTTCGCCGGTGCTGTGCCCTACGGCGATGTTCGGGATTCTGTCCAGGGGCTTGCGGGCGTCACCGAACCGCTCCCAGACCAGGCCGAGGGCGGTGCCGCTGAACACGGTGCGCTCGATTTCGCCGGCTGTGGGGGTGGCGGTGCAGGTGAGGGTGCGGACGACCGTGGAGTACGTGGAGGATTCGGTCCACTGCAGCCGCAGGTAACGTGTCGTGAGCGGCTGCTGATTGGGCCCGGGTTGCCAGGTGAGGTCGGGCTCGCTCGCGGTGGCAACGCCCAATGGCGTCCATGCGGCGCCGTCGGCCGAAGCCAGCAGCTTCTTGGCCGGCGCCATGCGTCCACCGCCGGGTGCCTCGCCGAAGGTCGCGGCAACAGCGGTGACGCGTTGCAAGAGGCCCAGATCCACGGTGATGTAGTCGTCGTCGGTCACGGGTGTCGCGGTCTGGAACCAGGTGTCGTCACGGCCGTCCAGGATCTGCTCCACTGGACCGGCCTCCGGCGTGTCCTCACCGTGGCCGGGAATGGTGCAGGTTGCCACCGGTGCCGGGGCAGGCGTCCAGCCCAGGGCGGCGATGACGTCGGCGATGGAGCCGTCGCTGCCGGGAGGCAGCAAGCTGGGGATCTCGGCGGCGGTGCGCAGGATGTCCTTGGTGGTGTCGCTGTACCAGCCCATGGCCAGATAGCTGACGGTGGCGTCCGGAGGGTAGCTGTCGCCCTCGGTGCGATCTGTGAGGTCTTGCAGGTCATCGTGCAGGGAGAAGACGTTCTCGTGGTACGGCTGGTAGGCGGCGAACAGGGGCAGGCCGGAGCCGATCGCGGTCAAGAACAGCTCTCGGCCCTCGAACCCCGCCTCACTCCAGGGACCCTCCCCCAGGTCGTGAAGACGGCCGAGAAAGTCCTCGCGGGGGGTGTCGGCCCGCGGGTCCAGGAAGCTGTTGATGGCGAAGTCGTCGTCGTAAAGGTCGGGGTCCTCGTTGTAGAGGTAGTCGCTGTGGACGATCCAGCCTTTGATCTTGGTCTGGTCGCGGTCGTGTACCTGGGCGTAGCGCACGACCAGCCAGCGGTTAGGTACAAGGGGGTAGCAGGTCTCGTCGGTGACGGGGTTGACGAAGCCGTCGGTGAGTGCTTCGGGCAGCTGCCACTGGATGATGACACCCTCGTCTTTCTCGGTGAACTCGCTTCCCCCCTGGAACGCTTCATCCTCGGCGGTCCCCCGGCCGCCGTCCTCCTCGTCCCGACCGAGCATGTGCCAGAAGTCCGGCCTGACACGATAGGTGGGTTCCGGCCGATCATCCGGTCCCCGCACCTTCAGGTTCACCACCAGCGCGTGGACTTCCACGGGCACGATCAGTTCGCCGGCGCTCATATCTGGCTCCTTATTCCTGTCCGGGGGTCACGGGCAGCAGCAGCTGCTCCAGCGGGGCGTTGACCAGTTCGAGAGCGAGCTGGCTGGGAGTCAGTCCGGACCCCTCGGCAGGAGCATCGGGCAGGTCGAGGAAGTCACCCAGGGCCTTGACCAGACCGTCCGCGCCGCGCAGGTTCAGTACGTCCGGCTCCCGGTCGGCGCGGCCTTCGCGGAGGTAGGCCTCGAAGAGATCTGGCCGGCCGACGGCGGGGAACTGCTTCTCTTCGCCCGGGCCGTCGACGGGGGATCCGATGCGATCCCCGCTCAGGTAGCGCAGACTGATGCGTTTCGAAGCGCCGATGCCGAAGTGGATGCCCTGACCAGGTTCACGGATGGAGATCCGGTCCGGGACCTCGTCCCACAGCACCAGCAGGACATCGGGGGCCAGGTGGTCGCGACGCATCTCGTTGACCCGCTCGCCGCCGCGGGTGGCCAGGATGTCGAACACGGGCCAGGCGCGCACGAGTTCGGAGTTCATCATCAGCCCGGCGACCGGCAGCCCGTCGTCGGGCCCGGCGCCGCCGGCGCGGACGGCTCGCGCGTGCAGCAGCGAGTGCAGGTCGCGGTCGACGGAGGTGTGCGCGCCCACCTCACAGGCTCCGCGGATCAAAGCCCGGATCCACCCCGGGTCGATGCGGAAGGCCCGCAGGCTCTCGGCCGGCAGCATCCGCGGATCGGGAACCAGGTGGTTGAACGGCACGCCACGCAGCAGACCCAACTGCTCGAGCCACTGGGTCATGGTCGGGGTGCGGGTCTCGGCCACAGCGGCCAGCATCTGGTAGGCGCGCGGATTGTTCAGCAAGGCGCGCGCGTCCATCCGGGCGGCGCGCGGCGGGGTCGGTGGCGGGGGTGCGCTGCGTACCAGGGGCCCGCGCAGCGCCTGGATCAGGGAGGCACGGAAGCCGGGTGCGCCGAGCGCGCTCAGCGCGGCACTGCCGGAGGGCGCGCGCGGATCGTTCATGGCACGGGCCGGGTCGGCGGACAGCGCGCTGAGGGTGGCGCTGAGGTTGGACAGCTCCCGGCGGGCGCCGGTGACCTCACCGGTGTAGTCGGGGTCGGCCAGTGCGATCGTGCGGCCCAGGGTCCACGCGACGGCGTAGCTCACATCGAACAGGCCATATTCGCGGTCGTAGATCAGGGCATGGTCGGCTGTGGTGTGCGGGCCTTCGGTGACCGGTTCCGGGACGTCCGGGGCGGTCAGCGGGGTGAACGGTCCGCGATACCAGGCATAGGTCTGTTCCCCTGACAACGTGCGATACGGCACGGGGCTGTAGCCACGGTGGAGCCGCTGGCGCGCATATTGCTGCTCGGGAGCGGAGCCTTGGCCGTCGGGTAGTGGCAGGCGCAGGGCGAGCCTCTCCCGGTCGGCACCACCCGCTCCGAGACTCGGGGTGACCAGGTTGGTCAGCAGTTCGGCGGGGTTGAGCGAGCCGTCCGGGTCGTTGGTGAACGACCAGGACCAGAGCGAGCACAGCCGCACCCGCTTGGCGCCGGGCAACGTGCCCGGATCCAGGCGGCCGAAGTAGCCCTCGAGCGAGACCAGGTGCGCCGCGTAGGTTCCCGGTTCGCGCGGAAAGCGGTTCGCGGCCAGCACCGCGTACTCGCCCTCGGTGAACACCTCGCTGCCGTCGCGGCACTGCGGCACGGTCCGCACGTCGCGCATGTGCGCCAGGTATCGCAGCTCATCCTCGCGCGGCACGATCGCGTGGAAGACCTCCACCGGCACGTCGATGGTGCGGCACAGGCTGTCGTCCCCGCCGGGGTCGCTGATCTGCGGGCCGATCGTCAACGGATGATCGTCGGGGTGCAGCAGGTCGTCCACGGTGCGATTGGTCACCTGCCCGGTGGCCTCGGGATCGTCGTCCACCTCGCCGGCGGCGAACACCAGAAGCGCCATCCACGGCGGCCGCTGCGGCATCTTGAAGCCCTTCAGCTGGCGTTCCCAGGGCAGAATCGCCCGGCTCAGCGTGATGTGCGGGAGCACGTACGCGTAGAGGCCCGATGCGCCCGCCGGCGGGTAGGAGGCGTGGATGGAGGTGGGGGCCAAGACGAACTGAGCCGCCCGGATTTCATAGTGGTCCTCGACGCCCTCCAGCTCGTAGTCGCCGGCGTCGACCTGAGCGCCGTCCTTGGTCAAATGATGGTCCACGATGACGGTGTAGACGCCGGCGGTCGCGATCGGCTGCAGGTCATCGTAGAAGGTGACGTTCAGATCCGGGGTGGGCGAGGAAGGCATCGCAGCTCACCTCGCGCCGGTTGCGGTCAGGTACGGGAAGTCGGTCATGGTGCGCCCGACCAGATCGGCGTACCGGTCCAGCGGTCCGTCGCTGTGCGGGGCCGCGCCGAACTCCTCCAGCACCCGGTGCACGGCCGTACGGTCGGCGGAAGTCCGGGTAAGGGTACTTTGGATCACGTCAATGCTCTCCTCGGTCGGAATCCGGCGGGGCCGGCGACAGCGGTATCGGCCAGCGGCATGAAGCCGCTGGGCAGGTTGGCTTCCACGCTCAGGTTCTCCATGGGCACCGCCCCCGTGCCGTCCCCCGGCTCGGGGGCGGGCACGGTGACCGTGATGCCGGTCAGGCACCCCGGGACCAGTGACTGGTCGTTCAATGCCTGATTGGGGTCGGCCAGCGGCCTGCCCCACAGAGCCTTGGGCATGCCCTCCTCGGTCGCCTCGAACGTCCATCCCAGGCCTTCCCAGTACTCGAAGCCGCGGGACTGACCGTCCGGACCGATGAGCTTGATCTCCTGTTCTGAGACCACGCCGGTCAGCCGCATCGGGCGGATGTCGATCCGGGCGGTGTCGCTGCCGGCGAACAGCTCCTCGCCGATCGTGATCTTCGAGGCGGGCAGCGCCGACTCGACGCCCACGCTGAACCCGTCGATGCGCACCAGCTCCGTCTCCCCGGCCTTGCGGCGTGCTTCGGATTCGTCCTCGGTCACATCCCTCAGCTGGGCGCCGTTCTTCAGCGCGGTGCGGGTAGGTGCGGGCAGCTGGATCTGGAAGTCGTCCCATGGCACCGGCGGAGCCCCCTCGCGGGCGGCGCCGAAGTTGAAGGTGAAGGTGATGAACCAGACCTTCACCTGTGCTCGTCCGCCGATCGGGGGCAGCCACAGCTGCAGCTGGACACCCACCTCCAAGGACACCTTCACCCGGATGAACGCCACCTTGACCGTGGCGGACACACCGATCGACAGGCCGATGGCCAGATCGGCGTAGAACGGCTTCCACTGCACCAGCGCGTCTACGCGCGCGCTGAACCAGGCGCGCAGGTTGATGTTGTGCCCCTGGTCGTAGATCGCGGCCACCGCCGCGCCGATCATGAAGGCGCCATCGGTGAGAGCGGCGTAGGCCTGGCCCGTGAAGGTGACCGGACCTCGTTCCCACAACCAGCCGATCCGCGGAGGCGAGGGGTAGTAGGCGGGCTTGGTCTTGGCGAATTGCGGGTGATAGCCACCGGCTGTCAGGACAAAGCCCTTGCTGATCCCAGGCAGGGTCTTGCCCCAGACGTACAAGGAGATACCACCGGTGAGGATGGCAGCGGGATCCAGGATGTACGAGCCCTTGGCAATCACCGCGTCCATCGAGAAGCGGCCAAGACCGGAGTCGTAGACGAAGGCGAAATCGACGACCACCTTGCCCAGCTCACCCATGATCGTCAGCCCTGAGGGGCCGGAGGCGCGCGCGTCGGAGGACTCGTCTTCCGGGACGGTGGGCGGTAGCAGCAGCGTCGTGCGCCCGGCGAGCATGGCCTTCCATCCGGCCTGTCCCCACTCCACCAGAACCAGTACCCGGGCCTTGATGAACTTGTAGACGGTGAACCGGGCGCCGCCGGCGATCCAGTACTGGCCCTGGGCCGGAGTCACCCAGCCGCCGGACCCGGCCAGCTCCTCGAGCGCCTGCCCAGGGGTGAGCGGTTCGGTGTCCGCGGGCTTGCCCAGCCGTTTGATCAGGGGGAACCTGTCGATGTCCGCGGCGCTGGGAATGCGTACCGTGCTGTTGATGCCGAAGCCCAGGGCGATCCCGGTGAAGGTGACCGGGCCGATGGAGAACAGACCTTCGGCCCTGGCCTTCTTGGTGTTCAGTTCGGCGTAGGCGAACAGTGATCTCCAACCGTCCCTGTTCTCCGCCCAACTGCCGACCACCGACAGGCTGAGCAGGTCCTGGATCTCGACGAGGCCCATACCGGCCATCGCGAAGCTGAAGGTCGGACCGAGATCGAGGTGGACCAGGGCGCCGGTGATCTCCACCCGCGGCGGACTGGGGCGCTCGAAGCGCACGGCCGCGCCTTGGAGTACGGGGCGGGCGTCGAGATCCTTGTCGAGGCCGATGCCGAGACCGATCAGGTCCACCGTGAGCGGACCGATGGCCATGGTCGCGTCGAAGGCCAGGTACACCAGGCCGAACCCCAGGCCGAGCCGGACGCGGCTGAAACGCATCGCGCCGATGGCGAACCCCAGCAGGTCCGTGGAGGATCCACCGGACCGCCGAGGACCGCAGGCAGGTCGCGGTCGGGATTGACCAGAACGACCTCCAGCAGATCGCCGACCCTCAGATCGCCCCAGAACTCGAACCCCTGAGGCAGGTTCCCCGGCAAGATCATGGGCAGCTTGACGGGTCCGGGCGGGTCCAACTGGGCCAGGAACGCGTTGAGAGCGGCGACCTCGGTCAAGGTCCAGCGCTGCTCGGCGTAGACGAGGTGGATGCCGGACACGATCATGTCGAAGTGGTACTGAACCTCTGCCGCTCCGATGTTGGGCGGAAGCTCGGATGCCTTGAGCTCTGTGGCGGCGCGCAGCGCCACCAGCTTGCGGCGGCTGGCCGGGTTCTGGTTTGCCGACTGGGTGGCGAACACCCACGCGCCGCTTGCCCATTGCCCGATCCCGGCGGCGCCTGTCATCACCAGGAAGCTGGAGGTGAAGTCGAGGTGCAATCCCAGTGAGTACAGCCTCGGCATCACGAATTCGGGGATGGCCTTGCCGAGCACTTCCAGCCCGAGGAACTCCGCGACGTCCGCCGCAGAGACACCGTCCTCGCTTCTCCAGAAGGCCGTGAGGGACAACGGCCAAGGGGGCCCGGGCACCGTCGGCACCGGCACCGTCAGTTCCACGGTGACCGGTCCTGGCAGGGCAAAGGAGACCTTGGGCAGGCGGGCATGGATCGATCCCGGTGACGGGGTTTTGAGGTCGAAGTCGAACCCCAGGCCGGGCAGCGCGAAGGAGAAACCCCCGCCCAGGTCGAAGGAGACATCGAAGATGAGACGCAGCACCCATGAGGGGTCCGCCGGCGCCCAATCGATCTCCCCGGGACCGGGCCAGGTGAGTCCGATCTTGTTCATACGTAGCGGCCCCAGGCTCAGATCCAGACCGGAAAGGTCCAGCCAGGAGATGTCCGGGGTCCCGCCCTTCGGCGGCCAGGTGATGTCCGGCAGATCCGCGGACGGCCAGGAGATGCCCCAATCCAGTGCCGGCCGGCCGGGAAGCCTCCAGTTCAAGTCCAGGGAGAAGCCCCGCTCTCCCCGCTTGCCTCCGGAGTGGTCCCAGCTCAACGACGGCCACCAGCCGCTTCGAGGCAAGGACGGCAGCGTGCCGATCCACGCGGTGAGCCGGTCGAACGCATCCACTCCCAGCCCGGAGCCGATCGCGGAGAAACTGATGCCGTCCAAGAGGAAATCCGGCAAGGCCGGGGTGAGCAATCTTCCGATGAACGGTAGATCCTCGAGCCACGCCCTCAGGCCCGTGATACCGAGCATGCCGACCCTGCCCCACGCGGTCCCCCACTGGGGCAGCGTGGGCAGAGCCCCGAAGACGAACCGGAGCCAACCGGTCTCCCCGATCAGGCCGAAATCCCCGGTGCCCCAGTCGAACCGAAGCCCGAGCGAGGGCAGCCGGGGGTTGAACACCTCGGGCAGAGAGAGCGGCATCGAGATACCCAGAAAGCCCAGCAGGTCCCATAGTCCTGATCCGCCGCCGTCACCCCCGCTGTTCCACCAGCCCGTCAACACCCCGGGACCCGGCAGGCCGGGGAAGCCCGGCAGGTTCGGATCGGGCCAGTCCACGCTCGGGATCTCGAATCGGAGCAGCCGTCCCAGAAAATCCAGACTTAGCGCGGGCAACACCGGCGCGACGAAACCGGGTGCGTCGATCCCGAGCGAGAAATCGATGTCGAAGCCTGCGTCAGGCAGTTTCAGTGTCAACCAGCCCAGATTCAACGACAGGTCGAAGAACACGCCCAGGCCATCCCTGCCGCCGCCGCCGCGCAGCGGGCCGAGGCCGAACCCGGACCACGTCAGCCGGAACGCACCCACATTGATCGAGAGCTCGGGGAAGCCGGGCAGCCACGACACCTCGGGTACGCCCAGCCTTACGGCCCACACGTGGTCCGCGCCTGTAATCAGGGCGCAGGCCGCCAACCACACCCCGTCCTGGTCCAGCCCACCAGACGGCAGCAAAGGCCACCACACCGACGGGTCACCGACCGCATTGCGCACGGCCGAGTTGAGCGCCGCGGCCTGCGCCGGTATCACCTCGGCATCGACCACGATCACCCCGACCCCGCGCAGGCCGTACTGGTCCCCGTCAGGGATCAACGGCCCGATGAAAGGGAGGTCCGGCAGCTCTGCATGCACGTCCTTCAGCCCGACCTGCAGGGACAGACTGCTGTCGGCATCCGCGCGGCCGAAAACCGCTCGCAGGTGCCCGGTCTCGGCCAGGAACACCGCGCTGGTGTCCGGCAGGTTGTAGAACGCCGTGATTTCCAAGACTTGTCCGAGGAACACCTCCGGCACCCCGCTGAGCTCCAGCCCCCAAAGATCCGCCAGATCCGCGACCCCCTTCCCGATCGGCACCCGCACCGCGAGCCCCACCACCTCGTCTTTCAGCTCACCTCCCGCCGCGGTGAACCGGAGCGTGACGTCCACCGGCCCGGCCGGGGTCTGCACCGTCCCGACGACGGTCAGCTGATCCCGGTCCGGAACACAGTTGCCCAGCGCCACCTCCGTGTGGGCCAGCAACGCCAACAGTTCCTCCACCGGCCACACCCCGCTGTCGAGTACGAACTGCCCGCCAGGCTCCGGAAAGCTCTCCAGAAGCTGCTCAACCGTAGGAGTCATGGTGAAACCCTTCCTGGAATGCCGGATTGCGGCAGCGTCGGAACGTGGCGGCGTCGAGGCGGGTCCGACCGGACATCTCGGGAAGCATTCGTGATGTTGCGCCGGTAGGTTCGGCGGTCCTGGACGCTCGTGGGGATCACCGCCTCGGCGGCTGGAGCGATGCTTCCTGGACGCGGGTACTGGTAACTATTGGGGGGGCGAGGGCGCCCAGCAGCCAGTTCCCGGCCGAGCTGGGGTCGTCGTTAAAGTAGTACTCGCGGATGGCTTCGAGCATGTCGCGGGTTCCGCCAGGCACACCGGCAGCGGGTCAGCAACGGATGCCACAGGTAGCCGGCATGAGCAGCGCATAGATCTTCCCGTCGATAATGGCTAACGGGCCGCCGCCGATCGAAATCTCCAAGAGGGGACTGTCCGCCATCATGCCCCCGGCGGGCGCCGGGTCCGTGGGGAAAGCGATGATGCCGGACACACCGATCGGCTGATTGAGCCTGTCGGCGACACCGCTGGTCGACTGGTAGATGACGCGATAGGTAGCCCCCGCGTCGTCCAGGGCGGCGGAGCCGGTCAGCGGCTCGGACCGGATCAAGTGCCCGTGACCGTGCTTCAGGTCTTTCTCGGTGACCTGGTAAAACGGGTTGGCCGGGCTGCAGGAGTGGATCGGGGAAAGTGTCCATCAGGGATCTCCATCGGAAGATTCGCGTAGGGCAGCCAGAGGTTGACCTGGGTTCCGCAACGACTTCGAACACCCTTATCGTCCCAGGTCAGGAGCACTCCTATCGCGGGCACGGCGGTCAATGGCCTTGCTTTAAGTGATCATGTGCGGGCCGAGCAGGTGGAACTCGATTTTCCGGATGACGTTGGTGACGCTGGGCTCGCCGGGCTTGCGGGCGGGGAAGTCGCCGGATTTCTTTGTCTTGCGGGGGCTGGCCCGGTCCGGGCGGTCCCGGACGAAGGTGCCGGGGGCGAGGATCTTCAGCAGGAACGTGGCGAACGCGAGGTCGGCCTGCTCAGGGGGAAAATGCCGCAACGGTGTCCGTCGCGGCGGCCAGGGCATGCGGGAAGCTGATCATATCCGGGGGCACGCCCGCGGCGGCCGCCCCGGTCCCGATGATCTTGCAGATCGCCTGGTAGACGGCGAACAATGCCCACATCTCCTGCTCGATGCCGGCGGGGTCCTTGCTGCGCAGCACCGGCTGGCCCTCACCCATGTCCGTCTTGTGATGGCCGATGACGGTCTCGCATCCCCACCGGGCCGGGTAGCAGCACGCGAGATCCAGCGCCGGGTACTCCTGCGGGTCCAGCAGGTCGGTGACCAGGCAGAACGACTCGGAGGTCTCCTCGTCCCCGCCGTCTTCCGGCGTGGTGTGCACGGTGTACTCGATGACCCGGACGGTCAGCGGCGGGCCGTCGCTCTTGCGGGGCGGCGTCAGTTCCGCCAGGTAGGTGCCGTCGGCCAGGACTTTCACCGGCTTGAGGGTGAAGGACCCCGAGGCGCGCCACAGGATGTGCGCCCCGGTGGCGAGGAACTCTCGCGCCAGCGCCCAGGACAGGAACTTCCGGTCCGCCAGCACCAGCATCCCCGGGCCGAAGCAGCCCTGCTCGAGCAGGTCGCGGGCCAGCGCCTGCTCGCTGTCCCGGTACGGGCCCATCGACGCGCCCAGCAGGCTCCCGGTCCCGGACTCCGCCGCCGCCAGCCACCTGACCTGCGCGAACACCCCATCCCGGGTCTGGTTGGACGGTCGGCCGAAGAACGCGTCGTTCGGCTCGCTGTCCGGCACGTCCGACGTCGACCCGTCGATGGAGACGACCCGCAGCCCGCAGCAGAACACCCCCGGTGTCCCCTCGTCCCCGATCGGCCCCGCGACCTCCTCAAACAGGAACCGGACCGGTGCCGGGCCGAGCTTGCCGCGGCCCCGCGACAGCGAGGAGATGTTCGGCGGCTTCCATCGCCGCCCGCCGCCCGCGTCCACCCAGCCCCCAGGGTCCAGTTGCTGCCCGGCCAGCAGGTCAACGGCGCGCCGCTGGTGGTACAGCCCGTCGGCGAGCTTGGTCATCACCTGCCCGTACCCGCAGTTCCGGCCCCGGAACAGCCACAGCGCCAGCACGAAATACATCATCAGCCGCGCCGGCAACAGCCGGCGCCGCTGCTCCCGGGTCCCGGCCGCGTCCACTGCGGCGTCCACCAGCTCCGGCGTGAAAACCCTGGTCAGCGCCCCGACCGAGATCCGGTCCGGCAGCCACCCGTCCGGGGAGAGCCCCTCAGAACCATCATGTGCCACAAAACCGTAACGATACCACGACAAGCCTTAACGCAAGGCCATTGGGCACGGCGGTCAGGCGCAGGCCCGCGGCAAAACTAAAATTTGCCAGGCGCGGACACTAAACACGGAACGAAACACGGGAAACAGATAACTAAAACGCGGTCTCGGATGTATGCGCGCAGGGCGGCTCCTCCCTAAGTCATTACGCACCTACGACAAAAAGCTTCGCTATTTTCCGGCCGCATTGTCAAGACATCCAGCCGATCCGGCACGAATGTAACCCTTCAGGAAGGTTGAGCTTGCGAGTTCGCGGAGGATCGGTCTTGATAGGTAGATACGGTCACGCAGGCCGATGTTGCCGGTAGTAAATGTTCTTTTCCCGAAAGAGCAGGGGGCGTTGCCAGGCGCGGCATGAGCTGCGGTGAAGGCACCGCGGCGGCGGCCACCACGAGCAGGAGACCGAGCAGATGTGGGCCTGTGACGAGGATTGGTGCAGGATCCTGAGTCAGTCCTTGGTGCTATTGCTGGGGGCGGGGCATAGCGGTTCGGGTTCGAGTTGCCATCCGTGGCTGGTGAGCCAGGCGCGGAGCGCCGTGGGCTGGTTCGGGTCGTGCTTGCGGAGCTGACCGGCGAGGGCGCCGGTGAGGATAGGGCCGTCGCCGCAGTGCGCGCATTCAACGGTGCCGCATTTGATGTGGGGCTGGCGGCTCGCGCAGTGCCGGTGCTGGCTGATCGGCAGATCCTGCTGCCCGGGCAGAACGTGCTCACGCGGCTGATCGCCACGGTGCGCGGGCCTCCGGCTCGGTGACGGGGGCCACCGGGCCAGGCGGCCGTAGCGGGCTGGGGTGGAAGCCTGCCGGTCACCTCGCCGTCAAATGCGCTCATGCGCATTAAAAAGGCCCCGGGAAAGGAGCAGGCAGTAAATGGGCACTGAGCACGCAGGGCATGACCCGGAAAAGGCAGAAGAAACGGCTCCTGGCCGCTTTCGACGTCCAGGCCGTGTATAACCGGGACAAACACCAAGTCACCATCCACGCCACCATTACCGACGCCCCCAAACCGTCCGCGACCTGCTGGCCGACCCCCGCACCGACCACAACGCCCCGCTAACATCAGACCTTAACCTCGACGATTCAGGGGGTGGCCGGGGCTGGTTACTGATCGTATTGTGCCGGTTTTCGGCCGTGGTGTCTGGTTAACAGGTTTCAGGCGGGTCGCGGTGCTGCCCGATGTGCTCGGGTCGGGCACCGGTTCCGACCGCGCCGGGGCGGGCTCCTTCCGGGATCGCGGGGACGGGGTGGCTGGTCAGGCAGGTGCGGGCAGGGCGCATAGCCGCTGCCAGCAGGCCAGGAAGGCGTCCTTCCAGGGCCAGGTCCGGCTGATCTTCAGCACGCGGGCGCGGGCGTGGCGGGCCAGCCGGGCGGGTAGCGACCATAGCCGGTAGCGCAGCGTGTCCGGCTCGGCGTCCTTGAGGTCGTCGCAGTCGTACAGGCCGAGCAGCCGGCACCAGGCGGACAGGTCGGCGGCGATGTTGGCGGCCAGCACCCACCCGCAGTTCACCATCCAGGTCTTCGATGGCAGGTTCCGCAGGCCCATCGCCTTGTTCGTCCTTACCTGGTCTTCGACAATGGCGTGCTCGCGGTGCAGCACGTCGGTGAACTGGGCGTGGTGGCTGCCGGGCACGCCGGGAACCCCGCCGGCGGCCGGGATGTTCGTCACGATGATGGAGTACCGCCAGCCGGTGGCCCGCTCGAAGGCGGTCAGGTTCTTGGCCTGCCGCCGCGACGGCCTGGTGCGGCGCACGATCCACCGCAGCCCGTCAGGCCAGCTTGCGGCGCGGCTGAGCAGGTGGGTGATCTCGGCGACGTGCTTGTCTTCCTGCACGGCGCCGTCCTGGTCCACGGCGGCCTTCCACGCGGCGGCGGGCAGCAGCCGGATCGCCTGCTCATCGGCTTCGGTGATGGCCCAGCCGCAGGTGAACAGGACGGTCCGCCGCCGGGAAGACAGCGACAGCAGGTGGGAGATCAGCTCGTGGCTGGCGCCGGCCCCGTCGACGCGGACCAGCAGCCGCGACCGCATGCGGGAGGGGATCTGCCGGATCGCCGCCGTCAGCACCGCGGCGTGATCGGCGAAGGTGTTCGATCCGGCGTTGCCCGGCCGCAGCAGCATCGCCAGGCTCTCGGCGGTATTAGCCAGCCACGCCCCCAATGGATGGAAGCCGTACCCTTTCTTAAAGGTGGGAGCCGCTCCTTGCTTGTCGCTGTGCGCGGTGATCAGCGTGGCGTCCAAGTCGATGACCAGCCAGCCCGCCAGCAGCTTCCCCGCCACGGTCAGCCACGGGAACCCGGCCGGGGTCGCGCAGATCAGCGACCAGACGTGCGCGCGGACCGCCGCCCGCACCCGGGCGACCTTATCCAGGGTCCGGGGATCGGCCAGCTCCAGCGTCCGCCGCACCGTGGTGTCGCTGGGCTCGGCGCCCAGCACCGGGGCGTGGTGGGCCAGCAGCGTGATGTCGCTCATGCTGGTGGCCCCGAGCGCGATCGCCACTGCCATGCTTACCAGGGCAATGCCACGGTCCACCAGCGGGGACTTCCCGGCCCGGGCCAGCGCCGATCCCAGCGCCGCGGTCAGCCCGGCCTGATCGGCCAGCTTGCGCAGCAGCACCGCCCCGGCATGCCCGACCAGGCCATCTGCCTCGCCGGTCACCTTCAGCCCGTGATCCCACGGCGTATCCTTCATCGCGAAGAGCGCTCCTGCCCCTGGAAGTTACAAGTGTGTGGTTACCTCGTAATCTCCCAGAACAGGGGCGCTCTTCGCTATCTGGACCTGTCACGCTGACGGCGGCAAATGCTGCCGCGCCGGCAGGTCTTTTCAAGCCCGCCGGGAGTCGCGGCCACCGCGCACCCATCGGGTGCACGCCCAAACGCGATACGGGCCAGTCGGCCGATACAAAAGCGCAGCTCAAAGCCGCGAAGCAACCATCACATCCCGGTCAGCGGGCCAATGCTGAATCCCGGAGGTTAAGACGGCCCCCCACGATCACGTTAGCCATTTGTCAGGGCACACTGGGTCGCCCCCCCGGGCTAACGCAAATGCTCACCGAAGAAGGCGAGGATGCGGCGCCAGGAGTCCTCCGCGGCGTCCTGCTGGTAGCCCATCCGGGCCGCGCCGGCCAGCGGCGCGGGGCCGGGACGGCCCTGGCTCATGAAGCGGCGCCCGGCTGCGGGGTACACCTTGATGTCGTGCGGCACGCCCAGCGCGGTCAGCGCCTTCTCCAGCCGGTCGGGCGCCTTGACCCCCATCGGGTCGCGCGCGCCGAAGCTGCCCACCACCGGGCACGCGCCCTCCAGGGCGGTCTCCGCGTCGGCGGGCACATCGCCGTAGTTCACGCTCACGGCGGCGAAACCGTCCCGGGGCGCGCACAGCAGCGCGAAACCGCCGCCCATGCAGAAGCCGATCACCCCGGTCTTCCCGGAACAGTCCGGCCGCGAGGCCAGCCACGCCCGGGCCGCCTCCAGCGCGGTGAAGGCCGGCCCCGATTCCGCCCGCAGCTGCTGGATCGCGCCGCGGACGCAGCGCACCCACGGCTTGCCGAGGTACAGGTCGGGCGCGAATGCGAGGTACCCGGCCCGGGCGAGCCGGTCCGCGTGCTGCCTGATGCCATCGGTAAGGCCGTACGCCTCGTGGATGACCACGACACCAGGCCAGCGTCCGGGAGGCGGGACCGTCCCCGGCCCGCCGGGCACGGACAGATAACCGTGGGTTACGCCACCATCCGCGGGATAGGGGAGATCAGGCATGCGCACAATGTCTCATACCGTCCCGGGCCGGTTACCGACCGCCCCGCTTACCGGCCCGGCGGCCAGCCGATGAGGATGACGTAGATGAGGTAGACGTTCAGGCCGATGATGACGGCGGCGATGCCGGCGGTCACGGCGGTAGTCAGGCGCCGGTTCACCAGCGGGCCCATGACGTCGGCGCGGCGGGTCAGCAGGACCAGCGGCACCAGCGCGAACGGGATCCCGAAGGAGAGCACGACCTGGGAGATCACCAGGGCCGCGGTGGCCGGGAGGCTGAGTCCCAGGACCACCAGCGCGGGCAGAATGGTGAGCGCGCGCCGGGCGAACAGCGGGATCCGGCGGTGCACGAACCCCTGCATCACGACCTGGCCCGCGTAGGTGCCGACGCTGGAGGACGACAGCCCGGACGCCAGCAGCGCGACCAAATCAGCCGACGGACGGTGTCATGTTCCACCCGTCCATCTCGGCGCCCTGCTCGGCCACGAAGTCGAGCACCACCTCGGCGCCGGCGCCGCCGGTCAGGTCCTTCACCGCGTCGGTGGACAGGCCGGGGAACGTGCTGTTGGTGCAGTGCATGTCGTCGCCGGCCCGGCAGGCATGGCACAGCCCGCAGGTCGGCGTCGGGATGCAGGATGACGGTGTCCCCGACGGCCACGTTGCTGACCGCCGAGCCGACCTCGTGCACCCAGCCGGCGTTCTCGTGGCCGAGGATGTAGGGCAGCGGCGTGCCCATCGCCGCGTCCCACTGGCCCTCCATGATGTGCAGGTCGGTGCGGCAGACCCCGGCCCCGCCGATCTTCACGATGACGTCGAGCGGGCCGCTGATCGCCGGTTCGGGAACCTCGTCGATCACCGGCAGCTGGTGAAATTCGTGCAAGCGGACGGCCTTCACTGGTCCTCCTCGCCTTTCTCGTCCCTGCGTGCCGTAGCGGTACTGGAGCATGCCGTGCGCAGATGCTGCCGTTTGACTCGATGCTGATCCGCGTAGTCCGGGCCTTGCCGCAGGTGCAGCGGCATCGCCTCGCCGCTGACCGGCGCCCCGGTCCTGGGGTCGATCAGCAGCGGCGCGTCGGCGGCGGCGGGCAGGCCCAGCTCGGCCCGGCGCTGCCGCAGCCGGTCCAGCTCGCGCGAGGCCGGCAGGTCACCCAGGACCATGCCCGGCAGCCGAGACGGGTCGGTGCCGGCCGCGATGAGCGGCCGGCACACGAGGTCGGTGCCGGCCATGACCGCCTTGCGCAAGAAGTCGGCGCGCAACTCGTGCAGCTCGCCGACGGCCTCCCCGTCGAACGACTGCGCGAAGCCCGCGTGCGCGGCCACGCCGCCGTTGATCGCGTCCGAGGCGAAATGATCTTCCAGCACGATCTCGGTCCGGCGCACGCCCGGCATCGCCGCAACCGCGTCGTAGGCGTCCGCCACCATCAGGAAGGCGAAGTTGGGCGCGCAGAAGTAGGTGGGGAGGCGCAGCCGGACCTGAGCATCCCCGTCCGGGGAGACGGTGCACGAGGCGACGAACCCGAGCGAGGTGATCGGCTCGTCGAGTTCCGGGTCACGCACCGTCGCGAGCGCGTCGATTACCCGGGGGGGTTCCGGGGGTCGTTCCTCCGGGCTAGCACCGCGGGGGGCTCGGGGGGCTCGTCCCCCGGAGCTGAGCACTGTCCGCCTGGGCCTGCCGGGCCCGCGGGGCGGCCCGCCGGGCCCGGCGGGCCCGCGCCAGTGGCGGTGGTGGGAGCAGTCATGCCCCCGCGACCAGCTGGGCGTCATCCTGCTTGGCCGGGGTCCCGGCCTCGTCCGCAGGCAGCTGGCACTCCTTGGGCACCTCGATGCCGTAGAGCCTGGCGGCGTTCAGGCCGAGGATCTTCTTCTTGCCGGCCGTGCCCAGCCGCGGGTAGTCGGAGAACTCGTCACTGGGGTAGTCCCAGCCGACGAATCCCTCGATCTGCCACTTGGGCTCCCAGATGCCGTAGTCGCTGCCGAAGGTCATCTTGTCCTCGCCAACCCAGAACAGCAGTTCGCCCATGACCTTGGCGAAGAACTTGGGCCGCGCGTGCATGAGACCGCCGATGACCACGGACAGGCCCGCGTAGACGTTGGGCTCCTGCGTGGCCATGAAGCAGAAGTCCTCGATCCGCGGCAGGCCCACGTGCTCGACGATGAAGTTCAGGTCCGGGAAGTCGGTCGCGGCGTGGTCGACGTCGGACACGTCGAACGCGTCCTTGTCCAGCGGCCAGATCGTCGGGCCCTTGTGCACGTGGATGTTCTTGATGCCCATGTTCTGGGCCGCCTCGAGATACCGGTAGGCGCCCGGGTCGCTGAGCTTGTAGCCGCGCGAGCCGTTGTTCCACTCCGCCGTGTAGAGCTTGACGCCCTTGGACCCGAAGCGGTCAACGTTCTCCTGGAGCTTCTTCAGGCCCTCGTCACCGTCGCGGGGGTCGAATCGGGTGTTGCAGACGAACTTCCCAGGGTGCCTCTCCCCCATCAGGGCGTTGCGCTCGGTGGTGTTGAAGCCCTCCGCGTACCACTCCTTCAGGTACGTGGGCTGGAAGATGGCCACGTCCACGTACCCGTCCTCGAAGACGTCCTTCATCAGGTCATCCTCGGAGTACTTCTGGAAATGCCCGATGCTCCAGTGCGTCTCGGGCGGGCCGAGCGACTGGTACGCGTGGAAGCACTCGATCCAGCCCTTGGCGTACTGCTCGGCCCCTTTCACCCAGTTGTCCGGGGCCGCGTTCCAGTAGTGCATATGGCTGTCGACCACGAAGTACTTCTCGCCGTCCTTCTCGTACACCATGCCTCCTTGCCAAGCTGGATCGAGTGCGTCCGACGCCGGGCGCTAGCTGCGTGACGTGAGATCGAAGCCGATGTACTCGGCCGCGTCCTCCGGGTTGGAGAACATGATCGTCCGGTCGTCCAGGTGGACCATCCGGCCGTAGTGCGTCGACATGTTCTCCTCGAATTCCGCGGCGTCGAAGTAGCCGGGCTCTTCGCCGAGCGCCTCGGAGATCTCGTCATAGTCGAAATCCATCCGGCCCACCGCGTCAACCCTGATCATGGACGGGAGGTACGTCACGGTCACGTTCGGCTTTTCCTTCATGACCTTCGCGACGACCGCGCCGACCTGGTTGTTCATCAGGGTGACCCCGGCCCGGTTCGACGCCGTGCTGTCGGACTTGAACGGGCTTTCGGAGGTTTTGAACGTGGTCACTGGCCCAGCTCCTTCGGTACGTCCAGGTGCAGTTCGGACACGAGTGCGGCGAAACGGTTCTTGACGGCGTCCAGCCCGTCCTCGAAGCGCGGCGGCTTGGAGTCCGGCTGCGACCAGATCGGCTGCAGGGTACGGGCCGCGGCGATGGCACGCGGCGTCCAGGTCGACAGCCACTGGCTGATGATCTGCTGGTTGTGGCCGGCGAACTCACGGTCGTCGGTGAGCAGCTCGAACATGGCCCGCGTGTAACGCAGGTCGCGCTCGGCGAAGTCGTACTCGGCCGCACCGACGATCGTCGGCGTCACGAAGTCGCCGTTGCGCGGCGCGGCGTGCTGCACGAGCTGGCTGCGGAACAGCTCACCCACCAGCGGCTCGAACACGACGTTGGAGGCGAAGAGGGCCTCGCACCAGTCGTCGATCGCGGTGAGCTGCTCGGCGGTCTCGCGGACGCCCTGCCAGACCGGGTCGGAGTTCCACGTCTCGACGTGCGCGGCCCCGTCGAAGTCCGGGATCTCCTCGCTCAGCGTCAGGTTGTACAGCGCGAGATCCTGGGCGGCCCGGATGCGGTGCATGCTGTTGACCGAGATCGCGTTGTTGTGCATGTTGGTCGGCGCCCGGCGGTTGGCGTTGGCGTACAGGTACAGGCCGAGACCGTGGTCGACGTGCATCCACGCGCCGACGTTGCGCTCGACGAAGCGGACCCAGTTGCGGTTCCACTGCTCGAACGCCTTGGACTGGCGGGCGTTCTGGATGTTCTGGTTGACCTGCCGCACCACGTTCGAGTTGTAGCGGTAGAGAGTGAGTTCCCACTCCTCGTTCGGATCCCGGAACTCGTGCCAGCCGGTGGCGGGCCAGTCGTAGCCCTTGCCACCGGAACCGGGGAAGCGCTCGGGCTCCGGCCGGTCCGATCCCCACGCCTTGAGGACCGTCCAGTCCAGCGGGTAACCGCCGCGGCCGTCGGAGAACCCGTACAGCCAGCCCTGGGACAGATAGTGCCGCGGGTCCGGCTGGACCTCGACGGTCACGTCCTCGTAGTGGGACTGCTTGCGCTTGGCCGGGGTGAAGTAGTTGTACTGGCGGCTGCCGGAGTCCGGGAAGACCTTGGCTCCGGCCTCGGCGTCGGTGAAGACGGGCTTCGGTACGCTGCGCTCTTGCGGAGTAGTCATGAGTCCTTCTTTCGTCGTTCCAGCTCATATCGCTTCCGGGAGAGCCGCTCTGGCTGGCTCAGAACGCAGCTCGGGCTCCGGGTCACCTGCGTCATTGCCCGGGTTCACCGGTGGTCGTGAACTTGTCGAAGTAGATCCGTTTCTCTTCCACGCCGAGCGTCGCGAGCAGCGGCACCGCGGCTTCCACCATCGGCGGCGGCCCGCACACGTAGGCGTGGGCCCCGGTCAGATCCTCGGCGTGCCGCTTCACGACCTCGGTGATCAGGCCGGTCTCGCCGTCCCAGCCGTCCCCATCGGACGGCTCGGACAGGGCCGGGAGGTAGCGGAAGTGGGGCAGCTTCTCCTCCAGCTCGCGCAGCTCGGACTCGAAGCAAAGGTCGCGCTCGGTCCGCGCGCCGTAGAAGAACGTGGCCTTGCGATCAAGGCCGCGCTCGGCCATGGACCGGAGCAGGGACAGGATCGGTGCCATGCCGGCGCCGCCGCCCACGAAGACCAGATCGTTGTCGCCCTCGCGGAGGGTGAAGACCCCGAACGGGCCGCTCAGCCCGAGCCGGTCGCCCACCTGCAGCTTCTTGTCCAGGAAGTGCGAGAACTGCCCGTCCGGGTACACCTTGATGACGAACTCAAGGCGTCCGCCTTCGCGGCTCGTGGTGTTGGCCATCGAGAACGACCGCACCGCGCCGGTGCCCGGAATCGCGATGTCCATGTACTGGCCGGGGAAGAATTTGATCTCGGCCGGCTCGGTCAGCCGCAGGACCAGGTGCCGCATGTCGTGCGTGACCGGGTCGTTGGACACCACCTCCGCCACGCCCTGCATGATCGGCAGGCCGGAGCGGATCATCTCCTCGTCGTAGTTGAGCAGCTCAATCGTGACGTCTTCGTACACGTGCGCCCGGCACAGCAGGGTGTAGCCTTCCTCCTTTTCGTAGTCCGGCAGCGCGAAGGTCGAGTACCGGTCGTGCTCGATGTCGTCACCCTCGAGGATGAACGACTTGCAGGAGGCGCACTGCCCCTCCTTGCAGCCGTGCATGAGCATGATGCCCTGCTCGGCTGCCGCGCGAAGCACGTTCTGATCCTCGTCGACCTCGATCTCGATACCGACCGGCTCGAAACGCACGAGATGTTTGCCGCCCATGACTACCTCACGATTGGTGCTGCGCCCCAATTGGGACTGCGCCGTGCGGCAGGAGAGCCAGCGGGGTTACCTCCGGCTTCCTCGCCGCATCCGGGCTACGCTCGGGCGTCCGCCGCCGTTACGGCTCCCGCCATGGCGCGCGCGTCCGCCCCGTACTCAGGCAGCCTCGCTCAGGTGTCCGCGGGAGCCGGCCGGCCCGCCGGGCCCTGCCTGTTGTAGTCGGCGCGGAATGCCTCGCGCTGCTCCGGCGACATCTCGTTGAGGAGCACGTTCGGGCTCTGAACCGGCCCCATCCGGCGCAGGTGGTCCAGCGTCCACATCTTCTTCGGGTCCAGGTTCAGGTGCGGCTGCGCGACCATGGTCTTGCCGTCGTCACGGACGAAGCCCATGTCGCTCACCACATCGGCCCAGTTCCAGCCGTGGTAGAGGGTTTCCCATTCGCGCTTGCCGATGAGCTGGCCCATGTTCGGGGTCTCGCGGCCCTGGTAGGTCGGCCGGAAGGCCGTCTCATCGGTCCACTGGCATTCCTTGTGGCAGTACGTGCGCCACTGCCCGTCGACCTCGGCCATGGTCATGTCCTCGCGGACCAGGCACGGGACCATGCAGGTCCAGCAGCGGTGCGGGTACACGTAGTCGACGTCCTCGGCCACGATCGGGTGGTGACCGTTCGGGATCGACAGGCGGTTGTAGTTCTCCCACCACTTGCCGTACCTGTCATACCAGCCCGGGTACTTGTACTCGAACCACTCGAAGTCCTCGTCGGTCATCGGGTCGATCCGCCAGTAGTTCGCCAGCCAGCCGGTGGCGAAGAACTGCGCGACCTCGTGCACGTAGCCCTTGTTCCAGATCTGGTTCCAGGCTTCCTCGATGAGGTCGTGCGGGATGACCAGGCCGTACTTCTCCAGTGGCAGGAGATAGCTGCGGTAGTAGTCGTCGTAGATCCACCGGCGCCACATCTCCGCGTAGGACTCGCGGTCCTTGCGGCGGTCCTTGGTGCCGTACTCGATGAACGTGCCGATCGCCGCGTCCACCACACGGTGGTTGTTCCACCATGCGTAGCGCAGGTCACGCTCGAGGAGCTGGTGGTTGCCCTCGTCCGACAGCGCCATCAGCAGGGTGGCGTAGCCGTTGCTGATGTGCCGCGACTCATCCGACTGCACCGAGTGGAACACGGTGGGCAGCAGGTAGTCGCCGTTCGCAGCGGCTTCGGCGGGCATGGCGACGAAGAGCGTATTGGTGAACGCCGTCTCCGCCACGATGGTCAGGTAGATGCTCGCCGCGGTGATGGCGTCACCGGTGATGAAGCCCTCGGCGAACTGCCGGCCGATCGTCCCGCAGTAGTCACTCTGGAAGTCGCGGAGACTGGAGTTGAATCCGGCCGGGTCGATGTAGTTGTTCATGTACAGGCGCTTGAGGTTCTGCTGGATCGTCGAGTGCCTAACCTCGTCGATCATCTGGATCGCCTGGCCGTTGTGCAGCTCCGGGTTCGGAACCGTACGGAACAGCAGCGGCATCGCCCGGGCGGCCGAGATCTCCGGGAGCGGAATGATGGACAGGAACAGCTTCTGCCATTCCAGCCAGCGCTCCTGCACCTGCCGGAACATGTTGCCCCGGATAGCGCCGTCCTGGGCCCCGTAGACCCGGTGGTCCTTTTCTTCCTGCATGGGGAAGTAGGACCGCAGGACCTGCTTCAGCGGGTCCTTCTTCTGAGCCTTACGGAACGTGTAGTCCGTCCCGTACTGCGAAACCGGCTCGTGGTACTGCGGTTCCCAGGCCAGTTCCTGGATCTTCTGGTGGGCCTTTGCCACACTCTGGCGACTCATCGTCACCCCTTTCCTCTCGAGCTGCTCCGGCTGCCCTCCCGCGCAGCCCCTGGGCGGGCACCGGCCCGGCGCAGTTTGTTCACCGGACCCGTGGTCCAGCCACACGAAAAGCCCTCGTGTGCTGGATCACACCCCGTAAGCCGAGGTCATGAGCTCTCGAAATGAGACACATGACCGTGGCCAGGACGTTCGGCCCTTTCGCCGATGGGAGCCGGCGCAGCCTCAGCCGTCACCGAAAACGGCGTCCCTGAGTTCGGCGAGCCGGTCCTGAACCCGGTGGGCGACATGCCGGTTACCCTCCGCAGCCGGGGTGATGCCCATGCACTTGAGGAGCTCGGCGGCCGGAGCGCCCGGATCGCCCCCCTCACCCAGCGTCGGGTGCAGGCCCTCGCGGGCCAGGTGGTCGAACACCAGGTTGACGATGCTCCACGGGCTGAACGTCTCATCCTGAGATTCAGCTGACTCCACGGCCACCTCCTGGCGGATGATCGACGTCGCACGTGATCGGCGTAGCGTGCTGAGGCGGCGGTGCCGGGTCCGCCCCGAAACTGGCGGATGGGGACTCCGAACGAGCCAACGCCGGTCTGTCTACCTCGGGGGTCTCAACTTGAGACAGCATGCTGAGCAATGGCGTTTAACGATTCGCTTAGTTTGGTATCAGCCACGAAACCCTGATGCGCCCTACGCAGGCTGAGCCTCCAGCCCGAGACATCCGTCCGTACGGTTCCGGGAGGCACCATGGTGCACGCAGCAACGCCGCTGCAGGCCGTGAGCGGCAGCAACCGGCTGGCCAAGGCCCGGGAGCGATTCCTGGCCGCCGAGCCCGTCGGTCCGCGTGAGGTGCGGGAGCTCATCCTCGCTTCCTGGCGCCGGTCACGTGACTGGCGCGTCGCGGCGGACCGGATCGAACTGCGGTACACCCGCGATCCCGATCCGGAGACCGCCCTGGCCCGGCACGCCGATCCGGTGCTGCGGCAGCTGCACGAGCAACTCGACGGGCAGCCGATCAGCATCATCCTCACCGACGCCAGCGGCCTCGTGCTGTCCCGGATGACGGCCGATCATGATCTCGAACGCCACCTCGATGGCGTCAAGCTCGCGCCGGGCTTCAACTATTCGGAAGAGCTCGTCGGCACGAACGGGATCGGCACCGCGCTGGAAGCCAGGCCGGCGCACGTCTTCGGCCACGAGCACTACGCGGAGAAACTGGAGGGCCTGGCCTGCGCTGGGGTGCCCATCCACCACCCCATCACCGGCAAGACGGTCGGCGTCATCGACCTGACGTGCTGGCGCAGGAACGCCGGCCCGCTGCTGGTGGCCCTGGTCAAGTCGACCGCCGATCAGGTCACCCGGGCCCTGCTGAACGGGAGCAGCGGACGGGAGTTCAGCCTGCTGGAGGAGTACGTGCGCGCCTGCCGGCGGACCGGCGGGATCGTGCTGGCGATCGGCAACGACGTGGTAATGATGAACGACTACGCCCGGCGGATCCTCGATCCGGCCGATCAGGCAGCGCTCATCGGCCGGGCCGCGGAGGTGCTGGCCGGGCACCACGCCGGAGCCGTCACCGCGGAGCTGCCCACCGGCCTGAAGGCGCGGATGTACTGCCGTCCCATCGACAGCGGCACCCCGTTCAGCGACGGCATCGTGCACGTGAAGCTGCTGGAGGCCGCCGCCCGCCCGGCCGCGCCCCCCGGCAGGCCGGGCAACCGGGCCCCGATGTTCCTGCCCGGGCTCGTCGGGACGGGCGTGCTGTGGACGCGGGCGTGCCGCGAGGCAGAGATAGCCTACGACTCCGCCGAATGGCTGACCGTGGAAGGCGAGCCGGGCGTGGGCAAGATGGCTCTGGTCAAGGCCGTGCACCAGCGGCGCAATCCGGCGGGCCGCCTGCACGTCCTCGACGCGTCGGCGGTGACCGGCACGGGGTGGCTGGTGACGGCGCGCAGCGAACTGCTCGACGGCGAGGGAATACTGGTCATCCGGCACGTTGACCAGCTCAGCACGAAGCAGGTGCACGCGCTGTCCAGCGCCATGCAGGAGGCCCGGGCCGTCCAGCGGGAGAACACCCTGCGGGTGGCCGTCACGCTGAACCGCAGGAACGCGAACGCGGACCTGACCAAGCTGCTGCGCTTCTTCCCGGTCACCGTGGAGCTGCCCCCGCTGCGCCACCACATCGAGGACCTGCCGGAACTGGTGCCGTTCTTCCTGGCCAGGCTGAGCCAGCACGGCCGGGTGGTCTGCTCGCCCGAGGCGATGCAGCTCCTGCAGCGGTCGAGCTGGCCGGGCAACACCGGGCAGCTGTGGCAGGTACTGAAGCGCGTCGTCCAGCGCCGCCGGGCAGGCTCGATCCAGCCGGCCGACCTGCCGCCCGAATGCTGGACGGTGAGCCGCCGTCTGCTCAGCCCGCTGGAGTCGATGGAACGCGACGCGATCGTGCAGAGCCTGCTGGACTGCGAGGGCAACAAGGTCAAGGCCGCCGAATCTCTCGGCATGTCACGCGCGACGATCTACCGCAAGATTCACGAATACGGGATCGTCACGCCGGGGCCGGCTCCGGCGTGACCGTCGTGAGGCGGGTGAGGCCTGCGGCGGGCGCCGTTGCCCGCCTGGGCAGCGATGCGGATCAGGCGGCGGGAACTTCGGCCTCTTCCGCCGCGTCGACGAGGGCATCCGGGAAGCTCTCTCCGGTACCGCAGAACACGCGGCGCCCTTCCGGACGGGTACGGCGCAGCAGCACCGTGAATCGGTCTCCTGTCTTCTCCGAGCAGATCACGAAGCCGTCGTCCAGCAAACGGGACGTCAGGTCAACCAGGTCACTCATCCTCGACCACTCCCCACACGGCGTTACGGGCGGCCACATCCGGGCCCGCTCCCTGTCGGTCCGCCTCCTTGGCAGACGTGCGGCGCACCGAAAGTCATGACGCCCACGCTGTGTGTAATGTCGCTAACTGACGAGTCATCGTAACCAGCACCCACGCGCCCCTGCAGGCTTCTGGCTGCATAAGTCCCTATGATCTTCGCTACTGTCTCTATCGCCTTTCCGGGCCAGTGCCTCCTGACCTGCGCTCTTGTGCTTCATCGGGCGCATCTTTTCAGCCGCCACGCCGGCCCATTTGCCGCGCCTGATAAGTCCGGTACCCGCACTATGCGTCTAATGCCCTTCTTATGCGTGTCGCCACAAGTGTTCCGCTTAGCGTCAATGCTCCGCAGCTGACCCGCGGCTCCGGCAGCTGACCCGCAGCCCGGCAGAAGGCCGCATGCGGCCACGGAGCGCCCAGCGCAAAAGCCCGGGGCCTGACGGCACCGGGCATAGGCTTGCGGGAACCAAGAGGGAACGGGCACCCCCAACAATGTTCAGGGTCTCCACTGAACACTCTTGGAGGTGGCGGGAATCGAACCCGCGTCCTTCAGTGCATCAACAGGGCTTCTCCGGGCGCAGCCTGCTGTGTTTTTCTCAGCCCCGGCATTCACGCAGGCAAGATGCCGACGGGCTCAGTCACTGTTCGATGTCCCGCGCTAGTCCCGTGACCGGGCTAGACGGTAATCCTTCTAGCTGATGCCAGGCACCGGGTCGAAGGCATCCCCGGGCTGACAAGCGTCTAACTCGCCTCAGGCGGCGAGGGCGACGCTAGTGCGCGTTGAATTGGCACTTATTGTTTTGCGGTCATGTGATTAGCGAGGTCACAACCGCAACCCTCGGCCCGCTTCCCCTGAATCAACCACCGAAGTCGAAACCGTTCACCCCCTCTTGAGTTATC
Source organism: uncultured Actinomycetes bacterium (assembly GCA_963805255.1). Taxonomy (GTDB): domain Bacteria; phylum Actinomycetota; class Actinomycetes; order Streptosporangiales; family Streptosporangiaceae; genus Bog-532. The sequence continues at coordinate 73,464 of CAWDTK010000013.1, forward strand.
AACCGGGCATCGCACGCGATGACCTGCTTCGCCCGACCGTACACCGGACAACGCCAAGGCGCCAATGAAGATTCCCGGCGGGACGAGCCGGCGGCCCGGCGGCCCGGTGTCGCCGGCCGCGGCGCGGCGGCAGGTCGCGACGAGCCAGCGGCCGGCCGCGGCGGCACGGGATCGAGCCGGGCGGCGCGGGAACGTCACCTGGGGCGGGATGGAAAAGGGAATGACCCCCGCGGGCGCTGGCGGTAATCGACGCGCCCGCGGGGGTCGACCGGCAGGGTCGGAGCCGGTCCGGATGCCCGGGTCTCCCCCGAGATGAGAACCCGGTCTTACCACGACGACTGAGGCCGCAACCCCCTTAGCGAAACCCAGTCACCAGGTAAGACGTCGGAGAGTAGTTAGGAGGTTGCTTCCGACTACAGAGAGTTTTATAACGGATAGGTAACGGAAGCGGCGGGCAGGGCGGGACGGCGGGCCAGCCGGGGGGCGGGCCAGCCGGGGAGCGGGCCAGCCGGGGGCGGGCCAGCCGGGGAGCGCGGCAGCCCGGGGGCGGGCCAGCCGGGGAGTCAGGCGGCGGGAGCGCGGCAGCCCGGGGGCGGGCCAGCCGGGGGGTCAGGCGGCGGGAGCGCGGCGGCCCGGGGGCGGGTCAGCCGGGGAGGTGCTGGGCGTTGAGGAACTGGGCGGCCAGGACGGACGCGGAGATCTGCGGCGAATGGCCGGACGCCAGGATCGTGAACGCCACGTCTCCGCGGTAGCCGACGAACCAGCTCTGCCATTGGGCGCTACGGCCGCTTCCGGTCGGTACCAGCGCGGTCTGGCCGTAGACGGGCGTGCCCGGTACGTTAGCGCTCCTGGCCGAGCCGGACTTGACGGCCTCGCGCATCAGCGCGCGCAGCGAAGTGAGAGCGCCCGGGGTCAACGGCGCCGTGACGGACGCGGCTCCGTCGGCCGGGTTCGTGACGAGCACCGGTGAACGCCAGACCCCGCAGTCGACCTCGGCGGCGATCAGGGCCATGCCCAGCGGGCTGACCTGGACGCCCTGGCCGATGGTCTCACCGGCCAGCTGGCCGTCGCTGGTCGCAGCAGGCACCGAGCCGGAGAAGGCCGGCAACGGCAGCTGCCACTTCGACCCGATGCCGAAGCCGGTCACCGCGCTCTTCAGGGCACTGCTGGTCAGCCGCCTGGACAGGCCCGCGAACGCGGTGCCGCAGCCCTGCGCGAAGTCGGTGCTGAACGGCGTGCCGGCGCCGGGACTGGACGCGAGCTGCTGAGCACTGAACAGCTGGCCGCCGACGTTGGCCACGCTGGTGCACGGGATCTCGGTGCTGGTGGAAAAGCCCGTGCCCAGCAGCGCGGCGGTCGAAACGATCGTGAACGCGTTCCCGGGCGTCACGTGCGCGTTGAGCGCACCGCCGGCCGGGAGCTGCCCACCAGGCGCGCCCCGGCCCACGACAGCCAGGATCTTCCCGGTCGAGGCCTGCACGGCCACGATCTCCGCGGCGGCGTTGGGCGCGGCGGCCAGCGTGTTGAGCGCCGCCGCCTGGACTTGCGAGTTGATCGTGGTCTGCACGGCCTGCCCGGCCTTCCCCGGCCACTGCTGCAGCACCGCGACCTGCGCCCCGCGGCCGTTCTCGGCCACCACCTCGGTGGTCGGCGAGCCCGCGAGCATCCGCTGGTACGCGGCCTCCAGGCCGGTCAGGCCGACCGTCGTGCCGGGCTGGTAGGAGGCGCCCTCGTCGCGCAGCAGGCCGGAGTTCTCCGAGCCGACCGTCCCGACGACCTCACTGGCTTCGGAGGAGAACAGCCGCTGGCTGACCCGGTGCACCTGCAGGCCGGGAACCCGGGCCAGCTCGGGCGACAGCGCGGCGTAGGAGTCCGGGTCGAGCGAGAGCAGGGTGAGGAACTGCCCAGGTGAGGCGGCCTGGATCTGACCGAGCACCTGGGTGGAGTTGAGCTGGGTCACCCCGGCGAAGTCCTCGGCCGTTTCGCGGGGATCGGCCAGGGTCTTGGGCCAGACCCCGACCTGGTACACCGGCGACGGTACCTCCAGCGAGGTTCCCGAGGTGTCCAGGACCGGCGCCCGGGCCGGCACCTGGGTGATCACGGCCAGCCGTTCCCCCGGGCCCAGCTGAGGGTTGATCAGGCTCGGGGCCCACTCGACCTTCCAGCCGGAACGGAGCCGGCGCAGCGCGAACTGGCCGGAGTATGTCCACTGGTGGCCCCCTTCACCCAGGTTCACGGAGGCGGAAAAGCGCGCCTCGGCGGTGCCGCCGTTCTGGTCGACCCGGCCCATGGACAGGAACATGGCCGTCGCGTCCAGTTGGGTGAAGGCGTCGGCGAGGGCGCCAGAGACGACGGGCGCGCGGCCGGTGGTGTAGGAGGCGGCCGAGCGGTAATCGTGCCGCTGCCAGGCCAGCAGGAACGCCTGGACAGTTCCCTCCGCGGACGGCTCCTGCGCGAAGCCGTCCGCGAAACCCGCGACCACGATCCCGGCCGTCACGAGGATCGCGATCAGCCGGATCCGCTGGGCGCGCATCGACAGGCGCCGGGCCTGCCGCTGCCCGCGCACCGACGCCGGCCGGGGCGGAAGGGGGGGCCGCTGACCCGGCGGGGCGGCCCGCCGGCCGGGGCGTGAAACCACCCGTGCCGGCCGGCCACGGCCAGCGTGACTGCCCCGGTCACGGGTGTGGAAGGACACTGTCCTCCTCCCCGTTACCGTCGCCGCCGGAGAGCACGGTCCATCTCCCTGGCCGCATCCCGGCTCGCCAGGTCATGACGCTTATCGTAGGTCCGCTTGCCGCGTCCCAGGCCCAGCTCGACCTTGGCCTTCCCGTCTTTGAAGTACAGCGACAGCGGAACCAGCGTCAAGCCCTGCTCTGCGGTCCGGGAGGACAGCTTCTCGATCTCCTTACGGTGCAGGAGGAGCTTCCTGGTCCGCCGTGGCTCATGGTTGGTCCAGGTGCCCTGGGTGTACTCGGGAATGTGCACGTTGTGCAGCCACACTTCTCCATCGGAGATCTGGGCGAAACCGTCCGTGAGCGACGCGCGCCCGGCCCGGAGTGATTTCACCTCGGTCCCCGTGAGCACCAGCCCGGCCTCGTATGTGTCCTCGATCCGGTAGTCGTACCGGGCGCGGCGGTTGCGGGCGATCGCCTTCCGCCCTTGCTCCCGAGCCACGTCCCTCCTGTCTGCTCACATATCACACACGCAGGTAACGGCGAAGCGTGAGGAACGACGTCGCGCCGCACAACAGCACGCCCACGCACATCGCGAGGATCACGACCTCCACGAGGTCACCCGCACTGAGAATCACGTTGAAAGTGAAGTACTGCTGTAGCGTATCCAGCCAAAGCGACTTCACGGCAATCAGCAGGCCGACGGAGACCGCCCAGCCGATCAGGCCGGCGATGATTCCCTCCAGCAGGAACGGCAGCTGGATGTAGAAGTTCGACGCCCCGACCAGCCGCATGATGCCGGTTTCCCGGCGGCGGCTGAACGCCGACAGCCGGATCGTGTTGGCCACCAACAGGGTCGCGGCGACCAGCAGGATCACCGCGACGATGACCACGGCGTTCCGCGCGCCGCCGAGCAGCTTGTAGAACTTGGCCAGGACCGACCGGTCGTCGATCACCGAGTCCACCCCGCTCTTGCCGGTCACCGCCGACGCGACGGTGACGTAATCGGCCTGCGGGTTTTTCAGCTTCACCTGGAAGGAGTCCGGTATGTCGCCCTGCTGAACGGTGGAGACGAACGACGGGTTGTTGGAGAACTCCTGCTTGAACTGCAGGTAGGCCTGTTGCTGCGACTGGTAGGTGACGTTGGCGACCTGCGGCATCGACGTGAGCTGCTGCTGGATCTGCTGCCGCTGGGCGTCGGTGGCCGGGCCGTTCTGCTTGCACTGGAGGCTGACGCTCTCCGCCGTGCACAGGTAGATGGAGACCTCGACCTTGCCCTGCCAGTAGCTGCGTGTCGCATCGACCTGCTTGACGAACAGCAGGCCCGTCCCCAGCAGGGACAGGCTGATCGCCACCACCACGATGAGCGCGACCGTCATGGTGAGATTCCGGCGCAGGCCGATCCAGATCTCCTGGAGAACGAACTGGGCACGCATGCTGACTGATCCCTCGCAGTACTCGGTCGTGTGGCGGTGGCCCGGCGGGGTGGGGTGCTGGCGGCCTGGCGGACAGGCTACGGCACGTCAGTACGCCTGGCCGTACACACCGCGAGACTGGTCCCGGACGACCTTGCCGTATTCGAGTTCGATGACGCGTTTGCGCATGGAGTCGACGATGGCGGCGTCATGGGTCGCCATGACGACGGTGGTGCCGGTGCGGTTGATCCGGTCCAGGACCTTCATGATGCCGATCGACGTCGCGGGGTCGATGTTCCCGGTCGGCTCGTCCGCTAGCAGGATCATGGGCCGGTTCACGAAGGCCCGGGCCATGGCCACCCGCTGCTGCTCACCGCCGGACAGCTCGTCCGGCATCCGGTCATGCTTGCCCTCGAGGCCGACCAGATCGATCACCTCGGGCACCACCTTGCGGATGAAACGGCGCGGCTTGCCGATGACCTCGAGCGCGAAAGCCACGTTCTGGTAAACGTTCTTGTTCGGCAGCAGCCGGAAGTCCTGGAACACGCAGCCGATCCGCCGCCGGAGCATCGGGATCCGCCAGTTTGACAGGCGGGCCAGGTCCCGGCCGGAGACCTGGATCTGGCCGTCCGTCGGCCGTTCCTCCTTCAGCACCAGCCGGAGAAACGTGGACTTGCCGGACCCGGACGGCCCGACCAGGAAGACGAACTCGCCCTTCTCCACCGAGATGCTGACGTTCTCCAGAGCGGGACGGCTCTGGCTCGGGTAGACCTTGGTGACGTTATCGAAATTGATCACAGGACCATCACAACGATGTCGGAAACGGACGAGGGACGGAGCGCCTTTTCACCGTTCCAGCTGGCGCCTACCGGGCTCGCAGGGCTTACTTAAACGGCACGTAGCCTGGCGGTCCGCCGGAGACGCGGCGATTCCAGGCGCCCAGCGGGTAGCCTGGATTAGTCAATGGAACAGTGTAGGGGGAAACTAGCGAACACAGCCCTATAACGCTCCAAGTGCAGGGCACGACCGTCCGGAAGGACTCCCATTGAGCTGCGAACACCTTATCTGCGCACGCTGCGGAGGCCCCGTGAGCGAGGGCCGCTGCCCGGCATGCCTGACGGCCAAGGCGGAGGTGCACCACACCCAGACCAGTTACGGCCCGCACATCCTGGTCGCCTCGGTCCTGCTGATCGTCCTGCTGGCCGTGCTGGCGGCGCACGGAACTCTTTGACCCCTGGGGGCTGTGCTGGCCCGGGGGACGACCCCCAAGAACCCCCCGGTGCGCTTCGCGCCCCGCTGTGGTACTCGCCGGCACACCGGCCGCTCGCCCGGGCCGGAGGCCCGGACTCGCTCTATGACCCGGGGGGACGACCCCCCGAACCCCCCGCGACGCCCCGGCGCCGGTACCCACCGACACACCGGCCGCTCGCCCGGGCCGGAGGCCCGGACTCGCTAACCGGTACGAGCGCCTGTCCGTAGCCCGCATCGGTTTCCGCATCGGTGTCCGCATCGGTGTCCGCGCGCCGTGACTAGTCCTTCTCGCCGTTCTGGCCGCGCCGCAGCCAGCGGATCTCGGCCTCGATGAAGTCGTCGATCTCGCCGTCAAGCACGGCCGTGGTATTTCCCGTTTCCATGCCCGTCCGCACGTCCTTCACGTTCTGATAGGGGTAGAGAACGTAGTTGCGGATCTGCGTGCCCCAGCTTCCGGTCGTCTCGCCGCGCAGCGCGGCCATCTCGTCGGCCTCCTCCTGGCGCCTGCGCTCGAGCAGCTTGGCCTGCAGCACGGACATCGCCGACGCGCGGTTCTGGATCTGGCTGCGCTCGTTCTGGCAGGACACGACGATCCCGGTCGGCAGGTGGGTGATCCGCACCGCCGAGTCCGTCGTGTTGACGCCCTGGCCGCCGGGCCCGCTGGAGCGGTACACATCGACCCGGATCTCGTCCTCGTTGATCTCGATGTGGTCGGTCTGCTCGACGACCGGCACCACGTCCACGCCGGCGAAGGAGGTCTGCCGCCGGCCCTGGTTGTCGTACCTGGAGATGCGCACCATCCGGTGCGTCCCGTGCTCGCCGCGGAGCGTGCCGTAGGCGTAGGGCGCCTTGACCGCGAACGTCGTTGACTTGATGCCGGCTTTCCTCCGCGTAGGAGACGTCGTAGACCTCGGTCGGGTACCCGTGCCGCTCGGCCCAGCGCTGGTACATGCGCATCAGGTTCTGCGCGAAGTCGGCGGCGTCGGCGCCGCCCGCCTGCGCGTTGATGGTGACGAGAGCCTCGCGCGCGTCGTACTCCCCGGACAGCAGGGTACGCACCTCGAGCTGGTCGATCTCCTTGCGCAGGGACGCGAGGTCGCGCTGCGCCTCGGCCCGGGTCGGCTCGTCGTTCTCGCTGTCAGCCAGCTCGAACATCACCCGGGTGTCGTCGAGCCGCTGCCGGAGGTCCTCCAGCCTGGCCAGCTCGCCCCCGAGGTAGGAGAGGCGGCGGGTGACCGACTGTGCGTGCTGCTGATCGCCCCACAGGTCCGGATCGGCGGCCTGCTCGCGCAGGCTCTCGGCCTCGGCCCTCATGGCGTGGGGATCGAGAACTGCCTCTATGCTGGCGAGCTTCGACGACAGTTCCGAGATCTCATCGGCGGGATCGGTAGCTGCCATGGCGGACAGCCTATGCGAGCCGGTGCCTGCTGGCGCATGCCGGCGCGGCGGCGGGCGGGAGCCGGGTATCCTGCCGAACGGGTCCGCCCATACGCCGGCCTGGACCGCGACAATGAGGATGAGGCCGGGACACCCCCGGTTTTTTGATGGATACGAGCATGCATGCGACTCTTACCGGTATTCCCAGGGCGCTCCGGGCCGTTCTCGGCTCGCTGGCCGCCCTTGGCCTGCTGCTGTCCGTGCAGGGCTGCAGCACCACCGCGTCGGCGACAACCTCAGTGCCGGGGCCCACCCCGGCCAGCGCGCTTGGGGTGTTCAACTCCTTCGTCACCGCGGAAAAGGTCGCCCTGGCCAATCACGATGTGCTGCTGGACCTGTCGCTGCTGACCGGATCGCAGTTCGGCATCGCCTCGGCCACGTACCTGGCGGCCGGGATGACGGGCCATCCGGTGACCGGCCTGGTCTACGGGCGCCCGACGCTGTACGTGCCGAAGCTGATCACGTACCCGCAATGGTTCATGGCCGCGGTACCGGAGCGCCCGGCCACGGGCGGTCCCACCCGGACCGCGCTGCTGGTGTTCGACCGGCCGGACGCCGGGGCCACCTGGGCGCTCAGCGGATCCGCGCTGCTCAACCCGGGTGCGCCCGCGTTGAAGGTGGCGGTCGACGGCGCCGGCTACGCGACCCCCCTGGCCACGTCGGACCAGACGCTGAAGCTGCGGCCGGACGCCGTGGGCGCGATACACGCGGCCGTCGCGGACGACGGGCCGTCCAGCGCGGCCGCCCCGGCCGTCCAGGCCGGTCCGCAGACCACCGGGCTGTACCACGCGAACGCGGCGATCGCCCGGCAGGCCGCCGCGCAGCACAACACGTACAACTGGGAGCTGGAGGGAACCAGCTACCCGTTCTTCGCGCTGCGCACGACGGGCGGGGGCGGGCTGGTCTTCTACACCATGACCCTGGCGACCTCGACCGCGCCGGCCCACCTGCCGCCCGCGCACAGCAAGACCAAACTGCCGGTCATCCCGGTGCCCGCCGCGTTCAGGAGCCTGCTGCCGGCCACGCAACGGCCGATTCAGCACGGATTGAGCGCGAACTCCACGCTCAGCTACATCGCGCTCGACCCCGCGGCCACCGCGCGGACGGCCACCCTCCAGGTGATCGGCGTGGGCGGCGGCCCCACCTACGCACACGGCACCTAGGTCAGCGCCCGCCTGTCTTTACCCGTAAAGGCGCCAACGCGTGGCGCGTCCGCTTCGGCTCCGGCCAGCCGCCTGGACACCGACCTGGCGGCCGCGCTGGCCGCGATGGCCGTACGGGCGGGCGCCGAGCGCACCGCCGCGGCGGCCGCCCGGGTCCTCGACGCCGACACCGCCCGCGGCGCCCTGGTGCACTTGCAGCGCTCGGCGCTGGACCCGGGCACCGTGGCCGCGCTCAAGGAGCACAAGCACCTGCTGCCTCGGCTGCGGGAAGCGGTGGCCAGCGGGGCCGGCATCGACGTGCCCGGCCTTGCAGAGGTCAAACGGGTCAGCTGGGCCAACCTGCTGTTCGCCGCCAGCTCGCTGATCGGGATCTGGGCGATCATCGGGGTGCTGTCCGGTGCCGGCGATGCCCTGGAGGCCATCAAGGGCGCCAGCTGGGGCTGGGTGGCGCTGGCGTTCGTCTTTTCTCAGCTCCCGGTGGTCGCCGAGGGCTGGGCACTGCTCGGCGCCGCCGTCGGCCAGCTCCCGTTCGGCCGGTGCGTCGCGCTGGAGACGTCGAACACCTTCACCGCGCTGGTCGGCGGCAACGTCGCCGTATTCGCCGTTCGGGTCAGGTTCTTTCAGCGCCAGGGGTATGACGCCGCGGCCGCGGTAAGCTCAGGCGCCATCGCGGCCACGGCGAGCTGGACCGCCAAGACCCTGCTGTTTCTCATCGCCATCCCGTTCGCCGCCGGGACCTTCCAGGCCCCCTCAAGTTCTGGCGGCCGCCAGAACGCGGTCTGGATCATCCTCGCGGTCATCCTCGCCGCGGGGATCGCCGCCGCGCTGATCGCCCTGGTGCCCAGGCTCCGGCGCCTGGCCAGCCGCAGGATCCGCCCGCACCTGCTGAACATCTGGGCCAACGTCAAGACCATCGCCGCCGAGCCGCGCAAGCTCGTTTACGTCCTGGTCGGCTCGACCCTGGCCCAGCTCATGCTCATCCTGGCCCTCGGCGCGTCGCTGCACGCAGTCGGGCAGCGGGCCAGCATCGCGACGCTGATCACCGTCAACACGCTGGCTGCCATCATCGGCGGCGCCGTCCCCGTGCCCGGCGGCCTCGGCGTCGTGGAGGCAGGCCTGATCGCCGGGCTCACCAGCGCCGGCGTGCCGCAGGATCAGGCCGCTGCGGCCGTGCTCATCCAGCGGTCCTTTGCCGCCTACCTGCCACCGGTGTGGGGCTGGGTGACCCTGGCCTGGATGCGCCGACGCGAATACGTATGAGCATGCTCCCCAGGATTTCGCGTCCCCGCTGTTACCCCCTCGCCCCGCACGGGTGAATCGCCTGGGTCAACCCAGTCTGGGCCTACTCACCTCGGCAGCTCAGCTACCACCGGTGGCTGACCTGCCAGGGCGGTTCCGGGCAGGCTGGGCCTATGAACTTGGAAGGTTTGAGTGGCCTGGTGAACCGGATCATCGCGTGGGCGGACCGGCTGCAGCGCAAGCATGGTGTGCTGGGGTTCCCCCACGCGGTCGTGAAGAAGTACGGCGACGATGAGGGCGGCCGGCAGGCGGCGCTCATCACCTACTACGGATTCCTGAGCATCTTCCCGCTGCTGCTGCTCGGGGTGGCGGTACTGTCGCGGGTGCTGGCAGATCATCCGGACCTGCGCCAGCGGCTGATCACCGCGATCGTGCCGCAGGCGCTGCGATCCACGGTCGAGCACTCGCTGGCCACGTTGCCGGCGTCGACGATCCCATTCATTGCCGGCCTGATCGGTTTGCTGTTGTCCGGGACTGGTGTCGTGTTCTCCGCCTACCAGACGCTGAACCATGTCGCAGCGGTCCGGTACCGCTTTCGGGCCGGTTTCCTCTCGCGGTATGTCCGGGTGTTCGTGGTGCTGGCGATGCTGCTGGCCGGGGCGCTGGCGACCGGTACGCTCACGGTGGTGGCCACCGCGCTGCCCGGCCAGCCCGGACTGCAACGGGCAGCCGCGGTGCTCGGGTCGGCGCTGGTCGTCTTCGCGGTGCTGCTGCTTGGTGCCAAGTTGCTGCTGGCCCGGCCCGCGCCGGTCCGGGCCCTATGGCCGGGAGCCATCTTGGGCGCGGCGGTGGTGACGGTCGTGCTCAACGCCGGGACGCCGTTGCTGGCCAGGCTGGTGGCCAGGGCCGGGCCCGTCTACGGCAGCTTCGCCACCGTGGCAGGCATGTTCGCCCTGCTGTACCTGGTCGGTCAGGCGCTGGTGTATGCGGCCGAAGTCGCAGCCGTCCGCTATGCCCGGCTGTGGCCACGCGCCCTGGACGTGAACCGCCCCACCGCGGCCGATGCCCGCGCGCTGGCCCTGCTGGCCCGCGAGCAGGAACGCATCCCCGCCGCCCGCATCCAGTTCCGCCTCGTAGCGGGTGGCTCCCCGCCGGTACCGGGTGGTTCCCCGCCGGCCAATGCTGGTCCAGGGTAGCGCGGCCACCCCAGCCGCGAGCCGGCCAACGTCATGGCCAAAGTGGCGGGCGGGCTCTCGGCAAGGCTCAACCGGACCAAGGCCGGCGCGGTCAGACGCACCATCGCGCAGCGCCCGGAGGACCCGGCGGATCGTGGACGCGCCTACCCGGTGGCCGAGCTATCTCCGAGGGCGCGGACAACGAGCCCGGGTCAACGTCGTGACCGGCGAGGCGATCGCCGCGATGGCGCCGGTAATCGGCACCCGGGCAGCGTGCGCTGCGGCGGGGGTGCCCAGGCCAGCTATCATCGGCGGCACCGGGTCAGCGCGGCACCGCCCCGGTGGGTGCCCGTGCCGCACCGTGACCGGCACCAGCGGCGGGCGCTGGAACTGACCTAGCGACACGCCATCCTCGCTGTGCTGCATAGCGACCGCTTCGCTGACCTGGCCCCGGTGCGTGCGATGATTGGGTCGGCTCAGTCCTGGTACCTAGCCCAGAGGGACCGCCCATGGCAGGCATCGCGGCAGGCGGCGAAAGGCAGTTGGCCTGCGCCACAGACGGGCTTGACGGTTTCGGAGAGTCACGGATCCTCCTACGGCGGGTTCGGGGAGGACATCCACACTTCCACCCGCATACCGGCTGGCGGCAACTTAATCCAACTCCTGGAACGGGCATCCCGCCAGGGATATCGAGCGCTTGGAGGATCATTCCGCTGCGGTGAGCTGCTATCCACAGGGACCGGGGCCGGGCCAAGAACCGATCGCGTGAGCCGCTCCGCCGGGCAGGCCGGAATGGTCCTGCGGCGCTACGGGTCACCCCTACCGGGGTGAGGCGGCAGATATGCCGACGGCCGAGGATGGTGGCTGTCGTATCCCAAAGGCCGGTGCGTGGATCATCAAGCTTTCTGCCGCGGGTCTGCCGTTGTCTCACGGCCAGAAGGAGAGCATCATGGCCCGCTACCCCAACATCGTTGATCACGGGTTGATCGGAGATCTGCAAACGGCCGCGCTCGTGACCACGGACGGCACCGTGGACTGGTTCTGCTGCCCCCGCTTCGACTCGCCCAGCGTGTGCGCGTCCTTGCTCGATGCGGACCACGGCGGCTACTTCCGCGTCGGGCCGGATCGGGACGATTACGTCAGCAAACAGCTTTACTTCCCGGACACGGCCCTGCTGATCACCAGATTCATGACCCCGGACGGAGTTGGGGAGGTCTGCGACTTCATGCCGGTCGAACCGGGGGCGGCGACGGACCGGCACCGGCTCGTGCGGCAGCTGAGGGTGGTGCGCGGCACCATGCGCTTCGTGATGGACTTCCAGCCGCGGTTCGACTACGCGCGCCAGCCGCACAGGCTGGAGCTGTCCGAGAACGGTGCCCTGTTCCAGGCCGACGGCATGGAATTGACGCTGCACACAGTCGGCACGCCGGGCATCACGCTGGCGGATCTAGGCGTCACGGTGGAGCGTCACGGTGACGGGCTGCGGGCGGTCCGGACGCTGCGGGCGGGCCAGAGCGGTGGGGTGGTCTTGGAGACGATGGGCGGCCCGCCCCGGCGGTTGTCACCGGGGGAGGTTCAGGACCTCGCCGATGAGACCGTTCGTTTCTGGCGCGAGTGGCTGCACCGTTCGTCCTACACCGGCCGCTGGCGGGAAATGGTGGCGCGCTCGGCGATCACACTCAAGCTGATGACCTACGCGCCGACTGGCGCGGTCGTCGCCGCTCCCACCGCTGGGCTGCCCGAGCAGGCCGGCGGTGAGCGTAACTGGGACTACCGGTACACCTGGATAAGGGACGGCTCGTTCTCCATTTACGCGCTGCTCGGACTCGGCTTCATCGAAGAGGCAGCCGCCTTCGGCGGCTGGCTACGGGACCGCGCCGACGAATGGGCGGGCGACGGCGGCCACCCCCTGAAGATCATGTACCGCGTCGACGGCACATCGGATCTCACCGAGGAGACCCTCGGCCATTTCGAGGGCTGGCGCGGTTCGCGGCCCGTACGTATCGGCAACGGCGCTGCCGATCAGTTGCAGCTGGACATCTACGGCGAGGCGATGGACGCCATGTACCTCGCCGATACCCAGGGCCTGCAGGCCGCCCACCAGGGCTGGCTGCACATCGCCCGCATGATCGATTGGGTATGCGGCAACTGGGACCAGCCGGACGAGGGCATCTGGGAAACGCGCGGGGGCCGCAAGGACTTCACCTACGGACGGTTCCAGACCTGGGTCGCACTCGACCGGGCTACCCGGATGGCAGCGCACCGGGGCCGCCCGGCCAACGTACAGCGGTGGACCACCGAGCGTGACCGCGTCTACAACCAGATCATGGAACGGGGCTGGAACCCCCAGACGCGCGCATTCACCCAGGATTACAGCGGTGAGGTGCTTGACTCCTCGCTGCTGATGATGCCGCTGCAGGGCTTCGTGGCACCCCGCGACCCGATGTGGATCTCGACCCTGGAGGCCATCGACCGCGAGCTTGTCTCCGACAGCCTCGTCTACCGCTACAACCCCGGCGCCTCACCCGATGGGCTGGCCGGTGACGAGGGCACCTTCTCCCTGTGCACCTTCTGGTATGTGGACGCCCTGGCGCGCGCCGGGCGGCTCGAGGAGGCGAGGCTGACGTTCGAGAAGATGCACACGTACGCTAACCACCTCGGCCTGTACTCCGAAGAGATCGGCAGCACCGGCGAGCAGCTCGGCAACTTCCCCCAAGCATTCAGCCACCTGGCGCTCATCAGCGCCGCGATCAACCTAGATCACCAGCTCGACCACGGCGCCGGGACGGCCGGGCCTGTCCTATCACAGGCGCGCTGAAAGGCGGATGCCCGCCGTGACCGACGCGACTGCGTTCAATGCTGGCGGCTCTAGCCCGAAGTTCCCCCCAAGCCGATTGGTCGACGCGTTTGACCAGGTGGTAGAGCCCTTGATCACGGAAATTACATGACTACGCAGTCATGGGCTGAGGCTGTTTCACCTGGTCAGCGCCTATATCGGTGCGCCACCGAGGGGAACTACGGTCTAGCACCTCACCCAGCCGGGGTGACGACACGTCAAACGGCAAGTGTCGTTCCCGTGAAACGCAGGAAAACGTGGCCTTCACTCATTCTCCTGGCCGGGGATGCCTGCGGCGGCCGCGGGCCCGGGAAGTCTATGGTTGAGGCAGGCAGCGAGTTCTGCCTGGGTGCTACCGCCGGTTCCGGGAGGACCTATGAAGGCCGTGACAGTGGCGCCCGGGACCGCGGGGTCGGTGCGACTGGGAGAAGTTCCCGAACCCGACGCCAGCCTGGGCTCGGTGGTGGTCGAGGCCCTGGCCGCCGGGATCTGCGGCACCGACGCCGAGATCGCCAGCGGCAGCTACGGCTGGGCGCCCCCGGGCCGTGACCGGCTGATCCTAGGCCACGAATCGCTCGGCCGGGTCGTTGACCCGGGTCCGAGCGGCTTTGCCGTCGGCGAGCACGTCGTGGGCATCGTCCGCCGGCCCGACCCGGCACCCTGCCCGAACTGCGCGGTCGGAGGATGGGACATGTGCTCCAATGGCCGCTACACGGAGCGCGGTATCAAGCAGGCCGACGGATTCATGGCCGAGCGCTGGCGGATCGAACCCGACTACGCGGTACGCGTAGACAAGACCCTGGGGACGCTTGGGGTGCTCCTTGAGCCCACCACCGTCGTGGCCAAGGCATGGGAGCAGATCGGCGCCATCGGCCGGCGTACCTTCTGGGATCCGCAAACGGTCCTGGTCGTCGGCGCCGGGCCCATCGGGCTGCTGGCAGCCCTGATCGGTGTGCAGCAGGGCGCCGACATCCACGTCCTGGACCGGGCCACCTCAGGTCCCAAACCTGCCCTGGTCAAACAGCTGGGCGCCGGCTACCACACCGGGCCCATCGCCGACCTGGGGCTGGACCCCGACATCGTGGTGGAGTGCACCGGCGTGATCCAGCTGGTCCGCCAGGCGATGGAGACCGTCTCTCCCGGCGGCATCATCTGCCTGACTGGAGTCGGCTCCCCCACCGTCCCCGACACCGTCTCGGCGACCACCCTGGCCACCGGCGTGGTGCTCAAGAACATCGCCGTGTTCGGCTCGGTCAACGCCAACCGGCGGCACTACTACCGCGCCGCGAAGGTGCTCGCCGCAGCCGACCCCGCGTGGCTCGAACAGCTGATAACCCGGCGTTCCCGCCCTGAGCAGGCGCTGCAGCGGACACCCGACGACATCAAGGTCGTCATCGAGTTCGACCAGTCATGACCTTCCCTGAGCGATGACGGCCCGCGGGCCTGCTCATCAATGGCCGGGATCCTGAAAGCTCGGCTCCCTGGCCTTCGTTGAAGGCGACGATGCCCTCCAGCCGATCCGGACGCACAACGGAGCGCCCGTGCGCCCCCATCATGGTCGCGATGGCCTGCTGTATCGGCTGCCCTCGCCCATCGTGACAGCCCGTGTGGCGCCGGCTCGCCCCGCCGTCGGCTGGTCATGCGGTACAGACCTGGTGACCAGCGTGGCGGGCAGCCTCGTCGGCCGGAACTTCGCCAGCGCGAACCGCGCACCCGGCGAGGCGCCGCGCCCAGCCGTCGCGTCCTGTGCCACGACACCTCTCCCGCAGTTCCCTCCAGTGAGCTCTCCCGCAGTTCTCTTGCGCAAGAGCAGGCCCCACAGGCCCGGCCCGTTTCCCTGATAGCAGGGTGCAGCGCGATCGCGGGCCATGCCGCCGGGTCCCGGGTCACCCTTGGGTGGGTGATGACGCGGCCCCAGTCGGCAGCCACGCTGGCGGCAGGCTAAACCATCAGACCACGAGGCGTAACGCTGGTGCGACTACAGACATATGAGATCACGTTCACCGGCCAGGCGGGCTCCACACTGCGCGCGGAATTCGATGATTGCGAGGTCACCGTAGGCCCGGGCACAACAACCCTTCGCGCCGAGCTGCCCGACCAGGCAGCCCTGTCCGGGCTCGTACTGCGGATCACCGGCCTCGGGCTTAAGGTAATCGAGATGCACCTGGTAGCGCCGCCACCGAATGACTGAGGTCGCGGACGGGCCCAAGGACAGCTACCCGGCGCGGTGGGGACCGGCAGGGGGTCTCGCGCTGGCCGTGATCCGCCACGGCGCCGAGACCCGGCGGCACGAAGACCTCGCCGGCATCGCCCGGGCCGCTGCCGCAGCAGAGCAGGCACGCCACAGCCCGGAACTGCTGACACGATCGTCAACGGCCATCTTCATGCCGGTATCAGCTTGCAGGCCGCCATCGGCCTGCCTGGCGACGCGGCCAGGCAGCACATCACAGAACCGCCCAGTAGCTGGATCGCGCCAGCCGCGAGATACGTGACCATGTATTCACCGCCCGCGGCCAGCAGGCCCCGCCACGGCGCTGATGGCGCCGTCGTCCGCCGGGATACCGGTACCCGGACGGCCTTCACCCTGCGTGGGTGATGCGCCGGGCATTTCCAGCTGGGTAACTGAAGTTACGCCCTATGATAACGGCGGGGTGCTGGACGCGAAGGCGTCCGGCCAGCCTCCCGGAGCATCGGCGACTGCGCCCTGGGCATTGTGAGCATGCCGTACCGGGTGGGCGCGCCCCGCGGCAAGGAAGGCCCGCGCATGGATGCTGGCGGTGATGAGTCCCGCGGGCTGGCCCGCGGGGTTGTCGGGCCGGCGCGGGTGATCGCGTTTGGTGCGGGCAATGTGGCCCCGGCTGGTGCGGCGGTAGGCGGGCTGGTCATCGCGGTGTCGTACGCCGGGTTCGCGTCTCCGCTGGTCGTCCTGATCGCGTTCGTCGCCTCGGTGTGCTGCGCGAGCAGCATCGCGGAGTTCGCTCGGCGGCTGCCGTCGGCCGGCTCGCTGTACACCTGCAACAGCCGCGGGCTGGGCCGGACCGGGGGTTTCCTGACCGGCTGGATGATGGTATTCGCGTACGCGCTGTACGTACCCGCCGGCATCTCGCTGACCAGCGCGTACGCCTCGCAACTTGCTGCCGGCACGCTGCGCGTGACCATCGGCGGCTGGGTGCTGTTCCTGGTGATCCTGGGCGCCGTGGTCCTGGTCGCCTACCTGGGCATCAGGACCTCATCCTCGGTCGATCTGGTCCTTGTCGCGGGGGAAGTGGCCGTCATCGCGGCGCTGGCCATCACGATCCTGGTCAAGATCGGGCCGGCGCATTACTCGGTCGCCGTTCTCTCACCGGCATCGTCGCCGAACGGCCAGCTCACCGACATCACCGATGCCATGATCTACGCCATCACCGCATTCGCCGGCTTCGAGACCGCCGCCGCGCTCGGTGAGGAAGCGAGGAACACGCGCCGCTCCATCCCCGCCAGCACCATCGGCGTCGTGATCGTGGCGGGCATTTTCTATCTGCTCATCGTCTGCGCGGAGACGTTCGGCGTGGGCCGGCGCTGTGGGCCATCGACCTGGTGGTCATGCTCACCGGCCTGGGCTTCGCCATCGCTGTGGTCAACGCGGCCATCCGGGTGCTGTTCGCGATGGGACGCGAGCAGGTCCTCCCGGCCTCACTGGCCCGCCTGTCCCGCCGCCAGACCCCGGCCGTCGCGATCGGCTGCGTCGCCGTGCTCGCGCTCGTGCTGGGGCTGCCATTGACCTACGCTGACGGCGGCGTGCGCGCGTTCGGCTATCTCGCCGGAGCGGGCGGGCTGTCGATTGTGCTCATCTACCTCGCCGTGAACATCGCGGCCATCCGCGCGTTCCGCACCGAGTTCCGCGACCAGTTCCGGATCGGCCGGCATCTGCTCGTCCCGGCCACGGCCGCCGTCCTGTTCCTGTTTCCCTTGTGGGGGATCCTTCATCCCCATGCCCGCACACTGGCGGACCTGCTGCCCTTCGCGGCGCTCGGGTGGCTCGGCCTGGGGGCCATCGCCGCCGGCGTCCTGCGCGCCCGGCGGCCGGCGGCCTTCGAGACACTGGGCAGAGTATTCATGCCAGCCACAGACGGCCCGGGGCTCTCGCGCCCGGCCGGCGTCGATCCACATCACGGCCGCGCGGCGGCGTGTGACCTCACGGATCAGGCAGGCAGCACGTGGGCGCCAGGAACCCGGGATTCAGGCCGGTGATCGACATGACCGTGACCAGTGACGGGCTTGCCGGACACTTACAAGGCGCGAGTACTTGCCGGACACTTACAAGGCGCGAGTAGTGGCGAGGTCGACGCCCGGATCCGGAAGAAATGACAAATTCCGCGCTACCGAATGCCGGGGTCGGCCGCCTTGATGAACCGCGTCATGTTGCTGTGCGCGATCCACACCCCGCCGATGAAGGCGAAGCTGAAGAAGTAGCCCAGGTACCGGGGCCACTCATGTTCGAGTCCCTTCACCAGTGCCTCTTGCCCGGCCGGCACGTGGAGTTCCAAGACGAGCAGGGTGATCGCGATCGCGAACACGCCGTCGGACAACGCCTCAAGGCGGCTGGCGGGCAGTAGGCGGCCGCGAGCCCCTGCGCCTTCGGGGGACGCGGTGATACTGGCGTCTGCGCTGTCCGGTTACGCCGTATTGACCAGTCCATCGTGTCCCCCTGTCACCAACTGCCGATGCAGCCCGCAAGGCCCGTCTCGGCGGCCAGCGCGGACAACGCGTGGTCTGCCGCGATCGCGGCCGCGGCACGGCATCACGGTGCCGGGTGCGAGGCCGCAGGTGCCGCGCCTGGACTTGGTGTCGCCGTGGCCTCGATTGGCTTGCGGGGGATGAGGACGGCAAGGACCAAGCCGATGAGGGTGAACACGAGCATCATCGTGAGGGCGACGGCGAACGGCCTTCCCTCAGGCAGCTTGACGGCGACCAGGACCGAGCCGACCAGGGCGGTGCCAAGTGAGGATCCCAGGTTGGAGACGCTGCGGGACAGGCCGGAGATCTCGCCCTGATCTTGGTCGGGGAAGCTGGACTGGACCACGTTGACCGAGGAGGTCAGCATGGTCCCGACCCCGGCGCCGAACAGCAGCAGCCCGGGTATCCACCGCCAGATGCCCGCGTGCGCCCGGACCAGGACCAGCAGCAAGATCATGCCGACCGCGGTGACCAGGAACCCGGCGATGATCAGCCACCGCTGCGGATGCCGCCGGGCGAACCGGCCGGCGCCGGCCGAGGCGGCCAGGATCCCGATGGTGGCTGGAGTGAGCAGCAGCCCGGTCTGGATCGCGCTGTAGTGGTTGACCTCCTGCAGGTAGACCGAGACCGCGAAGAAGGACCCCTGCAGGATCAGCCACTGGATGGTCTGGGTGCCCAGCCCCAGATTGGCGATCTTGTTGCGGAACAGCCGCAGCGGCAGCAGCACGTCCTTGCCCTTTTTCTCCCCGGCCCGCACATGCAGGAAGAACCACAGCAGGAACAGCGCACCGATGGCCACGAACAGCCACACCGGGGAGATCGAGCCCTTGGGGATGACCACCGTGCCACCGATGGTGAAGTTCTGCCGCGACTTGCCGAAGCCGTAGGTCCGCGACTGCAGCAGCCCGAGCACCACGAAGAACAGCCCGGCGGCGGACAGGACCGCCCCGGTCAGGTCAAACCGCGGCTTGGGCCCGGGCTGGGCCGGGTCGGTGATCTTGCGGGCGAGCCAGATGATCCAGGCCACGACCAGGACCTGCAGCCCGAACGAGGCACGCCAGCTGATCGCGCTGGTCACCAGGCCGCCGATCAGCGGCCCGGCCGCGGCGCCCAGCCCGCCCGCACCGCTGACCACGCCGAAGTAGCGGGCCCGCGACTTGACGTCGGAAAAGGTGACGGTGACCAGGATGTAGATGGGCGGGATCATCAGCGCCGAGCCCACGCCCTCCAGCAGCGAGTACCCGATGATCAGCTGCGGGAGTCCCTGCGACAGCGCCGCCAGCAAGCCGCCGACGGCGTAGACGCCCAAGCCGATCAGGAAGCAGCGTTTGCGGCCCCAGATGTCGGTCAGCTTGCTGCCCGGGATCATCAGCGCCGCCATCGTGAGGGTGAACAGCGTGATCGCCGTCTGCACCCCGGCCACGGTCGTGCCCAGGTCCTTGGCAATCGGGCTGATCGCCACGTTCATATTCGTGGCCGCGTAACTGGCGATGAACTGCGCCAGCGCCAGCGGCAGAATCATCGCCCGGGCCGCGGCGCCCGCCCTAGGCCCGCTCGTGTCAGTCATCGCCGCCCCTCATCCGCATCCGCGCAAGCTACGCCGGCGCCGGCATCGTGCACCGGCCGGCCGGCATTAGCCGGAGGCCCCCGAGCGTGACGCCACTCCGAGCGGCTGGTGGTAGGCCTACCGGGATAACTCTTCACCGTTGGCTATTTCGGCTGGTAGTGCTCACACAAAGGCGATCACCCGGGCCGGCCCGACTACCCCGCGGGTCAGCCGGCCGCCCTCAGGACCGCTAGCGTCCACACCCTACCGGTGCGTTGAGGCGCAGATCGGCGAGTTGCTGAATGTCCCCAGGCCCCGGTATTGAGCCGGGATGTCAGATCACCGTGCCGTTGGCTTGCCATCGGGTCCCGTTCACGAACCCAGGATTTTCGCCTTCTGGGCTTGGAATTCGGCGTCGGTGAGGATGCCCTGGGATTTCAATTCGGCAAGCTCTTTCAGCTGGGTGACGGTGTCCCTGGGAGGCGGCGGAGGCGTCGGCGGCGGCTGCTGGTAGTACCGTTGCTCTTGTTCATATTGCTGTTCTTCCTGGCGCGCCCAGCGATTGGCCTGTCTGCGTGATACGCGGTTCGACACGGCTGTAGCCGTTCCGGCGATGACGGCGGTTCGGGCGACACCTCGGAGGAGTCCGGGCATGGTGTTGTCCTTTCTTGCTGTATCAGCGGTCGGTTGCGTCGAGGGCCGCGGCGAGGGTGTCTTGCGGGATGTATCCGGCGGCTACCAGTTCCGCGTCACCTCGGCGCAGCGCGTGGATGAAGGGTGCTACCCACCGGTTCTCGAAGATCAAGATGCCGGCCGAAGAGCCCGGCTCGATCACTGATCTTGCGTCGGCAATGTCGCTGTCGTCCAGGAGCCCCGAGGACGCGCCCTCGAA
Source organism: uncultured Actinomycetes bacterium (assembly GCA_963805255.1). Taxonomy (GTDB): domain Bacteria; phylum Actinomycetota; class Actinomycetes; order Streptosporangiales; family Streptosporangiaceae; genus Bog-532. The sequence continues at coordinate 93,806 of CAWDTK010000013.1, forward strand.
GATCGCCACATCGAACTGGCCGTCACGATCGATGTCCCGCAACTCGATCGCGCGCATCGAGCCGTCCATGTCGCGGCGGACGAACCTGAGGTCGAGGATCCGGATCAGGCCGCGGTCAACGAGATCCACAAGGATCGGAAATCCCTCCCCCGTCATCTTGCTACCCGGAAACTCGACAATCAGGTAACTGATCGGACCCATGGTGTTCGGATCGCCTGACTGGACCCTGGATGTAGTCATTCGGTGTCTCCTTTTAGTGGTATGCCCAGGGGATGGGTCCGGGAGGCGCACCAGCATGTGGCGCCGCCTGGACCGGGTCGTTGATCATCGACGTGAGGACTGCGGCGGTGACGATCCCGGCCAGTTGCGGCCCGTCACCCACCGCCGCGCTAAGCCGCCAGGTTCTCGCGGCTGCCATAGGCGCACAGCCCCCACAGGGCGACCACGTCGATTGCGATGATCGTCAGGGACCAGAACGGGTAGGCCGGGATGAAGAACATCTGGCCAATGGCATTGAGCCCGACCACGGCTACCGCGAACCAGCGCGCCAGCTGGTTGCCCGCCAGGATCCCGGCCGCGGCCAGCAGTTGCAGTGCGCCCGCGATGAGGGCGACCCAGCCCCAGGCGCGCAAGTCGCCGACCACGTAGTGGGCGTTGGCGATGAATACGTGCGAGTTGGCGATCGCGGCGATGCCGTCGATGAGATTGAAGCAGCCGATGACGAGCAGCAGGACCGACGCGAAGACCATCAGCCCGAAGCCTTCTGGGTGGTACCCGCCTTTGCCTCTACTTGGCGTGGTTGTTGCCGACGTCATGTTGCACCTCCAGGTCAGAGTCGCCAGGCGCTTGACTCTTCTAGCCTGTCTGAGCGGTTCGCGGAGATTCGTCACCCTGCCTGGGGTGATCCCCGGCCCGTTACCGGCGCCTTCCGGCGGTCATGGCAGCGCTGCCCACTGCGCGCGCCTCCGTCGGGCCCGCACCGCAGAACGGTCTCAGAGCAGGCGCAGGTCGGCTGCCCGTTCGAGGGCCTGCGAGCGCGACGCTACCCCGAGCTTCTGGTAGATCGACCGGAGGTGGGTCTTCACCGTGTTACGGGAAACGTAAAGAGTGGCGGCGATCTGCGAGTAGCTGCTGGTCGGCAGGAGCTTCAGGACGCGCAGCTCGGCAGCGGTCAAGGGTTCGGCGAGCAGGCGGTGGCACCGGGAGGCTACCGGCTGTGCGGCGTGTGCCTCCAGGGCCGCGGCGAGCAGCTGCCCGGTGAACGGGTCCGCCCGCGCCTGCGCGGAATCCGCAATCAGGTAGCTGGTCACCTGGGGTGCGGCCGTGACGACCGTGTTGAGGAACCCGCCGCGGCGGGCTGTTTGGAGGGCACCGCCCAGGATGCTTGCGGCCATCGGGTCGCCGGCCTTGATCGCGGCGGCGGCCAGGAGCATCTCGCGCATCAGCGCACGCCGCGGCGTTAGGTTGCCCAGCGCCCGGGACTGCAGGTGTTCTCGGGCGGCGTGGTGATCGCCGGCGGCGAGCGCGATCCTGGCCAGCAGCAGGCTACGGCGGGCGGCGGGCAGCTTGCTGGCCAGCCCGGCGGGAGAGCGCAGGTCCCCGAGCGACAGGCGCAGCAGTGCTTCGAGCTCATCGGCTCGCGCCAGCAGCACCGACCCGGTCCCGGCCAGGAGGAGTCGCGCTGCCTCGACAGTGGCCAGCGCTTCGCGGGCCTGCCCGCGGGCGGCCCAGATCCCGGCCCGGTCCAGCAGCGCCAGGAACTCGAAGCTGGGCCGCCGTCGTTCCGTTATCGACAGCGCCTGCTCGGTGAGGCGCTCCGCGGTGTCGAGGTCCCGCCCCTCCAGCGCCACGCCGGCGAGCGCGCGCAGGCTATCCACGGCGAAAAAGTGCTGGTCGAACCCTAGCCGCCGGGCGTCCGCATAAGCGGTCCGGGCGGTATCGGCGGCCTCGGGCAGGCGGCCGGCCTCGAACCATGCCAGCGCTCGCGCACTGGGTACCAGCAGCAGCCTGGCCGGTTCGGCGAGCCCGGGAATGGCAAGAGCCGCCGCTGCCTCACGTTCAACCGCGTCGTAGTCTTCCAGGCACGGGTAGACACGCAGGAGGATCAACGGGAGAGCGGCGTTCCACTCGTCCTGCAGCTGCGTCCGCTCCTGGATGGCCCGCGCGCCGAGGCCCGCGCGGACGGCCTCGTCCATCTGGCCGGTCAGCGCGTAATGGAATGAGCGCATCGCCGCGAACCGGGCCGCCAGCCTCGAGTCGGGCGGGATCGACGGCCGGGAGCGCTCCAGCAGGTCCAGGTACTTGCCGCCGCGTGCCGCCTCACCCGACAGCAACAGGTCGGTTGCCAGGCCCAGCAGCCGGTCAGGCGCATCAGCGAGCAGCGAAGGGTCGATCATGCCGAGATCCAGGGCGGCCGGGGGCGCCGGGTCGCGCAAGAAGCCGGATACGACCTGGTCCTGCATGAGGTCCAGTGCCCGGTCGGCGTGCCGGGCGGCCAGGAAATGCCGGGCCGCGCGCCATGTGTCGCCGACGGCCTCGAACCATTCTGCTGCCCGCAGCTGGAGCACCTGCTCGCGGTCCCGGTCCCTGGCCTTCAGCTCAGCGCGCAGCACCCGGCGCACCAGATGGTGGTACCGGAAGCTGCTCCGCTCGTCATCGAGCGCTACCAGGAACAGGTTGGCCGCGTCAATGCTGTGCAGCAGCGCCGCCGCGTCCGGCCTCGCGGTGACGGCTGCGCATGCGTCCGCGGTCAGCTCCCCCAAGACGCACGTGTCGAGCATGAACCAGACGATCTCAGGCGGCTGCTGATCAAGAACTTCAGAGACGAAGTACTCGGCGATCGTGTGGGTGCGGACCTCCAGCGCCCGCGCGGCCCGGACCGGGTCGGTGGTGCCGCGCAGCGAAAGCGCCGCCATCTGCAGCGCCGCGGCCCATCCCTCGCTGCGGTGATGAAGCAGCGTGAGCTCGGCAGCACCGATCTCGACGCCGAAGTTGGCCAGCAGGCTGCCGCTCTCGGCCAGGGAGAAATGCAGGTCATGGTCGCGAAGCTCGCACAGCTCACCGGACATCCGCAGCCGGTGCAGGCGTAGCGGAGGGTCCACCCGGCTGGCCAGCACTAGCTGGGCGGTCTCGGCAGGCCAGCGCTCGACAAGATCCGTCATGGCCCCGCGGACCCCGCCCGCCTCGGCATGAAAGTCATCCACGATGATCGCCGACCCTGGGGGCAGCTTCGCGGCATCGTTGGCGATCGACGCGGTGACATCGGCTGACACGACGCCGTCGATGGTAAGCAGGTCGGCGGCATCGGCGCCGAATCCCGGCGCCACGGCTTTGGGAGCCTCGATGAAACCGGTCCAGAAGCGGACTGGGTCAGCGTCGGCGTTATCGCATGACAGCCAGGAAGTGGTGTCCGGTGGTCTTGCCGCCGCCCAGCTCGACAGCAGCACGCTCTTGCCCGCGCCAGCTGACCCCACCACCACGGTCAAGCGCTGGCGAGCCCCTGCCGCCAGCCGGTCATGCAGCGCGGATCTTATGACCAGCGTGGCGGGCAACGCCGTCGGCCGGAACTTCGCCAGCGCGAACCGCAGGCCCTGCGAAGCGTCAGCCCCGCCTATTACCACTTACCACGCTACCCTCTCGCAGTTCCCGCTGACCCCAGTAACAATTTAGTGAATCAGCCGCGGAGCCAAAAGGGAAGGGACCAACGGAGGTCGTTGGACCGTTGGTGGGCTATGGGCTATGTTGCTGGGCCGCCCTGCGGGGGTGATGCCTTTAAGACCCAGCCGCCTGTGGAGCGGTCATCACTCACGGTCGGCGCAACGGCAGCGAATGTGCCGGCGTAGTTTCACCCCAGCCAGGGTGATGAGACGCAGGCTCCCGGGGAAGGACGCTGACAGACCGGCGAGTGATCTCCGGACACCGGCGTCATGAAGGGATGCCGTCGATCCGGCAGCGGAAGGGCGGAACACCATGGTCAGCGCGGAACGGCTGCGGCTGGACGAGGCGGACACGGGCGGTGTTCCCTGGCAGCGCTGGGGCCCCTATCTCAGTGAGCGGCAGTGGGGCACCGTACGCGAGGACTACGGCAGCGGCGACAACACGTGGTCGTACTTTCCCCATGAACAGGCCCGCTCCCGCGCCTACCGCTGGGGGGAAGACGGGCTGGCCGGTGTCAGCGACGACAGGCAGCAGCTGTGCCTGGCGCTGGGCTTGTGGAACGGGCGCGATCCGATCCTGAAAGAGCGGTTGTTCGGCCTCACCAACGCGGAAGGCAACCACGGCGAAGACGTCAAGGAATGCTACTTCTACCTCGACGCGACACCCACCTCGTCGTACCTGAAAATGCTCTACAAGTATCCGCAGGCCGAGTTCCCCTACGCTGACCTGATCGCGGTCAACGCGGCGCGGGGAAAGTCAGATCCCGAATACGAGCTACTCGATACCGGGATCTTCGACGCGAACCGGTATTTCGATGTCGTGATCGAGTACGCGAAGGCCACGCCGGAGGATCTGCTCATGCAGGTCACCGTGCATAACCGGGGGCCGGAGGACGCCGAGCTGCATGTCCTGCCGACGCTGTGGTTCCGCCATACGTGGTCGTGGGCAGGCGGCGCGGAGCGGCCCTCGCTACAGGTGGTCCCGGGCCTTCGCAGGGTCAGCGCGGTGCGGGCCGAGCACAGCGCGCTGGGCACCCGGTGGCTCTACGCCGACCAGGCGGTGCCGGCCCTGGTGACGGGGAACGAGACCAACAACGAGCGGGTATTCGGGTCAGCCAACGAGACGCCCTATGTCAAGGACGGTGTCGACCGGGCCGTCGTACGTGGCGACGCCGCGGCGATCGACCCGGGCGGCACCGGGACCAAGGCGGCCCTGCAGTACAAGCTGATGGTCCGGGCGGGCGGCAGCGCGGCACTGCGGCTACGGCTGACCGGCACCGAGGCCGTCCAGCCGGGCCGAACCGGCGCCGCGGCAGGCCCGTTCGCCGGTTTCGACGAGCTGATGCGTACCCGGCGCGGCGAGGCTGACGAGTTCTGGGCCGACCTGCTGGCCGGCGACCTCACCGACGATGAGCGCCTGGTGGTGCGCCAGGCACTGGCGGGCATGCTGTGGTCCAAGCAGTACTACGCGCTGGACGTGGAGCGGTGGCTGGCTGAGCACGGCGCCGACCCGCTGGGCGGCGGCTGGCTGCGCAACCACGACTGGCGGCACCTGATCGCTGAGGACATCATCTCCATGCCGGACACGTGGGAGTACCCGTGGTTCGCGGCCTGGGACCTTGCCTTCCACGCGGTGGCGGTCGCGGTGGTCGACGTGGCATTCGCCAAGCGGCAGCTCGGCTTGCTGCTGAACCGCAGATACCTGCACCCCAACGGGCAGCTGCCGGCGTATGAGTGGAACTTCAGCGACGTCAACCCGCCGGTGCATGCCTGGGCGACTCTGTTCGTCTACCAGATCGAGGAGGCTACGACAGGTAAAGCGGACCGGGCGTTCCTCGAGGACGCCTTCCAGAAACTGATGAGGAACTTCAGCTGGTGGCTCAACCGCAAGGACGCCGACAACCGGAACATCTTCCAGGGCGGGTTCCTCGGCCTGGACAACATCGGCGTGTTCGACCGCAGCGCGCCGCTGCCGGGCGGCGGCTGGATCGACCAGGCGGACGGCACCGCGTGGATGGCGCTGTACTGCCAGAACATGATGCAGATCGCCCTGGAGCTGGCGCCGGAGAACCCGGTCTACCTGGAGCACGCACAGGCGCTGCTGGAGAACTTGGCCTGGATCGCCGCCGCGACGAGCCACGTCGGGCCGGACGGGATCAGCTTGTGGGATGAGCAGGACGGCTTCTTCTACGACGTCCTGCGCCGCCCCGACGGAAGCTCGGTCCCGCTGAAGGTACGTTCCCTCGTCGGGCTGATGCCGCTGGCCGCAGCGACCGTCATCGGCCCGGCGGTGCGCACGGAGTTCCCCCAGTTCGTTGAGGGTGCCGCCGGGTTCCTGGCCCGCCACCCCGCGGTCACCGCCGCTTTGTGGGGCCACGGGCGGCAGGCTGAGGCAACCGGTCCGGTGCTGTTCGCGCTGTTCGACGAGGAACGGCTGCGCCGGATCCTGGCCCGGATGCTGGATGAGGAAGAGTTCCTGGGGCCGCACGGCATCCGCTCGGTGTCACGGTGGCACGCCGAGCACCCCTATGTCATCAAGGTCGGCGGCCAGGAGTACCGTGCCGGCTACGCGCCGGCGGAATCCGACACCGGCATGTTCGGCGGGAATTCCAACTGGCGGGGCCCGGTGTGGATCCCGATCAACGTGATGCTGATCCGGGCGCTGCTGAACCTGCATGTCTTTTTCGGCGACGGTTTCACGGTCGAGTGCCCGGCCGGCTCGGGACGGCAGCTGAACCTGTACCAGGTGGCCCGGGAAATCAGCGACCGGCTCACCGGCACGTTCCTGAAGGACGCGGACGGCCGCCGTCCGGTGCATGGCGGGCAGCCGATCTTGCAGTCCGACCCGCACTGGCGCGACCTGGTGCTGTTCTATGAATACTTCCACGGCGATAACGGAGCCGGCATCGGCGCGAGTCACCAGACCGGCTGGACCGGCACCATGGCGCTGCTTCCGCTGCTGTTCCGCGGCGTCAGCGCCGAGGCACTGCGTACTGGCGGCCGCGGCGCCATCAAGAGCGCGGCAGCGGGCCGGCGAACGGGGGCGGCGCGATGACGGGGTGGCCGGGCCAGCCGGTGATCTACGAGATCAACACTGCCGTGTGGCTGGACGAGCTGGCCCGGGCGTCCGGGCGGCCGGTCACCCTGGCCGATGTGGCCGCCGCGGACTGGGATGCGGCCGTCCCGGCCGGGGTGGACGCGGTGTGGCTGATGGGAGTGTGGACGCGAAGCCCGGCCGGGCTGGCGCTGGCGAACGCCAATGCCGAGCTGCAGGCCTCGTTCGCGGACGCGCTGCCGGACGTGCGGCGCACCGATGTGATCGGGTCGCCGTACTGCGTGCGCGGGTACGTCGTCGATGCGGGCTTCGGCGGCCCCGACGGGCTGGCCACAGCCCGGGCCGCCCTGGCGGCGCGCGGCGCGCGGCTGATCCTGGACTACGTGCCCAACCACGTCGCGCCGGATCACCCGTGGGTGACCAGCCGCCCGGAGCTGTTCGTCCGCGGCGACGAGGACGACATCAAGGCCGACCCGGCGGCCTGGATCGCCGCGGCCGGGCAGGTGCTGGCTCATGGCCGCGACCCATACTTTCCGCCGTGGCCCGATGTCGTGCAGCTGGACGCATTCTCCCCCGCCATGCGCGCCGCGACGGCCGGCACGCTCGCTGACATCGCCGGCCAGTGCGACGGGATCCGCTGCGACATGGCCATGCTGATGATCAACGGCATCTTTGGGGCGACCTGGGGCGACCGGGCCGGGCCCGAGCCGGCCGCCGAGTTCTGGCCAGCGGTACTAGCGGAGCTGCGCGCCCGGCACCCGGACACGGTGATGATCGCCGAAGCCTACTGGGACAAGGAATGGGAGCTCCAGCAGCAGGGCTTCGGCTTCTGCTATGACAAGCGGCTCTATGACCGGATCATCGCCCAGGACGTGAGCGGCGTCCGCGACCATCTGCGCGGGGACCCGGGCTACCAAGCCAAGCTGGTGCGCTTCCTGGAAAACCATGACGAGCCCCGCATCGCCAGCTGCCTTCCCGCCGGCGCCGAACGGGCCGCGGCCGTCGCTGTCGCCACGCTGCCCGGCGCGACCTTGTGGCACGAAGGACAGTTCGAGGGCCGGCGCGTGCGGCCACCGGTGTTCCTTTCCCGCCGTCCGGACGAGGCGCCGGACGCAGCACTCGCCGGCTGGTACCGGCGCCTGCTGACCGCGGCCGGCAGCCACCAGGTGCGGACGGGCGCGTGGCGGCTGCTCGAGGCCAGCGGCTGGCCCGGCAACCAGTCCTGCCGCAACCTGCTCGCCTGGTCCTGGGCCGGGGAACACAACGGTGACCGGCACCTGGTGGTGGTCAACCTATCCGGCCAGCCGTCCCAGGCACGCATCCCGCTGGGCTGGCCCGACCTGCCCGGCCGCAGCTGGCAGCTCACCGACATCCTCGGGCCGGACGTGTTCAAGCGGGACGGCGGTGAGCTGGCCAGCCCCGGGCTGTTCGTCGACCTGGGACCGTGGCAATCCCACCTGCTCGCCCTGCAATGATCGATCACGGCGGGGGTGTGGTACATGTGTTCAGATGGTTGCCCGGCCTGCAGGCGGTTAGGTCCTACCGGCGCGAGTGGCTGGCCAAGGACATCATCGCGGGGGTTGTACTGACGACGCTGCTGGTCCCGCAGGGCATGGCGTATGCGGAGCTAGCGGGCCTGCCGCCGATCACCGGCCTGTACACGTCGATTTTGTGCCTGCTCGGCTATGCGGTGTTCGGCCCGTCGCGGATCCTCGTGCTGGGCCCGGACTCGTCGCTGGGGCCGATGATCGCCGCGACGATCCTGCCGCTGGTCGCCGCCAACGGCGACGCCAAGCGGGCGATCGCGCTGGCGTCGCTACTTGCGATCATGGTGGCGGCGATCATGATCGTGGCGGCCGTGGCGAAGCTCGGCTTCATCGCCGACCTGATCTCCAAGCCGACGATGATCGGCTACATGAACGGCCTGGCGCTGACCATCCTGGTCGGTCAGCTGCCGAAACTGTTCGGGTTCAAGATCGACGCCGAGGGCCTGATCGGCGAGATCACCGGCTTTGTCAAGGGGCTGGCCCACGGCGAGGCGGTCGCCGCCGCCGCCGTGGTGGGGATAGCCGGGATCGTGCTGATCCTGGTACTGCAGCGCTGGCTGCCGAAAGTCCCGGCGGTGCTGATCATGGTCGTGCTCGCGATCACGGCGACGTCGGTCTTCAGCCTGGCCGATCACGGTGTCAGCCTGGTCGGGGTGCTGCCCAAGGGGTTCCCGCCGCTGACCGTCCCGCACGTCGGCCTGGCCGACCTCGGGCCGTTGTTCGCCGGGGCGCTGGGCATCGCGCTGGTCTCGCTCGCAGACACGATTTCCACCGCGTCGGCGTTCGCGGCCCGCACCGGGCAGGAGGTCCGCGGCAACGGCGAGATGATCGGGATCGGCGCGGCGAACCTGGCCGCCGGGCTCTTCCAGGGCTTCCCGGTCAGCACCAGCGGGTCACGGACCGCGGTGGCCGAACGCTCGGGGGCCAAGACCCAGCTCACCGGGGTCACCGGCGCTGCCCTGATCATCTTGATGATCGTGCTGATCCCGGGCCTGTTCCGGAACCTGCCCCAGCCAGCACTGGCCGCCGTAGTGATCACCGCGTCGCTGTCCCTGGCCGACATCCCGGGCACGACGCGGCTGTGGCGGCAACGCAAGACCGAGTTCGCGCTGTCGGTCACGGCGTTCGGCGGGGTTGCCCTGCTCGGCGTGCTGCCCGGGATCGCGATCGCCGTGGCGCTGTCCATCCTCAACGTCTTCCGGCGGGCGTGGCGGCCCTACGACACGAAACTCGGGCGGGCGGAAGGGCTGGAAGGCTACCAGGACCTGCGCACCCATCCGGAGGCGCAGCAGCTGCCCGGCCTGGTGATCTACCGGTTCGACGCCCCGCTGTTCTTCGCCAACGCCAAGACCTTCCGCGACGAGGTACGGCGACTGGCCAACTCTGAGCCCAAGCCCACATGGATCGTAATCGCGGCCGAGCCGGTGACCGACGTGGACACGACCGCATCCGATGTCCTGGAGGACCTGGACGAAGCGCTGAACGCCCAGGGCACCAGCCTGGTATTCGCCGAACTCAAAGACCCCGTACGGGACAAGATAGAACGCTACGGCCTGACCCGCACGATCGACCCACGCCACTTCTTCCCGACCCTGGAATCCGCCGTCGCCGCCTTCCGCCAGGAGACCAGCGCCGAATGGACCACCGCCGGCCAGGCCACCGATCACCTCCAGGGACCAGGCCGAACCGACGCCGACACCAGGCCGCCACCCGACGTTCCCGCATCACCACCCGTCAGCTAGCGACAAAGGGGCGACCATCCTGGGGACGACCGTGGCAGCGCCGGATGATCTACGTGATGGCTGGCCTGACGGGGGCTGGTCGCAGCCTTCCAAGCTGGGACTGTACCCGCTCATGCACACAGCAGCGAAGCACGGCAACGACCCCCGCAGTCCCGCCACGCGGCTGCCGTGGTTCACCCCCGTTGGGGGACGCCGGCGCCTGCGTGGCGTGCTTATCTGGTACTAGCACGAGCGGAGCCATCTGTGGTGCGTACCAGCCAGCGAGCATAGCCCCGCTGCGGCTCAGAGGGAGCGGATATGACGGTGACGACTCGACGGGTCCCGCGCAGACCGGGACGGTGGAGCATCTGAGCCGCGCCGACCGGGCGGCGCGAGGCAAGGACGCCAGGACGGCGGCCCCATTGGAGTCCCACGCGGAATTCGCCCCCGGCAGGTCGCGGGATCCGGTCGGGCTGCTGCTGGGGCAGGCAGAATCGCGGGTGCCGGAGCTGATGCCGATCCGGCACGGGCGGATGCTGGTGTCGCCGTTCACGTTCTACCGGGGAGCGGCGCTGCCGATGGCGGCGGATCTGGCCACAACCCCTGCGCCGCACGGCACCTCGCCCCAGGCCACCCGGTCAGCCCGACGGCAGCGAGCTTGACGCCACCAGGGCCCGGACGGCGCGCAGCGCGACCGACAGGGTGGTGAACGTAAAGCGCTCGCTCTCCCAGATCTCCCCCAGGGTCCGGGTGGCCCGCCCGACGGCCGCCGCGTTCCGCTCGGTCCAGGTCGCCAGGCGCGCCTCGGGCGTGCCCGGCCCGCTGACGCACAGCACATCGCGGGTGAGCGCGGCGTGCGCGGCGTACAGATCGTCGCGGAGCGCCGCCCGGGCCATGCTGCTCCACCGGTCGTCGCGGGGCAGCGCCGTGATCCGGTCGCGCAGCCGGGTGATCTGCAGCCGGTCGGCGAGATCGAAGTGGACCTCTGCGGTCTCCTCGACCCCGCGGGAGGTGGCCGCGGCGTTTTCCACGATGTCCAAGGCCGAATACGACGGCACCATGCCGGCCACCGTCTCGGCCAGCTCGGCGGGCACGTCGCGCACCATGAACGCGTCCCGGCGCTCCTCGAAGGTCTCCGCTTCCCGGCCGACGAGCAGCTTCGGCAGGCCCGAGCGCACGGCGAGGACCCCGCTGCCGAGGTAGTCCACGCAGCCGGTGATGTCGACCGGCGGCCGCCGGTTGTACAGCAGCCACCGGCAGGCCCGCTCGACCAGCTTGCGCCCTTCCAGCAGCAAGCCGATCTGGGTGCCGATATCCACGGTGCCGTCCAGCGCGGTGACCTGCCGCCAGAAGTCACGCATGGCGAAGACCTCGCGCGCCACCAGCCACGCCGGGGTGATGTCCGGCACCGACGCGCCGGTCTCCTCGTTCAGCCGGAACGCGAACGTGATCCCGGACGTGTCCACCATCTCGTTGACGACCGAGGTGGTGATGATCTCGTGCCGCAGCGGATGGGACTGCATCCGGCCGGCCTGGCTCGCGCGCAGCGGTGCGGGGAAGTAGCCGGTCAGCTCGCGGCGCAGGTACGGGTCGTCGGCCAGGCCGGAAGCGAGAACCTCCTCCCCTGCCGCGATCTTCGTGTGCGCGAGCAGCAGGGCCAGCTCCGGGTTGGTCAGGCCCTTGCCGGCCGACCGGCGCTCGGCGATCTCCTTCTCCCCCGGCACGGCGTCCTGACCGCGGCGCAGCCGTTTGTCCCGCTCCAGCATGCGCAGGTACCGCACGTGCACGTGCAGCATCTGCGGGGCCTGGGAGCGCGAGGTGGCCAGCGCCATGTTCTGGTGGTAGTTGTGCTGGAGTACCAGCGCGGCGACCTCGTCGGTCATCCCCTGGAGAAGCCGGTTGCGCGCGTCGTGCGGGATTTCCCCGTCCCGGACGGCCCGGTCCAGCAGGATCTTGATGTTGACCTCATGGTCTGAGGTGTCCACGCCGGCCGAATTGTCGATGAAGTCGGTGTCCACCAGCCCGCCGCCCAGCGCGAACTCGATCCGGGCGGCCTGGGTGAGGCCAAGGTTGCCGCCCTCGGCCACCACCTGGGCCCGGAGCTGCGACGCGTTGACGCGTACCGCCTCGTTGGACCGGTCGCCGCAGGCGTTCTGCGGCTCGCTGCTGGCCTTGACGTAGGTGCCGATCCCGCCGTTCCAGAGCAGGTCGACGGGTGCGGTCAGGATCCGCGAGATCAGCTCGTCCGGCGACAGGGCCAGCACGGTGTCATCGACGCCGAGCGCCGCCCGGGCCTGCGGCGACAGCGGCACGGACTTCGCGCTGCGCGGCCAGACGCCGCCCCCGGCCGAGATCAGCGACGGGTCGTAATCGGCCCAGGACGAGCGGGGGAGCGCGAACAGCCGCTGCCGTTCGGCGAAGCTGGCGGCGGGGCCGGGATCGGGGTCGAGGAAGACGTGCCGGTGGTCGAACGCCGCCACCAGCTTGATCATGGCCGACAGCAGCATCCCGTTGCCGAACACGTCGCCGGACATGTCGCCGACGCCAGCCACGGTGAACTCATCGGTGGCTGGGTTCATGCCGAGCGTGGCGAAATGGTTCTTCACCGACTCCCACGCACCGCGCGCGGTGATGCCCATCTTCTTGTGGTCATAACCCTCCGAGCCCCCGGAGGCGAAGGCGTCACCGAGCCAGAACCCGTAGCTGGCGGCGATCCTGTTGGCCACGTCGGAGAAGGTCGCGGTCCCCTTGTCCGCCGCGACGACCAGGTACTGGTCATCGCCGTCGTGCCGGACCACGTTGAGCGGCGGGCAGACCCGCTCACCGTCCACGTTGTCGGTCACGTCGAGCATGGCGCTGATGAACATCTTGTAGCAGGCGAGCACCTCCGCCTGGTAGGCCTCACGGTCGGCGGGATCGGGCAGTTGCTTGCACACAAAGCCGCCCTTGGCCCCGGACGGGACGATGACCGCGTTCTTCACCTCCTGGGCCTTCACCAGCCCGAGCACCTCGGTGCGGAAGTCCTCCAGCCGGTCTGACCAGCGCAGCCCGCCGCGGGCGACCCGGCCGAACCGCAGGTGCACCGCCTCCAGCCGGGGCGAGTACACGAAGATCTCGAACTTGGGCCGCGGCGCCGGCAGGGTGGCCACCCGGCCCGGGTCGAGCTTGATCACCAGGTAGGGGCCGGCCGCGCGGTAGTAGTTCGTCCGCAGGGTGGCGCGGATCAGCGCGAGGTAGGACTGGAGGATCCGGTCGTGGTCCAGGCTGACCACGTCATCCAGCTCACCGCGGATCTCCTCCACGATCGCCTCGCTGCGCTCGGCCTCCCCGCGCTGCCGGGCCGGGTCGAACCGCGAGGCGAACAGGCGGGCCAGCAGCCGGGTCACCGTGATGTTCGAGCGCAGCACCCGCTGGATGTAGCCCTGGCTGAACCGGTTCCCGGCCTGGCGCAGGTACCGCGCGTACGCACGGAGCACCACGATCTCGCGCCAGGTCAGCCCCGCGTCAAGGACCAGCGCGTTGAAGCCGTCATCCTCGATCTGGTTCCGCCACAGCGCGCACAGCGCCTGCTCGAAATGCTCCCTCCCGCCTTCGCCGCGGGGACGCCGTTTCCAGGCCTGCGTCTCGGCGCGCAGCCCGAAGTCATAGATCCAGAACGGATCCGTGCCGTTCACGGCCCCGAATTCGTAGGGATGCTCGTCGACCACCTCGAGGCCCATGTGCTGAAGCTGAGGCAGTACGCCGGACAGGATGACGGGCGACCCCGACCGGTACACGCGCAGCCGCCACTGACCGCCGCTGGGACGGTCGTCGTCGCGCAACTGGACCGCGAAGGAGTCACCGGATTCGCGCAGCCGCAGGATGCTGCTAAGGTCGCCGACGGCGTTGGCCGGGGTCACGTCGGTCTTGTAGGTCTCCGGGATGGCGGCGGTGAACCGGTCCAGGACCAGCCGGGCCCGCCGCTGGCCCAGCGTGCGCAGCGCCTCCTCTTCGAGGTCCTCGTCCCAGGTGCGGACCGCCGCTGCGATCCGCCGCTCCAGCGCCGCGGCGTCGACATCGGGCAGCGGCCGCCCACGCTGGCCGCGCACGACGACGTGCAGCCGGGCCAGCGCCGACTCCCCGACCATCGCGCTGTAGTCGACCGAGACGCCGTCCAGCGCCGTGCGCAGGATCTCCTGGACCTGCAGCCGGACCGGGGTCGTGTACCGGTCCCGCGGCAGGTACACCAGGCACGACATGTAACGCCCGTAGGCGTCCCGGCGCAGGAACAGCCGGGTCTGCTTGCGCTCGCGCAGGCGGAGCACGGCCGTGGCGATCTCGGTCAGCTGGCCGGTGGAGATCTGGAAAAGCTCCTCGCGCGGATAGTTCTCCAGGATCTCGATGAGGTCGTTGCCGTCGTGGCTGTCGGGGGTGACCCCGTCGGCGGACAGGACGTCGGCGAGCTTGCGGCGCAGCAAGGGGATGCGGGCGATGCTCTCGGTGTAGGCGGAATGGGTGTACAGGCCGAGGAACCGCCACTCCCCGATCACCCGGCCGTCCCCGCCGAGCTTCTTGACCGACACGTAGCCGAGGTACTTGTTCCGGTAGACGGTGGACCGTGAATTGCCCTGGGCCAGCACCAGCCGGTGCGGCTCGCGCGCCTTGGCCCTGATGTCGGCGGGCAGCGCCGCGAACGACTCGGAGCCCTCGCGGTCGTGGCGCAGGAAGCCGAGCCCGGTCCCGGGCACGGCCCGCAGCGCCTCGCCGTCGTCACCCGGCACAAGGTCGTACTCCCGGTGGCCGAGGAAGATGAAATGCCCGTCGGCAAGCCAGCTCAGCAGCTCGCCAGCCTCCTGATCGCGGCCGTTCAGCGACTGCGGCCCGGTCCGCCCCGGCAGCGGCGCGCCCGTTTCGTCCCCGGCCACGCTGACGGCCAGCGAAGCGGCGGCCGCAACCATCTTGGGCTGGTCCTCGACCGTGACCCGGACGTCATCGAGGACCCGCCGCAGCCCGGCCTCCAGGCCGGACCGGGAAACGCGGTCACCCGGCCCGGCGATCTCGACGTGGATCCAGGATTCGGTGATCTCACCGGGAGCCGCCTGGGCGCCGTCCACGCTGCCCGACACACCGTGCAGCACACCGGTGACGTCCCGGCGCACGGCGAGCCGGGGGTGCAGGATCAGGTTGATGTCGGCCCGATGCCGGTTCAGCTCCATCGTCACCGAATCGACCAGGAACGGCATGTCGTCGGTGACGATGTTGACGACGATCCGGACCGGGCCAAAGGCCCTGATGGCGGCGGGCGCGCCTGTCTCACTGGTCCCGGCGGCCGCATCCACGACGCGGACCAGCGCCCGGCCCTGCGGGCGTTCCGCCGCGAGGGCCGCGTGCTGGGACGCGACCGCGGCCATCCGCTCCGCACCGAATGCGGCGAGGTCCTCGGCGGCGACGTGGCGGTAGTAGGAGCGCAGATAGCCGGTCAGGTCACCGACCGTCGCCCCGGCTCCTCCGGGGGCTGCTGCCATGGACCGTGCCGCCTGATTTAGCACCGCGTCTTGTGACTCGTCCGCATTGTCCGGCATCGCTGTCTGTCCCTACGTGTTCACGCGCCGCGGCTCTCACTGGGCCGCATATGTAACTTTCGTACCTCGCGCCGAGCCGGGCGCCAAGCACTGGTCCCGGGCGGGGCCGCGTTCCGGTCACCCGGCGAGCACCGTAGCGTCATCAAGTTACGGTCTGGTTTCCCTATGTAACCGGTTCTGGTCCGGCGTGCGGGCGGTGGGCAGCGGGCCCTTCCGCTGCTGCCAGCCACCCAGGCTATCCGGCCCGCTGGGCTGCCGTGGCCGCCCGCGGGAAGCTCACCGTGCGCTGTCGTGGGCGCTCTGGGGGTCGCCCGCGGGCGCGAAGTGCGCCAGCACATCCGGGTTGGCCAGCGCGTCGGGATCAGCGGCCTCGGCCACCGGGGTGCCCTGGAGGATCTTCCGCACCGGCACCTCCAGCTTCTTACCGGAAAGCGTGCGCGGTATGCCGGGGACCTCGTGAATAGCGTCCGGGACGTGCCGCGGTGACAGCTTGGCGCGCAGCGCCCGGCGCAGCCGGCCGGTGAGGTCGTCGTCGAGTTCCTGCCCCGGCGCGAGCGTGACGTACAGCACCAGCCGCCCCTCGCGGCCGAGCTGACCGGTGTCGACCACCAGGCTGTCCGCCACTTCGGGGAACGCCTCGACGACGCGGTAGAACTCGCTCGTGCCCATCCGCACGCCGCCGCGGTTCAGCGTCGCGTCCGAACGGCCGTAGATGACACACCCGCCGTCGGGCAGGATCTTGATCCAGTCCCCGTGCCGCCACACGCCCGGGAAGCCGGCGTAGTAGCTGTCCCGGTAGCGCGCGCGGCCCGGGTCGTTCCAGAAGCCGACCGGCATCGAGGGCATGGGCTCGGTGATGACCAGTTCGCCCACCGCACCCACGACGGAATGGCCGGCCGGGTCGAACGCCTCCACCTTCGCCCCCAGGCAGCGGCCCGCGATGACGCCGGAACGGACCGGCAGCAGTGGGCACGGCCCGACGAAACCGGTGCACAGGTCGGTGCCGCCGGAGAAGGAGCCGAGAATCAGATCAGTCTTGACCTGGTCGTAGACCCACTCATATCCCTCGGGCGGCAACGGCGACCCGGTCGAGCCGAGTCCACGCAGCGCGGACAGGTCCAGGTCGCGGCCTGGTGCCAGCCCGGCCTTGGCGCACGCCAGCAGGTACGGCGCGCCCACCCCGAAGTAGGTGACGCCCTCCTGCTCGGTGATCCGCCACAGGGCGTCGGTGCCGGGAAAGGTGGCGCTGCCGTCGTAGGCCACCACCGTCGCCCCGGCCAGCAGGCCGCCAGCCAGGAAGTTCCACATCATCCAGCCGGTCGTGGTGTACCAGAAGAACACGTCTCCGGGCCCCAGGTCCTGGTGGAAGGAAAGCGTCTTGAGATGTTCCAGGACGACGCCGCCGTGACCGTGCACGATCGGCTTGGGCAGGCCGGTGGTGCCCGAGGAGTAGAGCACCCACAGCGGATGATCGAACGGCAGGTCCTCGTAATCCGGTTCGGCGCGGCCCGCCGCCCCCAGGCCGTCCCAGTCCAGCATCTGGGGGCCATCGTCGCCGCTCCGGCCGGGGACGTCCGCCCGGCTGCTGCGGCCGGCCCCGCCGCCGGCCATCACCACCGCGGCCAGGCCCGGCAGTTCGGCCGCGATCTGGCGGACCAGGTCGTCGCGCCGGTACTCCTTGCCGCCGTAGGCGTAGCCGTCCACCGCGATGAGCACGGTGGGCTCGATCTGAGCGAACCGGTCGATCACGCTGGCAGCGCCGAAGTCCGGCGAGCACGAGGACCAGACGGCGCCGATGCTGGCCGCGGCCAGCAGCGCGATGATCGCGTGCGGGCCGTTGGGCAGCAGTCCCGCCACCCGGTCCCCGGTGGCCACGCCGAGGTCGCGCAGACCCCCGGCCACGCGGGCCACCTCGGCCGCGAGCTCGCCATAGGTGAGGACACCGCGGCCGGCCCGTTCGGACCGGTAAATCAGCGCGACGCGGCCGGGATCGGTCCGTGCGGCCCGCAGCGCGTTACGCGCGTAGTTAACGCATCCGCCGCCGAACCACCGCACGTCGGGCATGGGGCCGCCGTCCAGCACCGGCCCGGGCCCGCGCTCGCCGAGCACGCCGAAGTAGTCCCAGACGGTCGCCCAGAACTCGGCCGGATGGCTGGTCGACCAGCGCCACAGCGCGTCGTAACCGGCAAAGCCGAGGCCCCGTTCGGTGGCCAGCCAGCGCAGGTACGCGGTGACGCGCGCCCGCTCGGTGACCGCCGCGGTTGGCGTCCACAGAACCTCGCCGTAACCCGGCTCGGCCGTGCTGTCGGTCGTGCCGCCGGTTTGGCCGCCTGCGGTTGCGCCTCCGGTTGAGCTGCCCTCGTCATCGATTGGCATAACCCCAGCATTAGGCCTGCGCGTGACGCTGGCAACGCCCCACGCGCCACACCGTTCAGGCCTCGGCCGTCTCGTCTTTGCCCGGCCAGACGCCGATGAGCTTACGGGTCGCGGTCGCGGCGCCACGGTCGGTCGCCGCCTTGACCAGGGCGAAGATCGCGCCATGCAGGGTGGCGGCGATCAGCACCTCGGCCCAGCCACGCTGCGCGTCGGTGGAATCCGGCGCCTCGTCCTCGTGCGCCACGAGCTTCCAGATCCTCTTGAAGATGGCGCCGGCCATCAACCCGCCCAGCACGCTCACGATCATGCCGAACGGCTTGTACAAGATCTTGATCATCGCCGTCTCCTCCGCCTGACCAGGATGAAGCCCGCCACGGCGACCCCGGTGACGGCCGCGGCGACCAGCCCCCGGCGCGGGGTGACCGCGGCGGATGCACGCTGCGTCACCTGCTGGGCCGCCCGCTGCACCGGCTGGGCCGCACTCTTTGCGTCGGCAGTCTTGCCGGCCAGCTGGCCACGCGCCTGCCCGGCACGCGCGGTTGCCTGTTCTTTCGCCTGGGCGGTCCTGTCCTTCAGCCCCTGCGACAGCTGGCCGGCCCGCTCCTTGGCCCGCGCCTTGACGTCGGTCTTGGCCACGAGCGCCTCGAGGGTCTCACCGAGCTGCTCGCGGATGCGCTCGATTTCCAGCCGGAGCTGCTCGGGATCGTCGGGTACGGCGGAGCTCGCGCCCGTCCCCGCGGGCTCTACGGGCCCTGCGGGCCCTGCGTTTCTGTCCGTGGTCATCGGTGTGCCTTCTCCTTCACCTCTTGCACATCGGCCTGCACACTGCCGATGGCCTCGCTGGGAACCGGCGGTATGCCCTTGCTCAGCTTGCTCTTGGCGACCAGGGCGGCGATGCCGGAGATGGCGGCCAGCGCCACACCCACGATCAGCGCCGCAAGCCAGGCCGCGACCGCCCCGCTGATCGCGATGATCGCGCACGCTAGCAGACAGCCGGCGGCATACAGCGCAATGACCCCGCTGCCGGCGAACGCACCGGCCCCGATTCCCAGCTGCTTGCCCTTGTGGGTCATTTCCACCTGGGCGAGTTTGAGCTCATCGCGGACGAGCCGGGGCACCAGCTCGGAAACCTCCTTGACCAGTTCGCCGGCGGAACGCTCCTGAGCACTGGCCGGCCTTGTGATGCCTGCGGTCTGTTCCATGAATTCCACCCTTCGCTGACGCCTGGGTGGCTCTACCCCCCGATTATCGGCCGTAACACGCCGCGGCCACCAGCGATAACGGGCGGGGTCAGGCGGTCGACTTCGGCCGCCACCCCGGCGGCGTCGGTCAGGTCGGCGAGCACCGTGTCGGCTCCGGCCGCGCGCAGCTCCGCCGCGGTCGAGCGCCCGCTGGCGACGGCCGCCGAGGCGGCGCCGCCCATCCGGGCCGCTGCCACGTCACGGACCGAGTTGGCGATGTAGACGCAGGCGTGCTCACCCAGGGTGACCTGGTATTTCTCGGCCGCACGGAGCCTGGCCACCCGGACCAGCGCGCCCTTCGGGTAAGGCTCGGAGCCGTAACCGCCGACGGTGAAGTCGAAGAAGCTCTGCAGCCCGAAGCTGCGCAGCTTGAGCAGGGCATTCGGCTTGCTGGTGCCGGTCAGCACGGTCTGGACGACGCCGTCGAGTTTCCCGACCTCGGTCAGGGCCTCGCGCGCCCCGGGCATCGCGTGGCCGTTGCTGGTCAGCAGGTCCCGGCGGGACGCGAGCGCGGTGGCCAGTTCGCTGCCGAACGGGGCTAGCAGCTGCTCGGACGGGCCGACGGCGCTGACGTCCACTCCATTGAGCGCGAGCGCATCGAAGAAGATCTCCGATTCCGAACGGCCCGCCATCTGCGGCAGCTGGATCAGGGGGCGTCCGGTTACCGTGCGGAAGGCGTCCGCGTAGGCCTCTCGTGTCACGCGTGTCACATCGACCAGCGTCAGGTCAATGTTCCAAAGCACCAGACGATGAATGGATACCTCCGCTCCTGCCCGGACTGATCCGGCGTGCCGATTCGGGGTGCTGAGGCCATTCTTTATGAAGACGGCGGCGCCCGGGAGCCATCCCGGTCAGCCCATGTGCGGATAACGGTAGTCGGTGGGCGGCACGAACAGCTCCTTGATGGAGCGAGGGCTCACCCAGCGGATCACGTTGAAGACCGACCCGGCCTTGTCGTTGGTGCCGCTGGCCCGCGCGCCGCCGAACGGCTGCTGGCCGACCACCGCGCCGGTGGGCTTGTCGTTGATGTAGAAGTTCCCGGCGGAGAACCTGAGCGTCTCGGCCGCCGCAGCGATCGCGGCCCGGTCCTGGGCCAGGATCGCCCCGGTCAGCGCGTACGGTGCGACGTCCGCCGCCTGCGCCAGCATGTCCGCGTAGCCGTCGTCCGGGTACGGGTGGACGGCCAGGATCGGCCCGAAGTACTCGGTGGTGAACACCTCGTCCGCCGGGTCGGTGCACTCCAGCACGGTGGGCGGGACGAAGTAGCCCTCGCGGTCGTCGGTGCGGCCGCCGGTCAGCACCCGGACCGCCGGGCGGTGGCGGGCGCGCTCGAAGGCGGCCGCGTGCCTGGCCAGGGCCCGCTCGTCGATCACCGCTCCCATGAACAGGGACAGGTTGGACGACACATCCCCCATGGTCAGGGACTCGACCTGGTTGACGAAGTCGTCGCGGTGCCGCTCCCAGACCGACCGGGGCACGTACGCGCGGGACGAGGCCGAGCACTTCTGGCCCTGGTATTCGTACGAGCCGCGGATCAGCGTGGTGGCCAGGGCGTCCTCGCGGGCTGATGCATGCACGACCACGAAGTCCTTGCCGCCGGTCTCACCGACCAGCCGCGGGTAGCCGCGGTAGCCGCTGATGTTGTCGCCGACGGTGCGCCACAGGTGCTGGAACGTCGCGGTCGAGCCGGTGAAGTGGATGCCCGCCAGGTCGGCGTGCGGGAGCGCGACCCGGGACACCGCCTGCCCGTCCCCGGTCACCATGTTGATCACGCCCGGCGGCAGCCCGGCCGCCTCCAGCAGGCGCATCGTGTAGTGCGCGGCCAGCTGCTGGGCCGGGGACGGCTTCCAGATGACCACATTGCCCATCAGCGCCGGGGCGGCCGGCAGGTTGCCCGCGATCGAGGTGAAGTTGAACGGGGTGATCGCGACGACGAACCCCTCAAGCGGCCGGTACTCCATCCGGTTCCACCCGCCCGGCGCGGATTGCGGCTGCTCGGCCAGGATCTGCCGGCCGTAGCGGACGTTGAAGCGGAAGAAGTCGATCAGCTCGCACGCGGCGTCGATCTCGGCCTGGTAGGGCGATTTGGACTGGCCGAGAATGGTGGCCGCGTTGAGCGTCGCCCGCCAGGGCCCGGCGAGCAGGTCGGCGGCGCGCAGGAACACCGCGGCACGGTCGTCGAAGGAAAGCGCGCGCCAGCCCGGGGCCGCGGCGCGGGCGGCCCCGATCGCGGCGGCCACGTCCTCGCCGGTGGCGTTGCCGAGGCGGCCGAGGACGTGCCGGTGGTTGTGCGGCTGCACCACGTCGATCGCGTCGCCGCCGCCCATCCGGAGCCGGCCGCCGATGGTCATGGAAAGTTCGGCCCGCTCGGCGGCGAGCTGCTTGATCTTCTTTTCCAGGGCGGCCCGCTCTTGGCTCCCCGGCTGGTACTGCCGGACCGGCTCGTTGGCCGGGACCGGAACGTTGCTGACGGCGTCCATGACGGCGCTCTCCCTGCTGTTCGTTCGGATGCTGGGAGGCTACCCGCCTTTGCGGGTCAGGCCAGGATCGTGTGCCGAAACCGGCGCTATCCGCGGATTTCGGCACCCAACGTCAGGGATCGCCTCAGTCGAAGAACTCGAGTTCCTGAGTCGCGTACCACATCAGTTCGTGGCCTTCCGCGCCGTCCACGATGAAGCGGGCGTCCTCGTCGCCGTCGTCCGCGGCCGCGAGCGCGGCGATCGCGGCCCGCACGTCGCCGTCCGCGTCCGGGTCGTCGATGTGGCCCGCGGCCACGTCGGTGAACGGAATGGCGCTCAGGATCTGCACGGCGGCCGCGTGGTCCTGATCGCCGGACCGGCCAACGTCGCCGTCGGGAACCTCAGCCACCAGGACCACGCGGCGCGCAGGTGCGTCCGGTTCCGCGGCCAGCCGCCGCAACGACGCACGGCCCGCCTCCATCAGCGCGACGTACTCGAGCTCGTCCAGGTCGCCGGCGGCGTACCACTCACGCAGCGTGGGGGTGACGGTGAATCCCAGCTGCGGGGCCGGCCCGATCTCCCCGGCCTTGAGCGCGGCGGTGAGCGCCGGGAGGGTCGCCGGAAGGTATACACGCATGGGGATTCCTCGCGCTGCTGCGGTCGATCAAGAGTGGGACAAGCCGAGTGGCAAGTCGATCAAGAGTGTGACAGGTCCGGGGGCGGCCCGGTATCCCTTCACTGGCTGGGCTTTTGGCTGGGGGTGGCCAGCGCGATGACCACGGCGGCGACGGCGTCGTCGAGCGGGACGTGCTCCCACAGCCGGACCACCTGCCAGCCCGCCAGCTCCAGCGCCGAATCGGCCGCGCGGTCCCGTTCCACGTTCCGCAGCAGCTTCGGGGCCCAGTACCCCTGATTGACCGACGGTCTGGAGCCGTGATCGGGGCAGGCGTGCCAGAAGCATCCGTCCACGAAGACCGCGACCTTGCGCGCGGTGAACGCGATGTCGGGCCGCACCCGCTTGCCGGTGCCGAGGTCGAGGCGGTAGTCCTTGCGGAAGCGGTACCCCATCCGGTGCAGCGCCCGGCGTAGCGCCAGCTCGGGCTTGGTGTCGGTCCGCCGGATCGCGCGCATGTTGGCCGAACGTCCCTCGCTGGCGGCCCTGGGGTAACTGGCGGCCTCCGGGCAGCTGGCGGCCTCCGGGCAGCTGGCGGCCTCCGGGCAGCTGGCGGCCTCCGGGCAGCTGGCGGCCTCCGGGCAGCTGGCGGCCTCCGGGCAGCTGGCGGCCTCCGGGCAGCTGGCGGCCTCCGGGCAGCTGGCGGCCTCCGGGCAGCTGGCGGCCTCCGGGCAGCTGGCGGCCTCCGGGTAGCTGGCGGGCTCCGGGTAGCTGGCGGGCTCCAGGCCGTTGGAAGGCTCCATGTCGCTGGAAGGCTCCGGGTCGTCCGACATGGCGCCCAAGGCTAGACCCGCCGCCCCCGCCGTGCCACGTGGCTGCGCTAGGCGGCCACGCTACGCGGCCAGGGAGATGCCGAGCAGGCCGGAGAGGCGTTCCGCGGTGCGCTGGGGATCTTCGTGCCAGATGCCGGCCATGCCGCATTCACGGGCCGCGGTCACGTTGGCCTCGATGTCGTCGATGAACACGCATTCCCCCGGCGGCAGGCCGATCAGTCCGGCGGCGTGCCGGAAGATCCGCAGCTCGGGCTTGCGCATGCCGACCTCATGCGAGATGACAACGGCGTCGAACAGTCCCGGGAAGTCCTCGCGCGGATACCCGCCGGGTCCCCAGGAATTCGACAGCAGGCAGGTGCGGATCCCGGCGGCGCGGATTTTACGCAGCATGTCGTACATCACCGGGACCGTGAGGCTGGCCGCGAACATCCGCCCCAGCAGGCCCGGCGCCGGGACCGTCCCGCCGTCGCGCCGCAGCAGCCGCGCGGCGAGGGTCTGCTCGAACTCCTCGACGCTGCATTCGCCGCGCTCGAGCGCGTGCACCGGGTTGCCGGCGGCGCCGGGCTCAGCCGGCAGGTAGGCGTCGTCCAGCCACGACCGCATGCATTCGGCGTAGCTGTCCCAGTCGATGCCCTCCGCCGCTACCCAGGCCCGCACCGTCCGGCGCAGCGGATTGGTCAGCACGCCGGCCCAGTCGATGATCACACCGTGCAAGAGTGAAGACATATCTGTGATCGTAAGCCCCGGTTATCCTGGCCGCATTTTCCTATAAGTCCAGTTGACTTAATAGGGAAAACTGGCCACTATGGGGTGCGCCGCTGTGATTCACCACGGAAGAGGTTCAACCGTGTCCGTATCCACCGGGACCAGCGCGAGCAGGCGGGGCAGCCCGGCCGCGCCAGCAGCGGGCGCGGGAAGCCTGCCCCTCGCGGGCGTCACGGCCGCCCCGCAGACACGCTCCGGCCGGGGCCGCGGCTGGCGGCGTAAGGGCTGGATGCGCCTCATCAGCCCGATCGCGGTCCTCGCGCTGTGGCAGATCATCTCCGTGACCGGCGTCGTGTCGCAGCAGAAGCTCCCGTCGCTGAGCACGCTGTGGAGCACCGCGGTCCGCCTGATCACGACGACCTCGCCGACCTACGGGACGCTGCAGGGCGCCATGGCCGTCTCGCTCGAGCGGGTGGCGATCGGCTTCGCGATCGGCGGCGGCTTCGCCGTGATCCTCGCCATCGTCGCGGGGCTCAGCCGATTCGGCGAGAACGCGGTCGACCCGATCATGCAGGCGCTGCGGACCCTTCCGCTGTTCGGCCTGATCCCGGTGTTCATCGTGTGGTTCGGGATCGGCGAGATGCCAAAGATCACGCTGATCGCGCTCGGCGCGGCCATCCCGCTCTACCTCAACACCTTCGCGGGCATCCGCGGCGTCGACGCCAAGCTCGCCGAGTTGGGGCAGGTCCTCGGGCTGCGCCGGCACGAGGTGATCCGCGACATCGTGCTGCCCGGCGCGCTGCCGATGATCCTCGTCGGGCTGCGGCAGAGCCTGGGCGTCGCCTGGCTGGCGCTGGTCGTGGCCGAGCAGATCAACGCCAGCACCGGCCTCGGCTACATCATCAACCAGGGCGAGACCTTCCTCCAGCAGAACGTGATCTTCGTAGCCCTGTTCGTCTACCTGATTCTCGGGCTGCTGACCGACTACATCGTCCGGCTGATCGAGAGGAGGGCGCTGACGTGGCGACGCGGAATCATGGAATCCTAGCCACCGAACGAGGCTCTGCGCGGCGCTCCACGTCCGGCCCGGCGGCTCCGGGCGCCCCGGCGGCGGCAGCCCCGGCGGGGACGGTGGCGGGGACGGTGGCCGGGTCGGGGGCCGGGTCGGGGGCCGGGTCGGTGGCACTCACGCGCGGGCTCAGCCGTTCGTTCGCCGGCCATATCGTCCTCGATGACCTGGATCTGGAGATCAGGACCGGCGAGTTCGTGGCCATGATCGGCCGCAGCGGGACGGGGAAGTCCACCCTGCTGCGCGCGCTGGCCGGGCTGGACCGGGACGTGACCGGTGAACTGGTGGTCAACGGGCCGGTGTCGGTGGTGTTCCAGGAGCCGCGGCTGGTGCCGTGGAAACGGGTCTGGGCCAACGTCAGCCTGGGCCTGCGCGCCCCGGATCCCCGGTCGGTCGCGCGAAAGGCGCTGGCTGAGGTCGGGCTGGCGGCGCGGGCGGGCGCCTGGCCGCTCACGCTGTCCGGCGGCGAGGCCCAGCGGGCGGCGCTGGCCCGTGCCCTGGTCCGGGACCCCGGCCTGCTGCTGCTCGACGAGCCGTTCAGCGCGCTCGACGCGCTGACCCGGATCAGCATGCACGGCCTGGTCCTGTCGCTATGGGAGCGTCACCAGCCGGCTGTCCTGCTGGTCACGCACGACGTGGACGAGGCGCTGGCGCTCGCCGACCGTGTGCTGGTGCTCGCCGACGGCAAGATCGCGCATTCCGCCACCATCACGCTGGACCGGCCGCGGGACCGGGACCACCCGGACCTCGCGGCCCTGCGAATCCGCCTGCTCACCGAGCTGGGCGTGGCCACCCAGGACGTGGACTGAGAAACAAGGGACAACACATATGACTACTCCAGACCGGCTCAGACGCGGGCGCGTCCTGCTGGCCGTCGCCGGGACCGCGGCCGTGCTCACCGCAGCGGCGTGCTCGTCGGCATCGAGCCCATCGGCTGGCTCTTCGTCCGCACCGTCGAGTTCGGGATCCGGCGGCACGACGGTGAACGTCTCGTCGGTGACCCTCAATATCGGCGACCAGAAGGGGACCGGCGCCCAGGCGCTGGTGACGGCCGCCGGCCTGATCAGCAAGCTCCCGTTCAAGGTCAACTGGACCGACTTCACCTCCGGGCCGCCGATGCTGCAGGCCATGGGGGCCGGCAGCGTCGACATCGGCGGGGTCGGCGACGCGCCCCCGGTCTTCGCCGCGTCCGGCGGCGAGAAGGTGGCCATCGTCGGGGCCCGGACCACGCCCGCGGCGGCGGCCGCGATCGTGGTCCCCAAGAACTCCCCGATCACCTCGATCTCCCAGCTCAAGGGCAAGAAGATCGCGGTGGCCCAGGGCAGCTCGGCTGACTACCACCTGCTGACCGTGCTCAACAAGGCCGGCCTGACCACGAAGCAGGTGACGCTGGAGTACCTTCAGCCCGCCGAGGCGCTGGCCGCGTTCAATTCCGGGCACGTCGACGCGTGGGACGTCTGGTCGCCGTACATCGAGCAGGCGGTGGGACAGGACGGCGCCCGCATCCTCGTCAACGGCAGCGGATTCGGCGCCCCCTATTCGTCGAGGTGGCGTCGCGCGCCGCGCTGAGCGATCCGGGCAAGGCCGCCGCGATCCGCGACTACCTCAAGGTCCTCAACCAGGCGTACGTCTGGTCCGGGACCCACATCGCCACCTGGGCGAAGCTGTGGGGCGACGCGACCGGCCTGCCGGGCTCCATCATGGTGACGGCCTCGCAGGATGACGTGAACAACCCGGTCACGATCACCAGCGGCGTCATCTCCGCCGAACAGCAGCTGGTGACCGCCTTCTACAAGGCCGGCCTGATCCCCTCCAGCGTGAACATGAGCGACTACATCGTGAGCACATACAACGGCACCGTGACCGGAGGGTCGTCGTGAGCCTGACATTCCACTGGTTCCTGCCCACCTCGGGCGACGGCCGCTCGATCGTGGGGCGCGGGCACAGCGTCCCACTGGGCCCCCGCGGGACGGGTGACCTGCCCGCGCCGAACGCGGCCGCGGAGGCGGCGGCGACCGCGATCCGGGCCGCCGGCCCCGTCCCCGCGACTCGTCCCCGCCTGACCGCGAAGCCTGACCGCACACCCCCGGGACCTCAGTTGACCTGTGTCAGTTGGTCTGGGTCACCTTACTGAGGCCGCGCAACGCCTGCGGCTGCTCCCGATCTGGGCCCGCATCCGTGTCACCGAAGACGTCGTGGGCAACGCGTCACCACTTTCGTTCGGTTCATTGGCTGTAAACCAGCTTGCCGGCCACCCAGGTGGCCTGGGCCCGCAGGCCTTCGCCTAGCCAGGTCAGATCGGCCGCCGCTCCCGGGGCGATCCGGCCCAGGCCGGGCCGGCCGATAAGGTCCGCGGGTATCCGGGTCGCGGCCGCGATCGCGTCGGGCAGCCCGGCGCCTGCGCGGACCATGTTCGCCACGGCCGCGTCCATCCGCAGCGCCGAGCCCGCCAGCGTTCCGTCGGCCCGGACCGGTGGCGTCCCGTCCCCGGCGGGCAGCTCGATCGGCTCGCCACCCAGCAGGTACGTCCCCGGCGGCATTCCGGCGCACGCCGCCGCGTCCGTGACCAGGCAGATCCGCCCCGGCGCGGCCGCGAAGGCGAGCGCGCAGACCGGCGGCGCGACGTGATGGGTGTCCGCGATCAGCCCGCTGGTCAGCCGCGGATCCGACAGCGCCTGACCCGGCACCCCCGGCTCCCGGTGGTGCAGCGGGCGCTGGGCGTTGAACAGGTGGGTCACCATCCGCGCCCCTGCGCCGGCGGCGGCCGCCGCCTGGCTGGCGAGCGCGTCACTGTGGCCGACGCTGACCACGACACCCGCCTCGGTCAGGCGGGTGATGGCGTCCAGGGCACCGGGCAGTTCGGGGGCCAGGGTGACGATCTTCAGGATTCCGCCGGCGGCGTCGAGCAGCTCGCTGATCGCCTCGGGTGCCGGATCGGTCATCCAGTCCTTGTTGTGGGCCCCGGCCCAGAGCGGTGAGATGAACGGCCCCTCCAGGTGCACGCCCAGCATCCGGGCCCCCGGGGCAGGCTCGCTGGCCAGCCGGGCAGCCTGGCCCAGGGCGCTGGCGAGCTGCGGGACGGGGGCGGTGACGAACGTCGGCATGAAGGCGGTCGTCCCGGTCTCCGGGAGCCGGGCGGCGATCATCCGCCACTCGCCGGGCCGCACCGCCTCGAACTCGGCGCCGAAATACCCGTTCACCTGGAGATCGACGAAACCCGGGACGAGAACCCCGGAATCCAGCCGCACGTCAGGCGGGCGCGGCGGCGGCCCCTCCCCGATCGTCGCGATCACGCCGTCGCGAACCAGGACGTGACCCGGGGTGATGGCGGTGAGGTCACCCGGCGGGACGGCGGCGCGGGTGGTGTCGTTGCCGTAGCCGGGGCGGTTGCCGTGGGTGCGGCCCGGCACCGGGATGCCCGGCATGATGCGTTCGGCCTCGATCAGCATCTCGGCCAACGCGCACGGCTCCTCTCTGAGCGGACCCACCTAGAGGCTTATGCAGAACGCGGCTCGTCGCAGGCGTCATCGCAGGTCAGGCGCTTGAGGCAGGGGTGTTTTGCATAACACTCCTAGTTTGCAAGAAACTTTACTATTTTCACCGGAGCCCGCGTTAGCCCCAGCGTGCTCGCGCCGCCCGCGTACGCTCCTCGGCGGCGACCGCGTTCGCTCCCTACCCGGAGCCGTCGGCGCTCATAGCCCTATGATCGTTTGTACTTATCCGTGCCTGGCGGTGTCTTTTACTTGATCACGAGTTGTTTTCCGCTAATGTGCGCGAGGAATTTAATGATCGTGTGCAGAATTCCGCCCTATTCGCGGGTTTTATCACACAATCATGAAAAGTTAGCTGGGCAGGGGTATGCGGGCAGGCAAAATGTCACTGGGGGCCGGTAAGACTTGAGATGTGCCGCAAATGGGGCGCGAGTTAGAAAGAGTGCTGGCGGGCGCTCGACCGCATTCAACTGGTTTCCCGGAGGAACCATGGACGACTCGCCTGCTGCCGAAGGTCTCCAGCCAGGGCACGTTCCGCCGTGCCCGTGCCCGTGCCCGTGCCAGGCTCCGGCCCCGGGGCGGCCGCTGCCCGATCTGATGGCGGTTCACCTCGCTGAAGTGCCCGCTTCCTGGCCGCCTTACGACGATGAGGTGGCGGCCCGCCCCCCGGCACGACCGGACGTTCCCTGCCATCCGGCAACGGGGCAGGCTGGGGAGTCGCACGCAGAAGGGGAGCCAAGAGCCGGCGGTAACGAGAGTCCGGGCACCGGCCGGGGCGAGGAACCCGGCCGGGACGAGGCATCATCGCCGGGCCATCGCCAGCGGGCCGTCCAGGAACGAGGAAGCGGTGGCGCGGACCCTGACCGGTGGCCGAGCCAGTTCGCGCAGGTTCTCGCCGAAACGCTGGCGGGTTCGCGGCCTGCCAGCCAGATAACGCCCTGGACCACCGAACGCGCACGGGCGCACATCCGCCGTCTGGGTCCCTTGCTGGCCGCCGGACAGCGGCCGCGGGTGCAACGGGTCCTGACGTCTCGCCCCGTGGAGGACGTCGTGGAAGTCGCCGTCATCGTCGGGTTCGGGCCGCGGACGCGCGCCTTGGCCGCACGGCTGGAACGGGCAAGCCCGCGGCCGGCGACGCTGGGCCGCCCCGCCCGCCAGGCACGCTGGCTCTGCACCGCCGTCGAGTCGGCGTAGCCAAGCGGAGACACCGAGATCGGCGTTGGTCTTCCGCGCATCACGATAAAGACCCATCCCCGGTCATCGCCGGCATTCCGCCGCTACCTCGCACCAGGGCATCTGGCCCCGCGTTCCCCCCATTCACGGACCTCACTGTTGTTCTCCCCCGATCCAGCGGGTGCCCTCACCCGTCACTTGACTACCTTAAGTAACTCTTTACAGGCCTGGAGTGATACCCCTCTATCCCGGCCGCTATATACCCATAGCCGGCAGGTGATGGCCCGCATTGGCGGCCCTGGCGTTTGCTGATATCGACAGCGGCGCTTCTGAACAGGGAAATACCCGGCTTCGGAGGGAGAAGGCAGATGACTGTCACGGCTGGGCGCTCGACGGTCAGTCCCACGCGCGAGAGCTTGACGATGACCGTGGGAGAGTTCCTGCTCCGGCGTATCCGGGAGGCTGGCGTCAGCCATGCTTTCGGTGTCCCGGGCGACTACAACCTGGAGCTGCTGCAGCAGCTCGAGGACACCGGCACGCTGGAGTGGATAGGGGCGTGTAACGAGCTGAACGTGTCCTACGCGGCGGACGGCTACGCGCGGCTGAACGGCCTGGCCGTGCTGATCGTGACGAACGCCGTCGGCGCGCTGAGCGCGATCAACGGGGTCGCCGGCTCCTACAGCGAGCACGTCCCGGTGATCTGCGTCTGCGGGTCCATACCGTTCCGGTCCATGGAGCGCGGCCTGGGGATGCACCACACGATGGCCGACGGCACCTGGGACCGCTTCCTCGGCGCCTACGCGCAGGTGACCGCCGCCCAGGCCAGGCTGACCCCGGACAACGCGGTCACCGAGATCGACCGGCTGATCCTCACCGCCTGGCGGGACAAGCTCCCGGTGTACCTGGAGCTGCCGTCCGACATCGGCTACCTCGACATCGAGGTCCCGGCAGCCCCGCTGGTGCTCGCAGAACCGCCCAGCGACCCCGAACGGCTGCGCTCGTGCACCGCCGCGATCGCCGGCCGCCTGTCGCAGGCCAGGTCACCGGCGATCCTGGTGGACCTGGACGCGGACCGGTTCGGCGCCGCCGGAGAGGTCATGAGGCTGGCCGAGAAGGCGCAGCTGCCGGTGGCGGTGGCGCCCACGGCCAAGGCGGTGATCGACGAGACGTTCCCTTACTACCTCGGCCTCTACAACGGCAAGGCAAGCCAGCCGCACGTACGAGAGGCGATCGAGACCAGCGACTGCCTGCTGTCCATCGGCTACCGGCCGATCGACCTGACCACGGGCGACTTCACCGGTTCGCTGCCCGCCGGCACCATCCGCGCCCGCGGGCACTCCGTGGACATCGGCGATGACAACTACCAGGCGGTGACACTGACGGAGGTCCTGCGCGGCGTTACCGGCGCGGTCCCGCACGTCACCAACCGCCCTGCGGGCCGGTCTGCGGCAGCAGCGGCGACAGGTGCTCATGGCGACGGCTCGGCCAAGCTCACTCAGGCGGCCTACTGGCAGGCCATCCAGGGCTACATCCGGCCCGGGGACGTGCTCATCGCCGAAGACGGCACGTCATACGCTTCCGCCGGGCTGCAGCTGCCGCCGGACTGCACCTTCGTCTCCCAGGTCATCTGGGGCTCGATCGGCTACAGCGTCGGATCGCTGCTCGGCACGCTGACCGCCGCGCCGGACCGTCGGCACCTGCTGTTCGTGGGCGACGGCTCGTTCCAGCTGACCGCGCAGGAGGTCTCGACCATGCTGCGGCACGACTACAAGCCGGTGATCTTCCTGATCAACAACGGCGGATACACCATCGAGCGCTGCTGGCTGGGCAAGACCTCGCGCTTCAACCACGTCGCGAACTGGGCCTACGCGGATCTGCCAAAGGTGTTCCGCCCGGACACCACGGCGCGGTCGTTCGTCGTCAAGACCATCGCCGACCTGGACAAAGCCCTCAGCGCGCCGAACGACACCCTGATCTTCATCGAATCGGTCATGGATCCCTTCGACGCTCCTACCGCGGTCATCAACAGCGGCAACAACGGAGCCGACCTCGACTACGGACCCCGCGGCCCGCAACACCGCGACAACATGCTGATCCGCCCAGCCACATGATCTGGTGAGCCAGCACGGCCCCTCACACGCGGAACGTGAGGGGCCGTGCTCTGCTCGGTCCGCCCTGGACCAGTCCAGCCTGGCGTTCCGAAATCAGGTCGTCGTGCGGTTGCGGGGATCGCCGTGGCAGCGCTTGTACTTGCGGCCTGAGCCACAGGGGCAGGGGTCGTTCCGGCCGACGTTGGCGAAGTCGCCACCGGGTGTGCCTTCGACGTAGCTGTCCACGTGCGTCCCGCCGTCGACGGAGGGCGCGGTGTACCGGAGTGCCCCGCTGCGGCGCGGCGGGGCCAGCCCAGCCGGAAGCACCGGGGCCGACTCACCGCCGTCCGTGGTACCGGGCTTGGGGCCGCCCCGGTGCCGGCCGCCGGTCCGGGACCCGGCGCCCCGCACGGTCCCAGACGCGGCGCCGCTCTTGGCCCCGGACGCCGCGGTACCCCTGGGGCCGGATGCTTTGGCCCGGGACGCACCCTTGGTCCCGGACGCGGCCCGGGAGGATGCCCCGGTGGCCGCGCCGGAGACAGAACCGCCCGCTGCGCCCCCGCCCACCTGGGGCGCGGCACCAGCCGCGCCCGCACCTGGCAGGCCCCCGGCACCGGCACCGGCACCGGGCTGAGCTTCAGGCACGGCACCGGCGTCGGTGGCCTCTTCGGTGATCGGGTTCTGCTGGACTTCCACCTGCAGGTTGAACAGGGCCCCGGCCGACTCTTCCTTGATGCCGTCCATCATGGCGTTGAACATGTCGAAACCCTCGCGCTGGTATTCCACCAGCGGGTCGCGCTGCGCCATGGCGCGCAGGCCGATGCCCTCGCGCAGGTAGTCCATCTCATACAGGTGCTCGCGCCACTTGCGGTCCAGGACGGACAGCACGACCTGGCGCTCCAGCACCCGCATGACGTCGGGCGTCAGATCCTCCTCGCGGTTCGTGTAGGCCTCGTGCGCGTTCTCGGTGACGACCTCGGTGATGCGGTCCGTCGACAGGTTCGCCTTGCCGCCGGCCTCCTCCTCCATGTCGGCCGCGGTCATGGTGATCGGGAACAGCTGGCGGAATGCCCGCCACAGCTTGTCCAGATCCCATTCCTCGGGAAATCCCTCGCTGGTGGCGCCCTCGACGTAAGACGCGATGACCTCATCGGTCATCCGGAGGATCTGCTCCTTCAGGTCCGCGCCCGCCAGCACCCGGTGCCGTTCGTCGTAGATGACGTGGCGCTGCCGGTTAAGCACGTCGTCGTACTTCAGGACGTCCTTGCGGATCTCGAAGTTCTGCTGCTCCACCTGCGTCTGCGCCGACCGGATGGCGCGCGTGACCACCTTGGATTCGACGGGCACGTCGGCCGGGATGTTCAGCCGGTCCATGATCGCCGCGACCCGGTCGGAATTGAACATCCGCATCAGGTCGTCTTCGAGCGACAGGTAGAACCGCGTCTCGCCCGGGTCGCCCTGGCGGCCGGACCGGCCGCGGAGCTGGTTGTCGATCCGGCGTGACTCGTGCCGCTCGGTGCCGAGCACGTACAGGCCGCCGGCCGCGACGACCTGCTCGTGTTCCTCGGCCACGGCACGCTTGGCCTTCGCGACCGCCTCGGGCCAGGCGGCCTCGTAGTCCTCCGGCGTCTCCAGCGGGGACAGGCCGCGCTGGTGAAGTTCCAGGTCAGCGATGAAGTCGGGGTTACCGCCGAGCATGATGTCGGTGCCGCGGCCAGCCATGTTGGTGGCCACGGTGACCCCGCCCTTGTGCCCGGCCATGGCCACGATCGTCGCCTCACGCTCGTGGTACTTGGCGTTCAGCACCTCGTGCGCGACGCCACGGCGCTTGAGCATGGTGGAGAGGATCTCCGACTTCGCCACGCTGGTCGTGCCGACGAGGACCGGCTGGCCCTTGCCGTGCCGCTGCACGATGTCCTCGACGCACGCCTCGAACTTGGCCGACTGCGTTCTGGTACACGACGTCCGACTCGTCGGCCCGGATCATCGGCTTGTTGGTCGGGATCGGCACCACGCCGAGCTTGTAGATCTGATGGAACTCGTTGGCCTCGGTGATGGCCGTACCGGTCATGCCGCCGAGCTTGTCGTAGAGCCGGAAGTAGTTCTGCAGCGTGATCGTGGCGAGGGTCTGGTTCTCGTCCTTGATCTGCACGCCTTCCTTGGCCTCGATGGCCTGGTGCATGCCCTCGTTGTAGCGCCGGCCGTGCAGAATGCGCCCGGTGAACTCGTCGACGATGAGGACTTCGCCGTTCATCACGACGTAGTCCTTGTCCCGCTTGTACAGCTCCTTGGCCTTGATCGCGTTATTGAGGAAGCTGACCAGCGGGGTGTTCACCGGGTCGTAGAGGTTGTCGATGCCGAGGGTGTCCTCGACCTTCTCCACGCCGGACTCGAGGATGCCGACGGTCTTCTTCTTCTCGTCGACCTCGTAGTCGCCCTCGCCGTCCTCACCCCGGCGCAGCCGCGGCACGATCTTGGCGAACTCGACGTACCACCGCGCGCTCTGCTCGGCGGGGCCGCTGATGATCAGGGGCGTCCGCGCCTCGTCGATGAGGATCGAGTCAACCTCGTCCACAATCGCGAAATGATGGCCGCGCTGGACGCAGTCTTCGAGGCTCCACGCCATGTTGTCGCGCAGGTAGTCGAAGCCGAACTCGTTGTTGGTCCCGTAGGTCACGTCGGCCGCGTACTGCTTGCGGCGTTCCTCGGGCGGCATCTCGGACAGGATCACGCCGACTTCGAGGCCGAGGAACTGGTGCACCCGGCCCATCCACTCGGCGTCGCGCTTGGCCAGGTAGTCGTTGACCGTGACGACGTGCACGCCCTGGCCGGCCAGCGCGTTCAGGTACGCCGGGAGGACCGACGTGAGGGTCTTGCCCTCACCGGTCCGCATCTCGGCGATGTTGCCCATGTGCATCGCGCCGCCGCCCATGAGCTGGACGTCGAAGTGGCGCTGGCCGAGCGTCCGCTTCGCGGCCTCGCGAACGGTCGCGAACGCCTCCGGGAGCAGATCGTCCAGCGACTCGCCGTCCTGATGCCGCTGCTTCAGCTCGTCGGTCATGCCGCGCAGCTCAGCATCGCTCATCGCGACGAAATCGTCCTCGATCGAGTTGACCTGCCCGGCAATCCGCTTGAGCTTGCGAAGAATCT
The DNA here is from genome assembly GCA_963805255.1 of uncultured Actinomycetes bacterium. Taxonomy (GTDB): domain Bacteria; phylum Actinomycetota; class Actinomycetes; order Streptosporangiales; family Streptosporangiaceae; genus Bog-532. The sequence goes on from CAWDTK010000013.1 coordinate 128,546, forward strand.
TTCCTTCGCCAGCACGAAGGACGCTGTCTAGGATGACTGGCACTTCTTGTCGCGCTCCTCGCGAATTGTCTGAGCTGACGGCCGCCGACGCCCAAGGCGCCCTGCGTCCCGGGCGGCCCGTCCTCGCCGGGCCGGCCGGGCCCTGGGATGCGGGGCATGCGCCCCGACAGTCATGGTAGGCGAGTCACGCCCCGAAACCGAGCCCGTACGGAAGTCCCGCCGCGGCAGGGACGGACTCTTCGTGCACGGAGACCAGTGGTAGCCCCCGCATGCCTGCCCCACAATAATATGTGTCGCAGCGACGGCAAGGGACGCGCGTGCCGGGCCCGGAATGCGGAGCCGGTGCGGGACGAGAGGAGCAAAGCAATGACCGAGCAGCCGGTATCGGGGATGCTGGCGGGCGCCGCCGGCGGCACGGTCGGGCAGGCTCCGGAAACCGTCGGGCCCGCTCCGGAGGACTCACCGGCCGGGCACGCCATGGCCCTGGCCCACGAGTCGTTCCACGGCCGCCCCGTGTCGTGGGTCGCCGTCACGATCATCACCATCGGCTTCATCATCGGCGGGGTGGCGATGGTCCCCACCCCGACCTGGTGGCTGTTCTGGACCGGGGCCGCGATCACGGTGGTCGGCCTTGGCGTCGGCGCGCTGGCCAAGATGTCCGAAGACTGGTACTGACCGGCGGCCGGGGCACCGTTCCGGATCGGACCGTCCGCCCCTGCGCCGCTGGGCATGAATGATGCCGAACGGGCCCTGCTGGGCGCCTGATCATCGGTGGCGCCGGCCCCGGGTAATGTCACCCCCTCCGGCTACGCTCGGGTTCCGTGCCGAGCCTTTCCCACGCCGACCGTCCGGGCCCTGCGGCCCCCATGTCCCCGGATACCCCAGCCGCCACGGTCACGTCGCCCTCTCCCGTTTCCCCGACGGCGGCGGTGGCCCTCAGCCTTGATGACGCCCGGCGGATGACGCTACACGCGCAGGGGTTCATCGGGGTGCCGGCCCGCAGCGGCGGTGTGCCCGCGATGCTGCGCCGGGTGGGCGGGGTCCAGCTGGACACGATCAGCGTGCTCGCCCGGTCCCACGAGCTGGTTGCCTACGCGCGCCTCGGGCCGGTCCCCCGGGACCGGATCGAGCGCGCGTACTGGAACCCGGCCCATCCGTCGGCGTTCGAGTACTGGGCGCACGCCGCCTGCGTGCTGCCAATCGGGGAGTGGCCGTACTACGCCTTCCGCCGGCGGTGGTTCCGGGCCCGCGGCATGCGGTGGCACGAGGTCTCCCCGCGGGTGTGCGCGGAGGTCCTGGCGCGCGTGGCGGCCGAGGGCCCGATGACCGCCACCCAGCTCGGTGGCGCGAAGGGCGGCGGTCCCTGGTGGGACTGGTCCGAGGTCAAGGTCGCCGCCGAGTGGCTGCTCGACATCGGCGATCTCGTCTGCGTCCGGCGGACCGGCTGGCGCCGGGTGTACGACCTGGCGGAGCGGGTCGTCCCGGCGGACCTGCTGAACACCGATCCGTCCGACGAGGAGTGCGTGAGCCATCTCGTGGGCGTAGCCGCGCGGGCCCTCGGCGTGGCCACGTACAACGACCTGACCGACTACCACCGGCTGCAGCGGCGGCTGCCGAGCGGCCATGCCCGCACGGCGGCGCTGGACGACGCCGCGCGGGCGGCGGGGCTGGCGCCGGTCACGATCCCCGGGACGCGGGGTAGCGTCGCCGCGTGGGCCGACCCGGCCGCGCTGGCCGCCGCGGACAGCGCCAGCCGGGAACGGCACCGGGTCACCTTGCTTTCGCCGTTCGACTCGCTCATCTGGGACCGGAAGCGGACGGCGCGGCTGTTCGGCTTCGAGCACAGCCTGGAGGCCTACGTGCCGAAGGCCAGGCGCGTGCACGGGTACTTCGTCATGCCGCTGCTCGCCGGGGGGCGCCTGGTCGGCCGGGTGGATCCGGTGCGCCGGGGCACGACGCTCGTCGCGCGCCAGGTCTCCCTCGACCGGCCTTCGGTGGCGGAGCCGATGGCCCGCGCGCTGCGCGAGGCCGCCGCGTGGGTCGGCTGCGACCGCGTCGAGCTGGAGCGGGTTGAACCTGCGGAAAGCGCAGCGAGGCTCCGGGAGCTATGCCCAACCGAGGTCTCCAGGAGCACCCCGCGCGGGTTACGGCGAGTCGCTGAGCTCGTCGTCGGTCCAGGCGTTGGCTGCCGACTGGATTGACTCCTCTGCGAAGCGGTCACCGACGGCGACCAGGCGGGGACCTGGCCGGGCGGGATGTGGAACTGGCTGGCGCAGCCCGGGCCGTGTGGTCAGGGTCGGTAGGGCTCAGTGGCGTAGCGGCTCATCACTTCGAAAATCGCGTTCGGGTCAACTGCTTCACCACGCCTGGCCAGCGCACTCAACTCGCGGAAGTAGTTGACGTACCGGTCGGGTGTGACCGTGCACAGCATTGTCGCCGGCTGGTCAGGGTCTGGGTTGGAGAACGTATGGGGGGTGCCAATCGGCGTGGTGAGCAGATCGCCGGCGGGCACGTCGAGTTCCTCGGTACCGGAGGTGAACCGCACCGTACCGGACACTACGAAGAACGTCTCATCGTGCTCGCGGTGGATATGCTGCGGCGGCCCGGGCGTACCCGGGGGAAGTGAGCTCCAGATGACACCGACCCGGTGGCCGGTATGCCTGCCGTCCTCCAGTATCCGCAGGCTAATCGGCCCGAAGTCTACGACCTCGGCGGCATCGGGAGCGGAAAGATGCACGCTCATCGTCCGCGCTTCCTTCCGGTCGCTGTGCGCCAAACGTAGCGGTAACTACCCCTCAGCGGCACGTCAACCCCCAACGCCATCGCTTTTAGGTGTTAGGTGTTCTATGGGTTGTATCGGCCGTGTATGCCCGTATGGGTTTTCCTGGGCGTTTTGCTGTGGCGGTGGGCATGACAGTAGCCCGGATGTCGCTCCGGGGGGGGCGCCGGTTCCACGGGCCGGGACGGGGTTTCTCCTTCCGGGTCGTTTATGCAGGATGACCGGGTTAGGAAGTGTCGCCGGAGGCCGGGCTGGCTGCAGGAGCGGTGCGGGCGCCGGCGTAGATGATCTGCCCGGCGGGGTAGATGGTGATGGTGGCCTCGCCGGTGCTGGCGGGTACCCGCCCGGTGGCCGGCGAGGACGGGAACTGCTGGCGGCCCTTGGTGCACCGTTCGCGGTGGCGGGGCGGCCGGACGGGCAGCAGGGCGGCGAGGATCCGGGAGCTGGCCAGCGCGGCGGCGGCAGCGAGCACTGAGGCGGGGGCAGTCGCGGGCGCCAGGGTCTGGGTCATCGAGCGGACGGCCTCGCGGCGGGCGGTCGTGAACGACACCCGGGCGGGCGTGGCCGGCGCCTTCGGCTCGCTGCCGGGAGCGGCGGTGAGCTGGGCGGCCGTGCCGGCCTGGATGGCGTGGCAGCCGTGGATGCGGACCAGCTGGGTGGCGGTGATCCAGGCCCACATCTCCTGGGTGACCTGGTGCGGGGACGACGAGCGCAGGATCGGGCCGCGGGAGGGGCCCGCGCCGGTGATCGCGGACTTGTCCTCGCCGATGACGGTTTCCACCGCGGCCCACCGGTCCGGGTAGCAGGCGGCCAGTTCCGCGGCGGGGTATGCCTGCCAGTCCGTCAGCGTGGTGGCCAGAGCGTACAGCTCGTCCCCGGCGCCGCCCGGGCCGGGGACTTTCACGTCGTATTCCACGACGCGGACCGGGATGCGGTCGGCGCCGTCGGACAGGAAGGACTCATACGAGCCGTCCGGCAGTGCCTTGAGCAGCGGCAGGACGATATCGGACTTCATCCGCATCAGCAGGTGCGCGCCCTGGGCGCGGATCGCCTTGATCAGGGCGAATCCCGGGAAATTGCGGTCCATCAGGATCAGCCGGCCCGCCGCGAAGATCCCGGGACGGGATCTGGCCAGCCGCCGGGTCAGGGTCTGCTCCCCGTCGCAGGAGGGGCCGAACTCCATGCCGAGGGTGGCCTTGGCCCGTGCGGCAGTGAGTATGACGGCCCGGACCTGGGGAAACGGCGACGAGTTATCCGCGGTGCCGGACGAGCCGAAATACTTCCGGTTCGCCTTGGTGTCCGGGACCCGGACCTGGAACCCGTCCAGGGCGCATAGCAGCAGCCCCCGCCACCGCATCCCCGGCGCACCCGGATCGGCGATCGGCCCGGCGACCAGCCAGAACAGCGCCCCGGACAGCTCCGCGGGGATCATGTCCAGGCGGCGGGTGACCGCCTCGGTACCCGGCACGTGCCAGGGCCGCGCCCACGGCAGGCACGCCAGCAGCCCGGCCACCCGCAAGGTCACCTCCGGCACCGGCGCGTCCGGCATCAAGGTCATCGCCACCAGCAGCCGGACCGTCATCGCGGCCGGCAGCAGCCGCTGCCGTTCCTCTGCGCAGCCGAAATCCTCCACCAGCTCCTCGATCTCCCCAGCCGGCAGGTATGCCTCAAGCAGGCCGAGGGTGACGTGACCGGGGAGCCAGCCGCCGGCCTGCACATCGCCGCTGCGCCGCACCACCGCTGGCGCGACCGTCACCTGATGGCAGAACACCAGATCCTCACCTGAAGTCACCGGCCGGCCCGCCGGGCCGGGCAGCAAAGCCGACACCCCGCCCCGGCCGGGACGGCGCAGGTCAGCGGGCCGCACCGCGACGATCCCCGGCCTCACGCCGCGAGCATCCATGCCACCGGCCACTGGGCTGGCGTCAGCAGGCAAAGTCGGGTAGAACTCCATGCACGGCTCCTGGGCTAGAACTGACTTCAGACATCAGTCCTCATACCAGGAGCCGCCGCTCATTCCAGCCGATCTACGCCCGCGACACGCCGGACAAGCGCGGGACACCGCCACCACGGGCTGACGCAGGCCGCACACGTAACATCCCAGTTCACCGGCCAAACCCCTTAAGTCAATGGCGTTGCGTCAACCCCTGCCGCCAGCCGAAATTGCAGAGCAGATCATGCCAGAACAACCACTTTGCTGCATAGCTCCGAAGAGGGCACCCCCTGCGGTCCGTAATGATGACTGCGTCCGGCACGTAATGATGAGTGTCTGCGTCCGGGGGCCGATGAGTACCGGGCCAGTACTAGCTGAACTCGATTAGCTTTTCGCGGACGGCGATCATGACGGCTTCCATCCGGGAGTGGATCTGAAGTTTCTCCAGGATGTTGCGGACGTGGTTCTTCACCGTGTTCTCGGAGATGAACAGTTCCTTGGCGATGTCGCGGTTGTTCATGCCCCGCGCGACGAGCTTCAGGACCTCCATCTCCCGGTCCGTGAGCTTGGGCGCGGGAACCTGCTGCGGGCGTTCCTCGTCGGAGTCGCGGCGGGCCAGGGTGGCGAACTCGGTGAGAAGCTTGCCGGCCATGGAGGGGTTGATGAGCGACTGGCCGCCGTGCACGGCCCGCACGGCGTCAGCCACCTCGTCGAGCGGAATGTCCTTGAGCAGGTAACCGCTGGCCCCTGACCGGATCGCCTCGAAGAGGTCTTCCTCCTCGTCGCTGATGGTCAGCATCACGATCTTGGCACTGGGCGCGGCCTCCTTCATCGCCCGCGCCGCCTCGATACCGCTGGTTTTCGGCATGCGGATGTCCATCAGGACCACGTCGGGGAGGGACTCACCGGCCCGGGCAACCGCCTCGGCGCCGTCGCTGGCCTGGCCCACCAGCTCGATGCCGGGCTCCTCGGCCAGGACCATCTCCAGCCCCCGCCGGAAGAGCGCGTGATCATCGGCGATCAGCACACGAATCGGGTCGGGGGAAGCCTTCCCGCTGGCCCGCTCACCGCCGGGAGCACCGGAACCCTCGCTCACGCTGTCTCCTCCCACCTACGATCACCGGGCCCGGTGGCCCGGTGGCCCGGGTACCGGCCGCGGCGGCCCATTCTGGCCTGATGGACATGACCCTCATATCCACGGACTCTGGCCGAGCCATGGCACGCCGCGCAAATCAGGCGCGCCGGGCCTGAGCCGCACCGCCGGCTACCGGTACCCGGTACCCGGTACCGCTTCCCGCGTCAGCCTCTTACGCGGAGCCTTCCATCAATCGGATCACACCGTAGTCGTAACCCCGGCGCCGGTACACGACGCTGAACAGGTCGCGCTCGCGGTCATGGAAGAGATAGAAATCGTGCCCGACGAGCTCCATCTCCAGCAGCGCCTGGTCGATCGTCATCGGCTCGGCCGGGTGCAGCTTCTCCCGGACAACCAGCGGGCCGTCCCCCTCCATCTGGATCGGCACGAGGCGCGCGGCCGCGGACTCCTCCCCGTCGGGCTCGTAGGGCCCGCCAGGTTCGCCGTCCAGCGGGCCGTCATCGCGCCATTCCCGCGTCTGCGGGCCCCCCAGCCGGGGCAGCCCGTGGCCGTTGCCGTTGCCCGCCAGCGCCGGGCCGCCGGGCAGGCCGGGAACCGCCGCTTCCGGTGTATCCGCCACGCCGGGCAGGCTGGCATCCGGTGCCGCGGGCGCGGCCCCCGCCGCGCTGCCGGCCCGGACGAGATCCCGTTCGCAGTGGCGCGCCTTCCGCCGGTCGCAGGCCCGGCGCAGCCGGGCTTCGAGTTTGGCGAAGGCCAGGTCAAGAGCCGTGTAACGGTCATCAGCGGCCGCCTCCGCGCGAATCACGGGGCCGCGCGACCGGATAGTGAGCTCAACCCGTTCCCGGCGCCCTGACTGCCGCGGGTTGGGCTCCTTTGTCACCTCCACATCGATCCTGATCGCCTTTTGATCCAGTTTCCCGATCTTGACGAGCTTGCCGACCGCGTGCTCGCGGAAGCGCTCGGGGATGTTCAGTGCGCCGGCCCTTGAAGATGATGTCCATTGCGATCCCCTCTACTGCCGATTGTCGCTCCGGGCGACTGTCCGGTGAGCACCCGTCCGGCCGACCTGGTCTTCGTCCCCACATCCGCCTGCTGAGGGGTTCGCGGCAGCTCTGTGGCCACTACTGCCCTTCTCCCGGCCCGGCGAACCCGGTGTTCGCTGGCGGGGCAGGACTTACCTCTAAGCCGCACCGTGATCGGTCGACGAGAAGTCGCCTTACGTGGGCCGTTTAGCCTGCGGCTGGCATCGGCTTGCCACGCCGGGTCCTGCCCTTGGGTCTTGCCCAAGGGGCCCAGCGTGACGCAACCACGGACCCGGACGGGTGCCATGACACGAACCTAGTCCTATCCGGGCCGATTGTCAGGAGGGAATCGTAAGCAAGCAGTAATCGAATCTTTACAGAACGTCGCAGCTAGGCTTTTGATTTCCCATAACGGACAGGCCAAGTTCCCGTAACGGACAGGAATCGGCACGCCGTCAGCCCGGATAGGCCGGGGCCAGGCCCGCTCCGACGACTCCGCTCCACAGCCCGCCCAGGCCCGCCAGAGTGGTCATCTGCCCGCTGGACAGCCCGGCGACCAGCGGGTTGGCGGAGCCGTCGGCGGTGATCGAGACCGTCCCCTCCTCGGCGGGCATCGGCACGAGCGTCTCGCCGTTGACGGCGACCTCGTCCAGCACCGGGTTGCCCGACAACCGGCTCAGCGCGATCACATGGTCCGCGTCATACCAGGTCAGAGCGGTAAAGTTGCCGTTTTGCGAGCTGATCGGGACCGCCGGGCCGACGAAGGCCTGCGATCCGGAGTGCACGATCGCGGCGAGCATGAGCTGCGACCCGCCGCTCCCGGTGACGAGCATGGCGCAGCGCACCCCGTCCGGGGCCACCCTCAGCGCGGTGACCCGCTTACCGGACGGCAGCATGGTGGCCACCTCGACGGGCGCACCGCTGCGGCCGGGCACCAGCCAGACCTGGCCGTTGCCCGTCGCCCACAGGTTGTCGTGGGTGTCCCAGCTCAGGGAGGTGAAGGTGCCGGTGGCCCGCTGAGCCAGCCTGGCGCTCCCGGTCAGGCTGCCGGTGTAGAGGGCGCCGCCCGGGCCGAGCCCGGCCACGTAGTGACCGTTGGGCGAGATGGCGACCTGGGTGAGCGGGATCTGTCCCGTCCCCGCCTGGCCGGGCGCCGACGCCCCCTGCGGCGCGTTGGCCTGTACGGTGCCGGACAGCGAGCGCACCGCACCCCGGCTGTCGGCGTAGTAGAAGCTGGCGTGCGCCGCCGCGGAGGGAACGTAGCTGCTGTAGGAACCGATCTGCTGGACGGGGCTGCCCGATCCGGGCAGCGTCCACGGCGTCCCGTTGACCTCCAGCTCCACCGACTGGATCGACGGCTCATCCGAACTGGAGCCGGCCAGGGTCCACAGCAGCTGGGCGGACATCTGCCGAAGGGCCTGGCCGCTGGCGCTGGCCACTGGGCCGCTGAGGTTCACGATGGCGATGCCGCCGTCGAGGGACACGTTCACCAGCCTGGTGCCCGGCGGGAACGCCGTCTGCGCGGCATTGAGCAGCCAGCCCGACGGCTTGGCCAGCAGCACCTGCAGGAGCTGGGTGACCAGATCCGCGGGGGTGGCCTCCTGCGGCACGTACACCGGATCGGGCAGGAGCACCTGCATCGCGGGGTCGAAGAAGTAGATGTTGCGCGGCTGGTAGACGTGCAGGAAGTCAGCCTCGGTCAGCAGCACGACGCTGGGCAGGCTGGAGATCCGCCACTCCCCGTCCTGGCGCATGAGAACGAACTTCTCCTGCGCCGCGGACTGGCCCTGCGATGAGATCGCGTACTGCCCGGTGCCCGACACCGTGCCCAGGACCGGGCCGCTGACCTCGACCACGGTCGTGGCGGCCGTCCTGCCCGGATACGGCGAGCCGCGCACCGGGGTGACGATGCTCGGGCTCTGGCCGAAGACCGTCACCGCCCATCCCGGGTGCCAGCGGCCGCTGGCCGCCGGGAGCAGGTACTCGCGCGCGACCGCGTGACCGCTGGCGAAGCTGGCGTTGGCGGCCAGGAAGCCCGACACGATCTGCTGCGGTGTCCAGCCGTGCCGGGGCGGGACCGGGATCGGCTGCAGATAGTACTGGCCGCCGCCCGTACCGCCCTGCGTGACGTTCACGGCCTGCACATGACCGCTGGTCGGCACGGTGACACACCCGGCGAGCAGGAGCCCGCACGCCACCGTGACCGCCGCCAGCCACGCCGTTCGTCCCCGCCCTGCCTGTCCCCGCCCTGCCTGTCCCCGCCCTGCCTGCCCCATCCGGGGCGCGCTAGCCACGTGTGGCCACCCCGGTCCCGCCGACAGGGTTGGCGCGGCCGAGCGGCCCGGTCTCATCACCGGAGACCGCCCCCGGTGGCGGGGCCGTGGCCCCGAGGACCAGACCGCCGGAGACCACGTTGCCGAGGCCCGGGACGACGTTGGTGTCGTCGGGGACCAGCGGCAGCGGCGAGCCGACGAGTTTCTGCCCGGCGACGCGCGGGATCGTGAGCCGGAAGACGGAGCCCTTCCCCGGCACGCCCCACGCCTGCAGCCATCCGCCGTGCAGCTGGGCGTCCTCCAGCGCGATGGCCAGGCCGAGCCCGGTTCCGCCGGTCGTGCGGGCGCGGGCCGGGTCGGCGCGCCAGAAGCGGTCGAAGACGAGCTGGTCCTGTCCTGGTTTCAGGCCCACCCCGTGGTCACGCACCGCGACCGCGACCGCGTCACGGTCGCCGGCCACGCTGACGATGACGTCGTTTCCCTCCCCGTGCTCGACCGCGTTGACGAGCAGGTTGCGCAGGATGCGCTCGACCCGGCGGCGGTCCGCGTCGGCCATGCACGGCTCGGCGGGCAGCCGGAACTCGATCCGGCCGCCGCGGCGCTCGGCAAGCTGCTGCGCGTCGTCAGCGGCCCGCCGCACGAGATCGCTGATATCGACGGAGTCGGCGTCGAGGGTGGCGGCGTTCGCGTCGTGCCGGCTGATCTCCAGCAGGTCCTCGAGCAGGTCCTGGAAGCGTTCGAGCTGTCCCTGCAGCAGCTCGGCCGAGCGGGCCGCGGAGACATCGAAGGTGTCCTTGGCCTCGAGCAGCACCTCGGCGGCCATCTTGATCGTGGTCAGCGGGGTCCGCAGCTCGTGTGAGACGTCGGAGACGAACTGCCGCTGCAGCTTGGACAGCTCTTCGAGTTCGCGGAGCTTTTCCTGCAGGCTCGCCGCCATGTCGTTGAAGGACGTCGCGAGCGCGGCCAGGTCGTCGGCGCCGCGGACCCGCATCCGTTCCTCGAGGCGGCCCGCGGTCAGCCGCTGCGCCGCCTGCGCCGCGTGCCGGACCGGGATGACCACCCACCGCGTCACCAGCGAGGCGATCACGGCGAGCAGCACGATCAGCGCCAGCCCGGCTCCGATCAGGGTGCCCTGGACCAGCTGGAGCGTCTGCTGCTCCTGCCGCATCGGGAACAGGTAGTAGAGCTGGTAGTAGTTGCCCAGCGGCGTCCCGACCGCGAGCCCGGGCTGGCTGGTGCGGCCCAGCGCCGACACGATCATCGTCGGCGCGTAGTACATCTTGCTGGCCCCGCCGTGGTCCTGCTCCGCCGCCACACTGGCCGCCAGGGCGGCGGGGATGCTCGCCGCGGGATCGGCACCGCCCGACACACCCTGGGTGTAGACGGGGGAGGCGACCCGGCCCTGGCTCACCTCGATCACGACGTCATAGGTGCTGTTGCTGCCGCTGGCGTTCTGCAGTTCCTGCGCGGTCGGGTAGAGGAAGCTGTCGGCGACCGCGGCAGACGAGGGCGACCGGCTGAGCCCGGGACTGCTCTGGGCCACGGTCAGGCCCTGCGACACCTGGGCCGTCGCGGACCTCTCCTTGTTCAGCAGCAGCCCGTCGGAGATCTGCTGGGTGAGGAAGAAGCCGAGCACGACGATGACCAGAGCCGACAGGGCCAGCGTCGTGGTGACGACCCGCAGCTGGAGCGACCGGCGCCAGCGGAAGCGCAGCTCCTCCGCCCGTGCACGCTGCCACTTCCGCCCCGCGCGCAGGACCCGCTTCGCACGGCGGGGCAGCCGGCGTGCGGCCAGTTTCGCGAGCCGCGACTGGCGGACGACCTTGTACCAGCCCTTGCGCTTCCGGCGCGGGGGCGCACCACCGACGCGGGCCGCGCCACCGGCACCCGGCTCGCCCCGGCCCTTCTGCGTGTCGGCGGCTGAGCTAGGCGCAGGCCCCCCCGTCATCGTTCATCGGGAGCAGCATAAGCCGCTCCCGCTGGTTCAGCCAGGGTTTCACCGGCGAACCGGGACGTCCGGCCGGGCGGCACGTCCGGCCGGGCGGCACGTCCGGCCGGGCGGCACGTCCGGCCGGGCGGCACGTCCGGTCAGGCGGGGCCGGCCTTGTAACCGACGCCACGCACGGTCACGACGACCTCCGGCCGCTCCGGGTCCTTTTCGATCTTGGCCCGCAGCCGCTGGACATGCACGTTGACCAGCCTGGTGTCGGCGGCGTGCCGGTAGCCCCAGACCTGCTCGAGCAGCACCTCGCGGGTGAAGACCTGGCGCGGCTTGCGGGCCAGGGCCACCAGAAGGTCGAATTCGAGCGGGGTGAGGCTCAGCGCCTCGCCGTCCCGTTTGACCGAATGGCCGGCCACGTCGATGCTGATGTCCCCGATCTGGAGCATCTCCGGCGCCGGCTCGTCGGTCCGGCGCAGCCGGGCCCGGATCCGGGCCACCAGTTCCTTGGACTTGAACGGCTTGACCAGGTAGTCGTCCGCGCCCGACTCAAGGCCCAGGACGACGTCCACCGTGTCGGTCTTGGCCGTCAGCATGACGATCGGTATCCCGGACTCGGTCCGGATCTGGCGGCAGACATCGATCCCGTCGGTGCCCGGCAGCATCAGGTCCAGAAGCACCAGATCCGGCCGGGTGTCACGGAACATGTCCAGCGCCTTGTCGCCGTCGGAGACAAAGGTCGGCTCGAAGCCTTCGCCGCGGAGCACGATCCCGAGCATTTCTGCGAGGGCCGCGTCGTCATCGACGACCAGCACACGTCCTTTCATGGCCCTATAGTTCCACGTGATCGGGCTTGGGGAGGCCAGTGCGGGAATGCCGGGGGCCGCGACCACCCCGGCGCGGGCCCCTTTTGCCGCGTCCGCCACCCCTCCGGCCCGGCTCCCGGACACCGCCGGGGACCTGCCGCACCTGCATTCCGCAGGTAGGCCGGGCGGGGTATGCTATACATCTGGATGGTGTCCTATATTCTTGTGTAGTTCGGCGGACGGAGACAGTCGCCTGTGGGAGCTACGGCCATACGCACGGAGGGGCTGACCAAGCGCTACGGCGATGTCGCGGCCCTTGATCACCTCGATCTTGAGATTGCCCAGGGCGAGGTGGTCGGCTACCTCGGCCCCAACGGCGCTGGTAAGACCACGACGATCCGCCTGCTGCTGGGGCTCATCAACCCGACAGGGGGGCGCGGCGAGATCTTCGGTCTCGACTGCCAGCGCCAGCCCGTCGAGACCCACCGCCGCCTTGCTTTCGTGGCCGGCGAGGCAAACCTGTGGCCGTCCCTTACCGGCGCCGAGACCCTCCACCTCCTCGGGCGCGTCCAGGGCCATGTCGACGAGGCTTACCGGGACGAGCTGGTTACCCGGTTCGACCTCGATCCTGCCAAGAAGGTCCGTGCCTACTCCAAGGGGAACCGGCAGAAGGTCATCCTGATTGCCGCCCTGATGACCCGCGCCGACCTGCTCGTCCTCGACGAGCCGACGAGCGGGCTCGATCCGCTGATGGAGCAGGCGTTCCGGCACAGCATCCGCGAGGCACGCGATCGCGGCCAGACCGTCTTCCTGTCCTCGCACATCCTGAGCGAGGTCGAGGCGCTGTGTGACCGGGTGGGCATCCTGCGAGCGGGAAAACTCGTGGAGATAGGGACGCTGGCGCAGCTGCGGCATCTCAGCGCGCTCACCGTGGAGGCGACCTTCGACGGTGCGGTCCCCGACCTTTCGGGCGTGCCCGGGGTGATCTCGGCAGCGGCAGCCGGGCGGGTGGTCCGCTGTCACGTGCGCGGACCGGTCGCGCCGCTGCTGAAGGTCCTGGCCGCCGCCGGCGTCACGGAGCTGATAAGCCGCGAGCCCTCACTCGAGGAGCTGTTCCTCGCGCAGTACGGCGGCCACCGCCAGGAGCAGGGGGCGCAGCAGAGTGTCCATTGAGCTCGCGGCCCGGGCGCCGGGCCGGATGGGACGGTCGCCCGGCACCGTCGTCGCCTGGCTGACCGCCCGCAAATCCGTCCGTTCGGGGGTCATCTGGGGATACATCTTCGGCATCGCCATCGCCTCGTCGGCCGTCAGCTACACCAGGATCTACAAGACGCCGGCGCAGCGAGACGCGCTGGCGGCAGCCTACGGATCGAACAAGGCGACGAGCGCCCTGTTCGGGCCGGCCCCGCAGCTCCAGACCGTTGCCGGCTTCACCGTCTTCAAGATCTCGATGACGCTCATGTTCCTCGGCGCCGTGTGGGGACTGCTGACCAGCACCAGGCTGCTGCGCGGCGAGGAGGACAACGGGCGGTGGGAACTCCTGCTCGCCGGCCAGATCACCCGCAGAGGTGCCGCCGTCCAGGCGCTCGGCGGCCTGAGCGCCGGCGTCTTCACCTTGTGGGCGCTCACTGGCCTCCTTACCGTGCTCACCGGCCTGGACTCGAGCGTCGGCATCGCGGCCGGAGCGGCGCTCTACTTCGCCCTTGCCATGGCGGCGACCGCGGTCATGTTCCTGGCGGCCGGCGCGCTCACCAGCCAGCTGGCCGCCACCCGCCGTCAGGCCGCCTCCTATGCCGCGTGGTTCCTCGGGGTTAGCTACGCCGTGCGGATGATCGCCGACGCGGGAGTGGGCCTGCACGGGCTGATCTGGGCATCCCCGCTCGGCTGGGTGGAGGAACTCCAGCCGCTCACCGCGCCCCAGCCACTGGCGCTGCTGCCGGTTATCGCCTTCACCGCGGTGCTGGCCGCCGTCGCCGTGCGGCTGGCCGGAACCCGCGACGTGGGGGCGGGCGTCGTGCCAGACCGGGCGAGCGGCCGGCCGCATCTGCGGCTGCTCTCCGGGCCCACCGGCCTTGCGATCCGGCTGGCCCGGCCCGCCGTGCTGAGCTGGTGGGCAGCGATCGCGGTCTCGGGACTGCTGTTCGGGCTCATCGCCAGATCAGCCGGCACAACTATCTCGGGGGCATCGGTGCAGCAGGTATTCTCGAAGCTCGGCGCGCCGGGGACCGGTGCCGACGCGGCGCTCGGCGTGTGCTTCCTCATCCTGGCGGTATTGGCCGCATTCGCCGCCGCCGGCCAGATCACCGCGGCACGCTCGGAAGAGTCAGCGGGACGGCTCGATCACCTCCTGGCCCGTCCGGTCTCTCGTTCCTGGTGGCTTGCCGGGCGGCTCCTGGTGGCCGTCGTCGCCCTGCTGGCAGGCGGCGTGGCGGCAGGTGTCTTCGCCTGGCTCGGCGCGGCCAGCCAGCACGCCGGGCTGAGCTTTGGCACGCTGGTGGAGGCGGGCCTGAATGTCGTCCCGCCCGCCATCGCCATCCTGGGCATCAGCGTGCTGCCGCTCGGGCTACGGCCCCGGGTAACGCCGATCGCCGTCTACGCATTGCTGGGCTGGTCGCTGCTCGTCGTCATCATCGGCGGTATCGGCGCCACCAGCCACTGGGTACTCGACACCTCGGTCTTCCATCAGATGGCGTCAGCCCCCGCCGTGCCGCCACACTGGGAGGCAAATGGCGTCATGGTCGCTATCGGTGTCGCGAGCGCCCTGACCGGCGGCATCGCGTTCAATCGACGGGACTTGCAAGGAGAATGACCAGCGGCCACCCAGATCCGCCCGCAGCGGCGATGTACTCGCCCGGCGAGGGAGCCGCCGCGTTCGAGGATCTCACCGCTCGTGCCCGGATCCGCGAAGCAGCCCTCCGGCACTTCGCAGACGAGGGGTACGAACGTGCCACCATCCGAAGCATCGCCCAGACCGCCGGCGTGTCGCCCGGACTGCTCCGGCACCACTTCGGGTCAAAGGAGGAACTGCGCAGGGCATGCGATGAATACGTGTCCGGGATGCTGCGCCGCGTCAACGCCCAGCTCCTCGGTGATCCGGGCGACGCGGCCGGCGCCCATCGCGCATCAAAGCGGTTCCAGCGGTATATCGCGCGTGCTCTGGTCGACGGGTCCGCCACGGCAGGGCCCATCTTCGACGAGATGGTGACCCTGACCGAGCAGTGGCTCGCACGTGCCGACGAAACCCGCCCCGATCCGCCCGCCGTCGACCGGAGGATCAGGGCCGCGCTGGTCACGGCCATGGCAGTTGGCATCCCGCTGCTCCAGGAGCACGTGTCCCGGGCGATGGGCACCGACATGTTCGCACCCGAAGGTGACCGGCTGCTCGCCCTCGGGCTGCTGGACATCTACTCCCACAAGCTCATCAACGAGGAAACTGCCTCCGCCGCGGAAGCCGGGTTCGGCACGCCACAGAGCTAGTCACGTGGGAAAATGGGACCTATTCAGCGCGCTCCCGGGCCTTCTTTATGGCCAGCCGGCCGTTGGCCAGTGCGCTGAGGTCAACGTCGTCGAGCGTGGTGACCACGATGTCGGCGTGCGCTGCGGCCAGGAGCCCGGCGTCATTGGCACGTGCGATTCCGATCGCCGCCATGTCGCCGGCCTTGGCCGCCTGGACGCCCACCGGGGCGTCCTCTATCACGATCGAGTCCTCGGGTGCGGTCCCGAGCTCATGCGCTGCGGTGAGGAACATCTCGGGATGCGGCTTTCCGTGCGCGAAGTCCCGGCCCGACACGTCGGCGTCGAAGAACTCGAGCAGCGTCAGCCCGGGCCGCAGCGACGCGGACACGATCGCGTGCTCCTGCGCGAAGCTGTCGAGCCTTATCTGCCGCAGGAACAGCTCGGCGTTCTTGGAGGAGGAGGCGGCGGCCACCCCGATCCCGGCGTCCTTGACGGCGATGATGAGGCGCAGCGCGTCGGGGTATGCGGTGAAGTCGCCGGCTTCGATCAGCCGGACCACCATCGCCTGCTTCCGGCCGGCGTACTCGGCGAGACGCCTGCCGTCGTCATCGGGGACGTGGAAGTAGGCCAGTGCCGCGCGCGCGCCGCTCATCCGGGGCTTGCCGGACATCTGCTCCTCGTAGACGCGGGACGTGAACGCGTCCGGCGACCAGCTCGTCCGGTTGCGGATGTCGCTCCAGTCCGACTCCATCAGCTGGCGCAGCGACTCACGCCATGCTTTCTGGTGCGGCGAGTCGACGAGCACTCCGTCGACGTCGAAAATCGCTCCCCGGAACGTCGGCACGTTTCCTGCCCCTCAGCCGTTGATCCGGCGCTCTTCGGCCGGCAGAGCCGGGGACAGCCGGAACATGTGCCGGTCTCCGGGGCGGAACTCGCGGATTTCGCCACCGATCCCGACCCGTATCGGTCCGCTCGCACCCTCCGGGTGAAGCGCGAGCGTGAGCCTATTCTTGCTGAGCGTCACCCGCAGCGGCGTCCGCTGGAACTGCATCGCGAACGACAGCTCCTTGATCGGGCCGGGAAGCCTCGGCTCGAAGTGAAGAACCTCGTCGCGGATCTCCGCGCCGAGGTAGGCGCGCTGCATGAGGTCGAGCGTCCCGGCCATGACACCCATGTGAATGCCCTCTCTGGTCGTTCCCCCCTGGACGTCCTCCACGTCGCTGTTCAGCGCCGCCAGGAAGCGCTCCCAGGAACTTTCCGGATCGAGCACGGCCAGTACGCCCGCGTGCGTGATCAAGCTCAGCGTAGAGCCGTGCGACGTGCGCTGGTCGTAGTAAGCGATGTTCCGGGCCGCAGTGTCCGCGCGATACTCATAGCCCAGGCGTTCGAACAGCCGCCGGAGCGCCCTCGGTGAAAAGAGGAAGAACAGCATCACCGTGTCGGCTTGCTTAGCGATCTTGTAGCGGTTCGGGTCGTTGCCCTCGGCGCGGAGGATCCGGTCGAGCCGCTGGATGTTCCCGTACTTTGCGCGGTAGCCGTCCCAGTCGAGTTCCTCGAGCGCCTCATAGCCCTCGAACTGGCTGATGACGCCGTCGTGGAAGGGAACGAACATGCGCCGGCTCATGTCCTGCCACAGCCTCAGCTCCTGCCCAGAGATCCCGAGCCTGGCACGGAGCGCATCGGCCCTGCTCGCCGGCAGCAGCGAAAGCACCTCGCCCGCGAGCTGGCACAGCCATGCCACCATCACGTTCGTGTAGGCGTTGTTGCGCAGGCCACCCTCCTCCTCGCCGGGATACTTCTCGTGGAACTCGTCCGGGCCCATCACCCCGCGGATCTCATAACGCTCGCGGTCCGGGTTGAACTGGGCGATGGACGCCCAGAAGCGCGCGATCTCCACCATCATCTCCGCGCCGTAATCGCGCAGGAAAGCCAGATCCCGCGTGGCCTGGAAGTATTGCCAGATGTTGTAGAAGATTGCCGCGTTCACATGGCGCTGGTTGCGGCTGAGGTCCGGCTCCCAGCACCCGGAGAGCGGGTTGAGGTGCACCCGCTGGGTCTCCTCCTTACCCTCGCTGCCGCTCTGCCACGGGAACATCGCCCCCCCGAAACCCGCCTCGCGGGCCGCCGCCCGCGCCTCGTCCAGGCGCCGGTAACGGTACATCAGCAGCTCACGCGTGACCTCGGGCATGCGGAAGCTCAGGAACGGAAACACATACAGCTCGTCCCAGAAGACGTGCCCGCGGTATGCCTCACCATTCAGACCGCGCGCGGGCACTCCGGCGTCCAGGTCGGCCGTGTGCCGGGAGCACACCTGGAGGATGTGGGAGACGTGAAGCCGCAACAGCATCTGGACCCGCTCGTCTCCGCGCACGCGCACATCGCACACGCGCCACAACTCGCCCCAGGCAGAGACATGGCGCTTGAGCGCCTCCTCGAAGTCAGGCCGCCAAAGCGCGGAGGTCCCAGCCTTTGCGAGCGTGTCGCTGGTCGCGGCGTCGCGGGAGGTCGAGAACGTCAGCATCTTCTCGACCCTGGTCGGCGCGCCCTGCCGGACGTCGAACGCCAGGACCTGCTGGATGTAGTCCTCCATCTGGTACAGGCTGCGTTCAACTGCGAGCAGCTGGCCTCCCCGGAAGACGCGTGTGCGCGCTGCCTGGCTGATGTAGATGTTCGACTGCCGCGTCTGCGCCTTCAGCGCGATGACCTCCGTGCCGAACGTCCGCGGCGAGACGGGATCGAGATGCCGGCCCTCGAGCTCCCGGTAGCGGGCGACGCCGTGGTTCGTCACGCGTCCGTCGATCGCCGAGATCACCTCCACCCGGCCCGACCAGTTCTGTGGCGTAAGCGTCCACTCGATACCGGCCCGGTGCGGATCGGCCATGCTCACGAACCGCCGGCTCCGCAGCGCCGTCTCACGCCCGGCGGCGTCCCGGAAGCGAAGCTCGCGGGTCACCACGGCCCGGTGGATGTCGAGCCGGTGGCGGTATTCGAGCAGCTCAACATCCGCCAGCCGGATTGCTTCTGTGCCCTCGATCCGCAGCTTGAGCACCAGCCAGTTGGGAAGATTAACCAGATCCTCATTGAACACGGGCAGCCCGCCAAGGATGGTCGTCTCGCGGTTATACACCCCGTGCACGTAAGTGCCCGGGTAATGCACATCGCCGGCGTCTTCCCACTCCGCGGTGCCGCGGCTGCACAGGTAGCCGTTGCCGGTTGAGGTGAGCGCCTCCCGAAGCCCTTCCTCGGCCGGATCGAAGCCTTCGTAAGTGAGCGCGAATCCATTCATCGCAGAAGTTGAGTGTAGCTGACTTGGCCCTGAGCTGCTCGCTCGCCATCCTGGTGTCGTTCGGCCAGTGCTCGCAATTCCGGGCCGGCGCGGGGTGCTTCGGTGAGCGTCGTGTAGCAGGATGAGCACATGCTGGTCGTTCATGTTCATGCGCGCGTCCGGAGCGGACGGATCGAGGATTTCCTGGCCGCCACGCTGGTCAATGCGCGGGCATCGCTGGCCGAGCCTGGCGTGCTGCGTTTCGACGTCATCCAGGATCAGGCCGACCCGGCGCACGTGGTCCTTGTGGAGGTCTACGGTGACGCCGACGCCTCCGCTGCGCACAAGCTGACGCCGCATTATGCGGCCTGGCGTGATGCGGTGGCGGAGATGATGGCGGAGCCGCGGGCATCGACCCGGTACTCCGCGGTGTTCCCCGCGGGGAACGAGGGCTGGGCGAGCGGATAGTCGTGACGATGATGACGTTCGAGTTCGCCACCGCTGGCCGCATTATGGCCGGTACTGGCCGGGCGGCGGAGCTGCCGGGCGTGCTCGCCGGGCTCGGGTCCCGGGTGCTGGTGTGCACGGGCGCGAACCCGGCGCGCCATGCTGGGCTGCTGGCCGGCCTTGGGTTGCCGGCCGTGGTGTTCGCGGTGGCCGGCGAGCCCACGGTCGAACTGGCCCGCGCTGGTATCACGGCCGCGCGCGAGCACGGCGCCGACGTTGTCGCCGCGATCGGCGGTGGCAGCGTCATCGATGCCGGCAAGGCCGTGGCCATGCTGCTGGGAAACGGCGGTGACCCGCTGGATTACCTGGAGGTCGTCGGGTCCGGCCGGAAGATCACCCAGCCCGCCGTGCCATGTGTCGCGGTGCCCACCACCGCTGGCACCGGGGCGGAGGTGACCGCCAACGCCGTGCTCGCCTCCCCCGCGCACCGGGTCAAGGCGAGCCTGCGCAGCACGCTGATGATCCCCCGGGTCGCGCTGGTCGACCCTCAGCTCACCGCATCCTGCCCGCCGGCGGTCACCGCGGCCAGCGGCCTGGACGCGCTCACCCAGTGCCTGGAGCCGTTCGTCTCGGTCCGGGCGAACCCGCTGACCGATGGCCTCGCGCGGGAGGGGCTGGCGCGCGCGGGGGCAGGCTTGCGCGCCGCCTATGCCGACGGCAGCGACCTGGGCGCACGGGCCGACATGGCCATGTGCAGCCTGCTGGGCGGGATGGCGCTGGCCAACGCGAAGCTGGGTGCCGTGCACGGCCTGGCCGGCGTCGTCGGCGGGACCGCTGATGTCCCGCACGGCATGGCCTGCGCCGCGCTGCTGGCACCCGTCATAGAGGCAAACGTGCAGGCGCTGCGATCCGGGCAGCCGGGCCACCCCGCGCTGGCCCGGTACACCGAAACAGCCCGGCTGCTGACCGGAAAACCCGCCGCAACCACCGAGGACGGAATCGCCTGGATCCGCGAGACGATTACCCTGCTCGCGATACCCAGCCTCGCCGCGTTCGGTATCCGGCCCGGACACGCCGATGACGTGGCCGGCAAGGCCAGCAGATCAAGCAGCATGCAGGGCAATCCCGTCGCGCTGCGCCACACCGACCTGCGAGCTATCCTCCTCCAGGCCCTCTAGGCCGGGGCAAGCTCTGGCTCATACCAGCCGCGGCATGAGCGCTTCGGGATTCGCCGCCGGTCGCGGCCGCAGCGTAGATCAGAATCTGGCCCGGACGCCGTCCGCCACTTCCTCCGGGCTCAGGTCGATCAATGCCTCCCCGTAGAGGCGCTCGAAATAGGTGGCATCGCTGCGGTACATGGGCTCCGGATTCGACCGGCTGACGACCTTGAGCACGACCTGGTGTCCGTGCTCGCCCGCCTGCGGGCCGCCGCCGATCACGCCGAAGTTGAACGAGGTCAGGTTCCAGGCCCGGAAGGCGGCGAGCACCTGGGAGAGCCCCTGCCCCAGCGCCTGGCTGTCCTCCTCGGTCAGCTCGGTCACATCGGCCGCCCCGCTGACCACTCCCCACACCTCGTGGAACCCGCTCGGCGCAAAGGGGGTCAGCCAGGCCACCCGGTCGATGTGTCCCACCCACCGGGGACCGCCGGCTTCCTGCTCGACCAGGGTTCCCCAGTAAGACCCATACCTTTCCTTCCATGCTCTCGACTGCTGGACCAGGAAGCGCTGGCCGGTCAGGCCGTAAGCGTCGTGAGCGGACTGGATGTGGGGATGAACCAGCGAGGAGCCCGCGGGCGGAAGGTAGTTGCCGTTGACCGAACTCCACAGCGCCGCCGGGTCCAGGCGCCGCACCGCCTGAGCGTGCCAGACCATGGCGGCAAGGGCGTCCCCGACGAGGGGAGGTGTTAGCTCCTCCAGGTCGAGGAAGTGCCGCCCGGGATCATAGATACCGACCGCGCTGTGGGTCGCGTACGCCAGGATGTTGGGCACCACCACTGCCTTACCGAGGCGGATGCGGCCTTCGGTGGTGAGTTCGGCGGGAAACGGGACGGTAGCCGTCTCGAGGTGCTCGATGTCGAATGGGCAAAAGGCGGGCTTCGCCGTGAGTTCCGTCAGGTCCGGCCGGCCCCGGGGCTGGAGCTTCACCCCCGTGAGGATCCGGGCGCTCGCCCCCGTCAGCGGGTCCCGCCGCCAGCGCAGCCGCACCCGGGTCCACGTCCCGCCAGCAGCCAGATCAGGCACTCTCGCCGCAAGGTCTCGTTCTTCGAAGTCGATTGCAACCACGCGAAGAGCCTACGGGCGATCCTCGGGAGTGGTGCGGCCGAGGGCTCGCGGCTGAGGCTGCGCCCGGTGCGATCGCGGCCGGCGCCCGCGGTGGCGGGTGCGCCGGGTACGTCGCCGATCGGGCGCGGAGCGGCAGGGGCGCGTGCCGATCGGGCGCGGAGCGGCACGGTCAGGCGGTGCCGGGTGCGGCGGGGGGCGGCCGGCGGCCGAGGAAGGCCACCAGTTGGTCACCCGGACAGGCCTGCGCCGGTACCGGAACCGGATCGGCGAAGAGCCCGGCCCGGGTGCCGCGGGGGGCGAGCAGCGCGGCGATCGGCAGCAGATCGCTGGCCAGGCCCGGCGGAACCGGCTCCGTGCCGCCGCAGGCCACGGCGATGTCCCAGCCGTGCACCGCGATCTCGACGGCCCCGGTCATCGTGATCAGGCTCGTGGTCAGTTCACGGTCGCCGATGGCGACACGGCGCTCTGCGGAGCCGGCCGCGGCACACGCGCAGAGGAGCGTTCCGGCGCACTGGCTCAACCAGGCGACCGGGCCGCCGGGCCCGGCCCGGCCGCCGCCGGCCGCCACATCAAGGTGCACGAAGCCGGTGTACAGGCCCTCAGACAGCGCGTCCATCGAGTCGCTGACATGGTGGAGCAATGTCCGCAGATCCCATCCGGTGCAGGGCGTGGGCAGCGGCAGACGTTGCGGGGTGATCAGCCGGGCCGCGGAAAGCACGTACCTGACCGCGCAGACCAGCAGCCCACGCTCAGCCCCCGCAGCCACGGTGGCCTGCACGGTCAGTGCCGGCCAGGACAGCGCCGGCCAGGACAGCGCCGGCCAGGACAGCGCCGGCCAGGACAGCGCCGGCCAGGACAGCGCCAGCCAGGACGGCTCCGGCCAGGACGGCAGCCAGCCGGGTGCCCGCCCGCGCGGCGGCCTCGCCGGCTGAGCCCGTTATCCGGTAGCAGCGGGCCAGCAGTCCGGCCCGGAAGGGGCTCGTGACGCTGGTGAAATCCGCACTGACCGTCATCGCCACTCCCGCTTGCCCGCACCGACGGCGAACGCCGTCACCGGTGCAGACTCACAACCGGGCCGAAAGTCACCGCCGAGACCCAGACAGGTTTCATGTCCGGGCTTACCGTTGGCTGGCACAGGTGCGCCATGGCTGGCGGGTAGAGTGGCTCGCCATGGCGGAAACCGAAGCGGGGGCCGTGGCCGGGCGGGTGGCGGATCGGCCGCTGCAGAACGTGATGGAGCCCGGGTGGGCCGAGGCGCTGGAACCCGTGGCCGGGCGGATCAAGGACATGGGCGACTTCCTCCGCGCGGAACTCGCCGCCGGACGCCGTTACCTGCCCGCGGGCGAGAACGTCCTGCGCGCCTTCAAGCAGCCGTTCGCCGACGTGCGCGTGCTGATCGTCGGGCAGGACCCCTATCCCACGCCGGGGCACCCGATCGGGCTCAGTTTCTCGGTGGCACCGGATGTGCGGCGGCTGCCACCCAGCCTGGTCAACATCTTCAGGGAGTACACCGGCGACCTCGGCCTGCCCGAGCCGTCGAACGGCGACCTGACCCCCTGGGCCGAGCGGGGCGTGCTGCTGCTGAACAGGGTGCTCACCGTGCAGCCGCGCAAGCCCGCCTCGCACCGCGGCAAGGGCTGGGAAGAGGTCACCGACCAGGCCATCCGCGCGCTCGCCGCACGCGGCGTGCCGCTGGTGGCCATCTTGTGGGGCCGGGACGCCCAGAGCCTGGCGCCGCTGATGGGGGACGTGCCGAAGATCGAGTCCGCGCATCCGAGCCCGTACTCGGCCGACCGTGGCTTCTTCGGCTCGCACCCGTTCAGCCGCGCCGGCGAACTGCTGGCGAAGCAGGGCGGCGAGCCCATCGACTGGACCCTCCCATAGGGCGCATTTCCCGGCAGGCGTGACCGGGCCGGCCGGCGCGGCGGAGCGGGCTAGCAGCCGATGCGCCAGGACTCCAGGTAGGCCCACTGGGCGGGGGTGAGGGCGTCGATCTGGATGCCGATCGCGGCCAGTTCGAGCCGGGCCGCCTCGGCGTCGATGGGGGCCGGCACCTCGTGCACGCCGGGGGTCAGTTTCCCGGCGTTCCCGGCCAGCCAGGCCAGCGCGAGCGCCTGCACGCCGAACGACAGGTCCATCGCCTGGGCGGGATGACCCTCGGCGGCGACCAGGTTCACCACCCGGCCCTCCGCCAGCAGCAGCAGCCGCCGGCCGTCCGCCAGCTCGAAGGAATCCACGTGCGGGCGCAGGTCGCGGCGGACCGTGACCGCCATGCCGGCCAGCGCCCGGACGTCGATCTCCACGTCGAAGTGACCGGCGTTGGCCAGGATGGCGCCGTCGCGCATGACGGCCAGGTGCCCGGCGCCGATCACCTCCGTCGACCCGGTCACGGTGATGAACACGTGACCGGCGGCCGCCGCCTCGGCCATCGGCAGCACACGGAAGCCGCGCAGCACCGCGTCGAGGGCCCGCACCGGGTCGATCTCGGTGACGATGACCTCGGCGCCGAGCCCGCGGGCCCGGTCCGCCACGCCGCGGCCGGACGCGCCGAACCCCGCGACGACCACCGTCTTGCCGGCCAGCAGCGTGTTGGTGGCGCGCAGGATGCCGTCCAGGACCGACTGCCCGGTGCCGAAGGTGCTGTCGACCAGGCGCCGGGTCGCGGTGTCGCTGGCCGCGACGACCGGGAACTTCAGCGCGCCCTCGGCCGCCATCCGGCGCAGCCTGATCACGCCCGTGGCCGTGGACTCACAGCCGCCGCGCACCCCCGCCAGCAGGTCCGGCCGCTGCGTGTGCAGCGTGTTGACCAGGTCACAGCCGTCGTCGATGACCAGATCGGGCGCGCCGTCCAGCGCACGGGCGATGTGCGCGTAGTAGGCGGGCCGGTCGACGCCGGCCCTGGCGAACACGGCGATCCCGTGCCGCAGGGCCAGCGCGGCGGCCACCTCGTCCTGGGTGGACAGGGGGTTGGACGCGGCCAGCGAGACGCTGGCCCCGCCCGCGCGCAGCACCCGGAGCAGCATCGCGGTCTCGGCCGTCACGTTCAGGCACGCCGCGACGGCCAGGCCGGCGAACGGCTGCTCCGCGGCGAAACGCTCCCGCAGCAGGTGAAGCACCGGCATGGCCCGTTCGGCCCATTCGATACGGGCGCTGCCCGAGTCGGCGAGCGACGGATTGGCGATGTCGCCGGGCGCGCCGGGAGCGACCGGAGACAGGTCCCCGTCCAGCCGGGTCCCGCGCGGCTCGGGGGGCGGGGCGTGGCGTGGCCGGCCGCCGGGCCGCGGCGGGCGCGGCCCGGCGGCGGCCCCGCCGTTCGCCATGCCTTAGTACCGGTACTGGTCCGGCTTGTAGGGGCCGTCGACCGCGACGCCGATGTAGCCTGACTGCTCCTTGGTCAGCCGGGTCAGCTTCACACCCAGCGCGTCCAGGTGCAGCCGGGCCACCTTCTCGTCCAGGTGCTTCGGCAGGGTGTACACCCCGATCGGGTATTCGCTGGTCCGGGTGAACAGCTCGACCTGCGCGATGACCTGGTTAGTGAAGCTGTTGGACATCACGAAGCTCGGGTGGCCGGTCGCGTTGCCCAGGTTGAGCAGGCGCCCCTCGGAAAGCACGATGACCGCGTGGCCGTCCGGGAAGACCCACTCGTCGACCTGCGGCTTGATGTTGACCCGGCGGATGCCGGAGATCCGGGCCAGCCCGGCCATGTCGATCTCGTTGTCGAAGTGGCCGATGTTGCCCACGATCGCCTGGTGCTTCATGGCGCCCATGTGGTCTTTGGTGATGATGTCGCGGTTACCGGTGGCGCTGACGAAGATGTCGGCGGTTCCCACCACATCCTCCAGCGTGGTGACCTGGAAGCCGTCCATCGCGGCCTGGAGCGCGCAGATCGGGTCGATCTCGGTGATGATCACCCGGGCGCCCTGCCCGCGCAGCGACTCGGCGCAGCCCTTGCCGACGTCGCCGTACCCGCACACCACCGCGACCTTGCCGCCGATCAGGACATCCGTGCCCCGGTTGATCCCGTCGATCAGCGAGTGGCGGCAGCCGTACTTGTTGTCGAACTTGCTCTTGGTCACCGAGTCGTTGACGTTGATCGCGGGGAACAGCAGCGATCCGGCCCGGGCCATCTCGTACAGCCGGTGCACCCCGGTCGTGGTCTCCTCGGTCACGCCCACGATGGAGTCCGCCACCGCGGTCCACTTGCCCGGCGTGCTCGCCAGCGACGCGCGCAGCACGCCCAGGATGACCTTCCACTCGTCGGCGTCGTCGTCGGCCGCCGACGGGACGCCGCCCGCCTTCTCGTACTCCGCGCCCTTGTGCACGAGCAGGGTGGCGTCGCCCCCGTCGTCCAGCAGCATGTTCGGGCCGTCCCCGCCGGGCCAGGTCAGGGCCTGCTCGGTGCACCACCAGTACTCCTCCAGAGTCTCCCCCTTCCAGGCGAAGACGGGCACGCCCTTCGGCTCCCCGGGGGTGCCGACGGGGCCGACGGCGATCGCGGCGGCCGCGTGGTTCTGGGTGGAGAAGATGTTGCAGCTGGCCCAGCGGACCTGCGCGCCCAGCGCGGTGAGCGTCTCGATGAGCACGGCCGTCTGCACCGTCATGTGCAGCGACCCGGTGACCCGGGCGCCGCGCAGCGGCTGCGCGGCGGCGAACTCGGCGCGGACCGCCATCAGGCCCGGCATCTCGTGCTCGGCCAGGCCGATCTCCTTGCGGCCGAACTCCGCCAGGGACAGATCAGCGACCTTGTACGGAAGCGGTGCGTTGGACATGCATTCTCCTCGTTTCTCCGGCATTTCTCCGGCATTCCCGGCTCGTGGGCGCTGGCCGCCGGGCGGCTACGCGCTATCGACCGTACGGGACGGCCGGGACCGCCGCACGCCTCACGGGGCCGTTCCTTACAAAAAATTGTAAGCTTTACGCCATGCGTATCTCGGAGGCGGCCAGACGGCTGGGAATGTCACCGCGGATGCTCCGCTACCGCGAGGATCTGGGGCTGCTCCCGCCGGTACGCGAGGCGAGCTACGGGCGCGGGCCACGGCACCGGCAGTTCGGCGACGCGGATCTGCGGGCCGTGACCGCCGCGCTGCAACTGGAGCGGCGCTACCAGGTCAGCCCCGCATCGGTGGCGTTCGGCTTGCGCGTGCTATCGGAGCCCGCGGTACGCGCGGCCGTGGCCGACCTCAGCCGGCGCATCGGGCGGCTGCCGGAGCAGCCGGGCCGGGCCCTCGACTTCGAGCAGGAGCGCGCGCTGCGGCTGCTGGGCCGCACGCAACGGCCGGGCCAGTGACGCCCGGGCCAGCAGTAGTGCCTGCGCTTAAGGACGACGGCTCGCGCTGGTCCGGCGGGACGGCCGGCCGCGGGCCCGTGCCGCCGGGGGCACTGGGCGCACTGGGCGCGCCGCTGCCGTCCGAGGCGCGCTGGGCGACACGGATCGACGGGTCGGTCTGGTCGGCCTTCGACTCCTGGTAGATATCCGGCTCCAGGTAGATGACGTCGGCGATCGGCAGCGCCGCACGGACCCGGCTCTCGGCCGCGTCGATGCCGCGCACCACGGTCGCGGCGGAGTCCTCCCCGCGCACCGCGACCTTGGCCGCCACCAGCAGGGAGTCCGGGCTCATATGCACCGTCCGCATGTGGATCACCCGCTCGACCTCGGGGCCGTCCTCCAGCGCGGCGACGATCGTGCGCTCGGCGTCCGGGCTCGCGGCCTCCCCGATCAGCAGGCTCTTGGTCTCCCGGGCCACCACGACCGCGACGAAGGCCAGCAGCAGGCCGATGGCGACCGACCCGCCGCCGTCCCAGGCGCCGTTCCCGGTCAGCACCGCCAGCCCGACCCCGGCGAAGGCGAACGCGAGGCCGGCCAGCGCGGCCGAGTCCTCCAGCAGGATCACGATCAGGTCCGGGCCCTTCGCCCGGCGGATGAACGATCCCCAGCCACGGCCGTTCCGGTGCGGGTTGGACTCCTTGACCGCGGTGCGCAGCGAGGAGCCTTCCAGGATGGCCGAGGCAGCCAGCACCCCGAACGCGACGTACTGGTTCGTGATCGGCTCGGGATGCATGATCTTGAGGATGCCGTCGTACACGGAGTAGGCGCCGCCCACCGAGAACAGCACCACGGCGACGAGGAACCCGTAGAGGTAGCGTTCCCGGCCGTATCCGAAGGGATGCTCCTCGGTCTTCGCCCGCTGGGCCCGGTTCCGCCCGACGAGCAGCAGGACCTGGTCGCTGCAGTCGGCCACGGAGTGCACGAATTCGGCCAGCATCGACGCCGAGCCGGTGAGCAGGTAAGCGATCAGCTTGGTGATCGCGATGCCGACGTTGGCCGCGAAGGCGGCCAGGACCGCCGTCAGGCTCCCCGGCCGGCCCGGCCGCTGGCGGGACGGCTCGCCGCCGGGCTCACCCGGCCGTACCTTCTGGGCGACCTGGGCGGCCTCTCCCGGGGTGTCCCGCGGCTCATCCTCTGCTCTGATGCCCGACTTCCTTCCCGGACGGAGCCCTAGGAGATCCGGTCCTTCAGCTCCTGGATGATCTCGATCGGCGTGGGATCCACTCCAGCGGCGATGCCCAGATACACCGTCGCATAATCGATGAGCTGGACAACACTGGCGAAGCGCGGCACCGGATGCTCCCCCTCCATGGGCAGCTCCGAGACCCCGATCCCCCGTTCGGAGGCCAGCTCGGCCGAGGCCGTCCGCCGCCGGGCGACGTGCGCGTGCTCGTCCGGGTCGGCCAGCAGGACGAGCCGCAGCGGGAAACCCGACTCCGCGTCCGCGCGGGTGCGCCCCGGCGCGAACGAGCCGTCGAAGGCCACCACCTGGTTGTGATTCGCCTCCGGCAGTTCCCCGGCGATGCCGGGGTATTTCGCGTTCTCGTTGAGCTGGGCGGCGAAGCGCTTGGCCGCGACCCCGCCGAGCGGCGAGCTGCCCCAGATCATCGGCAGCGTGCCGAGCAGATCGAGCGCGAGCGACTTACCGGGATTGACGAACGACTCGCTGGCCGGACGGCACTGGAAGGAGATCTGCTCGAGGGTGGCCGCGGTGGCCTCGTAGACGTCCTCGCCCACGTCGATGACGCCCGCCTGCTCACCGATCACGAGCAGCGGGATGGACAGCGCCCACAGCGTCGAGCGGGGCATGCCGGCGGACTTCACCGGGACGAACGGCGCCCGCGCCTGGGTGGCGATGTCCTGCAGCGGTGACCCGGCGCCGCCGACCCCGACCAGCTGGGCGCCCCGGCGTACCGCCTCCGTCGCGACGGCCAGCGTCTCCTCGGTGGAACCGGAGCACGACACCGCGATGACCAGGTCCGCCGCGCCCACCCAGCCCGGGAGCTGGTAGCCGTGCGCGGTGACGACCTGCATGGCGTTGCCGGTGCCGCACACCGCGGCGAGCACGTCACCTGCGATCCCGGATCCGCCCATGCCCGCCACCACGATGGCGCGGGGCCGCCCGGCGGAGGTCACCGGCGACAGGTCCACCTCCGAGCACGTCCGGACGGCGGACCTGACCTGGGCGGCGGACGACGCCACCTGCCGGAGCATCCCGCCGGGGTCGGCGGCCTCCACCAGCTCGGCGTCGTCCAGCCGGTCGGCGGCCAGCTCGGCGTCCAGCCTGGCCAGGTCCCCGGGGTCGGTCACGCCCCCACCCCGGGACGGCGCGCCTCATCCACGAGCAGGACCGGGATGTCGTCGCGGACCGGGTAGGCGAGGCCGCATTCGGCGGAGGTGCAGACCAGCTCGCTGGCTTCGTCGTCCGCGCGCAGCGGCGAATGGCAGTTCGGGCAGGCCAGTATCTCCAGCAGCCAGTCGTCGAGCTTCACGCTTTCTCCTACGTTCGTACGTTGCCGTCCGTACCTTGCGGGCGTACCTTGCGGGGTGAGCGGGCGGCGGGGTCAGGCCCCGGCGTCACGCACCATGCCGAGCACCTCGTCGCGCACCGATTCCATCGTCGCCGCGTCAGCGGCCTCCACGTTAAGCCTCAGCAGCGGTTCCGTGTTCGAGGGCCGCAGGTTGAACCACCAGTCGGGGACCAGGACCGTCAGCCCGTCGAGCTCGTCGGTGGTGACCCCCTGACGGCCGGCGAAGGCGTCCCGGACCCGCGCGGTGGCCTCGGCCTGGCCGGCCACTTCGCTGTTGACCTCCCCGCTCGCGACGTACCGGTCGTAGCGGGCCAGCAGGCGCGACAGCGGGCCGTCCTGGTGCCCCAGGGCCGCAAGGACGTGCAGCGCCGCGAGCATGCCGGAGTCGGCGAACCAGAAGTCCCGGAAGTAGAAGTGGCCGGAGTGCTCGCCGCCGAAGATCGCGCCCGTGCGCGCCATCTCCGCCTTGATGAAGGAGTGGCCCACGCGGGTGCGGACCGGGGTGCCGCCGTTCTCCGCGATGATCTCCGGGACCGCGCGCGAGGTGATCAGGTTGTGGATGACGGTCGCGCCGGGCTCGCGGGCCAGTTCGCGGGTCGCGATGAGCGCGGTAAGCACCGACGGGGAGACGATCTCGCCGTTCTCGTCGACGACGAAGCAGCGGTCGGCGTCGCCGTCGAAGGCGAGCCCGATGTCGGCGCGGGTCCCGGTCACCACCCGCTGGAGGTCGCGCAGGTTGGCCGGTTCGATCGGGTTGGCCTCGTGGTGCGGGAAGGTCCCGTCCAGCTCGAAATACATCGGCACGAGGTCGACCGGCAGCCCCTCGAACACCTTCGGCACGGTGTACCCGGCCATGCCGTTGCCGGCGTCAGCCACGACCTTCAGCGGCCGGATGGCCGACACGTCGACCAGCTTCTTCAGGTGGTCCGCGTAGCCAGAGAGCAGGTCCTGGCGGGTGCGGTGGCCGGGCGGCGCGGCACTGGCCGGCACGCCCGCCTCGATCATCTCGCGCAACTCGGCCAGCCCGGTCTGCTGGCCGACCGGTTTCGCCCCTTCCCGGCACAGCTTGATGCCGTTGTAGCG
This sequence comes from uncultured Actinomycetes bacterium, assembly GCA_963805255.1. Classification (GTDB taxonomy): domain Bacteria; phylum Actinomycetota; class Actinomycetes; order Streptosporangiales; family Streptosporangiaceae; genus Bog-532. The sequence goes on from CAWDTK010000013.1 coordinate 158,784, forward strand.
CGACGGGTTGTGGCTGGCGGTCACCATGGCGCCGGGGATGCCGAGGGTGCCACTCGCGTAGTAGAGCATGTCGGTGGAGCCGAGGCCGGCCTCGATGATGTCGGCGCCCTGCGACGTGGCGCCCCGCCCGAACGCCGCCGCCAGCGGCCCGGAGGACGCCCGCATGTCGTGCACCGTCACGACCTCGCCCGCCCCGGTCAGGCGGGCGAAGGCGGCTCCCACCGCCTCGGCCACGCTCTCGTTGAGCTCGCCGGGCACGACACCGCGGATGTCGTACGCCTTGATGATCTTCGCCAAGTCAGCCACTGCGGCTCGCGCCTCCTGTGCCCCGTGCCCGATGCGATTGCCCCGTGCGATTACCCGGTGCGATGCGGCGGCGCCTCGCACGCAGGGCGAGCCCACCCTCATCCGCTCGCTGCGCTGCCATCCGGCTCGCGCTGCCATCCGGCTCCGGCACCAGGGGACCGAGCCTACCGTCCCCGGCACGGGCCCCGTCTCACGACCGCGTGGCGTTCCCCGGTCTCGCGGGCCGCGTGCCGCGTTCTGTCCCGCGGGCCGCGTCCGGGCGGCGGGGGCAGGCTAGGTCGTGGGCTGGCGGCCGGCGGCTCACCCGATGGGGCCGTCTCCGGCGGGGCCGAGCGGACCATCCTCAGGTGCCGGCGCCGCCCCACTTCGACCCCCTGCCCGACCGGCTCCGGCCCCGGCGGGCGCTGCGGGCGCTGCGGGCCCGCCGGGCGCTGGCGCTGCTGCTGGGACGCCTCACGGACCGCGTTGGCCAGGGCCTCGAGATCGTCCACGCTCTGCTGGACGGGATCGCCGGGCAGCCGTACGACGTCCCAGCCACGGGGCACCGTGAGCCGCTCGGCGTGCGTCGCGCACAGGTCGTAGCAGTGCGGCTCGACGTAGGCGGCCAGCGGGCCCAGCACCGCTGTCGAGTCACGGTAGACGTAAGTGAGCGTGTAGACGGGGGGCTGCCTGCATGCGGTGCGCGAGCAGCAACGCGAACTCACCGACCCACCTCACTCACATGATCAAACTCTTCCGGCACTGCCGGGGCAGCACCGCAGCGGCCGGGGCTCGCCGGGTCGCTCGTACGTCCCGGGAGAGATTCTCACCCTCGAGGCCCGGGTCCCGCAGCACTATCCCGGAGCAGGTCCGTAATAGCCCAGCGTGCGTCCCGTACACCCGTCGACGGTAGCTGGCCGGGGTCGTTAACGCCACCACCCGGGGCACTCTGCACGATCGTGTCTTCGGCCAGGCCGCCCGCCTCGCCCGGCGGCGCGGGGGGCGGCCCGCAGCAGCGGCAGGGGCTCCCGCCCGGCGTCTACCGGCTGGCGGCGCATGGGGAGTCTACCGGCTGGCGGCCCAAGGGGATACGCTCGGTAACTATGCAGGCCGGCGAGACCAGCTCCGTGCCCGGCCGCCGGCGCATCCGGCGGCGGGACCGGCATGGGCGCGGCCTGCGGGGCCGGCTGGTGCCCACAGACGTACCGCTGTACCGCAGCCGGGCGCAGCAGTTTGACAACCTGGTCCTCGACGCGGTGGCGCGGCTCGAGCCCCGTTGGGAGCCGGAGCTGTCCGGGATCGAGTTCGCGGTGCAGGAGGTACCGGACGAGGAGATCCTGGGCGAGGAGATCGTCCCAGTGCCGCTGGCCCGGATCGATCCCGGGGAGGCGGACCCGCTCGACGCGGCCGGTTCGCGATCGCCGCGGATCGTTCTGTACCGGAGGCCGCTGCTGGCCCGGGCGGAAGACGAGGATGAGCTGAGCGAGCTGATCTTCGACGTGGTGGTCGAGGAATTCGCCGAGCTGCTGGGACTGGATCCAGACACGATCGATCCGGGTTACCCCGAGGGGGACTGAGCCCGGGCCGGGGACGTGGGTTTCGCGCCCGGGCGGGCCGGGCGTTCCCGGGCCGGGGCATGCCCGGGCGCGGCCCTGGCCCCGCCGGCTCGGCGCCGGCGGGGCCAGGGCTACACCGCTTCCCGCTTCAGCCGCCGACGTTCCCGCTCGGACATGCCGCCCCAGATGCCGAACCGTTCATCGTTCTCCAGCGCGAACTCCAGGCACTCGGCCCGGACCTCGCACCCCTGGCAGACCTTCTTGGCCTCCCGGGTCGAGCCGCCCTTCTCCGGGAAGAACGCCTCGGGATCGGTCTGGGCGCACAGGGCCCGGTCTTGCCAGCCAAGATCCTCGGCGTCGTCTGAGCACTCCACACCGTGCTCAAGTGGGACGATGACCTCAGACACACGCACCTCCTACCCCTTGCGGGGGCCCCCGGACTCACGTCCCTCCCCCGGGGACACGTACTTACATTTATGAAATTACACGCGCGTGTCTTGCTTCCCGTCAAGCCGGCTAGGTGATATTGGCCGTATCAATGTCCCCGGTTGGGCGAAAAGTTCCCTAAGATTGCGGCCTATCCGTTGCCGGGCCGTTAGCAGAGCGAACCGAGCCCAGCACACAATGAAGCCGCCGGGACCGCCGGGACCGCCGGCCTGGGAAGGATACCGGTGGCGGCGCGGACCGGCCCGCCGCGCGCCGCCGGGCATGCTTGCCGGGGGGCGCCGGGCATGCCTGCCGGGGGGCCGCCGGGCATGCCTGCCGGGGACGCTCACCTGGCGCGCCGGCCGCTGCGGCGGGCCCGCCAGGGGCGCGGTCCGGCGGGCTGGGAAAGCCTGCCAGACTTTGGCTATGCGGATCACCGTGCTGGCCGGCGGCGTCGGCGCCGCGCGCTTTCTCTGCGGCCTCAAAGCCGCCGCCCCGGACGCGGAGATCACCGTGATCGGGAACACCGGCGACGACATCACGCTTTTCGGCCTGCGCGTCTGCCCCGACCTGGACACGGTGATGTACACGCTCGGCGGCGGGATCAACGAGGCCCAGGGATGGGGCCGCGCCGGGGAGACGTTCGCCATCCGGGACGAACTGGCCGGGTACGGCGCCGGGCCGGACTGGTTCACCCTGGGCGACCGCGACTTCGGCACGCATATCGTGCGAAGCCAGTTGCTGGCCGAGGGCCACCCGCTCTCGGCCGCGACCGAGGTCCTGTGCCGGCGGTGGCAGCCCGGGGTCCGGCTGCTGCCGATGTCGGACGACCAGATCGAGACGCACGTGCTGATCGATGACGGTGACGGGCGGCGCTACGTGCACTTTCAGGAATGGTGGGTCCGGATGCACGCGCAGGTGCCGGCGTCGGCGATCGTGCCGGCCGGCGCGGCCGGCGCCCGCCCGGCCCCGGGCGTGCTGGACGCCATCGCCGGGGCCGACGTGGTGCTGTTCCCGCCGTCCAATCCGGTCGTGAGCATCGGGACGATCCTCGCCGTGCCGGGAATCCGGGCGGCGGTCGCGGCCAAGACCGTGGTGGGCGTGTCACCGATCATCGGGGGCTCCCCGGTACGCGGGATGGCCGATGCGTGCCTGACCGCGATCGGCGTGCCGACGACCGCGGTGGCCGTCGGGGCCCGCTACGGGGCCGGGCTCATCGACGGCTGGCTGGTGGACGACGAGGACAAGGCGGCCGCGGCGGATACGGCGCTGGCCGGGATTGAGGTACGGATCATGCCCTTGTACATGCGTGACCTCGCGGCGACCGCCAGCATTGCGCAGACGGCGCTTGACCTGGCCGCGGAGCTCGCCTGATGCCCCGGAGCCGGGAGGGCGAGCGTGCCCGGGAGATCAGCGTCCGGGGCGTACCCGGGATCCCGGAGATCGAGCCGGGCGCGGACCTGGCCGCGATGATCGCGGACGCCGCTGACCTGCGGGACGGCAACATCGTCGTAGTGACGTCGAAGATCGTGAGCAAGGCGGAGGGCCGGGTCGTGCGCGGCGACCGTGAGGACGCGATCGACGCCGAGACGGTCCGGGTGGTCGCGCGGCGCGGTGACGCGCGCATCGTCGAGACCCGGCAGGGCCTCGTGCTCGCCGCGGCGGGCGTCGACGCCTCCAACACCGCGCCGGGCACGGTGGTCCTGCTGCCCGAGGAGCCGGACGAGTCCGCGCGCCGGCTCCGGAAGGCGCTGCGCGGCCGGCCCGGCGCCAACGTCGGGGTCATCATCACCGACACGCTCGGCCGGGCCTGGCGGATCGGCCAGACCGACACCGCGATCGGCGCCGCGGGCGTGTGGCCCTTCGTCGACTACCGGGGCACCGAGGACAGCTTCGGCAACTCCCTGCAGGTCACCCTGGATGCGGTCGCCGACGAGATCGCCGCCGCCGCGGACCTGGTCAAGGGCAAGGCGCTGCAGGTCCCGGTGGCCGTGGTGCGCGGGCTCGCGGACCTGGTGACGGCCGGGGACGGCCCGGGGGCGGCCGCCCTGATCCGGCCCCCGGCCGACGACATGTTCCGGTTCGGCGCCGCCGAGGTGCCGCTGGCCCGCCGGACCATCCGGGAATTCACCGACGAGCCGGTCAGCCTGGGGGCGGTCCGCCAGGCGATCGCCACCGCGCTGACCGCCCCGGCGCCGCACCACACAGAGCCGTGGCGGTTCGTGATCCTGGAATCCGCGCAGAGCCGGGCGGACCTGTGCGACGCCATGCTCGATGCGTGGATCACCGACCTGCGCGGTGACGGCTTCACCGAGGAGCAGATCGCCCGCCGGGTCCGGCGCGGCGAGCCGCTGCGCAGGGCCCCGCTCATCGTCGTTCCGTGCCTGATCCCCAAGGGCATGCACCGGTACCCCGACCAGCGGCGGTCCCGCGCCGAACAGGAAATGTTCCTGATCTCGATGGGTGCGGCGGTGCAGAACTTCATGATCGCCCTGGCGGCCGAGGGCCTGGGCTCGTGCTACATATCCAGCACGCTGTTCTGCCCGGACGTCGCGGGCGACGCGATCGGCCTGCCGTACGACTGCCATCCGATGGGCGCCATCGGCATCGGGCACCCCGCGGCCGCGCCCGCCCCGCGCCCGCCCCGCGACCCGGACTACTTCATCCTGACCCTATAGCGGCCGCCGCCCCGGATGGCCCCCGGGGTGAGTCCGGGCCGGATCAGGCGCCCAGAACCGGCAGGGGCGAGCGGATGGAGGCGCACACGCCGTCGCTGGCCGCGGCGGCGGCGAGACGCTCCGCGGGGACCTCGCCGTAGGAGGTGGTCCGCTGCCGGGCGGGCCGGCCGGTGGGCGCGATCATCGCTTCAAGCTGGCTGATCGTGCGGAACGAACCATTATCGGCGCCGGCCATCCGGCTGATCGTCTCCTCCATCAGGGTGCCGCCCACATCGTTGGCCCCGCCCCGCAGGACGTCCCGGCACAGGTCCTCACCGAGCTTGACCCACGAGCACTGGATCGAGCCGATCGCACCGTGCAGCATCAGCCGGGACACCGCGTGGACGGCCCGGTTCTCCCGCCGGGTCGGGCCGGGCCGCGCAAGGCCGGCCAGGTAGATGGGCGCGCTGGAGTGGATGAACGGCAGCAGCACGAACTCGGTGAAGCCGCCAGTGCGCTCCTGGATGCCGCGGATCACCCGCAGGTGCCCGACCCAGTGGGCCGGGGTGTCGACGTGCCCGTACATCATGGTCGACGAGCTCCGGATGCCGAGCTCGTGCGCCGTCGTGATCACCTCGATCCACACCGCGGCGGGCAGTTTGCCCTTGGTGAGGATCCACCGCACGTCGTCGTCGAGGATCTCCGCGGCGGTGCCGGGGATCGAGCCGAGGCCGGCTTCCCTGGCGCGGATGAGCCATTCGCGAATCGGCAGCCCGGTGCGGGACGCCCCGTTGACCACCTCCATCGGGGAGAAAGCGTGCACGTGCATACCGGGGCAGCGGCGCTTGACCTCGGCGGCGATCTCGAAGTAGGCGGTCCCGGGCAGGTCCGGGTGGATGCCGCCCTGCATGCACACCTCGGTGGCCCCGGCCTCCCAGGCCTCTTGCGCCCGGTCCCCGATCTGCTGCAGCGACAGGGTGTAGGCGTCGGCGTCGGTGCGGCGCTGAGCGAACGCACAGAACCGGCAGCCGGTGTAACAGACGTTGGTGAAGTTGATGTTGCGGTTGACGACGTAGGTGATGTCGTCGCCCACCACATCCCGGCGGATAGCGTCGGCCAGCCCGCAGACGGCCTCCAGCGCGTTCCCGTCCGCACCGAGCAGCGCGAGCGCCTGGTCGTCGGTCAGCGCGGCCGGGTCCCGCTCAGCCTGGCGGAGCGCGGCCGCCACGTCGGCGTCCACCCGGGACACGCGGGTCCCGCGGGACTGGCCGCCGCCGAGCCGGGTCCTGATCTCGTCCCAGTCACCGTAGACCTCGGCGAAGTCGTCCCGGCGGTCCGTGGTCCGGCCGGCCGTGTCGATCGAGGTGTGCAGGTCGGTGCGGCCCGCCTGCTGCCAGCCGCCGTCCGGCTCCTGCCACGGCAGCCCGTGCGGCAGGGCGCCGTCCCGGGCCAGGCCCGTCGCCGGGTCGGCCAGGGCGGATACGTGCGCGGCCAGCCGGGGGTCGAGCCACGGCTCCCGGATGTAGGGCGGATAAATCGTCAGGCGCTCGCGCAGGGTGAATCCCCCCGCGGCGGTCTGCACCGCCAGCTCCTCGATCTGCGGCCACGGGCGTTCGGGGTTGACGTGGTCAGGGGTGAGCGGGGAGACCCCGCCCCAGTCGTCGATCCCGGCTGCCAGGATCATCCGGTACTGATCGCCGATCAGGTTCGGCGGGGCCTGGATACGCGCCTTCGGCCCGAGGATGAGACGCGCTACGGCGATGGTCGCGGCGAGGTCATCAAGCTCGGCGTCCGGAACGCCGCGCATCCTGGTGTCCGGCTTGGCCCGGAAGTTCTGCACGATGACTTCCTGGATGCCGCCGTACTCGCGGGCGACCTGGCGGATCGCGAAGATGGATTCGGCCCGCTCGGCGAGCGTCTCACCGATGCCGATAAGGATTCCCGTCGTGAACGGCACCCCGCAGCGCCCGGCATCCGCCAGGACCCGCAGCCGGACCGCGGGGTCCTTGTCGGGGCTGCCGTAGTGCGGGCCGCCCTTCTCGGTGAACAGCCGGGCCGCGGTGGTCTCCAGCATCATGCCCATCGACGGCGCCACCGGCTTGAGCCGCTGGAAGTCCGCCCAGCCCAGCACGCCCGGGTTGAGGTGCGGCAGCAGGCCGGTCTCCTCCAGCACGCGGATCGCCATGGCCCGGACATAGGACAGCGTGTCGTCGTAGCCGCTGGCGTCCAGCCACTCCCGGGCCTGGTGCCAGCGGTCCTCCGGCCGGTCGCCCAGGGTGAACAGCGCCTCCTTGCAGCCGAGCGCGGCGCCCTGCCGCGCGATGGCGAGGACCTCGTCGGGCTCCAGAAAGGGGCTGTCCAGCCGGTGCGGGACCGTCGCGAAGGTGCAGTACCCGCAGCGGTCCCGGCACAGCCGGGTCAGCGGGATGAAGACCTTCCGCGAATACGTGATCATCCCGGGACGCCCGGCGGCGGCCAGACCCGCGTCCCGGGTCCGGCCGGCGTAGCCGAGCAGCGTTTCCAGGTCGGCGCCCCGGCTCTGCAGCAGGATCCCGGCCTCGCCCGGGTCCAGGGCCTTACCGTCCCGGGCGCGGGCCAGCGCCCGGCGCAGGCCCGGCTGAGGCTCAGCGGAAGACGTCACGCGTTATCCCCTTCGTCGGCAATCGCGGGGCAGGTAAGCCGGCGGCAGCCAGCCCCGGCCAAAACCTCACGGTCGACCCTACGCCGCGCGAACAGATGCCCCAAAAGTGCGCCGGGGCATGCCCTCGGTGCCGACCAGGATCCGCGCCATCGTCGGCCTGCACGGCCATGTGGATGGCGTGATTGAGGCGCCGGTTCCCGTGACCAGCCGGCGCGGCTGCCCAGGCATCGCACTTCCTCCGCTCCGACGGCGCGGACCGGTGCTACGTTCGTGGGAAGGTCCGATGTACGAATGACTCGTTGGTGGGTGGCGGGTAGACCCGCGCCGATCCCGATACCAAGCGAGGATCAGAAATGACGACGGAAACCACGCACTCGATCCACGAACAGCACACTCACATCCATGGGCCGGACTGCGGGCATCGCGCGGTGGAACATGTCGGCCACGTCGACTACCTCGACGACGGGCACCTGCACCATGCCCACGACGGGCACTACGACGAGTGCGTTATCGCTAACCACACGCCTTCCGAACCCCACGATCATGAACACGGCGAGCACTGCGGACATGTCCAGATACGCCACGACGACCACGTCGACTACCTCCACGATGAGCACGTCCACCGCCCCCACGACGGGCACTACGACGAATGTGCGTCATCGGGGCACCAGCCTGCCGAGGAGCACATCCACGTACACGGTGAGGGATGCGGCCACGCCCCCGTCCTCCACGGCGACCACCTGGACTACGTCCACGATGGACACCGACACGCCGCCCACGAAGGCCACTACGACGAACATTGACAGACAGCCGTACCGGGATTTGGCAGGGCACCTGCAGGGTTGATTTTGCCCCGGTCGGCGCAACGCGAAGCCGGCTACGCCGAGCAGGCACAACCGGGCCGAGAGAAGTTGTGCTGCGATGGGTACGCGGTTCGCGTGCTCACGCGCGGCCTAGCTGGTCGAGGTTTGCCAGCAGGCGTTCGCCGAAGGCGGGCATGCCCCGGGCCTGGCGGTAGGTGGCTATGTCCCGGGCCGTCATGGCAGGCCCGGATCTGCCGGTTCGCCCGGCGACGGCGCGGACCGCGCTGATGACCTGGCCGGGTTAAAGGTCGAGTGAGCCGAGCAGGAACTCATCCAGGGACTGCCTGATCAACGGCGTGGGTAGTGCGCCGGGCGGGAAATCGGCAACGTTGTCAGTGACGATGACGTCGGCGCGGCCTGCTCGTGCCGCTGCCACCACGTGGCGGTCGCCCGGATCCGGTAGCTGGACGGCGTCGAGAAGTGATTCCCAGCCCGTCACGAGCGCATCGGGAAAGGACGTCTCCATCTGCCGGAACAGCCGGGCCAGGTAGGCATCCGTCCGCAATCACGGCACCAGGTGCCGAGGCGCCCTCCGATGGACTGTGGCCGCTGATGAGATGGCCGGGCTTCAGCACCCAGGGCATCGCTGACTGCTGACGTGCGGCGGTGCGGTCCTCATGGTGCCAACCACAGGCCTGGCGAGCCCCACAGAAATCCCACAAGTCCGTGTCCCCGGCCGCCCCACAGGTATCCCACTTTTCAGGCGGATGGTCGTCCCGGGCGCCACCGGAGCAGCGACCGCAGGACAGCCTGCCTTGCCTGCGCAAACGCAGAAAGGCCAAGGCCACTGCCGGGGACAGCCCGTGCCAGGTCGCCGACATGGTGAATATCAGCTCCGTTGCGGGCCGGGTGGCCCGCAGCGGCAACAACGTCTACTCCCTGACCAAGCACGGCGCCGGCGCATTCAGCGAGTCCCTGCGCCAGGAGGTGACCAGGCGCTACGTACGCGTCTCACTGGTCGAGCCGGGCGCGACCGCGTCGGCCTGGACAGCGGTTGCCGTGCCGCCGTTGGGCGTGATGCGCTCGACGACCGCGTCGACGTCGGGTCCGATACGGAGGACCGACCGTGCCGTTCGCCTTCTCCCGTTCCTGCGGGGTCATTGCACCTTGTCGTCGGCCAACTGACCCGTCCATGCTGGCCCTGCAGGAACTCGGCAAGCTCATCGCCCGCCGGTCAGCGTCGGCATGACCTGGCCCGGATGCCGAGCATCACGACCAGTCAAACGCATCAGGAGCCAGAATGCCGCCGGCAGATCCACCCTCCTACCCGTCGATTCCGTCAACGGGCCAGCGCCGCGCAGGGCAGGTCAGCGATCTGTTCCCGCTGGGTGACTGGTTCCGGCACCACTCGCTGCGCAGCTTTCCGGTGCTGTTGTTCCTGCTGCTGTTCTGCGTGCCGTCAATCGCGCTGGTCATCTTGGGCACGAACCCGGGTGCGGGCGCTTTCACCGCTGACGCCTGGATCTTCGCCGCTTACTTCGCGGTGGCCTGGCTGCTGCTACTCGGTGTCATCATCCGGCCGGACCACGTCACCCGGCCGATGCTGCTCGTCGTGGTCGCGGTCGCGCTGGTGACCGAGGTGCCGATCGCGATCGCGCTGGAGACCGCGCTGCACAGCAGCGACACGACCCTCGGTCTGAGCATCGTCACCGTCGGCATCCCCGAGGAGCTCGCCAAGGCCCTGCCGGTGCTGGTGGTCGCGCTGATCTACCGGCGGCGGCATGGCCTGCTGCCCCGGGACTACCTGTTCCTCGGCGCGGTCAGCGGGCTGGCCTTCGGCGCCAGCGAGGTCGTCCACTACTTCACCGTCAACGGGGTCGAGGCGTTCTACCAGACCGTGCAGGCCGCGATTCCCTCGATCACGCACCTGATCAACACCGGGCACTCCACGTCCACCGCGGTGTTCGCCGTGCTGATCGGCCCGGTGTGGTACTTCATCATCGAATTCGTCTGGCGGTTCCTCACCGACCCGATCACCCACGCCTGCTGGGCCGGTCTGACCGGGTATTTCATCGGGCTGGCCGTGACCACGCGCCACCGCTGGTACCAGGTCGCCTGGATCGGGCTGGCCATGGCCGCGATCTTGCATGGGCTGAACGACTGGAGCCGGGTGAACGACCACCCGGTATGGATCCTGGTCATCGTCGCCAGCGGCGTGTTGTTCCTCGGCTATGCGAGGGTCGGCGCCCGCGCCGACCAGCAGTTCGCCGAAGCCCTGCCGCCGGTCTTCAGGCCGCACCACACGCCCGACGGGCAGCCGCCAGGACTGGCAGACGGGAAGCCCGCGGAAACGCCAGCCGGCCGCGGGCTTACCACCCTCGCAGGGCATCGCCCGGGAAGCAACACAGCAAGGCCCTGGTGGGAGCACTGATAAGCCGCCATATCCGCCGCCTTCCGCGGCCGCCTACGGTCTGGGGCGCAGGTACCCGGTCGTCTTCTGCCGGCAGCGGCACAGGGTGACCGGACGGCGGCGACGCACCCCGCCTGCCGGTGCGGGCACGGCGGCGCTGCCAGAAGTGGTGGGCGAACAGCGCATCCGCGCTAGGTGCAGGCGAGGAGACGGGGCCGCGGCGCGGGGGTCAGAAGGCGCGGTAGTCACGGACGGGGAGACGGGGTCCGCGGCGCGGGGGACGGATGCCGCTGAGCTCGACGAGCCGGGTGACCCGGTAGCGGTGGCCCGCGTAGGGGGCCAGGAGCTCGAGCATGCCTTCGTCATCGACGATCCGGCCCGCGAGGGCCCAGCCGACCGCCTTGGGCAGGTTGTAGTCCCCCACCGAGACCGCGTCCGGGTCACCGCAGGCCCGCTGCATGACCTCGGCGGCCGTCCAGACGCCGATGCCGGGGATGGCGCGCAGCCGCCGGCTGGCCTCGACCGCCCCCATCCCGGTGATCTCCTCCATCCGCCCGGCGACCTGCGCGGCCGCGGCGATGGCCCGGGTCCGGACCGCTTCCACACCGGCCCGGTGCCACTCCCAGGACGGGATTCGCGCCCAGATCCGCGAGGGCGGGAACACGCGCATACCGCGCGGGGCGGGACCAGGGGCCCGGGTGCCGTACCGGTACAGCAGCGTGCGCCAGGCCCGGTGCGCCTCGATGCCGAGGACCTTCTGCTCGAGGACCGCTGGGACCAGCGCCTCCATGACCCGGTGACTGCGGCCGATGCGCAGGCCGGTGTGCCGGGCGGCCATCTCCCGCAGCAGCGGGTGCCCGGGGCGGAAGCCGGCCCGTTCGTCGCGGGCGCCTAGCATGCCGGGGAGGGTGTCCAGCAGCCAGGCCGCGCCCGGACCCCACGCCGCGGACCCGATGATGTCCCCGAGGGCGGGCAGGACCCGCAGCGTGGCGGGCCCTTCGGGGGTGAGCGAGGTCCGCCAGACCGCCCCGGCCGCATCGACCCGGTAGGCCGGGTCGCCGCCACCGCGGCGGTGGACGGACAGGGTCATCCGCACGTCGATGGGAAACGGCGCGCGCCAGTCACGGACCGCGGGCTCGTCCGGTCCGATCATGTCACGTGCCTGGTCTCGCCGGCTCAGGCGTCGGAGGAGAAGCGGACGGACGTCGGGCCGAGCCGCACCCCCGGCCAGACCCGCATGCCCCGGGCGAGTTCGTTGCCGGCGCCGATGACGGCGCCGTCGCCGATGACCACGCCGTCCACGGCGGCGCCCGCGGCGATCTGCGCGCCCGCCCCGACGATGCTGTCCCGGACGACGGCACCTGGGCCGATCCGCACGTTATCGAACAGCACGCTGCCCTCGACGGTGGCGCCGGCGCCGATGTCGGAGCCCGGGCCGACGACGGTGCCGGCGGACACCACGGCGCCGTCCGCCACGGACGCCCCGGGCAGCACCAGGGACGCGCCGCACGGACCGGGGAGCGCCGGAGAGGCCAGCCGGCCAAGCACGAGGTCACAGGAGCCGCGGACGAACGCGGCGGGCGTCCCCACGTCGAGCCAGTAGGCGGACTCCGCGTACCCCATGACGGTCTGCCCGGCGTCGATCAGGCCGGGGAACGTCTCCCGTTCCACCGAGACCGGCCGGTCATCCGGTATCTGGTCGATCACCCGGCGGGTGAACACGTAGCAGCCGGCGTTGATCCGGTTCGTGACCGGGTTGGGCGCCTTCTCCAGGAACGCGGTCACCCGCCCGGCCTGGTCGGTCGGCACGCAGCCGAACCGGGCCGGGTCCGGCACCTCCACCAGGTGCAGCGTGACCGCCGCGTCCGCCTTGTGGTGCATGTCAAGCTGGGCGCCGATGTCGTGGCCGGACAAAATGTCACCGTTGAGCACGACGACGAGATCGTCGGGGCCGCCGCGCAGCCGTGCGGCGGCGTTGCGGATGCCGCCGCCCGTACCGAGCGGCGTGTCCTCGTGGACGTACTCGACCGACAGGCCGAACGCAGCCCCGTCCCCGAAGCACTCGCGGAACATCTCGGCGCGGTAGGACGTGGCCAGCACGACATGGGTGACGCCGGCCGCGGCGGCCCGCGCGAACTGGTGGCACAGGAACGGCACGCCCGCCGTCGGCAGCAGCGGCTTCGGCGCGGACAGGGTCAGCGGACGGAGCCTGGTGCCCTGTCCGCCGACCAGGAGGATCGCCTCAAGCGGTTCACGCGGCATGGATTCCTGTCGCCTCTGTTGTCATCTCTTGGCAGTCGTCTACGGGCCGGGGCTCTTGGCTGTCGTCTACGGGCCGGGGGCGCCGCCCGGCCGAGGTCATGGCCGAAGCTACCCGCCGCTGGCTACACGGCGCTCTGCTGATTGGCGCGGTTCTCGGCGGCGCGGCGGTAGCAGGCCAGGTGCGCCTCGGCCGACGCGGCCCAGGTGAACTCCTGCGACCGGGCGTGACCCGCCAGGGCCAGCGCCTCGCGGCCGACAGGATCATCGAGCAGGGCGCGCAGCGCCGTCTGGATGCTCCCGGCGTCCGGTTCGGTGTAGGCCACCGCGTCACCTCCCACCTCGGGCAGGGACGTGCAGTGCGTGGTCAGCACCGGCGCGCCGCAGGCCATCGCCTCCAGCACGGGCAGCCCGAAGCCCTCCCCCCGGCTCGGGTAAGCATAGACCAGGGCGCCGCCGAGGAACCCGGGCAGCAGCGAGTACGGCAGGTAGCCAGGACGCACCAGGCGCAGGTGCGGCGGCACGGCGGCCACCGCCGCGTCTACCTCATCGCTCCAGCCGCCCCCGCCGGCCAGCACCAGCGCGGGCGGCTCGTCGAGGTCCGCGACCGCCCCGGCCCAGCCCGTGATCAGCGCGGCCACGTTCTTGCGCGGGTCCAGCGCACCCAGGAAGGCGATGTACGGCTTGCCGTGCAGGCCCAGCCGGTCGGACACCTGGCTGACCTGATGGGGATCCGGCCGGTGGAACAGCGAGTGATCCACACCGTGATAGGCGACGTCGATGCGGGTCGGGTCGGCGGCCAGGACCCGGACGAGCTCGTCGCGGGTGGCCTTGGACGGCACGATCAGCCGGGCGGCGCGGCGCACCGCGGTCCGGATGGCCGACTTGTAGAACACCGAGGTCACCGGGCTGTGCAGCTCAGGCTCGGTGAAGAACGTGAGGTCGTGGATGGTCACGACGGCCGGCAGGCCGGGCCGCAGCGGCATCGAGTAGTGCGGGGCGTGAATGACGTCAGCGGCCACCTGCTGGGCCACGACCGGCAGCCCCGACTGCTCCCACGCCAGGCGGGCCGCCCGGTGCATGATCGTCGGGGGGGCGGTCACGACCTCGGCACCGGGGATCAGCCTGACGTAGCGCTCCTCATCGGCGCGCTGACAGGCGATAGCCAGGTCGGTCCCGGCCACGCCGAGCGCAGTCAGCAACCCGTCGACGTACCGGCCGAGTGCCCCCCGGTCCGCCGGTACCTCTGTCGCGTCAACAAGCACACGAGGCGCCACGGCCGTATCTGCTCCTCTCCACCGGTCACGGGCACACAGGGAGGTCAGCGACGCTGTGGATGTCCCGTCAGCACCGAAGCCTACGCCCTCCGGCGCGGCAGTGGGCAGCGTCCGGGCTCATGTCGCGGCCGCCTCGGTCGCTGTCTTTTCACCGGCCGCCGCCGCACCGCCAGCCGCCGGCGCCGCGCGCGCACCAGCACGATCGCGCCCCGGTCCGCGTGCGTGCCCCGGTCGGCCGCGGCGACCAGCGGGACGAGCGGCGCGGCCGCGTTGAAGCCGACCCGGCCACCGTGCGCGGACAGCGTCAGGTAGAGCCGCTCTGACCAGCGCGATCGGAACTGATAGGCGTACTGCGCGACGTCCAGCCCGCGCTCGGCGAGCAGGCCGGTGAGCTGCTGGTGGGTGTAGGTCCGCTGGACGTGGTACCGCTCGCAGTGAGCCTGGTACAGGTGCGGCCACTCGGCGGCGCGGCTCAGCGTGTCGGCGGACATGACGAGCTCACCGCCCGGCGCGAGCACCCGGGCCATCTCGCTGAGGGCCAGCGGGCCGTCGTCGAAGTGCTCGATCGCGCAGATGGACATCACCCGGTCGAAGCTGGCGTCGGGAAACGGCAGCCGCAGCGCGTCGCCGAGGATGAGGGACGGGGCGCTGGCCAGCTCACGGCCGCGCCGGAGCTTGGGCCCGGCGATGTCGACCGCGACCGCGCGGGCCCCGCGCCGCCGGGCCTGCCCGGCCCAGTACCCGTCACCGCCGGCCACGTCCAGGACCCGCAGGCCGCGCAGGTCCGGGCCGAGCCAGCGCAGCAGCATCCCCGCCTCCCGCCAGCGGCATACGTGCACCTGGTGCCCGGCGAACGCGACCGCGTCCGTTGCCTTCATGAGCGCCAGACTATGGCCTGGACCAGATGAATATGTGCAGGGCTGCGAGGACACGGCGGCCCGGTCCCCGCGGCGGCGGGGCCATGACGACGACCACGATCACGACGGCGGTGATCAGGCCGAGGGCGAGCCACAGCGGCCGCAGCCGGCCCCGGCAGCGTCACGGCTAGCAGGAGGGGACGGGTTGGCCGGCCTTGAGCGCCCGGAGGGCGGAGATGGCGCCGGACAGGGTGCTGACCTTCACGACCCGCAGGCCGGCCGGGACGGCGCCCCTGGTGTCGGAGCAGTTGCCGGCCGGGGCGAGGAAGACGGTCGCGCCCGCGTCCCGCGCACCGACCATCTTCTGCTGGATGCCGCCGATCGCCGAGACCGCCCCGCTGGGGGAGATCTCCCCCGTACCGGCGATGAACCGGCCGCCGGTCAGGTCCATCGCCGTGAGCTTGTCGATGACCCCCAGCGCGAACATCATCCCGGCGCTCGGGCCGCCGATGTTCCCGATGCTGATCTGCACGGAGAACGGGAACTGGTACCCCGGCTGCACGATCACACCGAGGACGGGACGGCCCTTCACGAGCCGGGGGGTGATCTGCACCTGGTGGGTGACGCCGCCCCGGACGATCGTTAGGTGCAGCGGCCCCGACCCCCCGTGCGCCTTGATCAGCGACGTGAGCTGGGTGGGGCCGGTGACCCGCTGGCCGTCGACGGCGGTGATCAGGTCACCGGCCCGCAGCACCGCGGCGGCCGGCATCCCCTTGTCGGTCCCCGCGACGCTCGCGACGCTCTTGTAGCCGACACCCAGCTGGTGCAGGGCCGCCGCGGTGGCGGTCTGCTGCGAGCCGGTCATTTGCGCCTGGTCCGCCTGCTGGACCTGCTGCTGGGACTGGCCCGGCCCGAACAGCTCACTTTCCGGGACGACCGCCTCGCTGTGGTTCAGCCAGCCGCGCAGCGCGGTGAACACGTTGAACTCATCACCCGGGCCGCCCTGGTAGCTGACGGTGACCATGTTGAGGTAGCCGCGGACCGGGTAGACGCGGTGCCCGGTGATCGTGATCAGCGGCTTGCCGTTAGCGTCGCGGCCCAGGGTGTTCAGCGTGGGTCCCGGGCCCAGAATGATGTACGGGACCGGCAGCAGGACGGCGGCGACGAGGGCGACGATGACCGCGGCTCCCGCGATGTACAACGTCAGGGCGCGTCGGGACATGACCGGAAGACTACGCGCACCCCACCCATTCACTGCTGCCGTCCTCGAAGCGCTGATGCTTCCAGATCGGCACCGTCGCCTTGAGCTCGTCGATCAGCATGCGGCAGGCGTCGAACGCGTCGCCGCGGTGGGCGCACGAAACGGCCACGACCACGGCCAGCTCGCCGATCCGCAAGTCCCCGACACGGTGCACGGCCGCGAGGGCATGGACCGGGTACTTGTCCGCGACGGCCGCCGCGACCCGGCGCAGCTCGGCCCCGGCCGACGGGTGCGCCACGTAGGTCAGCCCGGCGACCGGGTAGCCGTGGTCATGGTCGCGCACGGCCCCGGCGAAGAGCGCGATCCCGCCCGCCTCATCGGCCACGACGGCGCCCTGAACCTCATCCACCGACAGCGGGGTATCGCGCAGCGCGATCAGGCGTATCGGACTCACCCGCACAACGTTATCCCCGGTCAGGATCCGCCCTTGCGGCGGCGGCGCGCGATCCGGACGATCGCGGCGGTCCCGATGACGGCGCCGGCGCCAGCCGCCGCGCCCGCCGCCGTGATCGTCGCCTCCTTGCGGGTGATCCGGCGGCCAGCCACCGTGTGATGCCCGACGCGCCCCTCCAGCAGCACCTCCAGGGCCTGGGTGTTGTCGTACGCCGGGTGCCAGCCGGCCCCGCGCAGCGCGGCGCAGTCGACCACCCAGGGGTAGACGACGTACCGCAGGTCGGCGGCCGGGGCCGGGGTGACCCCGACGCGGTGCAGGCGCTGCGCGGTGCCGAACGTCAGGCTGGCGGGCAGCTCGATCCCGCGCAACCCGCTGAGCTCGCCGACCGCGTCGGCGTCCAGCCAGCCGTCGCTGCCCACCGCGAACTCGCCGACGACCTCCCCGGTCACGGCGAGCTCCAGGGCCGAGACGAGGTCGTCGAGGTGGCAGAACTGCCAGCGGGGCTCACAGCCCTTGACGGTCAGCAGCCGGGGCGCCTCAAAATGCCGCGTCACGATCGTGTCGATGCCGTCGCCGACCAGCGCCGCCGGGCGTACGACGGTCAGCTCCATGCCCGGGTGGGCGCGCAGTGAGCGCTGCGCGAGCTGCTCGATCTCCAGCAGGTCACCGGCCACGCTGCTGTCCACATCGGCCGCCAGCGGGGTGGCCTCCGGCAGCGGTACCGGGTTGTCGGCCCGCGCGCCGTACACCATCGCGCTGGTGACCAGGATGACCCGGCCCACCCGTCCGGCCGCGGCCGCGGTGAGCACGGTCTGCGCGCCGCGGACGTTGAACGCGCGCCTGGCCCGGTGCTCGGAGTCGGGCGCGAGGTCCAGATCGGTGTGCACCACGACGTCCACCTCGGCCAGCCGCCCGGCCAGGGCGGGGTCGCGCACGTCGGCCACCCGCCAGGTCACGCCCGCGACGTCACCACGGTGATCGTCGATCGCGACGACCTTCCGGACGTTGCCGGACGTGGCGAGCCGGGCGGTCAGCGCCCGCCCGATGCCGCGCGCCGCCCCGGTAACCGCCACCGACGGGTGCTTGCCGGCCGGGCCGCCGCCACTGCGCCGTGGGCGAACCTGGCCTTCTGCGTTTCTCAAATTATGCCGCTCCCGAGATAACGTGACGGTCATGACCCTTCCATCCTGCCCGAGAGGACGGACAAATGGCTGATCGTCCGTTCGGCTTTGGTCCGTCCGACCCAGAGCGGCGGCCGGGTGAGCCCGGCGGATCCGGTGGTTCCGGCCAGCCTCCCGGCGGTTCTGGTGGCGGCTCGGGCGGCGGTGGTGGCCGGCCGCCCGAACCGGGCGGCCCGTTCGGGGGAGCCAACCCGTTCGGTGATCCCCAGCAGTTCGCCGACGCGCTGCGGCAGTTCGCCGACCTGATGTCGTACCGCGGCGGCCCGGTCAACTGGGACCTGGCCAAGAACGTGGCGCGGCACGCGGTCGCGGCGGCCGGGGACCCCAGCGTACTGGCCTCCCAGCGGAACGAGATCACCGACGCGGTGCGCCTGGGCGACCTGTGGCTGGAGGAGGTCACCACCTTCCCCTCCGGCATCAAGACCGTACAGGCGTGGAGCCGTTCGGAGTGGGTGGAGGCGACCTTCCCGGTCTGGTCGAAGCTGTGCGAGCCGATCGCCGCCACCGTCGTCGAGGGCATGAGCAGCATGCTGGCGGTGGACCCGTCGCAGCTGGAGGGTGTCCCGGAGGAGCTGAAGTCCGCATTGGGCGCGTTCGGCGGCGGCCTGGGCGGCCTGGGCGGGCTCGGCGCGATGATGAAGCAGGTCGGCGGGGCGATGATCGGCGGCCAGACCGGCGCGGCCGTGGCCGAGCTGGCCAATGAGGTCACCGGCTCCTTCGACATCGGGCTCCCGCTGGGGCCCAGGGGAACGGCTGCGCTGCTGCCGTCCGGTGTGGCGGCGTTCGGCCAGGGCCTCGGCCTGGACGCCGGCGAGGTCCGGCTCTACCTCGCGCTGCGTGAGGCCGCCCATCACCGGCTCTTCGCGCACGTGCCGTGGCTGACCGCCCATCTGTTCGGTGCGGTCGAGGCGTATGCCCGGGGCATGACCGTCGACCTATCGCGGCTGGAGGAGGCCATGCCGCAGATCGACATCAGCAATCCGGAGGCGATGCGCGACGCGCTGGCCGGCGGGGAACTGTTCCGCCCGGAGAACACCGAGGCGCAGAAGGTGGCGCTGGCCCGGCTGGAGACCGTGCTGGCCCTGGTAGAGGGCTGGGTGTCTACCGTCGTCGACGCCGCGGCTGCCGAACGGCTGCCGCACGCGAGCGCGCTGACCGAGGCGATCAGGCGGCGCCGGGCGACCGGCGGGCCCGCCGAGCGCACCTTCGCCACGCTGGTCGGCCTGGAACTGCGGCCGCGGCGGCTGCGTGAGGCCGCTGCGATCTGGGCCGGGCTCAGCACCGCCCGGGGCGTGGACGGCCGGGACGCGGTGTGGGCCCACCCCGACCTGATGCCCACCGCTGAGGATCTCGACGACCCCGAGGGCTTCGTCCGCGGCGACCCGGAGCTGGACATCCAGGATCTTGAGGCGGACCTGGGAAGCGCAGGACCGGGCAGTCAGGGGCGACCGGAGGGACCGGAGGTGTCGAAGGGACCTGAGGGGCCTGAGAGTTCTGAGGGCTCGAAGGCGCCTGAGAGTTCGAAAGGACCTGGGGGATCAGAGGGGCCTGAGGGATCTGCGGGTCCAGAGGGGCCTGCGAGCCCGCAAAGCTGATGCCGTCCCGCTGAATTTTTCCCTCCACAGGCGGTGGAGGACGTTCGGGCAGCTAAAGGCGTCCGGCGACAATTGCGGGCCAGGAAATCCACAGGGTCAGGAGACGGATTTCCCCAGCAACACCCCGGGCACTCCCCATGCCCTCCACAGACTTATCCACAGGCTGTGTTGACGCGGCGGCGGAGCGGCCCCTAAGTTCGCCAGCAGAGTTCCCGGGTGCGCGGGCACTTGGTCACTTTGGCGGAGCCGTTCGTCTTCAGGGGAAGGGGGACGGTTGGCTCGCGAGGGCGATCTTGCGGTCCCGGTTCAGACAACCCGCGCGCCCGGGATCTCTTTCCTGTTGCTGTGCTCCTTCCGGTTCTTCGCTCCCTGTCTCCGCTGGCGCTCCCTGTCTCCGCTGGCGTCCCCCTGACGCTCCCCTGTCTCCGCTGGCGCTCCCCCGTCTCCGCTGGCGCTGTGCGCGGGCGGAAATGTCAGCGGGCGGTGTCACTGTAAGCGGCATGAGACCAGCGCTGCGGGCCGGGCTGCTGCCGGTATGGCGAGACCGGGACACGCTGCAGATCGGCGTGAACCCGCGCCGCGCGATGGCCCTGTCCGGGATCGGTGAATCGGCCGCCGTGGTCAGGCTGCTCGACGGAAGCCGCGACTGGGCCGCGATCATCGAGGCCGCCGGGCACGCCGGCATCCCGGCCGAGGCGACGCACCGGGTACTCGGTTTACTGGCGGGCGCGGGAGCGCTCGCCGACTCCGCGGCGCGGACGCTCAGCGCCCTGCCGGCGGCCCAGCGCGGCCGGCTCGCGCCCGAGCTGGCCACCGCCTCCCTGGCGTACGGGGACAGCGACGGCGGAGCCCGGACCCTCGCCCGGCGGCGGGCGGCCTATGTCCGCGTACACGGGGCCGGGCGGATCGGCGCCGGGGTGGCCAGCCTCCTGGCGGCGGCCGGGATAGGTCATATCACGTGCGAGGACAGCGAGATCACCCGGCCGCAGGACCTCACCCCGGCCGGGCTGGGCCTGGCCGAGCTTGATCTGCCGAGATCGCGCGGTGCGGCTCAGGCGATCGGCCGCGTCGCGCCCGAGGTCCGGACCGGCGACGACGGCGCCCGGGCCGATCTCGTCGTCCTGGCCGAGATCAACGATCCCGGGCCGGGAGCCGCGCTGGTCCGGGAGCGGATACCGCATCTCGCGGTCGGCGCCGCCGAGGCCGTCGGCGTGGTCGGGCCTTTCGTCAGCCCGGGCCGGTCGGCGTGCCTGCGCTGCCTGGACCTGGGCCGGGCCGAACGCGACCCGGCGTGGCCGCTGATCCTCGCGCAGCTCGCCCGGGCCCGGCTGGAACCGCAGGCGTGCGACACGGTGCTGGCCGCCGCGGCCGGTGCACTGGCCGCGGCGCAGGCCCTGCTGTTCATCGACACGGGCCGCCCAGGGACGGCGGTCAGCAACGGGACGCTGGAGCTGGCCGCGCCCGACTGGCAGTGGCGGCGCCGGACCTGGCCGCCGCACCCACGCTGCAACTGCGGCGCCCCGCCGCGCGGCGGGCCGGCCCCGGCACGTAGCCACGACACCCTGGCATGACGGACAATAGAACACGTGAACGATGTGCCTCAACGCGCTGTGACGCGCACCGCCAAGCTCGCTGGCCTGCCGATCGGATACGCGGGCCGGGCGGCCCTCGGCCTGGGCAAGCGAATCGGCGGCCGCAGCGCCGAGATCGTCGCGGCCGAGATCCAGCAACGCACCGCCGAGCAGATCTTCCGGGTGCTCGGCGAGCTCAAAGGCGGTGCGATGAAGCTGGGGCAGGCTTTGTCGATCTTCGAGGCCGCGCTCCCGCCAGAGATCGCCGGGCCCTACCGCGCGACCCTGACCAAGCTCCAGGAGTCGGCCCCGCCGCTGCCGGCCCGGACCGTTCACCAGGTGCTGGTGCGCGACCTGGGTGAGAACTGGCGGGACAACTTCAGCGAGTTCGACGACCGGCCCGTGGCGGCGGCATCCATCGGCCAGGTCCACGCCGCCACCTGGCGCGACGGGCGGCGGGTCGCGGTGAAGATACAGTACCCGGGGGCGGGAAACGCGATCATCAATGACTTCAACCAGCTGAGCCGGGCCTGGCTGTTCGGCATCCTGATGCCCGGCCTGGACGTCAAGCCGCTGCTGGAGGAGCTGAGAAACCGCGTCGCCGAGGAACTGGACTACGAGCTGGAGGCGAAGTCCCAGCAGGCCTTCGCCGACGCCTACCGCGGTGACCCCGGCATCTACATCCCGAACGTCGTCACCGGGACCGGGCACGTGCTCGTCTTGGAGTGGATGGATGGCACACCGCTGTCCCAGATCATCAGTGGCGGCACCCAGGAGCAGCGCAACCGGGCCGGCATCCTGCTCACCCGGTTCCTGTTCTCCGGCCCCGCCCGGGCCGGGCTGCTGCACGCCGACCCGCATCCGGGCAATTTCCGGCTGCTGGATGACGGGCGGCTCGGGGTGCTCGACTTCGGTGCGGTCGACCGGCTGCCGGGCGGCCTGCCGCGGTTCCTCGGGCGGCTGCTGCGGATCATGCACGAAGACGAGCCCAACATCGTCGCGGTGGAGTATGAGCTGCGCGCCAACGGATTCCTCAAGGAGGGAATCCAGGTCGACCTGGACACGCTGCGCGCCTTCCTGGGACCGCTGGCCGAGCCGTCGAAGGTGGAATGCTTCCGGTTCACCCGCGAATGGATGCGCGGTGAAGCCGCGCGCGTCACGGATCTGAGCGGGTCGAACATTTCCCGGAAGTTCAATGTGCCACCGAGCTATGTGCTCATTCACCGGGTGTCCACAGCGGGCATCGGCGTCCTGTGCCAACTGGAATGCGAAGGCCGATTCCGGGCCGAGGCGCTCAAGTGGATGCCTGGTTACCTGGATGAGCCAGAGGGGGACGGACGCCTGTCGCTTCCGGTGGCCTGATCCGGGCCGAACGTATTCCGGTCTTCTCCCGGTGGCGGGTCGGGTTTACTGGGGCCCGCGGCCGCGTTCTGCGCTGTGCCGGCCGCAGGCCCCGGCCGCCGTTCCTGCGGACGGGGCCTGCGGTAGGGGGCGTCATGCCCGGCTACAGCTCCAGTTTGGTGCGGAGCCGCACGACGGCATTGCGTGCGTTGCGCATACGCCGCTCGGCGCGTTCCGCGCGCCGGGCCGCCCGGTGGAGCGCCCGCAGCCGGAGTGCCCGCCGCGCCCGTGACGCCTCTTCCAGATAAGTTCGCTGTCGTTGGGTCGCCATTTCCTCTAGCTGGTACATGCTGGTTGCCACCTTTGCGTACATGTCCAGGCCACCGGTGTGCGGTTCAGGCAGCCACCTCGGTCTTGCGGGGACGTCCCCGGGGCCTCTTACGCGGCACGACCGTGCCGTGCAGGAAAAGCTCTCCGCCCCAGACGCCCCACGGCTCCTTGCGCTCGAGCGCGCCAGACAGGCAGGCCAGCCGCGCCGCGCAGCCACGGCAGAGCGCCTTCGCGTTCTCGACGTCTGCCGGTGATTCGGCAAAAAACAATTCTGGTTCGTCGGTGCAGGGAAGGTTCATCGCGTTCACCCCGCCCAGCACCGGCACCGAGCCGCCCCCGGACCCGGCCAAACCTGCCTCGAACCCCGCTGCGTCCGCCGCGCTGGCGGTGGCATTGGGCCACTGCATCGGAGCCAACCCCTCTCGTCGCTGATCCCTCGTCGTTCATGCGATTTCTCGCCGTCCGAAGGGACCGAGGCCCAAATGCTTAAGGCCGCGGACCCTGTGCGGGGTCCGCGGCCTTGAGAGGTTCTGGCCGGCTCGGTTAGGCCGGTTTACTCAAGGGTTGCGGACCCGATCCGCCCTCGCCATCGGCGTAGACGCGGGTCATGTTCGTGTGCTGGTTCCGGATATTCGTGTGCCCCGGCTTCGTCACGTCGGCAAGCGTCACGGCGAGCGCGAATCCGGCGGCGCAACGGCCACCCAGCCGCGGTCGCTTGATGCTTGCGGTGACGGAACGCCAGGAAGCGGGCGGGCAAACGCCGCTAACGCCCAGCGGGGCGGTGCTCAGCGGGGAAATACCGTCGCGAGCCGGCTGTGCGGCAGCCAGAACGGCGAGATCGATGTTGTTCACTGGGCACCTCCCTTCGTGGGCATCGGCAGCGGTCCCAGACGCATGCAAAAAGAGTACGTAGCACCGCCCGTGATGGGCAACACATTTCTGACCTGGCTTTTTGCCTGAAACATCAAAGAGCCACAACGAGCTGGCCAGGGCCGCAACTGCGCCCGGATGAGGCCGTCCTGGACGACCAGGTCACCCGGCGGCGGAGACCGCACCGCGCGCGAGTCCGCGGCCGCCCGCCGCGACCGGGGAGTGCTGGGCGCAGCGCAGCCACCGGCCGGCCCGGAACGGCTGGTGGAACCACATCGCGTGATCCAGGCTCGCGCGTCGAGGGGCCTGCTCATCTGCCGCATTCACCAACCGTGTCGTCGCCGCGTGGCATTATCCCGGAGCCGCAGCTCCGCCAGGTAACGGGAGGGCGGCCCGGACGCTCGTGCGCCCGGCCCGCGGGCCGCCGGCCACGACAGGAACAGCCGCTCCCGGGCGCGCGTGAGGGCCACGTAAAGCAGCCGCTGTTCCTCTTCGACGGCCTCCGGCGTCCGGGCGTAGACGATCGGCATGATCCCTTCCACCAGGCCCGGGAGCAGGACCGCGTCCCATTCCAGGCCCTTGGCCGCGTGCATTGAGGCGAGCGTCACCCCGTCCATCACCGGTGCGTGGCCCAGGGCCGCCCGGTGCTGAAGTTCGGCGACGAAATCGTCCAGCGTCGCGTCCGGGCGTTTCGCGTGCATGTCGTCGGCAAGCTGGGCGACGGCGGCCAGCGACTCCCACCGCTGCCGGCTGGCGCCGCCCCCGGCGGGCTCGGCCGGGGTCAGGCCGAGCCCGGACAGGACGTCCCGTACCCCGGCCGGGAGCGGCCCGGCGGATTCCCCGTCCGCCCGGCCGCGCAGGGCGCCGCGCAGCAGCATGACGGCCTGGCGTACCTCGGGCCGGTCATAGAAGCGTTCCGATCCCCGGACCTGGTAGGGCACGCCGGCCGCGCCGAACGCACTCTCGAACCGTTCCAGCATCGCGTTGATGCGGACCAGCACGGCGATCTCCCGCGCGGGCAGACCGCCCTTGATGAGCGACCGCGCGCAGGCCGCGACGCCCTCGGCTTCCTGGATCTCGTCGCCGTAGGCGTTCAGCACCGGCTCCGGCCCGGGCGGTCGCTGTGCCACAAGGGCGGCGGCCGGGCCGGCCAGCCGGTTCGCCAGCGCGACGACCTGCGGGGTCGACCGGTAGTCACGGACGAGACGGACCACCGTCGCGTCCGGGAACTCGGCGGCGAACCCGGTGAGGTACCGGTGCGTCGCCCCGGTGAAGGAGTAGATCGTCTGATGCGGGTCACCGACCACGCACAGGTCGTCGCGCTCCCCCAGCCAGACGTCGAGCAGCAGCTTCTGCAGCGGGTTGACGTCCTGGTACTCGTCCACCACGAAGTACCGGAACGAGGCCCGGACCTGCTCGGCAGCCTGGCGGCTCTCGGCCACGATCGCCGCCGTCAGCTCCAGGACCGATTCGAAGTCGATCAGCTGGCGCTCTCGCCGCAGCCGTTCGTAGGTGTCATAGAGCGCAGCCACCCCGTCCGCTCCCAGCGGCCCGGGAGGCCGGCCCGCCCCGGCCGCGGCGGCCGCGTACTCGCCGGGCCGGACCTGCGTCACCTTGGCCCACTCGATCTCAGCCGCGATATCGGAGAGGCCGCCGTCGGCGGTACGCAGCCGCAGCACGCGCGCGGCGTCGCCGATCAGCGGGAGCTTGGACTCCAGCAGGCGGGGCGGGCGCCCGCCGACCACCCGGGGCCAGAAGTAGGTCAGCTGACGCAGCGCGGCGGCGTGGAAGGTCGTCGCGCGCACCGCCTCCGTGCCCAGGCCCGCGCCGCCGAGCAGGCGCAGCCGGCCGCGCAGCTCACCCGCGGCCCGGACGGTGAACGTGAGCGCGAGAACCCGCGCGGGATCCACCACCCCGGTCAGTGCCGCGTAGCCGATCCGGTGGGTGATGGCCCGGGTCTTGCCGGTCCCGGCGCCCGCGAGCACGCACACCGGCCCGCGCACGGCCAGCGCCACCTCGCGCTGTTCCGGGTCGAGCGCGTCCAGCACCGCTTCGGCTCCGAACTGGCTGACGTCCGCCTCCACAGCTCTCGTCCGCCCTCCTGCCTGACGGGCCACTTTAGCCCGCCGTGGCCGCCTATGCTTCCCGCATGCGGCGATGCGGGCGCACGCTTGGGGAGGAAGGATGGAGGTACCGGCTGATGGAGCTATCAACGGAGATATCAGCAGTCCTCGCCCGGGCAGAGGACCAGGTGGTCGGCGACGCGGTGGCCGCCCTCGGTCAACGCGATCAGGACCGCCGCCACGCGCTCAACCTGGCGGAGCGCCGCCGCGATGTGCAGCATCTTTTCGGGCTGGTGCGGCGGTGCCTGCGCGAGGGCCGCGCCGATCCGATCGTCACGCCGTCCCAGCAGTTCGCGGCGGACCGTTTCACGGCCGGCATCGACCTGGCCGACGTCCAGGCCGCCTTCGTCGTGCTGGAGGAGGTGCTCTGGCACCGTCTGTCGGCCGAGCTGCCCGGCGACCAGCAACTCCAGGCACTCAGGCTGGTGAACGCGATCGTCGGGACCGGTAAGGATGCGCTGGCCCGGACCTATGTGGCCCTTGCCAGCAACGCAGGCGGCCGGCTCCGGGGCCCGGAGGCCCCGGCGGGCCCCGGGGCTCCGGCCGGGGGTGGGGGCGGGCGGGGCGCGCAGGACGCGCTCGCCGGGCAGGACGAGCCGAGCGGCCCGGTGGACGCCGTCGTCCAGACGGCGATGCATGGCGAAGTGGGCATCATCACGCTCGACGACCAGCGGAAACGCAATGCGATCAGCGCCCGGATGGCCAACGGCATCATCGCCGCGCTCGGCATCCTGCGGGCCCAGAACGCGCGTACCGTCGTGATCCGCGCCGCCCCGGGGATGTCGGTCTGGTCGGCCGGACACGACATCGGCGAACTTCCCCAGGGCCGACGCGACCCGCTCGGCTACGACGATCCGCTGGAAGGGCTGCTCCGCGCGATCCGCACCTTCCCCGCCCCGGTCGTCGCCATGGTCCACGGCACGGTGTGGGGCGGGGCGATGGACCTGGTGCTCAGCTCCGACATCGCCATCGCGGACGAGACGGCGTCGTTCGCCATCACGCCGGTGAACCTGGGACTTCCGTACAACACGACAGGTCTCTTGCACTTCGTCGGGCGGCTGCCCATCAACCTGCTCAAGGAAATGTTCTTCACCGCCGCCCCCCTCGACGCGCAGAAGGCCAAGGAGTGGATGGTCGTCAACCACCTGGTGGCGTCGGAAGAACTCGAAGCGGTGACCCTGGAACTGGCCGAGACCATGGCCAGGAAGTCGCCCATGGCGATGGCGGTCATCAAGGAACAGCTCCGGGTCCTGACGGATTATCAGCCCATTGCGGCGCAGGTGTACGAGCGTCTCCAGGGGCTGCGCCGCCAGGCGTACGACAGCAGTGATTATCTGGAGGGCCTCAGGGCGTTCGCCGAGAAACGCCAGCCCATCTTCCGGGGCACCTGACCGGGCCGGCGTGCCCCGGGAAGCGCAGCGGCATCTTTGGTGTTGCTACTCCTCAGACGGGCAGGTGACGGAAGGAGATAGCAGGTGTCGGCTCCGCTGACCATGTACACGACCCAGTGGTGCGCCTTCTGCAGGCGTCTCAAGAGCCAGCTGGCCAGGGACGGAATCACCATGACCGAGGTTGACATCGAGCGCGACCCGGCCGCGGCCGGGTATGTGATGAGCGTCAACGGGGGCAATCAGACCGTGCCAACTGTCGTGTTCCCCGACGGGAGCGTGCTGGTCAACCCCTCGGCCGCGCAGGTGAAGAAGCGGATGGCAGAGGCCGCTACGAGCGGATGAGCTCTCAGGTCTTACGCACACCGGTATTTGCCATCGCCAAATGGGGCGTCGTAACTCAATTACCCCGGATTGGCCTGGCGCGCGAAAGCGCCGGCCGTGATGAGAGGGGTCAGGAAAGGCAGCGGCAGATGAGCGGGACAACGGTATCGGGCGAGACGGTAGTCCGCAGATCCGGGCGGGGGTGGGTCGTCGGCGACGAGGAGGCCTCCGACCTGACGAGTGCGATGGTGCTCGCGGACCTGCTGGCCGCTGACCTCGTGCCCTCCGGCTCTGCGCCCGCTGGCTCTGCGCGCGCTGGCCCTGCGTCCGCTGGCTCTGGGCCCGCTGGCTCTGCGCCCGCTGGCTGTGCGCCCGCTGGCTCTGCGCCCGCTGGCTCTGCGCCCGCTGGCTCTGCGCCCGCGGAGAGCGAGACGGCGGAAACCGGGACCGCGGGGGCCAGCGCATCACCGGCGCCGAAGGCTGCCCCGCGGCACGCTCGCCCCATGAACGAGGCCACCGAGGCCGATGAGGCGGATGAGGCCGATGAGGCGGCGCGACTGGCCGTGACGGTCGCTCAGCTTGAGCACGCGCTGACCGCCCGGGTCCGGGTCGAGCAGGCCATCGGGGTCCTCGCCGAGCGCCACCGGCTGCGCACCCGCGATGCGTTCGACCTGCTCAGGAACGCGGCCAGGACCCGCGGCAGGCGCGTCATCGACATCGCCGAAGACGTCGTGGGCAGCGCCTCGAACGCGCTGCTGCGGCTTCCCGAGGAGCTGGAGCGCAAGCCGGAGCCGCGGGCCCGGATCCGGTCCTCGCGCCGGTCCCGTCCGGCCGGCTGACCCCGGCTCAGGGTGACGCGGACGCGTTCGGCAGGACGACGCCGGAACGGGCCCACGGCCGGGTGAACCCCACCACCTGGGAGAGGCCCCCCGCGGAGGACGCGGTGCCGTAGGTGGAGATCCGGATCGGGAATCCGGTCGCGTAAGCCTCGATCATCTTCCCGCCCCCGATGACCAGCCCCACGTGACCGGGACTGGTGGGGGTGCCGTCCGAACCGGCGAAGAACACCAGGTCACCCGGCTCTGCCTGGCTGGCCTGAATCTGCGGCCCCCACGCCCACTGGGCCTCCGACGTGCGGGGGATGTTTACCCCCGCCGCCTGATAGGCCATCATGACCAGCCCGGAACAGTCGAAGGCGTCCGGCCCGGTGCCGCCCCACAGGTACGGCTTTCCGATCTGCTGCTGGGCGTAGGCGATCGCGGCAGCCACAGTCTGGTTCGGCACCGTGGAGGACCCGCCGATCACGGTGCCGGCCAGCTGCACGCACGCCGCCGTGCTGGCGGCCGGGCTGCCCGCCGACGGGGCGATCGAGTAGCCGCCGCTGGCGTAGGTGCTGGCGTAGTTCTCGACCGCCTGCACGTAGGAATCGAGATGGTTGTAGGCGAAGACCGCCGCCGAGGCGTTGCTGAGCACGCCGTGGGCGAGCAGGTACTTCGCGGCTCCCGCGATCGCGTCGGCGGGATCGTAGACGCTCGCCGTCCCGTCGCCGTCTTCGTCGGTGGCCACCCCGTTCACGGACTGGCTGGCCGGATGCACGGGCGCGCCGCCCCAGGCGTTGCCGGCCGCGCCGCCGATGCCGATCTGCATGGGGCCCGCCGCGCCGAACGCGTTGGATCCGCTGTGCACACCCGGCAGGGACGACTGGCCGTTGTCGCTTTCCGCCGTGCCGATCCCGGCCAGGAGGACCCAGGGAACGCCGTACTGCTGACCCACCTTCTGGTACCAGCTGAGGTAGTCGGACGGGATCGAATTCTTCGCCTGCCCGCTGACCTTGGACTGCAGCGCGCTCTTGGCCTGCTGGGCCGAGCCCGAGCAGCCGAAGCCGCCGGTGCCCGCGGAGAACAGCAGGCTGGAGCCGCCCACGATCATCGGGACGGTCAGGGCGCCGATCAGGAGCAGGGCCGCCGCGCCGATGATGCCGATCACGACGATCTGGCTGGCGCCGCCGTCCTGGGCGGCCCGTGCGTCCGTCCCGCCGTACGCCGCCGTCCCGGGTCGTCCCCCTGTCCCCCGGCCCGGCGGGCCGGTCACGTATTGCCTGCCGAGGCCGGCTCGATGTCATAGACCTGCCACGAGCCGCCCTGGCCGCTGACCGTGACCGCGTACTGCGTGCTGCTGGTTTGGCTGCCCTGTGTCCCGGTGAGCTTCTGGGTCGCGGTGACGACGAATGTGATGCTGGACGGGCCGAAGGTACGGATCGAGTCGATCGTGGCGCTGCCGGACGAGACCTGCTTCTGGCTGGTCCGGGTCTGGGCCACGCCCAGGGTCGAAAAGCCGTTCTTCAGCGTCTGGCTGAACTGGCTGGTGATCAGGCCGTTCATCTGGGCCACGTAACTGGCGGCGCTTTCGGTGTAGGTGAAGGTGTCGTAGTCGGTGGCGACCTGCGTGGTCACCGCGGAGGCCCGGGCGAGCTCCGGCTCGGTGAATGGCAGCCACTGGTAGATGTTGACGCTGGAGCTGCCCGCAGAGCCGGTGGGCGCGGGCGCGGCGGATGGTGAGCCGCCCGCCTGCGCGGGCGAGGACGGCGGGGCGGGCGACCGGGCCGGCGCCGGCTGCTTGCTGCCGCCCGGGGCGATCAGGTAGATCCCGAGCCCGGCCAGGAACACGACGACGACCGCGAAAAGCGCCTTCTGCTGGCCCCCGGACAGGTCCATCGCGCCGCGCTACTTCCTGCGCCTAACCGGACGGAGCCAGAAGGGCATCGGCGCTTCCGGCGGTTCCGCTCCGCCCGCGTCGCGCCCGTTCCCGGGGCGCGCCGGGGCCGCCCACCCCGTCGAGCCCGCCGAACCTCGCTGGCCTCCCGGGTCACGGTCGCCGCCGGACCGTCCCCGCGGCGGGTTTCCCCGGCCGCCGCTGCGGCTGGGGGCCGGCGGCCGGGAGCCGCCGTCCGCCGGTGCGCTCCCGGAAGGTTCCGGTGAGCGCGTACGTCCCGCCCATCCGCCGGAGGGCCGGATCGGGCCGGGCTGCCAGCGTGGCCGCGCCGCCGCACCGGACCAGAGCCCCCCGGACGGGCCGTTGCCGGCGCGCCCGCCATTCCCGCCGGAACCACTCCCGCTGCCGGAACCGAACCCGCGGCCGGAGCCGCTCCCGCCGCCGGAACCGTTGCGGCCGCCGGAACCGTTGCGGCCGCGGCTGGGCGCCGGGCGGCCGCCGAAGGCGGGCGGGGGCGCGGGTGACGGCGCCGGGCCGGGCGAACCGGCCGGGCTCCGGGCCGGGCGCCCGCCCGCGGACCGGCCCGCGGACGGCCACCACGATCCACCCGAATGCGACGCCGTGGGCCTGCTTCCGCCTCTGGACGGGGCCGCGGACGACGGACGGCCTGCCGACGCCGCGGCCTGCTGGACGCCGGGCCCGCCGGACCGGCCCGCTGAGGCCGCGGCCTGGCCGGGCGCGGTCGTGACGCGCACCGCCGAACCCGGCCGGGGCGGCGCCTCACCGCTGCGCACCGCCGCACCCGCCTGGGCGCTGGTGCGGGCCCAGCCGGACGACGGGCTCCCGGCATGTTCGCGGTCACCGGTCCGGGGCGGCAATTGCAGCGGCGGCGCCAAGCGCCGGTCACCCTCGTCGCCGTCCGGCCAGCGCCGGGCGCGGTCGGCCGCCGCGGGCCGCGCCCCGCCCGGGCCGGCCTGAGCGGCCTGCTCGGCGTCACCTGGCTGGCCGTCGGCCGGTGGCCGCAGCCGGGCCGCGTCCTCGTCGGTCGCGCCGGGCGCGCCGCCGGCCGCCTGGGCGGCGGCCACCTTGCTGGCCGCGGCGCCCGCGCTGGCGGCGCCGACCCCGCCGACGATGCCCGCCGCGAGCGCGGCCGCCTCACCGGGATTGCGCCGGGCCCACCGGCCGACCCGGTAGGCCGCGACCCCGGGGACGGTGACCGTCGCGGCGTCCCGCGTGACGCGCCGGAAGGTGGTGCTGGCCTGCCGCAGGCTGACGTCGGCGCGGTCCTGCGAGCCGATGACGCCGTAGCCCACGGCGGAGAACAGGTGCTGGAACGGCTTGCGGTAGATGAAGACCGCGACGGTCACCAGCGCGATCATGAGGATCTTCAGCGCCCAGGGCAGCACCGCGTCGCTGGTGCCCATGATAAGCGAGTAGGCGTAGAGCAGGACGCTCAGGGCCAGCGCGACCGCCACCTGTTTCATCAGCACGCCCACCAGCATCTCGAACCAGCGGATCGCGATGATCCGGCCGAAGCCCGGATGCGTGCCGATGATCAGGAAGAACGGGCCTGCGATGAGCAGCAGCAGGAAACCGAGCTTCAAGATGATCAAGGTGAGTGCGATCAGCAGGATGAGCAGCCCGGCCACCAGCGCCGCGAACAGCGCGGCGAACCCGATCTCCAGCCGCGTCGTCCACTGATTGCCCTGGAAGAGGGGGTAGACCGCGGGGTTGTTCTGCTGCAGGGCGGTCGCGATGCCGTTGTAGGTCGCCTGCTTGGCCTGGATGAGATCGGACGACGGATGCTCGTTGGTCGCGATGGCCTGGGCCCACAGCAATTGCCGGCCGTAGGTGTTCACCACCGTCTGCGGCGCCCTGGCCGAGGTGGCGTACTGGGTCGTGCCCAGTTCGCCGTCCAGCCACGGCTTGCAGACCAGGACCGACCACAGTTCGTTGGCGTTGCTGTCGACCAGCCCGTTGCTGGAGGTGAAGCCGAAGTTGCCGGAGGCCGCCTGCGGGTCACCGCCCTGGACGGGCACGCAGTTGCCGCCGCCGGGGTTGGGCAGCTTCGCGAAGGCGACGTTCAGGACCTGGGTGACGCCATTGGACACGGTCGTGCCCACGCCGGTGAAGTCGGCGGGCCGGCCGATCAGCCAGATCGCCGCGGCGCACGCCACCACCATCCAGAGCGTGCCCTCGATGGCGCGGGTCGCGCGCTTGCGGACCAGGCCGTTCCAGGCCAGCCAGATCGCGCCGAGGATGATGACCGGGGCCAGGTACGGGAAGTAGATCGCGTTGCCCAGCGCGCTGATCAGCCGGTCCACCACGCTCTGCAGCCAGTTCAGGATGCCGTTGCCGGCCGCGGACTGGTACACGGTGATGGTGACGCGGTCGATCGATTTCGCCGCGTCGAAGACCATGCCGGCCACGTTGTTGCCGATCAGCGACGTCATGTCGGAACACTGCAGGCCGTGGGCGGCCCAGAACTGCCCGGCCACCCCGTAACTGTCGTAGAGGGTCTGTCCCGCCGCGACCCCGGCCGGGGGCTGGATCAGCGAGTCGATCCCGCCGTTGGCGGGCTCCGGCTGCGGGATCGACGGCTGGCAGATGTTGTTCAGGTTGCCGATGATGCCGCTCGACCCGGCCGCGCACAGTCCCAGCAGGCCGCCGATGTCGCCGATGCCCGGCACCGAGCAGACGCCACCCGCGGGCGCACGGGGGGTTTCAGCCGTGTGCGCCGCGGTGAGGACCGCCTGGGTGCCCGGGCCCGCGGTGGCGGACGGGGCCACAGGGCCGGCGCTGGCCGGCACGACAGCGGCGGAGACCACGTACCCGGCCGCGCCGGGCGTGCTGGGCCCGCCGGGGGCCGACGCGTATGCGGCCGCGGCTGAGATGGGGACGGCCAGGATCGCGCCGACGGCAATCAGCAGCCGGGCCGCCCAGCGCAACGGGAATCTGGCCATCTGGGGAGCTCCTGTTGAGCTTCGTCGGGTGGTCAATTACTCGCCTCGCCTGCGGTCTCCCGGGCCGGGCGGCCGTCGTCATCGCCATCGTCATCGCCGCGCCCCGCACCCGGCGGTGCGGCCGGCTCGCCGCCGTCCGCACCGTGCACGCTGTCCACACTGTCCGTGCCATCGGCACCGGGCGCGCCGGACCCCGTGTCGCGCGGGTGCGAGGCTTCGTCCGGCCGGGACCGGGTCGGGTTCGTGTCCAGCCAGCGTTCCAGCTCGTCGGAGGCGAGGTCGATGCCGATCCGGCCCGCACGCCCGTCCAGGTCACGGAAGATCGATTCGCCGTTGCCGAGACCGCGCAGGACCGCCTTGTGCTCATCGGAGGCTTCGACGCCGAGCAGCGACATTACGCTCTGCACCTCGGTCCGTTCCGACGAACGGAACGCGAAGACGCTGGAGATACAGTTCGTCACCTGCTCGTTCAGCAGGTCCCTGGCGTTCTGCGAAACCAGGATCAGCGCGGTGTTCCTCGACCGGCCCATCCGGGAAACCTCCGGCACGAGCTTCGCGCCCTCGGGCGTCGCGGTGATCGCCCACGCCTCGTCGAGGAAGATCGCCTTCGGCATCCGCCGGTCCATCCCGTTCAGCAGCCGGCGGGCGAACTGCGACACGAGGTAGAGCAGCGCCACCGACAGCCGCTGCTCATAGGAGTAGTCGTCCCGGCCGATCGCGGTGTCCGGCAGGGTAAGGCCGCCGAGCGTGAACACCGTGGTCCAGCCCTCCGCGTCGACCTGCTGCCCGCCCGACGGGGCGAAGCACAGCCGGGCCAGGCGCATCTCGGAGATGGACCGCATGACGGCGCCGAGGTTCTTCGACGCCGGGTCGCCGGCCTGCTCCAGGTGCCGGACCACCTTCCCCAGGCTCGGCCGCGGACCGGCGGCCACCGCCCCGACGGCCTGGATCATCGCGCTCTCGCGTTCCTCGCTCATCCTCGGCAGCAGCAGCCGCAGCGTCTCGGTGGCCATCGTCCGCTTCGTGGCCAGGTCGTCTCCGAAGGAGAAGGGGTCGAGCAGCCCGGGCGCCGCCGACCCCAGCGAGAGCACCCGTGCCCGGCGGCCGCGTGACTGCAGCAGCCGGACCAGGGACGTCGCGTCGCCCTTGGGGTCGATCACGGCGACCGTCGCCCCGCGCAGCGCGAGCTGGTAGATGAGCAGCAGGGCGAGCGTCGTCTTCCCGCCGCCCGGCTCCCCGGTGATCGCGATGGCGGTCGGCCGGTTGCGCGTGGCGGCGATCAGCGGGTCGAAGTGCACGATCGCCCGCGCCCGGCCGAGCGTCTCGCCGATGTACGGGCCGATCCAGCCGGCACCGTCGGCGATCCGGTCGCCCAGGTCCACGGTGGCGGTCGGCATGCCGCCCGCGATCGTGTACAGCGGCTGCCGCTGCAGGTAGGAGCTGAGCCGGACGCGGTCGCCGGGCAGCGACTCGCACAGCAGCGAGAACTGGTCCCCGGTCGAGTTGACGATGTCGATCCCGATGTCGCGATAATGCTCGATGACCGCCTCGACCCGCCGGATGACGAGGCTCCGGGTGGGGGCGGTGACGATCAGGCGGTGCCACCCGTACACGAACGGCAGGCGTTCCTTGGTGATGCCGTGCTCCAGCATGCGCGCCGCCGCGATCTGCTCCGCGAGCGCGATCGGCGCCTCCACGCCGGCCTCCCTGATGTGCGCGTCCATGTCACGCGCGTGGGCCAGGCGGCGGCTGACGTCCTTGCTCGCCTTCGCGGGCGGTATCAGCCGCATCCGCGAGCTGACCTCAACCGGGAACGGCAGCGAGTCCGCGTAGTGCAGCCACGGCTCCCCGTCCGGGAAGGCCATCACGTCGGGGAAACGTGAGAAGGACAGGAACGCGGCGAAGGAGTCGCCGGTGGCGTGCTCGAGCCGGAGCAGCGTGCGGCCGTTGTGCACCTGGCCCTCGAACAGCCCCTCGATCTCTCCCGCGCCCCAGGTCCGCCGCTTGGTGGCCGAGGGGGGCGGATCGCCGAGCGAGCCCATCAGCGCGTGCCGCAACAGCCAGGCCAGCTCGTCGGAGGTGGCATGCCGGGCGGCGAGCGCGCTGGCGGCCAGCGCCCGGCCGACCCGTTCGGCCTGATCGGTCCACTTGCCGGTCTCCGTCGATCCGACCGCGTCGTCCTCGATGCCCAGCCGGCGCTCCCCGCCCTGGTAGAGGGAGATGAACTGGGAAAGCACCCCGCCGGACAGCTGCGCGCGCATGCCGCGCTGCCCCAGCCGGACCCCCAGGTAGATCTCCTTGCTCCAGAAGTCCTTCGTCCACACGTGCTGGTAGGACTCATCGAGGTACTCGCGCCAGCCGGAGCCCCCGTCGGAGGTGGCGTCGAGGCCGGTGGCCCAGTCCGCCGCCGGGTAGGAGCGGTGCGCGATCCGCAGGTGCACCTCGGCGTCCGGCATCCTGATGGCGGCCAGCGCGACCGTGATGTTGGTGGCCAGCGCTTCCCGTTCCTCGGGGGTGGTGAACTCATACGAAATCGACGGCAGCCGGAAGTACGCCCACGCGTGCGTGTCGGTCAGCAGGATCCGGTCGTCGAAATACCGGATGTCGAGCCGGCTGCTGCCCTTCGTCCGGCTGGTCAATGCAGAACCTTCCGGGGAACCGGGGCCGCGGCCAGGCCCGCGACGAGCACTCCGGCGAGAGCGGTGTAGGCGTGCCGGGCCTGCGGCCGCAGCGCCGACACCCCGGCGGGCCCCGCGGGCCCCGCGCCCCCGGCGGCCAGCACGTCGTCCCACGGAATCCGGACGATCGCGCGGCAGCGCCCGCGCGCGACGGCTTCGGCCTGCTTGACGTCGCTCATGCTGGCCTTGCTCACTCCGTTGACCACCGTCACCGCGCGGGCCGCGAGCTCACCGTGGCCGTGGCTATTCAGCCATTCCTGAGTCATCGCCAGCGACCTCGGCGCCTCCGCACTGGCCGGCGCGACGAGCACGAGCTGATCGGCGATGCCCAGTACACGGCTGACCTCTGACGCGCCCGGGTCGAGCATCGTCACCAGGTAATGGCGGCCAGCCTGCGCCGCGAGCCGGGCGTAGCCTCGCGCGCCGGGCACCGGCGGGGACGCCGGATCCGCGTCGGAGGTGATGACGTCGAAGCTGGCCCCGGTGGGCGGGCCCGCTGGGCCCGCTGGACCGGGCGGCGCCGAGCCCTCCAGCAGCGCGGCCACGGTGAGTGCGGGGGCGGCCTGCGCCTGCCGGATGAGCCACCCGTGGCCGGGGCTCAGGTCGATGGCGGCGACCGGGGCGCCGCGCAGGTCGGCCAGCAGCTGGCCCGTCATCAGCGCGGTCACGGTCTGGCCCGCACCGCTGGTGCAGCCGAGGAACACGATGCGGCGCGGGCCCGTGAGGGGAAGCCGCGCCCGGTCCCGGTCCAGCGTCTCCTGATCCCGCTTGCCGGGTCCCTGGCCGCCGGGGACCACCCGGACGCGGCGCTGCCAGCTGTCGATCCGGTCCGGCCCGCTCAGGGCGCGCTCGATCGACGGCGCGGGCGGGCTCGCATCCTGGCTCCTGGCCGGGGGGGCGCCGGTACCGGGCGAAGGCGCGGCCGTGGCGCTGGGCCGGCCCGTGGCAGTACCCGGCTCGCCCGCGCCGGCCGGGGGCAGCGCGCGCGGTGGCCTGACCCCGGTGGCCGCGCCAGCTCCGGGAGTCCCCGGGGCCCCGGGGACTCCCGGAGCAGACGGGGCGCCCGGAGCGCGGCGGCCGGGGCGGGAGGACGGCCGGCCCCAGAGCGGGACGGCCGCGGGCCCCTGCGGTCCCTGCGTCTCGTGGGCCACTTCGATGGGCGGCGGCGCGGCCGGCCGCTGGCCGGCCGGAGCAGGGCCGCCTGCAGCGGGTTCCTTCAGCACCTGGCCCGGGATGGCGGGCCGCCGGCCGGGGGGGATCGCACCGGACCCTGGCCGCTCCGCCACGGACCGCGCCCGGCCCACCGGGCTCGCCGGGCCCACCGGGCCCGCCCGGTCCGATCCGGTCCAGCCCGGGGCAGTCCGGCCAGCCCCGCTCCGGCCAGCCCCGGC
Source organism: uncultured Actinomycetes bacterium (assembly GCA_963805255.1). Taxonomy (GTDB): domain Bacteria; phylum Actinomycetota; class Actinomycetes; order Streptosporangiales; family Streptosporangiaceae; genus Bog-532. The sequence goes on from CAWDTK010000013.1 coordinate 196,077, forward strand.
CCGCGCCGTAGGCGCAGCACGTCGCGGTCCGGCCCGTCCGGAGCCGGCCCGGACCGGGACGGATAGTCCCCTCGCGCCCTCGCTGGCCCGCGCGGGAACCATCCCGGCGTGCGGCCACGCGGGCGGAACGGCGCGCGCGGGCGGAACGGCGCGCGCAGGCGGAACGGCGCGCGCAGGCTGTGCTGCCTGATCCGGCCGTCCCTGGCCCACCCGCCAGGTCCGCCGCGCCGGCCCGGCGCCCGGCCTGCCCGCCGGGCGGCTATGGTCGCGCCGGGCAGGGGCCCCGGCGGCCCCGGACTCGCGCGCCGGCCGGCCGGCGGCGCGGTCAGCACCCCGGCGTCCTCCGCGTAGGCCGGCGCACGGTGCCATACCCGGGCGTAGACCCGTATCTCATTTTTCTCAGACAATGACACGAGCCGGCACCACGTGCGCGGTTCGCCAATGTAGCGGAGCTGAGAAACGAGCAGCTCGTGCAGCCGCTTATTTTCCAGCACGGGCCGCGTTGTGAGCCAAGTCAGAACGCCGGGCGGAAGAACATAGAGCCAGACCAGATTGTGATTGAAGGGCAGCCCGATAGCCGCGAGCACGCCAATGTAGGGAATCGTGATACCACAGAAAACAGCGATCCAGCTAATGGGCAGCGGCATCGGCAAGCGGAAATCGTAAAGCTTGTAGAGGCGTTTCTCAATCCGCCAGATGTTCGTATATGTGGGGAGGTCCACGAAGTGCGCTCCTTCGGCCGTGACGGTTTCGCCGTTACGGTGGCTAGTGGACTCCGAGCGCGTTAGTGATTCCTGTGGCCAATGCCTGCACGATGCTGGGCGTGTAGAAAACGATCGCTATCAGCACGGCCAGCACAATGAACTGTACGAACCGGGTGATCTCGCGGGTGAAGAGGAAGAAGAGCGCGACGATCCCGACGATGCCGAGGAACAGCGGTCCGAACAGCCCCTGGAGGTAGGTGACGAGCCCCTGGGTGCTGAGGGCAACCGGCGGCTCCGTGACCAGGATATGCTGCAACGACATAACTCCTCCCTTCCGGGATCATCAGGTACCCGCCAGGCGGCCGGCACCTGCCAGGCGGCCGGCGAGAGCCGCGCCCCGCCCACACTAAGGCACCCCGTTCCGGCCGGAGACGACGGCTTGCCCTCGCCCTCACCTTCCCCCAGCGAATACGTCGGGCGGCCCGGGTGTGGTTCACCACCCCGCGTCTCGCCTCGCCGGGCCACGGCGGGAACGCCGGCGTATCTCATGCGCCCCCCATCTGCTGACTCCCCAGGGTCGACGCCGCTATATCCTGCACGTACCATTTGCCGCCCTGGTCGATGACGGTCATGTCGTACGTCATCTCCAGCTTGGCGGAGCCGCTCCCGCTCACCCCGGACAGGTGCCAGACGACGGTGGCGGTGATGTTCCGGGTCGCGCCGCCCGCCGGCACATACAAATTGGAGATGCTCGTGTAGCTGAGCGCACCACCCAGGCCGGAAACCGTCGCGCCCGGCGCGAGGAACCGGTTCAGGGTGGCGCTGTCGCCGCTCGCATAGGCCTGGAAGAAGGCCGGCAGTTGCGTGTTCAGCGCGCCCTGCGCGGCGGGATCTGAGGCCGCGGCGGGCGGCGTGGGCGGGGCCGCCTGCGCCGGAGCGGCCAGCCAGGCGGGCTCCCCCGAAACCACCAGGCCGCCGTGCGCAGCGTAGATAGGAACACCCAGCTGCATCAGCTGGCCGTTCACGCTAGCCAGCAGGGTTACCACCGCGTGCGTGGCGTCCTGCACGCTGATCCCGGCGACCTGCTCCGATTGCAGCTGGAGGCTGCCCGAGCCGTCCCAGCCGAGCTGCGGGTCGGCGTTGGCGAGGGCGCTCGGCAGGTAAGCCGCCAGTTCCTGGGCGCGCTGGCTGGCGGTGGCCGTGCCGAAGTTCAGGTACACCGCACCGAACTGCATCGCGTACGCCTCGGCGAGCGTCGCGGGGAACTGACCGTTCCCGCTGCCCGCCGTGCTGGTGCCGGACGAGCCGGAGCGCGGCGCCGGGGTCTCGTTGAAGATGATCGCCGTGACGCCCCGGTACCCGATGATGAGCAGAACGGCCCACAGCACGGCCCGGAGGGTCCAGACCAACCACCGGCCTCCTCCGCCAGTCCATGAGCGGGACTGGCGGAGCCGTCCGCTGCCCGGCTGTCCCGGTATGCCAGCATCCATTTCCGTGCCATCAGCGTACACAGCCGACCGCGCTGCGTCATCAACGCCCGAACCGCGAGCCATCACACCTCCGCCCACTCCGCGTTGGGCCCTTCATTCGGCTGACGCCACCCCGCCGACCTAACGTCCATTGTGCGTCATACAAGCCCGGCACGGGAGGACGTTGTTGATGAGTCTTTGCCCGCACTTGAATTAGCCGATAAAGCCCGGGATGATCCACCGATGTACGGGAAAAACCGACACGCCCAAACGGTGACTCTGCGGCCGCACCTTAGCGGGTTGTTCCCAAATACCCTCCCGGGCAACCCGAGCGAGCCACTGACCTGCGCAAACAGTAGGAGATGGCCAGAACGGGCGGACATCATCCCGTCCTGGTGCGACCCCGGCGACGAGCCGCCGGACGGCTTTCACGAGCGCTTCCCGGTGGGCCGCCAGGCGCTTGGGGGAACAGCCAGAACGCCGCAGGCTAAACGTTGAAGCGGAACTCGGCCACGTCGCCGTCGCGCATCACGTAGCCCTTGCCCTCGATGCGGACCTTGCCCGCCGCGCGGGCCGCCGCGAGCGAGCCGGCCGCGATCAGGTCGCCGTACGAGACGATCTCGGCCTTGATGAAACCGCGCTGGAAGTCGGTGTGAATGACACCCGCCGCCTCCGGGGCGGTCGCGCCGGCCGGGATCGTCCAGGCACGGGTTTCCTTCGGGCCCGCGGTGAGGAAGGTGGACAGCCCGAGCGCGCGGAATCCGGCCCGGGCCAGCTGGGCCAGGCCCGGTTCACCGAGCCCGGCCTCGGCCAGCAGCTCCGCGGCCTCGTCCGCGGGCAGCTCGGCCAGGTCAGCCTCGGTCTTGGCGTCCAGCAAGATGCCCTCCGCGGGCGCGACCAGAGCGGACAGCCGTTCCCGCAGCGCCCGGTCGGCGAGCTCGTCGGTGTCGGCGTTGAAGACGTACAGGAAGGGCTTGGCCGTCAGCAGCTGGAACTCGCGCAGGTCGGCCAGGCCGATCCCGGCCGAGGCTGCGCCCGCGAACAGCGTCGTCCCGGTGTCCAGCAGTTTCTGCGCCCGGGCAGCGGCATCGGCCACGCGGGTCCGTTCGGCATCTTTCGCGAACTTCGTTTCCTTCGCCAGCCGTGCCGAGGCTTTCTCCAGGGTCTGCAGGTCGGCGAGGATCAGCTCGGTGACGACGGTCTCGATGTCGCGTTCGGGTGACACGTCGCCCTCGACGTGGCTGACGTCGGGATCAGTGAAAACCCTGACCACCTGGCAGATCGCGTCGGTCTCGCGGATATGGCCGAGGAACTGGTTGCCAAGGCCCTGTCCCTGCGCGGCTCCCCGGACCAGCCCGGCGATATCGACGAACCGCACCGTGGCCGGGACGATCCGGGCCGAGTTATACAGCTTGGCCAGCTCAGCGAGCCGCGGATCGGGCACTCCGACGATGCCGGCATTCGGCTCGATGGTGGCGAAAGGATAGTTGGACGCCAGAGCGCCCGCTCTGGTCAGCGCGTTGAACAGGGTTGACTTGCCCACATTGGGCAGCCCGGCGATCCCGATGGACAAACTCACGTGGCGAGTTTAGGTGCCCGGGCGCACCGCCGAACGCGCCTTCACCGAGACCCGCATCGCGGGGCCCGGCATCCCGGGCCCCGCGCCGGGTGAACGGCGTGTCAGGGCCGCAATGTCATCATTGGCTGCCACTATTGCGACACATGAGCGCGATCATGCTGATTGCCGGGCTGGTACTCGGGATCGTCATCGGGGCTGTGATCGGGTACTTGTACGCTCGCGGCCGGATCGCGTCCGCCTCCGCTGACCTGACCGGCCAGGCCAGCGCCGCGGCCGAGCGGGCGCACGCCGCCGAGCAGCGCGCCACGATGATCGAGCGGGCCGAACGGGAACGGGCGGCAGAACGGGCGGCACTGATCGACGGCCAGCTGGCCCAGCGGTTCCAGAGCCTGTCCGCGGAGGCCCTGGACGCCAGCACGGCACGTTTCCTGGAGATCGCCGAGGGCCGCCTGCGCGCGGAAAACGTCAAGGCGGCCGGGGAACTGGAAAACCGCCGCGCCGCAGTCGAGCACCTCGTCGCCCCGCTGACTGACACCCTCACCCGGCTGGAAGCGCAGCTGCGTGAGTCCGATTCGGCCCGCCGCGCCTCGCATGCTGCGCTGGCCGAGCAGGTCAACCTGACCAGGCACAGCGCGGAGCAGCTCCGCGACCAGACCCGGGCGCTCGTCACCGCGCTGCGCCGGCCGGAAGCGCGCGGGCGCTGGGGCGAGCTGCAACTGCGGCGCGTGGTCGAACTTGCCGGGATGGCCGCGCGCTGCGACTTCGAGGAGCAGGTCGCGGTGGCCGGGGACGGCGGCCCGCAGCGGCCCGACATGGTGGTGCGGCTGGCCGGCGGCAAGAACATCGTGGTCGACTCCAAGGTGTCGCTCGCCGCGTACCTGGAAGCGGTGGAGGCGGCCGATGAGCCGATCCGCGCGGCCCGGCTCGATGCGCACGCGCGGCACGTACGCGAGCACGTGGACCGGCTCGCCGCCAAGGCCTACTGGACGGCACTGCGCCCGACACCGGAGTTCGTCGTGCTCTTCATCCCGGGTGAGGCATTCCTGGCCCCGGCCCTGGAACGGGACCCGGGGCTGCTCGAGCACGCGATGATCCGCAAGGTCCACATCGCCACCCCGACCACACTGGTCACCATGCTGCGGACCGCGCAGTACGCCTGGCAGCAGGAGGCGCTGTCGGAGCACGCCCGCGCCGTGTTTGACCTCGGACACGAGCTGCACGCGCGGATCGCGGGACTGGGCCGGAACATGGATATGCTCGGCCGGACGCTGACCAAGACGGTGACGGCCTACAACCAGACGGCCGGATCGCTGGAAAGCCGGGTGCTGGTCAGCGCGCGGCGGCTCAGTCAGCTGGGGGTCGTCGGCAGCGAGCTGCCGTCCCCCGCCCCGGTGGAGGAGACCGTGCGCGGGCTGTCCGTCCCCGAACTGGCCGAATCCGTCCCCGAACTGGCCGAATCCGTCCCCGGACTGGCCGATCCGGCCGCGCCGATTACCCCACCCGGATCGAAACCGGGCATAGAATCGCCCGAAATCGCCAGCCACGATCGGCTCATCGACGCATCACAATGGACCTGAGACCCGCGATGCCAGTGGGTCTCCTGGGACCAGGCATCGCCACGACGGGAGGATGAAGCGCAGGCGTGCCCGAATACACGAGCCAAGGTTTGGCGCGGCCGCGAACCGGCCCGGCTGCCGCCAAGCGCGCCGCCGGCCGCCGTCGGCCCGCGGCGCGTGGCACGCCTCCCCGGCCGCGCCAGGGACGGCCGGATAACGCCGGGAACCGGATGAGCCGGCCGGGCGACAGCACGCCCCCGGTGCGCCTGACCGGTCGCGGCGCGATCCTGGCCCTGCTGGTGCTGTCCTTCCTCGGGCTGATCGTGTCGGACTGGCTGGGCTGGGGGATACTCGCCAACGTGACCTTCGTCGCGGCCTGCACCGTAGCCGCCCGCTACGCGAAGCCCAGCGGCCTGCTCCCGGTCACCGTGTGCCCGCCGCTGGCGTTCTTCGTCGCCTGCGTGTGCGCCAGCCTGGCCACGTCCGCGGGCGGAACTTCGGCAGCCGAGGGCACGCTCGTCACGCTGGCCACTTCCGCGCCCTGGCTTTTCCTCGGCACGGCGGTGACCATCCTCATCGGGCTGCGCCGCGGTCTCCTCGACAACATCCGTGACCTGCGCCAGGCCCTGCAGGGCGACCCGGACGGGCCGTCGCCGGGCCGGGGCCGCCGCGCCGTCGGGAACGGCCCGGGGGGCCCGCAGGGCCGGGGCCCCGGCGGCCCGGCGGGGAGACGCTGAACCCGGGCCACGGCCGCAAGCACGTGCCGGGCACGGGCACGGGCGCGGCCCGGCACCCGGCCACGCGCACGGCCCCGGACGCCCTGCTCGCTCACCACCGCCGGGGCGAACGGAGCTAGCAGGCGGCCTAGCTTTCCGCCGCGTGGCCGTCGGCGTGATCCCGGGTGCGCGGAGGCCTGATCTCGCGCGGCAGGGCGAACGACATGCGCTCCCTGATGGCCTCGACTTCCTCCACGCTGTCGAAGCCCCGCTCCGCGAGCCAGCCGAGCACGCCGGCGACGAGTTCCTCGGGGACCGACGCGCCGCTGCTCACGCCGACGGTACTGACCCCGTCCAGCCAGCGTTCGTCGATCTCCGATGCGTCGTCCACCAGGTAGGCCGCGGCCGCCCCCGAGTCCTTGGCCACCTCGACCAGGCGGACGGAGTTGGAAGAGTTCTGTGAGCCGACCACCAGGACGAGGCCGGATTGGCCGGCGATCTGCTTCACGGCCAATTGCCGGTTCTGGGTGGCGTAACAGATGTCGTCGCTCGGCGGAATCCAGCAGGGTGGGGAACCGGTCCCGCAGCGCGGCGACGGTCTCGGTCGTCTCATCCACCGACAGCGTCGTCTGAGACAGCCAGACCACCTTGGCCGGATCGCGGACGTCCACCGAACCGGCGCCTCCCGGGCCGTCCACCAGCCGGACGCGCGCGGGCGCCTCCCCGGTGGTGCCGATGACCTCTTCGTGACCCTCGTGCCCGATGAGCAGGATGTCGTAATCCTGCGCCGCGAAGCGCCTGGCCTCATTGTGCACCTTGGTGACGAGCGGGCACGTCGCGTCGATCACCCGAAGGCCCCGCTGCTGCGCCGTCTGCCGGACGTCGGGGGCGATCCCGTGCGCCGAGAACACCACCACCGAGCCGGGCGGTACGTCCGTATTCTCGTCAACGAACACCGCGCCGCGCTTTTCCAGCGATCGCACCACATGCACGTTGTGCACGATCTGCTTGCGGACATAAACGGGGGTGCCGTAGCGCTCGATCGCCATCTCGACGGTCTGCACAGCCCGGTCGACACCGGCGCAGTAGCCGCGCGGCTTTGCCAGGAGGACACGCCTGGTGGTCACAGACATGTCATCCATGTTAGGCGAGCGCAGGCGGCCCGCACCCGGTCGGATGGCCCGGACCGCGCGCGCCGGGCCCGCCGGCCGGTGGCCGGGCCTTGACAGGCGGTGATTCCCACTATTGCGGCGGCTCCGGCGAGACGCCAAGATACCGGCAAGGAAAACGCACCGACGAAGAGCGCGACCGGATCGCTCGCATATGGCATCCTGCACGTGTCCGTCCCCTTTCAGGGAGAGATTCGAATATGCGCTTCCCGCAGGTCAGCGAACGGGTCAAGGAGGCACCGGCGCACGCGCTGCGCGCCGTGTTCGCAACCATCGGCCAGGTTCTGCTGGTTACCGACCGGATGAAGAACAAGCCGGCCGAAGAGGAGCAGGTCACCAGCCCGCGCACGGATGAGCAGGCCGCCGGGGCCAGACCGCCCGCGGCCACCGGAGAGACCGCACAAGCCGGGCAAACGGAGCCGGGCGAAGAGTCCGCGCCCACCGCAGCGGCGGGCACCGCCACGGTGCCGGCCACCGCCGGCACGGCGTCTCCCAGGGCCGACCCCGCACCGGAGCCTCCTGCCGACGCTCCGCCGGCCGAAGCCACCGCCCCCGAGACGACCGCCGCCACCGCCCCCGAGACGACCGCCGCCACCCCCTGCGAGACGGCCGTGGCCGAGGCACCCACCGCGGAGGCACCTACCGCGGAGCCGCCCGCCGCGGAGCCGCCCGCCGCCGGGGCACCCGCGCCCAAGGCAGCCGCCGCCGAGACGCCCGCAGCCAAGCGGGGCAAGCGGACGGGAAACGTGCGGCTCCTGCCCGGCTCCGATGACACAGCCGCAGCCGAACGGGCCGTGCCAGGGGCCGCCGCCGGGGAAGCGGCGCCGCCCGAAACCGGGCCGCCGATCCCCAACTACGAGCAGCTGACGATCGCCTCGCTGCGCGCCCGGCTGCGCGGTCTCACAGTCGTTCAGGTCCGCGAGCTCATCGTGTACGAGCGGGCCCACGCCAACCGCCCGGACGTCATCGCGATGTTCGAGCGCCGCGTGACGAAGCTGGAAACCCCCGAAGGCTCAGCCGGCCCGGACCATGACCCTGCAGACGTCGGCCGAATCGCCGGTCCCCGTCCGTACGGTGCTGCAACTCGTCGGCGGGTGGGTCTCCCGCCTGGGCCGTATCTGGGTGGACGGGGAGATCGCCGAATGCGCCCGGCGCGGCGGGACGGTGTTCCTGACCCTCCGCGACCCGGCCGCGGCCGTCTCGGTCCGGGTGGTCTGCACGCGTGCCGTATTCGAAGCGGCCAATCCCCCGCCCAGCGAGGGGGCCCGGGTGGTCGTCTGCGCCAAGCCCGACTTCAACGCCACCCGCGGATCCTTCGCGCTGACCGCACTGGACATCCGGCCGGTCGGCATCGGCGAGCTGCTGGCCCGGCTGGAACAGCTTCGCCACAAGCTGGCCGCCGAGGGACTGTTCAGCCCCGAACGCAAACGCAGGCTCCCGTTCCTGCCGCGGGTGATCGGCCTGGTCTGCGGGCGCGATTCGGCCGCGCAGCGCGACGTGCAGCGCATCGCCGCGCGGCGCTGGCCGGCGGTATGCTTCCGGGTCGAGCAGGTGGCGGTGCAGGGACCGTACGCGGCCGGCGAGGTCACCGAGGCACTGAACCGGATGGATGGGTCGCCCGGGGTTGATGTGATTATTATCGCGCGCGGCGGGGGCTCCCTGGAGGACCTGCTCCCCTTCTCCGACGAGTCGCTCATCCGCGCGGTCGCCGCGTGCCGGACTCCTGTCGTCAGCGCCATCGGGCACGAGCAGGACACGCCGTTGCTCGACTATGTGGCCGACCTCCGCGCGGCCACGCCGACCGACGCCGCCAAGCGGGCGGTACCCGACGTGACGGAGCAACTGTCCCTCATCGCGGGGCTGCGGGACCGGGCGCGCCGCTGCGTGCACGGCCGGATCGAGCGGGAGACGTCCTGGCTGGCCGCGGTGACGTCGCGGCCCTCGATCGCCAATCCGGTGCGGGAAGTCGAGCGGCACCAGGAGCAGGTGGCCGCGCTGACCGGGCGCGCGCGACGGTGCCTGGGCACCGCGCTCGACCGGGCCGACGACGATCTGACCCACACCCGGGCCCGGCTGCTCGCCCTATCGCCCGCGTCGACGCTGCGGCGCGGCTACGCGATCGTTCAGCACGCCGACGACGGCGTGGTCCGCGCCGCCACCGAAGTATCCGGCGGCGAGCCGCTGACCATCCGGTTCGCTGACGACCAGCTCAGCGTGACAGCCGGCCGACCGCCCGGGAAAAAGCCCGGTCCGGCCGAAAGCCGCGCCGGCAACGCGCCCCGCCGGTAACTCGCGTTCCGCGGCGGCGGACGCCGATGGGGATAGGCTAAAGCGGTGGCGGACAGCGATCGCGGCGCGGCTGACGAACGGCCGGACGAGGCCGGTCAGCAGGCTGGGGCCCACGCTGAGGCGCACGCTGGGGCCAACGCTGGGGCCCACGCTGGGGCCCACGCTGGGGCACTGTCCTATGAGCAGGCCAGGGACGAGCTCGCCTCGGTAGTCAAGCGGCTGGAGACCGGCGGCCAGACGCTCGAGCAGTCGCTTGAGCTGTGGGAACGCGGTGAGCGGCTCGCCGCCGTCTGTGAGCGGCTGCTGGACGGGGCGCGGGCGCGGCTGTCCGCGGTGACGGCTGAGCGTTCCGGCGAGGGCGATCCCGACGCGCCGTTCTAGCGCGCGGGCGCGGCGTTCTAGCGCTTCGCCGTCACTGGGCGCAGCGACGCGGCCAGCAGGCGAAGCTGGCCCCACGAGGCGTTGCCGGTGAGGACGATGGTGCTCCCGGCCGGGTCCGTTTCGAAGAGAGAGCGCTGATCCCGGCTGGCGTCCGCCGATGCGTGCCACGTCCGGCCGCCGGCCCGAACCGGCGGTGCCGGCGTGCCGCCGTTGGTCATCCGGCGGATGAACGCGGCCGGGGCCGCGTCGCTTTCCTCCACCGACGCGAGCGTCCCGGACGGTGCCAGGTAGCCGAGATGCCAGGTGGCCGTGCCCGCGCCGTTGGCGCCGCCGAGGGCCACGCCCGAGCTGACCGGCGACCACGACAGCGGCAGCCCGGCCGGCGCCAGCACCGTGTACCGCGCGGCCCGCGTCATCGTGGCCAGATCGCCCTGATAGCTGACGCTGGCCGGCGAGCTGGCGTGCGGCAGCGGCACGGCCACGATGGTGATGAAGGACACCAGCAGCCAGGTCAGCACGGACCGGCCGCCGCGCAGCACCGGACGAACGGCCGGGCCGCCGCCGCGCACCGGATGGGGGACAGCGAGCACCGCCATTCAGCCCTGGCTCGTGATGTCGATGTGCCCGATGACGGCGAGCACGCCGTCGGCGAGCACCCGCGCGGCGGCCTCGTCCCCGCCGAGCGACACCTCAGCCACGGCCAGCATCAGGGCGCCGGCCGCGCTACGCTCGGAACCGCGCGTCAGCGTCTCGCCTGATTCCCTCACCGCGTGCTGTACTCCATCTGCCGACATCGCCTGCCCAGCGCCCTCCGGGTCCCGCCGCTTCAGGTGACCAGGGACCAGGCTACGCGGAACTGGCAGCTGTATTTCATAAGCTCATCACCGATCATGGGTGAGGCCAGATGGCAGAACGAACGCTCGTGACGTAACGGGAGGGACGGCCGGAAGCCAGTCGGCGACGTGAGCACGAACACCACGCCTGACCAGCCCGGTCCGGGCGACGTGAACCCGCTACCGGAGCCAGGCAAGCACCCGCCCGACCGGAACCTGCCCTGGAACTGGCCACGGTCACCCAGACGTCCCGGCCGCCGGTGCCGGTATGCCGCTTCCGGTGGGGCCGGCCGGCGCGACCACGGTGGGAGGGGACGGCCCCGGCCCAGGCCTGTTCGGCTGGATGATCCACGGACCTAACGCGGGCCGCGGCGCAATCCGGCCAAGCGCTGTACGAGCCGGGGCACATCGTGCTACCCGTAATCCATGACCGACACAGCCGGAACCGCGGCTGCCGCGGGTAACCAGGCCGGCCTGGGCGTGGCAGGCACCGTGCTGCAACGGGCCCGGGCCGGGCAGATCTCGCTGGTGCGGTTCCTGTACGCCGACCACGGCGGGATCATCCGCGGCAAGGCCACGCACGTTTCGGGCCTGGAGGCCCGGATGGCCAGCGGTATCGGGCACACGGTCGCGATGATGGCGATGAACATGCTCGACCACCTCCAGCCGGTCGAGGGCATGGGACCGGCCGGTGAGGTCCGGATCGTGCCCGACCCGCAGACGTTCGTGCCGCTGCCGTACGCGCCCGGCTCGGCCGCGATGGTGTCGGACCTGGTGCAGCCGGACGGTCAGCCGTGGGAGGCCTGCGCGCGGACCTTCCTCAAGCAGGCCATCGCCGAACTGGCGGCCGAGGGGTACGCCATGCGCGCGGCGTTCGAGCCGGAGTTCACGCTCGGCCAGCGCGAGCCGGACCCGGACGGCGGCCCCGACCGCCTGGTCCCCGCCGATGACAGCCTGTGCTACTCATCCACCGGCTTTCAGCGCGCCCACGACTTCGTCATGGACCTGGTTCAGGCGCTGGAGGCGCAGCGGCTCGAGGTCGAGCACTACTATCCCGAGCTGGGCCACGGCCAGCAGGAAGTGGTGATCCGGCACGCCCCGGCGCTGCGCGCGGCCGACAATCACCTGCTGTACCGGGAGACGGTCCGGGGGGTGGCGTTCCGGCGCGGGGTGTGGGCCAGCCTCGCGCCGAAGCCCGTGGCCGGCCAGGCCGGGAACGGCACCCACCTGCACGGGTCGCTGTTCAAGGCCGGCCCGGACGGCGCACCGTCCGGGCGGAACGTCCTCGCCGACGCCACCGACCGGTACGGCCTGTCGGAGACCGGCTACCGCTTCATCGGCGGCCTGCTCGCGCACCTGCCCGCGCTCACGGCACTGACCTGCGGCAGCGTCAACAGTTACCGCCGTCTCGCCCCGCAGATGTGGAGCAGCGCCTACACCGTCTACGGGATGGACAACCGGGAGGCCGCGGTGCGGATCGCGTCCGTGCTGCGCGGCGACCCGGCCAGCTCGGTCAACCTCGAGCTGAAGCCGTCGGACTCCAGCGCCAACCCCTACCTGGCCCTCGGCGCCTTCATCTACGCGGGCCTGGACGGGATTCGCGGCAAGCTCGATCCGGGTGCGGCGGTGAACGTGGATCCCGCCACTCTTTCCGATGCCGAACGGGACCGGCTCGGGGCCCGCCGCCTGCCTGACTCTCTCGACGCGTCGCTGAACGCCCTGGAGGCGGACGATCTCTTGATGACGGCGCTCGGCCCGCTGCGGAGCCGGGCCTACCTCGCGGTCAAGCGGTCCGAGGCGGCCGGCTTCGCCGCGCACGACGCCGCCTACGAGTGCTTCCACCACTTCACCAAGTTGTGATCCGGGGGCAACGAAGCTGTGATCCGGGGCGACGCGCGGATCCCGGCAAACGGGGTAAAACCGCAGCTCATTGGCCGTATACGGACAGGGCGCGCGCGTTGGGTGGCGCTGGCTGGCGCTGGCTGTTTTCGGCTATTTTTTCCCCAGATTTTCCCACCCGCGCTGCCTCGCCTCCCTGCTCACTTGTCTCTTGTCTCTTAAGCAGACGGGGCGTAGCGTCCGAATTCGGATGTGTCCGTCTATCAGACGTATGGACGGGTCTGGGATTCCTTCCAGGCTGCGCACAGCCAAGCCGAGGTCACGTATGCCAGTACCTGCCCTTCGCGGGACTCTGCTCGTCGTAACCGGCCGCCGGGCACTGCTTTGCGTCAGCGAGGCGCAGCCGGCCCGCGGGCGACCTCGCCGGGAAGCACCGAGGTCACCGCAGCTTCTGGCATGCCGAGCCGTATCAAGACGGGGATGACCGGACTTTCATGGACTCCCGCGATGCCTGACGGTCCCGCTGCCATGGCCTCGGCCGAAGTTCCCCGCCGGCCGCTGCCAGCCGAGGGCTACGACTTCCACCCGCTTGCCGGCGATCCCAGAACCAAGAGGAGCAGCAATGTCTAATCACTTCAGCGCTGACAATCTCAAGTTCCCCGGCGATGACAGGCGCCTGGACCTGACCGACCTGTTCGTCTTCAGGGCGTCAGACAACCCCGAACATCACCACGCGCTATTTCACCGTCATCCGCCCGCCATGACGGTGCTGATCATCGACTCGAACCCGACCAGCGCCCCGCCGCCCATACCCGCTCCGGTGACCGGCCCGGAATTCCACCCCAACGCGGTCTACCGGATCAACATCGACACCGACGGCGACGCGCACGCCGACGTCGCGTTCACCTTCACCTTCTCCGCGTTCGAGAACGGCACGCAAACCGGGACCGCCTGGTACGCCACCGGCAGCGAGGCCCGTCAGCCCGAGCCGGCCGGCGAACAGCTCACCGACTCCCTGCCGGTCAGCTTCGACGGCACGGCCCGGCCCGTCCAGGCCGGCACGATCCGGCTGTCCGCCGCGCTGCGCAGCGACCCGTTCTTCGCCGACGTCGAGGGCGCGCTGCACGGGTTCAAGTGGACCGGGCACGACGACTTCGCCGGCAACAACGTCGACTCCATCGCGCTGGAGGTACCCACCGACATGCTCGGCGACGGCCCGGAGATCGGTATCTGGGCCACGATCAGCCTGCGCAAGGACGGCACGCTCGAGCCGATGGACCGCGGCGGGCACCCGACCATCAACCCGTTCATCAACCCCGACGGCGAGAAAAACCTCTACAACTCCCGGCAGCCAGCCAACGACGTCGCCAACTACCTGGGGCCGTGGTCCAAAATCCTGGAAAACGGCGGCTACACACCCGAGGCGGCCAGGGCAGCAGCCCTGCAGGTATTGCCCGACATCCTGCACTACGACCGCACCAAGCCCGCCACCTACCCCAACGGCCGCATCCTCACCAACGACGTCTACAGCGCCCGCTTCGCCTGGCTGAGCAACGGAAAGATCCCGCCGGCCGACCTCAAACCCCACGGCGACCTGCTGGCCCAGTTTCCCTACCTCGGCCCGCCGAATCCCTGACCGGAAGATCTAGATCGGCTCCATGCCGCCGCCGGGTCGACTGACGGTGGACGTCGGCTGCGGCGAGGCCGCAGACCCGAGACCTTTACATACCTGCGGGGGATGTGGGCTTCTGGCAGGGCGCGTTCCGTGATGTGGACGACCCCGCGTATCCGACGGCGCGCAAGGTCATCGAGGCCCACGAGCCGTGGTCGGTCGAGGTCCTGTACGGGGGCCAGGAGGGCGGGCAGCGGGTGGTCACCAGGTTCAGCGTGCTGTCGCGCCATAGCGAGGACGGCGACTGGATCACGTCGGTCGCCAGGCACTGGAACATCGACCGTCCCGACCCGCGATAACGGGCACTGATCATGACCGGCGACGTGCCTCCGCTCGACCGGGCAGTTCGAGGACGGCGACTGGCGCAAGACCAACCCGCGCGGCCGCTTTAGCTGGCTGGCTGCCGCCGCGACTGGCGGTGGCGGCCAGCTTCGTCTGATGGGTGGCTCGGACCAGGCTGGTCAGGTGGCCTGGCCGCGGAGGGGGGGTGGGCCCTGGGCGGCGCCGGAGACCGACCCGATGGCCTCGCGGACCATGGACAGCGGCGCGGCGATGTCCTCCAGCGATTTGCCTTCCGCCGCGACGCCGAGGAAGACCTCGGCCAGGCCGCCCAGGATCATCGCCCCGGCGCCAATCAGGTAGCCGATGAAGAGCTTGTTCGGGTCGTTGCCGGTGCCGATCAGATGGCCGTAAAGGTGGGTGCCGAGCAGGCCGAAGAATTGCGCGATGGCGAAGAACACGGCGATCGCCTTGGCCCGTACCTCCAGCGGGAAGACCTCGCTGGCGGTCAGGTACCCGGCGCTGGCGCCCGCCGAGGCGAAGAAGAAGATCACCGCCCACGCGATCGTCTGGGTGGTAGCGTTCAGCGTGCCCTGCTTGAACAGGATGGCGGTGATGATCAGGAGCCCCCCGGACAAGAGATAGGTACCGGCGATCATCTTCTTCCGGCCCAGTGTGTCGAACAGCCGGCCGATGGTGAGCGGCCCGAGCAGGTTGCCCGCCGCGAACGCGAAGAAGTAGTAAGGCACGCTGGTGGCCGGGACGTGGAAGAAGAACTTCAGCACCAGGCCGTACGTGAAGAAGATCGCGTTGTAGAGGAACGACTGGGTGATCATCAGGGCCGCCACGAGCGTGGAGCGCCCGGGATAATGCGCGAACAGGGTGCGCAACAGCGCCAGATAGCCGATCTTCTGGGTGGGCCTGATCTCGATGGCCGCGCTCTCGTCCACTGGCGATATCGGGCCCTTGGTCGCCTCGACGTCCTGCTCGATCTCGGCGATGCTCGCCTCGGCCGCTTGCTCGCGCCCGTGCATGACCTGCCACCGCGGGCTCTCCGGCAGGTTCCGCCGGACGTAGATGATGCACAGGCTGAGTATCGGGCCAAGGAGGAAAGCCAGCCGCCAGCCCAGGTTGGCCGACAGGTGGTTGAGGAGGAAGAGCGTGGCGATCGTGCCGAGGATCGAGCCGGCCCAGTAGGTGCCGTTCACGGCGATGTCGGCCCGGCCGCGGTACCTGGCCGGGATCATCTCGTCGATAGCGGAGTTGATCGCCGCGTACTCACCGCCGATGCCCATGCCGGCGATGATCCGGGTGGCGTAGAGGAAAACGACCCAGCCGCCGCCGGCCACGGTGGCCGCGGTGAGGCCGCTGCCGATGAGATACACGCCCAGCGTGATCATGAACAGGTTCCGCCGCCCCAGCTTGTCCGAGAGCTGGCCGAAGAAGAGTGCGCCGATCACTTCGCCGACCAGGTACCAGGTAGCGATGTCGGCGGCCTGCCCGGCGGAAAGGTTGAGCGTGCTCTTCTGGGTCAGGTCGGCCACCACGTTGGCCGCGATGGTGATCTCCAGGCCATCCAGGACCCAGGCGACGCCGAGCGCTATGACCATCCTGGTATGGAATGCCGACCAGGGCAGCCGGTCGATTCTCGCGGGTATCGAGCTCCGAATCACCGGGCTCTCTGCCGTGCCGGACGCTGACGCCATCGTCGCACCTCCCATTGGCATTGTTCGGGCGCTATCTACCCCGGTAACCGAATGCCACACCGCCCATTTTGCCCGCTGATCTGCCGTCGGCCTGCGGCCACCGGACGGCGCACCAGCCGTCACGATGCCCCGTCCGGCATTGATGACCGGCAAGGCATTCGCGGCGGGCCTGCGGTCCGTGATCCAGGCGGCCGTCGTGGTGGTGCTCCCGGCCATCCTCGGCGACTCGCTCACCGGCAACCCGCTGAAGCTGATCGGATGCGTCTTCATCGTAGTCCTCGGCTCGGCGTTCTTCTCCTGCCTGTCCATGGCGATCGCCGGGCTCGCCCTTCGCCGCGACCGCCTGATGGGCATCGGGCAGGCCATCACCAGGCCGTTGTTCTTCAGCTCCAGCGCGCTCTGCCCGGTCAAGTTGATGCCCGGCTGGCTGCAGGCGCTGACGAAGATCAACCCGCTGTCCTACGGGGTCGATGCGCTGCGCGCCTGCGAAGGAAGCCCAAACCTCATAGGGTCAGATGAGTGCGTCTTCCTGGGGGCAGGAGGTCAGGAGAGGGTTTCTCGAACGAGTGATCAGCATAGCGCCCGTAGCTGCGCCGGTAAGGAACGTGTCACCGGGGGCGCCGCGGTTCACCTCACCGTCGTACCATGATCAGGGAGTCCCTCCATGTATGTCGCCGACGTCATCATCTTCGCCGGCTGGATGGCCTTCTGGATCTATTGGCTTGCGGCGTCCATCGGTGTCAAGGCCGGCCGAACACGCTGGACCCGGTTCGCAGGCGTCCGGGTCGGTGTCATTCTCGTCATTCTTCTGTTGCTGCGTGTCAAAGCTCTCAAAGGGCATGCGGCCATTAGCGACCCATGGCTGCAAGGCACCGGCCTAGCGGTCTTCTTCCTGGGGTTGGCGCTGGCTATCTGGGCCAGGGTGTACCTCGGCCGGAACTGGGGAATGCCGATGTCTCAGAAGGCAGATCCGGAACTCGTCACAACCGGTCCATACAGAAGCATTCGTCACCCGATCTACTCGGGCATCATCCTTGCGATGATCGGCACGACGATCGCGGTCAGCCTGTATTGGCTAGTAGCGGTCGTACTGCTCGGAGGGTACTTTGCCTACAGCGCCATTGCGGAGGAGCGCTTCATGGCCGGCCGCTTCCCGGACTCGTATCCAGAGTACAAGCGGTCAACCAAGATGCTGATCCCCTTCATCTTCTGAGTTTCCGTGGTACAGCCCGCAACGGTGCATCGCCGCCCGGCCCGGGCGTCACAGCGGACAGATTTGCTTGTTCACCCGCCGCAGCAGCATCCGGTGCAGATCCTGCCGCTCACGTACCTGCCCGGCGGCAAGGCGGGTCCGGCTGACGGCCTCAAGGCCGTCGTCCCCCCGGGCCAGCATCGGTCCGCGGATAACACGGCGGAGTAGCCCGAAGGGCCCGGAAGCATGGCTTGACCGCGGCGGCGCCGCCTGCTCAGCCACACGCGGACGGGGGCACCGCGAGGCGAGCGGACTTCGCGCGGACGGGGGCACCACGCGGCGCGGCGCCGCCGCATGCCGCCACCATACAAGGACAGTCATACGCACTCAAGCCATGACAGCAGGTGATGTGCCGCCGGGCCGCGGAAGTTCGCCGAGACTGCTGCTGGCGGCGGCGACGGGGTGGTTTCCGGCCCCGTGCCAGTCCAGGCAGACAGCGACCGCATCGTCGACCAGGCCGGTTCGCTGGTGGTGCGCGAGGAGGTCGCTGATGAGGTAGCGCACGGTTTCGTTCGGGTCCTGGAGGCGGGAACTGCGCAACGCTGAGGCCAGCGGCGCCTGGCCGTAGACCCGGCCGGACGGCCCGCGGGCCTCGTAGAGACCATCGCTGAGGATCATCAGCCGGTCGCCGGCGAGGAGGGTGAGCGGCTGGACCCGGTAGCGCGTGTCGCCGAACATGCCGAGCGGCATCTGCTCGTCCAGCTTGATCTGCTCGACCTCGCTGCGGCGGACACGGAGCATGCGCGGCGATCCCGCGTCGACGACCTCCGCCTCCCCCGTCGGCAGGGCGATCCGGAGGAGCAGCGTCGAGGAGTGCTGCGTCCCGCCGTATTGGGCGTAGACGATCCCGCTGGCCAGCTCGGCCGCCTCGGCAGGCCCGGCGCCCGAGCGGCGGCCGTTACGCAGGGAGTTGACCGTCAGCTGGGTCAGCAGCGCCGCGCCGATGCCGCTGCCCATCCCGTTGCTCACCGAAAGGGTCAGGTACTGATCGGAGACCGACCAGTCGAAGTTGTCCCCGGACACCGTGTACGCCGGCTCTAGCTGGCCGGCCAGGCAGAATTCGTCCGACTCGCAGGTACGGCCCGGCAGCAGCTCCCATTGCAGCTCGGCGGCGATGGTGAGGCGTTTGCGCCGCCGGAGTTCGCGGTAGATGTCGGTCGCGGTGTCGGCCAGCCGGATCGCCCGGGCCAGGCTGGCGGCGACCTCCGCCAGGTCCTCGCCGCTGACGTCGGTACCGGCCGGCAGCTTTACGGCGAGAACGCCCATGCGCTCGCCGTACACGCTCAGCGGGAGGTAGAGATGGCCGTCGTCCTGGACGGGACGGGCGGACGCGAACGCCTGCCCCGCCGGGTGCGAGTCGACCGGGACGGGCGTTCCCCCTTCGCCGTCGGCGAACGGGATGAGGTGCGACTGGTGGTAGTCGATGAGCAGGATCTCCGCGCCCGCCACCCCCAGCCAGGCGTCGATGGCCTCCCGCACGGTCTGCACGAGGCGGGTCGGGCGAACGCTCCAGATCGAGCGCTCGATGGTGCTGCGGTCTTCAGGCATGATGTCTCACGTACGTTCCTTCAGTGCCGGCCGGGCTCACGAGACGGCCGAACCAGCCACGACTTGACGGAATGGTAGGTGCTTTGCGGCTCCCCGATATGCGACAGTGGACGCATGGCCTCGCACCAGGCTGACCTTGCGGCGCGGCAGGCGGCAGCCGAGGTGGAGGCGGCCGCTGAAGCCCTGGTGGGCATCTGGTCGCACGTCGCGGAATCGCTCGATGTGCGGATCTCGCCCACGCAGCTTCGCGCGCTTACCGCGGTGGGCGGTTACGGCGAGCTCAACCTGAGCCAGCTCGCCGAGGCTCTCGGTGCCCTGCCCTCCTCGGCCAGCCGCCTGTGTGACCGGCTGGAGGCAGCCGGTCTGCTCACCCGGGACACGGGCCGCGCCAGCAGGCGCGCCGTCAGCCTGCGCCTCACCTCGGACGGTGAGGCGCTGCTCGAACAGGCGCGGCAGCGCCGGCAGGAGCAGATCGCGCAGGTCCTCGACGTCATGCCGCCGTCCGGGCGCGCGGAGCTGGCCGAGGGGCTGGCCGCGTTCCAGCGGGCCGCCGAACCGCACGGCCTGACGCCCGCGGACACCGGCGGATCCCAGGGACCCGGTATCCCTTTCTCCATATCCGCGTGAGGCGGGGCAAGACCGGGGCAGCCTCGTTCACAGAACTCACCCTCATGCCCTCCGCTCGGTCCAACGTCGCCGGAGGGCACCCCTCCCCCGCATACGGCCACCGCCGCCGCGAGTGCCCCATGATCATTCATCAAACGTTTGCCACGCGGCAAATCTTAACGAGGCGCCGCTTCCGGCGAGCCAACACGCGTGCAATTCGCCGCTATTGCAACCGGCCCGTGTCCCCCGGCCGCGGCCTAAGCTGGTAAGCAATTCACGGTCGACCGACGAGGATCTGCCACGATGCCTGAATTCAGCTATACGGACCTGCTGCCGCTGGGGGCGGATGACACCACGTACCGGCTGATCACCGAGGAGGGCGTCAGTACCGGGCAGGCGTTCGGCAAAACGTTCACTGACGTCGATCCGGCGGTCCTCACCCAGCTGACCAGCGCCGCGATGCACGACATCGCCCACCTGCTCCGGCCTTCGCATCTCAGCCAGCTACGTTCCGTCCTGGACGATCCCGAGGCTAGCCCGAACGACCGCTACGTCGCCCGCGACCTGCTGAAGAACGCCTGCATCGCGGCCGGCGGGGTGCTGCCGATGTGCCAGGACACCGGGACCGCCATCGTCATGGGCAAGCGCGGGCAGTACGTCCTCACCGACGGCTGTGACGAGGAACACATTGCGCGTGGCGTCTATGACGCCTACACGACGCTCAACCTCCGCTACTCGCAGATGGCCCCGCTGACCATGTGGGAGGAACGAAACACGGACAGCAACCTGCCGGCCCAGATCGAGATCTACGCCACCGGCGGCAACGCGTACAAGTTCCTGTTCATGGCGAAGGGCGGCGGGTCGGCGAACAAGTCGTTCCTGTACCAGGAGACCAAGGCGGTGCTGAACCCGGACCGGATGCTCTCCTTCCTGGAGGAAAAGATCAGGTCGCTGGGGACGGCCGCGTGCCCGCCGTACCATCTCGCCATCGTGGTGGGCGGCACCAGTGCTGAGTTCGCGCTCAAGGCGGCCAAGTACGCGTCGGCCCGTTATCTGGACACCCTGCCGAAGGAAGGCTCACTGTCTGGTCACGGCTTCCGCGATCTGGAGCTCGAGCAGCAGGTGCTGGAACTCACCCGGCGGATCGGCATCGGCGCCCAGTTCGGCGGCAAGTATTTCTGCCATGACACCCGGGTGATCCGGCTGCCCCGGCACGGTGCGTCCTGCCCGGTTGCCATCGCGGTATCCTGCTCGGCCGACCGGCAGGCGCTCGGCAAGGTGACGCCGGAAGGGGTCTTCCTCGAGCAGCTCGAAACCGACCCGGCGCAGTACCTGCCCGATCCCACGAACGCCGACGCCGAGGCCGAGGCCGGCGTCGTCCGCATCGACCTGAACCGGCCGATGGACGAGATTCGCGCCGAACTGTCCAGGTACCCGATCCGGACCCGGGTGTCGCTGTCGGGCCCGCTCGTCGTCGCGCGTGACATCGCCCACGCCAAGATCGCCGAACGGCTCGACGCAGGCGAGCCGCTGCCGGCCTACATGCGTGATCATGCGGTCTACTACGCGGGGCCGGCCAAGACGCCCGCCGGATACGCCTCCGGCTCCTTCGGGCCCACCACCGCGGGCCGGATGGATTCCTACGTGGAGCGGTTCCAGGCGGCGGGCGGGTCGTACGTGATGCTGGCCAAGGGCAACCGGTCGGCGGCGGTGACAGAGGCGTGCCAGCGCCACGGCGGCTTCTATCTCGGCTCGATCGGGGGCGCGGCGGCCCGCCTGGCGCAGGACTGCATCACCCACGTCGAGGTCCTGGAGTACCCGGAGCTCGGCATGGAAGCGGTCTGGAAGATCGAGGTCCGCGACTTCCCCGCGTTCGTCATCGTGGACGACAAGGGAAATGACTTCTTCGCGGACCCAGCCGGCCCGTCCGGCCCGTCCGGCCCGGTGCTCACGATCGGCCGCCAGCCGCCACGGTAGGCGCTCGCAGCGTGACCACGAGCGTTCCGGGCAGGTGCGATGAGCTGGCGTTTCAGCGGATTGTGAGCTAATTCCCATCGAACTCTCAGCCGCAACCCAAGGACCAATCCGCTGATCCCGTGTATGGTCCGGCTATGCACGCTACGGTCGGCACGGGGCGCGTCATAGCGGGGCGCTACCGCCTTGAAGGGCCCATCGGCCGGGGCGCGATGGGCACCGTTTGGCGCGCGTGGGACGAGATCCTTGGCCGCGAGGTTGCCGTCAAGGAACTTCGCATCAGCGACGGGCTACCCCCGGACGAACGCGCCAAGGCCTACCAGCGAACCCATCGCGAGGCCAGAACCGCTGCGCGGCTCAGTCATCCCGGCGTCGTCACCGTCTTCGACGTGGCCGAGGAGAACGGGTGCCCGTGGATCATCATGGAGCTCGTCGCGGCACGCTCGCTGGACCAGATCATTTCCCACGAGGGACCGCTGCCGCCCCACCGCGCGGCCGACGCCGGCCGCCAGCTGCTGGCCGCGCTCGCCTCCGCCCACGCGGCCGGCGTGCTGCATCGCGACGTGAAGCCGAGCAACGTGCTGCTCGCCGAGGGCGGCCGGGCCGTGCTCACCGACTTCGGCATCGCGACCTTCCAGGGTGACCCGAAGCTGACCCAGACGGGCATGGTCATGGGGTCACCGGGTTTCACGGCCCCCGAGCGCATCCAGGGCAACCCGGCCACGCCGGCGTCGGACCTGTGGTCACTCGGCGCGACCCTGTACGCGGCGGTCGAGGGACACGGGCCCTTCGACCAGGCGGGCGGTGCCATCACGACGATGTTGGCCATCATCAACTCCGACCCGCCGCCCGCCCCGTCAGCCGCCGGCCTCGGCGTGGTTATTGACGCCCTGCTGCGGCGTAACCCCGCGGACCGGCCGGATGCAGCGACCGCGGCGCGGATGCTCGGCGCTGTGCGGCCGCTTCCGGGCGCCACCGGCCCGGGGAACGTGTTCACGCCGATCCGGCCGCGCCGCCCGGAACCCGGCTCGCAGGTCGCGCCCAATGCCGGCTCGCCCGGCGTGCCGTACCCCGGGGCGTCCGGCGGGCCGGCTGCGGGGATGCCCGGTGGGCACGGTGGGCCGGTGCCTGGGCCGGCCGGCCCGAACGCTGGCCCGGCCGGGGCGCAGACCCCCGGTCCAGCCGGGGGGCCGAACGGCGGCCCTGCGGGCGGGCAGACCCCGGGGGCGCAGGGTGCACCGAACCGGGACACGCCGCCGGCCGCGCCGACATCGGTGGACCTGGTGGTGCAGGCGGACCAGACCATACCAGTCGAGCTGCCCGGATCCCCTCCGCGCGCCCACCGGTCAGGCGACCGGCCAGCCGGCGGCAGGAACGAGCGAGCAGCCGGCCGATGACGCCTTCGGGTTTTCCGGGGCGCCCGGCGGGGTGACCGGCCTGGTCCCGCCCGCCCGGCGGGACGGAACCGCGCAGCCCCGGAACAGCGCCCAGCCCGGAAGCGCCGGCCAGACCTGGCGGAAAGCCCAGCCGGGCAGCGCCGGCCAGTCCTGGGGGGCCACCCCGGCGGGAAGTGCCGGCCAATCCTGGGGGGCCACCCCGCTTGGCGGCGCTGGCCAGCCGCCGGACGCCGCACCGGCCTTGGGCGCCACACTGGTCTGCGGCGCCGTTTCTGCGGCGCCGGCCAGGCGGCGGCCCGGCCGCGCCACGCTGGTCTCGCTCGGGGTTCTCGTCCTGGTGGTGGCGACCGCAGCCGGCCTGCTCGTGTACCGGGCCCGCCACCGGACCCCGCTGGACACGGCGACCGGTTTCCCGGCGTCCAGCACCTCCCGCGAGTCACCCGCGGCGGCGGCAGCCGGAACCGCGAGCACGGGGACGCCGCCGGCCGGATACCGTCCGTACACGGTGACCGCCGCTGCGCTCGGCTCGACCGCGGGCTTCACGATCGCCGTGCCGGACACGTGGATTGTCTCGACCAGAGGGACTGCCACCTTCGCCGAGGCGCCCGGCGGCAATACGTTCCTCCAGGTCGACCTGACCCCGCACGCGCACCGCAACATGCTGGTGGAGGCGCGCTACCTGGCGGCCCTGACCCAGCGGCAAGGTAAGTTCCCCGGCTACCGCGGCCTGGGCATCCAGGCGGTGAACATCCGGGGCGGCAGCGGTGCCGCGTGGGCGTTCACGTGGCAGAGCCGGACCCTCGGCCGGGTGCGGGCCCTGGACCTCATATACATCGCGTCCACACCGGCCGGCCGGCAGTCCTTTGCGCTCTACATGTCGTCACCAGATACGGCGTGGAGGAGCAACCTGCCCACCTTCAACGAGGAAATGCGCACGTTCCGGCCGTACCCCTGACACGGCACCTCACCTCGCTGGGCCGGGAAACCAGTCGGCCCAGCCCTCGGTGCCGAGCCGGTGCAGGTGCCCTGCGACGCGAATCTCCAGCGCCCGCTCGCCCAACCTGGGTGCGGCAGCCCGGCGCCGGCAGCGGCGCCCGGAAGCTTCCCCGGATGCCATGGCGTGGTGGGACATCAGGGGCTAGTACCAGCCGTCGGCCTGCTCGTGACTCCAGGCGCCGCACGGTGAGCCGTAGGTGTCCTTGATGTAGCCGAGGCCCCAGCGGACCTGGGTGGCCGCGTTCGTCTGCCAGTCCGGGCCTGCGCTGGCCATCTTCGACCCGGGCAGCGCCTGCGGAATTCCGTAGGCCCCGGTGGACGGGTTGCTTGCGGTCGCGCTCCAGCCGCTCTCGCCCGCCCACAACGGCTGCAGGCAGGAAATCTGGCTTGACGACCAGCCGAACGAGCCCAGCATGGCCGCCGCGATCGACTGGGCTGATCCCGATGCCGCTGGCGCGGCGGTGCTGGGCGCCTGCTGGCTGCTAGGCGCCTGCTGACTGGCCGTCTGGGCGGCCGTCTGCTGAACGGCCGTCTGCTGGGCAGGCGCCCGCTGGCTGGCCGTCTGCTGGCTGGATGACTGCTGGGCCGCCCGGCGTACGGCTTCCTGCTTGGCGGCGAGCCCGGCCTGCGCCTTGCGCTTCGCCGCCTGCGCGACGGCCGCCTCGTGAGCCGTCGCCTGCTGCTGCGCCAGCATGGTCAGGGCCTCGTGATCCGCGATCGCCCTGAGATGCTGCGCGGTCAGGTAATACTGCTGCGAGCTCTGATCGGCCGCCGTCTGGCCTGAGCGGGCGGTGATCGCGCTGAAAGCCGTCCCGGCTGGGGAGGACGGGGAACCGGGCGGCCAGGCCACCGCGGCTGCCGATGCGGCGGTGGCCAGGGTGAGTGCGCCTGCCGCCGCGATGATGATGAGCTTGTTCCGCTTCCGGGTGATGATCCGGTCCCGTGACAAGATGACCCTTCGGTTGATCGCGCGCGCACTCGAGTGACGCGGTGCACGGCGTTCCTTCGCCTGTGACAGCCCTCGTCGCAGTGCTTGCGACCGGGCGATGGCTCATGGACTTGGCGCGGGTCAGGGCACCAGGCCGCGCTGGGGGCGGCCATCGCACGAGCTAGGCGCTGACGAGCACCTACGATGCCGGAAAATCGGGAAAACAATGCCAGAATTGCGTGTGATATGAATCACATTACATCGTCAGCAGGCCACTCAATAGTCGTGAATATGGCCTCTGAGCTGGTCAAACACCATCCGGTGCCATCCCCGCTGACATTGCGAAAAAGTTACGGGAGTGCGGCGCAGGTCACGCTATCAAGCTGAATGTTGACTGAATATACCCCAAAGGTCACTTCTTAAATCTAATCGATAAATGCAATCGTCATGTCGTTATTAAACGGAAAGTAACGCCGCAGACCCGGCGGGTAATCTTACCGAATGATGACGTGATAGACGAAACATGGACATGGTCCGCCGGAAGAAGCTATAAGGGCCTTTTTTGGCGTCGTCAGCACGGCATCGCGCCACTCGGGCAGGCGCAGGCCCCAGCGGTGGCCAAGCAAGCATCCGGGACGGCGCAGGCTCAGTAGTAGTTGTTCGCCAGCTCGAAATTCCACGCCGCGCAGGGCGTCCCGTACATGTTCTTTATGTAGCCGAGGCCCCATTCGATCTGCGTCGTCGGGTCGGTCTGCCAGTCTGCCCCCCCGGATGCCATCTTTGCTCCGGGCAGAGCCTGCGGAATGCCGTATGCGCCGCTGGGATTCTCCGCGTCATAGGACCAGCCGCTTTCCCGGTTCCACAAGCTCTGCAGGCAACTGAATTGCGACGTGGAAAATCCAAAGCCGGCCAGCAGGTTGTAGGCGATCGACTGGGCCGTACCCGGATCGGGCGGTGCCACGGCAGGCGGCGCGCTACCGGTCGTGGCCCCCGGGGTTCCGCCGGAGGGCGAGGCTCCCGATGCCAAACTGCCCGCTGAAGACGCAGCTGAGGCCGGTGACGCCAGCTTCGGCCTGGCCACGACGGTCAGGGTGCGGGACGCCGCGCTCATGGCGATCATCTGCTGGCGTTCCTGCTCGAGCAGCGCGACCGTTTTGCTGTTAGGAATTGCCTCAATGGCTTCGGCGGCACCGGACGCCCCGGATGCCGAAGGGCCCATCAGCCAGGCGGCCACCGAAACGGCGGCCACCGCAATTGCCGCGACGCCAGCTGCCGGAAGGATGACTCCGCTGCGGCGCACAAAACGAGTGCTTCGCCGCGTACTGCGGGTCCCTGTCCGGTGTCGTGACAAGGCAATCCTTTCGCCGGCCACGCGCACCGAACGGGACTGCCGGGCGCATCGACCGCTGTGGCTAACTCACGGGCAGCGATTCTCCGGTTAGCACCTCACCTGCCCGGGCCGTCGCGAATTGCGAATGCTGCACATATATTGGCCGTATCGGGCCCTGCTGTAAGGGGCAATCACCGTTGGCGACCCACACTGCCAGAAAAGGGGGGAGGGTCCGCAACCGATTCGCCAAGGTTGAGCCGGCGGGTTGACCACGTGTGCTGTGATATTGATCACATTTTACTGCGAGTGTTTTCGTTACGACGAATCGCGATATCTCGCCCTTGCCCGGCCCACCTGGCACACCGGGCGGGGCGGCCTGCGGTTGCTACAGTGCGGGAAGGTCCGCTGACTGCCGGCCGGAACCGTAGCCAGGCGACCCCATGACTGGGCAGCCCCTTGACAGAGAGGTCAGACCGGGTGACCGAGCATGCCGTGAGCGGCCGCCACCCGGTGGACGGGCCACGCGCCCCCCGTAACTGGCTCGCCCGGAACTGGCACTTCGTGCTTCTCTCGCTGTGGACGATCGGCTGGTACGCCGATACGGCACCGGGCGGGGGCATCGCCTGGGTTTTCTTCCGGAACGGCACGGCCGCGCTGTTCGGCGAGCCGGGCTCGTTCCGCCCGCCCGGCGGCCTGCACCTGTACGCCAGCAATCCCGGCCTGCAGATCGGGCCGCTGTCGTTCGCCGTCGCCGAGGTCCTGCGGCACCTTGGGCCCGGCAGCGGCATCGCCGTCGCCGAGATACTGCTCACCGCCGCCGGGGTCGTGCTCGTCGCGGCCATCGAGAGCCTCGCCGACACGGCCCGGCCGGAACTGCGGGACCGGCCCATGGCCTTGCGGCTGACCGTGCTCGTGGGCGGCGCGGCCTTCCTCGTCGCCTGGGTCGATCTGGCGGTCGGGTACCTGCACCTAGATGATGGGCTCGCGCTGATACTGGCGGTCCTGGCGGTGCGCGCGGCCGTCGCCCGCCGGCCGGTGCTGGCGGGCGTGTGCGTCGGCCTCGCCACGGACGCCAAACCCTGGGCTCTGGTCTTCCTGGCCATCGTGCTCCTGCTGCCGGCCCGGGACTTCTGGCGTGCCGCCGTGGCCGCCCTGGCGGTGATCGCCGCGGCATGGCTGCCCTTCTACGTCGCCGATTCCGGCACGATGACCGCGGCGCACTACACCATCCGCAACCTGCCCACGTCGGCACTGCGCGCGCTCGGCGTCATCACCGCGCGGACCCCGTCCTGGGACAGGCCGGCGCAGGTCCTGCTGGGCTGGGCGCTGGGCGCGGCGGCGGTGTGGCGCCGCCGGTGGCCCGCGGTCATCCTGCTGGCCGTCGGCGCCCGGATCGCGCTGGACCCCGGGGTGCACGGCTACTACACGGCCGGGGTCATGGTGGGCGCGCTGATCTGGGACACCATTGGCGCCCGGCGGCCCTGGCCGGTCTGGTCGCTCCTTTCGATACTCGCGCTGAGCGGTATCCCGGTCGTGACACGCGCCCCGCAGGTTCTGGGCGACGCGCGGCTGGCTATCGTCGTGGCGTTCACGGCCGCGCTGCTGCTGGGGCCGTCCCGCTGGGTCTGGCAGACCCGGGCCGGGCCGAGGCAGCCGCCGGCGGGGTCACCGTCCGATCCGGCCCGGCCCGGTGCCCCGCCTGAATCGGCGGTGCCCGCCCCCCGGCCTGCCCCGGCCGCGGCGGGAGACCAGCGAAAGGGCGCCGATGGATGAGCTCAGCCAGCCGGAGGGGAACGGCGCCCTCCCGCTGCGCGACATCCTGGTCGTCGCGCTGGAACAGGCGGTCGCGGCCCCCTTTGCCACCCGCCAGCTCGCCGACCTCGGGGCGCGCGTCATCAAGGTGGAGCGGCGTGGCACCGGGGATTTCGCGCGCGGGTACGACCGCGCGGTGAACGGCCAGTCGAGTTACTTCGTGTGGCTGAACCGGGGAAAGGAAAGCATCGAGCTCGACATCAAGGACGACGGCGACCGTGCGGTGCTGTCCCTCCTGCTGAGCCACGCGGATGTGTTCGTGCAGAACCTCGCGCCTGGCGCGGCGGACCGGCTCGGCCTGGGCGGCGAGGTGCTCCGGGCCCGCCACCCCGCCCTGATTACCTGCTCGATATCCGGCTACGGCGCTGAGGGCCCCTACCGGCGCAAGAAGGCCTATGACCTGCTGGTGCAGTGTGAGGCCGGCCTGCTGTCGGTCACCGGCAGTCCCGACGCCCCGGCTAAGGCGGGCATTTCAGTGGCCGACATCGCGGCTGGCATGTACGCCTACAGCGGCATCCTGGCCGCGCTTTATGAGCGGGAACGCACCGGCCGCGGGATCAGCGTCGACGTGTCGCTGCTGGAGGCGCTCGGCGAGTGGATGAGCCAGCCGGTCTACTTCACCAGCAACGGCGAGCACCCGGCGCGGCGGACCGGAGCCCGGCACACGTCCATCTCCCCCTACGGCCCCTACGCCGCCGCCGGCGGAGGCCAGGTGTTCATCGGTGTGCAG
This sequence comes from uncultured Actinomycetes bacterium, assembly GCA_963805255.1. Lineage (GTDB taxonomy): Bacteria > Actinomycetota > Actinomycetes > Streptosporangiales > Streptosporangiaceae > Bog-532. Next base: position 224,842 of record CAWDTK010000013.1, read on the forward strand.
AACGAGCGCGAATGGGCCGTGCTCTGCCGGCAGATCCTGAACCGCCCGGAACTGATCACCGATGAGCGGTTCGCCACCAACCCCGACCGCGTGGCGCATGATCGTGAGCTGACCGCCATCATCGAGCACGCCCTGTCCGGGATCGCGCCCGGCCGGCTCACCGCGCTGCTGGACGAGGCGGGCATCGCCAACGCGCGGCTGCGCACCCCGCAGGAGTTCGCCGCCCACCCGCAGCTCGCGGCGCGGCACCGGTGGCGGGAGGTGGATACCCCCGGCGGCCCCATCCGGGCGATGCTCCCGCCGGTGAGCGTGCCCGGCCGGGAGGCCGCCATGGGCGCGGTCCCGGCCGTCGGCGAGCACTCCGCGGCCATCCGGGCCGAACTGGGGCTGCCCCCCGATCCGGCGAAATCATGACAACGACGTGCCGGAAGCGCGGCAGGCCATGACGGCCGGGCATGACGGCCCGGCCGGTAGCCCGCCCTGCGGGGGCGGGACGCCGGCCACGTCTTCTTGCCAGGGCTTGCGGCGGCCCTGGATGCCCAGGACGAGCGGAACGGCCAGCTCACCAACGCGGTACGGCACGCCGCCCGGGCCGGCGACTGGCAGCTCGCCTCCGGTATCGTCATCGACGGGCTGGCGATCAGCGAGATCATCGAGCCGCGGGTCGGCCTGTCCCTGGCCGGCGAGTTCGGGGGCATGCCGCACGCCCGAGACTGGACCCGGCCTGAGCCGCACCTGGTGTCCGCCGCCGTCGCGTTGTCCGCTGGCCGGCATGAATCTTCCGCCGCCGCGCTGGAAGCCGCAGAAGGTCACATCCACGTCCTGCCGCCTGATCGCGATTACGGCAATGGGCGCGCGCGAGGCGCGCGCCCATTGCCATGTTGCCGCCATATCCGGCGGCGTTCAGCCTAGGACGGCACTGAATAACTCGCGAACCCTGATGGGCGTGTTTTGCCGGCATCGTGTTCGATTCCCTGGGAGAATCGTGCCATGCAGGGGATGACGCGACCGGACCGGGACTTGTGGGACGCGGGCGAGGTCACCGGGCACTTGGTGCCGCCGGGCAGCGTGTTCGCGTTCCTGGCCGAGCACCGCACCGAGCTGTTCCCCGACAGCTTCACCGCGGACTTGTTCCCGTCGCGGACCGGGCGCCCGTCGCTGCCGGCGGACCTGGTCGGGTCGGTGCTAGTGCTCAAGGAGCTGTATGACCTGTCGGACACCCAGACCGCGGACGCGCTGAAGTTCGACATCCGGTGGAAGGTGGCCTGCGGCCGGTCGCTGCTGCAGATGAGCTTCGACCCGTCGGCGCTGGTGTACTGGCGCAAGCGCATCGCGAAGTCGAAGCGCCCGGACCGGGTGTTCGACGCGATGGCGGCGGTGATCGCGGAGACGGGGCTGCTGCGGGGCCGGCGGAAGCGGTGCGTGGACTCGACGGTTTTCGACGACGCGGTGGCCACGATGGATACTGTGTGCCAGCTGATGGCCGCGATGCGGAAAGTGGCGCGGGTGGTGCCCGGTGCCGCCGCGGTGATCGTCGGCGTGTGCCAGCTGGACTACTCCAGGCCGGGCAAGCCTGACATCGACTGGGACGACCCGGCTGCCAAGGAGCAGCTGGTATCGGATCTGGTGAATGACGCGCTGGCGGTGCTGGCGGAGCTCACCGGGGAGGGCGCGCCGGAGCGGGACGCCGCCGCGGCGGACGCGCTGGGCCTGCTGGCGCTGGTGGCGGGGCAGGACGTGGAGCCGGCTGGGGGGTCGGACGGGACGGACGGGCGGTGGCGGATCGCCCGGAAGGTCGCCCCGGACCGGGTGATCTCGACGGTGGACCGCGAGGCCCGGCACACCCGGAAGTGCAAGTCCAAGCGGCGCGACGGGTTCCGGGGGCATGTGGCCGCCGAGCCGGAGTCTGGGCTGATCACCGACTGCGAGATGACGATGGCCGCCGGGCCGGGCAGCACGGACGCGGAGAACGGCGTCAAGATGGCCTGCCGCGACCGGTTTCATGGTGACAGTGCGAGCGCCGGTGACGGCGGGGATGACGCTGCCAGCGCCGGGCAGGGCGCGGATGCCGGCCCTGCGGCGGCGCAGCCGGGGCCGGGCACGGCCGCCGGGCCGGAGCCTGAAGCGCATCCGGAACCGGGACCTGAGCCTCAGCCGGAACCGGAGCGGGAGGGCACGGGTGAGCAAGGCCGGGCGGATGACCTGGAGGTTTACGGCGATTCCGCCTACGGCAGCGGGGAGGCCCGCGCCGCCTACCGCGACGCCGGGCATGACACCGTCATCAAGCCGAAGCCGCTGCGGCCGGCCGTGCCCGGCGGGTTCACCCTCGACGACTTCACCATCAGCGAGGACGACGGCACGGTCACCTGCCCGGCCGGGATCACCCGGCCGATGAGCCCCGCCCGGACCGTGACCTTCGGCGCCGCGTGCGCGGGCTGCCCGCTGCGCGAGCGGTGCACCACCGCCAGGGATGGCCGCTCCATGACCATCCACCCGCACGAGGGCCTGCTGCGCGCCGCCCGCGCCCAGTCCCGGACGGCGGAATTCAGGCAGGCCTACCCCACCCGGTCAATGATCGAGCGGGTCATCGCCTGGACCGCCACCCAGAACGGCCGCCGGGTCAAGCTCCGCTACATCGGCACCGCCAAAAACGACGCCTGGCTGCACAACCGGTGCGCCGCACTCAACCTGCGCACCCTGCTGCGGCACGGCCTGACCCGCTCCGGCGGGGCGTGGGTGCTGACCTGACCAGCCAGCACACCCCGGCCCGCCCTGGCGGCAGCCCCTGCGGCCCCCTCCGCGGTTTCTGCTGCCGCGCCGCAGCCGCCCGGCCCGCCGCGCGGCGGGCCAGCGGAAGGTTGCGGGCACCGGAGCCCGGCCAGCCGGCCACCAGGCCGTCCGCCCGATCCGGGTTGTTCAGTGGCGTCCTAGGTAGCGTCCGATTATGGTCAGGAGCTGGTGAATGTCGAACGGCTTGGCCACGAAATCCGCGGCACCGGCCGCGAGGAGCTCATTGACCGTCGCCCGGCTGGAGTCGCCGCTGAGGATGACCACCGGGATCGCGGCGGTCGCTGGCGTGGAGGCGAGCCGTCGCAGGACCTGCTTGCCGTTGGCGTCAGGAAGGCGGTTGTCGAGCAGGATGAGTGCGGGCTGGTTGCCGATCGCCGCACTGACGCCGTCGCAGCCGGTCATGGCCGTACGCAGCTGGATGCCCGGGTGGCGGCTGAGCAGGCGCTGGACGAGGAGGAGGTTGTCCTGGTTGTCGTCGATGTACAGCACGACGCCGTTCATGGTGCCGGTTCCATCCGGGAGGCCGCGCTGGCTTCGCGGTCGTGTCCGGGCATGAAGGAGTCGAGTAGCTGGCCCAGCTCGGTGAGGTCGAGTGGCTTGGTGAGGTAGGCGATGACACCGCTGCTGCGCATGCGGCGGATGACGGCTGGCGCGGCCTCCGCGGACAGGATGGCGACGGGGATGCGGGCCGTAGCTGGCTTCTCCCGGAGCCGTCTCAGGACCTCATCGCCGTGAAGGCCGGGCAGGTGCAGGTCGAGCAGTATGAGGTCGGGTGCCTCCCGGCTAGCGACTTCGAGGCCGGCCTGACCGGACGTGACCGACTGTAGCCGCAGGTTCGGCCTGGACTTCATGAACCTGGCGACCACTTCGATGTTCGCGGGGTTGTCCTCGATATACAGGATGCGGATATCCGCTCCGGCCTGCCCGTCCGGCGCGGTCAGCGCGACCGGAGCCGTGTAGTCGTCCTCCGGGGTCTGGAGGATGTCCGATGTCCGGGGCAGGGTGACGGTGAGGGTCGCCCCCTCGCCCGGGACGCTGGCCGCGGTGAGTTGGCCTTTCATGGCCTCGGCGAAGGCCCGGGCCAGGGGCAGGCCGATCCCGGTGCCCTCGATCGCGGTCTGCTCGGCACCGAGCCGCTCGAACGGGACGAAGATGCGCTCCAGGTCAGTGGGCGGTATTCCCGGCCCGGTGTCAGCTACCGTCAAGGTGGCCTGGTCGGGGCTCGTCGCCCGGCAGGTAATGGTGACGGTTCCGCCGTCGCGGTTGTACTTGATCGCGTTGGAGACCAGGTTCACCAGGATCTGGCTGAGCCGCTGCCGGTCGGCGCGGACCGCCAGGCCGGGCCATGGGCACTGCAGGCTGACAGTGACCGAGCGGTCGGCGGCGAGGGGGGTCATGAGCTGGCAGGTCTCCTCGACCACCGGCTGCACGGCCACCGGTTCCACCGACAGGCTGAACTCGCCCGATTCGATCCTGGCGATGTCAATCAGCTCGTTGATCAGCGCGAGCAGGTGGCGCCCGGCGGCGAGAATGCGCTCGACTGCGTCCTGGTCCTCATTGCTGAGGTCGGACAGCTGCAGCAGCTGAGTAAAGCCGAGGACCGCGTTCAGCGGGGTGCGCAGCTCATGGCTGGTGCTGGACAGGAACGAGTTCTTGGCCTGTGACGCCAGCACCGCCTCATCCCTGGCGGTGACCAGCTCCGTGGTCCGGCTGACCAGGAGCCCTTCAGCGCGCACCAGTGAGTCCGCCAGCTGGCCAAGTTCGTCACCCGCGCCTTGCACGGGTTCGAGCGGCTGTCCCTCTCCTAGCCGGTCGGCGTTCGCCGCGGCCACCGTGACGCGGCCGGAAATGCCAGAGGCGAACAGCGCGACACCGATCACGCCCGCGAGAATGCCAAGTACGAGACCAGCGATACTGACCAGGTCGATCGCCGATTCCATCCGCGTGATATCGGCACGCCGGGCCATGACGATCGCTGCCGGGCCATTGGCCAGGGCGGCGATCTGGCTCCGGAGCACATCCATGGTCTTCTTCCCGTTCACAAGCGCTGGCTTTAGTGCCGTCGCTGAGGCGCCCGCGCTGACCGCGGAGCGCATCTGGGCCAGCTCTGCCATCTCCTTAGTCGTGGCCGCTTCCACCGTCCGCTCCGCGCGGCTGTCCCCCTCGGCGACGGCCGCGGCACGAAGCGCGGCGCGGTCCCTGGCGATGCGCGTCAGGGTGAGGTTGTACGGCTGGAGGAACAGCGGGTCGTCCGTCGCCACGTATCCCCGCAGGCCCGTCTCGGCGTTCACCGAGTCGGCAATGATCTGCTGGGCGGAGGAGTTCACGGTAGAGGCGGTCAGGGCCACTTGGCGCTCCTGCCGCTCGCTGTGCTGCAGCACCAGGCTCGACGAGGTGACAGCGATCAGGGCGACCAGCGGGACCGCGACCACGATCATTCCCTTTGCCCGTACCGACCGGTCGAGCCACCATCGCCGCAGCCCGCCAGGGCGGGCGGCCACAGGCGGCACCGACTGCCCTTCGCGTGTTGTCACAGATCCCCCAGAGGCAGCCACCTCAACCACTCAAAGTAATCACTGCCTCGCACAATGTTACCCCGTGTGCGGCGTCTTCGGCACCTCAGCCGCGGCTGTGGCAGTATCTGCGCGGCCGGGCCAATTCGCGGCACGCCCCGCTACGATGACCGAGGGGGACGGGCGGACGCCTGGCGCGTCATGCCCACCTGCGGGACGCGCTGGCGCCGGGCAGCTATCTCGTGCTCAGCCACGCCACCGGCGAGGCGAAACCCGATGTCGCCGCGGCGGCCAGCACCGTGTACCTGAATAAGGTGGCGGCGCGGGGGGCTACCGTTCCCGCACGGACATCCTGCGCTTCTTCGACGGGTTCACCCTCGTCGATCCCGGTCTGGTCCACCTCACCGAGTGGCGTCCCGGCGAGCCCCGCGACATCACATCCGACCCGGCCAACTTCTGGGTGCTGGCCGGGGTCGGCCGGCGCGACGACCCCGGCCGCGTAAACTGAGTGACGAGCGGCCGCCCATCAGAACGGGGTGGACCCAAACCGTAACTTGCTTGTAACCCGTATTCGGCCGCACCGCGGTTCCCTGGAAGGGCATGACCCCGGCAGTCCCTCCCAGCCGGTGGTGACCCGTGCGGCCGTCAGAGATGCCGCGAGGCCATGCGCGCCATACGCATCCGGCCGGCACGGGAACGGTGGGACAGTGAAGCAGTACAAGTTCAGCACCCTGGTCAAGCTGAATCCGCCCAGCGGTACAGGCACGGATCCGCAGTTGCCCGAGACGGGCGGCCGGGTGGTGGTGCGGGCCCAGCATCATGAGACCCGCAGCAGCAAGATCTTCAGTGCCCTGATCAGCGGCCTGAATGACCGGCCCGTGCAGGCGGACCACAGCATCCAGCTAACGCTCACCGTACTCGGCGACGACGTCTTCGACTACCTGGAGGCCGGGGACACCTTCACGCTCTGGCGCGGCCGTGACATCGGGCAGGGCGTGATCTCGCGGCGCCTGTCCCTGTGGGCCGATGCCCCCTGAGCGGCCGGCCGGGCGGACGCCTGCCGCGGGCGACGGGAGCGGAACGCGGGATTGAGCCCGCGGCTGCGGGTATCACGGCCGTCGCCAACGTGTACAACGCGACGCAAAGGAGCCGTGAGAATAATGGGTCTGCTGAGGCGATCGAGACGAACGACCCGGCTGAACGCCAAGCCAGCCCGGTGGGGCGCGGCGCGCGGATAACGCGGCGCGCGGATAACGCGGCGCGCGGATAACGCGGCGCGCGGATAACGCGGCGCGCGGATAATCTGTGTTCCGTCCCGGGCCGCGGCCGAGCGGCCGCGGGCGTTTCCGCTGGACCGAGGAGCGACCGTGACCATAGGCACTGACCCGCTGGAGACCGTGCTGGCCGCGCTGGGCAACTCACACGCCCGGCTGGCCGCCGTCGTCGAGCCGCTGACGGCCGAGGAGGTGGCCGGGCCCTCGTACGACGACGGCTGGTCGATCGCGCAGGTGCTGTCCCACCTGGGTTCGGGAGCGGAGATCTTCGATCTGATTCTGGACGCCGGACGGCGCGGGGCGGACGCGCCCGGGATGGAGCAGTTCCAGGAGGTCTGGGACCGCTGGAATGCCAAGAGCCCGGCCGAGCAGGTGCGGGACGGCGTCGCGGCGGACGCGGCGTTCCTGGCCCGTCTCGGCGACCTCGACCCGGCCGAGCGTACGCGATGGCGGCTGTCGTTCTTCGGCGAGCAGCGGGGGGTGACTGACCTGGCCCAGATGCGCCTCGGTGAGCACGCCGTGCACACCTGGGACGTCGCGGTGGCGCGGGACGGCAAGGCGACGGTGGCCGAGGACGCCGCCGAACTGATTCTCGACGCCCTGCCCGGGCTCGCTCCCCGGGTCGGCAAGCCGGCCGGTGAGAACCTGCGCGTCCAGGTGGCCACGCACAATCCCGAGCGGCGCTTCCAGCTGGACACCGGCCCGGAGGGGGTGAGCCTGTCCCCCGGCGCCCCGAACCCGCTGCCGCCCGGCAGCGCCGTGCTGCGGCTGCCCGCGGAGGCGTTCATCCGGCTCGTTTTCGGGCGGCTCGACGACGATCACATGGCCTCGGTCGAGGCCGGGAACGTCGATCTGGCCGCGCTGCGCCGGGTCTTCCCGGGTTTTTAGCCGCTTCCGCGGTGCTGGCCGGGGCCACCCGGAGTCGATGTCTTAGACTGGGCAAAGCACGCAGAAGCCACTACTTGAGCAGTTGCTGCCGCGCCAGTTCCGGCCTCTTCCGGTTGCCTGCTCCCGGTTACCAGCTCGCGTGTGCCTGGCCAGCGCCCGTAGCACCATGCCTTGCCGGGGCTACGATGAGGGCGATGAGCACCGCACAAGCGCCGGTGAGCGCCACCCATCAGCCTGACGGCCAGCGAGACGCGGTTATCCATACCGAGGACCTGACCAAGGTCTATCCGGGCACGGACTTCGCCGCGGTCGACCGGCTGAATCTCGACGTCCAGGCCGGTGAGATCTTCGGCTTGCTGGGACCTAACGGGGCCGGGAAGACCACCACGGCAGGGATGCTGACCACACGTGTCGTGCCGACATCCGGGCGGGCATTCCTCGCGGAGGTCGATGTCGCGGCTCATCCGGCGTTGGCGAAACAGCTAAGCGGGATCGTTTCCCAGCAGAACACCCTCGACCGCCAGCTCACCGTCTGGGAGAACCTGTACTTCCACGGCCGGCTGTTCGGCATCGGGTCGAAGGAATCGCGGCGGATCGCCGATGAGCTGCTCGAACAGTTCCAATTGTCCCATTGGGCCAACGCGTCGGTGTATGCACTGTCCGGCGGGATGGCGCAACGGCTGATGGTGGCACGGGCCATCTTCCACCGCCCGTCGGTCCTCTTCCTTGACGAGCCGACGGCTGGGCTCGATCCGCAAAGCCGGCTCGCGCTGTGGGACCTCCTCGGCGAGCTGCACGGCGAAGGCCAGACCATCCTCCTCACGACGCACTATATGGAGGAGGCCGACCGGCTCTGCGAGCGGGTCGCCATCATGGACCACGGCCGTATCCTCGCGCTCGACACTCCGGCCACGCTCAAGCAGAGCGTCGGCGCCGACACCGTCGTCACGGTAAAGACCAACGGCGACACCGGCAAGCTCGCTGAGCTGCTCACCCGTGATGTGGAAGGCGTGACCCGCACCCGCTCCGCCGATGGCGGGCTCCAACTGCATATGCAGGACGGCGACCGGCTCGTCCCGCGAATTGTCCTGGCCGCGGAGCGCGGCGGGTTCGATCTCGTCGACCTGTCGATCTCCGAGCCCAGCCTGGAGACCGTGTTCATCAACCTCACCGGCAAGGAACTGCGGGACTGATGACGGTATCCCTGACCCCGCAGGCGCCGGCCCGGCGGATCGGCGGCGGCCCGACCCGTTCGGTAGCCGCCGCAAGCTGGACCGCGCTGGGCGCGCTCATGCTGCGTGACCTCGTGGTGCTGCGCAAACACCTGTGGGAGTTCGTGCTGCGCACGATCATCCAGCCGTTTCTGCTCTGCTTCGTCTTCCTCTACGTCTTCCCCAAGATCGGGCAGGGCATCGGCGGGGGGCGCGGCACGGCAGCCGAGTCCGCCTTCGCGACCATTCTCGTGCCCGGGGTCGTCGGAATCTCGGTGATGTTCCAGGGCGTGCAGTCGATCGCCCTCGCCATGGCCCAGGAGTTCGGCTTCACCCGCGAGATCGAGGACCGGGTGCAGGCGCCCTGCCCCATCTGGCTGGTGGCCGTGGCCAAGGTGCTCTCGGGCGCGGCCCAGGGAGTGCTGTCGGCGATCATCGTGCTGCCGATGGCCTCGATCGTGCACGCGCCCGGCGTACACGCCCACCTCTCACTGCACTGGTGGATCATCGTGACATTTGTACCGCTCGCGTCGGTCGCGATGGCTGGTCTCGGGCTCGTCCTGGGCACCAGTTTCGAGCCACGGAACATCGGGCTGATGTTCGGCTTCATCATCTTGCCGATCACCTTCCTGGGCGGCACGTACTACTCGTGGACCAAGCTCGCGCCCGTAACGGTCGGCGGGTGGCACTGGCTTCAGACGATTGTGCTGATCAACCCGCTCATCTATGTGAACGAAGGGATGCGGGCCGCGTTCACCCTGGCACCGCACATGCAGCTTTACGTCATCTATCCGGTGGTACTCGCCTTCGGTGCCGGGTTCCTGGCGATCGGGTTGCGCAACTTCCGCCGGCGCGTGCTGTCCTGAACCAGCACGGAAAGGGGAAGGCATGGCCCCGGCAGAAGGTGCGGCCCGGCGCCGCATCACCGTGCTCGGCACCGGTTACCTGGGGACGGCGCACGCCGCGGGCCTGGCCGAGATGGGCTTTGAGGTGCTCGGCGTCGACATCAACCCGGTCCGGGCCGGGGCCCTGTCCCGGGGTGAACTGCCCTTCTACGAGCCGGGGCTGGAGCCCCTGCTGCAGGCGGGCCTCTCGTCCGGCCGGCTGTCCTTCAGCACGTCCTACCCGGACGCGGCGGCGTTCGGCGATGTGCACTTCGTCTGCGTCGGCACCCCGCAGCGCGAGGCCTCCTACGGCGCTGACCTGTCGCAGCTGGACGGGTGCATCGATGCGCTGGGACCGCTGCTGGGCCGGCCCTGCCTAGTGGTCGGCAAATCGACGGTGCCGGTCGGGACGGCCGAGGTCCTGGCCGAGCGGCTGGCGCGGATGTCGCCCGCCGGGACGGCGTGCGAGCTCGCGTGGAATCCGGAGTTCCTGCGCGAGGGGCATGCCGTCCAGGACACGATGCGGCCGGACCGGATCGTCGCGGGTGCCCGCTCCGCCCGCGCCGAAGCCGTGCTGCGGGAGGTGTACGCGGGTCCGATCGCGGCGGGCGCCCCCTTTCTCGTCACCGACCTGGCCACCGCGGAACTGGTGAAGGTGGCCGCGAATGCGTTCCTCGCCACGAAGATCTCCTTCATCAACGCCATGGCGGAGGTATGCGAGGCCGCGCACGCCGACGTCACGATGCTGTCCGAGGCGCTCGGCTATGATCCGCGGATCGGCAGCGCGGCGATGCGGCCGGGACTCGGCTTCGGCGGCGGCTGCCTGCCCAAGGACATCCGTGCGTTCATGGCGCGGGCGGAAGAGCTCGGGGTCGAGCCGGCCCTGTCGTTCCTGCGCGAGGTGGACGGCATCAACATGCGCCGCCGGGCCCGGATGGTCGATCTCGCGCGCGAGCTGGCCGGGGGATCATTCGAGGGCCGGACCGTGGGTGTGCTCGGTGTCGCGTTCAAGCCCGATTCCGATGACATCAGGGATTCCCCCGCCCTGGATGTCGCCGCCACCATTCACGGACTCGGCGCGTCGGTGACCGTGTACGACCCGGCGGCGGTAGGCCACGCGCGCCGGGCTCACCCGGAGCTGAGCTACGCCGGCTCGGCGATCGAGGCCGTCACCGGCGCCGACGTGACGCTGCTGCTGACCGAGTGGCGCGAGTTCCGCGACGCCGACCCGCAGGAACTCGGCAAGGCCGTGGCCCGCCGCAACATCGTGGATGGCCGCAACGCGCTCGACGCCAACCGCTGGCGCGCCGCGTCCTGGCACTACCGCGCGCTGGGTGTCGGCTCGGTGGGCCGGCCCCCGGGCACCCCGGGTGCGGAGCTGCGCTCCCTTTCCCGCAGCGCTGGTGAACCTCCGGGCGTGCCCGCTTAACGATCATCGGACGCCGTTCGTGCAGGAACTGCTGCTGTCACTGGGCGGGGCCGGTGCCGGCGGCGCGCTGGGCGCGGAGGGCCTCGCCCTTGGCGCGGGCGGTGGCGGCGAGCTGATCCTGGAACCGGGTCATCCGGCGGCGCAGATCCTCGTCGGCGGTGGCCAGGATGCGGACCGCCAGCAGCCCGGCGTTCCGGGCGCCGCCGACCGCGACGGTCGCGACGGGGATCCCGGCGGGCATCTGGACGATCGACAGCAGTGAGTCCAGGCCGTCCAGGTGGGCCAGCGGCACGGGCACGCCGATCACGGGCAACGGGGTGACCGAGGCCAGCATGCCGGGCAGGTGCGCCGCCCCGCCCGCGCCCGCGATGATGACCCGCAGGCCGCGCCCGGCCGCGGTCGAGCCGTACTCGATCATCTCGCGGGGCATCCGGTGGGCGGACACCACGTCGGCCTCGTAGGCGATGCCGAACTCGGTCAGGGCGTGGGCGGCCCCGCGCATCACCGGCCAGTCCGAATCACTGCCCATGACGACACCGGCCAGCGGCTGGCCACTCATGATCTCGCTGCCTCTCTCGCAGGCGCTGGCGGCCTCATTCGGCGTCCTCGTCTCCCCAGCGCAGGAAGCTCGCGGCGCGGCGGGCCCGCTCCCGCAGCTCGGTGACGTCGTCGCCGAGCACCGTGACGTGGCCGATCTTGCGCCCGGGCCGGATGGCCTTGCCGTACAGGTGCACCTTCACGCCGGGGTCGGCGGCCATCACGTGGATGTACCGATCGTAGACGTCCGGGTCGGTCCCGCCGAGCAGGTTGGCCATCACGACGTAGGGGGCCAGCATCCGGGGCGCCCCCAGCGGAAGGTCCAGCACGGCCCGCAGGTGCTGCTCGAACTGGGAAGTCGTCGAGCCCTCGATCGTCCAGTGCCCGCAGTTGTGCGGCCGCATGGCGAGCTCGTTGACCAGCAGGCCTCCCGGGGTGTCGAACAGCTCCACCGCGAGCAGGCCCGTCACGTCCAGCTCGGAAGCGATCCGCAGCGCGATGAACTGGGCTTCTTCGGCCCGGTCCGGGGCGAGCCCCGGTGCGGGCGCGAGCACCTCGCGGCAGATCCCCATCTGCTGGACCGTCTGCACGACCGGGTACGCGGCTCCCTGCCGGTGCGGCGACCGCGCGACGAGAGCGGCCAGCTCACGGTCGAAGGCGATGTACTCCTCGGCCAGCAGCCGCAGGCCCAGCCCCGCTACCTCGGCCGCCTCACCGGGCGTGGCACAGACCCAGACGCCCTTGCCGTCGTATCCCCCGCTGACGGCCTTCAGCACCACCGGCCAGCCCGAACCGCCGGCGAACCGCTCGATGCCGGCCAGGTCACTGACCGGCGTGTACCGCGGGCAGGGGACGCCGAGCGCGGTCAGTTGCTCGCGCATGGCCAGTTTGTGCTGCGCGAAGTACAGCGCGGCCGCGCCGGGACGGAGTACGAACCCGGCCTGCTCCAGTGCGGCCAGGGACGCGCCCGGCACGTGCTCATGGTCGAAGGTCACCACGTCGCAGCCCGCCGCGAAGCCGCGGAGGTCCTCCAGCGACCGGTAGTCGCCGAGCCGGACGTCGGGCCAGACCCGGGCGGCGCTATCATCGGCGGCCGCGGCCAGCACGCGGAAGCCGACGCCGAGCCCGGCGGCAGCCGGGCAGGTCATCCGGGCCAGCTGGCCGGCGCCGACCATCCCCACGGAGGGGATTGCGGTCCGGGGCGGCTCCCCGGCGGGTGGCGGCGCCGGGCGCTCACCGAGCTGTTCACTCACGGCCCGTAGCTTATGAGCAGGTCAGGTGTGCCCGCGCACGGTGTCACGGTTCGGTGCTAACCGGGCAGAATTAACCTCCGCGATACGTTTCCTCCGCGCGAATCCGCCTATGATCAGCGCGATTACCAGCAGGCGAGCCGGAGGACCACATGGCCATGCCCGACCATGACGCTGCTGTCCTGACCGATGAGGATGTACCCCCCGGTGCGATCGCACGCGAGGGTGACTACGGGGAGCGGGTCGTCGCCGTCGAGCCCGGCGGCGCGGAATTCATCCCCCTGCACGAACGCCACGGCAAGCCGCAGCAGCTCTTCTGGATCTGGTCCTCGCCGAACATGGAGTTCGCGACGGTCTTCGTCGGCGTGCTCGCGGTGGCCGGCTTCGGCCTGAACCTATGGCAGGCGCTCCTGGGGATCGTGGTGGGGACCGGGATCGGCGCGATCACCCAGGGCCTGCTGTCGCAGTCCGGGCCGGTTTACGGGGTCCCGCAGATGGTCCTGAGCCGACTCGGATTCGGCTACCGGGGCAACGTGCTGCCCGCGGGCCTGAACGCCGTTACGGCTGGGATCGGCTGGTTCGCGGTGAACAGCGTGAGCGCGACCTTCGCGCTCAGCACACTCACCGGCCTGGCCAAACCTGCCTGCCTGGTCATCGTCGTGGCCATCCAGGTCGTGATCGCCTTCTTCGGCCATAATCTGGTGCACATCTTCGAGCGCTACGCCTTCCCGGTCCTGACGATCATCTTCCTGATCGCCTCGGTGGTCGTGCTGTCCAAGGCGCACCCGGGCGCCGCCCACCACACGATCCCCGGCGGTTTCCTGCTCACCGTGGGAGCGTCGTTCGGCTATGCGGCCGGCTGGAACCCGTACGCGTCGGATTACACCCGCTACATGCGCCCCTCGGTGAACAAGACGGCCGTCGCCTGGTGGGCCTTCCTCGGCCTGTTCCTGTCCTGCGTGCTGCTCGAAGTTGTCGGTGCGGCCGCCGCGACCGTGGTCAGTCCGGGCGCGGCTCTGGGCAGCAACCCCACCCGTGCGTTCACCGGGCTGATGAGCACCCCGCTGGCCGACGTAACGCTGCTCGCGATCTGCCTGGGCGGCATCTCGGCCAACGTGCTGAATATCTATTCTGGCGCGATGTCGTTCGTGGCCCTCGGCATCAAGCTGCCGCTGGCCCTGCGCCGGGCTATCGTGGCGCTGGTCTTCGGCGCGATCGGCTTTGTCGTCGCGTTGACCGGGCTGCATGACGCCGGCACCAAGTACGAGAATTTCCTGCTGGTCATCGCCTACTGGATCGCGCCCTGGCTGGCCGTGACGTTCTGCGACCGGCTGCTGCGTGCCCGGCAAACGCCCGGCACGATCGAGCCGCTGCTGTTCAACCGGAAATACGAGAACTGGGGCGGGCCGGTGGCGATGCTGGCCGGGATGGGCCTGTCGATCTGGCTGTTCTCCAACCAGACCGAATACATCGGCGTGGTCCCCAGGCACGTCCCGTCCGTCGGCGACCTGACGTTCGAGGCCGGCTTCATCATCACCGCGGTCATCTACCTGACCTGGCACGCCATCGAGCGCAGGCGCCCGGCCGCCGCGACCGCCTGAAGGCCGCGACCGCCTGAGCGGGGAACGGGGGTCAGGCCGGTCCGCTGCGGACCGGCTGGCCGCGGGACGCGGGCGGCCGCCGGGGCAGGAAGACGGCGAAGACCGGGGGGCGCTGCCGGACCAGCACGACCCGGCCGCCGTCCGCCGCCGCCATCGTCCGGGCCAGCGGCAGGCCGAGCCCGGTCCCCTCGGGACGCCCGCTCACGCTGCGCTCGAAGATCCGGGACACGAGCTCCGGCGGAACGCCCCTGCCCTGGTCCTCGACCTCGATCACCGCCGACTTGGTGTTCTGCGACGTGCGGATTTCCACCGTCCCGGCGCCGTGCATCAGGGCGTTGTCCACCAGCGTGGCCAGTACCTGCGCCAGGCCACCGGGCGTTACGTGCGCCCGAAGCCCCCGCTCGCCGGTCACCACGAGTTTGCGGCCGGACCGGCGGAACGCGGGCTCCCATTCGACGACCTGCTGATCGATGATCGCGTCGATGCCGGTGAGCGAGGCCGTCCCGACGGCCCCGCGGCGTGCCGGGTCGAGCAGCTGATTGACCACGTCGGCGAGGCGTTCGGCCTGGGCGAGCGCCGCACCGCCTTCCTCCCGGACGGCGTCCGGGTCGCCCGCGGCGGCGATTACCTCTTCCAGCCGCATCGACAGCGCGGTCAGCGGGGTACGCAGCTGATGGGAGGCGTCGACGGCAAGTTCCCGTTCGGCCGCCAGGAGGCTGGTGACCCGGCGGCCCGAGCTGTCCAGGCCGTCCGCCACCTGGTCAAGTTCGGCCATCCCGTACCGGCGGCCGATCGGGCGCGGGTCACCGGACCGGAGCCGGCCCGCCGCCTCCGCGAGCTCCTCGATGGGACGGGCGAGCACGCGTGACTGGACGAACGCCGCGACCGCGGCGGCCACGATGGCCGCGGTACACAGGCAGACGATGAGCACCCGCAGGCCGGCATCCGCCACGGCGGCCGCGGGAATGCCGGCCACGAGGACGGCCGCCACCGTGATGGCCAGCATGGTCACCAGGAGCCGGCGCCGCATGGGTCAGCCATCCCGCCTCTCAGTCACCGCGCTCAAACCGGAACCCGACCCCGCGCACGGTCGAAATGTACCGGGGGCTGTGCGCGTCATCGCCGAGCTTGCGGCGGAGCCAGGAAATATGCATGTCGAGCGTTTTCGTCGAGGTCCACCACTTGGCGTCCCAGACCTCGCGCATGATCTGCTCGCGGGTGATCACCTTCCCGGCGTCCCGGAACAGGATCCAGAGCAGGTCGAACTCCTTGGTGGTCAGCTCCAGCTCCGCGTCGCCGTGCCAGGCCCGCCGCGCCTCCGGGTCGATGCGCACGCCCATCACCACGGAGTTGTCGGCCGCGCCGCGGCGCAGCAGCGCCCGGACCCGGGCCAGCAGCTCGGCCAGCCGGAACGGCTTGGTAACGTAGTCGTCCGCGCCGGCGTCCAGGCCGACCACGGTGTCCACCTCGTCCGCCCGGGCGGTGAGGATCAGCACGGGCACGCCGTTCCCCTCGGCCCGCACCCGGCGGCAGACCTCCAGCCCGTCCAGCACGGGCAGCCCGATGTCCAGCACGATCAGGTCGATGCCGTCACCGAGGGCGCGCTCGAGCGCGCTGGGGCCGTCGGCGGTCACATCGACCTGGTACCCCTCGCGCCGCAGCGCGCGGGAAAGGGGCTCGGAGATGGACTCATCATCCTCGGCGAGCAAGACGCTGGTCATGACCTGATCGTAGAACCTATGCCGTCCTGCCGTTTGCTCGCGCCGCTATCATTCATTTCACGCGGGCATTTCACGCGGGCATTCCACGCGGGCATTCCACGCGGGCATTTCACACGGGAGCGATGCCATGCCGCCGCCGCGGCGCGCTGCGGTCCTTACCCCGCGCCGCCGCGAACCGGCGGATCAGCTCCGCCCGCAGGTCCTCGGGCTCGACGATGTCGTCCACGACCAGATCGCCGGCGAGCCGCATGATGTCGATGTCAAGGTCGTAGTCCTGCCGGAGCCGCGCCGTCTCCGCCGCGCGCTCGTCCGGGTCGGTGATCTCGGCCAGCTTCCCGGCGTAGACCGCGTTGACCGCGGCTTCCGCGCCCATCACCGCGATCTTGGCCGTCGGCAGGGCGAGGGTGGCGTCGGGCTCAAAACCGGGGCCGGCCATGGCGTAGAGTCCCGCGCCGTAGGCCTTGCGCACGACGACGCAGATCTTCGGCACCGTCGCGTCGGAGACCGCGCTGATCATCTTCGCCCCGTGCCGGATGATGCCCTGCCGCTCCACCGCCGTACCCACCATGAAGCCGGGCACGTCGGCCAGGAAAAGCAGCGGGATGCCGAACGCATCGCAGGTCAGGATGAACCGGGTGCCCTTGTCCGCCGAATCGACGAACAGCACGCCGCCCTTGTGCATCGGGTTGTTCGCGACGATCCCGGTGGCCTGGCCGCCGAGACGCGCGAACCCGACCAGGAGCTCGCGTGCCCACAGTGCGTGTACCTCGAACAGGGATCCCTCGTCGACCAGGCCGCGGACGTAACGGCGCATGTCGAACGCCTGACGCTCGCTGGCCGGGATGAGAGCGCGCAGGTCGGCGGGCTCCGGATCGCGGGGCGGCGCCGCGGGCGGGGACTGCTCCCAGTTGCCCGGGAGGTAAGACAGATAGTCGCGGACGGCGCCCAGCGCGTCCCGTTCGGTGGGGGCCAGAAAATGACCGCAACCGGACACGGTGCAATGCATCCGCGCCCCGCCCATCTCCTCCAGTGTGGTCTTCTCCCGCACGACCATCTCGACCATCCGCGGGCTGCCCAGGTACATCGACGCGTTGCCCTCGACCATCGCGGCGAAGTCACAGAACGCGGGGATGTAGGCGCCGCCCGCCGCCGACGGCCCGAAAAGCGCGCAGACCTGCGGGATCGACCCGGACGCCCGGACCTGGGCATGGAAGATCCGCCCGGCGCCGCGGCGGCCGGGGAACATCTCCACCTGGTCGGTGATCCGTGCGCCCGCCGAATCCACCAGATAGATCATGGGCAGGCCCGCGGAGTATGCCTTGTCGATGATCCGGATGATTTTCTCGACGGTGCGCGAGCCCCACGAGCCGGCCTTGACCGTGGAGTCGTTGGCCATCAGGGCGACAGGCCGGCCGCCGATCAGGGCCGTCCCGGTGACCACGCCGTCCGCGGGCAGGCCGTCGGCCAGCGCGTTGGCGTACCGCCCGTCCTCGGTGAAACTGCCGGTGTCAACGAGGAGGCTGATGCGCTCCCGCGCGAACAGTTTCCCCTTCGCTGCGGCGGCCTCGTGGTAGCGCGGCGTGCCGCCCCGCTCGATGCGGGCCCGCGCCCCGGCCACGGAGTCCGCGGTCGACGGGGCGGACGGGGCGGACGGGGCGGACGGGGCTGGGTCCGCCGCGGGCGTGGAGGTGGTGGCCGGTCCGGCCGGACGCGCGTTCACGCTTGGCGAGCGTACCTCCGCAGATCGACGGTGCTGCCCGGCTCCGGCCGCTTGGTGAAACGCATGACACCTCCCAGGACTGCGACGTATCAGGGCTCTTCGCACGACCCTATCGGCAGCCGGAACGCACCTTCGAGGGCCACACCCCGGGCCCGGGGGCCCGGGGTGGGACGGGGCCGTCCCAGGCCGGGACGGCCCGGCCGGCCGTTCAGCGATCTTCGCCCGCGAGGCGGCGCTGCTCCTCGACCAGCCCGAACAAGATGGCCTGGACGCGTTCGACGCTGGGGATGTCGGTCAGCACGATCTGCCCGTGCTCGCCGGGTGACTCCACCACGAGGCGGCCGGCGCCGAGCAGCCGGTCAAGGAGGCTGCGGGTGAACGACACGTCGCTGATCCGGGCCAGCGGGATGTCCCGCCCGCTGCGGGTCAGGATGCCCTCGCGCAGCCGCAGGCGTCCCGTGGTGAGCTCATAGGTCGTCGTCTTCCAGCGCAGAACCGGCCGTACGACCCAGACCAGCAGCAGCGCAACGGCGGCGGCCGCGGTGACCAGGCGCTCCGTGCCAGCCGCCGATCCCGCCGGGATGACCGTCAGCCCAGCGAGCGCCGCCGCCACGACCAGTGCCCCGAGAATCACCGGGCCCAGCAGCACCTTCCAGTGCGGATGAAGGATCAGGACGCTGCGTTCCTGCCCGGCCGACGACGCGTCAAGAACCATGAACCTCATCGTGGCATGACGGGATGCCCAGATTGGGCACATTGCCGCCCGGTTTCAGCGGACGTGCCGGACGTCGCCCGCGCCGATGGTGACCTCGCCGTCCGGGGTGCTGACGACGAGCCGGCCGTCCGCGTCGATGCCAGTGGCCGTGCCGTAGGTGACCTTTCCCGCTGGGAGCTCGACCCGCACATCGCGGCCGGTGGTCGCGCAAAGGCGCAGGTACGCCGCGCGGAGACCGGCCGCTTGCGGATCACCGGGGGGGTGCGTGCCGCGCCAGGCGAGGTACCAGCGCTCGGCCTCGGCCAGGATCCGGCCCAGCAGCAGTCCCCGGTCCAGGCTCGCCGACCCCTCCAGCAGCAGGGAGGTGGCCGGCAGCGACGCGGGGCCGACGAGGGGCAGGTCAGCCCGGCTCGCCGACACGTTGACCCCGATGCCGATGACGACCGCGTCCCCGGACTGTTCGGCCAGGATGCCGGCCAGTTTCCGGGATCCGAGGAGCACATCGTTCGGCCACTTCAGCAGGGCGTCAAGGCCGCAGACCTGCCGCACGGCCGTGGCTGTGGCGACCCCGGCGAGCAGCGGGAGCCAGCCACGCCGGGCCGGTGGCACGCCCGTGGGGCGGACCAGCACGGAGAACGTCAGCGCGGCCCGCGGCGGGCTCAGCCAGCTGCGGCCCATCCGGCCCCGGCCCGCGGTCTGCTCCTCGGCGGCCAGGACGAGACCCTCCGGCGCCCCGTCGCGGGCCCGCGCGAGCAGATCGGCGTTGGTCGAGCCGGTCCATTCCGCGACCGAAAGCTCGCGCCACAGCCCGCCCGGGCGCATGACCTGCTCTGTCAGGGCTGTCCCGGCGAGCGGGGGGCGAGGGGGGTGATCGGCGCCTTTCATCTCACGGCTATTGTCCCCCGGCGCCCCGTCCGGGGTGGCGCGCGGCCGGCAACGGAAAGGGCCCCGCGGGCCGGGGCCCTTCCGATCAGGCGGTACCCGTATACCTGGCACCGTCCGGCATGATCAGAACCGGCTGCCCTGTCCCTGATCCCCGTACTGGTCGCCCTGGGCCTGGTCGCCCTGGGCCTGGTCGCCCTGGGCCTGGTCGCCGTAGCCGCCCTGGCCCTGGTCGCCCTGGTCGCCGTACTGACCGCCCTGGCCCTGGTCACCGCCCTGGCCGCCCTGGTCGCCGTACTGACCGCCCTGGCCCTGGTCACCGCCCTGGCCGCCCTGGTCGCCGTACTGACCGCCCTGGCCCTGGTCACCGCCCTGGCCGCCCTGGCCGCCGTACTGACCGCCCTGGCCGTGGTCGCCGCCCTGGCCGCCCTGGTCGCCGTACTGACCGCCCTGGCCCTGGTCGCCGCCCTGGCCGCCCTGGTCGCCGTACTGACCGCCCTGGCCCTGGTCACCGCCCTGGCCGCCCTGGTCGCCGTACTGACCGCCCTGGCCCTGGTCACCGCCCTGGCCGCCCTGGTCGCCGTACTGACCGCCCTGGCCCTGGTCGCCGCCCTGGCCGCCCTGGTCGCCGTACTGACCGCCCTGCTCGCCGTACTGACCGCCCTGGCCCTGGTCAGCGCCCTGGCCGCCCTGGTCGCCGTAGCCGCCCTGGCCCTGGCCCTGGTCACCGCCGTACTGGCCCTGGTCCTGGCTCTGCTGCTGGCCCTGGCTCTGCTGCTGGCCCTGGCCCCCGAGGTAGTTATCGCCCTCTTGCTCGCCCTTCTGGATCTCGCTGCCGAAGCGGTTCCCCGTCTCCTGGTTGGCGAACTGGCCAGTCTTGTCCAGAGCCTGGTCGGCCTGATCCGGGTGCTCGCTGGCGAGCTTCTTGGCGTCGTCGGTGAAGTCACTGAAGTCAGGCATGGGTGCCCTCTTCCGTCGCTGGCTGGATGGCCCATCCTTCGAACGAAGGCTTAGGTTCCCATGGCATAGATCCCTAAACAAGCCCCGGTTCATGTCCACGCAGGTGCTGACCTGGCCCGCCCCCTCCCCGCCGCTTCGTGATCGCGAGATGGTCAGAAAGAATTAACCGCCGATGCGGATGCGGAGCCGGCGGAAGCCCTTGCCCTTGTTCTCGACCTTGACGACCTCGATCCGGCCGACCTGCCGGGTGGAGGCGACGTGCGTGCCGCCGTCCGCCTGCTGGTCCAGCCCGACCCGGACATCCTCCAGCTCGCCGAGGCGGCCCTGCATCCCGCGTAAGCCGGCTCACAGATGCAGTACCACCCGCATTCCGGGCCGTTCGGTGGCATTGTGACGATAACCGGCAGGAGCTCGGTCTATGCGGGACCAATGTGCGTGCGGGCGCACGAAGCCGGCTCAGCCGGTGTTCTGCAGGCCGGCGGCGACGCCGTTCACGGTGAGCAGCAGCAGCCGCTCGAGCCGCTCACGCTCGGCGGGATCGTCCGCGGCCGGGGCGCGCAGCGCCGCCAGAGCCCGTAGCTGCAGGTGCGACAGCGCGTCCACGTACGGGTCCCGGAGCGCGACGGCGCGCGCGAGGACCGGCCGGTCAGCCAGCAGCCGGACATGCCCGGTGACGGCCAGGACGAGCCGCATGGTCAGGTCGTACTCGGCCAGCACCCGGCCGGACAGATCGTCCCGGTCGCCCAGCGCCAGGTAGCGTTCGGCGATCCGGCGGTCGGTCTTGGCCAGGCTCATCTCCGCGTTGTCGATGAGCACATTGAACAGCGGCCACTCCGCGTACGCCCGCTGCAGCTCCGCCAGCCCGGCCCCGTCGCCGTCCGCGCCGGACTTCACCACGGCGGCCAGCCCACTGCCCAGGCCGAACCAGCCGGGCAGGTTCACCCGCGTCTGTGACCAGGCGAACACCCACGGGATGGCGCGCAGATCATCCAGGCTGACAGCGGACCGGGACAGGCCGCGCCGCGCGGGGCGGGAGCCGATCCGCAGGCCGCCGATCTCCTCCAGCGGGCTGATCCGGGCGAACCACTCCGCGAAGCCCTCGCTCTCGACCAGGGCGCGGAAGGCGCGCCGTGCCGCCTCGTCGATCACGTCTGCCACCCCGCGGAACCGCAGGGATACCTCGCTATTGCTCCCGGTGCGGGCCGGCGAGGAGGCCAGCAGCACGGCCGACGTCACCTGCTCCAGATGCCGTTTCGCGATGACCGCCCGGCCGTACCGGGCGAAGATCACCTCACCCTGCTCGGTGACCTTGAGCCGGTCGGCGACCGAGCCGGAGGCCTGGGCGAGCACCGCCTGCCCGGTGGGGCCGCCGCCGCGGCCGAGCGCGCCGCCGCGGCCGTGGAACAGGGTCAGCTCCACGTCGTTGGCGGCGGCCCAGGCCGCCAGCTCGGCCTGCGCGTCGAACAGCCGCAGCGTCGCGCTGGCGGGCCCGAGTTCCTTGGCCGAGTCGGAGTAGCCGAGCATGGCCTCCAGCTGCCGGCCGTTGGCCGCGAGCCGATCGGCGACCGGGGCCAGCTTCAGTATCTCGGTCAGCACGCGGGGCGCGTTGGCCAGGTCCGCCCCGCTTTCGAACAGCGGCACCACGTCCAGGACCGGGGCGCTGCCGTCGGGCAGCGCGAACTGAGCCAGCTCGTACACGGCCGCGATGTCCTCCGCCGACCGGGTGAAGCTGACCACGTACCGCCGGCATGCCTCCGTACCGAGCCGCCGCTGGATCCAGGCGGCCACGCGCAAGGTCGCGAGCACCTCCTCCGCCTCCGCCGACAGGGGCTCGCCGGAGGGCGCGTCCCGCAACTCGGCGAGTACCCGGGCGTGCACCGCGCTGTGCTGGCGGATCTCCAGCTCGGCCAGGTGGAAACCGAACGTCTCCGCCTGCCAGATGAGGTGCTGGACCTCACCGTAGGCCTGCTGGCGGGCACCCGCGGCCGCCAGGGACTCCTGGACCAGGCGCAGCTCGGCGATGAATTCTCCCGGGCCGGAGTAGGCCAGGTCGGCGTGGCGAATGCGGGTCGCCTCCAGCCGCGCCGCCGTATACAGCAGGTAGGTACGGTACGGCTCCTGCGGGGAGCGGGCCGAGATCTCCGCGATCAGCTCGGGGTGCGCCGCGGCGGCCACGGCGAGCGCGCTCCGCAGTCCCGGCGATGCCGGCGTCATGGCCTCGTAAAGGGTCAGGGACCGGCCGATCCGGTCGGCGACCCGCGCGAGCGCGCGGAGCACGTGATCGGCCTGAATGGTGGCGGCTTCGCGGGTGACCCGTGCGGTCACGAAAGGGTTGCCGTCCCGGTCGGCGCCCACCCAGCTGCCGACCCTGAGGAACGCGGGCACATCCGTCGGGATGCCGCCGCTGTCCGCGCCCGCGACGGCGTGATCCATCGAGCGGTAGAGCATGGGCACGACCCTGAACAGGGTCTCGTCGAACGCGGTCATCACCGAACGGACCTCGTCGATCGGGTCCATGGCGTTGACCCGCAGCTGTGCAGTCCGCCACAGCACGTCGATCTGCTCGCGCAGCTGGCGGAGGGTCTCGGTGTGGTCGGTCGCGGCGATCCGCGGGTCGTCGAGCACGTCCACCAGCACGGAAATCCGACGCAGCGAGGCGACCACCGCCCGGCGCCGCGCCTCGGTGGGGTGGGCGGTGAACACCGGGTGCACGCGCAGCCCGGCCAGCAGCTCCTCGAGCCGGTCACCGCCCTGCTCGCGGCGGATCTCCCGGACCGTGGCTGCCAGGGATTCCGGCAGCGGGTGCCCGGGCACGTCCCGCTCACGCAGGGCCCGGATGCGCTGATGCTCCTCGGCCAGGTTGACGAGGTGGAAGTACACGGTGAAGGCGCTGGCCACCTGTTCCGCACGGTCCAGCGGCCACGAGGCGACCAGGGCGGCGATGTCATCCAGCGAGTCGCCCGATTCCGGCCGCGGGCCCTCCGGCGGCGCGCCGTCTGCGCCCTCCGCGCCGTCTGCGCCCTCCGCGCCGCCTGCGCCCTCCGCGCGCCGCGCCTCGATCACGGCGTGCCGGAGCTGTTCCACGTCGTCCAGCAGTTCCTGGCCGTCGGCCTCGCTCAGCACGCCGCCCAGCACGCTGCCCAGCAACCGGACGTCGCGCCGCATCGGCTCCGGCATCCGGTAGCGGTCACTGTCTCGGGTAACCGTTTCCCGCTCCACGTCGCAAGCGTAGCGAACGCGCCTGACGTCCTCGCAGCCCTGCGACCACCCCTGACCTCCCGGCCGCCCGCTGACTACCCTAGGCGCATGACCAGTGATGCCGCCGCGCAGCCGGACCCCGGCCCCCGCGACAATGACCCGGACGTGCACACGACCGCAGGGAAGATAGCCGACCTGGACCGGCGCCGCCAGGAAGCCGTGCACGCCGGCTCCGAGAAGGCCGTGCAGAAGCAGCACGCGAGGGGAAAGCTGACCGCGCGGGAGCGGATCGAACGGCTGCTGGACCCGGGCTCGTTCCTGGAGTTCGACGAGTTCGCCCGGCACCGGGCCACCGACTTCGGCATCGCAAAGAACCGGCCGTACGGCGACGGCGTGGTCACCGGGCACGGCACGGTGGACGGCCGCCCGGTCTGCGTGTTCAGCCAGGACTTCACCGTCTTCGGCGGATCGCTGGGCGAGGTCTACGGCGCCAAGATCGTCAAGATCATGGACCACGCGCTCAAGGTCGGCTGCCCGGTGGTCGGCATCAACGACGGCGGCGGAGCGCGGATCCAGGAGGGCGTGGTCGCGCTCGGCGTGTTCGCGGACCTCTTCTACCGGAACGTGATGGCCTCGGGCGTGATCCCGCAGATCTCGCTGATCATGGGGCCGGCGGCTGGCGGGGCGGTCTACTCGCCGGCGATCACCGACTTCACCCTCATGGTGGAGGGCACGTCGCACATGTTCATCACCGGTCCCGACGTGATCAAGACGGTGACGGGGGAGGAGGTCACCTTCGAGGAACTCGGCGGGGCGCACGCGCACGCCGTCCGGTCCGGCGTGGCCCACTACCAGGCCAGGGACGAGGACGACTGCATCGAGTTCGCGCGCGACCTGCTCTCCTTCCTGCCGTCCAACAACCTCGAAGAGCCCCCGGTCGTCGACGCCCCCGCCGATCCCGCCGCGGCGGACGAGATCACCCGCGCCGACCGCGAACTGGACACGCTGATCCCGGACTCACCCAACCAGCCCTACGACATGCATTCGGTCATCGGGGGCGTGCTGGACGAAGGCTACTTCCTCGAGGTGCATACGGGATTCGCGCCGAACATCATCGTCGGCTTCGGCCGCGTGGCCGGCGCGCCGGTCGGGGTGGTAGCCAACCAGCCGATGCACTTCGCCGGGTGCCTGGACATCAACGCGGCGGAAAAGGCGGCCCGGTTCGTCCGCACCTGCGATGCGTTCAGCATCCCGATCCTGACGTTCGTCGACGTGCCCGGTTTCCTGCCCGGCGTCGACCAGGAATGGAACGGGATCATCCGGCGCGGCGCCAAGCTCATCTACGCGTACGCCGAGGCGACCGTGCCCAAGGTCACCGTCATCACCCGGAAGGCCTACGGCGGCGCCTACGACGTCATGGGATCCAAGCACCTCGGCGGGGACGTCAACCTGGCGTGGCCGACGGCGCAGATCGCCGTCATGGGCGCGCAGGGCGCGGTGAACATCCTCTACCGCCGCGAACTGGCCGCCGCCGACGACCCGGACACGCTGCGGGCCCAGCGCATCACCGAATACGAGGACAGGCTGGCGAACCCCTATATCGCTGCCGAACGGGGCTATCTCGACGCCGTCATCCAGCCGGGCGAGACCCGCTCGGAGGTAACCCGCGCCCTCCGCGCGCTGCGCACCAAGCGCCAGACGCTGCCGCCCAAGAAGCACGGCAACATACCCCTATGATCCGGGGGGGCGACCCCCCGATTCCCCCCGCTGCGCTTCGCGCCCGCGCGGTGGTACTTCGCCGGCACACCGGCCACTCACCGGGCCCGGGGCCCGGTTCACTGGGCCGGTACGAGCGCCTCGCCGTCACCCGCGCGTAGCACCCGCCGGCACACCGGCCACTCACCGGGCCCGGGGCCCGGTTCACTGGGCCGGTACGAGCGCCTCGCCGTCACCGGCTCTGCAGACGCCAGGCGACGCGGCGGCGGCCTGATCGCGGCAGCTTCTCCTGGGGGCCTGCCCCGCCGCCTGCCGCGGGACGGGTGAGCTTGCCGACGGCGCTCAGGTAGCGCAGCGCCTGGGCGTAGGAGCCGAGCAGGCTCGTCTGGCAGTAGGGCAGGCCGCGTTCGGTGCAGAACGCCGCGACCAGCGGCTGGACCCGGCGCAGGTTGGGCCGGGGCATCGACGGGAACAGATGATGCTCGATCTGGTAGTTCAGGCCGCCGAGAGCGAAATCGGTCAGCCAGCCGCCGCGGACGTTGCGCGAGGTCAGCACCTGACGGCGCAGGAAATCGGTACGATCCCCCGCCTCCAGGACCGGCATGCCCTTGTGGTTGGGGGCAAACGAGCAGCCGAGGTAGAAGCCGAACAGGCCCTGCTGCACCAGGATGAACAGCACGGCCCGGACCGGTGACAGGACGAGGAACACCGCGGTGAGGTAACCGGCAGCATGCAGGGTAAGCAGCGCCGCTTCCGACGCCCCGTGCTGGCCGGCCCGGCGCTGGCCGATCCGGCGCGTCACCGCACGGAGGCTGGAAGCGTGCAGGCTGGCCGCCTCCAAGAACATCATCGGGAACACCAGGTACGCCTGGTAGCGGAAGAGCAGCCGCCGCACCCCCCGGACCACCCGCGCCTGGGCGCCGGAGAACGCCAGCACACCGATCATGATGTCGGGGTCGGCGTCCTCGGTGTTGGGGTGAGCGTGATGCCGGTTGTGCTTGCTGGTCCACCAGCCAAAGCTCAGGCCGATGCCGAGATTCCCGCACGCCACGCCCAGGACGTAATTAGCCCGCCGGGAGCGGAAGACCTGCTGGTGGCCCGCGTCATGACCGAGGAAGCCGAGCTGGGAGAACACCACGGCCAGGAAAACTGCGATCCCCAGTTGCCACCACGAATCACCGATCAGCGCGAACGCCGTCCAGCCGGCCACCAGCGCCGCCGCGGTGACCGCGATCTTCCAGCCGTAGTACCGCAGCCGCCGGTCCAGCAGACCCGTCTCCCTGACCTGCCGCGACAGCATCGCGTACTCGCTACCGCGCAGAGGCGGGGAAGCAGACGAGGGCTGCGGGCAGGCCCCAGCCTTATCTGCCGGAGAAATATGCACTGCCGGGGACTCCTTGGCTCGGGAAACGCGGCCGTTCTGACCGCGCGCCGCCAGGGTCCGGGACGACATGCGTGAACCTCGAACGGGGATCGCCGCGGATGATCCGCTGGCCCCGAGCGAAGCCTGCTTCAGACCCTACCTCCTGGACGGATCCGGACGGCTCCGGGCATGGAGCGGGCGGATGAACGTCGCCGGTGCGGGACAATGCGATACGAGGCCCGGGAGGTGGGGCGTATGAACATGCCCGATGTATGGATAGCCAAGGACGACGGGAGCGATATCGTCCGCGCCAACGCGATCGTCGGAGTAGGCATCGACTACAACGGCAACATCACGGCACGGATCGGCGGCGAGGGCGCGATCGTGACCCTCGCCGACCCCGGCCGGCAGCACGGTGTACACCCGCCGGCCGATTTTCACCGGCAGCTGATGCGTATCATCGCCCAGTTGTCCGACGCGTCCGGGGCGTTCCTGGTGCGTCCCGTCCACGATGAGGTCCGCGGCTGGGAATGGGCCACCGAGCCGCTGTAACCGCGGGCCCGGGCGCAGTTCTCTCCCGCCGGCCGGGACTCCCGCATGGCCGTGCGGGACAGGAACCTGCCGGGACGGGAAAAGGAAGGGTCAGGTCACGTAGCGGAAAGCGGTCAGGCGGCCGGGCTTGGCCCGGGCATGTGCGGGCCGGGATAGCCCGCGGACAGCGTTATATCGAGTTCGCCGGCGGCGACGGCCCGGGCGACCTCAGCCAGCTTCAGGTTGCGGTCGCGGGCGTACCCGCGCAGCGCGGCGAAGGCCTCGTCAACGCCCAACTGCAGGCGCTCCGCGAGCACGCCCTTGGCCTGCTCGATCACGATCCGGCTGTTCAGCGCGAGCTGCAGCTGTTCGGTGACCACCTCGTGGCGGCGGATCGCGCGCTCGTGCAGGATGCCGATGGTGGCCACGTCGGCGAGCGCCTGGCCCAGCTCCGTGGTCTCAGCATCCAGCGCGCCAGCCTCGGCGGAAAAAAGGTTGAAGGCACCGACGGCCTGGTCGCGCAGCCGCATCGGCATGGCGTGCACGGCGTTGAATCCGGTCGCCAGCGCGGCCGGGGCGAAGGTCGGCCACCGGCAGGCTGAGGCGGCAAGATCAGGGCAGAGCACCGGGGCCAGCGTGCGGTACGCGTCCAGGCACGGCCCTTCGGCGTTCTGCAGCTGGGACAGCTCGAGGACACGAGCCTGCTCGGTGGATGCGGCCACAAGATTCAGGACGCCTGCCGGTTCCGCCAGCAGGATCCCGCAGGCGGAGACGCCGAGCAGATCGACGCCGTACTCGGCCAGCGTGTTCAGGAAGTCAATGATGTCGAAATCGGCGACCAAGGTATCGGCAACCTTGACGAAGGCCCGCCACATGTGCCTGTCCGAGGGGCTCATTCTCCCTCCATCTCCTTGTCCTCGTGGTTATCCTCGCGGTCTTGTTCCTGATTGTGCTGCCGGGGCGGAGCCGGGCCGCGAGGCAGCGACGTCGGGCCATGACCATTGTGCTGTGCCCCAGTCTGGCCCGCGGCGCCCGCTTCGGGGAAACTGAGGGCCTGGCCGGCGAAAGACAGCCGCCTGCCCACAACATCGGCGGCGACAAGTGAAAGACGCCGGTCCTGGGCGTAGGCATGGGCGCGCAACGTCACCAGAGCATCGGTGAGGGAGATGCCGAGCTGCACCGAGATCATCCCCGTAGCCTGGTGAACCTCCGCCCTCCGCGTAGAGAACGCCGCCCCAACCAGGTCGGCGGTGCTGGATGCCAGGCCACCGCGATCGTCGAGGGCGAGCATCATCGCCGCGTCGGCGTACAGGAGCACCGTATCGAGCTGGTCGCGACTCAGCGCGCGGGCCTGCTCCCGGTACAGGCACAGCACCCCCAGCCGGGCCGCGCCCAAACCCACCGGGATCGCGAAGACCGCGGCCACGCCGCGCGCCAGCGCCATGGGGGCGAACTCCGGCCAGCGGGCCTGCCCTTCGGCCAGGGCCAGGTCAGGGCCCAGCACCGGCCCGTTGGCCCGCCCTGCGTCAATAGCGGGCCCCTCACCGAGGGTGGTCTGCAGCTCGGCCAGCTCGTCACTGCGGGTATCGGTGGCAAACAGCGGCTCGTACGGCCGATGATCCGCCGCCACCGACAAGGCCGCCCCCGCGCCGAGCGCCTCCGCGCAGGCCATGACGGCGTGCCGCACACCCACCGCGGCCCCTTCCTGGCGGGCCAGGGCAGTAATCGATAGCCACACGCCATGGGCGCGTGCCGGCACAGCAGCTTCCTTTCTGGCACGGCAGACGGCAGATACCCAATTCTCCAGCGCGCGACACCGTGGTGGAAGGACCGTGGTGGAAGGAACGTGGTGGAAGGAACGTGCCCGCAGCGGATGGGACGAAGGCCCCTGGCCATCTGCCGCGGATACAGCCTAGACCACACCGGGAACGCCAGCCGATTCTCGGTACTGTTGTCACCTGCCGGCGGCATGGCCACCCGGCGGCTTGCCCTAAAGTCATGAACACGATGAGCGAATACGGAGCCCCACTGCCGCTGCTGGCCCGCTACACCGTCATGGTCGACGTGGGCTACATCTACGCTGCCGCCGGGGAACTGCTGCTCGGCACGAGCTCGCGGCGTGACTTCCGGGTCGACGCCGTGCCGCTCATCCACGCGATCAGCAAGCACGCGGACGAGCTCGTCCGCGGCGAGCTGCTGCGGGTCTACTGGTACGACGCGGCCCGGGACCGCGTACCCACCATCGATCAGCGCGTCATCGCCCAGATGCCGCTGGTCAAGCTGCGGCTCGGCAACCTCAACGCGCGCGGCCAGCAGAAGGGCGTGGACGCGCAGATCCGCGCGGACATGGAGGCGCTGGCCCGGCATCACGCGATCACCAACGCGGTCCTGGTCGCCGGGGACGAGGACATGGTGCCCGCCGTGGAGGCCGCGCAGGCCTACGGCGTGCGCGTCCATCTGTGGGGCATCGAGCCGCCATACGGCACGAACCAGGCCGAGCGGCTGGTCTGGGAGTCCGACACGGTCGAGATCCTGGACGGCGCGTTCGTCAAGCCGTACTTCACCCGGCAGCCGGTCACCGTGGCCGAGACCACCCGCCCCGGCGAACCGGCCGCCAGCGCCGTGCCCTCCCCGGCGCAGCTCTTCGGCGACCGGGTGCCGTCACGGCCGGCCGCCCGGGCGCCTCACCCCCCGTACCCGGGCGCTCCCGGCGCGACCGTCCCCGGGTCCGGGTCCAGCGGCA
This sequence comes from uncultured Actinomycetes bacterium, assembly GCA_963805255.1. GTDB lineage: Bacteria > Actinomycetota > Actinomycetes > Streptosporangiales > Streptosporangiaceae > Bog-532. The sequence continues at coordinate 254,768 of CAWDTK010000013.1, forward strand.
ACGTGCTGACGTCGCCGGGGCCCGCAGCGTCCGGCCCGGGGCCGGCAGCATGGGCACGGCGGGCCAGCCCGCCCCGGCCGCGGCCCGGCTCGGGCCGGACCGGTCACGGGTTGAGGAGGCCGGCGAGCACGTCGCGCAGAAGTGGATCCTGACCCGCGGCACCGACAACATCCGCGACCTGCTCCCCGGCCCGATCCTGCCGCCTGTTATCGACAAGGAGCTGCTGGTGGAGGCGGAAAAGGAGCTCGGCCTGTCGCTGCGCGCCTACCAGGAGGCGCGCGAATGGCTGCGCGACGCCTTCTGGGTCCGGGTGCACCGTGAGTTCGGCATCACCCTGGGCCGCTCCCGCGACTAGGACACCCTGACCTGGCCCCGCAGACCCGGGGGCGCCCCTGGACTAGCCCGCCGGGTAGCCCCAATGCCGGGGAGTTAAGCGTTTCGCCTTGTAGTCAAGCGGTTTGCCGGGATCGTGGCTTCGGGCGGACATGGCAACGGAGGCTGCGGTAGGACGGGTGTCGACCAAAACGGCCCGTGTACCGGAGACCTCCGTTGCCTGCCCAGTCTGTCATCCGTTCTGCTGTCACGTCGGTCACGACGACGATCACCGTGGCCGCCGGGGTGTTTGCTGCCGGTCACCTCGGCGAGCTCACGCGGATCGTGCCGTTCGAGCTCGCCGATGCGGTGCTGGAGGAAGAAGGCGGGCTGGAGAGGCGGGTACGGCTGGCGCCGTCGCGGGCGGGCCTGTATTTCCTGCTGGCGATGTGCCTGTTCCCGCGGGCCGGTTATCGGGGAGTATGGGGCAAGCTGACCGCGGGGCTGCGGGTGCTGGGGCTGGCGGCGCCTTCGGGGAAGGCCCTGCGGGACCTGCGCCGGCGTATCGGGATCCCGCCGGTGAGGCGGCTGTTCGAGATCCTGGCCGGGCCGCTGGGGCAGCCGCGCACGCCCGGGATCATGTTCCGCGGGTACCGGACGGTCTCGTTCGACGGCTGCAAGTCGGTCAAGGTGCCCGATACGGCGAAGAACCGGGCGTGGCTGGGCAAGCAGAAGGCGTCCAACGGGGAGACCGGCTACCCGGGGCTCGCGCTGATGGCCCTGGTGGAGACAGGTACCCGGGCGCTGCTCGGCGCGGTCTTCGGCCCGGGAGCCGAGGGGGAGACGGGCCAGGCGCGGGAGCTGCTGCCCCTGCTGGATGAGTCCATGCTGGTGCTGATCGACCGCGGCTTCGACGGCGGGGACTTCCTCGCCGCGGTCGCCGCCACGAAGGCGCAGTTCCTGGTCCGGCTCACCAGCACCCGCCGCCTGCCAGTCCTGCGGCACTTGCCCGACGGGTCGTTCCTGTCAGTCATCGGCGGCGTGAAGGTCCGCATCATCACCGCGGCCGTGACCGTCACCTGCCACGACGGCACCACCTACGGCGGCACTTACCGGCTGGCCACGACCCTGCTGGGCCACCGCGCATACCCGGCGGACGCGCTGATGACGCTGTACCACGAGCGCTGGCAGCACGAGATCACCTACCTCGCGCTGCGCCACACCCTGCTTCAGGGCCGCGTGCTCCGCTCGGGGGACCCCGCCGGCATCGAGCAGGAGATGTGGGCGCTGCTGGCCGTCTACCAGGCGCTGCGGACCGCTGTCACCGATGCCGTCCAGTCCGTGCCCGGCACTGACCCCGACCGGGCCAGCTACCAGATCGCCGTCGAGACCGCCCAGAACCTCCTCATCACCGCGCAGAACATCACCGATCCCGGCGGGGACCTGACCGGCGGCATCGGCCGCGCCGTCCTCGCGAGCCTGCACGGCCCCCGGCGGCCCCGCGTCTGCGCCCGCAAGGTCAAGTCCCCGCTCAGCCGCTGGAACAAGCACCCCGACGGCAAACCCCGCGCAAACCATCGCATAACCAGCATCACCGCCCACGTCGACCCCAGCTATCACCAGCCTGCGACACGCCGCCGGAAATCCGTGACAAACGCTGAAGGACCCTAACTCCCCGGCATTGGGACTAGCCCGGGACTAGCCCCCGTAACCCGGTCCCGCAGACTGACCCCCATCGACTGGCCCCGCAGACTGGCTCCGTAGACTGGGCCGGTGCCGTCAGACCAGCCAGGCCTGCCGACCCTGCGCGTCATCCGGGGCGACGCCAGCACCGAGGAGATCGCCGCGATCCTGGCCGTCCTTGCCGTGCGCCGCGCAGTGGCCGCCGCAACGGCCGGGACGGGCCCTGCCCAGGCCCGTTCGGAATGGTCGGACGGATCCCGGCAGGTGCGCGCGCCGATGTTCCCCAGCCCCGGCGGCTGGCGGCGGTCCGCTCTCCCGAGCGGTTAGGGCTCGCGGATCATTAAGACGCGGCGCTGATCTTTGGCGTGACCACGATGGCTGCTGCGGTCCCGGGCCGGGATAAATCGTCCCGGCTGGCGTGTGGGGCCGGACGCGCGGTCCGGGTCCCGGGCCGGTGCGACCTGCGGGGCGGGCGTGCCGGGGGTGGATGGTCCGGGTGGCCCCGTCCGGAAAAGTGTGCGATCAGGGGAGACGGACATCATCATGCGGCCAGAGATCAAGGACAGCGCGTTAACACGCTGTGACTTCTCAGGTGAGGCGTTCGAGAATCAGCTCGCGGACCTTGGCGGCGTCGGCCTGGCCACGGGTGGCCTTCATCACCGCTCCGACCAGGACCCCGGCCGCTGCGACCTTGCCGCCGCGGATCCTGTCCGCGACGTCCGGGCTGGCGGCGATGGCCTCGTCGACCGCGGCCGTCAGCGTGCTGTCGTCGCTGACCACGGCCAGGCCGCGCGCCGCGACCACCTCGTCCGGGGTGCCCTCGCCGGCCAGCACGCCGTCGATCACCTGGCGGGCCAGCCGGTCGTTGAGCGCGCCGGACGTCACCAGCTCCGCGACCCGCGCCACCTGACCCGGGGTGATCACCAGGCCGGCCAGCTCGCCGCCGGTCTCATTGGCGTGCCGGGACAGCTCACCCAGCCACCACTTGCGCGCGTCGGCCGGGGACGCGCCCGCGGCCACCGTCCCGGCGACCAGATCGATCGCGTCAGCGTTGCGCAGCGCGGCCATGTCAGCGTCGGACAGGTGCCATTCGGCCGCCAGACGTTCCCGGCGCACCGACGGCAGCTCGGGCAGCGACCGCCTGATCTGTTCCACCCATTCGCGGGGCGGGGCCAGCGGCACCAGGTCGGGCTCGGGGAAGTAGCGGTAGTCCTCCGCCTCTTCCTTGCTGCGGCCGGAGGTGGTGATCCCGGTGTCCTCGTGGAAGTGACGGGTTTCCAGCGCCACCGTGCCGCCCGCGTCCAGCACGGCCGCCTGCCGCTCGATCTCGGACCGGACGGTCCGCTCCACCGAGCGCAGCGAGTTGACGTTCTTGGTCTCCGTCCGCGTACCCAGCACCGCCGAGCCCTGGGGGGCCAGCGACGTGTTCACGTCGCAGCGCAGCGAGCCCTCCTCCATCCGCACGTCCGACACACCGAGGGACCGAATGACCTCCCGCAGTTCCGCGACGTAGGCGCGCGCCACCGCGGGGGCGGCCGCGTCCGCGCCGGTGATCGGCTTGGTCACGATCTCCACCAGCGGAATGCCGGCCCGGTTGTAGTCCACGAGCGAGTATGCGGCCCCATGGATCCGGCCGGTGGCCCCGCCCACGTGCAGCGACTTGCCGGTGTCCTCCTCCAGGTGGACCCGCTCGATGCCGACCCGCACGTGCTGCGGCTCCGCGTCCCCCTTGTCCACCATCACGTCGAGCCAGCCGTCGGTGCACAGCGGCTCGTCGTACTGGGAGATCTGGAAGTCCTTCGGCATGTCGGGGTAGAAGTAGTTCTTCCGGGCGAACCGGCACCACTGCGCGATCGAGCAGTTCAGCGCCAGCCCGATCCGGATCGTGTACTCGATCGCGGTCCGGGACGGCACCGGCAGCGAGCCGGGCAGGCCGAGGCAGACCGGGCAGACGTGCGTGTTCGGCTCCCCGCCGAACTGGGCCGGGCAGCCGCAGAACAGCTTGGTCCGCGTGCCCAGCTCCACGTGCGTCTCCAGCCCGATCGTAGGCCCGTAACGCGCCAGTGCCTCCGCGTACGGGATGAGCGGCAGCGGCTCGGCCGTCATCGGCCCGCTCCCTTCGTCTCACTCGTCGTGCTGGTCCCGGTATGGTCGAGGCCGTGTGCCCCGGCCAGCAGCGGATGACCCCAGCGCTCGGTGAACGCGGCCTCTGCCGCGGCCGCGACCCGGTAGGCACGGTCGTCGGCCAGCACCGGCGCCATGATCTGCAGCCCGACCGGCAGGCCGTCCTCGGGGGCCAGGCCGCACGGCACCGAGATGGCCGCGTTGCCGGCCAGGTTCGACGGGATCGTGCACAAGTCGGCCAGGTACATCGACATCGGGTCGTCGGTCCGCTCCCCGATCGGGAAGGCGGTCGTCGGCGTGGTCGGCGAGACCAGCACGTCGACCTGGCCGAACGCCGCCTCGAAGTCGCGCGCGATCAACGTGCGGACCTGCTGCGCCTTACCGTAGTAGGCGTCGTAGTAGCCACTGGACAGGGCGTAGGTGCCGAGCATGATGCGCCGCTTGACCTCGGCACCGAAGCCCACCTCGCGGGTCAGCGACATGACCTCCTCGGCGCTGCGGCTGCCGTCGTCACCGACCCGCAGGCCGTACCGCATCCCGTCGAACCGGGCCAGGTTGGAGGAGCACTCGCTCGGCGCGATCAGGTAGTACGCGGGCAGCGCGTAGCGGAAGTGCGGGCACGACACCTCGGTGACCTTGGCGCCCAGCGCCTCGAGCAGCTCGACCGCCTGGCTGAACCGGGACAGGACGCCCGGCTGGCAGCCCTCGCCGGCCAGCTCGGTGACCACACCGATCCGCAGGCCGGCCACGTCCGCCTGACGGGCCGCGGCCACGACCAGGGGCGCGGCGCCGTCGATGGACGTGGCGTCCATCGGGTCGTGCCCCGAGATGGCCTCCTGGAGCAGCGCCGCGTCCAGCACTGTCCGGGCCAGTGGGCCCGGTGTGTCGAGCGAGGACGCGAACGCGATCAGCCCGTACCGGGAGTTGCCGCCGTAGGTGGGCTTCGTCCCGGTGATGCCGCAGACCGCCGCGGGCTGGCGGATCGACCCGCCGGTGTCCGTGCCGATGGCCAGCGGCGCCTCGTACGCGGCCACCGACGCCGCCGAGCCACCCGACGAGCCGCCGGGCACCCGGGACAGATCCCACGGGTTGCGGGTCGGGCCGAACGCGGAGTTCTCGGTGGAGGAGCCCATCGCGAACTCGTCCATGTTGGTCTTGCCGAGGATGATGGCCCCGGCGCGGCGCAGCCGGCTGGTGACGGTCGCGTCGTACGGCGGCAGCCATTGGCTGAGGATCCTGGACCCGGCCGTGGTCGGCATGTCGATGGTGGTGAAGACGTCCTTCAGCGCAACGGGGACCCCGGCCAGCGGGCCCAGCTCCGCACCGGCCGCGCGCCGCTCGTCCACCCGGCGGGCCGCGGCGCGGGCCTCGTCCGCCGCGACGTGCAGGAACGCGTGCACGCGGCCGTCGACTTCCGCGATCCGGTCGAGGTGTGCCTGGGTGACTTCGGCCGCGGACACGTCCTTGCTCCGCAGCGCGGCGGAAAGGTCCGCCGCGTTCATCGTGGTGAGCCCGCTCACGTCAGTCCTCCGCCAGGATCCGGGGCACCTTGAACCGCTGCTTCTCCACGGCCGGCGCCTGGCTGAGCACCACGCCGGCGGGCAGGCACGGGACGATCTCGTCCGCGCGGAAGACGTTGGTGAGCGGCAGGGCGTGCGAGGTCGGCGGGATCCCCTCGGCGGCGACCTCCTGGACCCGGGCGACCGCCGAGATGATCTGGTCAAGCTGGGGCGCGAGGTGGTCCAGTTCCTCCTCGCCGAGGGCGAGCCTCGACAGCCGGGCCAGATGGGCGACCTCGTCGCGGGTAATGGACATGCACGCCATCCTAGAAGCCCGCGCACCCCGCCCCGCCCCAATTACGCCCGGCTACTCCTTCTTGCCGGAGGCGGCTTCGTCCCCGGCCGCCGGGCCGGCCTCCTCCGCCGTCTCCTCCGTCGCCGGCGCCGGCGGGCGGACGGCGTCCGGGCCTTCGGCCAGCAGGCGGCGGAAGGCGGGCTCGTTGAGGACGGGGACGCCGGCCTGGACGGCCTTGTCGTACTTGGAGCCGGGGTTCTCCCCCGCCACCACGAAGCCGGTCTTCTTCGACACCGAGCCGGTGACCTTGCCACCGGCGGCGCGCACGGCCTCCGCGGCCTCGTCCCGGCTGAACTGCGCCAGCGACCCGGTGATCACCACGGTGACCCCGGCCAGCGGCCGGGGCGCGGCGCCGCTGCCGTCGAAGCCTTCCCCGGCCATCCGGACGCCGGCCGCGCGCCACTTGTCCACGATGGCGACGTGCCAGTCCACCGTGAACCAGTCGGCCGCGGAGGCGGCGATCGTCGGGCCCACGCCGTCCACCACGGCCAGTTGGTCCGCGGTGGCCGAGGCGATGGCGTCCAGCGAGCCGAACTCGGTGGCCAGCGCGCGCGCCGCGGTCGGCCCGACGTGCCGAATGGACAGCGCGACCAGGATGCGCCACAGCGGCCGCTGCCGCGCCACATCCAGGTTGGCCAGCAGTCGCCCCGCGTTGACCTTCAGCGTGCCCTGCTTGTTGACGAAGAACGGTGAGGTCGCGAGCTTCTCCTCGGTGAGCGCGAACAGGTCGCCCTCGTCGGTGACCAGGTGGTCGTCGAGCAGGGCGGTCACGGCCTCGTAGCCGAGCACCTCGATGTCGAACGCGCCCCGGCCGGCCAGGTGGAAGAGCCGCTCGCGCAGCTGGGCCGGGCAGGACCGCGCGTTCGGGCAGCGCCAGTCGACGCCGCCTTCTTCCCGGGTCAGCCGGGTCCCGCACTCCGGGCAGTGCGCGGGGAACTGGAACTCCCGCTCGTCGCCGGTCCGCAGGTCCGCTACGGGCGCGACGACCTCGGGGATCACGTCGCCCGCCTTGCGCAGCACTACCGTGTCGCCGATCAGCACGCCCTTGCGCTTCAGCTCGTCGGCGTTGTGCAAGGTGGCGAGCTCCACGGTCGAGCCGCTCACCTTGGCCGGCTCCATCACCGCGAACGGGGTCACCCGCCCGGTGCGGCCCACATTGACCCGGATGTCGACCAGCTTGGTGGTGACCTCCTCCGGCGGGTACTTGAAGGCCATCGCCCACCGCGGTGCCCGCGACGTGGCGCCGAGCGCCCGCTGCTGGTCCAGCCGGTCGATCTTGACCACGACGCCGTCGATCTCATACGGCGGGTCGTGCCGGTGCTCGGCGTAGTAGCCGATGTAGGCGTGCACGGCGGCCAGGTCCGGCAGCACCTTGAACCGGTCGCTGACCGGCAGGCCCCACTGACGCAACCGCTCGTACCAGCCGGACTGGGTCTCCGGCGGCTCCTCCCCCGCGGGGAAACCCTCGACCCGGCCCACGCCGTGCACGATCACGTCGAGCGGGCGGCTGGCGGTGACGCGCGGGTCCTTCTGCCGCAGGGACCCCGCCGCCGAGTTGCGCGGGTTGGCGAAGGCCGCCCGGCCCGCCTCAACGAGGCTCGCGTTCAGCTCCTCGAACGCCGCCACCGGCAGGAACACCTCGCCGCGGACCTCCAGCGTCTGCGGGTAACCGGTGCCTTTGAGCTGGGCCGGGACCGAATCGATGGTCCGGATGTTCGGCGTGACGTCCTCGCCGGTGCGCCCGTCACCGCGGGTGGCCCCGCGGGTGAGCCGGCCGTTCCGGTAGACGAGAGCGATGGCCAGGCCGTCGATCTTGAGCTCGTTCAGGTACGGCCCGGTGCCGCCACCGCGGGCGGCACGGTCGGCCCAGGCGTCGAGCTCCCCCGCGGAGAACGAGTTGTCCAGGCTCAGCAGCCGCTGCAGATGCTCCACGGGGGTGAACAGCGTGGACACCGCCCCGCCGACTTGCTGGGTCGGCGAATCGGGGGTGCGCAGCTCAGGGAAGCCCTCCTCCAGGCCCGCCAGCTCGCGCATCAGCGTGTCGAACTCGGCGTCCGAGATCGTCGGCGCGTCCAGCACGTAATACCGGTGCCGCGCCTCGGTGATCCGCGTGCTCAGCTCCGCGTGCCGCTGCCGCGCGCCGGCAGGCGTCTCGTTCGGGTCGACGGGTGTCTCGTTCGGGTCATCCGGACCAGCGCCCCCGGGTCGGCTCATGCCCCGCCCTCCGTGTCCTCGCTCTCTTCGGCCAGCTCAGCGACCATTCTCGCCGCTTCCCGGCAATGCGCCAGCACGCTGGCCGCCCGGGCGGGCGGCGCGCCGGCCAGGCCGCAGGAAGGGGTGACGACGACCTGCTGCGCGCAGTCCTCCGGAGCCATCCCCAGCCGCCGCCAGAACCGCAGCACCCGCTGCGCGGTCCTGACCGGCTCCTCCCGCTCCCCCGGCGGCGGCAGCGCGGGTACCGCGCCGGCCAGGATGCCGGCTCCCGCGTCGGCCATCTCGGCGACACTGTCTGCTTCTTCCCGCCGCAGCAGGCTCAGGTCGAAGGCGACCGCATCCGGCCTCGCCGCCCAGATGATCCCGAACGGGACCGGGCTCGCGCAGCAATGCACGACGGAGTACCGCCCCGCCGCGGCCAGGACCGTGCTCAGCCGGTCGGACATCACCACGGCGTCGACGGCGGCCAGCCGGGACAGCCCGCTGGCGGTGGGGATCTCACCGCGCGCCACCGCGGCCAAGGAGGGCTCGTCGAACTGGACCACCAGCTCGGCACCGGGTACCCGCTTGGCCATCTCGGCGACGTACGCAGCCGTCGCCTCGGCCAGCGACCCGGTGAGATCGGCGCCCGCACCGCTGTCGGACAGGACCGGGTTCAGCGTGCGGGGCAGCTCGATGCTCGCGGCCAGCGTCCACGGGCCGCACAAGCTGATCTTGAACGGGCCCTCGAAACCGGAAAAGACCTCCTCGATCGCGTCGAGGTCGGCCGACATCATGCTGCGGGCGGCCCGCATGTAGCGGCCCGGCCGCTCAGCGATGCGCCACCCACCGGTCGTCGTCTCCACCGGCATATCGATCAGGAGGGCCGCGGTCCGGCCGATCAGGTCCGCGCCGGGCCCGCGGCTGGGCAGCTCCTGCAGGTAGGGGAAGTCCGGCAGCTCGCCGGCCACGATCCGGGCCGCCTCCATCGGCTCCGTTCCGGGCATGGAACCGATACCCGTGGCACTGCCGGCCAGCCACGGGAATTCCGGCCGCGGGCCGCGCGCGTCACCGAGCGTGTCATCCTGCACGGTGCTGAGCTTAGGGGCTTCAGCTGGCAAACCGGCAGCACGTCCTGCCGACGGCTGGCCTTGTCGGCCAACTCCGCACCTCGGGCGCCGACGCCGGGACGGGCCGCGGCGCCGGCTGTCCGATCGTTGGTGTCAGCCGGGAAGCCGCCTGGACTGGTCATCCCGCTTGATCCCTAGGCAGATCATCACGAGGATCCCCATGGTCACACTGGCAACCACCAGCGCGAGTGCGGCGAAGACAAACATCTCGATCACGGCTCCCGTCTCTCCCCCTGGCCCGGGCCAGGAAGTTATAGGCCTGGTTGGCCGACCTGATGTATCCCACACAACCTAACTGCTAGGATCTTCATCCCAGAACCAGTCATCCAGATCATCCTTTGACGCCTACTTGTCCTAGTTCCCCACCCCAGGCCACTGAAACTAAAGATTAGGATGATCTGGATGATTGGAGTAAGTAACTTAAGCCACTCGGTGATATTATTAGAGTGGCTGGGATCATCTTGGGGAGCCTCGTGTGAAAATCCAGAATGCTGACAGCGTTGTGGCCGGTGCCCTCCGGGTCGAAGACAGGGCCCACTTGGCCGACCGCCACGAGCAGCGCTTTACCGGCGGCAACCCATGCCGCCTGCAGACCCCCGCGCCCCCCGGTGCCCCTCGTGCAGCAAGGCCGCCCTGCGGATCATCGAGGCAATCCCTATCGAGCAGGGAACCGCCGGCTTGGTGGCCCACCGCGGGAACCGCCCGTGACCCCGAGGTGACCGGGTGGCAAGCGGTCCGCACGCGATCCGTGGACTGCGCCTGGCCAGCTGCACCAGCGGCGGTCCTGCGTTGACCAGCTCTGAGCTGTCCGCGTCTAGTCCGGCGACCGGTTCCCGAAGCGCCCGGCTGCAGCAGCTGCTAGCGGAACGGGGAGTACCCATCATTGACGTCTACCACGGGGAAATGCGCTTCACGATTCACCCGCAGGTTCAGAAGGCCGTGATGGACACGACCCGGGAGCTCCTCGCCGAGAATGTGAGTCTGCTGGAGCCGGATGGTCGTCTCCTCGACAAGTCCCAGCCTCGCCTTCTGCGGCAATTGGCCGCCGACCGCCTCTATATGCGCTGGCGCAAGGCCGGCCTGGCGGTGCGCGCTGACGATGTCCTGGTCTGCCCGTACAGCAGCCTGACGATGCTCGAAGCCGCTATGGCCAGCGTGGCCCGGCCCGACGGTGTGATCCTGTGCCCCGAAGGCTTCTACAAGAGCAACCGCCAGCACATCGAAAAACTCGGCCTGTCAATCCGGCTCTTCCCGGCGGATCTGGATCGCGACGGCAAGATTGATGCCTGGCACCTGCGCCGGGCGATCCAGACCCACCGTGAGCAGCTGTGCGCGCTGCTGTTTACCATGCCGGGTAACCCTCTCATCGCCACGTACTCGGCGGAGGAACTACAGGCCATCGGCCGGGTTGTCGTCGAGGAAGGCGCACGCGTCATCGTCGATGCGACCTTGGACGCGGTAGTACCCGATTATGTTCCTCTCGCGGCTATCACGGTTGACAGCGCAGGAAAGTCCCAGTCCCTATTCGATCGGACCGTCACCATCGCGGGTCTCTCCAAGGGGCATCACGCCATTGGGCCGTACAAGATCGGCGCAGCCATCTCCGGTGACGCGCGGTGGCGAGCCGGCATCCTCCGCCAGCTCGCCGTCCCCTTGCAAAGAGAGACAACAGCCCTGGCACGCGTTGTTCTCGAACAGACGCCGGAGGAGTTCTTCCAGGCAAACCGTCTGACCTTGGCTCAGGCCCAGATGGAAGCCCGGCGACTGTGCACGGAGCTGGAAGATACATTCGGTTTCCCCGCGGTCATACCGGTCGGGTCATCTCGCTACGGGCCCTTCCTGCTGATTCGCCTAGCAGACAGAGTCCTGCGGCAGGCCGGCATCGAAGATGGCTGGCAACTGGCCGAGTTCCTGCTCGGCGGGGCCGGCTTGGAGACGGTAGCCGGCCCAAGCATGGGATTCCGGGAACCGGTCGTCCGCATCAACGTGGACGCACCCCGGATCGGGGCGAGAAAGGACCCAGCACTCCTGGCCCAGGTCTTTGCTCGCCTGGCGGCACTCGTGCAGGCGGTTCTCGACGGCAAGCTGACCTATCAGGGTCTCCTGGACGGCATCGGCGAGCCGTCCTGCACCGGCCTCTCGGACCCGCACGGTGCTGCACCACCCCGGGACGCTGCGAAAATCATCGTGCTCAAGGAGGATCAGCCCGGCGAGTGCCGGGTCGCGTTGACACCTAGAGCCAGCGCTGATCTGGTCGCCAGCGGGATGCGCGTATGGGTGGAATCGGGCGCCGGATCGCGCGCGGGGTACAAGGACGAGGTGTACATCAAGGCGGGAGCGACCATCACCGCCGCGCGGCCGGAACTGTTTCAGGACGCCGACGTCATCACCTGGGTAAAGCCACCGTCCGACCTGGACCGCGTCCTGTCACACCTTCCCCCCGGGTGCACGATCGTCGGGTTCACCCATCCGCTGCATGACGATACGGTCGCACACCGAGCGCGCCGCAGGAAGCTCCACGTCCAATCCGTGGAGCTCCTGGCACAGGGGGGATCCTGCCGGTACAGGACGCGCTGGCTGCCATGAGCCGCTTCGCAGGCAGGATCGCGCTGGACGAAGCCCTCGGTCTCCGGCGCCTCCTCGGGCACTGCGGCCCTCAGAGCATCCTGGTCATCGGCGCCGGGCATGCGGGCATGCAAGCAGCCCAGCTGGCCAGCATCCTCGGGCACAGCATCGCTGTCGCATCCACAGGCCAGCGACACCGCAAGGAGGCGGAGCACCTGCCCGGAGCGGCGTACTACAACATCGATGGTGCTGCGGGGAACATAGCCGATCCGCTCCGCCAGCAGCAGATCATCACTCGAGTCATCACGTCCCACCGGCCCGGCGTGATCATCACGGCGGCGAAGCATAGCAGCGAGAAAGCCCCGTGCCTGTTGCCTGTCCAGACGCTGGAACGACTGCCAGGCGACACGGTAGTCGTCGACCTCAACGCCACCCGCGGAGGTAGTGCCGCAGGAAGCCAGGTGGACCGGCAGCTGCAAACGGACAACGGCGTGTGGATTTGCAACCGCAGCAACTATCCCAGCGCCGAGCCCGCCGAAGCTAGCTCCGCCTACGCGGGCTGTCTCGTCAGCATCCTGAGCGGTGAAGGCCTCTCCTTCGAACGCGCGCTGCTAACGCGGCGATCTGTCGCTTACGCCTGATGCTGACACGCCAAGCGCCGCGACATTGGGCGGCACCCGTCCCTCGTCATAAGCGAGGTAGTTCCTGTCGGCCGGGTAAATGGTTACGGTCAGCCGAAGCGGCCGGCCGTGCTCGTCGAAGCCCACACGGGAGACCTCGAAGACGGCTACCTGGCCGTCTTCCGGAAGATCGAAGAAGGCGATCTCATGGCTGTCCGCAACGCGAGCCGTGATCAGATCATGCAAGCCGACCTGCCTGACGCCGAGGATGTCTTCGACGTACTTGATTATCCCGTCTGTAATGTTTTCGGCCACGAGCAGCCGGGCCGCGCCTCGGGTGACCCACTCCATCGGGTAGAAGGTGGTCTGCAGGGACCAGGGTGTCTCATCGATAGACCGCTCTTGATAGCGGCTGATGACCATTGCTCCTTCTGCAAGCCCCAGGTGCGAAGCAACCCGGCCAGAGGCGCGCTGGACCTCCACGCGCGGAACAGTCACGTCCGGCTTCCGCCCGCTTTTCTCCACCTCCAACGCGTAACCGTCTACCTCTGACATGTAACGGACCGTTTCCAGGCCGATTTCCGGGCTCCCTGACAACGTTGAAACGAAAGGATCAATCTTTCGTATGACGAACGTGCCCTTTCCAGGGCGAGTCACCACCAGCCCCCGGGTGACCAGAAGCTTGATCGCGTCCCGGACCGTATTCCGTGAGATCGTTGAAGCCCTTCCTGAGGAGGCGCCGAACTTTTCGCCGTACTCCTCCATGAGCTCGAGCTCGGTAGGCAGCTGACTCCCCGGAGCGATCTGTGCTGACTCGATCTTCCCGCGGAGATCCTCAGCGACCCGCTTGTACATAGGCTCGGGCATGGCTTCCTCTCTAGGACTACAGTCCTCCTATAAGAGAACCATACCAATGAGAAGACTGGTTGGCCTGACTGGTTTGATCTGGCACGTTCCACGGTGGAGCGTGGCGGACCGCGTCTCGAAGCCATCGGCCGGGGCCGACCGGACGCCTGCGCGAAGTTGCAGAGGTTGAAATGCCGGGTCTGTCCCGTCTGGTATGTGCGGCGCGCCCCGGTGATGCCGGTCGGCCGAAGATTTATGCCGGGTGCATGAGATACCCAGATGGTGGCGGTCTGCCAGCTGCGGGGGACGGGCCCGGCATCCGGACGCTGCGGTCACTTCCGCGGCACGAGGTAGTCGCTGCGGGACAGATCGGCGGCGTCTGCTGGCGCGACCAGCGTCGTCAGCAACCGCCGCGGCCACTGGCGCTATTTCTGGTTATCCGGGTGCGCGGCTGGACGACCAAGATCGCCATTAAGGACGCGCCGGACCTTACGCTCTAGCAGACCGAGAGACTGCCCCGGAAGCGAATCGCGGCCACGGTCCTGCCGCATCGCGACAACGATGGTGACGATCACCCCGGACATAACGCCGGCAGAGAAGACGACCGCCGCCACCACTGCAATGTCACCGGCCATCATGGCCTCCCGCATCCGCCAACGGCGTTCGTTTCCTGGGTTTCCAACCATCGGCACACGCTGCATCAGACATTAACCACAGTATCTCCGAACAGGATCACCCCAAACCAGCTCGGATCGGAAAGCTCATGCTGAAGGGACAGCCGTCGATTCGGCTCTTCTGCCGGCGGGCGCGTTGCAGGGCGATGGGTAATTTCGCGGGCTTGTCGCGTCGCAGGTGGTGACCCTGGCCCAGTCCGGCCGGGTCAGGGTCGCGCCGCCAATCCGGGCTGCCAGCTACCCGGACACAGAGCCCCGGCCGCCTCCGCGTGAGCCAGGGCCGTCTCCTTTCTGGTACGCCCTGACGACAACGACGATCAGGACGCCGCACGCGACTCCGATGAGGAAGATGACGCAAATGAAAATGCCTGCCAGGGCTGAATCGGCCACGACGGCCTCCCGCCGTCATCGGCAGCGTCTCCGCCGCCGGAGTCACCATCCAGCCCGCGCCGTTGCGGGTCCCTGGGTGGCAGGTGATGGCCATGGCGACCACCTGCCACCCAAGTGGCCGGGTAGCGGCTGCCAACCGCTACCGGCCCTTCACTCAGTTACGGGTCATCGAGGGTCTGAGTCCGCGATACGCTGGCCCACGCCTGTTAGCCGCCGGACTCCGCGCGCCAGATAGCCCGCGGGCTCCTCCCGCAATACGAGGGACCGGTCCATGCGCTGCATCGTGGCTTTGTCCTCTGACTTGATTCCAATGGCCACGATCAGGATCGCCCCGATGAGGAAGCCGACCGCGAAGATCACAACGAAGATGGCTGCTGTTAGTCCGACGTAACCGGCCATGACTGGCCTCCCGCACGTTCCTGGTGGCCCGCTCTGCTGGCCACCACCCCACTTGCTGAGAGCGGACCCGCCGACCGCCAGCCACGCTGGCTGATGGGTTGCTCCAGATGTCCCAGTGCGTCCAGCTTCCCTGAGGTCGCTGCTGACTAGGGCATTTTGACTGGTATAGCCAGGCTCGTTGGTGTACCTAGGATCATCTACAAGATCCAGGTAACCAACCTGGTAGGGTAATACCTGTATGTCCCGCCATCCGAGTCATCCCAACCTCTAGTACTGCTGGAACTATGCCCACCTAATCTGAGGCGGAAACCATGTCGAAGCCAAATATTCCTTCGATTGGAATGAAGGGGCTGGGCAGCCTGGATGGACCAGCCAGTTAAGGTGGACTGGTTGGTATGGGCAGGAGGAGCCATGCCTGACCCGTTGTGTCGGCAGGTCGCTGAGTGTAATAGTTCATGACCGCGACGATGTGGATGCCCGCGGCGGAACTCAGCGGCCGCACGTAGTGCGGCCGCTATTGGCCGTCCGGGAAGATCCCGGGCACGTCGAATGTCGTCCACTGAGACGTGGGCAGCATCGCGCTAGGACTTCCCAGGGATCGCGTTCCGGGCGATCCGCTCACAAACAGCTTCAGTGCTAAGCAACCGGTGACAAGGGTCCCTGGACAGGAGGCGAGGGCTGATCAGGCGGTAACAGCAACCCGGGTAGCGGTGATGGTGGCGCTGGCGAGGACCGTATCACCCGAGTAGAGGACGGCGGTCTGGCCGGTAGCGACGCCCCGGGCGGGCTGGCGGAGGGTGAGCTGGAGGGCGCCGCCGTCGAGGCGGGCCTCGCAGGGGTAGACCGCGCCGTGGGCGCGGAGCTGGACCTCGCAGTGGCGCGGCTCGGTGAGGGGGTCACAGCCGGTCCAGACCGGGCGCTGGGCGGTGATGCCGCGAACGTCCAGCTCTTCGGCGCGGCCGACGGTCACCGTCCGGGAGACGGGCTCAATGCCGAGGACGTAGCGGGGGCGGCCGTCGGCGGCGGGGTGGTCCAGGCGCAGGCCGCGCCGCTGGCCGACGGTGAATGCGTAGGCGCCCTCGTGGGTACCGATGGTCGCGCCGGAGGTGTCAACGATGGGGCCTGGGGCCTCGCCGAGCTGGCGGGCCAGGAAGCCGCGGGTGTCGCCGTCGGCGATGAAGCAGACGTCATGGCTGTCGGGCTTGTCCGCGACGGCGAGACCACGCTGGGCGGCCTCGATGCGCACCTGGTCCTTGGCGGTGTCCCCGAGCGGGAAGATCGCGTGCGCCAGCTGGTCGCGGGTGAGGACCGCCAGCACGTAGGACTGGTCCTTGGCGTTGTCGATGCTGCGGCGCAGCAGGCCGTTCTCCAGCCTGGCGTGGTGGCCGGTGCAGACCGCGTCGAAGCCGAGCGCTAGCGCCCGGTCCAGGACCGCGGCGAACTTGATCTTCTCGTTGCAGCGGACGCACGGGTTCGGCGTGCGGCCGGCCGCGTACTCGGCCACGAAATCCTCAACCACGTCGTGGTGGAACCGTTCGGCCATGTCCCAGACGTAGAACGGGATACCGATCACGTCGGCGGCGCGGCGGGCGTCCCGCGCATCCTCCAGCGTGCAGCAGCCCCGCGCGCCGGTCCGGTAGGAGCCCGGGTTGGCGGACAGCGCGAGATGAACCGCCGTCACGTCGTGGCCCGCGTCCGCGGCCCGCGCGGCGGCCGTCGCCGAATCAACGCCGCCGGACAGGGCGGCCAGCACGCGTAGAGAAGTCATCGCCTAACGAGGGTACGCGTTGGCGGGACCGGCTCGGTCAGCGGGAGGCGGCGCGGCGGGCGCGCTCTACGGCCTCGCCGATGGAGGCGCCGAGGGCGTCGACGTCCTCCTGAGTGGAGGTATGGCCGAGGGAGAAACGCAGCGATCCGCGGGCCCGGTCCTCGTCCGCCCCCATGGCGAGCAAGACGTGGCTGGGCTGTGCCACGCCCGCCGTGCACGCCAACCCCGTCGAGCACGCGATGCCCTTCGCGTCTAGCAGCATGAGCAGCGCGTCGCCCTCACAGCCGGGGAAGGAGAAGTGCGCGTTGCCGGGCAGCCGGTCCGGGCCGGGCGGCGGGCCGTTCAGCACGGCGTCGGGCACCGCCTCGGTGACCTGCCTGATCAGGTCGTCCCTCAGCACCGCCAGCCGCTTGGCCTCGGCCTCGCGGCGCTCCGCCGAGATGATGACGGCGGTCGCGAAGGCCCGGATGGCCGGCGCGTCGAGGGTGCCGGAACGCACGTCACGCTCCTGGCCGCCGCCGTGCAGGACCGGCACGGGCTCGATGCCCCGCCGCAGCAGCAGCGCGCCCACGCCGACGGGGCCGCCGAGCTTGTGCCCCGTGACGGTCAGCGCGTCCGCTCCGCAGGCCGCGAAGCCGACGGGGAGCTGCGCCGCCGCTTGCACGGCGTCGCTGTGGAAGACGATCCCGCGGGAGTGCGCGACGTCGGCCAGCTCAGCGATCGGCAGCACCGCTCCGACCTCGTTGTTCACCCACATGACGCTGACCAGCGCGACCCGGCCCGGGTCGGCCTCGATGGCGGCGCGGAGGGCCCCGGGCCGGAGCATGCCCTGGCCGTCCACGTCGAGCCAGGACGCTTCGGCGCCCTCGTGCCGGGTGAGCCAGTCCACCGAGTCCAGTACCGCGTGATGCTCGACGGACGTGACCAGGACCCGGCGCCGGGCCGGATCCACCTCGCGGCGCGCCCAGTACAGCCCCTTCACGGCGAGGTTGTCCGCCTCGGTGCCACCGCTGGTGAACACCACCTCACTCGGGCGGGCGTTCAGGACCTCGGCGATCTGCTCGCGCGACTCCTCCACGACGCGGCGCGCGCGCCGTCCCGCGTTGTGCAGTGAGGAGGGGTTGCCGAGCTGGGCCAGCTCCTCGGTCATCACCTCGATGGCCTCGGGCAGCATCGGCGTCGTGGCCGCATGATCGAGGTAAATCACGGAGTCAGCCTAGCCGGGCCGCGGAGACGCCGGGCGCAGCGGGCCGGGGGGTCCAGCCGCCGCGGCCCGGGGGCAGCGGCGGTCAGGACCCTGATCGCTTCGCGATGTCCTCCAGCAGTTGCGGGACGACCGTGAACAGGTCACCCACCACGCCGAAGTCGGCCAGCTCGAAGATGGGCGCCTCCGGATCCTTGTTCACGGCGATGATCGTCTTCGACGTCTGCATGCCGGCCCGGTGCTGGATCGCGCCGGAGATGCCGATCGCCATGTAAAGCTGCGGGGAGACGGTCATGCCCGTCTGGCCCACCTGGAACTTGTGCGGGTACCAGCCGGCGTCGGTCACCGCCCGGGAGGCACCCACCGCGGCGCCCAGGGAGTCCGCCAGCTTCTCGATCAGCTCGAAGCCGTCCGCGCTGCCGACCCCCCGGCCACCGGAGACGACGATCGAGGCCTCGGCGAGCTCGGGGCGCTCCCCGCGCTCCTGCACCACCCGCTCGGCGACCTTCGCGCCCTTCGCGGCGTCGCTGAGGCTAAGCCCGGCGCTGCGCAGCTCCGCCGCCGCCGGGGCCGGGGCCGGGGCGACCGAATTCGGCCGCACGGTAATGACCGGGGTGCCCGTCTTGACCGCCGAATGCACGACCGTGGCCCCGCCGAAGACCGACTGTTCCGCGACGATCTTGCCGCCGTCCCGCGCGGTCAGCCCGACCGCGTCGGTGAGCAGGCCCGAGTTGGTCCTGACCGCCAGCCGCCCCGCCACCTCCTTGTTCTGTCCCGTGCTGGCCAGCAGCACCGCCGCGGGGGACTTCTCCGCCACCAGCGACGCCAGCAGCTCGGCCTCGGGCGCGGTCACATAGTCGGTGAAATCGCCGCCGTCGGCCACGTAGACCCTCGCCGCGCCGTACTCGGCCAGCCGGGACTGGCCCTCGGCCGCGCCGGGGCCGGCCCACACGGCGGCGGGCTCGCCGAACTGGCGCGCCAGCGTCAGCAACTCCAGGGTGACCTTCTTGACGTCGCCGCCGGCGTGCTCGGCGAGTACCAGAACCTCAGCCATTTCCAGCGCCCTCTCAGATGAACTTGCCCGCGGCGAGGAACTCGGCGGCCTTGGCCCCGCCCTCTCCTTCGTCCTTGACGATGGTGCCGGACTGCCGGGGCGGCCGCTCGGCGAAATCAACCACCTCGGTGGCGGCGTTCGCCAGACCGACCAGCGATGGGTCGATGCCCGCATCGGCCAGGCTCATCACCTGCATGGGCTTCTTCTTCGCGGCCATGATCCCCTTGAACGACGGGTACCGCGGCTCGTTGATCTTCTCCACCACGCTGATCACGGCGGGCAGGCTGCCCTCCACCGACCAGTAGCCGTCCTCGGACTGGCGGCTGATGCGGACCTGCGAGCCGTCGATCTCCACCTTGGACGCCAGCGAGAGCTGCGGGACACCGAGGCGCTCGGCCAGCATCGCCGCCATGGCACCCATCCGCGCGTCGGTCGACTCCGCTCCCAGCACCACCAGATCGAAACCAATGGCGGACAGCACCTGGGCCAGCGCGTAGGAGGTCGCCAAGGCATCCGACCCCGCCAGCGCGCCGTCGATCAGGTGCACGGCCTTGTCCGCGCCCATCGACAGCGCCTTGCGGACCGATTCGGAGGCCTTCTCCGGGCCCATGGTCAGCACGGTGACCTCGCCCCCGTGGGCCTCCTTGATCTGCAGGGCCTCCTCGATGGCGTACTCGTCCAGCTCGTTGATCAGTCCGTCGACGGATTCACGATCCAGTGTGGCGTCACCTTGCTTCAGCTTGCGCTCGGCCCACGTGTCCGGGACCTGCTTGACGCAGACGACGATGTTCATCGGCGACGCCTACCTCCCTGCGTTGGGTTCACATCTACCTACAGCCTGCCAAAAATGGCAGGGAAAGCGCCATGAGGGGCCCTGCCTGCTCCATCACATCGTATTACTCAAGAGTAACTTACCGGGCAGGGCCGGCGCCGGACGCGGGACTTCCGGGAAGCCGGCCGGGCAGGCCCCTATCAGGCGGCCCGTTCGGCGGCTTCCACGACGTTAAGGAGCAGCATCGCGCGGGTCATCGGGCCTACGCCGCCGGGCATCGGCGCCAGCCAGCCGGCCACCTCCACCACGGGCGGGGCCACGTCGCCGACCAGGCCCGCGTCGGTACGGGTGATCCCCACGTCGAGCACGGCCGCGCCGGGCTTGACCATGTCCGGGGTGAGCAGGCCCGGCACGCCCGCGGCCACGACCACGATGTCCGCCCCGCGGGTGTGCGCGGCCAGGTCCTTGGTGCCGGTGTGGCAGAGCGTCACGGTCGCGTTCTCGCTGCGCCGGGTGAGCAGCAAGCCCAGCGAACGGCCGACCGTGATGCCGCGGCCGATCACCGTGACGTCCGCGCCCGCGATCTCGACCCCGTAGATCCGCAGCAGTTCGACGATCCCGCGCGGGGTGCACGGCAGCGGTCCACGCTCACCGAGGACCAGGTTGCCTAGGTTGACCGGGTGCAGGCCGTCCGCGTCCTTGGCCGGGTCCATCCGGCGCAGCACCCGGTGCGCGTCCAGGCCCGCCGGGAGCGGGAGCTGGACGATGTACCCGGTGCAGGCGGGATCGGCGTTCAGCTCGTCGACAACCGCCTCCACCTGCCCCTGGGTCGCGTCGGCGGGCAGGTCACGCCGGATGCTCGCGATCCCGACCTCGGCACAGTCGCGGTGCTTGCCGTTCACGTAGGCCCGGCTGCCGGGGTCGTCGCCAACCAGGACGGTGCCCAGCCCGGGCACGATCCCGCGTTCGGCCAGAACCGCGACCCGTTCCGCGATCGCGCTGCGGATCTCGGCCGCGGCGGCCTTTCCGTCCAGGATTTGCGCGGTCATCGGACTGCCCTTTCGCGTTGCAGCTCAGTGGTAGAAATGGCGGACCCCCGTGAAGTAGAGGGTGATACCCGCGCGCTCGCAGGCCTCGATGACCAGGTGGTCGCGGATGGAGCCGCCCGGCTCGGCGATGGCGGCGACACCGGCCTCCGCGAGGACGTCGATGTTGTCCGGGAACGGGAAGTACGCGTCACTGGCGCACACCGAGCCGGCCGCGCGCTCCCCGGCCCGGGCCACGGCGAGCCGGCCCGAGTCGACCCGGTTGACCTGACCCATGCCGATGCCCACCGACGCGCCGCCCGAGGCGAGCAGGATCGCGTTCGACTTCACCGAACGGCACGCCCGCCAGGCGAAGGCCAGGTCGCCGAGCCTCCCCTCGTCCAGCGCGGCCCCCGTCTTCAGCTCCCAGTTCGCCGGGGTGTCACCCGGCGCGTCGACCCGGTCGGCGGACTGCATCAGGAGCCCGCCACTGATCGGCCGCCATTCGGCGCCGGGGCCGCGGTACGGCGGCGGGCACGCCAGCAGGCGGATGTTCTTCGCCTTGGACAGGATGTGCAGCGCCTCGGGGTCGAACGCGGGCGCGACGACCACCTCGGTGAACACGTCCGCGATCTGGGTGGCCAGCGCCGGGGTCACCACGCCGTTGGCCGCGATGACACCGCCGAAGGCGGATACCGGGTCGCACGCGTGCGCCTTCCGGTGCGCGTCGGCCAGGTCCGCGCCGATCGCGATACCGCAGGGGTTGGAGTGCTTGATGATCGCCACGCAGGGCTGGGCGAAGTCGTAGGCGGCCCGGCGCGCCGCGTCGGCGTCCACGTAGTTGTTGTAGGACATGGCCTTGCCATGCAGCCGGCGCGCCGCGGCGATCCCGCCGTCCCCGGCGGCGCCCGCCTCGGCCTGGGAGGCGCCCACGCTGGCCCGTTCGGCACCATTGTGACCGGCCGCCCCGGCGCGGACGTACAGCGCGGCGCGCTGGTGCGGGTTCTCGCCGTACCGCAGGACGTCCGCCCGGGACCAGAACGCGCCGGCGACGTCCGGCCAGCCCGCCTCCCGGGCCGTCTCATCGGGCACGTACGCGGACGCGAACCAGGACGCCACGGCCAGGTCATAGCGGGCGGTGAGCGCGAACGCGCGGGCCGCCAGCCGCTGGCGCTGCTCAAACGTGAAGCCGCCGGCGTGTACCGCCGCCAGCAGGTCGCCGTACTGGGATGGGTCGGTCACCACCGCGACGCTGGCGTGGTTCTTGGCCGCGGCGCGGACCATCGCCGGGCCGCCGATGTCGATCTCCTCCACGCACTGCCCGGCCGGCGCGCCGCTCGCTACGGTGGCCTCGAACGGGTAGAGGTTGGACACCAGCAGCTCGAACGGCGCGACGCCGAGGCCGTCCAGCTGGGCCCGGTGCTCGGGCCGCCGCGTGTCGGCGAGCAGCCCTGCGTGCACGCGGGGGTGCAGCGTCTTGACCCGGCCATCCAGGCACTCCGGGAAGCCGGTGAGCTCCTCCACCTTCAGCACCGGCACGCCCGCCCCGGCGATGACCGCCGCGGTGCTGCCGGTGGAGACGATCTCGGCACCGGCCTCGTGCAGCCCGCGGGCCAGGTCGTCCAGGCCGGTCTTGTCGTAGACGCTGACCAGCGCCCGCCTGATCTCGATGGTGTTCAACTGCCGATCCTCACCTTCCTGCCGTGCACGGACCACCCCTCGCGGACCATCCGGCCCACGGTCTCCACGAGCAGCTCCCGCTCCGTCACCTTGATCCGCTCGTGCAGCGAGGCCTCATCGTCGTCGTCCTGGACCAGGACGGGACGCTGCGCGGCGACCGGGCCCGCGTCGATGCCGGGATCCACGATGAGCACGGTGCACCCCGTCACCTTCACCCCGTACTCAAGGGCGTCCCGGACACCGTGCATTCCGGGAAACGACGGTAGCAGCGCGGGGTGCGTATTGAGGCACCGGCCGCCGTAGCGATCAAGGAACCGCGGGCCCACGAGCTTCATGAACCCGGCCAGGATGACCAGATCGGCCCCGTACTCGGCGCAGGATTTGGCGAGCACGGTGTCCCAGTCCGCGCGGGAGGAATAGTCCTTGACCCGGTGCACGAAGGTGGGGATGCCGGCCCGTTCGGCCCGGGCCAGGCCGGCGATCCCGTACCGGTCGGCCCCCACGGCCTCCACGTCCGCGCCGTAGCGCTCGTCCGCGCACGCGTCGATGAGAGCCTGAAGGTTGGTTCCCTCGCCCGAGACCAGGACGACCAGGCGTGCCCGCATGCGGCTACCTTAGCCGCGCCCGGCCATCCCTGGGCGGGCGCGCTGGCCCGGCGGACGCCGGCGGGCGTGGCGGCCACGGGGATCTCGCCGGTCATTCCCGAGCACGCCACCCGAGACGGCAGAATGAGATCCTATGCCCACACCGGCCGACCGCCCGCCCACACGCCGTCCGAGGCCGCCACGGCCGGCGCTGACCGGACGGCCCCCGCCGCCCCCGGATCCCGGCCTGCAGCAGCGGGCCTGGGCCGCGCTGGTGCTGGGCATGCTGAGCCTGATCGGGCTCTCCCTGGCCGGCGGTCTGCGCCGCGCGGTCTACATCGTCATCGGGACGCTCCTGGTGGGGGCGCTGGCGGCGTGGCTCGGCGGCACGGCCATGGCGCGGGCCCGGCGCGCGGGGACAGCCCGGCCGCGCGGTGCCCTCGCCGGGACGATCCTGGGCATCCTGGGCCTCGCGTTCAGCGCGATCACGCTGATCGTCTTCGTGATGTTCTGGAACGAGCTGTCGGCCTACTCAAACTGCCTCAGCGGCGCCAACACGCTGACCGCGCAGCAGGCGTGCCGGCACCAGTTCAGCCAGACCATCACCAACGAGATCCGGTCCCTGCAGCCCGGTGGCTGAGCATGCACTGACCGGCCGCGCACCGGCCCGGCTGGTCAGGGCCCGCCGCGGTCGCGGTCTTCCGCCCAGGGATCCAGGTAGATCCGGTGACCGTCGGCGTCGTCGGTCTCGTCGACCAGCACCGGCCCGTGGTAGTCGTGCGCGCGGTCATCCCCGGCCGGGACCACGCCGGCCACGGCGGCCACGGCCTGGCCGAATCGCCAGCCGGCCGCGGTGCGCCGCAGTATGAGCCAGTTGGCCGCGCCGGCGGCCACGGCGGACGTCACGCCCATCTCCAGGATCGCGACGAGGCCGACCCGCCAGCCGGACGGCCCCACCGCGGCCAGCCGGCCGCTGCCCAGCGGGCCGCCCGCGAACGCCGCGAGCACGCCGGCTACGCATCCGGATGCGGCGCCGGACACGAAACCCCACAGCGGTGCGGCCTCGAGCATGGGCGTCGGCATGATCCGGACGGTGAGCACGCCGCCGGCCACCGCCGCCAGATACGGGGCCGCCAGCACGATCAGGGACAGCCACGCCGGGACGCCACCACCGGAGGGCAGCGCGGCGAGCATGGGGAAGGCCGGCATCGCGCCGAGCGCCGAGCCGGTCGGCGCGACGAACGTGCCCGCGCCGAAGGCGAAGCCCGGGCCGAGCGAGAACGCGACCGCCCAGACGATCGCGTTGGGCAGGTAGGCGAGTTCGGCCAGCAGCAGCAGCGCCGACCCGGCCAGGCCGGGCGAGAGGCTGTCGGTGAGGGCCCGGACCTGGCCGAGGTGCAGGGCCAGGGAACCGCCGGCCAGCGCCGCTCCCGTCGCGGTGAGCAGGCCGAGCGTCATGAGCATGCCCATGGTCACCGAACGGGACCGGTCCGGGAGCAAACCGGCCAGCCGGCGCCACGGCGCGAGCGCGTGCGCCCCGCCCAGGGCGCCCGCGACCAGGGCCGCCAGGAACGGCCCGATGACGGCCTGCGACAGCGACGGAGCGGCCAGCGAGCTCCGCGCGGCGAGGGCGAGCGCGCCGGACAGCAGCGCGTACGGCAGCGCGAGGGACAGCGCCGCGTAGCCCACATGCCGCAGCCGGGCCACCTCACCGGTGCGCACTACCCAGCGGCCCGCCCGCCACAGTAGCGCGCCGGGGAGCAGCAGCAGGCCCAGCGGGAGCATGCCGATCTTCCCTGCGCCGTGCAGAGTGAACGCGACGTGATGCGCGGCTAGCCAGAGTGTGATCGCGGTCCGCAGCACCCCGGGCAGGCCGTTGCCGAGGCCGGCGTGCGGGGCGGTGATCCACCCGGCCGCGGTCAGCGTGGTGAGCAGTGCCACCCCGGTCCCGGCGACGGCGCACGCCGCGATCGCGCCGGTTACCGCCAGCGGGCGGTGACCGGCGCCGGGTGAGACGCCCCGATCCTCCGGGCCGGCACCCTCGCCCGTCGCGTTCGGCGCGCCCGGCACCCCTGGAGAACCCGGCGGGCGGGCGCGGCCGGGAGCGTGCGCGGAAGCACTCACAAGGCCCAATCCTGGCAACACCCGGCGCCGATGGCCTGGAGGCGCGCCGGGAGGTATGCAGCCCCGCGACGTCAGCCCCACCCAGGGATCCGCGGCGCGGGCGGCGGTCAGCCGGGGCCGGGCGCCAGCCCAGGCCAGCGGTCAGGCGCGGCGGATGGCCTCGCGGGCCAGGCGGGCCGTCTCGCTGGGGGTTCGGCCGACGCGGACGCCCGCCTTCTCCAGGGCTTCCTTCTTGGCCTGGGCGGTGCCGGACGAGCCGGAGATGATGGCACCCGCGTGGCCCATCGTCTTGCCCTCGGGCGCGGTGAAACCAGCGACATACCCGACGACCGGCTTGGTGACGTGCTGCTCGATGTAGCCGGCGGCCCGCTCCTCGGCGTCGCCGCCGATCTCCCCGATCATCACGATCGCGTCGGTCTCCGGATCCTCCTGGAACGCCTGGAGGCAGTCGATGTGCGTGGTGCCGATGATCGGGTCACCACCGATGCCCACGGCCGTGGAGAAGCCGACGTCACGGAGTTCGTACATCATCTGGTAGGTCAGCGTGCCGGACTTGGAGACCAGCCCGATGCGGCCCTCTGAGCTGATGTCGGCCGGGATGATGCCCGCGTTGGACTTGCCGGGCGAGGCGACGCCCGGGCAGTTCGGCCCGACGATCCGGGTCGCGTTCCCGGCTGCGCAGGCGTAGGCCCAGAACTCGGCCGAGTCGTGCACCGGGATGCCCTCGGTGATGACGACGGCCAGCGGGATGCGCGCGTCGATCGCCTCAATGACCGCGTCCTTGGTCCCGCTGGCCGGGACGAAGATCACCGAGACATCGGCGCCGGTCTCGGCCATGGTGCCGGCGACCGTGCCGAAGACCGGGATGTCGCTGCCGTTCAGGCTGACCGTCTGCCCGGCCTTCCGCGGGTTGGTCCCGCCGACAATTTCGGTGCCGGCGGCCAGCATCCGGGTACCGTGCTTACGGGCCTCCGATCCGGTGATCCCCTGGATCATGACCCGGCTCTGGGCGGTGAGGAAGATCGCCATCGTTATGCTCCTGCTCCGGCCGTGGACGCCAGCTCGGCGGCCCGCCGGGCGGCGTCGTCCATGGTCCCTACCTGCTCCACCGAGTCGATCCCGGCTTCGTCGAGTATCCGCCGGCCCTCGGCCGCGTTGTTGCCGTCGAGGCGCACCACGATCGGGTGATTGACCTTCTCGCCCCGGTCGCCGAGCATGCTGATGGCCGAAACGATCCCGTTGGCCACCGCGTCGCAGGACGTGATCCCGCCGAAGACGTTGACGAAGACGCTGCGGACCGAGGGGTCGGACAGCACGATCTCCAGGCCGTCGGTCATCACTTCGGCCGAGGCGCCGCCGCCGATGTCGAGGAAGTTGGCCGGGCGGATGCCCCCGCCCGGCGCCCCTGCCCCCTTCAGCTGCTCACCGGCGTAGGCCACCACGTCGAGGGTGGACATGACCAGACCGGCGCCGTTGCCGATGATGCCGACCTGGCCGTCCAGCTTGACGTAGTTCAGGTGCTTGGCCTTGGCCTGCGCCTCGAGCGGGTCGGTGGTGCTCTGGTCGGCGAACTTCTCGAAGTCCTCGCCCTGGCGGAACGCGGCGTTGTCGTCGAGGGTCACCTTGCCGTCCAGTGCGAGCACGCGGCCGTCGGCGGACAGGATCATCGGGTTGACCTCGACCAGAGTCGCGTCCTCGTCGGTGAAGACCGCCCAGAGTCGCTCGGCGAGCTGGGCGGCGCCGGTCAGCGCCTCTTCGGGGAGGTGGCCCGCGCTGACGATCTCCCTGGCCTTGTCGTGGTTCACCCCGGACAGCGGTGACACGGGGATGCGCGCGACCGCCTCCGGATTGGTGTGCGCGACCTCCTCGATTTCCATGCCGCCCTGCACCGAGCAGATCGACAGGAAGGTCCGGTTGGCCCGGTCGAGCAGGAAGGACAGGTAGTACTCCTGCGCGATGTCGCTGGCCTCCTCGACCAGGACCTTGTGCACGGTGTGGCCCTTGATGTCCATGCCGAGGATCTGCTGGGCTATCTCGTAAGCGGCCGCGGGGCCGTCGGCCAGCTTCACCCCGCCAGCCTTGCCGCGCCCGCCGGCCTTCACCTGCGCCTTGATGACGACCTTGGGCCGGCCCGCGGCGGCGAACTCCGCCGCGATGTCGCGCGCCTCCTCGGCCGTGTGTGCGACCTTGCCGCCTGGTACGGGAACGCCATACTCGGCGAAGAGCTCCTTCGCCTGATGCTCGAACAGGTCCACCTATGCCCGTCCTCGGTATATCGCTCTGCGGCCGCCGCCAGTGGCGGGCTCGCCCTGCTCGCAGCCTAGCCGTGATCGTCCCTTCGCGCGCCGGCTGGTTCTCTTGCGGCCCTGTGAGGTCCCTCTCAAGCCGCCGCTTCCCGCGCCGGGCTGCCGGACAGGGCGGGGCGCGACGGTCAGTGCGGCGCGACGGTCAGTGCGGCGCGACGGTCAGTGCGGCGCGACGGTCAGTGCGGCGCGACGGTCAGTGCGGCGCGACGGTCAGTGCGGCGCGACGGTCAGTGCGGCGCGACGGTCAGTGCGGCGCGACGGTCATGTGCGGCGCGACGGTCATGTGCGGCGGGAGGAGACCGCAGCCAGATCGGAGCGGACCCAGTCCACGATCGCGTGGGTGGACGCGCCAGGGGTGAAGATGCGCGCGACCCCCATCCGGGTGAGCTCGGCGATGTCATCCTGGGGGATGATCCCGCCGCCGAAGACCGTGATGTCCTCGGCGCCGCGCTCCTCGAGGATCTGCAGGACGCGGCCGAACAGCGTCATGTGCGCGCCGGACAGGACGGACAGCCCGATCGCGTCCGCGTCCTCCTGGATGGCGGCCGCCACGATCTGTTCCGGCGTCTGGTGCAATCCGGTGTAGATCACCTCTACGCCGGCGTCCCGCAGGGCGCGCGCTACGACCTTGGCCCCCCGGTCGTGCCCGTCCAGGCCAGGCTTCGCGATGACGACACGGATATTGCCCATAAATGCATCCTGCCCAGCCGCGGCCGAAGGCTTTTCCGTTGGGTGCCGGCCGCATTACCTTCGGCTTTAAGTTACAGCTTTTCCAGTGGCGCGTAACGAAGCACCAGGTGCTTGACGCCGTAGTCAGCGCCGAAATCAATCTTCGCCTCGGCGCGGTCGCCCGCGCCGTCGACCGAGACCACCGTGCCGAGCCCGAACTTGTCGTGGGTGACCATGTCCCCTGGCGCGAGCGCCGGCACCTGCCGGTTGCCGGGTGAGTCCACCCCCGGCCGCTGCGCGGCGCGCTCCATCGCCGGAGCCGTAGCCGCCCCCTCGTCCCGCCGCCACTCGATCAGCAACCGGGGGATCTCGCCGAGGAACCGCGACTGGCGGTGGAAGGACGGGCGTCCCCACCACATCCGGCCCACCGCGCGGGTCAGGTAGAGGCGCCGCATGGCGCGGGTGATCCCCACGTAGGCCAGCCGCCGCTCCTCTTCCAGTTCCTTCTCATCGGTGGCGGACCGCTGGTGCGGGAAGACGTCCTCCTCCATGCCGGTGAGGAACACCACGGGGAACTCCAGCCCCTTGGCCGTGTGCAGGGTCATCAGAGTGACCATGCCGCCGTGCTGGGCACCGTCCGGAATCTGGTCCGCGTCGGCGACCAGCGATACCTGCTCGAGGAAGCCGGCGAGCGACCCGCCCTCGTTCTGGCCGTCGAACTCGCGGGCGACCGAGACCAGTTCCTGGAGGTTCTCCACCCGGCTGGCGTCCTGCAGGTCGTTTGACTCCTCCAGCGCGGTCTGGTAACCGGAGCGGTCGAGGACCGCCTCGGCCAGGTCGGCCACCGGGCGGTCGGCGGCCAGTTCCCGCAGGCCGTCGATGAGCGCGTTGAACCGCTCGATGGCCTGCACGGGCCGCCCGCCCAGGCCGGGCACGTCGCCGGGCCGGGCCAGCGCGGCGGCGAAGCTGATCCGCTCGCGCGACGCGAAGGCGGCCACGTACTCCTCGGCCCGCTCGCCGATACCCCGCTTGGGCACGTTGAGGACCCGCCGCAGCGACACCTCGTCGGCCGGGTTGGCGATCAGCCTAAGGTATGCCAGCAGGTCCCGCACCTCGCGGCGCTCGTAGAAACGGACCCCGCCGATCACCTTGTACGGCAGGCCGACCCGGATGAAGACTTCCTCGAACACACGCGACTGCGCGTTGGTCCGGTAGAACACGGCCACGTCGCCGGGCGTGGCCTCGCCCGCGTCGGTGAGCCGGTCCACTTCCTCGGCGACGAACGCGGCCTCGTCGTGCTCGCTGTCGGCGACGTACCCCGTGATCAGCGGCCCGGCGCCCTGGTCGGACCACAGATTCTTCGGCTTGCGGCCCGCATTGCGGGACACCACGGCGTTGGCCGCGGACAGGATGTTCTGGGTGGAGCGGTAGTTCTGCTCGAGGACGATCACGCGGGCGTCGGGAAAGTCCTGCTCGAACTCCACGATGTTCCTGATCGTCGCGCCGCGGAAGGCGTAGATCGACTGGTCGGCGTCACCGACGACGCACAGCTCGGCGGGGGGCTCGCCATCGGTCCCCGGGCCGTCCGGGCTGGCGTGCGCGCCCGCGAGCTCCCGGATCAGGACGTACTGCGCGTGGTTGGTGTCCTGGTACTCGTCCACCAGCACGTGCCGGAAGCGGTGCCGGTAGGCGGCCGCGACCTCCGGGAACGCCTGGAACAGGCAGACCGTCACCATGATCAGGTCGTCGAAGTCCATCGCGCCGGCCGCGGTCAGCCGGCGCTGGTACTCGGCGTAGGCCTCGGCGAGCGCCCTCTCCCGGTGCGTCCGGGCCCCCGCGGCGAAGGTCTCATGGTCAATGAGCTCGTTCTTGAGGTTGGAGACCTGGGCGTGCAGCGCCCTGGGCGGGTGCTGCTTGGCGTCGAGCTCCAGCTCGCGGCAGACCAGGGCCATCAGGCGCTGCGAGTCGGCCTGGTCGTAGATCGAGAACGAGGAGGGATAGCCCAGGCGCTTCGCCTCCCGGCGCAGGATCCGGACGCACGCGGAGTGGAACGTCATCACCCACATCGCCCGGGCGCGCGGGCCGACCAGCGCCGCCACCCGCGACGCCATCTCGCCGGCCGCCTTATTGGTGAAGGTGATGGCCAGGATCTCGCTCGGCAGGACGTCCCGCTCGGCGAGCAGGTAGGCGATCCGGTGGGTCAGCACCCGGGTCTTCCCGGAACCCGCGCCTGCCACGATCAGCAGCGGGCTGCCGGCGTGGATCACCGCAGCACGCTGCTGCGCGTTCAGCCCGTCCAGGAGGAAATCAGCAGCCGTAGCGGTCACCCGAACAGCGTAGGCGCTCCCGCTGACATCCCGTGTGCCCGGCGGCGAGCCAGCGGGCGGGCGAGGGGCCATAAGCGCGCAGAAGCCGCGCATCGGAGGTGGTGATTACTAGCCCGATCCGGTCCGATACCCTTAGTTCCTTTACGGTTAATGCCGTAATTATTTATGAATGCGTGTACGGGTAAACGCCCATTTCGATACTTTGAGCGGGCCTACCGGTGACGCGGTCCTGCCCGCGGGAAGGCGGCACCGGAAGATCTGATCGCACGCCTCTCGCCAAGGGTAAGGATGCCTAACACCAACGGCCAGCGCGCTGGGGGATGGCGCGGCCCCTCGATACGCCGCCTCCTCTGCTTCCTCGCAACCGTCCCGCTGCTGACCGTGATCGGTCTGTACGCCTTCGTGCTGTACATCACGGTCGGGGACGCCGTGAACCTGGACCGGGCACCGAACCTGATCAACGCGACCTCCGTGCCGGCGGCCCAGTTTGACGACTTCATCCAGAACGAGCGCAAGGCGTCGATGGTCTACCTGGCGGCGCCGACCGCCGCGAACCGGGCCCAGCTCCAGGCGGCCCAGACCGCGACCGCCCAGGCGTTCCCCGGCTTCCAGGCCAAGATGACCGGCCCGGCCGCGACCGGGGCCGCCACCACCGGCGAAGAGACGGTCATCAGGCAGATGCTCGCGAGCATCGAGGGCCTGTACAGCATCCGCGCGGCGGTGCTCGCCCGGGCGATCGCCCCGGCCGAAGTGTTCGGCGACTTCAGCAACATCCTGACCCAGGAACTGCAGCTGTTCGTCAAGGAGAACGCCAGCCTGACCGACGCCACCGCGGCGACCAAGTTGCTGGCGATCATCAACAGCACCGAGTCGGGCGAGTTCCTGAGCCAGGAGGACGCGCTGGTGTCGGCGTCGCTCGCAGCGCACCAGCTGGCCCCGGCCACGCGTGTCCAGGCCACCCAGCTCGCCGGGGCGCGCCAGGCGATGTACCAGGCGGCCGTCACCCGGCTTGATCCCCCCGACCTGGCCGCGTTCAGCGCGCAAATGAACCGCTACGCACCGGCCTCGATACAGGCCGGGCTCACTCGGCTCGAGGACGCGGTCGCCGCTGATTCCACCCCGTTCCCGCCGTTCACCGCGGCCCAGTGGAATCCGGCGGTGAAGGCGATGTCGACCGGTATCTTCTTCGCGGGCGCCGGTACTGTCGAGCAGCAGGCCCACAACGCCAGCACGATCACCAGCGCAGCCTGGCGGCGGGTGGCGCTGGCCGGCGGGGTCGGCCTGCTCGGCCTGCTGCTGTCCATCGGCCTGTCCATCCTGATCGGGCGGTGGATCATCCGCCGGCTCGGCCAGCTCGAGCAGTCCGCGGTCACGCTGGCCGGCGTGGAACTGCCCGGCGTCGTCGCCCGGCTGCGCCGCGGTGAGGACGTTCCCGTCGAGGAGCTGACCGGGACGCCGGCCGAATTCGGCCGGGACGAGATCGGGCGGGTCGGCCAGGCGTTCGACGCGGCCCGGCGCACGGCCATCGAGGCCGCGGTCGGCGAGGCCAGGATGCGGCGCGGAATCAACGACGTGTTCCGCAACCTGGCCCGGCGCAACCAGTCGCTGCTGCACCGGGAACTTACGGTGCTGGACGCCATGGAGCGCCACACGACGGACCCGGAGATCCTCGAAGACCTCTTCCGCCTCGACCACCTGACAACCCGGATGCGCCGGCACTCCGAGGGCCTGATCATCCTGTCCGGCGCCGCGCCGGGCCGCGGCTGGGTGCACCCGGTCCGGATGATCGACGTGCTGCGGGCCGCGGCCGCCGAGGTCGAGGACTACTCGCGGGTGACGGTGACCACCCCGTCGCAGGCGGCGCTCACCGGGCCGGCCGTGGCGGATGTCATCCACCTGCTCGCCGAGCTCATCGAGAACGCCGCCACGCTGTCCCCGCCGTACACGCCGGTGCGCGTCTCCGGCGACCTGGTGGCGAGCGGGTTCGCGGTCGAGATCGAGGACCGTGGCCTCGGGATGAGCGAGCAGCGTTACGCGGAGCTCAACCGCCGTCTCGCCGAGCCGCCGGAGTTCGACGTCTTCAACAGCGAGCAGCTGGGCCTGTTCGTCGTCGGGCAGCTCGCCAAGCGGCACGGCATCCGGGTGACGCTGCGCCCATCCCCGTACGGCGGCACCACCGCGATCGTGCTCATCCCGGCCGCGCTGGTCGGCGTGGAAGAGGGTTTCGTGGCGGGACTCCCCACCGGGATGACCGCCATCTCCTCGGAGTGGGCCGCTGGCCGTAGCGGGCCCGGCGAGGGCACGACGGTGCCCCCGTCCTCCTCGCGCACGCAGCTCACCGGCCAGCCGTGGAGCGCACTGCCGCAGGGCAACGGCTCGTCCGGCCCGGTCAACGGGGACGCGCGGGTGGCCGGGAGCCATGACCCGTTCGGGTCATTCGCGCCGGAGCCGACCGCCGGCACCGGCCCCTACACTGGCCCGTCCAACGGCGGCCCGTCCCACGGCGGCCCGTCCAACGGCGGCCCGTCCAACGGCGGCCCGTCCAACGGCGGCCCGTCCAACGGCGGCCCGTCCAACGGCGGCCCGTCCAACGGCGGCCCGTCCAACGGCGGCCCGTCCAACGGCGGCCCGTCCAACGGCGGCCAGCCCTACGGCGGCCAGCCCTACGGCTCCACCGGGTCCCGCGGCGAACAGCCGTACGGCACCGACCCCTTCACCGGCCAGGCGTACGGCTGGATTTCCCCGCCGAGCGGCTCTTCGCTCGGGACGCCGGGGGAAACCGGCCCGGCACAGACGGAAACGGGCCTGCCGTGGCCGTACGACCGCCCGGCGCCCGGCGCCAACGGCACGGGCCAGCCGCCGGCGGCCCGGTTCGCGTCCGGTGACCAGGCCTCGCCACCCGCGGACACCTACCGGCCATACTCGTCGCACGAAACACCCTTCCCGACGCCGCAGGCGCCGCTGCCCCCGGCCGAGCCGCCCCACCCGGAGGCGCAGGCGGAACCGTCGTTCCCGCCCGCGGGATCATTCACCGGTCAGGACGAGGCCCAGGCGCAGCCGGACGAGACCTTCAAGGGGCTGCCGAAGCGGGTACGGCAGGCCAACCTGGCTCCGCAGCTTCGCGACCGGGCCACGCCCAGCAGCAACCCATCGGCGGCGTCCGGGGACAACGTGGCCAACCGCTCGCCCGAGGACATTCGCACCGCGCTGTCGGCGATGCAGCGCGGCTGGCAGCGGGGACGCGCCGAGCCCGAGAGCGGCTCGCCGGAGCAGGGCACGCGGGCCGGCGGCACACCCGCCGCCCACGAGGCCAACGAGACCCACGAGGCCAACGAGACCCACGAGGCCAACGAGACCCACGAGGCCAACGAGACCCACGAGACCCGCTCGGCCGACCCGGGGAGTACCGCGAGCACAGCAGGCGACACGGCGCACGACACGGAAGCGGAGGCCACAAGCAGCCACAACGAGCAGAGCTATCCGGGGGGTGACGATGACATCTGATCGTGATCGCAAACCCGGGGAAACGCGGTGACACCTCGTTACGTGCACCAGGGCGGCGAGCTGAACTGGCTGCCTGACGACCTGATGAACCGAGTCCCGCAGGTCAGCAAGGCCGTGATGCTCACCCAGGACGGCCTGTACACGGAGTGAGCCGTCTTATGCCGAGCCCCGGGGAACGGTGGCTAGATTCCGAGGCCGGTCCGGTCGTGCGCCCCTACGCGCTGATCGGTGGCAGGACGCGGCATGCCGGCGAAAAGTTCGATCTGGTCGCGACGGTCAGAGCGACACGTAAGGAGATCTCGGACCCGGCCGCGCTGAGCCCCGAGCAGATGTGGGCCCTGAACCTGTCCCGGCGGCCGACCACCGTGGCCGACCTGGCGTCCGAGCTGAACCTGCCCCTCGGTGTCGTCCGGATCCTGCTCGCTGACCTTCGCGACGCCGGGTTCATCGTCATCCGTGCCCCGGAGACCGGGCAGAGTCGCCGCGACAGTCACATCTTGAGAGAGGTGCTCAATGGCCTACGGGCACTTTGAGCCGGCGGTCACCGCCGGGCCAGGCCACACAGCGATCAAGATTCTGCTCGCCGGCGGCTTCGGCGTGGGCAAGAGCACGATGGTGGGAGCGGTCAGCGAGATCAAGCCTCTCCGTACCGAGGAACCGCTGACCGAGCAGGGCCTGCGGACCGACAGCACGTCCAGGATCGAGGGCAAGGCCACAACCACGGTCGCCATGGACTTCGGCCGGATCAGCCTGCGCGCGGATCTGGTCCTGTACCTGTTCGGCACGCCCGGCCAGCACCGGTTCTGGTTCATGTGGGACGAGCTCGCCGTCGGCGCGCTCGGCGCGGTGGTGCTGACCGACACGCGGCGGCTCGCGGACTGCTTCCCGGCCGTGGACTACTTCGAACGGCGCCAGATCCCGTTCATCGTCGCGGTGAACTGCTTCGACGGGTCGGTCACCCACGACCCGGACGACATCCGGGTCGCCCTGGACCTGGACCCGGGTCTCCCGGTCGTGCTCTGCGACGCGCGGAGCAAGGACTCGGCCAAGGAAGTGCTGATCGCGCTGGTGGAGTACGTGCTCATGACGGTCGAGGAAGCCCCCGGCCAGCCGGAAGCGGCGGCGCACGGCTGACACGATGGGCCCGGGGCCCCCGGTGGCGCCGTCCGCCGCACGGGGAGCGGTCCCGGACAGGCCCGTTCGGCATCGATAATCCTGCGGACGGCGCCGGTCCTTGGTACGGCAGCACAGCCCAGACGGCCTTACCGTGACCTTCGATGGGGCTCCACCCCCACACGCTGCTGAGCGCGTGGACGATCTGCAGTCCGCGGCCGCTCTCCTTGACCCAGTCGGGCTGCCGCAGCATCGGCGCGTCGTCGCTGGCGTCGATGACAGCCAGCATGACTTCGCCCACCCGGCGCAGCAGGCACAGCCGCAGCATCGCGTCACCGCCGGCATTCCCGTGGCTGCCCCAGGCGGCCCGGGCTCTGGCCCGCGGGTACCCGTTCGTGCCCCGCGCACGCCCCGTGGTTCCGCGCCAGCTGTGACCCGCGGTGTCGTGCGTCCCGTGCTGGACCGCGTTGACGACGAGCTCGCCAATGATCGTTTCCGCTTCGTCCACGAGCTGGCCGAAGCCCCACGAGATAAAGACTTCCCGGGTGAAATGCCGGGCGGTACCGGCTGACTCAGGCCGCGCGGCCAGCACGCAGGAGGTGACGGCCGGTGTTTCCCACCAGGCGGACGGCACGGGCAAGAGCCGGGGTGAAGACAACCCAGGCTCGGATCCGGCGGAGCCGCTTAAAGCCAAGTCGTCACCCCTGGTTCCGGAGACGGCCCGCAGCCGGGTACTTGCCGGCGGTCCATGCGATGTCATCGCAGGTGCGGAGCTCTGTCCGGCGCACTGTATTGGTACCCGTCATCCCTATGCTGCCTGATACATTGTGCAAGTGCAAGGCCAAATGCACGTTCATCCGAATGTGCACGCTGCCATTCTATATGTACACGGCTATGGATACGGGGTTGGGGACAGTCACGAACAACGGCGCACGCCGGACCAGAAAGGCAAGGCCGGTTGAGCCCCGAGGAGGGTGCGGCAGCCGGGCCACACAGCGCCGCAGGTACCGGCCGCAGGTACCGGCGGCAGGTACCGGCGGCAGGTACCGGCGGCAGGTACCGGCGGCAGGTACCGCCAGGCCACCGGCCCGGCGTTTCCTCCTCCCAGGCACGCCATCGCACCGCGGCCGAAATTCGGCGGTTTGAACGCGTCAGCAGAGGCCCACGTTCAGTTAGTGACCTCATTACGGGAGACACGTCATGGATGAGCCGTACAACGGGATGCCAGGCACGGCGCTGGGCCACCTCACCTGGCTCAAGAGCAGGCACAGTAATCCGAGCGGTAACTGCGTGGAGGTCGCGTGCCTGCCATGCGGTGAGATCGCGGTGCGCAACTCCCGCCAGCCGGCGGGTCCCGTGCTGGTCTACACCCAGGCCGAGATCGCCGCGTTCCTGCAGGGGGCCAAGGACGGCGAGTTCGACCGCCTGGTGTCGTGAGCCGGGTCCGCCGGGCGTCGCCGGGGCGTATCTGAACGAGTCCGGCGTGCCCGTAAAGGGACGCTCAGTGCACGCGCCTTGCCCTGTTCGCGGGACGGCGTGGGCAGTCAGCGGCCCGGAGACCAGCGCATGGCTAACCGTCTGCTTAACTTCCTGGTAACAAAAAGCCATCTCAAATTATGATTTGCACGCTTTGCAATCTCAAGATCACATGCAAGACTTGGCCACGCGCTGCTATTTGACAACGACCGAGGGGTGGCGATGAGCGCGTCTGAGGGCGTCGCCTGGGAGGGCCCGGTCCGGAGTATCGGTCGGCGCGCGAGTGGACCGACCGTTCAGCGGATCGTTCTGGGTGCACAATTGCGACGGCTACGTGAGGCCCGGGAAATCACGACAGAGCAGGCCGCCGAGGCCATCCGCGGCTCGCATTCCAAGATCAGCCGGATGGAGCACGGCCGGGTCGGCTTCAAGGACCGCGACGTCAGCGACCTGCTGACCCTGTACGGCGTGACCGACCCTGGCGAGCGGGCCAGCCTGCTGGCCCTGGCCCAGGAGGCCGGCAACCCCGGCTGGTGGCACGACTTCGGCGATCTGCTGCCGCACTGGTTCGAGCCGTACATCAGCCTCGAGGCCGCCGCCTCGGTCATCCGCAACTACGAAGTGCAGTTCGTGCCGGGTCTGCTGCAGTCGCCGTCCTACGCCCGCGAAGTGATCCGCCTTGGATACGCCTCCATCAGCAAGGAGGAGCTGAACCGGCGGGTTGACCTGCGGCTGGGCCGCCAGCGGCTGCTGACCAAGCCGACCGCGCCGCGGTTCTGGGCGGCGCTCGACGAGGCGGTGCTGCGCCGCCCGATCGGCGGTCCTGGCGTCATGCGTGAGCAGCTCAGGCACCTCATCACGATGGCCGCGAATCCCTGCGTGACGGTGCAGATCGTCCCGTTCCGCGTGGGCGGTCACTCGGCGGCGGGCGGCCCGTTCTCGATCCTGCGCTTCGCCGAGCCGGAGCTGTCCGACGTCGTCTATCTCGAGCAGCTGACCAGCGCGCTCTACATCGACAAGCCCACCGAGGTGGACCGGTACCTCGAGGTCATGGAGCGGCTCTGCGTCCAGGCCGAGACGGCGGCGGACACTATCAGGCTGCTCGAGAAGATCCACGACGAGCTGCCCTGATCCGGTAGAGTTCCCGCTGCACCGCATCCCGCGCCTCAGCGTGCACATTGATCGGCCCAGCCGACGGTGCCGGGTAGCCAGGCTGCGGCTCGGCGCCGGTGGTTGCTCGCGGCTTTGGGTCATGGTCGTCTCCGGGGATCCGAATCGGCGTGCGGCATCTCTTCAGCGGCACGATCGCCGGAACGGAGTGCGCCTTCCATGTAGCCATGCCATTCGCTTGAGGTCTCCGTGCCGGCCGAGTGGACGCTGACCTGCAGATCGCGCTCAGCGGTGCAACACGCTGAGCAACAGCCATATCACAGACCGGAAAACCGCGAGCGTAATACCGAGGGCGGCGACCATCGTACTGTCAGTGCGATTTCGTAGGATCACGGATGTGCGAGAGGACTTTGAGATCAGCCGGGTGCTCGCCATCGCGGCGCACCCCGATGACCTGGACTTCGGCGCCGCAGGGACGATCGCCGTGTGGACCGCCGCGGGGATCGATGTCGTCTACTGCATCGTCACCGACGGCGACGCGGGTGGATTCGACGAGACGTTCCCGCGCGCGGAGATGGCGCCGCTGCGCCGCGCGGAGCAGACCGCGGCCGCGAAGTGCGTCGGCGTGCACGACGTCCGGTTCCTCGGTTACCCCGACGGCAGGGTCGAGCCGAGTATCGGCCTGCGCCGGGACCTGGCCCGCGTGATCAGGCAGGTCCGGCCGGATCGGGTGGTGTGCCCCAGCCCGGAGCGCAATTACGCGCGGATAGGGATCAGCCATCCCGACCACCGCGCGGTGGGGTCGGCGGCCCTCGACGCCGTGTACCCGGACGCGCGTAACCCGTTCGCCTTCCCGGAACTGGCCGCCGGCGAGGGACTCGCCGCCTGGGCGGCCGGGGAGGTCTGGATCTCCGGCGGCCCGGCGCCGAACCACTACGTGGACGTGACCGACACGTTCCCGCGCAAGCTGGCAGCGCTGCGCGCACACGACAGCCAGACCCGCCAGCTGACCGATCTCAACGCGCGGCTGCGCGAGCGGCTCGCCGCCTCGGCTGGGCGCGCGGGCCTGGGTGACGGCCGGCTCGCTGAGGCCTTCCAGGTTCTCGAGACGGCCTGACCTGGTGCTCTGTCCCGCGGACCTGGAGACGGCTTCCCCCGGGCTCATCGAACCCGGCTAGCGGACGACCACCTCGGTGACGGGGAGGGCGGAGTCGGCGGGCAGGTCCAGCGGCGACGGCGGAAGGCCCCGCGAAGCGAGTTCGGAACCGAGGGCGGCCACCATCGCGCCGTTGTCGGTGCACAGGCCGGGGCGCGGAACGCGCAGGCGGATGCCGGCGGCCGTACAGCGTTCCTCGGCCAGGGCGCGCAGGCGGGAGTTGGCCGCCACGCCGCCGCCGATGACGAGGTGGCCGACGCCATGCCGGAGGCAGGCGGCGACGGCCTTGCGGGTCAGCACGTCCGCGACCGCCTCCTGAAAGGACGCGGCGACATCGGCCACCGGGACCGGTTCGCCGCGGGCGGCGCGTTCTTCGACCCACCGGGCCACGGCTGTCTTCAGGCCCGCGAAAGAGAAGTCAAGCGACCCGTCGTGGTACTTCCCCCGCGGAAACGCGATCGCGGCCGGATCACCAGACCGGGCCGCCTTATCGATGGGCGGGCCACCCGGGAACGGGAGGCCGAGCACCCGGGCGACCTTGTCGTACGCTTCGCCGGCGGCGTCGTCGACGGTCACGCCGAGGGATATCACCTCGCCCGCGACGTCGGGGACGAGCAGCAGCGACGAATGGCCGCCCGATACGAGCAGCGCGATGACCGGCGCTGGCAGCGGGCCGTGCTCAAGCTGGTCGACGGCTACGTGCGCGGCCAGGTGGTTGACGCCGTACAACGGCTTTCCCAGCGTGAGCGCGTACGCCTTGGCCGCCGCCACGCCCACCAGCAGGGCACCCGCCAGGCCGGGGCCCGCCGTCACCGCGATCGCGTCCACGTCGGCCAGCGTGACGCCTGCCTCGGCCAGCGCCCGGTCGACCGACGGGATCATCGCCTCCAGATGGGCCCGGCTGGCTACTTCCGGGACGACGCCACCGAACCGGGCGTGCTCATCGACACTGGACGCCACCGCGTCGGCCAGCAGTTCGTGCGCGCGGACCAGTCCGGCCCCCGTCTCGTCGCAGGAGGTCTCGATGCCGAGAACGAGCGGGCCCGTCACTGCACACCGCCCGCGGGCGCCGTGCCGGCTCGCCCCGCGCGATCGGGCGTGGCGGGCTGGCTGAGGCCGCAGCGCATCACGATCGCGTCCATGCCGGAAGGCTGGTAGTAGCCGCGCCGGATTCCGACGTCGAAGAAACCGAACCGCCGGTAGAGGTCCTGGGCCCGCGGATTGTCGGCGCGCACGTCAAGGAACACTTCCGCGCAGGCGTGCCGGGCTGCCTCTGCCAGCAGATTGGTCAGCAGCGCGGAACCTATCCCCCGGCCCCAGTGTCCCGTGGTGACGGCTAGCGTCAGCACCTCGGCCTGGCGGCCACCAGGCAGCGTCATCCCGGCGTATCCCACAAGTTTGTGCCCTTCCCCGGCCGCCACGTAGTGGCGGCCGCGTCCTTGCATGGCGAGTTCTTCAGCGAACATGCCCGGCGACCACGCGTCGTCGGGGAAGAGTGAACGCTCCAGGTCCAGCACGGCCCCAAGATCGTCGTGGCGCAGCAGGCGCAGCCGCATGTTCACGACGATGTCACCCTCTTGGGCGGGCCGGGAACCCGGGCGTCCGGCCGGCGCAGGTACAGCGGCTCGGGCGGCAGCAGCTCCCTATCGGTCCCGGGCCCGCTGAGGCCGGGCCCGCTGAGGCCGGGCCCGCTGAGGCCGGTCTCGGGACTGCTGAGGCGCTCGGCGACCAGTTCCGCCAGGACGACCGCGGCGGGGTGCTCCCGCCAGATCGGTTCGCCGAGCTCATCGGGGTAGAGCGTCGCCACCTGTCCCGCGACGGGCAGAACGGCGGCATCCGGGATCTCGGCGGGACGGCTGACGGCAGGCCCGGTGACCCGCGATCCTGACCCCTCGTAGCGGGCCCAGTAGAGCTCCTTTCGGCGCGCGTCGGTGGCGGCGAGGAACTCCCGGCCGGCCGCGGCGGGGACCGCGGCGCGCGCGAGGACGTCGAGAGTGCAGACGCCGTAGACGGGGATGCCGAGCGTCCGGCCGAATACCCGTGCCGTGACCACGCCCACGCGCAGCCCGGTATAGGGACCCGGGCCCACCCCGGTCGCTATCGCGGTCAGATCGCCCGGCTCCGCGCCCGCATCGGCGATGACCTTGGCGATAGACGGGGCGAGCAGTTCACCGTGCCTGCGCGCATCCACCGTGACGGTCTCGGCCAGCACGCGCTGTCCGTCATGCAGGGCCACGGTGACGGCGGGAGTCGCGGTGTCGAAGGCAAGCAGAAGCACGGATGCACAGCCTAGTTCACGGCGGCGTTCTTCAGCGGCACGGCGGGATCGGTGAGCAAGCCGACGTCAACGGGCGTTCCGGCCGCGATGACGCGACGGCCCTGGGCCAGGTCGCGCGGCCGGTCGACCGCGAGCACCGCCACCAGCCGGGACCCCGACAGCCAGCACGCCGTCCACGGGCCGGGAGCGGACGGGCCGGGACCACGCCAGACCAGCCGGTCGGCGCTCCCGTGGTACCCGGCGTACTGCATCATCCGGCCGAACTGCTCCGACCAGGAGTAGGGCACCGGGTCGTAAACCTCCTCGCCGCCGAGGACGTTGGCCGCCGCCACCCGTGGGGCCTGCAGCGCCACGTCCCAGTGCTCGAAACGGAGCCGCCGGCCGTACCTGAGCGACCTGAAGGACGCGCAGTCGCCGACCGCGTAGACGTCCGGCGCGGACGTGCGCAGGTGCTCGTCGGTGGCGGCCCCGTTGTCGAGCCGGACGCCGGAGCCCGCCAGCCAAGCCACCGCCGGCCGGACTCCGACCGCGGTCACGATCTCGTCGGCGCGAATCCACCCGCCGCCGGCCAGGGCGAGCCCGCCGTCCTCCACCGACTCGACGGTCTGCGATATCCGCAGCTCGATGCCGGCGGCCGCGTACCACGGGCCCGTCTGCGCGCCGACCTCGGCGCCGACCGCTCCGGCCAGCGGAGCCGGCCCGGCCTCCACGACGGCGACGCGGCAGCCGCGGGCGGCCGCGGCGGTGGCGAGCTCGGCCCCGATCCAGCCCGCTCCGACGATGACCAGGCGCACCCCCGGTCGCAGCCGGGCGCGGAGCTCCAGCGCGTCCTCGTGGGTGCGGAGAAATCGCTGGCGTCCGGGGCCGGGCAGGGCGACCGGTTCCGCTCCGGTGGCCGCGACCAGGCGGTCGAACGGGTACTCACCGCGCGGCGTGCGCACCAGGCCGCGCGGCCCGCCCGAGCTGCCCGGCCCGGCGGGCCCGGCGGGCCCGGCCAGTTCCAGGCCGGTCGCGGGCTCGCCCAGCCGCAGGTCGACGCCGAGCGCGGTAAAGTCCGCCCGGAGCGTGGTGTCCAGCGCGGCACGGATCCCGGCCGCGTCCGGCTCCCCGGCCAGAACCTCCCCCGGCAGAGCCTCCCCGGCCAGAACCTCCCCGGACGCCGACTGTGCAGGCGGTGATTGCTCCGGCGACGTCCGTTCAGACGGCGCCTGCTTCGACAGTGCCTGCTTCGACAGTGCCTGCTTGGACAGTGCTTGCTTGGACAGCGCTTGCTTGGACAGCGGCGGCCGGTCATACGGCGGCCTGCTCTCGGCGGCGATCATCGTGATCGGGCCGCCGAAGTCCCGCGCCCGGAGCTCCTCGGCGGTCCGGAGCCCGGCCAGCCCCCCGCCAGCGATGACGACCTGCATGACGACATAGGCTAGGCGCAACGCGCGGGAGTCCGGTGGAGACCGGACTGAGAGGGAAACTGGCGAGTTTCCGACCGCAGAACCTGATCCGGATCATGCCGGCGAAGGGAGCGAAAGCGATTGGCGACAGTGATCGTGGCCGGCGGCGGAGTGATCGGCCTGAGCATCGCCTGGCGGGCCGCCCAGCGAGGGTTCAGCGTGACGGTCGCCGACCCTTCCCCCGGCCAGGGCGCCAGTCACGCCGCGGCCGGCATGCTCACCCCGGTCTCCGAGGCCACCTACACGGAGAAGGAGCTGTTCGCGCTCGGCGCGGCGTCGCTGGAGCGCTACCCCGGCTTCGTGGCGGAACTGACCTCGGCGACGGGCGAACCGGCCGGCTTCCGCCGGACCGGCACCCTCCAGGTCGGCTACGACGCCGACGACCTCGCCGTCATCGACGAGCTGCACGCACTGCAGGACAGCCTCGCCTTCCCGGGCCGCCGGCTGACGGCGCGGGAGTGCCGCCGCCTCGAGCCAATGCTGGATCCGTCGGTGCGCGGCGGTCTGCTCGCCGAGGCGGACGGCTCGGTTGATCCGCGGCTGCTCACGCGTGCGCTGCTGGCCGCGGCCGCGCAGGCCGGGGTCCGGCTGATCAGGCAGCCCGTCGCGCAGATCATCCGAGATGCCGAACGGGCCTGGCCGGGCCGCACCACAACGGCGGGGCGGGGACCGGACGCGTGTCGCGAGGAGGCGGGCCCGCGCGGCGCCGGACGGGTCTGCGGTATCCGTCTCGCCGACGGAACGACGATCACGGCGGACTGGACGGTGCTCGCGGCCGGCTGGAACTCGGCGCACATCGACGGGCTCCCGGCGGACTGCGTGCCGCCGGTCCGGCCGGTCAAGGGGCAGGTGGTCCGGCTGCGCGCCCCGGACAGCGGCTTCCTGCACCGGACCGTTCGCGGCATCGTCAGGGGCTCGCCGGTCTACCTCGTGCCGCGGGAAACTGGCGAGCTGGTGCTGGGCGCGACCCAGGAGGAACTCGGCACGGACACCCGGGTGACCGCCGGCG
Source organism: uncultured Actinomycetes bacterium (assembly GCA_963805255.1). Classification (GTDB taxonomy): domain Bacteria; phylum Actinomycetota; class Actinomycetes; order Streptosporangiales; family Streptosporangiaceae; genus Bog-532. The sequence continues at coordinate 298,165 of CAWDTK010000013.1, forward strand.
GACTGTGGGAACTGCTGCGGGACGCGCGGACGCTGGTGCCGGGGATCACCGAACTCGAATCACCGAGGCGGTCGCGCGGCTGCGCCCCGGAACGCCGGACAACGCCCCGGTCCTGGGCCCGTGCGCCGCGGCCGGCCTGGTGCTGGCGACCGGTCATTTCCGCAGCGGGGTGCTGCTCACGCCGGTGACCGCCGACGTCATCGCGGACTACCTGGAGACCGGGCGGCTGCCCGAAGTGGCGGCGCACTTTACGATCGGCCGCTTCCACGCGAACCGCCCGGCGCCCGGGAACCGGCCTGAGCTGGGGGGACGGCCCGGATGAATATCGTCGTCAACGGGCGCGCGTTCGAGCTGGCCGACGGTGCGACGACGGCGGAGGCGGTCCGGTTGCTGACGAGCGCGGCCAGCGGCATCGCCGTCGCGGTCAACGGCCAGGTGGTGCGGCGTGCCGCGTGGGATTCCACCCCGCTGACGGACGGCGACCAGGTCGAGGTGCTCACCGCGGTCCAGGGTGGCTGAATGGACGATCCACTGGTTATCGCAGGTGAGAAGTTCGGCTCGCGGCTCATCATGGGCACCGGCGGGGCACCGAGCCTGGATGTTCTCGACCGCGCGCTCTCGGCGTCGGGCACCGAAATAACGACCGTGGCGATACGCCGCGTCGCCCCGGGCACCGGGCATCCGGTGCTGGGCCTGCTCCCCGGGCGCGGTATCCGCGTGCTGCCGAATACCGCGGGATGCCATACCGCGGCCGACGCGGTGCGCACCGCTGAGCTGGCCCGCGAGGCGCTCGGCACCGAATGGGTGAAGCTCGAGGTGATCGCGGACGAGCGCACCTTGCTGCCGGATCCCGTCGAGCTGCTGGACGCGGCCGACATGCTCGTCGCCCGGGGTTTCACCGTGCTGCCTTACACCAGCGACGACCCGGTGCTGGCCCGGCGCCTGGAGCAGGCCGGCTGCGCCGCGGTCATGCCGCTCGGCGCGCCGATCGGCTCCGGGCTCGGCGTCAGGAATCCGCACAATATCGAGCTGATCGTGGCGGAGGCAGGCGTCCCCGTCATCCTCGATGCCGGCATCGGGACCGCGAGTGACGCCGTGATCGCGATGGAACTGGGCTGCGACGCGGTGCTGCTGGCGACCTCGGTGACCCGCGCCAGGGACCCAGAGCGGATGGCCGGGGCGATGCGGCACGCTGTCATCGCCGGGCGGATGGCGCGGCTGGCCGGCCGGGTCCCGCTACGCCGCTACGCCAGCGCCTCATCACCCCCGGCGAGCGGCGGACCGCAAAGCGGGTAATCCAGCCCGGTGTGGTTGGCCTGCTCGTACAATTTGGCCTGATGGACACTACCCTCGCGGACCCCCTGGCCGGGCGGCTGCTTGACGGCCGCTACCAGGTGGAAGCGCTGGTTGCGCTCGGCGGCATGGCGACGGTGTACCGCGCCATCGACACCCGCCTGGATCGCCGGGTAGCGCTCAAGGTGATGCACGCGGACCTGGCGCGCGACGAGGATTTCGTCAACCGGTTCATCGGCGAGGCCAAGTCGGTCGCGCGCCTCCCGCACCCGAACGTGGTCTCCGTCTACGACCAGGGCCGGGACGGGCCCTACCTGTACCTGGCCATGGAGTACCTGCCCGGCCGGACCCTGCGGGACCTGCTCAGCGAGCGGGGCCGCTTCCCGCCGCGTGCGGCGCTGTCCATCATGGTGCCGCTGCTGTCGGGCCTGGCGGCCGCGCACACGGCCGGGATCGTGCACCGGGACGTCAAACCGGAAAACGTGCTGATCGCCCCGGACGGCCACCTGAAGGTGGTCGACTTCGGCCTGGCCCGGGCGCTGTCGGTCAGCAGCCAGACGCGGACCGGCGTGATCATCGGCACCGTGGCATACCTGGCCCCCGAACAGGTCAGGGGAACCGGCACTGACGCCCGCACCGACGTCTACGCGGCGGGCGTCGTCTTGTTCGAGCTGCTCACCGGGATCAAGCCGCATACCGGTGACAGCCCGCTCACGGTGGCGTACAAGCACGTCAACGAGACGGTCCCGGCGCCTTCGCGGTCCGTTCACAGCATTCCGCCGGAGCTTGACCGGCTCGTCGCGCAGGCCACGAGCCGGGACCCGCGGGGCCGCCCGGCGGACGCGGCCGAGTTTCTCCGGCTGGTCAACGACGTCATGCGGGTGCTGCCGGCCGACAGCGGGTGGGCCGCCCCGGCGGCGGCCGGGCCCGGGACCGGCTTCGTCGCGAACGGCGCCCCCGGATACGGCGCCGCTGGTTACAAGTTTCCTGGACACGGGGCCGCGGGATTCGGCCCCCCTGGATATGGCGCAGTGCACCACACCCAGGTCCTCGGGACCCCCGGCGACGGCCGGACGGTCATCGCCGGGCGCGATGACCTGGGCGGCGACGTCGGCTACGGCGATAGCTCCAGCGGCGGCTACCGGCGCAAGCGCCGGGCCGGGCTGCTGGCCGTGCTGGCGGTGCTCATCTGCGCGGTGGCCGGGGGCGCCGGGTGGTGGTTCACCCAGGCCGGGTACGCGACGGTCCCCGCGGTCGCGGGCATGACGAACGCCGCCGCCGTCACGGCGCTGCGTGCCGACGGCTTCACCGTCCGGATGGGCGCCGGGGTGACGGACAACAACGACAGGGCCGGGACGATCGCGCGCACCGTGCCGGGCATGGGCGGGCGCGTCCGCAGGAGGTCGGCGATCACCCTCATCCCGTCCGCCGGGCCGCGGATTATCAAGGTGCCCGACGTGGCCGGCCAGCAGCTCGCCGGCGCCCAGCAGGCTCTGCGTGGCGCCGGACTGACCACCGGGCAGGTCCGCAAGGTCGCGTCCGGCTCGGTCGACGCCGGGATCGTGGTCAGCACCCAGCCGGCCGCCGGGCTGTCCTCGCCGCAGCAGACGCCTGTCGTCATCACGGTGAGCGAGGGGCCCCCGCTGCCCAATTTCGTCGGCCAGGACCAGCAGAGCATCCAGCAGTGGGCGGTGCAGAACGGCATCACGCTCAACGTCCAGCAGGACACCGGCGGCAGCCAGCCGCAGGGCACCATCACCCGGCAGTCCCCGGCCGCGGGCACGTCGATCACCGACAACGAGACGGTGACGATCGGGGTGTCGGCCGGCCCGCCGCAGGTCACCATCCCGAACGTGGACGGCGTAAGCGTCGGCCAGGCGTGGCAGACGCTGATGCAGCTCGGTTTCAACGTGACGGTGAACCGGTTCGGGCCGTTCAGCAAGGTGTTCGCCTACAGCCCGAACGGCCAGGCGCCCGAGGGCAGCACGATCACCATCTACACCGGCTTCTGAGCCGGATCGGGCGGACGCCAGCGCGCCATCGGCGTCCGGAAGACGCAGCCCGGTGCTGCGGCGCTCATCGCCACGGTGTCCGCGCTGGCTCTCATCCCGGGTGATATCCGCGGGATGAGAGCCACGGAGGGCAGCAACCCGGTCCTGGCCGCCGAGCCGGTCCCGGACGCCAGGCCAGCCCTGAACGCCGAAACGTGACCGTCCCCTGATCCGGGGGCGGTGCGCTCAGCCGAAGAAGACCTCGGCCTCCGCGTAACGCTCCGGGGGCACGGTCTTCAGCTCGGCGGTCGCGTCGCTCAGCGGCACCCGGATAATGTCGGTGGAGCGCAGGGCCACCATGTTGCCGAACGCGCTGTCGTGGACCGCCTCGATCGCCTGCACGCCGAACCGGGTCGCGAGCACCCGGTCGAACGCGGTGGGGGTGCCGCCGCGCTGGATGTGGCCGAGCACCGCGACGCGGGCCTCCCTGCCGGTCCGCCTCTCGATCTCATCGGCCAGCATCTGCCCGACGCCGCCCAGCCGCACGTGGCCGAACGCATCAACCCCCTGCTCGGTGACCGCGAGGTCGTTCTCCACCGGATGCGCGCCCTCAGCGACCACGACGATCGGCGAGTACCCCGTCTGGAACCGGTGCTCGACGTACTCGCAGACCTTCTTGATCTCGAACGGCTTCTCGGGGATGAGGATCACGCTGGCGCCGCCGGCCATCCCGGCGTGCAGCGCGATCCAGCCGGCGTGCCGGCCCATCACCTCCACGATCAGCGCGCGGTGGTGGCTCTCCGCCGTCGTGTGCAGCCGGTCAATGGCCTCCATCGCGATGTTCACGGCGGTGTCGAAGCCGAACGTGTAGTCGGTGGCGCCCAGGTCGTTGTCGATCGTCTTGGGTACGCCAACGACGTTGACGCCCTCGGCGTACAGCCGGGTCGACGCGCCGAGCGTGTCCTCGCCGCCGATCGTGACCAGGGCATCTACCCCGAGGCCGGCCAGGTTGTCCTTGATCCGCTCCACACCCGGGCGCTCGCCGTCCTGGCCGGCGAATGGATTGGTCCGCGACGTCCCCAGGATCGTCCCGCCGCGGGGCAGGATGCCGCGGACCGCCCGCACGTCCAGAGGAACAGTGTCCCCCTCCAGCGGGCCGCGCCAGCCGTCACGGAAGCCGACAAACTCGTATCCGTACTCCTGCACGCCCTTGCGGACTACGGCGCGGATAACAGCATTTAGGCCGGGGCAGTCGCCGCCACCGGTGAGGACTCCCACTCTCATGGGGCAACCATAGCCCGTGCGGGGGCAGATCGGTCGGGCCTTAAGACCCGGTTTCCGGCGGCGTTTCGGGTGGCGTTCCCGGGGACGGGGGCGCGGTTCCCGGCGGCGGCCCGCCCGCAGTCAGCTGCTCGGCATCCGCCGCAATTTTCTCCTTGGCCTGCTGGGCGTACATGTCCACGTATTCCTGGCCGGAAAGCTTCCCGATGGCGCGGATCACCTCGTCGGTGACCTTCCGCAGCACGCGGCGGTCCGACGCCATCCCGTAGAACCGGGAGAAGTCCAGCGGCTCGCCGAACCGTACGCCCGGCCGGACCCGGAAATTTGGCCGGGTCCGGCCCGGCGGCATGAACTCGAACGTGCCCACCATCGCGCACGGGATCACCGGGACCTGCGCCTCCAGGGCCAGCCGGGCGATGCCGGTCTTGCCGCGGTAGAGGCGGCCGTCCGGGCTGCGGGTGCCTTCCGGGTAGATGCCGAGCAGCTTGCCCTCGCCGAGCACGCGCAGCCCGGTCCGGATCGCGCGCTCGCTGGCCGCGCCGCCGCCACGGTCCACGGGTATCTGGCCGAGGGCGCTGAAGAAGGCCTTGCTGATCAGGCCCTTGATCCCGCGCCCGGTGAAGTACTCCGCCTTGGCCAGGAAGATCACTTGCCGGCGCAGCGGGAGCGGGCCGAAAAAATGATCGGCGAACGACAGGTGATTGCTGGCGATGATGGCCGGGCCCCGCCGCGGTACGTTCCGCGCGCCCTCCGCCCAGGGACGGAAGACGATCTTCAGCATTACGCCGAGGGTAAGCTGCGCCAGTTTGTAGTACACGCCCAAATATTCGCACGTTCAGCCGCGTTTTAACGCCACGCGGGTGCGATCTGGCCGCCCGCGTGCGACGATGCCTTGCACCGGCCGGTTGACCACGGGGGGAGGGAGCGGCGCTTCATGGCCGAGCTGTTGCCAGGCGCAGAGCCGTTGTCCCGCGCGGGCGGTGCCGTAGGCGTGCTCCTCTGCCACGGCTTCACCGGGACCCCGCAATCGCTGCGGCCCTGGGCGGAGTACCTGGCCGCCCAGGGGCTGACCGTGTCACTGCCCCTGCTTCCCGGGCACGGCACGACCTGGCAGGACATGGCGCGGACCAGTTCCGCCGACTGGTATGCCGCGGCCGAGCGGGTCCTGGCCGGGCTGCGCACGCAGTGCTCTGAAGTGTTCGTGATGGGCCTTTCGCTTGGCGGCTGCCTCGCGCTGCGGCTCGCCGAATGCCACCGGCCGGACGTCAGTGGCCTGGTGCTGGTCAATCCGTCGCTGGCCCCCGACACCAGGGGCTTCCTGCTGGCCCCGGTGCTCAAGTACGTCCTGCCGTCGCTGCGCGGGGTCGGCAGCGACATCAAGAAACCGGGAGCGGCGGAACTTTCCTACGACCGGGTTCCGGTCCGTGCGGCGGCGTCGCTGCCGCAGATCTGGCGGCAGACGACCCGCCAACTGCCCGGCGTCACCCAGCCGGTGCTGGTGTACCGGAGCAGCGTGGATCACGTGGTCGGGCAGGCCAGCATGCGGGTGCTGGAGGCCGGCCTGGCCCCCGGTCTGCTGACCGTCCGGACCTGCGGCGACAGTTATCACGTTGCAACGATGGACAATGACGCGCAGGCTATTTTTAGCGGAAGCCTGCAGTTTGTCCGGGACCACTGCCGGGACCAGACCTGGTGCGCCGGCGGCACCGTGCCGGAGACCACGTAACCCGGAGGGAGGTGCGAGACAAGGACGTGACCAGCGGCGAGAACGACGAAGAGGCGGCCTGGCTCGAACTGATCGCTGATTACGACGCACCTGCGGACATCGAGGGCGGCAGCCCGTGGCCCGAGCGCGAGAACCTCCCGGAACCGGACAACGCGTCCATCCCTGGCGCCCCTCAAGTCACACGATCCCCCCAAACCCCGGAATCCCCGCAGGCAACTGGCCCGTTCCCCATCGGCGAAGCACCTCCGGGCATCCGCCCGGCGGCCCCGGCCGACCCGGTGCGTGACCCGGGCCAGCCGGACCCCGGCAACCTGAACAGTCCCGGCAAAGTAAACGGCCCAGGCAAAGTAAACGGCCCAGGCAAGCTGAACGGTCCCGGCAACCTGAGCGGCTCTGGAGAGCTAAGTGCCCCCGGCGAGCTGGGCGTCTCCGGCCCGGAGACCGGCCCGGGCCGCCGGAACGGCGCCGCCCCCCCGCCTGGCGCCCCGTCGCCCTGGGGCGAGGCGGCCCAGCCGGTCCAGCGGGCTCCCCGGGGACCGGAGTCGCAGGAGGAGCATTACTTCCCGCCCCCGCCCCCGCCGCTGCCCAAGCTGGACCCGCTCAGCAAGGGCGCATGGGCCGCGCTGTTCGGCGGGCCCGCGTACCTGCTGATCGCGACGGCGGTGGGATGGACCGTGCCCGCAGTGGCGGCGTTCCTCGCCATCGGCGCGTTCGTGGGCGGCTTCGCCGTCCTCGTGCTGCGGATGGGCGACGACCCGCGGAACGGTTCCGGTCCCGACGACGGCGCCGTCGTCTAGGGCTGAGGCCGCCGCGGGCCGGCTTACGCCGCCGCGAGCCGGCGCGCGAGGTCCGCGGCGCCCACCACGCCGGCGTCGGCACCCAGCTCCGCGAGCCGGACGTCGGCGAAATCGCGGTAGCCGCGGCCGGGCAGCGCCCTTTCGTACGCCCACCGGGCCGGATCGACGAGCAGGCTGCCCGCTTCGGACACCCCGCCGCCGATGATGAAACAGCCCGGGTCCATGATCGCGGCCAGGTCAGCCATGCCCTGGCCCAGCCAGCTCCCCACGATCTGAAAGCAGCGCAGGGCGGCGGGATCGCCTTCCTGCGCCGCCTGGGTCACCTGGGAGCCGGAGATACCCTCGGGTGTTCCCCCGCCCAGCTGCAGGAGGCGCTTGGCTCCCTCCGGGCTGCGCCGGGCGAAGTCACGCGCCTCAGCGACCAGCGCGCTGCCGCTGGCGTACTGCTCCCAGCAGCCACGGTTGCCGCAGCCGCAGAGCCGCCCGTCGGGCACGACCCGGTAGTGGCCGGGCTCACCGGCGATGCCGAACCGGCCGCGGTAGAGGTCCCCGCCGATCATGATGCTGGCCCCGATGCCGGTGCCCACGGCGATCAGGAACACGTGCTGGTAGCCGCGGGCGGCGCCGAACCGGGACTCGGCCCAGAGACTCGCGTTCGCGTCGTTCTCCACGAAGACGGGCAGCCCGGCCTGTTCCTGCACGGACTTGCGCAGCGGCTCGTCCCGCCAGGCGAGGTTGGGTGCGAACAGGACGATGGAGCGCGTCTCGTCGATGAAGCCGGCGGCGCCGATACCAACCGCGGCCACGTCGTGCCGGGACGCCAGCTCAATCACGACATCGGCGATGACCTGCTCCGTCTCGGACGGGCTAGCCGCAGGCGTGCAGCGCCTCAGCTTCTCGATGATCCGGCCGTCACCGTCGACGACGCCGGCCGCGGCCTTGGTGCCCCCGACATCAATGCCGATCGTCAGGCACACGACCAGCCTCTCAGGGCGGATCGGCTGCGTCTGACCAGGAGCCCCGGGCCGGCTCTGCGGGCCCACCGTGCCGGTCCTGCGGATAAGTGTGCTGCGGCGCCTTCATGACCTCCTCGAAGGCCGAATAGGCCTCCTGGAGCACGGACGCCAGCGCATCGCCAGCCGCGGCCACGGGCGAGCCCTGGCCACTCTGGCGGGACTCGCGCAGCCTGCGGGCGGCACGGCAGACCGGGCACCAAGCGCACTCGGGCGCCTCCTCGTCGCGGATGGGGCGCGTCGTGGCGGTATCCCACACGTCGGCCCGCTTAGCGGAGGATTCCTGGCCCAGGGCCCGGCGAACCTGGCCGGTCAGGTCCTTGGTGAGACCGCGCGCACCCGAACGCATCAGCCACCGCTGGAGGTCGCCAATCGGATCCCCGCCCGGCTGGCTGTCCCGTTCGGTCACGTGGCGCCTCCTGCTCTCAGATCTCTCCTTGGAGCGTACCTCTACCACTGGAGGACATAGGGCAGCCCGGTGGCGCGGAAATGCCCGACGTTGATGCACTCGGTGGCGCCGATCCGCATCCGGCGCGCCAGCGGCTGGTGCACGTGACCGAAGAGCGCGAACCGTGGCTGAGTCCGCCGGATCACTGCCAGCAGGGCGTCACTGCCGCGTTCCATCCGCCGCGCCGCGGTGTCGTAGAGCAGTTCGGGCACGGCGGGCGGGATGTGGGTGCAGAGCACATCGACCGCTCCGACCTCCTCGATCTTGACGGCGTAGGCGTCCTCGCCGACCTCGTTGGGCGTCCGGTACCGGGAGATCAGGCCGCCGCCGACGAAGCCGGACGTCCAGCCGTCCAGCTCCGCCCGCGCGCCGTCGAAGACCTGATGGCCGGGCTTCAGGTGCTCGGCCCACATGCGCGGGATATCGACGTTGCCGTAGGTGAGGTACGCGGGCTCGGGCAGCGCCGCGAACAGCTCCGCGTACTGGCGGGCGGCCGCTCCCTCGACGGCCGCGCGCACCGAGCCGTCCGGGAGGCACGTGGCCAGCCGCGCGGACATGGCCCGCGCCTCATCGAACCGCTGGGCGCGCCGGAGCGCCATGAACGCGCGGGCCTCCTCCGCGCCGAACAGGTCCGCGAAGATGCCCCGGCGATGATCTGCGTAGTCCATGAACAGAAGGAGGTCACCCAGGCAGATGAGCGCGTCCGCGTCGCGCGCCGCCGCGGGCAGCGCGTCCGCCCGGCCGTGCACGTCGCTCACCACGTGAATCCGCATGAGACCACGCTAAGCGGTCCCGGATAGCCTGATCATGCGGGTTTCGCGCCCCGCCGGGACCCGCCAGTGACCCGGCTTTCGCACGACCGGCCAGTAGCTTTACGCGATACCGTGAGCGCGGCGGCAAGGGCACCCGGTAAGGAGACAGCGTCGTGCGCCAGCACAGCATCCCGGCTCTCGTGCAGATTCCTGATTCGGCGAACCTCGCTGAGGTCGTGTCCAGGCGGGCGGCTGACCATCCGCGGCAGGTCGCGCTGCGCCGCAGCACCAGCGCCGGTACCTGGCAGGACGTCACGGCCGGCGAGTTCCGCGACGAGGTGAGGGCGCTGGCCAAGGGGCTGATCGCGGCCGGGATCGCCGCCGGTGACCGGGTAGGCCTGATGTCCCGCACCCGGTACGAGTGGACGGTCCTCGACTACGCGATCTGGATGGCCGGAGCCGTCTGCGTGCCGGTTTACGACACGTCCTCGGCCGAGCAACTCGAATGGATCATGAGTGACTCCGGCGCCAAGGCCATCTTCGTCGAGACCGTGGCGCACGAGGCGATCGTCGCCGGGCTGCGCGACCGGCTGAGCGCACTGGAGCACGTCTGGCGCATCGAGGCCGGCCCGGTTTCCGGGCAAGGACGCGGGCAGGCCGCCGGGGAGGCGGGTGACAAGGCCCCCGGGCTGGACACGCTGGCCGCCGACGGCGCGTCCGTGGCCGACGAGGTGGCGAGCGAGCGCGCCTCGGCGGCCGGCGCCGCCGACCTGGCCACGATCATCTACACCTCCGGGACCACTGGGCGGCCCAAGGGCTGCGCGCTGACGCACCGCAACCTGCTGTCCGAGGTGCGCAACGCGAGCGCGGCCGCGCCGGAGATCTTCAGGGCGCCTGGCGGCTCGACGCTGCTGTTCCTGCCGCTCGCCCACGTGCTGGCGCGGGTCGTCCAGGTGGGCTGCCTGGAGGACGGCATCATCCTCGGGCACAGCCCGGATGTCACCAACCTGCTGGCCGACCTCGGCTCCTTCCGGCCGACGTTCCTGCTGGCCGTCCCGCGCGTGTTTGAGAAGGTCTACAACGGCGCCCAGCAGAAGGCGGAGTCCGAGGGCAAGGGCGCGATCTTCTGGCGGGCGGCGCGCACGGCGATCGCCTACAGCCAGGCCCTGGACAGCCGGGCGCGGGGCGGCCGCGGCCCGGGCCCGCGCCTGCGGGTGGCCCATGGGGTCTTCGACCGGCTCGTCTACACCAAGCTGCGGGCCGCGGTCGGTGGCCAGGTGCGTTACGCGGTCTCCGGCGGCTCCGCACTGGGCGAGCGGCTGGGCCATTTCTTCCGCGGCGTGGGTATCACGATCCTGGAGGGCTACGGGCTCACCGAGACCACCGCGGCGGCGACCGTGAACCGGCCGAGCGGCAATAAGATCGGCACCGTCGGGCTGCCCGTACCAGGCGACGCGCTGAAGATCGCCGAGGACGGCGAGGTCCTCATCAAGGGACCGACCGTGTTCGCGAGCTACTGGGGCAACCACGCGGGCACCGCGAAGGTGCTGACCGGCGACGGCTGGCTGCACACCGGTGACATCGGGGATCTGGATGACGAGGGATACCTGCTGATCACCGGGCGGAAGAAGGAGATCATCGTCACCGCCGGCGGCAAGAACGTAGCGCCCACGCCGCTGGAGGACCGGATCCGCGCGCACTTCCTGGTCAGCCAGAGCATGGTCGTCGGCGACGGCAAGCCGTACGTGGCGGCGCTGGTGACGATCGACGAGGAAGCTTTCCCGACCTGGAAGGAAAAGCACAACAAGCCCGCCGACGCGAGTGCGGCCGATCTGCGTGACGACCCCGATCTGGTGGCCGAGATCCAGGCGGCGGTGGACGACGCCAACACCACGGTGTCCCGGGCCGAGTCGATCCGCCACTTCCGCATCGTGGACGGTGACTTCACTCAGGAGAATGGCCAGCTCACGCCGTCGCTCAAGGTTCGCAGGAACGTGGTCGCCAAAGACCGGGCCGACGACATCGACGCCCTCTACGCCTGACCGCGCTTGGCTGCGGGAGGCGATCAGGCCATACCTCGGCGGCTTCAAAGCATGGCATCCATCTTCCCGTCAGCTCGGCGAAGAACTGGGCGAAGAAGTCGGCGACGGCCGCCACGATTTCCGGCTCAGCCATTTCGCGGAGAAGTACACACAATCTTTCGAAACTAGTATCGCTTACCCGTAGAGTTATCTCAGTATAGGCGATATTGTGTTCTAAAGAGCCTATTGTCGCCAGGGAGGTGGAACGCGGTGCCCGACAGCTGGCCTCCAGGCAATGCCTCCCCAGAAGACGCCGGCGGCGTATTCAGGGAAGAGCCCGGCGCCGGCGAGTCTCCCCCGGCCGGCATTGAAGACGGCGAGGATGCGGCCGCGCCGGGCATGTGGCTGACCGCTTCGACGTGGCTGCCAGCGGAACTGCTGGAGGCTTTAAGCCGAGGCGTTCCGGGCGCGGACGGCACTCCGGCGGTCGCCGCCGGGTTCTGCCAGGGCGGCCCGCTCGACGCGATGCCGCCCGGCCCGGCACTGACCGCCTTCCTCACCGAGGCCACCACCCCCAGCAGCACAGCCACGGACCCCAGCAGCACAGCCACGGACCCCAGCAGCACAGCCACGGACCCCAGCAGCACAGCCACGGACCCCAGCAGCACAGCCACGGACCCCAGCAGCACAGCCACGGACCCCAGCAGCACAGCCACGGACCCCAGCAGCACAGCCACGGACCCCAGCAGCACAGCCGCGGGCGACGGGGGGCACCTGGCAGGCACGGGCCAGGTGCCCGGTCTGGCGGCGTGCGGCGATGACGCGCTGATCGGGATCATCCGCGGGTGGCGGAAGATCGCCTCCCTGGCCGCCGGGTGCGAACTGGCCGCGGTCGCCGAACTGGCCAGCCGCCGGCATGGCCAGGCCAAGGCCGCCGGGCAATGGGACAGTACCGCGATCGACGCCGCATCGGACGAGATCGCCGCCGCGTTGACCCTGACCGGCCGGTCCGCCGAGCTGCTGCTCGACCGCGCGGCCGCCCTGGGTGACCTGCCCGCGACCGCTGCCGCCCTGCGCGCCGGGCGGATCGACCTGCCCAAGGCCCTCGTCCTGATCACGGGCCTGGCCGGCCAGGAACCCGGCCTGGCCCGGGCCATCGAGGCGCAGCTCATCGGCCGCGCCCCGGCCCAGACGACCGGGCAGCTGCGGGCCGCCCTGAACCGGGCCCTGCTCGCCGCCGACCCCGGCGCCGCCGAACGCCGCCGCCAGAACGAGGAAAAACACGCCCGCATCGAGCGGGCCCCCGAAACAGGCGGGGTCACCGCCACGCTGACCGGCCGCTACCTGCCGGTCCCCGCCACCGTGGCGGCCTGGAACCACATCACCGCCGTCGCCCGCCAGCTCAAAGACGCCGGCGCCGGCGGCACCCTGGACCAGCTCCGCGTCCACGCCTACCTCACGCTCCTGTCCGGCCAGGCCACCACCCCAGCCAGCCACCCGGTCACGGGCGCAGCGGGAAACAACAGCACCGCAGCCGAACACAGCACCGCAGCCGAACACAGCACCGCAGCCGAACACAGCACCGCAGCCGAACACAGCACCGCAGCCGAACACAGCACCGCAGCCGAACACAGCACCGCAGCCGAACACAGCACCGCAGCCGCCAAGCCCGCCGGGTCCGCCCGGCCCGGCGGGCCCGGCGGCCTCACCGGCACGGTGAACCTCACCATTCCGCTGACCACCCTGCTCGGCCTCACCCAGACCCCCGGCGACCTCGGCGGATTCGGCCCCATCACCGCCCGCACCGCACGCGACCTCGCTACCAGCACGCTGGCCAGCCCCGCCGTCCGATGGTGCCTGACCACCACCGGCGACAACGGCCAGCCCACCGGCCACGGCTGCGCCACCCGGGCCCGCGCCACCCGGGCCCGCGCCGCCCCACCCGGCACCCGCTCCCCCGGCCCACCCGGCGCCCGCTCCCCCGGCCCACCCGGCGCCCGCTCCCCGGCCCACCCGGCGCCCGCTCCCCCGGCCCACCCGGCGCCCGCTCCCCCGGCCCACCCGGCGCCCGCTCCCCCGGCCCACCCGGCGCCCGCTCCCCCGGCCCACCCGGCGCCCGCTCCCCCGGCCCACCCGGCGCCCGCTCCCCCGGCCCACCCGGCGCCCGCTCCCCCGGCCCACCCGGCGCCCGCTCCCCCGGCCCACCCGGCGCCCGCTCCCCCGGCCCACCCGGCGCCCGCTCCCCGGCCCACCCGGCGACCCCGGCTGGGCGTTCACCATCAAGCTGAGCGCCCTGGCCGTCACCGACTGCAGCCACCAACGGCAAAGCAGCCACTACCGGCCACCGCCGTCGCTATCGCACCTCACCCAGATCCGCAACCCGGCCTGCACCGCCCCCGGCTGCCGCATGCCCGCCACCAGATGCGACGACGAGCACACCATCCCCTACAGCCACGGCGGCCGCACCTGCGAATGCAAGCATTAACCTTGTTTTGGTGCCCTCCACGTCGTAGCCTGACGCCATGGATACCTCCAGGCAGGACGCTCTGCGCGCGGGGCTGTGTGAGCGGATCAGCAGTGACCCGGCCAAGCTAGGCCGGGGTATCGCGCGCCAGGATGAGGACTGCCTGGCGCTCGCGCGTCGCTGCGGATACGCGGTGGCGGAAGACGCGACGTACGCCGACAATGACATCAGCGGGTTTAAGGGGAAGGTCCGCCCGCAGTGGGAGCGGCTGAAGGCTGACGTGTCCTCCGGGCGGCTGGATGTGGTGGTGGCCTGGTCGATTGACCGGCTCGGCCGCAGCGTCCGTGAGCTGCTGGAGTTTTTCGACTTGTGCGCCGGGCACGGCGTGATCATTCACACGTGCAAGGAGGGCCACCTGGACCCGGCCTCGCCGGTCGGGCGGCTGATCGCCACGATCTTGGCGGCGGTGGCGCAGATGGAATCGGAGCGCAAGGCTGAGCGGGTCAAGCGGCATCATGAGCAGAAGGCCGACGCGGGGGGCCGGCAGTGGGCCGGGCGGACGTTCGGGTACGACGTGAGCTATGACGATCCGGACCGGCCGCACCGGCGGATCGTGGCGGTGGCGGTTAATCCGGGTGAGGCGGACGTGATCCGGGATAGCGCCGCGCGGGTGCTGGCCGGACAGTCCCTATCATCGGTGTGCCGGGACCTGGGCGCGTGCGGCGTCCGGACAGTGTCGGGGGTGACATTCACGCCGGACACGCTGAAGATTGTGCTGTGCGCGGCGCGGATCTCCGGGCGGCGGGAGTATGTGGGGCGCGGGAACGGCAGCCGTCACCGCAGGATGGGGGAGATCACGGCGGATGGGGATTGGCCGGCGATCATTACTGCTGCCCAAAGCGACCGGCTGCGGGAGATGTTCGCGTCCCGGTTCCGCCCCGAGCACGCCGGCGCCCCGAAATACCTGCTGTCCGGCCTGCTGAGCTGCGGGAAGCCGGATTGTGGCGCGCCGATGTACCGGCGGGACAGCACCGATAAGCGGCGGCCGAACCAGCAGACCCGCTATCAGTGCAAGCAGTTGTCCAGGCGCCAGCAAGAGGGCGGCTACATGTCCGGGTGCGGCGGTACGTCGATCGTGGCCGGCAAGGTGGAGGACTTCGTCCGGGACGCGGTCCTGGAGGCGCTGAACAGCGCGGATTTCGCCTGGATCGCCGGGCAGGCGGACGAGGCGAACGGTCCGGTCCTGGAGGAGATCAGCGCGGTTGACGGGCGGCTGGCGGAGCTGGCCGCCGATCACGCGGTGGGCCTGATTGACCGCAAGACCTACGCCAGCGGCAGGGACGCCGGCAACGCGCGCCGCGAGATGCTGACGCGACAGCTCAAGCGGTCGCAGGCGTCCTCTGCGCTGGCCGACTGGTTCGAGATGGGCGGGGCTCTGCGCCAGCGGTGGGACGCGGCAGGCACCGACCGGCAACGCGCGCTTGTCCGCGCTCTGACGACCAAGATCACTGTTCGTCCGGGGCGCGGGGAGCCCGCCGACCGGGTGGTGATCGAGTGGCGGACCTGACCTGATCGTGGCGGGCACCGCGGGGCGGCTGGCTGCCGAACAAGATGGCCGCTGCCTTGCGTAGTGTCGGCGTGTCCGTGATGACGGGCGGAAGCCCCTGGGCGGCGCGCGATGCGCGGACCCAGGCGCGGATGCTCGCGGCGCGGTCATTGCCGGGCTCGTCTCCCTCGCTTGCTGGCCGGGTTTCCGGCTGATCCTCAGTCACGCTGCGTGACTGATGCTTGTGCATGTGCACTGTGCACGTTGCGCCTATCAGTGCAGACGCGCGCGAGGCCGTGCACGTGCACAACCTGTCTGGATTACTCACTGTCACCGCTCTGGGCGGTGAAGCGCCAGTGGCCGCGCGTGGTCTGCGTGACGAGTCCGGCGGCTTCGAGCTCGCGCAGCCGGTAGTAGATCCAGCGGCGGCTCATGCCGGTCTGGATCATCAGGTGCGGTACTGAGATGCCCGTGGCCGGCGCTCGGGACAGCGCGCTCCGCAAGATCATCTCGGGATCGGGCGTGACGGTCTCGGCTGGCCGGGCATCGTGATGGTCCGGGGAGTCACCAGCGCTAGCGGTGGACCGGGCGTCGGCTTCGAGCGCTGTCCTGGATATCTCGTCAAGCGCAGGCCGGGCGGCGGCGAACCGGGCGGCGGTATCGGTGACGGCCTGGTCGGTGAGCAGGTAGCCACGGGCGCGGCGGGGGGTGTCGTGCTCGGGCGCGGAGATCAGGAATTTGCCAGGGGCGTTGAGCGTGTGCGGGTGCCATCCGGCGTTGAGCATGCCCTGGCCGAGGACGAGGTCGGTGTCCTTGCGCTCGCGCACGCGGAAGCAGATGCGTACGTCCATCTGGGAACGCACCGCGCCTTGGCCCATGGCTTTCTGGGTCGGCCGCTGGGTCGCGGCTATCAGGGTGACGGCGACGGCACGGCCGAGCCGCGCGATCGAATCGGTGTGCCGCGTCGCGCCGGGGGCATCGCCGGCGAGTTCGGCGAGTTCGGCGTATTCATCGATGATGATGATCAGCGCGGGCCTGCCGGGTGCTGGCTCCCAGACGCGCCGGCCGGTCGCGGCGAGCAATTCCGCGCGGGCCTGGAGGATAGCGACCGCATCGTTGAGCAGGGAAATAGCTTGCCCGGGAGTCGTGGCGAGTCTGCCTATGCAGGCTTGCCAGGGCTTTAGCTCCATGCCCTTTTTCAGGTCGATAGCCCAGATGACTACATCGCGGCAGGCCACGAGGTTGCCCATGAGCACGTTGAGCCCGCCGCTTTTGCCTGATCCGGTCGTCCCGCCGAACATGGCGTGCCGGCGCAGGAACAGGAGACGGCAGGGCGTGGCGTCTTCGAACGGCCCCAGGTCGATGGGTTCGGTGATCGATGACACGGACGGGCCGGGCCACGGGATGGCGTCGGCGTGCGGGTCGGTGTCGAGAACGCGCAGCTCGCACCGGTTGGCCAGGTCATCCGGGGTGGGGTAGACGCGTACCGCGCCCCGGAAGGTGCCGAGTCCTGATTCGATCGCGGGAATCTTCGCGGTCAGGTCCGCGATGGTCTGGCCGCGTGCCAGGCGCAGCCGTGCCCGCCATCCCCACACGTCCACCATGGCGGACATGACCTGTGAGCCGGCCAGCCCGACGGCCTTGGCGATGTCGGGCCAGGCTTCGAGCTTGCGCTCGATCCGGACCCGGGCGCGCCGGCGCCGGTGCGCCCACCACGGCACCGACAGCACCAGCCCGCCACCGATCAGGGTGTGCGGGAGTGGCGATGTCAACGGGCCGAGCGCGGTTGCAGCGGCGATCCATCCCCCGGCCGCCAGCGCGGCCGTGGCCGCGTACAGCCGCTCGACCAAGGCAGGGATACCGATCCTCGCGCCGAAGGCCGCGAGCGTCCATGCGGCAACGGCGGCGATGCTGAGGGGGTATTCCCACCATTGCGGATGGGAGGCGTGCAGCCACCAGCCGGCCGCCAGCATGACGGCGGCGACGTAGGCGGGCGCGAGTTCGGAACGGTAGCGCCATGCACACCGCAGCAGCACGACGCCGGCGGTTACTGGATGCTGGTCGCCGCTGTTGATGACCATCATCGGCTGCATGCCGCTACGGCGAACTTGACGTGCTTGCCGGCGCATTCTGCGGTAGCTGCTCATGCGCGCCTCCACGGGTCCGCGGAGCGCCGAGCGCGCTCGTCCAGTTCGTCGCGCAGGTAGGAGAGGGGGTCGGGTTCGCCGTCGCGCTGGGCAGCGAGCGTGGCGCGGATAGCGGCCAGCAGGTTAGCCTGGTCAAGGCGGATGCCGGCGATATCGGCTTGCTGCCGCAGAATTTCCGCTGCCAGGCGGGGCGTGTCGGCAAGGGCCGAACCGAGGTAGCGCCATATCTCAGTCAGCGTCGGCATCGCGAGGGAGAATCCGGCGATGATGTGTTGCGCGTTGCGGTTTCTCGTGCTGATCTCCCGAAGGTCGATCAATTCGTTACGGGACGTGCCGGGCACTGGCATCACTCCAAACTCAGGGCTTGGTGAGCCACTGAACGATTCCGGTGAGCAGGTCGCGGATTTCCGGCGCGGCGGTTGTCGCGGCGAGCAGGAATCCGAAGATGAGGCAGACGATGGCCTGCCATATCTTCAAACCCATATAGCGCCATGCGAGATAGACGAGTACGCCTGCGATTACCACGAGCGGGATTGAGATGGTCATGATTGGGCGTCCTTTCGGCGGATATTCTTCTTGTGGAACTCGCGCGTACGGTTGCGGGTCAGTTTCTTGTAGTGCGCCTTGCGCCGGTACCAGCGGGAGCGCGCCTCGCACTTACGGCACTTCTTGGCTTCTTTGTCGCGGAGCGCGCCGCAGCGGCAGCGTTTTGCAGCTGAGTCGGGCACGATAGTTGGCATGGCTAGTTCTCCTCGGTGTCGTCGGCGTCGGGAGTGGGGTTACGCACGCCGAGGAGCAGGCGGCACGTTGTGAGTTCGGCGCGGGTGCGCGGTGCGTTCCGCACGCTTCGGGCGCGGTCATCGGTGCGGACGCCGATAACGAGCATGGCGAGGATTCCGACGGTGCCGCCGAACAGGAACATGACGGCAATCAGAGTCCAGATAACTGGGCTCACCGTTCAGCCCTCCCCAGGGATGCCGGGAATGACATTGCCGGAATACGAGGCCCGGGCGTTGTGATATGCGCGGGCGCGGGATGAGATGACGACGGCCCGGTATTTCACGGAGCCGAAGCTGCGTGATGCGCTGCAGTGGCCGTGGTCTGCGGTCCAGCCGTTGATTTCGGCGCCTATCAGTGCCGCTATGCGGTCAATCTCCGCGCAGATTTCTTCGTCGGAGCCACCCGGCGGGAAGACCAGCACATCGACTACAGGCGGGGCGGGAATCTGCGGGCCAGTTTCCAGCAAATCAGCCAGCGCGTGCAATCCACTGATGAGGTCGCGCCTTTGCAGAGGGTCGGCGTAGGTCATGGCGACCAGCTCCCTTCCACCGTTGCGGGGTGCTTACGTCAGCGACGGTAAGCCGGGCGGAAGGGCGCGCCCAATAACGCGATCAGATATTATGAGGGTTATTCACGGCACGAGCGAATTAACTGAATCGGCTATCCACGGCGCGCCTGCATGAAAGTCGGCCCGCTGCCCGAAAGAATTGGGTTACCACACTCAATTCGAGGGAAACGGACCGCTGAGAATGTATCATACCACGGGATTCACAAAAGATGAGATCGTTGACCTGTGCGCGATGGTCCGCTCAGCAGAGCTGGAGCCCGGCATTTATTATTGGCCGCCTATCCTTGGATTGTTCAGGTCCATGTGCGTGGCACTGACATATATGCGCCGTAATCGGGTCCAGGCGGAACTTGCCGAGACTTTCGGGGTGTCCCAGCCGTCGTAAGTATTCGGTGATTCCGGTGGGCTGAGCGTGGCTGGCCGGCGCAGGCGACACGCTGGCGGGGCGGGTGCGGCGGTGCTGGACACAGGGACTGGTGGTGGTGCAGCCTTGGCGTGATGGCTGCGCGTACTTGTTCCCGGCCCGCTGATGAGGCGGCGTTCTGGCGTGAGCGGGCGGAGCTGCTGGAGGCACAGAACACGCGGCTGGCCGGGGAGAACGTGCGGCTGGAGGCGGAGAACGCCACGCTGGCCGCGACGGTGGCCGCGCAGCAGGAGCAGCTGGCCGCGCTGAAGCAGCGGGTGGTGACGCTGAGCCGGATGCTGTTCGGCACCTCCAGCGAGAAAGACGGCGCCGGTAAGCGGCAGGCGGGCGGGCAAGCCGCCGACGCCGGCGGCGGGGATGACGCCCCGGCAGGGGATGGCGGCGCTGCGGGCGGGCGGCGCCGGGGTCAGCGGCCGGGATCGGCCGGGCATGGGCGGCGCCGGCATGAGCACCTGGAGACCGAGGAGCAGGTCCATGACATTCCGGAGGGCGAGCGGCGCTGCCCGCGGTGCGGCCGGGCCTATGAGCTGTTCGGGGAGGATGCCAGCGAGCAGGTATCGTGGCGGGTCCGGGTGTGGCGGGTGGTGCACCGGCGGCGCAAGTACGCCCGGTGCTGCCAGTGCCCGGTGCCGGCGGTGCGGACCGCGCCCGGCCCGGCGACGCTGATTCCCAGGGGCCTGTTCACGACGGAGTTCTGCGTGAACCTGCTTGTCGCCAAGTACGCGCTCGGGCTGCCGTTCAACCGGGTGATCGCGATGCTGGCGATGCAGGGCCTGGAGGTGGCGCCGGGCACGCTGGCCGGGGTGGCCCGGCGGCTGGAGGAGCTGCTTGCGCCGCTGGCGGCCGCGATCGCCGCGCGAAACGCCGCCGCCGGGCACGCGCACGTGGACGAGACGTCGTGGCGGGTATTCGGCCAGCCCGCCGATAACGGAGGCAGCCGCTGGTGGCTGTGGGTGTTCACTGCCGCGGACACGGTGGTGTACACGATCGCGGCGTCGCGGTCGCTGAAGGTGCTCGAAGACCATTACGGCGTGCAGGCCGGCCAGCTGCCGGAGGGCCGCAGGCCGCTGGTCATCAGCTCGGACTTCTACTCGGTGTACCGGTCGTTTTCCGAGCTGGACGGCGTCACCTCCCTCTGGTGCTGGGCCCATATCCGGCGGCGGTTCATCCGGGCCGGCGACGCCCACCGCAAGGAGCTGGGCAGCTGGGCTGATGCCTGGACCGGCCGGTTCGCCGCACTATACGCCGCGCACCGCGCCCTGGCCGCCGCCCCCGGGGGCACTGGCGAGCACGCCCGGGCGGCCGCCGCGTTCGATGCGGCGCTGGAGGAGATCGACGCCTACCGCCGTATTCAGGGTCGCCGCCCGGACCTGCTGCACCCGGCCGCGGCGAAGGCGCTGGCCACCTTGGACCGCGAATGGGGCGGGCTGGTGCGCCACCGGGACTTCCCGGACCTGCCGCTGGATAACAACACCGCCGAGCGGGCGATCCGCACCCCGGTCGTGGGCCGCAAGAACTACAACGGCTCCGGCGCGGAATGGTCCGCTGACCTGGCCGGCCACGCCTGGACCGTCCTGGGCACCGCCCGGATCACCGGGCACAACCCCCGCGCCTACCTGGACGCCTACCTGCAGGCCTGCGCCGCAAACGGCGGCAAGCCGCCGGCTGGGCAGGCCCTGGAAGCCCTGCTGCCCTGGAACATCACCCTGACCGGCCAGCCCGGCGAGCCAGACGGCAGGAAGGACCAGCCGCCGTGACCGTGACCGGCACGCCCGGCCAGTACCCGGCCCGCTACTGCGGCAGGGACTTCACCCTCGCCGAGCTGGAGGAGATCCGCTCCCTGGCGGCGACGCTGCCGACCCGCCGCGCGATCGCCGACGCGATCTGCGACGCGCTCGGCTGGCAGACCCCCGGCGGGCGGCGCAAGGACATGACCGCCCGCGTCGCCCTGGGCCGGATGGCCGCCGACGGCCTGATCACCCTGCCGCCGCCGCGCAACGGCAACGGCAACGGACGCCACCCCCGGCACGGGCACCCCGGCCAGCTCGCCCTGCCGCTGCCGGCGCACCCCGCCGCCACCTTGGCCGATCTCGGCCCGGTCACCATCAGCGTCGTCGACAGCCGCCAGGCCTCCCGGCAGTGGAACCAGCTCATCCGCGACCACCACTACCTCGGCTACACCCCGCTGGCCGGCGCCCAGATCCGCTACCTCGCCGCCGCCCCCGCCGCCGGCCCGATCGCCGCCTTCGCCTTCGCCGCCAGCGCCTGGAAATGCGCCCCCCGCGACGACTGGATCGGCTGGGACCCCGCCACCCGCCGCGCCAACCTGAACCTGATCTGCGGCAACGCCCGGTTCCTCATCCGCCCCGACCTGGCGGTCCCCAACCTCGCCTCCTCGCTGCTCGCCGCCGTCACCCGCCGGCTGCCCGCCGACTGGCGGGCCCGCTACGGCTACGCCCCGGTCCTGGCCGAGACCTTCGTCAAGGCCGGCCGGCTCACCGGCGCCAGCTACCGCGCCGCCAACTGGACCCGCATTGGCCAGACCAAGGGCAGGGGCAAGCTCGACCGCCGCCATGAACACGCCCTGCCGGTCAAGGACATCTACCTCTACCCGCTGCACCGGCGCTGGCGGCAGATCCTCACCACCCCGCCCGCTCAGTAACAGCCCACGGGATCACCGAATTCTTACTGACGGGCGGACGCAGTACATCGTTGACGGCACCCTGCTCCCGTGCTGGTCATGGGTCTCGCACCCGGAACTGTACTCCGGAAAACATAAGACCACCGGAATGAATGTGCAGGTCGCCTGCACGAGTACCGGGTACCTCTCGTGGATCTCCGACCCGATTTTCGGAAGCCGCCATGACTCCTATTGCCTGGGTGAATCCGGGGTTCTCCTCACACTTGACCCCGGAACCTGGTTGGGTGACAAGGGATACGTAGGTAATAACATGATCACGCCCTTCAAGAAGCCTTCCGGCGGCGATCTCCTGGACTGGCAGAAGGAATTTAACAAGCAGGTCAACAAGATCCGCTATGTAATCGAGCAAGTGATCGCGAACTTCAAGACCTGGCGGATCATGCACACCGATTACCGCCGCCCACTCGCAACGTTCACTACTACGATCTCAGCTGTCATTGCCCTGCATTTCTACAAGATCGGCTGAATAACCCTCTATGATGCGATATACCGCGCTCAGATATCATCACGAGATATTCTGTTAGCCCTTCGGCTGGGCTGGGAAACGAGCGTAGGCATTTGGCTTAGATCAGAGCGCGAATGCAATTACACCTTGTGATACGCCGATGAGATGCTAGGGATCACAACAATGGCCGGACACGCAAAAGGCCCCCAGCAGGGCTGTGGGAACGGGTGCGTGATGGCACCGACAGCCCTGCCGGGGGTGCTTTGAGGCCGACGCTCGCGGTTCAGCGTCGTTTGCGGGCGCTTACGGTGGTGGCTTCCTGGCGACGCCGACGACGATCTGCCCGTCCGGGAGCATGATGGCCGGTGGCTGAGGCCAGCCGGGTGTCCAGGACCGCGCGTCCACCAGGCCCGGCTTGACCAGGTCCAGACCGGCGAAAAACGCGGCGGCCTCCTCGGGAGTGTGGTTGTACAGCGTCGCCGCGTCATAGGCGCTGATCACCTGCCGGGCGATCTTCTCATCTCCGTGGCCGACAGTGATGATCACATACGAGCCCGGCGCCAGTGCCGCGGTGTAGGCGGCGGCGATGTCGCGGGCCGTGGCAGCGTCGCAGATATGCAGCACCATGGCCAGGATCAGGTACGCGGGCTTGGCCCAGTCGATCAGGCCGGTGTCCCTGACCGTGGCCAGGACACCGGGCGGGTTGGTGAGGTCGCCGGGCACGGCCTCGATCCGGTCATCGCCGCTTGCGGCCAGGGCGCGCACGTGGCCGATCACGACCGGGGCGTTGTCGACTTAGGCGGGTTATGTGGGTTGATCCCGGCGTCGGCTTGATCATGAGGCGGCCTCTGCGGAAGACAAGCGATTGTCGAAGTCCCTTGTCCGCAGAGGCCGTCCCTCATGTTGCCAACTGAAGACCTGTTCGTCTACGTGTACGTACTGATCCACAACCTGGTCATTGCCAGGAAGATCGCGGTCCCGGCGCGGCCGGGACCTGCTCCCGCCTGCAGTGACGCAGAGCTGCTGGCCATCGCCGTGGTCCGGCACCTGCTGGGCAGGCGAAGCGAGTCCGGCTTCCTGGCCGAGGTGGCCCGGGACTGGGGCCACCTGTTCCCGGCGCTGCCGCACCAGAGCGAGGCCAACCGCAGGACCCGCTGGCTATGGGGCGCATTCGAGCAGCTCCGGGCCACGCTCGCGGCCCGCCTGCCCGAAGACGACTGCCAGCAGGTCGATACGTCCGCGCTGCCGGTGAAGCACGCATCCCGGGTCCGCGGCCCGGACCAGTGGACCGGGCCCGGCAACGACCTGGCCGCCCGGTTCGGCCGCGACGCCGCCCACGCGGAGTGGTTCTACGGCTTCCGGCTCGCCGTGAAAACGGACCTGGGCAGCCGGATCGTGCGCGCCTGGGCCATCGTGCCTGCCGCCGTGAACGAGCGCGAGGTCGCCGAAGACCTCCTGGAAGCCGGCCCGGCCCCGCGTGACCTGCTCGCGGACAAGGGCTTCAGCGGCCGGGCCTTCGCCGCCGCCCAGGCTGCCTGCGGCACCGCCGTGCTCGTCCCGCCAGATAAGAAGCAGCGCGCCAGCATGCCGCCAGTGCTGCAGAAAGTCATCGCCGAATGGCGCAACCGGATCGAGACGACCTTCAGCGAGATCACCGACCGGATGGAACTCGCCCGCCACGGCGCCCACAGCTTCTGGGGCCTCATCACCCGCACCGCGGCGACCATCGCCGCACATACCCTGCTGCTCACCTGCCTCACCGAGGCGTAAGCCAACCCACATAACGCGCCTTAGGCGACGGCGGCGCGGGCGCTGAAGCGGCGGACAGTCTCATGCACGGCCGGGGATGTGGGCAGCCCCGCCCCGAGATCGATGTACTGGGCGATGACGTGGGACAGCACATAGTTCAGTGCACGGATCGTTGACGCTATGGTCTTTCCGGCCAGGTCCGTCGGTCGGGTGATGTCCGAGCCGGGCAGGGCCAGCACGGCCTGGGTGTTGGTGCCGCACACGTGCGTGCCGGCAGCGGTGCCGCGCCGGGCGCTCGTAGCACCAGGGCTCCTGACATAGGGAGATCGTTTATGCAGTGTGTTCTTTGACTTCGTACCGCAGGGTGAGGCCGGTGCCGGGGTACTTGGTGGCGGTGGCGGTGAGCTGCTTGCAGAGGGCGGCGAGGGCGCGGGTGCGGCGGGGTGCGGAGAGCGGGTCCAGGCGGATGGTGAGGGTGGCGTCTGCGGGGATGATGTCGCCGCTGGTGGTGAGGGCTTCGCGGATCAGGGCGTACGCTTCGTCGTCTGCGCGGGCGTAGGCGCCGTTTAGCGCGCGGGCCAGGATCGTCTCGGCGTTGTAGGCGGACATCCGGATGGCGTGGGTGATCAGCTTGGTCTCGGTGTCCAGCCGGACCAGGTCCGGGTTGTGCTGCGACAGCGGGATTTTCGCGGGGATGGCCTTGGCGGCGGCCTGGGCGCCGGCGAGCCGCTGGCGGGCGGCGGTGACCGGGGCGCCAAGCTTTGCGAGCTGCTGGTTGGTGATGACGGTTTCCTGGCCGGGGGCTGGGGTGCGCATTCTGGTGAGCCTGGCGTCGCGGGCGGCTTCGGCGGCGGCCAGGTCCTTCTTCGCGGTCTTGACGGCGGCGGCTGCTTTCTTCTTGGCCGGGTTGGGGACCTTCCGGTCCGGGTCCTCGGCGGTGACGGCGTAGGTGTCCAGGGCGTCGAGGGCGAAGTGAGCCCGGCCGTAGCGGAAGTAGTTCTCCTCCCGCCACCGCGAGCCCATCCCGTAGACCGCGGCGGCGGGCGGCATGTCGGCGGCCTGGCGGGTGGCCAGGATCCGGATCTGCCGGCCTTTGTCCAGGCGGGTGACCTGCCGCAAGGTGAGCACGCGTCCTTTGTGCGTGCCGCTGGTGACGGTGATGTCGATGCTGCCGTCGGCCAGTGCGTAGCGGTGCTCGCGGCCGTCGTCGCCGGCGTGGACGGCGGTGGTGAATGCGTCCGCGGGCAGGTCGGGGATGTCTTCCCCGGCGCTGGCCTTGCGGTAGGTGAGCAGGTCGAACCTGGCGTCGATGATCTCGGCGAACAGGTCCGGGGACCAGCCGCCCCGGTCAAAGCACAATATGGGCTTGCGGTCTTCCCCGGCGATCTGGCGCAGCTTGGGCAGCAGCTCCTTGATCTGCCCGGCCAGCGAGGTGGACGGTTCGGCCATGACGACCAGCAGCGGGTCCCCGGCGCCGTCGGTGACCCAGGTCTCCTCCGTCGCCGGGCCGGGGAACTTCAGCCGGGCCACGTGCATCTTCTGTATCTCCCGCGTGCCGAAGTACGCCCGGGTGTGCCCATCGATGCAGAGGAACCCGAGGTCGTCCGGGCTGGCCGCCGCGCGGCGCCTGGCTATGGCCATCTGCAGGTCCGCGGCCTTGCCGGCGGCGGCGAGCCCGGCGAGCTTGCGGCGGATCGTCTTGGTTTCCGGTGCCCGGTCCAGGCCCAGGATGCGGCCCATCGCCGGCGGGGGGACGCGGGTGGTGCCCTCGGCGCGGGGCTCGCGCAGCAGCGCCTGCAGCACCTGGTGGACCAGGACCGTGTCCAGGCTGTAGTAGCCGTCGCGGATCCGGCCGTAGACCTGGCGGGCGCATTCCAGCAGGCCCGTGTCCGCCAGGGCGGGCAGAGCGATCAGCAGCCCGGCCAGCGGGTAGCGGCCGCCGGCGGCGAATACCGGGGCAGCGCCCTCGCCGAGCAGCCCGAACCGGGCCAGGACGCGTTCCCCGTCCCGCGGCACCGGGTCCGGCAGCACCGGCAGCAGCCCGCCGGCGGCCTCGGCAGCCTCGGCCCGGCCTGCGGTGCTGTCCTGACCTGCGGGCTCGTCCGCAGCGTCGGCGGCAGCATCGTCCTGGCCAGCGCCGCCGCCGCCGCCGGCGGCGGGCTGCTGCTCGTCTCGTGCGGCGGCGCCGTCCTCAGCGTCCTGGCGTGCGGCGCTGCCGTCCTGGCCTGCGGTGTCCTCGCCGGGCTGGCGTTCTTCCCGGGCCGGGACGGCGGCGCGGGGGCGGGCCGGGACGCGTCCCAGGGCGGTGCGGACCGCGAAGGTCGAGACACCGCACCGGCTGGCGATCGCCTCCAGGCCCAGGCCCCGCGCGTCCAGGTCGTTGATTTCCGCGGTCAGCTCCGGGGTGAGCTTGGTCGGCCCCTTGGGGCCCTTCCTGGCCGGCAGCAGCCCGGCCAGCCCGTTCTCGCGGTACGCCGAGACCCACCGCCATACCGTCGCCAGGTCAGTGCCGAGCGCGGCCGCGACCTGCTTCTGCGTCGCGGCTTTCAGCTTGGTCACCTGCACCGCGGCCAGCCGCCGCCCGGCCTCGTCGCCGGCTTCCCAGGTGAAGGTCGCCATGCCGTGCACCCATATCTGGCCGCCGCCGTCCGGCAAGGTGAGCAGCCCGACGCCCGGGGCGATCTCGGCAGCGCCGCCAGGCAGCCACGGCAGTACAGCCTGGGTCAGCCTGCTGCCTGCCACGAGGACCCTTCTCCCGATCTCGGATATGCATTTATTTTATCAAATCCGGGGCGATACGAGCAAGGGGCGCCGGCAGGAAATTACGGCGAATTCGCAGGTCAGGGTGCTTGTTACGATCGGTAAGCAGACCGCTATGTCAGGAGCCCTGAGCACTGGAGGCGCAGCTGGCAATGAGGGCGGCGGTAGCGTGGTGACGGCCGCAGTCGGGGGCAACGCGGCGGCGCGACGTCATGCGGGGTGCCGGTCGGTGAGGGAATGCGGCCGGTGCTCCGGGCATACTGAGGTTCACCTGTCACGGGTGTGGGAGATAGCCAAGGCCCGGATTTCACTTGACCGGGTGGCCGTAGCCTTTGCGCTGCCTGCGTTCAGGGGGAATCCGACAACCAATGCACCGGGCGGGCCGCGACTGTGACGCGCAAGGCAGGCCTGATGGACAGCACCACCGCGCGTGGGACGGGGAGCAGAAGGACGGCACGAACGTGGTCACTGGCTGGCCAGCTCCCGCCACAGGTCACGTGCATCACGGGTGATCAGCGCGTAGAGACCGGCGCTGCCGCGAATCCGCCGCACGTCGAACCGCCACTCACCCCGGGCCCTGCGCAGCGTGAACTCGTAGGCGGGGAACGCCTCCTGCAGCCGGGCAAGCTGCCTGGTCATGGCCGGCGGGGGGTCGGGGGTCGGCTGAAACCACGTCACGGCCAGCGCTCCTAACACGTATCGATACGTATTGCCTTGTAGGCCGATGATCTTCGTCGTAGCAGGTCAACTAGCTTGATCACGTGGAGGTTCCGCAGATCGACCACCAGGCCCCGCTGCCGCCGTATCAGCAGATCGCGGACTGGCTTCGGGAACGGATCACGGCGGGCGACCTACGGCCCGGGCAGGTCATCCCGAGCGAAAAAGACCTTGTGGACATGTTCGGCGTCGCGCGCAGCACGGCGCGCCGGTCGATCGCGCTGCTGCGCGAGGAAGGACTCGTGCACACGGTCCCGCAGCGCGGCACCTACGTCACCTCCCGCGATTAACGCTGCCACCTTCGCCGGATAAGCCCGATCCGGCCGGGCTTCCGGTTGATCATTTCCGCTCGTGACGTGCACGTGGTGACCTTGCCACATGAGCGCTTCTGTGGCTATTCCATCGTGATATCGCATCGTGTGATTGACTGGACGTTCCGCAACGTTCAGTAGCGAGTCACCACGGGAACGGGGACACGCTTTATGCCCTTAGCAGATCCACGCCTGCGCGAGACCCTTGATCATGTCTTTGCACGCCAGGACCTTCTTGAGGCGTGCCAGCGGCGTGATCTCGGTGGACTGATCCGCATCCTCGGCACGCATGGGGTCACCCAGGGCCAGATGTCGGGCATGGTCGGCATCCCGCAAGGACGGCTGAGCGAATACAAGACGGGCAAACACCAGGCCATCGCCTCATCCACGTTCGAAAAATTCGCCGACGGTCTCGGTATGCCGCCACGGCTGCGCGGCGCGCTTGGCCTTGCTCCCGGCGGGGCAGACTCTTCGGTGACGCAGGCTGACGGCACCCTCCCGATGGACACGTTCGACCTGCAACTACTCGCGGAGACGATCGGGAGGAACGGAGAGGATGTGAAGCGGCGCGACCTGCTGTCGCTGGCGGCCAGCCTGGGTGCCATCGCAGCTCTCGCGCAGAGCGACGTATGGGAACGGCTCGCTTACGCTCTGACTAATCCGGCGGCGATGAACGAGGCAATAGTTCGGCAGATGGAGGTCCGGTCGGCGGGTTTTCACCCGGCTGGAACAGTTCGTCACGGCGCAAACGCTGTCCAAGGGCCTGGCCGCCCACCTGGGAGAAGTCAGCACGCTTCTGAACGGAACGGCCTACGACCCGAAGGACGAGCTGCGCCGCCGGCTGATTGTCGTCGCAGGGGAAAGCAGCGTGCTTGCGGGCTGGATCGCAAGTGACCGCGGTGACCACGCAACTGCCCGTCATCTGTACGAGACAGCAGACAAGGTAAGCATTCATCCCTGAAGGAGCGGGCCGGTGTCAAGCCGGGTTTTGAGCTGGGGTTATGCGTGCTGGCTGCTGTTTTTGGGCAGGCGTGACTAGCAGCCCCTGTTTCCCTGGTAGCTGCCATGTCCGTGGCGAGCGGGCGGGCAGGTCAGGGACCGGGCGCAGCCCGGCCGCGCAGCGGCGCCGGAGGCGTCCTTGAGGTGACCGCCCGGGCGCCCGATGATGGGGCGGCGGGAAACAGGAGCCGGGGGTTTTCGGGTATGTGGTTGTCTGGGCCCGTCCCCAGGTACCGGGTGATCCCGGTGCGGGCAGTGCCGCTGGCTGCATTCATCCCTTCGCGTGTCCCCGGCCGTGGCCGGGGGGCATGGGGCGGGTTCGCGTCGGAGCGGTCAGGCGGGGCCAATCAGAGAGGCGCCGTGCCCGCCGGGTGGCGGGGGGCAGAATAGCTTGCGGCCTCGCGCCTGGCGGGGGGCAGAATGCTTGGCGGCCTCGCGCCCGGGCCACTGCCCCGGGAGGGGCTGGTCATGCCGCCTGCTGATCCGCGGCGGGCGGGGCCGGCGGCGGGCCTGGCCAGGCAGCGGATCTGGTGGTCGCGCATCCCGTAGAAGACGAGGGTGAGCAGCTCGCGGGCGGCGGCGACCTTGGCGATGTTCTTTGCTTCCTTCCCGCGGCGGGCGATGATGGAGTCCTTGCGCTGGCGGACCGGGTTGCCGGCCGGGGTCCGCTGGATGGCCTCGGTCAGCGCCCAGCGCAGCATCCGCGACCCCTGCTTGGTGACATGCCCGCGGGCGACCTTGAGGTCGGACTCACGGTGGCGTGGTGTCAGCCCGGCCCACGAGCACAGCTGCCCGGCGTTGCGGAACCGGGTGACGTCGCCGATCTCGGCCACGATCACGGCGGCCAGCACCGGGCCGATGCCGGGCAGCTGCTGGATGACCTGGTAGCCGCGGTCGCCGGCCAGCAGGTCGCCGGTCACGTCGCTGAGCATGGTGATCTCGGTGGTCAGCTCGCCGGTGAGCTGGCGCAGCGAGGTGACCTTCCCGGCATAGGGCTGCGGCAGCTTCAGGCTGTCCAGCCATGCCTGCCCGCCGGTCCCGGACAAGTCGGAATGGGGCACCGCGATGCCGAGCTTGGCCAGCACGGCGTGGACCTGGTCCTTGCAGCTGGTGCGCAGCTTGACCAGCTTGTGCCTGTAGCGGGTGATCTCGCGGAGCTCGCGGACTGCGTGCGGGGCGATCCATGCCTCGGGCAGGCGGCCCATCCGCAGCAGGTCCGCCAGATCCGCGGCGTCCTTCTGGTCGTTCTTGACGCGGCGGTAGGTGAACGCCTTCACCCCCAGCGGGTGCGCCAGGTGCACCTCGGCGCCTGCGGCCTCGAGCACGTCGGCGGCCCAGTACCAGCCGTACGTTGCCTCCAGGACAACCCTCGGGCTCTTCCCGGCCCGGGCGATCTCCGTGCGCAGTGCCGCCGGGCTGTTGGTGATCCGGGCGGTGGCCAGCCGCCGGCCATCCTCGGTCATGCGCACCAGCACGCTGCGGTGCCGGTGCAGGTCCATACCGACGATCTGCCTGCCGTCGTAGTCTTCCACTTGGGCCTCCCTTGCCTGGTGGAGACGGATGCTTTGCACCTTCCAGCATCCGCCAGGAGCGGAGGCCCGCTCCTTCATCGCATCAGCCCATTCACGCATGGTGATAGGTAGCGCGGGATTTGGCTAGGGTTACGGGGAGAATGCCTGCACCGGAGGTCGCCAGGGCTTGCCGAGCATGAGATCGTGCAGGACGTCCATGGCGTTGCGGCCGTGTTTGCGGGCGGTGTCGATGTAGCTGCGGATATCGAGGCGGTCCTGGGTGACATCGTCGCTGGCCAGGCGACCGGATATCTTCTGCTGGGTTTTCAGCGGCCGGACTCCGCGCTCGCTGATGTTATTCGTGGGCCAGACGCTGGTGTCCTCAGTGAACAGCAGCACGTCGCTGCGGCGGTCGCGGCAGAATTCCAGCAGCTCGCGGCCGGGCTTCTGCTTCGTGCTGTTCTTCGGTCCGGGGACGCGGGGCACGCTGGCCAGGCCCGCGAGGACGGCGTGCCGGAACTCGTGCTCCAGCGGCTTGCGCACCCCGGCGGGGATGGCGTCCAGGCCTTGCTCGCGGGCGGCGTGCCAGGCATGGATCAGGCCGCGCAGCGCCCGCTGCGCCTGCACGGGCCAGACCGCGCCCGGGTAGCTCTCAGCGCAGTCCTCATAGTCCCGCAGCAGGTGAGACAGGCACGCCTGGTTCCCGGCGATGTGCTCCCACCGAGGGTGGAAATAATTCTGGTAGCGGTCGGAGACCACGATCCCGGCGAAACCGGGGAGGATCCCGGCGTCCCGCATGGACTCCAGGCTGCGGGCGCCCAGCCAGAACGCCGAGTACCGCTCGGTGAACGCGCCGTGCACGTACTTCTTCTCCCCGGCCGGCCCGGACCGCAGCGTGGTCTCATCGAACCCCGCGACCGCTGCGGCGGTGATCAGGGCGCGGATCAGCCGTACCACCTCCGCGGCCAGGCCCGCAGCCTGCCGCAGGCAGGAATGGATGAACCCGTCCGATACGGCAGCGCCGGTGACGTCGGCGATCAGCTGACGGCACCGCTCCACCGGGACATGCTGGAAGATGACCAGGTAAACGGCCAGGGCTCGCAGCCTGGGCCCGATGGACAGGGCGGAATCCGGGACGCCCGCCGGCCGGGCCGCGGCATGCGCCCGGCCGCAGGCGCACCTGGACTCGTGCAGGTCGTGCTGCACCCGCTCCGCCGGCGCCGACGGGATCTCCTGCTGCTGATACGACCGGGCAACCCCCAGGTCAGCGGCATCGGCCAGGTCACGGCCGCAGGAGCAGGCACCCTCGGGATGGTGATCCTCGGTCCGGTCCGGGACCTCCCACGTCATGGACGCCCCCGGGCTGCCCGGCTGCTTCCCGCGCTTGTTCTTCTCCGCCCGCTCAGCAGCGCGCCGCTGCTTGCGCGGCGGCTTCCGGCCCGGCAGGTCGTCCGAGCTCGGCGGCATCGAGGAGTTCCCGCTGTTCCGCGACCCTGCGCGCGCCGCCGTCCCCAGCTGCTCCCGGAGGTCAGCGACCACCGCCTCCAGCGCGGCGATCTGCCCGGCCTGCGCCGCGATCAGCTGCGCCTGCTCCCGGATCAGCGCATCACGCGGATCCGCGGACGGCTCCCCGGGCGGCGCATCGGTCACAGCCCGCAATCATCCCGAAAACCATGCTCAGCCACCACGGCAACACCACGCCCGACGCTGGAACGTAACCCACGATTACTCGCCGCAACACCAGGTCCAGGGACCTGAATGTTTACCATCCACCCCTGGCGCTCCGTCGTTCGCCTGGACCTTCATCCACGCCTCGTAGACGAGGCGCTTTCGAATCTCAAACGACTTTGCCTTCGGTTTCGATCCCTCCGTCGGCTCGTCCCCCAGCGGGGTTGACCTCCGGTCGATCTGGCCTGCACGGCCCCTTTGCTCGGACCCCATTACAGGGCCTTCATCGCTCATACGGGCCGTCCCGCCCCTGTGCCTCGCGGTACTCTGCCCCTTGCGGTGTCTGCCGCTTGGGGTCCTCCCTCTCGCAGCCAGGGGGCCAGCTTCACCCATTTCGACTGACCGACGGTTCCAAGGCGACAGGTTCTCCTGTTCCATGCCAGCGCCTGCGACGAGCTCACGCCACCTTTACACCGGACGCCATCAGGGCCACACGCAGGCAGCTCCCTGACTGAGGGCGAGGAGGCTTCCCCGCTCGCCTTTGTCCCGAGGACGAGTCCCGATCCCCGGTTTCGGCGTCGTCTTGATGTCTTTCGATGCGTCAGCAGTGGTTCACACATGTTCGTCTTCTCGTCGCTCACCTGACCCGGTCCTGCCGGGCCTTTTCCGCAACGCTCACCACCTCGGCTCTTGACCGACGCAGCTTGCGGTGGTTTGGACTCTCCGCCTGCACGGCGAGCCCGGAGGGCCAACCTCCATCACTGGCACAGCACGGTCTGTGCTGGCGACTTCTACATCGTCATCACGTTCCTTCCAGGACACACGGACTCCTGACATAGCGATCCGGTTACGCGGCGTCACTGGCTGCTGGCCTGGCATTTCCTTTGTTCCGTGCGTGTCGCTGCGCACCCTCGCGGCCCTGTTCTGAGAAAATAGATGCGGTAGCACGAGCGGGGAACCTGTCGGGCTCGAATACATGATCAGGGCGGTGACCTGCGTCTTGTCGAAACAGCCTGGGGATGTCAGGCGGCGATCTGGTACTCGTGCGTGAGCCCGCCGAGGACTTGTTTTCGGCGGATCCGGTACTCGGCGAGGTTGATCTCCGGTGGCCGGGTGGGAGCTTGAGCGCGTGTGAGCTGGCCGAGGGCACGGTGCGGCCGGGCGGTGTTGTAGTGCCGCAGGTACTCGGCCAGCACCCGGCGCAGATGGTGCTCATTGACGATCAGCAACCGGTCCAGGAGCTCCCGACGCAGAGTACCGATGATCCTTTCGCAGATGGCGTTCGCTCTCGGCGCCTGTGGTGGGCTGGCGAGAATTCTGATGCCTTCTGACTGGAACACGCCGTCGAAGGAGTCGGTGAACTGGCCGGCGCGGTCCCTGATCAGGAACTTGATTGGGGTCGTGAGCTGGCCGAGGTCCATCAGGATGTTGCGCGCTGCCTGTGTCGTCCACGCGCCGTCAGGATTCGCGGTGATGTCGGCGAGGTGAACCCGGCGGGTGCCGTGCTCGATGATGATCAGGGCGTAGATGCGCCGCAGGAGCACGGTGTCCACGTGGACGAAATCGGCCGCGAGGATGCCGCGGGCCTGCGCGGTCAGGAACTGCTTCCACGTCGGGCCGGTGCGGCGGG
This sequence comes from uncultured Actinomycetes bacterium, assembly GCA_963805255.1. Lineage (GTDB taxonomy): Bacteria > Actinomycetota > Actinomycetes > Streptosporangiales > Streptosporangiaceae > Bog-532. The sequence goes on from CAWDTK010000013.1 coordinate 331,907, forward strand.
GTGCGGGGCCGATCCCGGCATCATGCAGGATCTGCCACACGGTGGCGGCCGCGATCGGGTGGCCGAGCTTGACGAGTTCGCCTTGCACGCGCCGGTGCCCCCACGTCGGGTTGTCCCTCGCGATGCGGATCACGAGCTTGCGGATCGCGGCTGCCGTGGACGGCCGGCCGGGACGCCGCCGGCTCGTGCAGTCCCATCTGCGGGTGACCAGCCGCCGGTGCCAGGTAAGCAGCGTTGCCGGGGTCACCGCGAAGACCTCGCCCCATCGGCGGCGGGGGATCAGCCGGGACAGTGCCGCGAGCCACAGCCGGTCGCCCGGCTGGTAGCGGACCCGGCCGATCTGGCGGCGCAGCACCGCGTTCTCGTGCCGGAGCACCAGGAGCTCGGCGTCCTTGGACGCCTCACGCCGGGCCAACACCATCACGCCGTCGAGCAGGCAGCGGGCGAGCAGATAGACGACCGAGAAGATCACTCAGCAATGATCTCAGCCCGCAAGACTGGCCAGGCCAGATCGAGTAATCGAGCCCCACACGCCTTGTTCTTCGCGGCGGCGGTGGTGTCCGGGTCGGTGAGCAGCGCGGCGAGGGCGCCCTGGGCGGCGGTGATCTCGTTGCGGGCGTCGCGGATCGCGGCGTTGGCTGCCTTGCGGGCAGGGTTATCGATGATCTTGGTGTTCACTTCGATGGTGGCGGTGTAGTCGCAGATCTTGTCTATCCCGTAGTTCTCGGACGCGTACTTGAGGAAGTTCTCTTCCCGCCACCGGGACTTCAGCCAGGACAGGATGTCCGCCGGGCACGCATCGAAGTCGGCGGTGAGGACCTGGAGTACGACCCGGCCTTGCTCGGACAAGGTGAGCTGCCGGGCTTCGCCGTAGTCCTTGACCTGGACTTTCTCCTCCGCCCACGTGATCTGCCGTCTCTTGCCGCCCACCGTGACGGTAGTGATGACCGGGAGCATGGCGGGGATGGCCAGCGGCGCCCGGCGGTAGGTGACCCAGTGCACGTTCTGCTCGCGGCAGTGCGTGAAGACCGCGGGGTAGGCACCGCCGGAGCCGAGCATGATCCTGCTGCCCCCGGGAACGGTTCTCTTCAGCTCGGCCAGCGCCTTCGGCAGCGTGACGGACAGGCCGGACGGGTCGCCGGTCACAAAGCACACCGCCCGCCCGTCATGCGCGGTCACGTGCGTGTCCGCACGGCCCCGTTCTGCCCGGCCCCGCTGGTTGTCCCGCCCCTTGCCGACGGGTTTCGCGCCGGTGTACGGGACAAAATGGTCACCGGCGTAGGACACGTTCGAGACCACCGGGTCCGCGGCGAGCATCGCCGACGCGAACATCCGCTGCAGCTCCAGCGGGTCGGCCCGGTCCGCGATCGCGGACAGGCGGGGCCGCAGAGTCCGCAGGGCGGGCAGCGTGACGAGCCCGGCCAGCGGCCCGGCCTCGGCCCCGGCCAGGTGCTTGAACGCCTCCGCCGTCGCGGCACCCAGCGCGAAGCATGCGCTGACCGCCGCGAGCAGCGCTACGTCCCCCGCCGCGGCATCCTGCCCGGCTGCGGCGGCGAATACGTCCCCGGCCCGGGCGGCGAACACGTGCAGCAACATCGCCCCCGCGTACCGCGACCGCACCGTCCACGCGGGCGGCCCGCCAGAGAGGGGCTCGCCGACGTCGGGCTGGAACTCCACCCCGGCAAGACGCGGCTGGTGTACTGCAAGGACAGCAGGCGGCGCGGCTCCTATGAGACCGTGTCGTTCACGTTCTGCGGGTACACCTTCCGGCCCCGCAAGGCTTACAGCACGGCCAGGAAGATGGCGTTCACCAGCTTCCTGCCTGCTGTGGCCCCGGGGAAGCTGACCGCGATCAGCCGCCGGGTCACCGCCTGGCAGCTCCAGCGGCGCACCAGCCTGACCCTCAACGACCTCGCAGCCGGGATGAACCCGGTACTGCGCGGCTGGCTCACGTACTACACCGCGTTCTACCAGACCGCGGTGATCCCGCTATGCAAGCGCGTCGACCGCCATCTGATGCGCTGGGCACGAAGGAAGTACCAGCGGCTGAAACACAGCCAGCGGCGCGCACGAGCATGGCTGAAGGGAGTCCGCAAGCGGGCACCCGGCCTGTTCGCGCACTGGCAGCTGCGCTACACGACCTGGTAACTGGACGGCACGAGCCCCGTGAAGGGAGACCTTCATGCGGGGATCTGTGGGGGCCGGCCGGTGAGATTCCGGCCGGCTACCCGGCGCGCGGGAGGACAGAGCGATGACGTGCCGGGCTGACCGAGGGAGCGGCATGCTGGGACCGCTGAGCGGCATGCTGGGCACGCTGAGATGATCCTCGCCGCTTCTTCTGCCCAGCCGCCGGCTGATTCGTTCACCGAGGTGATGGGTCACGTCGCCGAGGGCTTCGAGGCGCTGGGCGCCGTGATCCTGGTGATCGGGTTCGTGTGGTCGTTCGCACTGGCCGTGGTGGCGTGGCGGCGGTCAGGCCGGCCAGCGTCTATCTGGCGCTGCGCGCGGCTTTCGGCGGGACACTGCTGCTCGGGCTGGAAGTCCTCGTGGCGGCCGACCTCCTCCGTACGGTCGCCGTCGCACCCACCCTCGACAATGTTCTGGTTCTCGGGCTGATCGTGCTGATCAGGACGGTTCTGAGCTTCTCGCTGGAGACCGAGATCGAGGGTGTTGCGCCGTGGCGGCGAGCACAGATGAGCGGCGTGGGGGGATCCGCCACGCCTCGGCCAGCGCGTTGAAGTCCAACCCCGACCCGTGATTGCCGCACCAAATGCGGTCCGGCGCGGCACCCCAGCAGCTCCGCCAGACCCGCCCCGGCAGCCTCGCCCTGCTCGACCGGCTCCTCCACGACCACACCGACGCCGAGGCGGCCAACGCGCTCAACGCCGCCGGGCACCGCTCCAGCGCGGGCAAGCCGTTCACCCGGCTGGTGTGGTGTCGCCCTCTTGCGATCCCGGAGCCAGCCGATCGAGGTGGCGATGGCGTTGCTGCACCGGCGATCGGTGCTGCGAGCTCAGACTCCTCTAGCCATATGCCTCGCCATCCGCGTACGTGCCAGCGTGCTCACCTTGGCGGTGACCCCGCCCGAGTGGGCTGCCGCTGGTGCGGCGAGACGCCTGGACCCAGGATCTGCCGGCTTTGTGCCCGCGTTTCACCTAGGACGGCACTGAATAACTCGCGAACCCTGATGGGCGTGTTTTGCCGGCATCGTGTTCGATTCCCTGGGAGAATCGTGCCATGCAGGGGATGACGCGACCGGACCGGGACTTGTGGGACGCGGGCGAGGTCACCGGGCACTTGGTGCCGCCGGGCAGCGTGTTCGCGTTCCTGGCCGAGCACCGCACCGAGCTGTTCCCCGACAGCTTCACCGCGGACTTGTTCCCGTCGCGGACCGGGCGCCCGTCGCTGCCGGCGGACCTGGTCGGGTCGGTGCTAGTGCTCAAGGAGCTGTATGACCTGTCGGACACCCAGACCGCGGACGCGCTGAAGTTCGACATCCGGTGGAAGGTGGCCTGCGGCCGGTCGCTGCTGCAGATGAGCTTCGACCCGTCGGCGCTGGTGTACTGGCGCAAGCGCATCGCGAAGTCGAAGCGCCCGGACCGGGTGTTCGACGCGATGGCGGCGGTGATCGCGGAGACGGGGCTGCTGCGGGGCCGGCGGAAGCGGTGCGTGGACTCGACGGTTTTCGACGACGCGGTGGCCACGATGGATACTGTGTGCCAGCTGATGGCCGCGATGCGGAAAGTGGCGCGGGTGGTGCCCGGTGCCGCCGCGGTGATCGTCGGCGTGTGCCAGCTGGACTACTCCAGGCCGGGCAAGCCTGACATCGACTGGGACGACCCGGCTGCCAAGGAGCAGCTGGTATCGGATCTGGTGAATGACGCGCTGGCGGTGCTGGCGGAGCTCACCGGGGAGGGCGCGCCGGAGCGGGACGCCGCCGCGGCGGACGCGCTGGGCCTGCTGGCGCTGGTGGCGGGGCAGGACGTGGAGCCGGCTGGGGGGTCGGACGGGACGGACGGGCGGTGGCGGATCGCCCGGAAGGTCGCCCCGGACCGGGTGATCTCGACGGTGGACCGCGAGGCCCGGCACACCCGCAAGTGCAAGTCCAAGCGGCGCGACGGGTTCCGGGGGCATGTGGCCGCCGAGCCGGAGTCTGGGCTGATCACCGACTGCGAGATGACGATGGCCGCCGGGCCGGGCAGCACGGACGCGGAGAACGGCGTCAAGATGGCCTGCCGCGACCGGTTTCATGGTGACAGTGCGAGCGCCGGTGACGGCGGGGATGACGCTGCCAGCGCCGGGCAGGGCGCGGATGCCGGCCCTGCGGCGGCGCAGCCGGGGCCGGGCACGGCCGCCGGGCCGGAGCCTGAAGCGCATCCGGAACCGGGACCTGAGCCTCAGCCGGAACCGGAGCGGGAGGGCACGGGTGAGCAAGGCCGGGCGGATGACCTGGAGGTTTACGGCGATTCCGCCTACGGCAGCGGGGAGGCCCGCGCCGCCTACCGCGACGCCGGGCATGACACCGTCATCAAGCCGAAGCCGCTGCGGCCGGCCGTGCCCGGCGGGTTCACCCTCGACGACTTCACCATCAGCGAGGACGACGGCACGGTCACCTGCCCGGCCGGGATCACCCGGCCGATGAGCCCCGCCCGGACCGTGACCTTCGGCGCCGCGTGCGCGGGCTGCCCGCTGCGCGAGCGGTGCACCACCGCCAGGGATGGCCGCTCCATGACCATCCACCCGCACGAGGGCCTGCTGCGCGCCGCCCGCGCCCAGTCCCGGACGGCGGAATTCAGGCAGGCCTACCCCACCCGGTCAATGATCGAGCGGGTCATCGCCTGGACCGCCACCCAGAACGGCCGCCGGGTCAAGCTCCGCTACATCGGCACCGCCAAAAACGACGCCTGGCTGCACAACCGGTGCGCCGCACTCAACCTGCGCACCCTGCTGCGGCACGGCCTGACCCGCTCCGGCGGGGCGTGGGTGCTGACCTGACCAGCCAGCACACCCCGGCCCGCCCTGGCGGCAGCCCCTGCGGCCCCCTCCGCGGTCTCTGCTGCCGCGCCGCAGCCGCCCGGCCCGCCGCGCGGCGGGCCAGCGGAAGGTTGCGGGCACCGGAGCCCGGCCAGCCGGCCACCAGGCCGTCCGCCCGATCCGGGTTGTTCAGTGGCGTCCTAGGTGGAAACGGCCGGCAGGTGGTGACAGGTCACCTGCCTGGGTGTGAGCGTGCACGTGATGGACAGCGACCGGGCAGATGGTACCGGCTGGTTCTTCGCGGCGAGCTGGGCGAGCCGTTCGGTTTCCTGTTCGAAGGGATGCGGATGGACCGGGTGGCGGGCACGACGGTGCTGACCGGCCGCGTGATCGACCAGGTGCACTGCATGGGCTCATCCAGCGGACCCTGGAGCTGGGCCTGGAGCTCAATCTCCATCGGGCCGGCGGACGATTCCATCCAGACGGCGGGCGATGAGGCCCGATGAGACCGGACGTCCGGCTAGCTGACCGCGGCCAGGGCCGTGGCGCGGCGGAACGGGGAGCTGGTTCAGATGGCGCCGCCAAAGGGCGAGATCGTCGACACCGCTGCCTCCGGGTTGCCGCCCGCCGCGACGGCCGCGCTGGCCAGCCGATCCCGGACCGAGCGGGCCACCTCGTGACCAGCAAGCAGCCGAACATCGTGTTCTTCTCCTGGGAGAACCTCGGCTGGGGCGAGGTCGGCTGCTACGGCGGCAGAGTGCTGCGCGGCGCGCCCACGCCACGGATCGACCAGCTGGCCGCTGATGGGCTGAAGCTGCTCACCTTCAACACCGAAGCGCGATGCACGCCCAGATGCTCGGCGGTGCTGACCGGCCGGCACCCGATCCGGTCGGGCACCCAGACCGTCCCGATCACCGGGGGCCGGATGGGCTGACGCGGAACAAGTACGTCTCCAGGGAGCGACGCCAACGCCTGCCAGCTGGCGAAGAGGATCAAGTCCGCTGAAGGCAGTTAACAACTAATGCTGAGCGCCAGAACTTGTGACTATCCGATTTGCGGCTCGAAAGGAGCCATGTTATGGCAAGCGAGAAGGGGTCCCGCCCCAACATCATCCTGTTCATGTCCGACGACGTCGGCTGGGGTGACCTGGGCTGTTACGGCGGCGGTGAGAACCGCGGGGCACCCACGCCCAACCTTGACCGGCTGGCTGCCGAGGGTCTGCAGTTCATGTCCTTCTACGGCCAGCCGAGCTGCACGCCGGACCGGGCCGCGGCGATCACCGGCCGGCTCCCGATCCGCAGCGGCATGACGACGGTGGCGATGCCCGGTCGGGGCGGCGGGCTGCCGGCGGGCGAATGGACGCTCGCGAGCATCCTCAAGCAGGCCGGCTACAGCACCTGCCAGATCGGCAAGTGGCATCTGGGCGAGGCCGATTACTCGATGCCCATCGAGCACGGCTTTGACGAGATGCGCAACACGACGCTCTACCACCTGAACGCCTACACCTATACCGACCCGGCCTACAACCCGGACTTCCCGTTCGATGACAAGGAGATGATGGCCACGTGGGGGAACATCATCGGTGCCATCGAGGGCAATGCCGGCGGGAAGTGGAAGCAAGTCGAGAAGATCGACTCCTCCAACATCCCGTTCCTCGACCAGAAGTCGGTCAAGCACGCCACGGACTACCTGGAGGCACACGCGAAGGACGAGAACCCGTTCTTTCTGTACCTGAACACGGCGAAGATGCACCAGCCGAACCTGCCCCTCCCGGACTTTGCGGGGAAGTCCATGGCCAAGAGCAAGTACCTCGATTCGCTGGTGAAGCTTGACCACCACGTGGGCGTCGTCATGGACAAGGTCCGCGAGCTGGGCATCAGAGAAGACACGCTGGTCATCTGGACGACGGACAACGGCGCATGGCAGGACGTGTACCCCGACTGCGGGTATACCCCGTTCCGGGGCACGAAGGGCACCGACTTCGAAGCGGGCAGCCGGGTTCCGGCCATCGCCTGGTGGCCCGGCACGATCGAGCCGGGCCGGCGCAACTCTGAGATCGTGGGCTGCCTGGACTTCATGGCGACATTCGCCAGCCTTGCCGGGGTCACACTGCCGGCGGAAGACAGGGACGGCCAGCCGACGACCTTCGACAGCTTCGACCAGACCGCGGTCCTCATGGGCACCGGGCCCTCGGCGCGTGACACCTGGTACTACATGGTCGAGACCGAGGAACTCCCCGGCGCCATCCGGGTCGGCAAGTGGAAGGCGGTGTGGAACACCCGGGATGGCTGGCGGGGCGCTGCAAGGTATACCGCTGAGGTGCCCAGGCTCTTCGATCTGTGGCAGGACCCGCAGGAACGCTACGACCTCTTCATGACGAACTGGACCGAGAAGACGTGGATGGCCGGGCCGATCGGGCAGAAGGCCATGGAGCTGCTGGCGAGCTACAAGAAGTATCCGAACCGTCCCGTCCAGACATTGGCGCTCGGGGCTCCGGAGTTCTACACCGATGACGCCATCGTCCAAGAGCAAGTAAGGAAGATCATTCACTCGATGGCCGGGGACAAGTAGCCACCCTCCCGGAGTAGAGGCGGGGCCCGGGCCACGCGGCCCGACCCCGTGGGAGGAAACGTTGAAGAGATGACCAGGTACCTGTCCAGCTGGAACGACGGAGTGGCGAAGTCCGGGACCCTCGAGTTCGTCCGGCCGGTGACCGAAGCGAAGCCGGGTTCGTGCTGCCGTCTGATCGGGTTGCGGCGTTTGAAACGACGGGACGATGTGGTGTGAGAAGCCGACCTACCCGCAGACCGATTTCCTGGCCATGCGCGGGTCGTGAACATGAGGGACGACTTCAAGGTGGTGTGTGACCTATGACGGCCGGAATCTCCGATGCCGCCAGCACAGCGGGGAACCTGCCGTCGGCTTTCGCAGGCCCGGCGGATGATCCTGCGCGGCGCGGCCCGGTTTTGACGGTGCCGGAGGCTCCGCTGGCGTTCCACGTGATGGCCAAGCCCACCGGGGCGGTGTGCAACCTGGATTGCGAGTACTGCTTCTTCTTGTCCAAGGAGATGCTGTACCCGGGCAGCCGGTTCCGGATGGCCGCCGATCTGCAGGAGAGGTACCTGCGGCAGTTGCTGGAGGCTCACGCCCGGGTCCCGGAGGTGGTCGTTGCCTGGCAGGGCGGTGAGCCGACGATGATGGGCCTGGATTTCTTCCGCCGCGCCATCGACCTGGAACGCCACTACGCGCGGCCGGGGCAGCGGGTGCTGAACACAATCCAGACCAACGGCACCCTGCTGACCGATGAGTGGGGGGAGTTCCTGAAGGCCAACGAGTTCCTGGCCGGGATCTCGATCGACGGCCCGCGAGAAATGCACGACGCCTAGCGGGTGGACAAAGGCGGCAAACCCACCTTCGACCGGGTAATGAAGGGCCTGGACGTGCTCAAGCGGCACAAGGTCGACTGGAACGTGCTGACCACCATCCACGCCATCAACGGCGACCACGGCCGCCAGGTGTACACGTTCCTGCGCGACGAACTGGGTGCGACATTCATCCAGTACATCCCGATCATCGAGCGCGCGACCGAGCAGACGCTGCCGATCGCCGACGCCGGGTGGGGTCACGGCGTCAAGGGACGCCCGCTCTACACGCAGGAGGGGAGCTTGGTCACGCACCGCTCGGTCGGGCCGGAGCAGTACGGCCGGTTCCTGATCGAGGTGTTCGAGGAATGGGTGCGCCGCGACATCGGCACGGTCTACGTCCAGATGTTCGACACGGCGCTAGCGAACTGGTACGGCGAGGGCGGCGGGATGTGCGTGCACGCGGAGACCTGCGGCAGCCAGCTCGCCCTGGAGCACACCGGCGACCTGTACTCCTGCGACCACTACGTCGAACCCGGCTACCTGCTCGGGAACATCAAAGATAAGCACATGCTGGAGCTGATCGTCTTGCCCCAGCAGGCCAAGTTCGGGCAGGACAAGCGCGACACCCTGACCCGGTACTGCCGGGACTGCGACGTGCGGTCCGCCTGCAACGGCGGCTGCCCCAAGGACCGGTTCGCCACCTCTCCCTACGGTGAGCCCGGACTTCTTCCACCACATCGCCAAGGCCATGGACACCATGGCCATGCTGCTGCGCGCCGGCCAGGCACCCGCCGAGCTGATGGCGATCTATGCGGCGCAGGACTCCCAGCGCGGCCGCAACGACCCCTGCCCCTGCGGCAGCGGCCGCAAATGGAAACGCTGCCATGGCGCAGCCAGAATCTGAGCGACGATCAACCCGTATGATCAAGCGTTATACGGGCCCGAAGGTCGGGTGATCTTTGAGCACCCGAATAACGACCGGCACGGCGACCCGGACGGTCAGCGCGATCGCCTGGCGTCACGCGAGGATACCTGACTCCGCCATTACAACCGGACCCGGGGCTGGCGGCGGGCCGCCGTCGATGCGGTGCCAAGCCCTCGCGAGAAGGCACTGCCCCTGCCTGCCGCCCGGTGACATCCGCGGCAGCGCGGCCGAGACGCTGGGTCTGATCGTTCCCCTCTACCTGCCGCTGTTCGCCCCCACCTATTTCATGATGGAACGGGCCTCCGGGGAGTTTCACCCAGCCGCTGACCCGCACGGACGCCCTGTGCTTCACGGTGACCGTCTTTTCGACGGTGGGCTTCGGGGACATCGCCGCCAAGTCCGAGACCGCCCGGGTCGTGCTCATCGTCCAGATGCTCGCCGATCTCCCGGACTACGAGTGCTGCTGGGGGCTGTGCAGCGCGGCCGGGAACGACGATCGGATACAGGCGATGACCCCGGCCCGGCCGCCACATGACGGTCTTCCCGCGCCCCAGGCCTCCCACCAGCCGGCATGGGCCTAAAGAAGACAGGGGGGCGCAAATATGTCCTCACCACCGCCGGATAAACCAGCGCAGCGTTCCGGTGCCTCAGCGCGAGAAAAAGGACGGGCGCTGCTCAGCAAGGGCAGCACGGCCATCGGCCGGGCCAAGGCCTCTCCCGTGGGTGGACCCGGCTCAACGCCGTCGATTTCATCAACAGTGCCTTCCAGTTCGCCACGTACGGCCTGCTGTGCGTCTTCCCGTTTCTGATCGTCATCACCGCAGCCACCGGACATTCTTTTACAAAACTAATCATCACCCGGCTCGGGCTGAACCCGCAGGCCGCCAAGGACGTGAATGGGCTCATCGCGTCCGGGAGCCAGGCGGTCGCCAGCCTGACCGTGCTGGGAAGCGTGGTCCTGGTCCTGTCCGCCATCGGCATCGCCACCAACCTGCAGGGCTGGTATCAGAGGGTCTACGACCAGCGGCCGCGGCCAGGTGACCGGATGCGCCCGCTCGTCAGCCGCCTGGCCTGGGTGACCGGGCTCCTGGTCAGCCTGTGGCTGCGGGTAGAGGTCGGGCAGCAGGTCGGTCCCGCCGGGCATCACGTGCTCATCTTCGCCGCCCTATTCGTTATCGACGTTCTTTTCTGGTGGTGGACCGCGCACATCCTGCTGCTCGGCAGGGTCAGCTGGCGGGCACTGTTTCCGGCCGGCCTGGCCACCGCGCTCTGCGATGCGGGCCTGGGTGTGTACTCCTCTATCGCCTTCTCCAAATCGATCATCCACGACGACAATCGCTGCGGCCCCGTCGGCGTGGTCATGGTCCTGGTGACGTACTTCATCGCGATCGGAGTGGTCATCCACCTCGGCGCCGTTCTCGGCCGCATGTGGAACGAACGTCACCCCGCCGCCGATAAACCACCCGCGTCACCCCGGAGTGAGCTGCCTGAGCCGCCCGGGAAGACCGGACCGATCAGATAGGACCCGCTCATGTCCGTGCCGGACCGAGCAGGCCGCGAGGGCCGCGTCGGCCCCTTCATGACCTTCGTCGAGCGCGTGCACCCGGACGGTGTGGCCGCCCGCTGGGATTCCCGCCGCCGCCGCAAGCACCCCCCGGGCGCCCCGGCCACCGGCTCGACGTGGTGGGCCCCCCGGGCCCGGGGATGGTGGATCGCGGTCCTGTTCGCCGCCGGATCATTGCTGTTCGCCCTGGGCGCGGTCCCCGCCTTTGCCGGCGCCGCCGGGGCCCGCTGGGACGCGGTGACCTTTTTATCGGCTCGCTGTTCTTCACCGCGGCCGGGTTCCTGGCCTACCGGGAAGCCGTGGACGAACGCACCGAGAAGGCTAGCCTCGCAGTAACGACACCGATGCTAGCGGCGCCTGAATCAGTAGCCGCCGTGCTTCGTGCCACCGGCCGGACGCCATCCTGGCGAGGCTGGGCATTCGGCGGCAGTAGACGGAACTGGCCGGCAAGGCTGGGAAGGAGCATCTGGCGATGATGGCTGAACCGCCTCAGCGCCCGGTCACCGAAGCAGTCCGCTGCCTCGAGGTGCGCTGGATCTTCCCGGGCCAGATGGAGGCCGCAGTGGTTCGGTGGTTCGGGCGGTTCCCGGCCGCGGTGGAGTCACGCGAGGACACCTACCTCCTCGATCTGCACTTGCCCGGGCTGTCGGTGAAGGTCCGCGGGGCGGCGCATCGGAGGTCAAGATGAACCGGGGCAGCCCGGGGATCCTGGAGGTGGCGGGCCGCGCCCGCGGGCACCTGGAGTCCTGGCAGAAGTGGTCCTTTCCCTTCAGCCCGCCCCGCCCCGACAGCGGCGACCCCCGCGGACGGAGGCCGGTGCGCAAGAGGCGGCGCATCAGCCGGTTCTGGCTGGCCAGCGGGCAGATCGCGGCGCTGGGACCGCAGCCGCGGTGCGAGCTGGAACTCACCGCCACAGCGACCAGCCGTGGCCATTCGTCCCGGAACGTCGCAGCAAGAGTTTTCTCCACCTCCGGCTTCATCAGGTGTCTCCGGAGAAGGTCCTGCGTTGATGAGAGGCAGAACGGCGACGTCACAGCCACCGAGCTGACTCCAGTGGCGGGCGAGACGTCTCGCCGCAGCCTCGCCGGTGGCACGCACGACAAGGCAGGCGCATGGCTGCGAGGCCTCCTCACCCGGCACCGCGAAAGCGCGAAGTAGCCCCCACCGGCTCAGCAGGCCACGCCACTCCGCCAGTACGACCAGGCTCCGGCTGGTCCCGGCGGGGGACAGCTCCGCCGGCTGCTGCCTACGTCCCGCGACCAGAGGAACTCACTCATCCCATCGGGACTATTTCGCGGACCTCAACAGACCCCCGATGAGAAGCAACTGGAGGGCGACGTCGGCATGGCCGAAGAAGCGAGGGGCGCTTGACCTGACGGCCGCTGGTCGACGCTGCTTACCGTGATAGGACGCTATGGCCGGTCTGTCCGTGGACGTGCCGGAACTCGGTGGAGGTCCCGCCGATCAGTTTGCTCAGGTTGCGGAGCGCCAGCCTGCCCAGGATCACGATGCCTGGTGAGACCAGAGTCCGGCGCAGCGCCCCGTCGACACAGAAGTACTCCCTGAACAGGAAGGTGCCACCACCGCCGGTCGCGGCCTGCACGCCCATGAACCCCACGTAGTCCCGCAGCGGCCAGTGCTTCCCCTCGGTCGTATAGGCGTAGCAGCGCGGCGGGTCCCAGTAGACGACCTCCTCCCGGATGCTCACGCCGCCACGGAACGCCAGCACGCGGGCCGTTCCGGCCATGCTCTGAGCAGGTGGCAGCGGCTTGGGATGCGAGACCTGGACCGTCTTGAGCAGCGGGACCCAGTCGGTCATCGCCGCGTGGTCCGTGATCCGGTCGAACACAGGATCGGGCGATCCGGGGAACCGGATCATACCTTGGGTCTGGAGCGGTGCGGCGGTGAAGCGACCAGGATCGAATCCGCCCGTCATCCGTTCAGCTCCGGGATGCTGACGCCGATCATGTGGCTCAACCGCTCGATCAGTGGATCAAGGTTAAATTCGCCGGCGACCCACCCGAGGTGTGACGGCCGCGGCGACCACGGCGGTCTTCGCGACCGGCGCGGGGCCAGGTGTGACGGCGGCCGCCACCACGGCGGTCTTCGCGACCGGCGCGCCGATGACGCCGACTCTGCCAACGCGTGATGGTCTGAGTGGCATTGTCAGTCTCCCACGGTCGCGGTTGCTTGGTCGGCCTCGATCGAGGCGATGATCGCCTGGATGGGAATCCGCCCGTCGGCGATCAGCTGGCCGCCCGAATGCCGCACCGCTGATGCGAAGGGCGCCGCCCAAAGGTTCTCCCAGATGAGCACCCCGGCAGTGCTTCCCGGCTCCATTGCAGCTGCGAGATGGCCGACATCCTCCGCGGCCAGCAGTTCCCCGAGTTCGGCCTCGATCACCTGCAGCTCTCCGAGCTCATCGACGTCGGAGAGCTCTGTCGCCTCGACGGTACCGTCCGCGTCCTTGGTGAGAATCAGGACATCGATCACCCGGATAGTGCGGGAGTCGACCAATGCTCGCAGCTCTGCCGCCATCTCACCGGTGAAGCTGCTCGCTCCCGCCGGGAACTCCACGACGATGTAGTCGACGGGACCTAGTTCATCCAGGGATACCTCGGTCATCATCATTCCGTTCGTTGGCCCGAGCTGAGCTGTCGCGACGCGGAAGTCTTGTCGGCCTCCCTTACCCTAGACGAACCGCCGTCCCCGGCCACGTCACCCGCAGGGGGTGAGCGCCGGGGGCGGCGGCGCCGGAGCGGGTTCGGCCGCCATGGGCGCCCAGTGCAAGCCGGGTATGAACAGATGACCGTGACCTTGACCGCGGTCTGGGTCACGAGTGAGGCCGTCTTATGCCCGGCGTGGCAGCGGTTGTGTCCAGGCGCATGAGCGGATTATCGGCTCGTGGCTGCCGCCGGGTCCGAAACCCTGACACCTGCCAGGCCGGCGTTGGGCCGAGCGGGCTCAGCGGCCACTCGACCTGCTTGCCGTCGTGTTCCTGGTCAACATGGTCCTGATCTGGAGCTTCCCGGACGGGCCGCCGACGTTCCTGCGCGCCCTGGACGTGATCGCCTGGATCGTGTGGGCCAGTTTCGCGGTCGACTACATCGCGCGGCTGCTGCTGTCGGGGAACAAGGGCGGGTTCGTCCGCACCCGCAAGCTGGACCTGCTCATGGTCCTGCTGCCGATGCTGCGGCTGCTGCGCATCTTCCTGCTCCTGCGCCGCAGCCTGGCGTCGGTGAGCACGGAGAAGATCGCCGGGTCGATCGTGAGCATCGTGATCGCCGTCGTGGTGGTCAGCGCCATTTTCATGTGGCGCGTGGAGTACGACGCTCCGGGGGCCACGATCACCACCTTTCGTGCCGCGATGTGGTGGGCCGTGGTGACCACGACCACCGTCGGGTACGGTGACTACACGCCGGTCACGGCGGTAGGCCGGGGGATCGCGGTCGTCCTCATGATCGTGGGTATCGGGCTTATCTGAACGGTGAGCGCCACGGTAGCCGCGTGGTTCGTCACCCGGTCGGCCCAGGGCGCCTCTGAGCCCGCCGGGGTCACCAGCGATGCCGCCGAACCTGACGGCAGCGTGGATGCCGGCTCGGCTGCCATCTTGCTGGCCCTGTGCGTGCCGAAAATCTCGTCCACGGCTCTGACCAGCGGAGTTGCTCTCCCTGCCGTCCGGCCGTGATGATCATCGATCATGTGCCTGCGGTTTATGTTCCTCCTGACCACGCGGCTCGCTGCGTGGCTGCGGCTCGCCCGGCGTGAGGAGACATGGAAGACCGCAGAGATCTTGATCCTGCGCCATCAGCTCGCCGTCCTGCAGCGGCAGCAGCCGCGCCGCCCTCCGGATCGTGCTGTGCAACGTCCAGACGCCTCGCATGAACGCGATCATCGAACGCTGGATCGGGGGATGTCGGCGCGAGCTCCTGGACCGCACCCTTGTCTGGAACCAGGCCCATCTGCGGCGGATCTTGCGCGCGTACGAGATCCACCACAATCAGCACCGGCCGCACCGCTCCCTGGACGCAGCCGCGCCGCTGAAACCCCTACCCGAACCGGTTGATCTTGACCAGTACCGCGTCCGGAGGCAGACTCACACCGGTTGCCTGATCAACGAATACCGCCTGGTCGCATGACGTGGACGAGGTTTTCGGCACGCACAGGCGCAAGCCGATGAGCTGCACGACCGTGGCTTGGCTTTTAGGCAAGCCGTTGGGCTGGTAGTAACAAGGGTGTTGTTCCAGACTGTTGTCCGACGACCAGGGGAACGGGTCATGACTGATTACATACAGGCACTGACCACTGTGGACAGCGCTGAGAAAGCGGAGCGTCTGGGCCGTAGTGTAGTCGGCGCAAGACTTGCGGCATGTGTGCAGATTGTTGGACCGATCAGGTCACTGTACTGGTGGCACGGCAAGCTAGAAGATGCTCAAGAGTGGCAGCTGTACATGAAGACAACCACTGAGCGTCTGCCTGCCCTTGAACGGGACATCAAAGCGAACCACAGTTACGAGACGCCCGAGATTATCGCTACCTCAATCCCTTGGGGAAGTGCAGAGTACCTCGGCTGGGTCAGCGAGGAGACGAAGCAAACTGACGCTTCGTCATAGCGAGGTCTTCGTGATAGGCGCGTACGGGTGGCTGGTTGCGCCATCGGCTCAGGGCGACGCCGAGCTGCTCGAATTTCGGTAGCCAGATTGCGTACTCCGTTTCTCTCACCGCCACGAGGCCGTCACGCGCGAGCTTAATCGCGTCGTTGACGGCGCCTTGGGCCAGGCTGGCTGAGGCGATGTCTTTCAGGATGATGGCGGCCTTCTTCCGGTCCGACTCGGCCAGCTGGGACAGTACGACGCGCGCGGTCTCCAGGGCCTGGTCGAGCTGGCCGACGCCGGCGTAAGTCGAGATGCGGAACGCGTCGAACCTGTTGCGGTCCATGAACCTGGTCCATACGCGGTCTTCTTCGGGATCGGCCAGGTTGTACGCCTCATCCGCTTGCGCCCACGACGTGAGGGCCTGGGGCCGGTCTCCCAGGGCCGCGCTTTCCTCGGCGTACCGGGCAGCGAGCCATGCCACCGTTCCCGGCGAGGCCGCATGCTCGAATGTGTCGAGCGCGTCACGCAAGAGGAGGCGGGAGCGCCCGTGGACGCCTTTCATGCTGGACAAGTAACTTCGGTAGCCGAGTGCGCAGGCACGTATCCCGGGATCGTCGGCTTCTGCGGCGGCCTTGTCTGATGTTTCCGCCCGATTCGAGCTCAAGCAGGGCCGCGACCCCTGTTCCTCGTCGGGGAACTCGACAACTTGGACGAGGTCGTACTCGCCGACGGTCCACAGCAGCTCGCGGACCGTGCCGCCGGCGCCCTTGACAAGCTGGGAGAAATTCTCCGCGCGCCTCAGCTCAGGGTGTCGCGGAAGCCCTTGATGCCTTGCTCGGTCCAATTGATGAGACACACATAAGTCGTCATGTCATCCCCTAGCGATTCGATTGCTGGACCAATCGTGTCCAGTGGCAAATCATTAGGTCAATCCAGGGCCCCGCAGCTAACCGGTGCTCTGGGCCGCGTCCGGGGGTGAATAGGCAGGTCACATGCCTGCAGGGTGCTCAGAATTCAGAAATGGCCCAGATACACGCCCGTTAACGAATTTACTGGTGAATGGCAGTGTTGTGAGAGTGTTATGCAGTAAGTTCTAGCCCTGGCTTTTCATCCGGATGTTCAGCTGACCGGCGCGTTGACCGTAAAAGGTGCTCCTGAACTGGGACGATAAGAGTGCTGAAGCCCTTATCAGCGCTAGTTCGAGGAGCACCTCAAAAGTGAACCTTACCGGGTGGTCGAAGAGCCTGGAAGTCACCGCCGATGGCGAGGGCGTCGTGTCGCATGCCGGGCTGGCCCTGCTGCGCCTGCTAGCCGACAAGACCGGGCTGACCGGGGGGCTGTCGCGGGCGCTGGCCTCGCCGCGGCTGCTGATCCACGACCGCGGCCGGGTGACGGCGGACCTGGCCTGCGCGATCGCCGACGGCAGCGAGGTGATCAGCGACTTCCGGGTGCTGGGCGACCAGAAAGAGCTGTTCGGCCTGGTCGCCTCGGTGCCTACCACGTGGCGGACGCTCGATGAGATCGCCGCGGGCGGCCCGCAGGCCCTGACCCGGATCACCAGGGCGGTGAACGGCGCCCGCCGCCAGGCCTGGGCCGCCGTTGAAGCCCGGCACGGCGCCCTGCCCGGCGTGCGGATCGCCGATAAGGTCCTGCAGGGCGTGACCTGCATCCGGCTGGACGCCACGGTCACCCCGGCGCATTCGGACAAGGAACTGGCGGAACCGAATTTCAAGGGTTTCGGGCATCACCCTTTGCTCGGGTACTGCGATAACACCGGTGAGCCGCTGGCCGGGATGATGCGCCGGGGCGGCGCTGGGTCAAATACCACCGCCGATCACCTGCAGGTGCTCGGTGACGCGATCGCGGCGCTGCCGCCTGCGTTCCGGCGGCGGCTGATGGTCACTGCGGATGGGGCCGGGGCCAGCCACGGGCTGATCACCCGCCTCGATCAGCTGGCGTCCCGGCCCGGGTACCAGCTGACCTACTCCGTCGGCTGGGAACTGGGCGCCCGCGAGCGCGCCGCGATCCGGCTGGTCCCGGCGGAGGCCTGGCAGATCGCGATCGATCAGCGCGGCCAGGTGCGCGAGCGCCGTGCGCCTGGCGCCTGCGCGGACCGGTCTTGCGGGCATGCGCGGTGCTGGATCGAAGAAGCCCACGTCACCGAGCTGACCGGGCTGCTGCGCGAAGGCCCTCACGGGGACCAGCTGGACGGCTGGCCGGCCAGCATGCGCGTCTTTGCCCGCCGGGAGCGGCCGCACCCCGGCGCCCAGCTGAGCCTGTTCGAGAACCAGGACGGCTGGCGTTACTCCCTGTGGGTCTCGAACGTGCCCGCCGGGCTGCGCGGCTGGCGGGCCCAGCTGGGCTATATCGACGCTGCGCACCGGGTGCACGCGAGGGTTGAGGACTGCATCAGGACCGGGAAGGACTGCGGGATCGGCCGGTTCCCCTCGCACGATTTCGCGATGAACTCCGCGTGGCTGGCCGCCGCCTCAATCGCCGCCACCTTGCTGTCCTGGCTGCGGCTGCTCGCCCTGGACGGCGACCTGGCCAAAGCAGAACCAAAGACCTTGCGTTACCGGGTCCTGCATGCCGCCGGGAAGCTGGTCCGCGGCGGCCGCCGCCGGCGGCTGAAAATCCCCGCCACCTGGCCCTGGGCAGAGGCCATCGCCACCGCCTGGGCCCGGATCACCGCCCTGCCACACGCACCCTGACCAGCGAAAGCTATCCCTGCGATACGGAAGGAGTCCCCCCGGGGCCTGTGGAACCCCCGGCCACCGGCCCGCCAGCCGGGCCACCGTCATACCCCGACCGTAAAATCACGAACTGTTCAGCGGTTCAGCCGCGATCCCAGGCCAGCCCTCCGCCCGCATGAATCATCA
The DNA here is from genome assembly GCA_963805255.1 of uncultured Actinomycetes bacterium. Taxonomy (GTDB): domain Bacteria; phylum Actinomycetota; class Actinomycetes; order Streptosporangiales; family Streptosporangiaceae; genus Bog-532. The sequence continues at coordinate 350,209 of CAWDTK010000013.1, forward strand.
GGGCTAGTCCATGTACTTGCGGCCGATGCCGCGGCGGAACAAGGACGGGACCGGGGTCCGGTACCTGCAGCTGGCCCACAACGCCACCTGGCCCCAGCTGCGCCGCGAGCTCGACCGCATCGCCATCGGCGCGCCCGACTCCAGCGCCGCCGTCGCGACCAGGAAGCTGGCCAGCGACAGCATGAACCCGCCACCCAGGATGTCGCCCATGTACCCCAGCGGCAGCCCATAGGTGGTCAGCACCGGGATCAGCAGCGGCACGGTCAGGCCGGTACTGCTGACAGCCCGCCAGCCCGTTCATTCCTCCTCCGGGCCGGCCGCGGCTGCGGCTGCGGACGATCAGGATCAGCGGGATCGCGGCCAGCTCACTGACCACGCAGAACGCGACCAGGCCGCCCAGCGAGACGTTGATAAGCACGCCGATCACGATGCTGCCAGCCACCCAGGCGGTGCCGTACATGCCGGTGAACAGGCCGTAGGCGAACGCCCGGCGGTCCGGGGAGACCATCGGCGCCACCGCCGCCGGGATCAGCGACTCCTGCACGCCCATTCCCAGCCCCCACAGCGACATCCCGACCAGGATGGCCCAGAACCCGCCCAGGAACACTAGCGGCGCGTAGGCCGCAGCAACGATGGTCAGCGGGATCAGCACGCCGATCCCGGCACGGTCGAACACCCGGCCCAGGATCAGCGAGCCGGTACCGCTGACCGCCATCGCGACCGCGTAGAAGACCGGTGTCAGCGCGGGCAACTCCGTCCCGGCGTGCTGGAAGTGGTAGGCGATCAGCGGGAAGTCGGCGAACCCGGCGGCGGCCAGCGCGGCGCCGCCGACGTATACCCAGAACACCCGGGGAAGGCCCTGGGTGGTTACCGGGGCCGGTCCGCGCGCAAGGTCCTGCGGCCGCGGGTAGAGCAGCCGGGCCACGGCCAGCAGCGACAGCATGATGGCGGCCGGGACCGCCAGCGCGGCGAACGCGATCTTGTAGTCGTGGTGGTTCAGCACGAGGATCAGCGCGACCAGCAGCGGGCCGAACAGGGCACCGAACTGGTCGAGCGCCTCGTGCACCCCGAACGCCCGCCCGTAGCCGACATCCTTGGCCGCGTGGGAGAGCATCGCGTCCCGCGGCGGGTTGCGGATCCCCTTCCCGATCCGCTCGGCGATGATCAGCAGCGCGGCCACCTGCCAGTTCCCGGCGAGGGCGAGCAGCGGCACGACCGACATCTGCAGGATGTAGCCGCCGATGGTGATCGGCCAGTACCGGCCGGTCCGGTCCGCGCCGCGGCCGGAGAACATCCGGATGTTGTAGCCGAGGAACTCCCCGGCCCCGCTGATGACGCTGATCGCGAACGCACCGGCGCCGAGCATCCCGAGGTACGGGCCGGTGATGCTGCGCGACCCTTCGTAGGTCTCGTGTTTCCGAGTTTCGCCCGGCGGGTGGGTGAAGGCGTTCTTGATCGCCGGGGTGTGCCGGGTCGGTGCACGGTCGGCCTGCGGACATCGGGCTGGCGCCGGCTTGCGCTTGATCGTTTAATGGGCAGCATCGGCGGTAAGCGGTGCTAAGGGCTCCCCGCAAAATTAAGTGGGTTTGTCCGGGATAGTTGTCTACGGTTGTGGTATGAGACAGCTGGCGGTGGATGAGGACCGGTTCGCCGGAATGCTGGCGGAGGTGCGCCCGCATCTGAATGAGCTGCAGTGGCGGCTGCTGCTGGGGGCGCAGGCGCGGTCGCTGGGCCGGGGCGGGATCAAGCGGGTGGCGGCGCTGGCCGGGGTTCACCCGGACACGGTGGGCCGCGGGGCGCGGGAACTGGAGGCCGGGATTGAGCCGGATGACAGGGTCCGCCAGGCTGGGGCGGGGCGGCCCCGGGCGGCGGAGGCGGATCCGGCCCTGGTGCCGGCGTTGAACCGCCTGGTGGATCCGGCCAGCCGCGGTGACCCGGAGTCGCCGCTGCGGTGGACGACCACGTCGACGGAGAAGCTGGCCGGTGAGCTGGCAGCCGCGGGCCATCCGGTGTCGCCCGACACGGTGGGGCGGCTGCTGAAAGAGGACGGTTACAGCCTGCAGGGCAACGCCAAGACGGTGGAGGGAAAGCAGCACCCGGACCGGGACGGCCAGTTCCGGCTCATCAATGAGCTGGTGCGGGAGTTCCAGGCCGCCGGGGAGCCAGTAATCAGCGTGGACACCAAGAAAAAGGAACTGGTCGGCAACTATAAGAACGGCGGGAGGGAGTGGCATCGGCGCGGTGAGCCCGAGCGGGTGGAGGTGCACGACTTCAAGGGCGACCTGGGGCGGGCCGTCCCCTACGGCGTCTATGACATGAGCGCCAACGCCGGCTGGGTGAACGTCGGCACCGACGCGGACACCGGGGCGTTCGCCGTCGAGTCGATCCGCCGCTGGTGGCAGCAGATTGGCCGGGCCGCCTACCCGCACGCCAGCAGGCTGCTCATCACCGCCGACGCGGGCGGTTCCAATGGCAGCCGGCTGCGGCTGTGGAAGGTGGAGCTGGCCCGGCTCGCGGAAGAACTCGGCCTGGAGATCAGCGTGTCCCACTTCCCGCCGGGCACGTCGAAATGGAACCGGATCGAGCACCGGCTCTTCGCCCAGATCTCCATGAACTGGCGCGGCAGGCCGCTGACCAGCCACGAAGTTATCGTCGAGACGATCGCCGCGACCACCACCACGACCGGGCTGAGCGTCCAGGCCGCCCTCGACACCGGTACCTACGAGAAGGGCATCAAGATCCCCGATAAGCAGATGCAGGATCTGGAGGAGCGCTCGATCAGGCGACACGCTTTCCATGGGGAATGGAACTACTCCCTGCTGCCCGCCCCACGGCCAACACGCCCGACATCACGGAAGTAAATCTTCGGAGGGCCCTAACCGGGCGTTGGAAGTTCCCAGGTCGTGGGACGCGGCATGGGTGCCGCCATCCCAGCTTCGGGTGGCTCTGCGTGGCGGGCTGATTGCGGATGGCGATAGCTGATCACGATCCGGCAGCCGGGGGCGTGGCGCCGGAACAGCAGCAAGGAAGCCCCATAGGACAGGTGACTGTCTAGATCATCTGGTTCTGTGAGGCTTCCTTGGCTGGCCAGTCTGCCATGATGTGCTGCTTCCCGTCCCGCCCTGGCTGGGATGGCGCGCCGGAGGACGGCTGTCCCGCTGGTGAGGGCGCGGGCGCCGGGCCGCCCGGGTACGCCGCTGACCTGGGGGCGGGGTTCGCCGTGCCCGCGACCTGGCGGGACCTGCTGGAGGAGCTGGCGCCGGCGTTCAAGCGCCGGTCCACCCACGCGCTGTTCATGGCGCTGGCGTGCGGGATGATCCTGGCCAGCCGGCGCACGGTGGTGGCGATGGCCGCGGCTGCGGGGATGGCCGGGCGGTTCCGGCGGGCGTGCTGGTTCTTCTCCCATGCGGTGTGGGACATCGATGACCTGGGCGTGGCGGTGGCCCGCCTGATCGTGAAACACCTGCTGGCCGAAGGTGAGCCGGTCACGGTCGCGGCCGACGGGACGTTCTTCAGGCGCTGGGGCAAGAAGGTGGCGCAGGCCCGGTGGGCTTATGACGGATCGGCGCAGGGCGGGAAGAAGATCGCGTTCGGGAACACGTGGGTGATCGCCGCGATCGTGGTCCGGCTGCCAGTGTGCTCCTCACCGGTGGCGCTGCCGGTGCGGTTCCGGCTCTGGCGCGGCAAGGGCACTGCCTCGCAGGTGGAACTGGCCGCCCAGATGCTCACCACGCTGACCGCGGCGTTCCCCGGCCGGGTGATCCACGGGGTGGGGGATGCCGCCTTCCACGGCCAGGCCTTGATCTGCGAGGGTGCCACGTGGACGACCCGGCTGCCGGCCAACGCGGTGCTCTATGGTCCCAGGCCAGGCAGGACCGGCAAGCGCGGCCGGCCACGCACCAAAGGCGCCCGGCTGGGCGCCCCGGCCCAGATCGCCCGCGACGCCAGCTGGCAGACCGTCACCGTACGCATCTACGGCAAGACCCGCACAGTCCAGGCCGCCATGATCGAGGCGCAGTGGCACGGCAGCTTCAAAGACACCCCCGGCCGGCTCGTCCTCGTCCGGGAACCCGGTTCCGGTCAGCCTTATGACCTGGCACTGTTCACCCTCGACCTGGCCGCCACCGCCACCGCGGTCGTCGAACGGTATTCCTGGCGGTGGCCGATCGAGCCGTCCAACGCCACGGGAAAGCAGATTCTCGGCGTCGGAGAGGCATGCAACCGCCTGGAGGCGGCCGTCGAGCGCACCGTACCGTTCGGCTTCCTGGTCCAGGCACTGCTGATCTGCTGGTACGCCCGCTTCGGACACGACCCCGCCGACATCGGCCTGCGCCGCCTGCTTTGCCCGTGGTACCGCACCAAGCATGAACCCGCCGCCGCCGACATGCTCGCCAAGCTCCGCCGCGAGTTCCTCAAGGCCCGATTTTCCGCCATCCGCCCAGGCCACAGCCCAAACGATCAAATCGAGGACTACGCCTGGACCTGCGACACCCCCTCCGCATAACCCGGAAACACGAGGTAGGTGAAGTCGGCGAAAAAGCTCATGATCCCGACCATGACCACGAACTTCAGCGCGGGCGACGCGTTCTTCGCGGCCTGGCGGGCACGCGTCAGGCTTGGCAGCATGCGACCTCTTCCTGGCTCTGAAGCCAGGGACCGTCAGCGCACCGCTTCCCGGCCCGCGATTCCAGGGTGAGCCCCATCACCCGTGCCCTGACCATTGTGCCAGAGGAGCCCGGTGCCAGGCGGCAACGGCCTCATGCGCGGTAGCGTGAGGAGAGGCGGAGGGGCTCGCCGGGAAACGCGCCAGTGCCAACGGTCCCTGCAGAGCAGCGTGCAGTGGCTGGAGCAGCACCGATGCAGGAAAACACGGAACCCGCCGGTGAGATCCGGTTCTTCGGGATCGGCAGGGACGCGCGCATCGCCGCGATGGATCGCCCCGGCAAGTCTGGAGGCCACTACGTCTGTGAACTGTGTCTTATCTTAGCAGATTCCAGCGCTTTATAGTAGATTTCCTCGTACTCTTTCGGGGTAAGAATTCGGTGATCCCGTGGGCTGTTACTGAGCGGGCGGGGTGGTGAGGATCTGCCGCCAGCGCCGGTGCAGCGGGTAGAGGTAGATGTCCTTGACCGGCAGGGCGTGTTCATGGCGGCGGTCGAGCTTGCCCCTGCCCTTGGTCTGGCCAATGCGGGTCCAGTTGGCGGCGCGGTAGCTGGCGCCGGTGAACCGGCAGGCCTCGACGAAGGTCTCGGCCAGGACCGGGGCGTAGCCGTAGCGGGCCCGCCAGTCGGCGGGCAGCCGGCGGGTGACGGCGGCGAGCAGCGAGGAGGCGAGGTTGGGGACCGCCAGGTCGGGGCGGATGAGGAACCGGGCGTTGCCGCAGATCAGGTTCAGGTTGGCGCGGCGGGTGGCGGGGTCCCAGCCGATCCAGTCGTCGCGGGGGGCGCATTTCCAGGCGCTGGCGGCGAAGGCGAAGGCGGCGATCGGGCCGGCGGCGGGGGCGGCGGCGAGGTAGCGGATCTGGGCGCCGGCCAGCGGGGTGTAGCCGAGGTAGTGGTGGTCGCGGATGAGCTGGTTCCACTGCCGGGAGGCCTGGCGGCTGTCGACGACGCTGATGGTGACCGGGCCGAGATCGGCCAAGGTGGCGGCGGGGTGCGTCGGCAGCGGCAGGGCGAGCTGGCCGGGGTGCCCGTGCCGGGGGTGGCGTCCGTTGCCGTTGCCGTTGCGCGGCGGCGGCAGGGTGATCAGGCCGTCGGCGGCCATCCGGCCCAGGGCGACGCGGGCGGTCATGTCCTTGCGCCGCCCGCCGGGGGTCTGCCAGCCGAGCGCGTCGCAGATCGCGTCGGCGATCGCGCGGCGGGTCGGCAGCGTCGCCGCCAGGGAGCGGATCTCCTCCAGCTCGGCGAGGGTGAAGTCCCTGCCGCAGTAGCGGGCCGGGTACTGGCCGGGCGTGCCGGTCACGGTCACGGCGGCTGGTCCTTCCTGCCGTCTGGCTCGCCGGGCTGGCCGGTCAGGGTGATGTTCCAGGGCAGCAGGGCTTCCAGGGCCTGCCCAGCCGGCGGCTTGCCGCCGTTTGCGGCGCAGGCCTGCAGGTAGGCGTCCAGGTAGGCGCGGGGGTTGTGCCCGGTGATCCGGGCGGTGCCCAGGACGGTCCAGGCGTGGCCGGCCAGGTCAGCGGACCATTCCGCGCCGGAGCCGTTGTAGTTCTTGCGGCCCACGACCGGGGTGCGGATCGCCCGCTCGGCGGTGTTGTTATCCAGCGGCAGGTCCGGGAAGTCCCGGTGGCGCACCAGCCCGCCCCATTCGCGGTCCAAGGTGGCCAGCGCCTTCGCCGCGGCCGGGTGCAGCAGGTCCGGGCGGCGACCCTGAATACGGCGGTAGGCGTCGATCTCCTCCAGCGCCGCATCGAACGCGGCGGCCGCCCGGGCGTGCTCGCCAGTGCCCCCGGGGGCGGCGGCCAGGGCGCGGTGCGCGGCGTATAGTGCGGCGAACCGGCCGGTCCAGGCATCAGCCCAGCTGCCCAGCTCCTTGCGGTGGGCGTCGCCGGCCCGGATGAACCGCCGCCGGATATGGGCCTTATGGAGAATTCTCCATAA
>CAWDTK010000014.1:0-202788 GCA_963805255.1 uncultured Actinomycetes bacterium
CCCATGGCCAGCCGGTGCTCCGGGTCGCCGGCCAGCTCGCGGATCGCGCCGGCCAGCGCGGCGCCGTCCTCCGGCGGCACCACGACCGCGCCCGCCTCACGCAGGATCTGCGCGGCCTCACCGCAGACCGAGCCGATGACCGCCTTCCCGGCGCCCAGGTACTCGAACATCTTGGACGGGATAAAGGCGGCGAACAGCGGCACATCCCGCAGCGGGACCAGGCAGATGTCGGCCGCGGCCAGCAGTCCCGGGATCTCCTCGTGCGGCACCCCGGGCCGCAGCGTCACGTTGCGCAGGCCAAGCTCAGCGACCTTACGGGCCAGTCGCGGCTTGTCCGCGCCCTCGCCCACGAAGGCGAAATGGACCGGATGCTCCGCTAGCCGCGCCGCGGCGTCGGCGATGGCGGGCAGCGCATGAGAGATCCCGTGCGTCCCGGCGTACAGCACCAGGCAGTCACCAGGCGCCGCGCCGAGGCGCTCCCGCACCGCCGGGTCGGGGCGGGCGCCGGGATCGAACCGCTCCAGCGAGACTCCGTTGCGGATCGTGTGGACCTTCGCGGGTGGCACCCCGCGGCCGATCAGGTTGTCCCGGAATCCGTCGCTCACCACCACAACCTCGTCGGCAGCCGCGTACGCGGCAAGTTCCAGGCGTTCGAGCACACCGATGACGCGGCGGTTGGTCAGCACACCGAGTTCGGTGAAGATGGCCGGCCACAGGTCACGGATCTCCACCACCAGCCGGGCCCGCTTGATCCTGGCCAGCACCCAGGCGGCGCCAACGGAGAAGAACGTGGGCGAGGACACCACCACCACATCGGCGCGGCCGCTGGGCCGCGCGCCGAGCAGCACGCAGGTCGCCATGAAGCTGAGGTGGCCCAGGGTCTTGCGGGCCACACCCTCGTTCGGGGTGGCGTACAGCCAGGTCCGCAGCACCCGGTAGCCGTCGCGCAGTTCCCGCCGCCGGATCAGGTGGCGGTATTCCGGCGGGATCACGCCCGTGGGGTGGTTCGGCATGCCGGTGAGCACCGTCACCGTGTCGCCGTCTGCGGCCCATGCCCGGGCCAGCGCGGAGAGCCGGGCCTGCGGAGCCCCGGTCTCCGGGGGGAAATAGTGCGTGACGAGGAGAATGCGCACGTCAGCTGGGCCCTCCTGGCAGCGCGGAGTGTGATTGCTGGCCAGGCTTGGCCGGGCCGCCAGGCCGGTACGGTTCCGGCTTGCCGTACAGGCCGAGGCACCGGAACAAGGCCGGAGAGCGCAGGTAAGCCGCCATGACCGCGATACCGATGAGGTCAGCCGCGGCCCGGGCAGGCAGATCCCTGCTCAGGCTGACTGTGCCCAGCAGGGTGAGCAGGATGGTGACGGCCCCGGTCAGCAGGGTGACCTCCTGGTGCGACCAGCCGGCGTCGGACCACTGCTGGTAGACGTGTGTCCGGTGGGCCTGCAGCCAGGGCTCGCCCGCCCGGATGCGCCGCTGCAGCGTCCACGCGGTGTCGGCCAGGTACAGGGCGAGCGGGCCGAGGACCGCCTCCACCGGCAGCCCGCGCAGCACGGCGTCCGCGGCCAGCACGGCCAGTGCCGCGCCGAGCGTGTAGCTGCCGGCGTCGCCCAGGAACACCCGGGCCCGGCCGGCGTTCCACGGCAGGAACAGCAGGGCGCTGACGGCGACCGCGAGGCTGGCGGCCAGCAGGAACGGGTGCTGTCCCCACTCCGCGTAGCAGGCGTAGGCAACCCCGGCGATCAGTGCGTGAACGCCAGAGATGCCGTTCACCCCGTCCATGAAGTTGAACACGTTGACGAGCCCGGTGATCCATGCCGCTGCGGCCACGGCCAGCAGGGCGGCGGCCGCTGTCCCCGTGTGCAGCGGCACGATGAGCAGCCCCGCGGCGATGGCACTTCCGGTGGCCTGGAGCGCCAGCCGGCGGAAAACGGGCAGCCCTCGCAGGTCGTCCAGGAAGCCGAGCACGGCGAAGAAACCGACCGCGGCCGCGAATGCGGCACTTGCCCCGCCGCGGGTGATGGCCACGGCCGCCAGCAGCGCTACGGCGATAGGAAGGCCGCCGCCCCGCGGCGTCGGGACACTGTGTGACGAACGTACGGAGGGGACATCGACGGCGTGCATGCGGCGCAGCAACGGGATCGTTGCTGGTACCGCCACGATGACGATCGCGCCGCTGCAGGCCACCGCGTCGAAGGCCGCGTTCGCTGACACACGCGAATGTTATCAGGTTTGTAGCGCTGAGTAATTATCGAGTTACAAATAGTTAATGGCGGTGTAGTGGCGGAAACTTTGCTGACCTGGCCGCCTACGCGGTTCACCGGGTGCGGCGGCTGCGCCTGGTGGGGACCGATGGGGGTGTACTCGTGTGCCCGTTGGATTCGGCCGGCGTGGCCGCCGTAGCGTGATCGGGCTGGTATGAGCCGTACCCATTTTTTATCCGTATCCGTATCCGTATCCGTATCCGTACCCGTTTTCCTTGGTGACCTCGTTGAGGACGATCCCCACCACAGATGCCTTGCCTTGCGCGAATCGCTCGGCGGTACGCTGAAGCTGGTTTCGCCTGGTCTGGCCGGCTGCCACGACGAGCAGCGTGCTGTCGGCATACGCCGACAGGACGAGGGCGTCGGTGACCGGTAGCACGGGGGGGCTGTCCACCAGCACCAGGTCGAAGTTCTCCCGCAGGGTGGCGAAGAGCTGCCGGGTCCCGGGCCCGTTGAGCAGTTCCGCCGGACTCGACGGGACCGCCCCCGCTCCCAGGACCCACAGGCCGTCGTACCCCTCGACCTGCTGCAGCGCCTGCTCCAGCGTCCGCTCCCCGCGCAGCACGCTGGTCAGCCCCGGCTTCTCGTCAACACCGAACAGTTCCCCGAGCTGCGGGCGGCGCAGGTCGCCGGAGACGAGCACGACCCGCTCGCCTGACTGGGCGAACACGGCCCCGAGGTTGGCGAGCGTCGAGGTCTTCCCTTCGGCGGAGGCCGGACTGGTCACCAGGAGGCACCGCAACTCATGCGCTTGCCTGGCGAACTGCAAGGATGTGCGAAGGGACCGGTAGGCCTCGGCGGCCGGTGAGGTCGGATCGGAGCTCACCGCGACCGCGGAGCGCTTCCGCTTTTTCCAGGAACTCACCATTGGGACCATGGCCAGCACCGGAGCCTTGCCGAGCCGTTCCGCCGAATCCTTGGACGTCAGCGCGTCATCCAGGCTGTCCCGCAGGAACGCCGCTCCCAGACCCAGCATCAGGCCGGCCGCCAGCCCCAGCAGTGCATCCTGAATTGGCTTGGGTGAGCTTGGCCCGGCGGGAGGTTGGGCCGGAGTAACGAACTCGACTCCGCTGGTAGACACCGCCCCGTTGACCTGAAGCTGTGCGACTTCTTCCTTAAGCACGGCTGCCTGGTTGACCAGAGCGGTCACCTGCGACACAGCGCTCGGCCTGCCCTCCAGGTAACTGATTTGCCGGTTCAGCGAGTTGATCTGGGACTGCAACTGTGCCTGCGCCGCGGTCACATTGCTGATGGCGACGCTCCGAGTCTGGGTGACGAATGCCGTGGCGTATGTGTTTGCGATCAGCGCCGCTCGCGCCGGGCTTGAGCTGACGGCCGTCAGCGCGATCACGTTGGTCTGGGCGACTTCCGAGGGGGAGATCGCCGGCGCTGCGCCGAGCTTGGCGCGTACGGCTCTCAGCACTGGGGCGCTCGTGGCGAGCTGCAGGTCTGTCTGTACATCCGTCGTGGTCACCGGCTGGGTCGTGCTGCCCAGGTTGACGCTCTGGCCCGAGGACTGCACGAGCAGCTGGGCGGTGGCCGAGTACTGCTTCGCCTCCGTGAGCGACAGGGCGAGACTGACGGCCAATCCCAGCAGGGCGAATACGGCCACCCACCACTTCCGGCGCCGCAGAGTCACCAGGTAGGAACGTAGGGTGGGTCCGCTGCCGGACTCGTTCATCGGGTGAGATCCCCTCGTCGGTGCGTGCGGGCGGAGCTGGACCGGCGCTTTGCTGAACAATTAGCGTACACCTGATCACTCTCCGTGAGTAACATGCTGGCATCGGGCTGACAAGGGCGGTTTCATGCGGGTTGACAGTGGCCCGGCGCAGGGCGTGCTCGTGGTGTGCACCGCCAACCGGTGCCGGTCAGTGATGGCCGGAGCGCTGCTCACCCGCAGGCTGGGTGCCGCCGGTGTGGCCGGGTGGGTGCAGTCGGCGGGCCTGCTGGCCGCGGGCCAGCCCGCGCCGCCCGAGGCGGTCTCCGTCATGGCCAGCTACGGGCTTGACGTCAGCCGGCATCGCAGCCGTCTGATGACCGCCGATGAGCTCGGTGCCGCGAGCATGGTTCTGGCCATGGCCCGGGAGCATGTCCGCCACGCCGTGGTCACCGAGCCGGCTGTGTGGCCCCGGGCCTTCACCCTGAAGGAGATCGTCCGGCGGGGGCAGCAGGCCGGGCCCAGGGCGTCCGGTGAGTCTCTGGCTGACTGGACGGCCCGGCTGCACGCCGGCCGGGAACGCTCCGCACTGCTGGGGGACTCTCCCGGCGATGACGTCCCCGACCCCATGGGCGGTCCGCCGCAGGCGTACACGACGACCGCGGCCCTGCTAGACCAGCTCACCGGCCACCTGGTCGAACTCTGCTGGGGGTCCCCCGGGGACGGCCGGCCCGGCTGGCCCGAGGGCGGCCAGGCCTGAGCGCGCACGCCCGGCACAGCGAGCCAGCGCCTGCCGCAGGCCGTCGGCATCGGCAGCCGGGTCGAGGATGGCGAGCTGGTCCGGCGGCAACGGCGGCACCGATGCGTGCCGGATGAGCGGATGGCGCGGCCGGTCGTCGACCTCGCCCTGGCCGAGCAGGTCCTCGGCCAGCTTCTCACCCGGCCGCAGGCCGGTGAAGACGATGTCCACCGGCTGGCTGGACCGCGCGGCCAGCCGCCGGGCGATGTCGGCGATCCGCACCGGCACGCCCATGTCCAGGACCAGGACCTCGCTGCCGCGGCCAACGACGGCGGCCTGCAGGACGAGCTGGACCGCCTCGTCCGCGGTCATGAAGTACCGGGTGGCGTCGGGATGCGTCACGGTGACCGGCCCGCCCGATTCGACTTGTGCGGACAACGTGGTGAGCACCGAGCCCCGGCTGCCCAGCACATTGCCGAAGCGGACGCTCAGGTAGCTGCCCCCGGCCTGGCTGGCCATGTGGGCGGTGAGCCGTTCCGCGATCCGCTTGGAGTAGCCGAGCACGCTCACCGGGTTCGCGGCCTTGTCCGTGGAGATGTTGACGAAGGACTCCACCTCGTATTCGGCGGCGGCCTCCAGGACCGTGGCCGTGCCCTTGACGTTGCTCTTCACCGCCTCGGCGGGGTAACGCTCCAGCAGCGGCAGGTGCTTGAGCGCGGCCGCGTGGAAGACGATCTGCGGGCGGAACCGCCCGAACACCTCACGGACCCGATGCGGATCGCGGATGTCAGCCAGGACCGTTTCGTCGGAGTCCAGCAGGGCGCGACCGTGCAGCGCGAGCTCAACGGCGTGCAGGGCGGACTCGTCACGGTCGAGCATGATCAGCTCTGCCGGGCTGAACTGGTGCAGCTGGCGGCACAGCTCTGAGCCGATCGATCCGCCCGCCCCGGTGACCAGGATGCGCTTGCCCGCGAAGCGACCGGCGACCGCGGCGACGTCCGTGCGTACCGGCCTTCGGCCGAGCAGATCGCTGATCCGCGGGTCACGGACTCCCTCGATGCGCGCGCTGCCGTTGAGCAGCTCGGTAACCGACGGCACCACTTTCGGCGTGAGACCGCACCGCTCCGCCTCGGCGGTGAGGTCCCGGATCGCGCTGCCGCTGGCCCGGGCGATCGCGATGACCAGAACGGTGGCCCCGGTCTGCGCGGCCACCCTGGCCATCTGGGTCCGGTCTCCGCGCACCGGGATTCCCTGGATACGCAGCCGCCGTTTAGCCGGATCGTCATCGAGGATCGCCACCGGCCGGTACGCGGAGTCCACCTCGCGGGTCAGCCGCCGGATCAGTATCGAGCCGGCGTCGCCCGCACCGAAGATGATGACGTTCACCGTAGCGGATGCCGGCTTGCGGGATCGCTGGCGTACTGCGAACAGCACGTATCTGCCCCCCAGCATGGCAGGCACCGCGAACAGCACGCCGCCGGCGACGGTCAGCACGGCGGCCCGCTGCCCGGTCACCAGCGCGGGAGACACCAGCGTGACCACCAGGGTCATCGTGCTGGCGCTGATCCCGACGCCCATGACCTCGTCCAGGCTGCCCCGCTGATACCGGCCCCGATACATGCCTGCGAGCAGGCCGGACCCGGCAGACACCAGGCAGACGGCCAGGAAGGCCCAGATCATCGTGAAAAGACCCAGCCGCGCGGCCAGATCGCGGGTGACCCAGGCTGCGGCGAGCATGCCGCAGGCCCACGCGAGCGCGTCAAAACCGCATTCAATGACCGGCCGGAAAGCCCGCCGTGAAAGACAGTGCCAGGAAGATGTGAAGGCTCTCGCGCGTTTGCGGCGGGAGTTATCGGCGCGTACAGCATTGATAACCATAGATCCCCCCAGATGCACTACCCGTAAGGTCGGCACGCAAGAACCCCGCACGGCTTGTGTCCCATCGCCGTTATACATTACTGTCAGTAAGCAAACAACAGCTACTTGTAACAGCAATCGGGGAAACAGCAAGGTACGGGGGCTAACTCGCCAGAAATCTCTGGAAAGGCGCAGCCGTACACAGGGGCGGCTGATGCCGTATGCCGATCAAATCGGGCCGGGGTGATCTAGCCCAGGCAAAAGGGGGCAAGAAACAATGTCCGAAACGTCCGGTCAAAACGGCCCGGCGGACCCCAACGCCATTGACTTAAGGGGTTTGGCCGGTGAACTGGGATGTTACGTGTGCGGCCTGCGTCAGCCCGTGGTGGCGGTGTCCCGCGCTTGTCCGGCGTGTCGCGGGCGTAGATCGGCTGGAATGAGCGGCGGCTCCTGGTATGAGGACTGATGTCTGAAGTCAGTTCTAGCCCCAATGCCGGGGAGTTAAGCGTTTCGCCTTGTAGTCAAGCGGTTTGCCGGGATCGTGGCTTCGGGCGGACATGGCAACGGAGGCTGCGGTAGGACGGGTGTCGACCAAAACGGCCCGTGTACCGGAGACCTCCGTTGCCTGCCCAGTCTGTCATCCGTTCTGCTGTCACGTCGGTCACGACGACGATCACCGTGGCCGCCGGGGTGTTTGCTGCCGGTCACCTCGGCGAGCTCACGCGGATCGTGCCGTTCGAGCTCGCCGATGCGGTGCTGGAGGAAGAAGGCGGGCTGGAGAGGCGGGTACGGCTGGCGCCGTCGCGGGCGGGCCTGTATTTCCTGCTGGCGATGTGCCTGTTCCCGCGGGCCGGTTATCGGGGAGTATGGGGCAAGCTGACCGCGGGGCTGCGGGTGCTGGGGCTGGCGGCGCCTTCGGGGAAGGCCCTGCGGGACCTGCGCCGGCGTATCGGGATCCCGCCGGTGAGGCGGCTGTTCGAGATCCTGGCCGGGCCGCTGGGGCAGCCGCGCACGCCCGGGATCATGTTCCGCGGGTACCGGACGGTCTCGTTCGACGGCTGCAAGTCGGTCAAGGTGCCCGATACGGCGAAGAACCGGGCGTGGCTGGGCAAGCAGAAGGCGTCCAACGGGGAGACCGGCTACCCGGGGCTCGCGCTGATGGCCCTGGTGGAGACAGGTACCCGGGCGCTGCTCGGCGCGGTCTTCGGCCCGGGAGCCGAGGGGGAGACGGGCCAGGCGCGGGAGCTGCTGCCCCTGCTGGATGAGTCCATGCTGGTGCTGATCGACCGCGGCTTCGACGGCGGGGACTTCCTCGCCGCGGTCGCCGCCACGAAGGCGCAGTTCCTCGTCCGGCTCACCAGCACCCGCCGCCTGCCAGTCCTGCGGCACTTGCCCGACGGGTCGTTCCTGTCAGTCATCGGCGGCGTGAAGGTCCGCATCATCACCGCGGCCGTGACCGTCACCTGCCACGACGGCACCACCTACGGCGGCACTTACCGGCTGGCCACGACCCTGCTGGGCCACCGCGCATACCCGGCGGACGCGCTGATGACGCTGTACCACGAGCGCTGGCAGCACGAGATCACCTACCTCGCGCTGCGCCACACCCTGCTTCAGGGCCGCGTGCTCCGCTCGGGGGACCCCGCCGGCATCGAGCAGGAGATGTGGGCGCTGCTGGCCGTCTACCAGGCGCTGCGGACCGCTGTCACCGATGCCGTCCAGTCCGTGCCCGGCACTGACCCCGACCGGGCCAGCTACCAGATCGCCGTCGAGACCGCCCAGAACCTCCTCATCACCGCGCAGAACATCACCGATCCCGGCGGGGACCTGACCGGCGGCATCGGCCGCGCCGTCCTCGCGAGCCTGCACGGCCCCCGGCGGCCCCGCGTCTGCGCCCGCAAGGTCAAGTCCCCGCTCAGCCGCTGGAACAAGCACCCCGACGGCAAACCCCGCGCAAACCATCGCATAACCAGCATCACCGCCCACGTCGACCCCAGCTATCACCAGCCTGCGACACGCCGCCGGAAATCCGTGACAAACGCTGAAGGACCCTAACTCCCCGGCATTGTTGCGCCACGCGCGCGGAAAGGAGTCGTTATAGGTAGGAAAGCGGCTTCTTGATGTGTTGCTGTGCAGAAGATGGAGGATTTGTGGCCCTCCGGCGTCGCTCTACGGGGAGAGATGCCAAACCACCTCAAGCTGCGTTAGCCAATGACTGTCGTGGTGAGCGTTGAGGAAAAGGCGGTGTAAGAGCCGTCAGGTAGGGACCAGGAAGACGAACGCAAGTGAACCGCTGATGACGTGCCGAGATTTAGGAAACGACATCGAAACCGGGGTGTCAATGCGATCCCGAGATGAGCCTGGCGAGAGCCCGTCTATTGGCCAGGTGGTGTCCGGTATGGAGGCGGCGTGAGTCTGGTCTGCGGCTTCTGCACGGAACGTGGGAAGGCATGCGCTGATACGGCTCCTGCGCCGTTCTTCAGGTGGCAGGAGCGAGAGGGAGTGCGCCGGGCGGCAGAAACCGGGAGGCGCCGAGTACCGTTGCGGCGCATGCTGGCGGACCGGCTCGTAGTAGTGAAGAAACTCCTGTAATGGGAGCGGAGCGAAGGGGCCGGCTCATCTGGGGTTTGTTCGCGCGAGCAACCAGGCGATGCTCTGGGAGGAGACGAGTGGGCAAGTCAGGTCCGGAAGGAAAACCGTTTCAGATACCGAAGTGGCTTGTGTGGGAGGCGTATAAGAGCGTCAAGCGGAACAAGGGTGCCGCCGGGGTGGACGGGCAGTCGATTGAGGACTTCGAAGCCGATCTGA
Source organism: uncultured Actinomycetes bacterium (assembly GCA_963805255.1). Classification (GTDB taxonomy): domain Bacteria; phylum Actinomycetota; class Actinomycetes; order Streptosporangiales; family Streptosporangiaceae; genus Bog-532. Next base: position 9,320 of record CAWDTK010000014.1, read on the forward strand.
GGAACAATCTCTATAAGATCTGGAACAGGATGTCCTCGGGGACGTACTTTCCTCCTCCGGTGCGGGCAGTCGAAATACCGAAACCGCACGGCGGGGGCACAAGAATGCTCGGCGTGCCCACTGTCGCCGACAGAATCGCGCAAACAGTGGCCGCGCTGCAGCTGGAGCCGCGTACGGAGCAGATCTTCCATGAGGACTCCTACGGGTACCGGCCGGGCAGGTCACCGCTGGATGCGGTCGCCAAGTGCCGCGAGCGATGCTGGACGAGGGACTGGATTCTTGACCTTGATGTCGAGAAGTTCTTCGACTCGGTTGACCATGATCTTATGGTCAAGGCGGTGGAGGCGAACACCGACCAGAAATGGGTGGTGCTGTATGTGAAGCGGTGGCTGAAAGCGCCGATTCAGATGCCCGATGGCAGGCTGGCGGAACGGGAACGCGGGACCCCGCAGGGGTCCGCGGTATCACCAGCGCTCGCCAACCTGTTCATGCATTATGCGTTCGACTCGTGGCTGGGGCGGGAGTTCCCAGCCGTGGAGTTCGAGCGGTTCGCTGATGACGCTGTGGTGCACTGTGCGACCGAGCGGCAAGCCCTCCAAGTGCGGGCGGCGCTGTCGGAACGTCTGGAGGAAGTCGGGCTGCGATTGCACCCTGACAAGACGAAGGTGGTGTATTGCAAGGACAGGAAGCGGCGGCTCGACTATGAGTGCACGTCGTTCACGTTCCTTGGATATACCTTCCGTGTCAGGAAAGCTCCGACGAGAGACGGGAGGAGCATGTTCGCAGCGTTCCTCCCGGCGATCAGCGGGGACGCCCTGAAAGACAAAGGTCGCATCATTCGCGGGTGGCGGATCAACCTGCGCACCACCTCGGACCTGGCGGAGCTCGCCGAGTGGCTGAATCCGGTCATCCGTGGCTGGATGAACTATTACGGCAAGTTCTACCGGACCGAGATGTTCACCCTCCTGCGCCGCATCAACACCTACCTGGTGCGGTGGGCTCGCAGGAAGTTCAAGCGGTTGAGGGCATTCAAGCGAGCAAAACGCTGGTGGAACGGGCTCCTGCAAAGAGAGCCGCAGCTGTTTGTCCACTGGGCGTGGATGCCCGAGTTCTAACGGATTCGATGAGAAGAGCCGTGTAACGGGAGACTGTTAAGCACGGTTCCGTGGGGGCCTCGGGGTGAAATTCCCCGGGGCTACCCGGCGTTCTAGCCCAGGAGCCGTGCATGGGGTTCTACCCGACTTTGCCTGCTGACGCCAGCCCAGTGGCCGGTGGCATGGATGCTCGCGGCGTGAGGCCGGGGATCGTCGCGGTGCGGCCCGCTGACCTGCGCCGTCCCGGCCGGGGCGGGGTGTCGGCTTTGCTGCCCGGCCCGGCGGGCCGGCCGGTGACTTCAGGTGAGGATCTGGTGTTCTGCCATCAGGTGACGGTCGCGCCAGCGGTGGTGCGGCGCAGCGGCGATGTGCAGGCCGGCGGCTGGCTCCCCGGTCACGTCACCCTCGGCCTGCTTGAGGCATACCTGCCGGCTGGGGAGATCGAGGAGCTGGTGGAGGATTTCGGCTGCGCAGAGGAACGGCAGCGGCTGCTGCCGGCCGCGATGACGGTCCGGCTGCTGGTGGCGATGACCTTGATGCCGGACGCGCCGGTGCCGGAGGTGACCTTGCGGGTGGCCGGGCTGCTGGCGTGCCTGCCGTGGGCGCGGCCCTGGCACGTGCCGGGTACCGAGGCGGTCACCCGCCGCCTGGACATGATCCCCGCGGAGCTGTTCGAGGCGCTGTTCTGGCTGGTCGCCGGGCCGATCGCCGATCCGGGTGCGCCGGGGATGCGGTGGCGGGGGCTGCTGCTATGCGCCCTGGACGGGTTCCAGGTCCGGGTCCCGGACACCAAGGCGAACCGGAAGTATTTCGGCTCGTCCGGCACCGCGGATAACTCGTCGCCGTTTCCCCAGGTCCGGGCCGTCATACTCACTGCCGCACGGGCCAAGGCCACCCTCGGCATGGAGTTCGGCCCCTCCTGCGACGGGGAGCAGACCCTGACCCGGCGGCTGGCCAGATCCCGTCCCGGGATCTTCGCGGCGGGCCGGCTGATCCTGATGGACCGCAATTTCCCGGGATTCGCCCTGATCAAGGCGATCCGCGCCCAGGGCGCGCACCTGCTGATGCGGATGAAGTCCGATATCGTCCTGCCGCTGCTCAAGGCACTGCCGGACGGCTCGTATGAGTCCTTCCTGTCCGACGGCGCCGACCGCATCCCGGTCCGCGTCGTGGAATACGACGTGAAAGTCCCCGGCCCGGGCGGCGCCGGGGACGAGCTGTACGCTCTGGCCACCACGCTGACGGACTGGCAGGCATACCCCGCCGCGGAACTGGCCGCCTGCTACCCGGACCGGTGGGCCGCGGTGGAAACCGTCATCGGCGAGGACAAGTCCGCGATCACCGGCGCGGGCCCCTCCCGCGGCCCGATCCTGCGCTCGTCGTCCCCGCACCAGGTCACCCAGGAGATGTGGGCCTGGATCACCGCCACCCAGCTGGTCCGCATCCACGGCTGCCACGCCATCCAGGCCGGCACGGCCGCCCAGCTCACCGCCGCTCCCGGCAGCGAGCCGAAGGCGCCGGCCACGCCCGCCCGGGTGTCGTTCACGACCGCCCGCCGCGAGGCCGTCCGCTCGATGACCCAGACCCTGGCGCCCGCGACTGCCCCCGCCTCAGTGCTCGCTGCCGCCGCCGCGCTGGCCAGCTCCCGGATCCTCGCCGCCCTGCTGCCCGTCCGGCCGCCCCGCCACCGCGAACGGTGCACCAAGGGCCGCCAGCAGTTCCCGTCCTCGCCGGCCACCGGGCGGGTACCCGCCAGCACCGGCGAGGCCACCATCACCATCTACCCCGCCGGGCAGATCATCTACGCCGGCGCCCGCACCGCTCCTGCAGCCAGCCCGGCCTCCGGCGACACTTCCTAACCCGGTCATCCTGCATAAACGACCCGGAAGGAGAAACCCCGTCCCGGCCCGTGGAACCGGCGCCCCCCCCGGAGCGACATCCGGGCTACTGTCATGCCCACCGCCACAGCAAAACGCCCAGGAAAACCCATACGGGCATACACGGCCGATACAACCCATAGAACACCTAACACCTAAAAGCGATGGCGTTGCGGCGGACCCTGCGCATTCCGCGGACCAGGGCTCAGCCGCGCCTCAGCCGCCGGGTCCGCCTGCCCGGAACCGGCGCAAGACGCGCATTGTCCTCGTCTCGGTGGCCTCTTGCGTTGTGCTCCTCGGCGCAGTGGCGGTAGGCGCATACGTGTACGTCAATCATCTGGCGAGCGGCATCCATCGGGTCCCGGTGACGCTTCCCAAGGTGCCCGGGGGCCAGTCGGTCGGGGGCATGACGGTGCTTGTTACCTCAGCGTCCGAACCGGGCAGTAGCGGCCTGATCATGCTGATGCATTTCGACGCCCACGACAAAAGAGGGGGCGTGGTATCCATCCCGCCCCAGACCCTGGCCCAGGTGCCTGGTCATGGCCTGAAGCAGATCGACACCACGCTGGGGTTCGGTGGCCCGTCGCTGCTGGTGAAGACGGTGGAGCAGCTCACCCACGTGCAGATCGACCATTATGCGAGGATCAATTTCACCGGGGTCTCGAACTTGATCAATGTCATCGGCGGGGTGAACGTCACTCTGCCGAAGACGACCGTGACCAAGGTGAGCGCCACTCAGCGCAATAAAACCGTGACCAAGGAGTACACCTTCCACGCTGGGCTCAACCACCTGAATGGCATCACGGCCGCGTACTACGTGCGGAACCCTTCGATCTCCCCGGACTCCCGTGTGCTGCAACAGCAGAACCTGCTCCGGGCGATCCTGGACAGGATAACCAGCGAGCATATGCTCACCAACCCGCTGACCACGGTCCACGTGGTTCCTGCCGTGGTCACCATGCTGGCCGTGGACAGCAACTTCACCAACTCCGAGGTGGAGGGTTTTGCCATCCAGCTCGACAGGGTGGGCGGCAGCGGGGCAACCTTCGTGACGGCGCCCACGTATACCGCTTCGGGTCATGTCTATCTCAACTCGTCCGTGAGCGATCAGCTCTGGGCGGCGATCAGGAATGACTCGATAGCGGCCTTCGCCGCGAAGTATCCCGCCACGCTCACCCCGAGTGTGCCCAGCTGAGCCCAGCGGGACTTCCCCGCTGCCACGCTGCCGGAAGATGGCCGTCACCGACCCGGGCCGCGGTGCCCGGGGCATCCCCGCCTTCCCCTCTCTGTCAAACTCGCATGAGACACAGGAGTGAACTAAATCTCTGTAGCGAGCAGGGCGAGACAGGAACTACCTCACGTGACTATGACCATGCAGGACATGGCTTCCGGCTCGGCCGGGCAAGATGGTGTCGTGGCCCCGGACGGCAAGGGGCCGCGGGCAGGGCAGCCGAAGCGGCGGACCTTCACCGCGGCGTACAAGGCGCGGATCGTCCAGGAATACGATGCCCTGGAGACCGGGCGCGAGCGCGGCGCACTGCTGCGCCGGGAAGGGCTGTACAGCTCCCATATCGTCGACTGGCGGAAATCACGCGATGCCGCCGCGATAAGCGCGCTGGACACCAAGCCGGCCGGGCGGCCGGGACGCAGCGCGGAGGCGGTGGAAAACGAGCGGCTGCGCAAGGAGAACGAGAAACTCACCGCGGAGTTGACCCGGACCAAAGCAGCGCTTGAGGTGGTGGGAAAAGCGCACGCGCTCTTGGAGCTGCTCTCCGAGAGCGCGGACTCAAGCGCGAAGCGGCAGAAGTAACCGATACCGCATTCGCTGAGCTCGAACCGCTGACCTGTGTGAAGAGAGCATGCGAATTGCTCGGGAAATCACGGGCCACGCTGCACCGCCAGCGCAACCCGAAACCGCCAGCGGAAAAGGCACCTGCCGAGCCGCGGGCGCCGCATCCGGCGGCGCTGAGCTGGGCCGGGCAGCAGGCGCTGCTGGCGATGCTGGACAGCGACCGGTTCGCGGACAAATCTCCCGCCCAGGTATATGCCATCTTGCTCGACGAAGGCATCTACCTGGCCTCCATCCGCACCATGTACCGGGTGCTGGCGCTGGCGGACCAGGTCCGCGAGCGCCGCGCCCAGGCGCAGCACCCGCCCCGGGTCCGGCCCGAGCTCGTCGCCGACGGCCCGGACCAGGTATGGACGTGGGACATCACCAAGCTCAAAGGACCCTGGCGCGGAACCTATTTCGACCTGTACGTGATGCTGGACATCTTCTCCCGCAAGGCAATTCACCAGGAGGTGCACCTCACCGAGAACGGCGACCTGGCGAAAGCGTTCATGCAGAACGCGATCATCGCGAACGGCGGCGCGAAACCTTGTTACATCCACGCTGATAACGGCACCTCGATGACCTCCAAGGACGTCAGCGGACTGCTGGCCGATCTGAAGATCACCCGCAGCCATTCCCGCCCGCACGTCTCGAACGACAACCCGTATTCCGAAGCGGCGTTCAAGACCCTCAAGTACTGCCCGGTCTTCCCCGGCAGCTTCGCGACCCTGGAGGACGCCCGCGCATTCTGCGACGTTTTCTTCACCTACTACAACACTGAGCACCGCCATTCCGGGATCGGCCTTCATACGCCCGCCTCGGTCCACGACGGCACCGCCTGGGCCATCCAGGCCCGCCGGCAGCAGGTCCTCGACGGCGCCTTCACGGCCCGCCCTGACCGGTTCCGCGGCCGCCGCCCGCTAGCCCCGGCCCTGCCCGCCAGAGTCTGGATCAACAAGCCCCGCACCACCATCGAAACCCAGGAGGCCCGTCAGACAAAACCAGCCGCCTGATGTCTCATTGAGTTTGACAGGCTCCGTTCGTGGTGGGAAGGAGCGACCCGGCGTCAGCTCGAACTTGCCTTGATAAGAGCTTCGGCACTCTTATCGTCCCAGTTCAGGAGCACCTTTTACGGTCGACGCGCCGGGCAGCTAAGCATCCCGGACGAAAAACCAGGGTAAGCGCAATCGTCCGGCCTTCGCGCCACTGAAGATTTGGGCTGGTGGCACACGGCGACCCGCCTGCCGCGACGAGCCGCTCACCGGTGGCCGGGGGCGGGCGTCGTGCGTTCGCCGCTGGCGATGTCCCCGGCCGCGATGCGAACGCCGCGCAGCGCCGAAGTGATCTCGGCGGCCTGGTCCGGGGAGAGGCCGGGCAGGCTGAACGAGGCCTGGTTGAGGGCCTCCGTCGCCTCGCGTACCAGCGCCTGGCCGTCCGGCGTGATGGTGGCGAGGACGACGCGGCGGTCGTCGGGGGACAGCCGCCGTTCGACCAGGCCGCGTTGTTCCAGCCGGCTGATGGCGTTGGTCACCGACGCGGGATGGACCATGAGGCGTTCGCCCATCTTGCCCATGGGCAGCGATCCGCGGCGGCTGAAGGCCAGCAGCCGGAGCGCTTCGAACGCGGCGAAGGTCAGGCCATAGGGCTTGAAAATGTCCTCGATCCGGCTCAGCAGGAGTTGCTGGACCCGCATCACCGAGGTGACGGCGGCCATGCGGTCGGCCTGTTCCGGCCAGCGGGCGCGCCACTGGCGGTGTGCCTCGGCGATGGGATCAAAGGGCTCTGGATCGGACACGCTGCCTACCGTATGGGACATGGGCGGGACGGCCATGAGGCAGGGGAGGGCGGGACCGTCGCCCACGGGACTTGACTACACTCCCATTTTATTTTAACGTCCAAATATTACTCATCAAAATATGTGGCGGGCGGTGCTCGGAGTGGCCTGGCCGCTCGCCGGCCGGGAGGGTCCCTGTGGCAGCTTCGGACGAGGGCCGGCTGTACGTGCCGGTGCATCCGGTGCGGTTCGTGACGGCGGCGGCGCTGTTCGACGGGCATGACGCCGCGATCAACATTATGCGCCGGATCCTGCAGGCCCAGGGCGCCGAGGTGGTGCACCTCGGGCACGACCGCTCGGTCCGCGAGGTCGTCGACGCGGTGCTGGAGGAGGACGCGCAGGGTGTCGCGGTCAGCTCCTACCAGGGCGGCCACGTTGAGTACTTCGAGTACCTGGCGCAACTGCTGGCCGAGGCCGGCGCCGGGCATGTGCGGATCTACGGGGGCGGCGGCGGGGTCATCGTGCCGGACGAGATCGCGCGGCTGGCCGCCGCGGGGGTCCGGATCTTTTCCCCCGAGGATGGTCAGCGGCTCGGCCTGGCGGGGATGATCAACCAGCTTATCCGGGACTGTGACACCGACCTGGCCGGCGAGCCGGCCCCGGTCGAGGCTGTGCTGGCCGGCGAGCGCCCCGCCCTGGCCCGGGCGATCACGTGCCTGCAGAGCGGGCGCCTGCCGGAAGCGGACCGCGCGGCGCTGGCCGCGGCCGCGGCGTCCCGGCAGGTGCCGGTGCTCGGCATCACCGGCACGGGCGGGTCTGGCAAGTCGTCGCTGACCGATGAGCTGATCCGTCGGCTCCGCACCGACCAGCAGGACAAGCTGCGGGTGGCCGCGCTCGCGGTTGACCCGACCCGGCGGCGTGGCGGCGGCGCGCTGCTGGGCGACCGGATCCGGATGAACGCTCTCGACGGCGACCACGTGTTCTTCCGCTCGCTGGCCACCCGGGGCGCTCATGAGCTGCCGAAGAATATCGAGGCCATCATCGGCGCCTGCCAGGCGGCGGGCTATGACCTGGTGATCCTGGAGACTCCGGGGATCGGGCAGGGGGACGCGGGGGTCGTTTCGCTGGCCGGCGTGTCGCTGTACGTGATGACCCCCGAGTTCGGCGCGCCCTCCCAGCTGGAAAAGATCGACATGCTGGACTTCGCCAACGTGGTGGCGATCAACAAGTTCGACCGGCGCGGCGCCGCCGACGCCCTCCGGGACGTATCCCGCCAGCTGATCCGCAACCGGGAGACGTTCGGCGCCCGTCCGGAGGACATGCCCGTCTTCGGTACCAGCGCCGCCACCTTCAACGACAACGGGGTCACCGCGCTGTACCAGCACGTGGCCAGGCTGCTGGCCGCCGGTGGCCTGCACCTGTCCGAGGGCGTGCTGCCGGCCGCGGCGGGGCGCACGTCCACCGGAGCGGCACTGATCATCCCCCCGGGCCGGACCACATATCTGGCCGAGATCGCCGCGACCGCACGCGACTATCACGCGCAGACCGCCCGGCAGGCGGCGGCGGCGCGCCGCCTGCAGCGGCTGACCGAGGTCAGCGAGGAGCTGGCCGCGGCCGGTGCGGGGCTGGCCGGCGAGGCGGCCGGGGCCGTGGCCGTGGCCGCCCTGGCCAAACAGGCCCGGGAGGACGTCGCCGACGCCAGCACCCGGCTCCTCGAGGGCTGGCCGGCCGTGGTGGCGGCGTATTCGGGTGATGAGCAGGTGACCCGGAGCCGTGACCGGGAGCTGCGTACCGAGCTGACCCGGGAGACCCTGTCCGGGAGCCGCATCCCGCGGGTGGCGCTGCCCCGGTACACCGACCACGGGGAGCTGCTGCGGTTCCTGCGCGAGGAGAACCTGCCGGGCTGCTTCCCGTTCACCGCGGGCGTCTTCCCGTTCAAGCGTGAGGGCGAGGACCCGGCCCGGATGTTCGCCGGGGAAGGCGACCCGTTCCGCACCAACCGCCGTTTCCGGCTGCTCGCCGCCGACGCCCCGGCCACGCGGCTGTCCACCGCGTTCGATTCGGTCACGCTGTACGGGCGCGACCCGGGCGAGCGCCCGGACGTCTACGGCAAGGTCGGCACCTCCGGGGTGTCGATCGCGACGCTGGACGACATGAAGGCCCTCTATGCGGGGTTCGACCTGGCCTCGCCCACCACGTCGGTGTCGATGACGATCAACGGGCCCGCCCCCACGATCCTGGCGTTCTTCCTGAACACCGCCATCGACCAGGGCCTGGACGCGTTCGCGAGCGCCGAGGGCCGCCCGGCCACGGAACAGGAGGCCGCCGCGATCCGGGCCCGGGTCCTGGCCAGCGTGCGGGGCACGGTGCAGGCCGACATCCTCAAGGAGGACCAGGGCCAGAACACCTGCATTTTCTCGACCGAGTTCAGCCTGCGGATGATGGCCGACATCCAGGAGTGGTTCATCGCGCAGGAGGTCCGCAACTTCTACTCGGTGTCGATCTCCGGCTACCACATCGCCAAGGCCGGCGCCAACCCGATCAGCCAGCTCGCGTTCACCCTGGCCAACGGGTTCACCTACGTGGAGGCCTACCTCGCCCGCGGCATGGACATCGACGACTTCGCGCCGAACCTGTCGTTCTTCTTCTCCAACGGCATGGACGCGGAATACTCCGTGATCGGCCGGGTCGCCCGCCGGATCTGGGCGGTCGCCATGCGGGAACGCTACGGCGCGAGCGAGCAGTCACAGCGGCTGAAGTACCACGTGCAGACCTCGGGCCGGTCGCTGCACGCCCAGGAGATGAACTTCAACGACATCCGCACCACGCTGCAGGCCCTGTGCGCGATCTACGACAACTGCAACAGCCTGCACACCAACGCCTACGACGAGGCCGTCACCACCCCCGGCGAGGAGTCGGTCCGGCGGGCACTGGCCATCCAGCTGATCATCAACCGGGAGTGGGGCCTGGCCATGAACGAGAACCCGATGCAGGGCTCGTTCATCATCGACGAGCTGACCGACCTGGTCGAGGAGGCGGTGCTCGCCGAGTTCGACCGGATCAGCGAGCGCGGCGGGGTCCTCGGCGCGATGGAGACCGGCTACCAGCGTGGCCGCATCCAGGACGAGTCGATGCTGTACGAGCACCGCAAGCACGACGGCAGCCTGCCGGTCATCGGCGTCAACACCTTCCGCAGCCCGGGCGGCACCAAGCCCCCGCCGGTGGAACTGGCCCGCGCCACCGAGCAGGAAAAGCATTCCCAGCTGGAGCGGGTCCGCGATTTCCAGGACCGGAACCGGGAGGCGGCCCACGGCGCGCTGGCGGCCCTCGAGGAAACGGCCCGCTCCGGCGGCAACGTGTTCGCCGTGCTGATGGACGCCGCCCGGGTCTGCAGCCTGCAGCAGATCACCGAGGCGTTCTTCGAGGTGGGCGGCCAGTACCGCCGCAACATCTGAGTGGATTGCACTGACGGAAGGCGCAGCGATTTGCAAGCCACGTTTTGCGCGGCGCGAGAAAGAAGAGGATGTGGGACCACTATGGTGTTGACGAAGATCGGTTACGGGCTATCTGGGCTCGTAGGCGCTGGCATCATCTTCATCGGCGCCCGGTTTCTTGTGGCGCCGCAGGTGGCCGCCGCCGGGTTCGGGATCACCACTGAGCAACGCGGTGGGGTCCCCGATCCCTACCTTGCTGTCAAGGGCGTGCGGGACATCGCCTCCGGGATTGTGATATTCGTGCTGCTCGCAGCCGGGAAGCCGCACGTTCTGGGTGGATACATGGCTGCGGCCAGCATCATCCCAATCGGGGACGGCATCATCGTGCTGCGGTACAACGGCCCGAAGGCAACCGCCTACGGCGTGCACGGCGCGACAGCAGCAGCCATGCTGACCACCGCCGCAATCCTGTTCGCCGGACCGTCCTGATACCTGACCGTGCTGGTTGAGCAGCCGTATCGGTCCGCTTGCCTGGCCGAGCGCTCTGGCACGATCGAAACCGTGGATGACATCCCTGACATAGAGCACCGGCCGGGCCAGCCCCGCTCGGAACGCGACGCCGCCTTCCTCAAGCGCTTCGACGCCGCGATGCACCTGCCGATCATCGTGTCGGCCATCTTGCCGCTCATCGTCGCCCCAGAGTCCAATGACTGGGTCGGAGTCGTGGTCGGCATCACCACCTGGCTGGTGTTCGGAGTCGACTACGTAGTGCACGTGCGCCATCTCGAGCACTACGGGCGCACCGGATTCGGCCGCTTTGACCTGTTTGTGGTGATCGTCACCGCCCCGTGGTTCCTGCTCCCCGGCGCCCAGGCAGGCGGGTTCGTGGTCCTGCTCCGCCTGGCCCGCCTGGCCCGCCTGGCGATGGCGAGCAAAGGGTCGCGTCGCCTGTTCGACCGGCTGGGCCGGATCGCCGTCGTGGCAGGCGGGGTTCTGGTCACCAGTTCCCTGGTCGCCTACTACGCCGAGCACCCCGCCAACCCCGAGTTCGCCACGGTCGGCGACGCGCTGTGGTGGGGCATCGTCACCCTCACCACCGTCGGCTACGGGGACATCGTCCCCCAGACCCCGACCGGGCGTTTTGCGGCCGTCGCCATCATGATCACCGGGGTCGCCGTCTTGGGGTTGCTCGCGGGCTCCCTGGCGAGCTTCTTCCGGCTGGATGGGGGCGAAACGGCTGCCGGGTCACCAGCCGGCGAGCCAGCAAGCACCGCGCCCACGGCCAACGACGCTGCGCTTCAGGCCCTGGCCGCCGAGGTGTCAGCCCTCCACCGTCAGGTGGAGGCCCTGACTGAACGGTTGACTGCAACTCGCCCCGATCTGACTGCGGAGGAACGCGAATCCGGCGAGGACGCCGGGGCCGGCTTACCTGAGTGCCGTTGCAGTATTAATAGGCAGGCCAATCAGGATTAATAGGCAGGCCAATCAGGCTTGGTCGAGATCCTCGCGCTTGAGCAGTGAGTGAAGGCGGATCCCGGTGGCGGCCAGCCGTTGTAAGCATTCAGCCCATTCACGCATGGTGATAGGTAGCGCGGGATTTGGCTAGGGTTACGGGGAGAATGCCTGCACCGGAGGTCGCCAGGGCTTGCCGAGCATGAGATCGTGCAGGACGTCCATGGCGTTGCGGCCGTGTTTGCGGGCGGTGTCGATGTAGCTGCGGATATCGAGGCGGTCCTGGGTGACATCGTCGCTGGCCAGGCGACCGGATATCTTCTGCTGGGTTTTCAGCGGCCGGACTCCGCGCTCGCTGATGTTATTCGTGGGCCAGACGCTGGTGTCCTCAGTGAACAGCAGCACGTCGCTGCGGCGGTCGCGGCAGAATTCCAGCAGCTCGCGGCCGGGCTTCTGCTTCGTGCTGTTCTTCGGTCCGGGGACGCGGGGCACGCTGGCCAGGCCCGCGAGGACGGCGTGCCGGAACTCGTGCTCCAGCGGCTTGCGCACCCCGGCGGGGATGGCGTCCAGGCCCTGCTCGCGGGCGGCGTGCCAGGCATGGATCAGGCCGCGCAGCGCCCGCTGCGCCTGCACGGGCCAGACCGCGCCCGGGTAGCTCTCAGCGCAGTCCTCATAGTCCCGCAGCAGGTGAGACAGGCACGCCTGGTTCCCGGCGATGTGCTCCCACCGAGGGTGGAAATAATTCTGGTAGCGGTCGGAGACCACGATCCCGGCGAAACCGGGGAGGATCCCGGCGTCCCGCATGGACTCCAGGCTGCGGGTGCCCAGCCAGAACGCCGAGTACCGCTCGGTGAACGCGCCGTGCACGTACTTCTTCTCCCCGGCCGGCCCGGACCGCAGCGTGGTCTCATCGAACCCCGCGACCGCTGCGGCGGTGATCAGGGCGCGGATCAGCCGTACCACCTCCGCGGCCAGGCCCGCAGCCTGCCGCAGGCAGGAATGGATGAACCCGTCCGATACGGCAGCGCCGGTGACGTCGGCGATCAGCTGACGGCACCGCTCCACCGGGACATGCTGGAAGATGACCAGGTAAACGGCCAGGGCTCGCAGCCTGGGCCCGATGGACAGGGCGGAATCCGGGACGCCCGCCGGCCGGGCCGCGGCATGCGCCCGGCCGCAGGCGCACCTGGACTCGTGCAGGTCGTGCTGCACCCGCTCCGCCGGCGCCGACGGGATCTCCTGCTGCTGATACGACCGGGCAACCCCCAGGTCAGCGGCATCGGCCAGGTCACGGCCGCAGGAGCAGGCACCCTCGGGATGGTGATCCTCGGTCCGGTCCGGGACCTCCCACGTCATGGACGCCCCCGGGCTGCCCGGCTGCTTCCCGCGCTTGTTCTTCTCCGCCCGCTCAGCAGCGCGCCGCTGCTTGCGCGGCGGCTTCCGGCCCGGCAGGTCGTCCGAGCTCGGCGGCATCGAGGAGTTCCCGCTGTTCCGCGACCCTGCGCGCGCCGCCGTCCCCAGCTGCTCCCGGAGGTCAGCGACCACCGCCTCCAGCGCGGCGATCTGCCCGGCCTGCGCCGCGATCAGCTGCGCCTGCTCCCGGATCAGCGCATCACGCGGATCCGCGGACGGCTCCCCGGGCGGCGCATCGGTCACAGCCCGCAATCATCCCGAAAACCATGCTCAGCCACCACGGCAACACCACGCCCGACGCTGGAACGTAACCCACGATTACTCGCCGCAACACCAGGTCCAGGGACCTGAATGTTTACCAGCCGTTGGGCGCCGCGGCTCGCCCAGGATCAACCCCAGGATCAACCGGACTATTGCTGTAGTGCCAGGACGTTTATAGTGCGGACTGAGGACTAGGTATGGGTTATCGCGGCCTAGCCGCCGGCCATGCTCCTCAGGCGACGGCAATGTGAGGGGGAACGTCAGGTGCAGATCTCGCTGGCACGTCCAGGTGAGCTTGGGTCAGGGGAAATTGCCGCGTGGCATTCGATGCAGCGCACGGCGGGCTCCTTGGCGAACCCGTTCTTGTGCCCGGAATTCGCCGTCGCCGTCGGCCGGGTCCGCCCCGATGCCCGCGTCGCGGTGCTCACCGACGGACCAGACATCACCGGGTTCTTCCCGTTCCAGAGGCGGCGGCTCGGCGTCGGCGTGCCGATCGGCGCTGGCGTGGCCAACTGTCAGGGCCTGATCCACGCGCCGGGCGTGGAATGGGACCCGCGGCAGTTACTCCGGGCCTGCAAGCTATCGGCGTGGCAGTTCGACTGCCTGGCCGATGGGCAGCGGCCCTTTGAGCGCTACGGGACTGCGGTGGTGCCCTCGCCAGTGGTCGACCTGACCGACGGGTTCACGGCCTACCAGGAGAAACTCCGGGTGGAGTCCCCGAAGTTCTGCAAAGACCTGGCCCGCAGGGCCCGCAACCTCGAGCGTGAAGCCGGTGAGCTGCGTTTTGAGGTGGACTCACGCGATCTGGCGCACCTGCGCACCTTGATGCGCTGGAAATCGGATCAGTACCGCCGCACTGGGTGGATCGATTTCTTCGACCGGCCGTGGCTCGTCGATATCGTCGACTACCTGTTCAGTACCCATACCAACCGGTTCGGGGGCCTGCTTTCGCTCCTGTACGCGAGGGAGACCCTGGTATCTGCGCACTTCGACATCCGCAGCGGCCACGTGCTCGCGGGCTGGTTCACAGCATACGACCCGCGTTTCAGCAAGCAGTCTCCTGGACTGATCCACAATCTGCGGATGCTTGAGGAGGCCGCTGCCCTGGGCGTTCATCTGATCGATATGGGCAAAGGCCCCGAACGCTACAAGGAAAAGCTGAAGAGCTACGACCTCTTCGTTACCGAGGGAATGGTGACCCGGGGGCGGTTGCTGGGGGCTGCGCACCGGGTACGCATCGGTGCAGTTCGATGGGCAGGTCCCCGGATCAGGCAACATCCGAAACTGTTTCACACCGCTGACCGGCTCCTCCGGTATTACGGCCGGACCACCTGACTGCAGCTGTCCTTGCTGCGCTGGTCATCGCGTGCTCTAATAACGGAACAATCATCTGTTTCCAAAGTGACATGAGTAACCCCTGGGGGGTGAGGATGTCCGGTTCGGGTGCGGCTGCCGCGCCGGGTGGCCGCGCCGCTGAGGACCATGTCATGCTGCGCACGCGCCGTCTTTTGAAGCTGGGCGGCGCAACGCTGATCGTAACGCTGACGGCAGGGATGCTGCTGTGTGCGTGCAGTTCGGGCATGAGTTCCCCGACGTCGCCGGCCACCGGTCCCGCGAATCTGACGAAGGCCTTTGCCGCGATCGAGGGCTTGTCACGATACCGGCAGTCGGACTGGGGCTACTCGGTCATCGGCCAAAAGAGCGGCGAGGTCCTGGCCGCACAGAATGACCAGAAGATGTTCGATCCGGGTTCGACCATGAAGATCTACGCGATCGCGACCGCCCTGAAAGCGTACGGTCCGAGCTACCGCTTCCGTACGCCGGTCTACCGTGAAGGCACCGTGTCCGGTGGCACGTTGAGCGGGAATCTGGTTCTGGTGGCGTCAGGCGACATGAGCTTGGGGCTCCGGGAGGAACCGAACGGCACGCTCTATTACGAGAACCTCCCCAAGGTGGATCAGAGCTACGCGAACATCGGCTTGCCGGGCGCGGTGGAGCCGCCCGGCAACCCTCTGACTGGGCTCGATCAGCTCGCCTCGATGGTGCGTGCGTCAGGCATCACAAAGGTAAACGGCAACGTGGTCATCGATGACCGGCTCTTCACCCCGTACAACGGCTTTCCCGACGGACTCATCTCACCGATCTGGGTAAACGAAAACCTGATCGACATCCTGGTCACGCCAGGCGCCATCGGACACGCGGCGTCGATCGACTGGCGGCCGATGACCGCCTCCTATGTGGTCGACAACCGGGTCACGACGGTGGCGGCCAAGAAGGTGACCTCGCTGCAGGTCATCGAGCCGACCCCGGGGACGCTCGTCGTCACGGGTCAGATCGCAGCCGGCAGCACACCGACCCTGGTGGTGCATGACGTCGACGATCCATCGGCGTTCGCCCGGACCGCCCTTATCGAGGCGCTCCAGCACGCAGGGGTCACCGTGTCTGCTACTGCGACAGGCCCGAACCCCGAGGCGCTCCTGCCACCAAAGGGGAGCTACCAGGCAGCTGACATGATCGGCCAGCACGTCTCGGCTCCTCTCTCCCAGTTCGCGTCACTCATCTTGAAGGTCAGCTACAACCGTGGCGCGGATCTCATGACCTGCCTGGCAGCGGTCAAGGCCGGAAGCACGGACTGCCCGCAGGGGCTGGCGCTCGAGGTGAAGACCGCCACCGAGCTCGGAGTGCCGTCCACGAGCTTTTTCCCGTTCGACGGTGCCGGTTCGGACGACCAGGGGCGAACCACGCCGACCGCTCTGGCGATGTTCCTCAGGAACGTCGAAACGACGCCCTACGGCACCGCCCTCTTCAATGCTCTTCCGGTCCTTGGCAGGAGCGGGACGATGGCGAACGTGCTGCCGAATTCGGCGGCCGCGGGACGTGCACAGGTCAAGACCGGCAACCGGGTGATGTCGACCTCAGCTGGCCAGATCATCGTGCTCGGGAACAGCCTGGCTGGCTATGTCGAGACGAAGAGCGGCCGGCAGGTGACGTTCATGATCGCCGTCGGCAACGTGCCTATCTCAGCACCCGCAGAGTTCGAGGTCATTACCGCCGATCAGGCCCGCATGGTGGTGGCCATCCAGCAAGACCTGTGAGAGTCGCGTCCTCTGTTCCGCCCGGAACCAGCCGGCGACCAGGC
The DNA here is from genome assembly GCA_963805255.1 of uncultured Actinomycetes bacterium. Classification (GTDB taxonomy): domain Bacteria; phylum Actinomycetota; class Actinomycetes; order Streptosporangiales; family Streptosporangiaceae; genus Bog-532. The sequence goes on from CAWDTK010000014.1 coordinate 25,595, forward strand.
CGGCCCGGCGCATAGTCCCAAGACCTCTAGATCATCAATACACACAAGACGACCTAATTTTCAGACAAGCCCTTATTGCTGAAGTTCTACATGCGGACGGGCGGTTCCCGGTGGGCCAGCCGGATCAGCGCGGAGGTGGAGCCGGGGGAGTGGGTCAGTCTCACGTCCCCCGGCTCCGCATGCAGCGGGGCTGCGTTAGCCATCTAGCATCCGTTGCTGCTCCAGGGTGCTCGCCCGGCCTGGGCGTAGAGCCGCTGGAACGCCTGGGTCTGTTCGGCTACGGGCGCGTCCTGCGGCAGCCCGCTGTAGCCGAGCGACCGCCACGTGGACGGCAGGAACTGGTACAGGCCCCCGGCGCCCGAACTGGGGTTGACGGCGCTGGCATTGCCGCCAGATTCCCGCGTGACGACGCACTGCTGGTAGCCGGACCCGGACGTGCGGGCCGCCGCGGGGACGCGACCGGCGGACGGCCGGCTGTACCGGTAACCGGTGGTGCGGTACCGGCCGCTGTGGCTGCGGTAACGGTACCTGTCACGGGTCTCATGCCAGACGTGCCGGACATGATCGCTGTGGCTGTGGCTGGTGGCTGCTCCGGCTGGCCCAGCGAGCGGCACGGCGGTGATCGCGCCGGCTGCGGCGGCGGCCGCGAAAATAGCAGGGACCCGGTGTAGTGAATCAGGGACCCAATGTAGTGAATGCGGTTTACGGTGTGCGCCTGACATCTGTATCCTTTGCTGGCAGGGATGCCGCGCCGGGATTGCTTTGCTAGGGCTGCCCCCGGTTAGCGGCATGTCAACCACCGACGATAACAACGGTGTAACGCGCCTGTCCGGTGAATCGCGGTGAGATACGCGAAAACCCGGGGATCCGCTACGTGGTCCCCGGGTTTTCCGCTGCCGGCTTTATGCGGTGGCTGGCGGAAGATTGGCGAGTCAATCCAGATCACCCCAGCCCCAAGGCGCGCCGGTCAGCCGTCGGCTTCTCGGGCCGGACCGGAACCGCGTTCCGGTGACACGCTGGAAAGGCCAGGCATCCCCACAGCTGGCAGCCGATCGGCCAGCGCGGTGGCCTGCTTCTCCGCGCCCGCCTCCCCCTGCCCCGGCACCGGCTTCATGCTGCGCTACGAGGTGAAACCCTGCCCAGACCCCGCAATAACGATCTCTCTGCGTGAGGAGTCCCGGGTATAGGCAGGGTTATTCACAGGGTCGGGTTTATTCGCTAGAAAGTACGCAAAGCATCGGCACGCCTAAGTGAAAGACGGCCCGCTTCTCGAAAGGATTGGGTTACCACACTCAACCTAGAGAAGCGAGCCGCCGGATGTATAATACCACGGGTTTCACCAGGGATGAGGTCATCGAACTCTGCGCCATGATCAACGCAGCCGAACTGGAACCCGGGACGAAACTCTGGCCGCCGATCCTGGGATTGTTCAGGTCGGCTGTCGCCTCTCTTACATATATGCGGCGCAACCGCGTCCAAGCGGAAATAGCTGAATCATTCGGCGTCTCGCAGCCCACAGTGAGCCGGGCGATTTCAGCAATGACCTCAATCATAAAGAAAGTGCTTGCCCCCTATGTTCCCACCGCGGACGAACTCGAAGAGAACATGCAGTACATCATCGACGGAACTCTGCTCCCGTGCTGGTCATGGGCCACACGGCCGGAACTGTACTCCGGCAAGCACAAGACCACTGGCATGAACATACAGGTCGCGTGCAACCTTGCGGGACGCCTCGCGTGGATTTCCGACCCTGTCGACGGCAGCCGCCACGACAGCCATTGCATGGATGAATCAGGAGTCCTCATCACGATGGATCCCGGTAACTGGGCTGGCGATAAAGGATATGTCGGTCATGGCATGATCACTCCATTTAAGAAGCCCGCCGGAGGCGAGCTTCTCGACTGGCAGAAGGAATTCAACACTCAGGTCAATAAGCTCCGCTACGTCATTGAGCAAGTCATCGCAAACTTCAAAACCTGGCGGATCATGCACACCGACTATCGGCGCCCGATCGAGACTTTCCCTACCACGATCTCAACCGTTATTGCTCTGCACTTCTACAAGATCGCCTGAATAACCCTCAGGGTTGATCCAGTGAAACTCACGGCCATTACGGCCATTACGGCATGCGCCTTTACTCTTGCCGTTGTCGGCTGTGGCAGCACACACTCGGGGCAGCCAGGTCAGCGATCCCCGAACGATTGCAGGATCTACTCCCAGGACGCCAGGATCACGGTCGCGCCCGAGGACAAGGGTGGATGTGACGCCGCGCTGATCCAAGATCTGTCTCTTAACGGTGCGGTGTGGCGTTACACGACTGCGGTCCCGCAGGCTGTCACTCTGAGGATCACCTGCGACCTGTTCAAGAACCAGTACGAGGCGGTCGTGCAGGATACCGGGGAACAGCTGACCGGCCGGGACGCGTGCCAGATGCTTACCGAGGAGGGCTGGACGGGGCAGCAGCAGCCAGGTCCGCTCGCGGAGCAGCTCGCGAAACAGCAGCAGGCCGTAATAAAGGCTCAGGAAGCCCAGCAGGCAGCACAGAAGCGGAACCAGCAGATCTCCGGGCTTCAGCAGATGCTGCGGAGTGACATCTCCAAGCTGACCCAGGACCGGGCCGCCTTGGAGAACAGCACATCACTTGCCGCGGACATTCTAAAAATGCAAGGCGAGCTTGCCTACGAGCAAGGCGAATACGTCAAGGTGCAGCATGATTCCTGCACTGCGCGGGCAGGGGATGCGTACATCACCCAGGGTGACTCAGACATTGTTAACAGTGATGCTGACACACTGCAGGGTGATGTTAACTCGCTGTACGCCTATCCCGTCAACGGCGATGTCAACGCCGTCCGCAGGGTTGTGAGCGAATTGCGGAATCTTGGGGCGTCACCAGCAGCGAATCCGACAGCAGTGCTCGCAGCAGCGAACAAAGCAGTCAGTAACCGTGATAGCGCAATCGCCGGGACTCAGCAGCAGGGCAGCGACCTTGAGGGGACGGCAGATCAGGTTGCTCAAGAAGCGGCCACGCTGGCTGCCCAGTGCGGATAAGTCTGGTTGTGAAGCCCCCTTACTCGGACATCGGCGTCCGCGCCGAGTACGCACCCGCGTCGAGGTCCTCGATGAGAGTCGGGCCTGCGGGTGTCCAGCCGAGAAGCTCCCGTGTCTCGGTGCTCGTCGCCGCGAGATCCATGCCGAAGAAGGTGCCGATCCACCCGAAATGACCTTGGACGTCATCAGGGGCGATCGATGTGACGGGGAGGCCGAAGGCACGGCCGATGGCCTCCGCGATGTCGCGGGTGGGTATGCCGTCTTCCGCGACGGCGTGCAGGCGGGCGCCAGCCGGGGCCTTCGCGAGTCCAAGAGCGACGAGGCGCGCGGCATCGGACCGGTGCACGGCGGCCCACCGGTTGGTCCCGTCGCCCGGGTAACCGGAGACGCCCTTTTCGCGGGCCACCGCGGCGATCGTCGCGATGAACCCGTGGTCGCCGGCTCCGTGCACGGTCGGCGCGAAGCGCAGGCTCACGGTGTGCACACCGCGGTCGACGAACTCGAGCGCGAGATTCTCGCTGCCTCCACGCGGCGAGTCCGGGCCATGGAACGGGGACGCATCGTCCTCCCTGGCAGGCCTGCCCTGGGTGAGGGCGGCGACGCCCGAGGCGAGCAGGAAGGGGCGGTTGGTGCCGTCGAGCGCATCGCCTATGGTCTGGACGGCGGCTCGCTCGGCTGCGCTTGAGGCGGCCGGGTTGGACCAGTCGTGCTTGTTGGCGAGATGGATGACGGCTTCGGCGGCCTCAGCGCCATCACGGATGCTCGCGGGATCGTCGAGGTCACCGCGGCGGACGCGAGCCCCCTTTGCGTGGAGGGCAGCGGCGGAGGCGTCGGATCTGGCGAGCCCGGTGACCTCATGCCCGGCGGCGAGAAGTTCATCGACGGTGGCGGAACCGATCCATCCGGAGGCTCCGGTGACGAAAACGCGCATGGCACTGTCTCCCTTCGGCTCCGTCGGGCGGAGCGGCTGTGATGATGTCAGTGACTGATGTCAGCTACAGACATCACCATACACCTATACGGCAGTCACTGTCATCACTAGACTTGGCGCCATGGTGCGTTGGGAGCCGGGTGCGAGAGAACGCCTGCAGGCAGCGGCACTCGAGCTGTTCGCCACTCGCGGGTTCGAGCAGACGACCGCTGCGGAGATCGCGCAATCCGTCGGGTTGACCGAGCGCACCTTCTTCCGGCACTTCAGCGACAAGCGCGAGGTGCTGTTCTACGGGCAGCAACAGTTCCTCCAGGCGTTCGTCGATGGGGTCGACGCCGCGCCGCCTGACGCATCCCCGCTCGAGGTCATCGCCTCCGCGCTTCAGGCGGCGGCATCGTTTTTCCCCGACGAGCGCCGCCCATATTCCCGCACGCGGCAGTCAGTGATCGAGCAGAACCCCGCCCTCCGGGAACGCGAACTGCACAAACTGGCAGGCCTCGCCACAACGGTCGCAGAGGCCCTGCGCGCGCGAGGCATTGCCGAGCCGGCGGCCACCCTTGCTGCGGAGTCCGGCGCCACCGTGTTTGGAATCGCATTCGCACAGTGGATCCGCGAAGGCGAAAGGCGGTCCCTCTCCGACATCGCATCGGACGTACTCCACGAGCTGCTCAACCTAACCGGAGCGGCAACCGGCTCACGGAAGTTCCCGTGATACACAAGTGGAATACCGCTGGAACACCCGGGCCGGATCGTCGGAGCTCAGCAGAGCACCGCGAACCTGCTTGATTCACTCATCAGAACCCGACCAGCTGGCGGATGAGGACGATGTGGATGCGGCCGGGCAGTTCCCGGTGGATCTCCAGGATCTTCCCGACCGAGCTGTGCTGCCCGTAGGCGGCGATCGCGCGTGCGTCTTCGAGTACCAGGCTGTGCTGGTAGATCCGCTCGCGCGCCGCCTCCAGGGTGGGGACGAGCTTCTGCGCGCCGACGACGAAGATGACGTTGGCCGCACCCCAGGCGTAGGAGGCCAGCTGACTGCCCGACGCCGAGGCGATGACGAGGGTTCCGTCGCCGGTGACCGCGTGGACGCTGCCGAGGGCGTAGTCGGGCTGGCCGCCGATCGCCTTCATCTGTTGCGCCTGGGTGGCGAAGTCGAGCGCGAACATGGCCTTGCGCGCCGACTGATACGGCCCGCCGTTGTTGATCGCATCGGCGATGCCGGTCTCGGCCAGGGTCACCGACGTGTTGGTCATCACCGAGGAGCCGTGCGGAATGCGGGCAAGGACGGCCTCGCGCGCGGCGCCGAGGCTATTAACGATTTCGACGCTGAACCCGTGCTCTTCCAGAGCGGCGGCGGCCGATGTGAGCGTCTGCTCGTCGGGCAGCGTTGTGAAGCGGTCAGGTGTGGTGGTCGTGCTCATGGCGGGTCCTCCGTTGGGCGACGGTTCAGCATTGGAGGCATAATCGGACTTTACCCCGGTTATATTCCATCCGTAGGGTGGGATCCATGAACGAGACCGTGACCTGGGGATCGCCGCACGCCGAGCGCGCCGACGCCGCCCGCAACCGGCGGCTTCTGCTGGCGGCGGCGCGCGAGATAATCGCCGGGCAGGGGCCGGCCAGCTGACCATGGACGGGCTGGCCGAACGGGCGGGCCTGGGCAAGGGAACGGTGTTCCGCCGGTTCGGCACCCGGGCGGGAATCTTCGCCGCGCTGCTAGACGACGACGAGCGGGACTTCCAGGAGCAGATCCTTTCCGGACCCCCGCCGCTTGGGCCTGGCGCCCCGCCGCTGGACCGCCTGATCGGCTACGGCCGCGCCCGGATCGACTTCCTGATCGGGCATCGCCAGATCGCACGCGCCGCACTGGACGGCAGGGAGCGGGTACCAGCCGGATCGCAGACGCCCATGTCGCGGGAACACATCCGGTTCCTGCTCGGGGAGATGCGCCTCGGTGCCGCCGACCTGGACGTCCTGGCCATTCAGCTCACCGCGGCCCTGGACGGCCCGCTGCTGCTCTACCTGTCATCCGCCATCCTCACCCAGCCCGCTCCGCAAGTCTCCGAACGCCTCGGCCGAGGCTGGGAGGACTTGATCCAGCGAGTTGCGGGCGAACAGTGACCGGCCCGCCGAGCGGTGAGATCCCGGCACCTTCGGCCACCACGAGACCACGCACAGGACGATCGATCATCCGCACGCAGGCACCCTGACGCTGGACTGCGCAGTGATCACGTCGCTGGATCCGGGCGGCCTGGCCGCGGTCGCCGCGGTCAGGCGATCAAGACGAGCTTTCCGCGGACGTGGCCGCCTTTGCTGACGCGGTAGGCCTCGGCAGCGCGGTCGAACGGGACCGTCTGCACCTTGATCACCAGCTTGTTCTGCGCCAGCAACTCGGCGATCTCCGCCAGCGCCTGCATGGGCCTGCTGTCCGCGCCGCCACCGGTCACCCGGGCTCCCGCCTGGCCGGCTGCGAAGTTGGCGATGGACAGTACCTGGGACGGCCCGGATACCAGGCTGATCAGCTGCTCGACCGGGGTCTTGCCCGCAACGTCGAACACCGCATCGACCCGGCCGCCGGCGGCAGCCCGGACGCGGGCGGCCACGCCTTCGCCGTACAGCACCGGGATCGCCCCGATCTCCCGCAGGTAGCCCTGGTTGGCCTCGCTCGCGGAGGCGATCACCCTCGCCCCGCGGGCCACCGCCATCTGCACGGCGACCGCTCCCACGCCGCCCGCGCCACCGTCGACGAAGATCGTGTCCCCGGCCTTGACGCCGAGCAGGCGAAGACCGCGTTCGCTGGTCTCACCGGCCACGCCGGCCGCAGCTGCCACCGCCCAGTCGACGGACGGCGGCTTGGCCGCCCAGGCGTCCAGCACGGCGGACTCCGCCTGCGTGTTCTGGCCGCGGCCGAACACATAATCACCTACGGAGACCCCCGCGACTCCCTCACCGGCCTCGTCCACCACGCCGGCGGCGTCGTATCCGAGATACCCCGTGCCGGCCAGGGGCTGGCCACCGGACATGGCCCCGGCCAGCAGCTTCCAGTCGGCCGGGTTCACGCTGGCCGCCCGTACAGCGATCCGGATCTGCCCCGGCCCCGCATGCGGAACAGGAGCGTCTCCCCAGGTGAGGACCTCGGGACCCCCGTATTCGGTAAACTGCAGCGCTCGCATGCAACAGTCCTTTCCAGGCCGGCAGGGTGAGCCCCCCTTCCCGGGGTGCAGCCAAGGTAAGCCCGAGAGGGGCCATGGGCGGCAGGAGCTCGCCGAGTGCTGCAGACCGACCTGCCCGCCCACCGGATACAGCAGGGTCGGGAGGGGCATGTACGGGCATAGTAGCCCTCTCGGCTCACTCGGCGGCGGCGGGTAGGAGGTGATCCGGTGCCGGCAGGTCCGGTCGACGCCGAGGCGGGCGTCGTAGGCGTCAGGGGTCAGCGCGATCTCGTCGGTGGCGTAGACACCGAAGCGCTGGATCCGGGTGGTCCGGTACGGTCCCCGGTACGGGCGGTTCGCGGCGGACCCGACGGCCGAGGAGCTGGAGAAGTTCTTCTTCCTGGACGGCGCGGCGCTGGAGCGGGCCCAAGGCAAGCGGGCGGTTCCCGGTGGGCCAGCCGGATCAGCGCGGAGGTGGAGCCGGGGGAGTGGGTCAGTCTCACGTCCCCCGGCTCCGCATGCAGCGGGGCTGCGTTAGCCATCTAGCATCCGTTGCTGCTCCAGGGTGCTCGCCCGGCCTGGGCGTAGAGCCGCTGGAACGCCTGGGTCTGTTCGGCTACGGGCGCGTCCTGCGGCAGCCCGCTGTAGCCGAGCGACCGCCACGTGGACGGCAGGAACTGGTACAGGCCCCCGGCGCCCGAACTGGGGTTGACGGCGCTGGCATTGCCGCCAGATTCCCGCGTGACGACGCACTGCTGGTAGCCGGACCCGGACGTGCGGGCCGCCGCGGGGACGCGACCGGCGGACGGCCGGCTGTACCGGTAACCGGTGGTGCGGTACCGGCCGCTGTGGCTGCGGTAACGGTACCTGTCACGGGTCTCATGCCAGACGTGCCGGACATGATCGCTGTGGCTGTGGCTGGTGGCTGCTCCGGCTGGCCCAGCGAGCGGCACGGCGGTGATCGCGCCGGCTGCGGCGGCGGCCGCGAAAATAGCAGGGACCCGGTGTAGTGAATCAGGGACCCAATGTAGTGAATGCGGTTTACGGTGTGCGCCTGACATCTGTATCCTTTGCTGGCAGGGATGCCGCGCCGGGATTGCTTTGCTAGGGCTGCCCCCGGTTAGCGGCATGTCAACCACCGACGATAACAACGGTGTAACGCGCCTGTCCGGTGAATCGCGGTGAGATACGCGAAAACCCGGGGATCCGCTACGTGGTCCCCGGGTTTTCCGCTGCCGGCTTTATGCGGTGGCTGGCGGAAGATTGGCGAGTCAATCCAGATCACCCCAGCCCCAAGGCGCGCCGGTCAGCCGTCGGCTTCTCGGGCCGGACCGGAACCGCGTTCCGGTGACACGCTGGAAAGGCCAGGCATCCCCACAGCTGGCAGCCGATCGGCCAGCGCGGTGGCCTGCTTCTCCGCGCCCGCCTCCCCCTGCCCCGGCACCGGCTTCATGCTGCGCTACGAGGTGAAACCCTGCCCAGACCCCGCAATAACGATCTCTCTGCGTGAGGAGTCCCGGGTATAGGGTTGATCCAGTGAAACTCACGGCCATTACGGCCATTACGGCATGCGCCTTTACTCTTGCCGTTGTCGGCTGTGGCAGCACACACTCGGGGCAGCCAGGTCAGCGATCCCCGAACGATTGCAGGATCTACTCCCAGGACGCCAGGATCACGGTCGCGCCCGAGGACAAGGGTGGATGTGACGCCGCGCTGATCCAAGATCTGTCTCTTAACGGTGCGGTGTGGCGTTACACGACTGCGGTCCCGCAGGCTGTCACTCTGAGGATCACCTGCGACCTGTTCAAGAACCAGTACGAGGCGGTCGTGCAGGATACCGGGGAACAGCTGACCGGCCGGGACGCGTGCCAGATGCTTACCGAGGAGGGCTGGACGGGGCAGCAGCAGCCAGGTCCGCTCGCGGAGCAGCTCGCGAAACAGCAGCAGGCCGTAATAAAGGCTCAGGAAGCCCAGCAGGCAGCACAGAAGCGGAACCAGCAGATCTCCGGGCTTCAGCAGATGCTGCGGAGTGACATCTCCAAGCTGACCCAGGACCGGGCCGCCTTGGAGAACAGCACATCACTTGCCGCGGACATTCTAAAAATGCAAGGCGAGCTTGCCTACGAGCAAGGCGAATACGTCAAGGTGCAGCATGATTCCTGCACTGCGCGGGCAGGGGATGCGTACATCACCCAGGGTGACTCAGACATTGTTAACAGTGATGCTGACACACTGCAGGGTGATGTTAACTCGCTGTACGCCTATCCCGTCAACGGCGATGTCAACGCCGTCCGCAGGGTTGTGAGCGAATTGCGGAATCTTGGGGCGTCACCAGCAGCGAATCCGACAGCAGTGCTCGCAGCAGCGAACAAAGCAGTCAGTAACCGTGATAGCGCAATCGCCGGGACTCAGCAGCAGGGCAGCGACCTTGAGGGGACGGCAGATCAGGTTGCTCAAGAAGCGGCCACGCTGGCTGCCCAGTGCGGATAAGTCTGGTTGTGAAGGCTAACCTGCCTTCCCCGCAAGAAGAACGGCAAGGGGTGCCGGTAACAGTCAAGCCGTGAGCACCGCTACGGCGTCCAGTTTCCTGAACGCGGGCACGGCCGGTGGAGTCGGGCTTGCTGCCGGCTATCGGGCGTCGTCCGCGGACGGGACGGCCGGGAAGCCGAACGCGGTGACCAGTTCGGGGTCGCCGAATGCGGTAATGCGCGAGATGCCCTCGGCGGTCACAGTGAGCACCACGATGCCGTATGGCAGGTAGGCGCCGTCGCTGCCGCGGTAGTAGGCGGCGACTGCCGGCTGGCCGTTGGCGCTGGTCGGCAGCATCCGCCAGTGGCCCGGCGAGCCCAGCACGTACGTCGCCATGTACGGCATGCACACCTTGATGCCGGCGTACCAGGTGCGCAGTGGCGGCGCTTCCAGCGTGGCGTCCTTGCGCAACAGTCGCTCCAGCGCCGCGGCGTCAGCGTTCTGGAACGCGGCGATGTACCGGCCGAGGAGCTCGCGATGTTCCGGCTCGGTCAGCTTGGTGACGTGGTCCGGGCTTGGAGCTACCTCGTTGAGGCGGGCACGGGCGCGCTGCAGTGCGCTCTTGACGGCGGCCACCGACATGCCGAGAAGCTCGGCGACCTCGGCGGCCGGCCATGCCAGCACGTCGCGCAGGATCAGCACGGCACGCTGGCGTGAGGGCAGGTGCTGCAGGCTGGCGGTCAGGGCGAGCCGGACGCTGTCGCGCGTGGCGACGATCGTGGCCGGATCGTTCGCGTCCGGACTGATCATCATGTCCGGGATGGGCTGCAGCCACGCGACGGCGGGATCCGCCGGGCCCGGCGGGGCGGACGGGTCATCGGACGGCGCGCCCAGCCCGGAGGGCAGTACTCGCCGGCTGTGGTGCTGCAGGGCGGTCAGGCACGTGTTGGTGGCGATGCGGTAGAGCCATGTTCGTTCTGACGATCGTGCCTCGAACGAGTCGAACGAGCGCCATGCGCGCACATACGTCTCCTGTACCGCATCTTCGGCGTCGGCCAGTGAGCCGAGCATGCGGTAGCAATGCGCGAGTAGTTCGGGCCGGTAGCGCCCGGTGCGACGGATGAACTCCTCGTTGGGCGACGCGGTCCCGACCGCGCTCGGCATCCCTCACCCTCTCGTGTTGCCGGAAGTTTAGAACGTACCTGACTCGTGTTGCCGGAAGTTTAGAACGTACCTGATCGAACGCGAGCTGTGAACCGCCGCAGGGTGGCACGGGCAGCCGCCGCTCAGCAGTGGCACAGCCGGGTCGCACGGCCCGATTCCTTCCCTGGACGCGCCGGGTCTGCCTTGGTGACGGTGCCGAGCGGCCCGCCGATTCCAAAGAAGGAGGATCATCATGCGCAAGCTGAGTGTGTCGACCCTGGTGACTCTGGACGGTGTCATCCAGGACCCGGGCGGGTTCGGTGAGACCGCCCACGGCGGCTGGGGGAACCCGTACTTCACCGCAGACGCGCAGCGGAACGCGCTGGAGCACCTGCAGGCAGCCGACTACTTCCTGATCGGGCGGGTCACCTACGAACTGCTCCACAAGGCGTGGGGAAACATCAAGGGCGGCGCATACCTGGACCGGATGAACGAGATCCGCAAGCTGGTCGCGTCGACCACGCTGACCGGACCGCTGCAGTGGAACGCGACGGTCATCAACGGCGACGTGGCAGCCGAGATCGCCCGGCTCAAGCGGGAACCCGGCGGGGACATCGAGGTGTACGGCAGCGCCACGCTGGTGCAGACCCTGATGCGGCACAACCTGATCGATGAGTACCGGGTCGCAGTGCACCCGATCGTCCTCGGCGGCGGGACGCAACTGTTCCCCCAGGGCGGCGTCAGCGCTACCCTGCAACTGACAGGTACCCGCACGCCGGACTCAGGCGTGGTCAGCCTGACCTATGTGCCGGCGGGCCGGGATTGACCGGCATGCGTTCGGCCTAGGCCTAGGGATCATCGACCGGGGATTCGTCGCTGGCCAGGCTGTTGTGTCGCGACATGCCGTACGGGGTCCGTGACTTGTAAGTGAAGAGTGTCCAGGATCGGCGTGCTCACACACGTCCGAGGGGAACGTCGTCACCGCTCACACAGATGATCCTGCTGGCGGTTCGCAAGTTCGGTGTTCAAGCGGCTCATCGCGTTCAGGATGCGTGGCCGACCGGGCCGCCGTCTGCGTCCGGCACGAAGCGGGGCAGCCGGGCCGGGTTGAGGTTGCACAGCTCGTCGAAGCTGGTCTGCTCGTAGCTCTTCAGCCAGGCCAGGTCGGCATCGGGCAGGTCGCCGCCGGCGCCAGAGAGGGCGGAGATCAGGTGCTGCCCGTAGTTGGTATGGTCGTGGTCGGTCATTATGACCAAGCCAGGGAACTGGCGGCGCAGCCACTGGATGCGGCGGACGGAATCGATATACCGGTCCTGGTCGCCGGTCTGGATGGCGCGGACCTGGTCGATGGCGAGGTGCCGGATGGTGTACATGGCGTCTCCGGTCAGCAGGAACTCGCGGCCGTCTGCCCGAAGCAGGACGCTGGTGCTGCCTGGGCTGTGTCCCGGGGTGGGCAAGGCGAGCACGCTGCCGTCGCCGAACAGGTCAGCGGAGGCGTCGAAGCCGCCGATCGGCGGGCCGGTGAAATCGATCGGGCGCCAGTCCTTGACTGCTGCGATCGAGGGCGGGTAGGCGAGCGGGACCAGCCCGAACACCTTGTCGTCGCGGGCGTCGTACTCCGCCCTGCCCACGTATACCGGCGCGTGCGCGAACAGGCTCAGGTTGCCGATGTGATCTTCATGGAAATGTGTGATGATCACGCCGCGGATGTCGGCGAGCTGATAGCCATGCCGCGCCAGCTGGGCGGGCATGGCCTGCCCGTCGGGCAGGTCGTACTCGTCGACGTCCATCACGTGCTCCATGATCGAGCCCCGGTAGTAGTCCACGTGGTCGGCCTGCCCGGGGCTGATGCCTGTATCCAGCAGGACCGGCCCGGCGGCTGGGTGTTCGATCAGGAATGCGTAGATCGGAACCCAGATGAAATGCTCCTTGTCGGCGGCGAAGTCGGCGAAGGAGAAGCTCGCCAGGCCGCCGTAGAACTGACCGAACGGGACCTTCGTGCGTCCGATCCGCAGGGGATGTATTTTCATTTTGGTTCCTACTTTCGGCGCCGGCTCCGCCGCACGGTACCGCTAGTCCTGTTGTGTCGGCTGCTCGGCGGCGTGCGCACCATCTTGCCCGATCTTTGAGCCTTCTTGGCTTACTGCTACTTACTGCTACTTACTGGTACTTACTGGTATATGTCGCGGTAACCGATCGTGAAGCCGCCGTTCAGTTCCTTCCGGATTCCGCTGATCGGAACAGAACTGGGGCACCGCAGCCAGGTACATCCACATCGTCCGCGAGGGGTGCTGCCCTCACGCGGCGACCTGCGCGTAGTGGCGGGCCAGGAGGGCGACGCCCTGGCGGTAGGTGGGCGCTTGCGGCATCCAGCCGAGCTCGGCGACCGCGCGGGCGCCGGAGACCCGCAGCCCCCCCGCAGCCACGGCCCTGGCGTACGGAGCCGCCATGAGCAGCCACCCGGGAACGACTCGCGGCCTGGGAGCCCCGACGGCTTCGGCGATAGCGGTCATCATGGTGGTGAGGCTGACCGGCTCGGTGTCGGTGATGTTGTAGGCGGTGCCCGGCTCGCCACGTTCCAGCGCCGCGACCGTGGCCGTGGCCGCGTCGTCGATGTACACCCAGGGCAGCACCCCAGAGTGCCGCACCACCGGCAGGCGGCGCCTGCGGAGCCCATCCACCAGAGTGTCGCTGGCCGGGCCGGGGCCGTAGAACAGGCCGTAGCGCAGCGCGATGCCGCCCAGCCCGGGTGCCGTCACCACCTGTTCCTCGTTCGACCGCATCGCGGCCATGTGCTCCTCGAACCGGCCGCGGCCGGGCGGCCCGAACGGGTCGGCCTCGGTCAGTACCTGGCCGCCCCAGTCGCCGTAGCCATAGCCGAAGACCATGGACTGGGTGAGGAACCGCCGGGCACCGAGCTGCCGGGCCGTCGCGATGAGGTTCCGGGTTCCCTCGGTCCGCAGGGCGTTGGTCGCTGCCATGTCCTTGTGCGCCAGCGGCGTCTTCCTCAGCGCGGTGAGCTCGGAGATCACCGCGTCGGCCTGCCGTCCGGCGAGCGCCTGCAGCAGGTGATCCCGGCGGAGCACGTCGGCGCGGATCGGGGTGGCGCCCGCGGCGGCCAGCCTGGCCTGGTTCTCAGGGGAGCGGTGGACCGCCAGCACGTCATGGCCGGCGGCGTGCAGCCGCCGGATAAGCGGCATGCCGATGGCGCCGGACGCTCCGGCAACTAGGACTCGCATGTCAGTTCCTCCCGGTGAGTGCTGTTGATGCGTCCCGGCAGGCGGCGCCGGCTGCTGCGCCTGCCGGGAGCCGTGGCCATCGTCAGACGGCGAGCCGGAACGTCCCAGCAAAGGAAATAACCCGCTGGTTCCGGCCTTCGCCTTGACGTCCTGGTCCTGCTTGGCTGGCATCGTGCCAGCCCCAGCCCTGGGCGCCAGCGAGTACGAGCGAACCGTATGGCCCGGTCAGCTGACCTGAGGTGGACCCGCCTGGACCGGCAAATCCTTCTGAATTAGCGGAAGGCCGGGCGCGGGGAGCAGTCGAGGCACGGAGGTAAGCCAAGGCCAGACCGAAGCCGAGGCCAGACCGAAGCCGATTGCGAGCCGTTCACGACAAAAGCCGTGCGGTAGTCAGCCCGAGGTGCTGATCATACGCCGCCAGGGCCGCGGCCATGGTGGTGTACGGCCCGCGGATCCGCTGCAGCGACAACGAGATCTCGGAGTAATCCCAATAGGGGTGGTCACCACAGTCGCAGCAGACGACCTCGAAGTCGTCCCTGGAGCCGCCTTCCTTACACCCCTCCACGGTGCGGACCGGCCGGCGCCGGAGGCTCGCCGTAATGCCGTGCCCAAGCTGACCAGCCGGAGGGACAGTCATGACGTCACCGGCCTCAACGCTGCCCCGCGGCTCACGGGCATGGCGCCCGCGCCCGGCGCGGGCGCCCTGCGGACAGCTAGCGGACCGGATATCGGCCACCACACGCGAAGCTTCGGCGCTCAACTCAACCCCACCTCAGTAGGCTCCCCACTGCCGGGGTCCGGAGCAGCGCTAGGCCCGACAGTATCGTCGCCGGCCTCTGCGGTGACAAGTGCTTGACCTGAACTGGATCGTTTCCACGGGCGAAGATGAGTTCAATCATGAGGCCTCCGCCTGGCCTTCGCCCAGGAACACCCGCTTTTGCGAGAACCGCACCGCCGCCATCCAGTGACCTTGCCACGAAGGGCACACCCTACGGATCAGAAGGCTGGCGGGGGCCTGATCCTTGTGGACCAGACGAGGACCGAGCATCCTGCCGCCCGGCGATCCGTGCAGCTGGCGGCGGTGTACGCCTCCCGGCTCCGGAGCCGTTGACCCAGCGCTCGACCTCCAGCGGACGGTTCTGGACGATGTGCCCACTCTGTTTACGGATCTGAACGTCCGAAAATGGCCACCACGGACAGCCGCGGTACCCTTTCCGTACATCGTGCTCGTGGGGAGGCGCCAGGGATGGCAGGGCCAGGAGACGAGATGGCAGCAGGCGCGGGAGGCCACGGCCACCTGCGGGCATCACATGCCGACCGCGAGCAGGTGATCGACCTGCTCAAGGCCGCGTTCGTGCAAGGACGGCTGGCCAGGGACGAGTTCGGCCTGCGGGTCGGCCAGGCGCTCGCATCGCAGACCTACGCGGACCTGGCCGCGCTCACCGCCGACATCCCCGCCGGGCTGACACGAGCCCAGCGGCCACAGCCCGCCCGGACAGCGATCAGCACGGAAGCAGTCACGGCGGTTGCATGCGTGAGCGCCGCGTGGCTGAGCATATGGGTCCCGCTGGTGATAGTGGACGGGATAAATTCTCCTGCGAACCTGGTCCTCCTGATCGTGCTCATCTGTGTCGTGCCCGTGTCGCTGGTCGGGTTTTTGCTGTACCACGCATGGCTTGACAAGCGCGCTGGCGGGCAGCCCTCGCAGGGGCTGCCACCGGGTGCAGGCGGTGAGACATCCGGGTGCCTGGCACCGGCCGGCTCGGCCACCCGCCGGCCCACCGTGGATCTCGGACCCGGCCTGATCATTCCAGGCCGGGAGATGCGCGTCAGCCCGTCGTCCAGGGCCGGAGTTTCTCGGGGTTGCGTACTGCCCAGATGTGGGTGATCCGGTCGCCTGCGACGTCGAACGCGAACACCGTCACGGTGACGCCGTCTTGCTGAGCCACCAGCCCGGGCTGGCCGTTGACCGTGCGCTCCAGGATCGTCATGGCAGGTGCCCGGGCGGCGAGGCCGGCCAGGTAGCGCGCGATCTGCTCGCCGCCTTCGATCGGGCGCAGCGCGGCGCTGACCAGGCCGCCGCCGTCGGCGGTCATCGTGGCGCCGGGGTCCAGCAGGCCGATGAGGGCGCCGATGTCCTGGGCTTCCCATGCCTGCTTGAAGTCCCTGAGGAGGCCGGCCTGGCGGGGGGCCGGGGCCGCGGGAGCCCGCGAGGCGCGGACGCGGCGGCGGGCCGAGGAGGCCAGCTGGCGGCATGCCGCCGGGGTACGGCCGGTGATCTGGGCCACTTCGGCGAAGGGGTAGCCGAAGACGTCGTGCAGGACGAACGCGACGCGCTCGGCCGGGGTCATCGATTCGAGCACGACCAGGAAGGCCATGCTGACCGACTCATCCAGGGTGACCCGGTCGGCCGGGTCGGCGGTGGCGCCGCCCGGCCGCCCGCTGATCCACTCGGCACGGTCGGGCACCGGCTCGGGGATCCATTCGCCCACGTACCGCTCCCGCCGGGCCCGTGCCGAGCGGAGCAGGTCCAGGCAGACGCGGCTGGCGACCATCGTCAGCCAGCCGCCGGGGGATTCGATGGCTTGCTGCTGCTGCCGGGACATGGCATACCAGCGGGCGTAGGTCTCCTGCACGGCATCCTCAGCCTCGGCCAGGGAGCCCAGCAGCCGGTAGGCGAGGTTGGTCAGCTGACGCCGCTCGCTCATGATCGCGCTCAGGCCCGGGTCGGGCCGGCCATGTCCCGGCCCGGATTGGGTGCTCATGGTGCCGGCGGCCTCCCTCGGTCGCATCTGCCCGCACCAGTCCGACGAGACAGCGCACCGGACTGTGAGGCTGGCGCGTCACCTCACATTCTGAGGGGCTGTGCCGTCGTACTGCTGAGACGAACACTCCATCCAGCGAGCAGAAAAGCTCAGTGACATCGCCCGCGTCGCGGCAGTGGCTGAACAGTACGGGTTTCAGCTCTCCTCGTACCACTCCCACCCGGGGCACTCGTCCGCGAGCGACGGCAACGACAGGTACAGTGACTTCACCTTGCTGTACACCGTTCGTGCGAGGTCGTCTGCCGCGCCAGGCAGGCCCATCCGGACAAGCAGCATGTCCTCGTCGGTGTCGTCGCGGCATTCGTACAATCCGAGCAGCACGGCGATCGCGACATCGGCGGCCGCCCGCCGGGCACCGCGTTCCTTTCGCCAGGTGAGGTCATCGATGTACGGCAGGAGGACCTCCAGGACCCGTGCCCGCCCGGCATCGACGGACACCGGCCCGCTGGGGCGTAGCGCCCGCAGCCCGGCGGTGATCTGGTCAGCGAGGTCCTGAACGTTTTCCACGATTAGCAGCGTGGAGGTAATCTCCTCCGCCTCGGCGACCAGCTCAGGATGCCGGATGAGCAACTCGGACAGCAGGACGGATCGCTCGTCATCGGAGAGCCGCCGTTTCCAGGGACGCACGACACCATCATGCCGCAGGCTGACCGGCTGGCCTCCTTTCCGCACGTCAGGAGACCTGTCCGCGCGTTCGCGTTCCGTCGCCCTCCGGACCCACGTGCCTGGTCGGCTGAGCCTGACCACCAGGAAGTAAGGGCGTCCGCGGCGAACCGTCACCCCACGCCGACCTCAGCCACGTCAGATCGGTCACCGCCTTGTGCCGCGCGTCCTTCTCGCGCCTGAACAACTCGCCGGTCTTCGTCAGCACGAGCGTGTATGGCCGCCCCTGCCGCCGGGTCTGGTGCCGCACCGGCAGCCCGGCCGAGTCGACCCGGGTGTGCACATGCCGCCGCCCGTCCGTCGCCAGCGGCCACTCGAAGACCCGCCGCGACCGGGAACCGAGAAACGTCCCCAACGTGCCGCAGTGGTCGCACCCGCACCCGGTCCATTCGATCGACCAGTCGTCTTCGTCACGCAGCGGCCGTGCGATGATCGCGCCGAGCCGCTCCCCGCAGTCCCGCGCGACCACGTCGAGCCCCGCCGCCCGCCGCGCGGCCGCCGGCAGCGCGGCTGCCGAACGCAGCGCCGGCATCAGGCACCCCAGCACGTTGTCCTCGTACCCGCGCAGCGCCGCCACGATCTCGTCCCGCAGTTCGTCGTCGGCCGCCTCCAGGAGCCGTACCAGCGGCGAGCTCAGCATCTCCAGATGTGGCTCCCCGATCTCGGTTCGCCCGGTGGTGGTCCAGAGCCGCAGCTGATCGCCCACCCAGCGCCAGGCCCCGGCGGCCAGCAGCCGCGCCACTTCGGAGGCCCCGGCGGCATGCAGCGCCCCGCACAGCCGCGGCAGCCTCTCGATCCACTCGTACCTGTCGGTTTCGAAGTAGTGCTTCGACCCGAACCACCCGTCGATGACCCCGCGCGTCCACTCCTCGCCGTATTGCCCGGCCGCAGCCGCCAGGCCGCCCGCGTGCTCCGGTGCGACCGTCTCCACCCGGAACGGCTCCAGCAGCATCGCCGCCGTCCCGGCAACGCCCAGGCCCGCCGCCACGTGCAGCGCCGTACCCAGCAGTCCCGCCTGCGATCCGATCGTTTTCCAGACCGGCGCGAGCGACTCCGCAGCAGCACGTGCCCCTTCCAGGTCCCCGGCCTCGATGCGGGCGTGCAGTTCCGACAGCGCCCACTGCGACCCGGCTTCGGCGCGCGCCGCGAACGCCCGGTCCCGCGGCCACACCACGACCGCGGCCCGGCGGTACCACCGGTCCAGCGTGTTGCCGTAGTTGCCCATGTAGCCCTCGTACTCGGACTGATATGGCGTGAGGTCCGCGCTCGGGGTGGTCGCACACACCTCGGAGTCGGGGACGTGCAGCGAGACCGGCTCGCCGCCCGTGCCGTCTGGGCTGGTCCACCAGCCGAGGGTGATCTCGTCGTCGATCAGGTCGTTGAGCTGGTAGTCATCGTGGTCGCTGCCCCGGTCCCGGGAGGCGTCGTCGTAGTCGTAGTCCTCCTCGTCGGCTTCCTCCTCGTCGTCTTCCTCCTCGTCGTCTTTTTCCTGGTCGTCTTTTTCCTGGTCGTCGTAAAAGTCGTAGTCGTCCCACGGGTCGCTGTTGGACGGCCAGGCGTCCCAGGTCTCCTTCACCTCGGCGAGCGCCAGCACCGCCTCGCACCCGGCACGCTCCGCGGCGGCGCGCAGCAGCGCGGCGCGCTCCGCGTCCACGCCTTTGAGCCGGTGCCAGTTCAGGCCCCGCTGGGTGTACTCGTGGTCCAGCAGGTAGACGAGCCGCCTCGGCGGGTCGAGGTCCCGGCCGCCGTAGCGAGGGGCGGCTGGGGTGGTGAAGTGCTCGCTCAGCCAGTGCGCCAGCTCGGTGACCGGGCCGGCTGCCTGCATCGGAGTCTCATCGCCGGAGAGCAGGTTGAAGGTGAGCGTCACCCGGTACCCGGACCTGACAGGCGTGACCTCATGCCGGCAGTCGGCGTAGAACGCGACGAAGGTCAGCTCCTCCTTGGACGCGCGGTAGGCCTTGCTCTCCCCGGCGTGGCCGACGACCAGTTCCCCGCCGGTGTGCGCCGAAGGCAGCGACACCACCAGCGTGCCCACCATCGCATCGTCCTTCTCCGAGTCCTGGTGGGGGAGGAAGAACTGCCCCTTGCCGTACACCAGCATTGAGTGCGGCTCGGCCCGCAGCCGTGTTGTCAGCGGGAGTCCCAGTTCGTCCCGGAAGTGCTCCAGCGCGCTGTCCATCAGCGCCGTCCAGCCGGGTCCGCCGAGCCTGATCTGATCCGGTGTGACCTCCCACGTGTCGCGGACGCTGGTGTCGGTCAGCGTCTCCTCCCCGCGCCCGAACATCGCAGGCCGCGCCACCGCGATCAGCTTCTTGGCCTGGGGTGCGCGGACAGGAAGGCTCACAGGCCCGACGCCGGTTACCTCAAGCCGAAGGAAATGCGCCGGGGCCAGCAGCTGAGCGCTGAACGACCCGGGCGGCTCCGAGTCGTCGAGCAGCCGCGCCAGCCGTTCCCGTGCCGTCTTCGCCATGCGTCCCCTCCCACGCTCGGTTCGCGCGTCCTCTGTCTCCTCAGCCCGACTGTAGCGGCGGCCGACGGCGGCCGACGGCGGATGTGGCTAGCCTCCAGAGCGGACCAGACAATGGCCTGGGCGGGGACCGGCCGGGCCTCCGCCCGGCCAGCGCTGGACCCTCCTGAAAGGCCTGGGTGCGGCCCCGGCATCCCAGAGCGGGCGACCGTCCCCGGGCGGGCCTTCACCGGGACGCGCTGGATGCTGTTTCCCAGATCATGAAACATTGATGTTTGATGCATTCATGGCCACATCCCAGGCGGCGTAGTCTTGCGCTGTTGTCCCGTAGCCCGGGCCCGGCTGAAGCAGGTTGGCCACAACAATAAAGTCATTCAGCATTTGCTCGTACGCTGCCCGGTTAACGGCCGGCAGAAGAGCAGGGTCAGCGAGGATCTTCTGCGCTTCTCCCCGCGTACCGCGGGCATCGGCCTCGAAGACCAGGTGATTGGCGACGGTAGGCGACTGACTTTCGATCTCAAGATCACCGGCCAGGGTATCGACGTCATCATTGAACGTCACCTGAGCCTGCCCTCCGGCCGAGTCCAGCCACACCAGTGACGGGCCGGCGGAGGGGGATGGACGGGCGGCAGCCGAGTGCGGGCTAGTACGGTGCCCACTTTCCCCTGCCAGGTTCCTGGCAGGCGCTGACCTGGCCACCGGGCCGTTGCCAACCCGGTGAACCGTGCTGGACGCCGCACTGGCAGGGTGTGCGGCGGTAACCGAATGATGGTGAGTTACTCCGAACCCGGAAATGACGGCAACTCCGGCTATGGCAGCGGCCACGCGATTTTGCTTCATGACTCATCCCTTTTGAAGGTTTTCCAGGAATAAGCCGGTAGCCATCCGCCCAGCCCCATTAAGCGCTGGTGATAAATGCGATGACGCTCCCCGGCTTGTGCATAGGTTCAGCGTCATCCGCGGGAGTAGCGGCGCAGATCGCAGCCAGTTGCGGATCGATTGCAGCGGCAATGACAGCACTTCGCCGAATGCCCGTAACGTCACGTCCGCCGCTCCGGTGGTGGGCCACCCCGGCAAGACCAGGACCAGGTCACGAAATGCGGGCAGCAAGCTCGGCGTGCCGGTCATCTCGCCCGCTCGACCTGGCTCCGTGCTTCGCGTCCGGGACGAACCTGACCAGGACCGAGGACGCGCCGCACATTCACGTCAACACGGTGACGCAGCGCATCGAGCGGATCACCCGGCTGCCCGGGGAGGGCTGGCAGCGCGACGACCGGGCGCTCGAAATCCGGCTCTCCCCCTGCCTGCACCAGCTGGGCGCTCCGCGCTGGGCCACCGGAACAGCGGAGAACCTGGCTCTCCGGCGACGGTTTTAACGTTCCGTGGTCGGGTAATAACGCTGTGCCGCGCCGGGGGGACCGGTACCTAGCCGGCGTGGCGATGCCGCGGAAGGTGAAGTGACAGGGGCAGGGGGCCAGTACGACGCCATGGGGGCACCTCGATCCAGACCGGCCCCGGATCTGGCCACCAGCCACCAGAGCCGGAATGCCGCACCAGCCGCCGTCGTGGAGTTCGCGCTCGAGCAGGTCCTGCGGAACGACACGCTTGACGCTCTGCCGACGGTTCTCGCTCGGCTCGTCACGGCCTTTTCCGGCCGCTGCGCGCTGGCCTTTCAGCCGAGAACCGGGCAGCCACCAGTGGTCCTGGCGGCTCATCCGGACAGCGCCGCCGCTGACCAGGTGCTGCTCAGCCGGCTCGGCGCGCTGAGCCCAGCGCCCGGCGGCACGGCGGACAGTGGCTCCCTTCAGGCGCCGCTGGGATCGGGTCCCCCCGGCCTGAGCGCCCTGCTCGCCTCTTCCGCGCCGGCCGGCGGTCAGTGCCTGTGCGCGCTCGCCCTCGTCGGCGACGCCTCGCATTGGGACCAGGAAACCCGGTCCGTCCTGAACGCCGTGGCCACCGCGGTCGCCGCCCAGATCCGTCACGCCAACGACGCGGCCAACCTCGCCGACCAGCAGGCACTGGCCCAGACGCTGATCACCGGCTCACCCGATGCGATCGTCGCCATGGACTCCCGCGGCCGGCTCGTGGCGTTCAACCCCGCGGCCGAAGAACTCTCCGGCTACCGCCGTGACGCCGTGCTGGGCCAGGAGATGTCGGGTCTCCTGATCCCGGAGCGGGAACGTGCCGCCTTCCTGGCGCACACGAAGAGGTACCTGGCGACCGGTAACAGCAGTGAGTACGCCGGGCGCCCGCGGGTGCCGATGCTGTGCGCGGACGGCACGGAACGCATCGTCGAGCTGACGGCCGCGGAACTGACCCAGGACGGCGAGACTTTTTTCTGCGGGTTCCTCCGGGACCTCACCGAGCTCGAGCACTCCCAGGCGGCCGTCGCCGAGACCGAGGCACGCTTCCGGCTGCTGGCCCAGCTGGCGCCGGTCGGCATCATGCAGAGCGACGCCCGCGGACGGGCCGTCTTCGTCAACGACCGCTGCTGCACGATAGCCGGGGTCCGGCCGAAAGATGCTCTCGGAACCGATTGGCTGGATCTCGTCCTCCCCGATGACCGCGAGCGGGTGGCGGGTGATCTGGCCGCGGCCGCCAGCAAGGGGGAGCTGCGAACCGAGTGCCGGCTGCGTTCATCCGACCGCGGCGGCATCTGGGTCCAGGCCTCCGCGGTGGCGCTTCATGCCGCCGGCCATGCCCCGCTCGGGTTCCTGGCGACGCTCACCGACATCTCCGAGGTCAAGCGGGCGGCAGCGGAACGGGAGCGGCTGCTGGCCGCGGAACAGGCCGCCCGTCTCAGCCTCGCCGACCAGACCGAGCGCCTCAACTGCCTGATCGCGAACGCGATCCCCGGCGTGCTCTTCACCGACGAGCAGGGCCGGATCACCCACGTCAACCAGAGTTTCGCCACCATGTTCGGGATCGAGGCACCGGACCCGCTCGTGCGGACGGCCGCCAGCGAGCTGGTACTCCGGATCATGGGGGTGTTCGCCGATCCGGACGAGTTCGTCCGCCGCACGGCCAAGGCCTTGCTCGCCCGCCAGCCGGTGGCGGGCGAGCAGATGACCGCCGCGGACGGCCGCACCCTGGAATGCGACTACTGGCCGGTGGTGGTCGGCGGCCGCTACCGCGGTGACCTGTGGCTGGCCTGGGACATTACGGAGCGCAAGCAGCTGGAGGAGCGGCGCGAGCAATTGCTCGAAGCCGAGCTCGCCGCGCGCCGGTCGGCGGAGCTGGGTCAGCGGCAGCTGGAAATGCAGAACGAGAAGCTGCGTGAACTCGACGAAGCCAAAACCATCTTCCTCGGCACCGTGTCGCACGAGCTGCGCACGCCGCTGACCTCGATCGTGTCCTTCAGCGAGCTGATGCGGGCCGAAACCCAGGCGCTCACCGCGGATGGTGCCCAGTTCCTCGACATCATCGAGCGGAACGCGCACCGGCTGCTCCGCCTGGTCGGCGACCTGCTGCTGCTGAACAGGCTCGAGTCCGGGACCGTTCCGCTGGAGCTGGCCCCGGTATCCATCCCCGAGCTGGCCGGGGAGGCGGCGCGCGCCGCCGCGGCCGGGACAGCGAAGCATGGCGTCACCGTCCACTTCTCGGCCGATGATGGACCGCCGCTGCAGGCCGACCGCACGCGCCTGTCCCAGGTCCTGGACAACCTGATCGCCAATGCCATCAAGTTCAGCCGGTCCAACGGCCTGGTCCGGGTCGATGCGGTCTGGGACGGCAGCCGCTGGCGGATCGACGTAGCCGACAACGGCATGGGCATCCCGCCGGAGGAGATCGGCCAGCTGTTCGGCCGTTTCGTCCGGGCCTCCAACGCACGGACCGCGGGAGTGCCGGGGACCGGCCTGGGCCTGTCCATCGTCAAGGCGATTACCGAGCTGCATGGCGGCCACGTCACGGTGGACAGCACCCTCGGCCACGGGACCACGTTCAGCGTCTACCTGCCAGCGCACTTACCGGCTACCGGCCGGCGTGCGCCGCATGCCGAACGCGGTTCGGGTAGCGGTGCGCCGGCTGCTTCGGTTCCCGGCCGCGAAGAACACGGCGTCCATGCCGATGATGGAAAGCTGTGCTGCGATGGCGTGGTCATGTTACCGGCGCGAGTCCTGGCTGGCCGGGGACAGCTGGGTGCTGTAGACGTTCACGGCCTGCGCCCCGCTGCTCCATACGCGGACCTCGAGGCGCTCACCGCTGGCCGGGTAGAGGAACTTCGCCCGGAAAGGGCCCCAGCCCTCGAAGACGGTGCTCTGGTAGCCGGCCATGGCGTCCACGGGCAAGGTAACCGTCTGGATTCCGTTCGTCAGGGGAATGCTCCGCCGGGTGAGCAGCGTGTGGCTGGTGTCGTTCCAGACCTCCACGTTGACCGGTCCGCTCGCGGACAAGGTCACGGACACCTGGTACTGGCCGGGCGGCCGCTGCCATGCGAGCCGGTCGCTGACGTACCCCCCGCGTCCAGTCGACGTCACGTGCCAGCCCACCGGTGGCCCGGTCACTACGGCCCTTCCGGCCTGGCCGGGGGCCGTCCAGGCCGGAAGCTGCGATGCCCCGCCGGGTACCTCGACCTCGGTCATTCCCGGCGGCGGACTCCAGCGGAATGCCCACACACCATTGACGTCAGTGACCAGAGTGGCGTGCAGGTACACGGCGAGCTCTCTGGCAAGTGTCATCGCGTCTGCCGTGGTATCGATTTCGATGCCCACCCATGGCGTGAAGATGAACCAGTCCTGACCGGGACGGATGGGCAGGTTCCCGGCTAGCAGCCGGACGTCGGACCGGCTGGCAAAGCGGCCGGCTACCCCCGAGGAGGCGAACACCGCGGCCGACGCTGGGATGCGCGCCTCAAGGGCGGCCAGCGTCGCGGCCGTAGCGGCGGGCACCCGTAGCCATCGGTCCGGGGTCAGGGGCGCCCACACCGCGGACCAGGCAATCGCCTGTGCCGCGACGAGAGCGGTCACGAAGAGACCGAGGCGGCGGTGGCGCCGGGTGAGCCAGCCGAGTACCCCAACGGTGGCGACCGGCATGAGGACGTAGATCGGCAGGGTCTGGAACGACGGCTGGGCAAACAAGACTCCCGGGAACAGGCTGTTCGACAGAACAACCAGCAGTATGAGCGGGAGCAGCGGGACGAACGCCAGTCCCAGGAACCCGGACGACCCTAGGTTGGCCCACAGATCAAGGCGCTTGGACCACAGCTTCGCCACGATGGCGACGGGATGGGTGGCGAGGCCTGCCATCAGGCCAGGCAGGCTGAGGCGGCCCTTGTGCCCGGGGGCGGCAAGATAGTCGTAGGCCTGCAGGCCATGGCCGGAACCGTCGTTTCCGTGCATAGCCGTGATGAGCAGCAGAGCGCCCGCGCCGAGACAGGCCATCAGCGCGCCACGCCTGCGTGAACCCCGGCTGGCTATCAGAAGGCCCAGGCCAAGTCCGATGACGTAGGTGCCGGCCACGTCACCGCAGGCCAGGAGGAGTACCGCCCAGGCCCATGCCCGGCGGCGGCCGTTCGCGAGGTCCCGGGCCAGCAGTGCGGCGAACAGTATCGCCACGCATTCGACGTGGAAGTCGAACGATACCGCCCACCATGACCACGGGTTGACAGCGAGCAGCACGAGCCCGGCACCGGCCACCCACCGCGCGTCCCGGCCGGCCCGGTGCCGCTGGGCGATCTCGCACAGCCAGAGGAACGCCACCAGCTCGGCCCCCACGACAGCAATGTCTTGCAGCCAGACAGAGCAGGAGCACATCATTGGGGAACACCCAGTACAGCAGCGCCAGCGGCCACATGATGAATTCGGCATGGTTCTGCCAGAACCGGAAATTACCCACCGTGTCATAAGGATTGAGGTGGCCGTGCGCGATCAGGTACCAGGCCTGCTGATACTGGGCGAAGTCGGGCGTCAGCGCGAAATGGCGGTAAAGGATTACACTCCAGCAGGCAAAAGCGGCCAGTTGCAGGCTTAGTATCGCGTAACCGATCCTGCGTACCCAAAATAGCTCGTCCCGCACTAGCGGAGTGGTGCGCGCCGCCACGGTCACATTGCTCACGAACAAACCTCATCGCGAGGATCGGCCAATGGCCGTATGGATAGAAAGTATCGGACTTGCACCTGACCACGTGCCAGCTCAAATCGGTAATTATCAAGCCGGAGCGGGCATCTTTAGTCGCCGTAGCTGCCGTTCGGCATTAACTTACCGGTATGCAGGCACATAATGATCGAGCGGGGCTCTGATGTTTCTGCCGGCGCCCGGTAGTGCACAATGAGACAGGTCACCGGAGTGACCGGCTGAGTGTCAGACCGGGGGGAATGAC
Source organism: uncultured Actinomycetes bacterium (assembly GCA_963805255.1). Classification (GTDB taxonomy): domain Bacteria; phylum Actinomycetota; class Actinomycetes; order Streptosporangiales; family Streptosporangiaceae; genus Bog-532. The sequence goes on from CAWDTK010000014.1 coordinate 51,848, forward strand.
ATGCCGTTCATCAGGATCCGGCGCGAGCGCGGGGAAAGGCAGGCGGCGCGACTCGCCCTGGTCACGGTAAGCATCGCGCTCATCGGTGCTGGGCTCGTGCTCGCCGGGCAGATGGCGTGGTTCCTCCTCAGCTCATCGGTCCATGGTGCCGCTCTAGTCCAACGGGAACGCCGGGCGATTAGCGTGTCCCGGCACGTGGCACAGGGTTGCCAGAGTCCCGCGCCCGGCCACCGTGCGCGGGCCGCTGAGGGCATGCCGCGGGGCCTGCTCGAGATCCCCGTTCTCGGGCTGGTGGCGCCCGTGCTTCAGGGCACTGGTGACGCGGTGCTCAATGACGCCGTGGGCCACGTGGCCGCGAGTGCCTGGCCAGGGCAGCCGGGGACGAGTGTCCTGGCCGCTCATGATGTGACCTGGTTTTCGGGAATCGGCCGGCTCCGGCCGGGGGACGAGATCCGGTACGTCGTGCCGTGCCATGTTTTCACCTACCAGGTCACGTTCCACCGCATCGTCCACGCCGGCTATCCCGTCTACAGCACGACCACCGGCAGGATCGTGCTTGACACGTGCTACCCCCTCGACGCCCTCTATGCCACCGGCAGCAGGTACCTGGTCTACGCCGGCATCGTCCGGGCGCCGGCGGCGCCGCCGATGCCCGCGTCCCCCGCCGGCCCGGCGCCGCTCACCGTGCCCGCGCCAAGGGCCCTGGCCGCGGAGGGTCTCAGCCTGCAGCAGAATGGGGCACCGTTGGGCGTCCTCAGCCTGGCCGGATCGCCCTCTCCGGGATGGCGCCAGAGCAATGCGCCGCTTCAGGCCGAGGCCGCTGCGCTTGAAGCGTACTTCGGTATCGTCCGCAGCGCGGGACGCGGCGAGCGCAACTGGTGGGCAGACCTCGCGCCTTCGGTGCCGGTACCGGGCGGCCTGTGGGACGGCGAGATTACGGCCTATCACACCCCGCTCAGCGTCATGCTCCGCGTGCGGCGTGACCGTGTTCTCGGTGCCACGCTCACCGCAACGGTGTCATCGGCTGGGTCCTGGCAGCCAGGGATCTACAGCCTCACCGTGACCGAGACCGTAACCAGGGGAGAACTGCTGGTCAGCAGCTTCACGGCCCGCTCGGCTGGCTAACTGCCGAACTTCACCGCGAGGATCGGGGAGTAGCCGTAGGGGTAGAACCAGGTCGGGTTCACCAGGTTGGCCTCGAAATAGACCGGATCGCTGCCGCCGAGCGGCGAGCGGATCGTGAAGGTAGCCACGCCCGTACTGTCCGTGAGGGCCTCGACGGGGGTCTGGCCGGCCAGGCCATCATTGATGATCGCCTCGCTGTACCGCAGGCCCTGCTGGGCGTAGATCACCTGGCCCAGGTAAACGGGCACGTGGGCGACTCGCATCGGCTCGTCCAGGCGGTTCACGATCCCGGCCCGTACGGTGATCTCCTGGCCGGCAGCGACAGCGTCGTCGATCGTGGCCGGATCGAGGACGATCCGCCACGTGCTGCCGAGGTAGGCGGCCGTCCGGCTCACCGACGCCGGGTTACCAAGGAAGGCGAGGACCTGGAAGCCAGGGCCAATTCAAGATCACTTTCCGTGATCCAGGTCACGCTAGGTAGTCATGAACTGGAGTGCCCTGACCTGGTTGCGGCAGACCCATTCCGTGGTTTCCTTGATGGCGTTCACGTTTTTCATGCGGAGTAGCCCGAGTGTGAGATTGCGAAGAGCTGCGAGGGCCTGCGGGCCGTCTCCGGAATAGGCCTGGCTGTGGTCTTCCCGGTATACAGTGTCGCGGATGTGGTGGCTTTTGTTCTCTATTCCCCAGTGGCTGCGGGTATTCCGGTTAACGTCGGCGGCGGTCATCTTTCCTGCTTTCCTGCTGGTGAGGATGAGGGCGTGTTCCTTGCTGACGCGGCCGCCGGTGATCTCGAATATCTCACGGCGGATCACGGCGGCCTGGCTGGCGTGCGGGAAATCGATTCCTTCTGCGCCGGTGATCCAGCAGGACCACTTCTTGATCCGGCCGCGGCTGTGTTCCTCCATGACATTGGGCGGGGCTTCACGGAGCAGCGGGAGAATCTTATCGAATACTTGCCTCTGCAGGGTCGGCTGATTTCCCTTGACCGTCATCAGGTAGTCCCATCCGGGTTTCCCGGCGACGGATTCCGCAGTTTCCCGCTGGGTGTGCGCGGCGTCGAGGGTGACCAGGACTGCTTCTCCCTCCGGGATTTCCGCTGCGTTCAGGAGGGCGTCCGCCTGGGTGATCTCGTTGGTGCCGTCGGGTACCCTGAGCTGCGCTATCGTGACAGCCTCGCGGTGGAGCATCGCGGAGAACAGCGTGACCTTGTCGTTCTCGTCAGTCCATGCACCGCGCATTACCTTCCCGTCGACCGCGATTTCCCACTCGTCGTTCCCGCTTTTCCTGGCCTGCGCGAAAAGCCACGCGCAGGTTATCATGTCCAGTTCGGCCGCATCGATCCTGGTCAGCACGCTCCGTATCGTTGACTTGCTCGGGTGCTTGCAGCGGAGCCTGAACCTGGAAGCCGTCCTGAATGGATGGCATGGCGAAATAGCTGGGCGCCACGATGACGTAACTGGCTCGTCGATAGGGGCCGAGAACGGCCGGGCCCTGCTGCTGCCGCCAGAAGGCCGTCGTGACCGTGCCGTCCTCGACGGTGAAGGCAGGCCGCACGCTCGCGCTCGTATGGTTGGCCACATTCACGGTCACCTGTTGCACGGTGGCGAGCTGGCCCGTCGTCTGCACCGACTGGATCGACATGGTGAGCGGGCTCGGCGCCGTCAGGGCGATGCCCGCGGCCACGGTGCTGGCCGCGGCGCCGCACACCACGACCCACTTCCATCGCCGCCATGGCGTGCCCTGCGGCGCGCGCCGGGTGGTGGCCGCGGCCGCCAGCGCCGCCGGAATCAGCATTACCAGATAGCTGCCGAACGAGCGGGCCGCGAAGAAGAGGACGATCGACGGGAGCAGGAACGCCGCGGTCTTCAGCGCCGGATAGGTGGCTATGTAGCAGGCCATGAGGGCGGCGAAGAGGATTGCCGCGGCGACGTTATAAGCCAGCAGTGATCCGCCGCCGACCGTGAGGGACAGGCTGAGGCTGACCAGGCCCTGGCCGGCCGGGACGGTGTGGGCGATCATCGGGGCCAGGATTCCGCGCAGCCAGGCCCCGGGAGAGCCGATCACGTACGGCAGATTCGGCAGCAGAAATGACGCCATCGCGATGCCGGTGTAGCGCAGGCCATCGCGCAGAGCCTGGCGTCCGCCGTTGCGCCGCCCCGATTCCAGCATGATCCCGGCCACCACGAAAGGAACCACGAACCACGGAGTCTGCTTCACCGCCATCGCGAGTCCCATGCATACGGGGCCTCGCCAGGCGGCCGGTCCGCGGGCCGAGGCGAAACGATCCCAGTTCACCGCGGCGCCGATGAGCAGCGGCACGAAAAGGGCATCGGTCACCCCGCCGACCGCGAATCCGGTGTAGATGTCGGCGCTCGCTACCACCACCGCCAGCGGAGCCAGGTTCCGCGGTAGCACGGCGTAGAGGATCGCGGCGCCCAGAGCCCATGCCGCCACATTGGTCCACACCGCCGCCTGGGTCGTCATGCCGAGCGCGAGCAGGGGCAGGTAGGCCTCGAAGGACAGCGCCGGGTACGACAGGGTGGTAACCGGCTGCCCGTTCAGCTGGAACGTATAACCGTTCGGCGAGACGTGGAACAGCGGGAACGCGGGCGCCATCGTGTGCAGATAAGGGTTGATGCCCTGCCAGGCGAGCTGCGCGGCGTACTGGTCGAATGCGATCTCGTCCGTGCCGTAGTCGGGTGCGATGAACACCTGGATGTAACTCCACAGGGCCAGTGCCACGATCACGGCGACGAGCGCGACCCAGCCGATCTGATGCTGGCGCCGGCCGTCCAGCACCGGGTAAGGCAGCCACGCCGCGACGATGATCAGCAGCCCGGTCAGCCCGAGGACCACGACCGGGATAGCCAGCCACGGCGTGAAGGTGAGATACCCGGACAGCCGGAACGACCAGGTGACCACGAACACCCCGGCCAGTGAACGCAGCGCGCGCGCCGTCCAGGCCACTTCGGTGTCCGGGTCGCCGGGCGGGACCGCAGCCGCCCGCCGACCGTCCCTGTCCCGTGCCGGGGTCGCCGGCCTGATGGCGCCGGTCATAATCCCGGCCGTGTCCGCCTGGCGGCTGACCGGGAACCTCATCGGTCCGCTGGCCGGGCAGCGCTAGATCGGGAAGACCTGGATGTTGCCATAGCCTGGCGTTCCCACGACTTGGTACAGCTGATTCCCGCTGGCGGAGACCACTACCTGCAGGCAGTTGCCCGGCGCGGGCAGGACTTTGAGAACGCTCTCGGTGGCGAGGCTCACCACGGCCACGTTGGCGGCGGCGGAGCCGGTCTTCAGCACGTAGAGCGTGCTGCCGTCCGGGCTCAGCGCGAGTGAGCGCCCGCCACCGACCGGGAAGCTTGTCATGATCTTGCCCCCGGCCACGGCGATCTGACTGACACGGCCGCTCGGCTGCAGCGCGTAAAGCGTCGTCTCCCGAACGTCCGGCGCGATGGACACCGTGTCCAGCGGCACCGGGACCGTCCCCTGTACCCGGCCGTCCGCGGAATCGACGATCGTCACGCTGGCAGCGGCCGCCGACCCGGTCAGCACGTAGAACGTGGCGCCGTCACTGCCGGCGACCACTTCGCGGGCGGGCGCGCCGAGCGGCACCGTCCGTGTGACGGCGGCGGTCTTACCGTTGAGCAGCTCCAGCGCCCCGGTCCGGCCCGTTCCCAGCGCCAGGCCAACTACCCCGGAGAGCGACTCGGTGACTGACTGTGCTGCGTTACTCACCGATACGCTGCCGATGCTGCGCCCGCTGGCGAGGTCGAAGTCGAACAGGCCTCTGCTGGCCGTACTGCCCGCGAGCGTCCACATGGACCCGTCGGGCTGCGGCTGGCTCGCGGCGAGGATTCCCTTCGGCGCGGCCAGGATCCGCTCCGGCCGCGCCGCGGTCCGGGTTGCGGGTGCCGCCACGCTCCCGGCAGAGCAGGCCGCGAGCGGCACGACGGCCAGGAGGGCCAGGAGGGCCAGGCCGGCCATTGCGCCGGGACGCGATGCTGAGCTGGACATGCCGATTCTTCCGTTCCGGTCGGTGGTCATGCGCGGCAAGCTGTTCGCGGGGGCGTCCCCGGCTGGCCATGGCGAATCCCCGGGCCTGCCGGGGCCCGGGGATTCGCCGGAGGTCAGGCTCTTTCCCGCCTGCGCCAGCGGATGGCGAGCCCGCTCGCCCCGAGCAGTACCAGCACGCCGGCCAGGACCCCCTCGCCGATGAAGGGCTTCCCGGTCGGCGATGTGGTGGCCCCGAAGATCGCTGTCCCGGCGACCGCCGGGGTCAGGACAGCGAAGTCAGGGTCGGTATCGAAGTTGACTACGGCGGCGCTTGATTTAATGGTGGCCTGCGTATCGGCCACGAAGGCCCTGCCGTTCCACACCACCATGACACTCGACGAGGTGATCGGCGACGACCGCATGGTGAGGGTGAGCGGCTTGCGGAAGGTCCCTGAGTAGGCCGAGCCGTCTTTCTGGACCTGGATGCCCACCCCGGCGACGGCCTGGTCGCCGGCCCGGCCAGCGTCGCCGGCCAGAGTATGGCCGGGGGCGGTCAGCGTGATCTGGACCGGGACTGGGAATGCGTGTGCCGGTATGGTCAGCGTTACGCTGACTCCAGCCGAGTTCACCGGCCCGATGGCCCCGCCGGCCGGTGCGATTGTCTGGCTGGTAATCACGGCGGAATAGCCACCCAGCGCGGCAGTACCGGCCGTCGGCGGGAGCGGCCCATAACCGCCGGTGGCCGTAGCCGCGCGGGCTGAACCTGCCACGCACACGGCGCTGAGCACCGTCATGGCGGTTATCGTCACCATCGATATGAAGAGTTTTGGCCCGGCTGTACGCCATTCACCCCGGTTTATCATCGAGACCCCCGTCTCTATTGGCCAGAACTGTAACCAAGAGTTCTCGCCGAGTCAAGCAGCGCGGGTATTTATTCAATTTATCCAAAATGGGCTCGGCGGGTGACAATCATCGCTAAAGCCGGCTGTTCACGCGACATTTCACCGGCTTTCCCGGACGGGCCCGCGGGCTGCCCGCGGGCCCGCGGGCCCTTTCGCCGGCGCGGCGGAAGGCCGCCGCCATCGGCCATCGGCTTGGCGTCGACGAGATCAAGGCTTTCTTCCTCAGGTCCGGCGCACTTCACGCAGTCACGACTTCCGGGTCGCAGATCTCCGGAAGTCGTGCTGCGGCTGGGGTTAAATGCCTGGCTTCGGTGTGATGCGGTAGGTGATGGGCCGGTTGTCGCCGGGGATGGCGGCGGGGTGTGGTTGATCTCGTCGATGAGCAGGGCGAGGGCGCGGGTGACGCGGGGCTCGCCGGGAGGTTCGAGGGTGACGGTGATCGCGGCGGGGGTGAAGGTGATGGTTCCGGCGAGGCCGCGGATGACGGTTTCGCGGGTGATGGCGCGGTATTCGTCGTCGTCGCGCAGGTAGGCGTTGAGCTGCCCGGACAGCCAGTGCTCGGCGTTGTGGGCGAGCAGCCGCAGGACCATCTGCAGGCAGCGGCGCCCGGCGCGCAGCACGGCGGTGCGGGCTTCGGGGTCGATCTGGTCGGCGGGCAGTTTCGCCGGGACGTTCTTCCGGGCGGCGGTGGCGTCCTTGACGTTCTCCTTCGCCGTGCTGATCGCGCGGTTCGCGGCGGGGATCGCCTTGTTCTTGGCGGCGGGGGTGGTGTCCGGATCGGCGAGCAGCGCGGCGAGGCCACGCTCGGCGGCGGCCAGCTCGTTTTCCGCAGCGCGGACGGCGGCGTTGGCGGTCTTGCGGGCCGGGTTCTTGGTGACCTTGGTGTTCACGGTGATCTCGGCGGCGTAGTCGCAGATCTTGTCTATGCCGTAGTTGTCGCTGGCGTACTTGAGGAAGTTCTCTTCCCGCCACCGGGACTTCAGCCAGTCCAGGATGCCGGCCGGGCAGGCGCCGTAGTCGGAGGTGAGGATCTGCAGCACCGGCCTGCCGTGCTCGAACAGGGTGAGCTGCCGGGCTTCGCCGTACTCCTTGAGCTGCACTTTCTCCTCAGCCCAGGCGATCTGTCGGGTCTTGCCGCCGACGGTGACCGTGGCCAGGACCGGCAGCATCGCCGGGACGGCCAGCGGCGCCCGCCGGTAGGTCACCCAGTGCACCTGCTGCTCGCGGCAGTGCTTGAAGACTTGCGGGTAGGCGCCGCCGCGGTCGAAGCCGACCATGATCTTCGCGCCCGGCCCGGCGGCCTTCGTCAGCTCGGCCAGCGCCTTCGGCAAGGTCACGGACAGCCCGTACGGCTCGCCGGTCACGAAGCAAACCGCCCGCCCGTCGTGCGCGGTGACGTGCGTGTCGGCGCGGCCTTTCTCTGCCCGGCCCCGCTTGTTGTTCCACCCCTTGCCGACCGGTTTCGCCCCGGTGCAGGGGACGAAGTGGTCATCGATGTAGTACACCCCGGACAGCACCGGGTCGGCGGCGAGCATCGCGGAGGCGAACATCCGCTGCAGCCGCAGCGGGTCGGTACGGCCGGCGATGCCGGCCAGCGCCGGGCGCAGGGTCCGCAGGTCCGGCAGCACGGCCAGCCCGGCCAGCGGCCCGGCCTCAGCCGCGGGCAGGTGCTTGAACTGCTCGGTGGTCGCCTTCCCCAGCGCGAAGCAGGCGCTGACGGCCGCCAGCAGGCGCGCTGCGGCAGGCAGGCAGGCCTGCCGCAGCGGCCAGCACGTCCGGGGCGCCGGCCCGCGACCCGAACGCGTGCAGCAGCATCGTCCCCGCATAGCGGGACCGCACCCGGCCCTCAACGGCCGTCCCGCCGGCTCCCGGCACCAGGCCGCCGCCCGCGTGGCGGAGATGGGGGTAGACCTCGCGGGCGACGTACCGTTTCAGGCAGCGCATGATCTCCTTCTTCGACAGGCCCTCGGCGGAGCGCCGTTTGACGTAGGCGCGGGTCGGCGGGTGGGAGCTCATCCGGGTGATCACGATCCGCCACAGCGCGTGGTTGGCCTGCCGGTCCCCGGCCGGGTTGAGGCGGCGCCGGGCGGTCTTGCCGGAGGACGCGGGGATCGGGGCGACGGCGCACAGGTGCGCCCAGGCGGCCTCGGAGCGCAGCCGGTCCGGGTGGTCCCCGGCGGCGACGAGGAGCAGCGCGGCGGTGCCTTCCTCCCGGTGGATTAAGATCATCAGTTCCCACTGGGTAGAGATCACGGAGACCTGCGAATGAACACGTGGACTAAGGGCGATGATGCGGCCGTCTGCCTCTCGTATCTCGACCACGGCGTGAAGGCCACGCCCGAGCTACTCGCGGCGCTGTCGCATCTCACGCCGGGCAGCATCGGCATGCGGCTACAGAACGTGGAGTCTCTCGCCTCGGGCGGCGCTCGCGGACTGTCGGGCGTGGCCGCGCGAGATTTGGGCGCTCGTCTCGGCAGCGCGCGACGCGACCTGAGCACCGGTGTCGCGTCGGGAATTCAACCCGGTGCGGTCGCGGTGCCACGGTGGGGACGTCGATAGCGATGGGGGTTGCCGCAAAGCGCGGAGACTTTGATTAGCTGATCATGCCTGGCCATATGTGTAGCTCGGCAGCGCTGCCCTGGGCCGTGTGCGCCTCACGTGCCGTCGCCACCCGGGTTGGTCCTTTCCGCGGGATGGCTGTAGGTGAAGTTCAGACCGCCCTGGGTCTGGGTGAGGGTGTGCAGGTACTCGGCCGGCTGCCGGAGAAACCGGGATAGTTCCTGGTTGGCGGTCACTTCGCCGGTGAGGTTTGCCGGGAGGGGCAAGTGCAGCGCCGTCATCAGGTCGAACCGGTGCAGGTCGAACGCCGCGTCCAGCGCCTGGCCGTAGGCGGCTGCCGCCGCCAGCGCGGCCCGGTACGACAGCAGGGATCCGGCGAGGGTGACGGCGGCGGCCGTCAGCCACCAGCCGTCGGTGGCCAGGAAGACGACGGAGATCACCGTGGCGATGCCGAAGACCACGCAGAAACGGGCCGCAAGGTCCAGTTGGTCGCGCAGGTCGTCGAGCACGGCCGTCACCTTGTCGGATAGTAGCGGGTAGAGCCGGGGCCACACGACGATCGCGTCCAGGCCATAGCGGCTTCCGGCGCGGCCTTCCGCGGACCGCAGAACGTTGCCGAGCATTGTGGGCAGGATCGCGGATTCCGGCGGGTAAGCGCGCAGCTTGCGGGCCGCTTCCTCGCGGGCCGCTAGCTGTGCTGAAACTGGATCTCCAGGTGACCGCCGCTGGGCACGGTCCAGCCGGCCACGCCGGGCGCGGTGGAACGCGAGGCCAGGGCCGGCCAGCAGGCGGCCGGCACCGGACTGTCCCCAGTAGCCTTCCAGCAACCGGACGAGGGTCACCTGAAGCGGCTCGGCGATGAGGGCCACGACGACCACGGCCACTGTGAGCAGGACGGCTTCCCAGCCCGCGACGTGCCTCGCGTGCATGACAGCCTGCCCGACGCTGGGGGAGCTGGCCGGCGCGCCGCTCCAGGCCAGCGCGAGGACGTAGAGGGCGAGCACGGCCATCGGCAGCAAGCTGACGAACCGGAACCGCACTCCGAGGTCGCTGGTGGCCGCGACGATGGTGCCGGCGTTCACAGCACCAGCTCAAGGGGAACCCGGTGCCGGTAGCAGTGGGGCACGTCGTCGAAGGCGAGGACGAATACCGGGCTGTCCGGGCAGCCGTCGACGGGGCAGCGGAACTCGTACTCGGTAGCTTGACCTGGTGCGGAGTACCCGGGGAGAGCGGCGCGGCCGCTGTCCCCGAAGCCCTTACGCGTCGTGCCGAGGAAGGAGTAGATGTCGCCGCGCCGCAGGTAGCGGACGCCATCGCCGAACCGCAGCCGAACCAGCTGGCGATGACGGTCCGCGCCGAAATAGTCGGCCAGCTGGCCCAGGACCAGCGCGGCACCGGTGGTTGCGGCAGCCTGCGGACCAGCCTCGTCCGGCACGACGAAGGTCGGCAGCCGGAACCTCGTCCAGGCTGGCGTCCTCGAAGGCCGCCGCCTTCAGTTCGTCATGCATCGCCGCTTTCTCCTCCCGGCTGCGCGGAGTGCCGGTGCTCGCCGATACGGTCGGCCGCGCCGATTGCATCGCCGACAGCGTAGAACGACGCCCAGTCCCACGGCGCGGCATACGGGATGTCGCCCGGCCTGGTCTCGATTGCGAAGCGGTAGGCTTCCAGCGCCAGCGCCGCCCGGGGGCTACGGGGGCGCACCTGTTCGGCCAGACGCTCCAGGCGGCGCAGCACATCGGGCTTGCGCGCCTCTCGGAGCCAGCGGCCGGTCTGCCGGACGGCGCTGACCGGGTCGAGCAGGCCGGGATCTCCGGCGGACAGGCGCTCGTAGAACAGGTCGGCGTACAGCGCGGTGAACCCCTCGTCGACCTCCCACAGCGAGCAGACCAGGGTGGTCACCCCGCCCAGCCGCAGCGCGGCGGGCAGCCCGCCGTACTCGTCGATGTATGCGGACCTCCCGCCGGCGGTCCCGGACGAGCACGCGGACAGGAACGCGAGCCGGCAGGCGGAACGCTCTCCCAGGGCCAGGATGTCCCCGACCGACCACTCCTCGCCCAGCCGGCCCAACTGCCCGTCCGCGTACCGGGCGTAGAGGGTGGGCTGTGACCCGCGCTCCATGCGGCGCTCCAGGTCACCAGCGGCTGGGTGGCCCCGCTCCCACAGACGTCCTGCGCCGGGGATATCGGCGGTCCGCCATCCGTCGTGGGTCGTGTGCCACCGCGTGGCGGCGGCGGTCCAGTCCGGGAAGGGGTCCGTCGCGGTGCCGTCGGCGGGCGCGACCAGCAGGGCCGACCGATCGGGGTCGCCGTGGTCGGAGTAGGCGTGCCCGCTGAAGTGGAACACCGTGGCGTTCCGCAACCCGGCCGAGATTCGTCGCGTGGTGGCCTGCTCCCCGGCGAGCAGGACCGGTGGCAGCGTCTCGGCCAGCCGTGCTGCGGACTCCGCCTCGGAGGCGGAGCAGGGCAGGTCGCCGGTGGGGTTGGCCACGACGAGGCACTCCGGTGGCGCCGTTTCCGGCGAGGACGCCGGGCGCGGGGCGGATCGTGACGTCACGAAGTCGTCCACGCTGGAGAAGACCGATAGCGGCAGGCCCTCCAGGGCGGGGAGCGCCCAGAAGGGTATGAGGTGAAGCCAGCGGTGGGGGACGATCGCAAGCGTGCGGGTACCCTCGCCGGCCCGGCCGATGAGCTCGCGGATGTTCTCGCCGAGGACCCGGTCCGCCGTCCCGATGAGCCGGTCCAGCGCGTCCTGGCGGGGGTCCCGCGGCGGCTCGCCTGCCTCCTTCCCCGGCGGGCGCTCGATCTCCGGGGCCCCAGCGAGGAGCCCCTAGCCGCAGCGTGGCCTCGCTCAGCGTCGCCCAGCGGGCCCGGTCGTCCTGCGGGCCGGCCGAATCGATATATTCCGCATACGTGTCTGCGGCCTGCTGTGCCTCGTCGGCGACGTCGTGCTGCCGGGCGCGCATGGCGGTCAGGCGCGGCCCGAGATCGAGCCCGAACCGCTCATCACCCGCCACGTCGAGGAGTCGCTGCGCGCGGCCTATCCAGGCCACGTAGTCCGGACCGCCGTCTTCCCAGGCGTCGGCGGCCTGCCTGACGCAGTAGTTGTGCGCCGCCTCCAGCATGTCCCGCACCGCGGCCGGGTGCGGCGTTCGGCCCGCCGCGGCGGCTATCGCCTCATCGATCAGGCCGCCGAACACTTCCGGGGGGACCAGGTCGTGCTGAAGCAAGTAGAACGACGGCACCAGCAGGTCGTTGACGTCCCCGTCAGGCTGCCGGGCGCGTTCCATCTGGCCGAGCAGGACGTCACGGGCGAACGCCACGTCCCGCAGTTCGTGCCCGCCGGGCAGGCGAAGGACGGCATCGGCGGCCAGCCGGGCCAGGACCGAATCATCGGGGTCACTCGCGGCCTGCCGCCGCAGTTCCAGAATGCGGCGCTCGCCCTCGTCTGCGCGCCACGTGATCCGGTCACCGCCCAGCCAATCGGTTAAGAGGTGGCCTGCCTGGCCGGTCAGGCCGGCCAATTCGGCCGACAGGCCGGGATCCGACGCGACCAGGCCCGCTGCGGCCGGATCAGCGGCCGCACGCTGCAGGCACGCGACAAACGCCGGCCCGAACTCGACGACGTTATGAGCCAGCGCGTCGTGCCGTCGCTCCGGCGCGGCGGCGAGCACGTCCTTGACGGCGGACAGGCATGCCGCGTCAGCCTGGTCGGTGCCGTCGCAACGAGGACCCAGATCTCCGGCAACGGCGAAACGTGTAGTCCGTGACGTGCGGTTTTATCCGCGATCATCTGTGCGTAATTCTTAAAGCTTTGGTAGTATAGTGGCATGTCAGCAGCGGTTGCGGCGATCCTGGAAGGCATGCCAGAGGCACGGGACCTTCGGATGCTCACCTCGGGGGGCCGGTGCGTGATCTCGGCCGGGCCGGTGGTCCTGTTCGAGTACGACGCCGCTGATACCGCGATGCGGAACATCGCGCTGGCGACGCTGCGGCAGCTGGGGTTCAGGGGCCGGACGGTCGCGGCGGTGCTGGGGCTGACGGAGAACTACGTCTCCACGCTGCATAACGCGGCGATGCGGGAAGGGTCGGCGGCGCTGATCGGGCAGCCGCGGCCGGGCCTGCCGGGACGGTCAGCCCGGCGCAGTGGGCGCAGGCCAGCCAGCTGCGGGCGCAGGGCGCCAGCGACGCGCAGATCGGGCGGCAGCTGGGGGTGGCGCACACCACGATCAGCCGCCGCCTGGGCCGGCGCGGGCAGGCGGCCGGCGGCGGCGAGCCCGGCTGGGCGCCCGCGGAACCCCTGTTCACCGAGCCGAAGCCGGCGACCCCAGCTGAGACCGGGCCTGCGGCTGATCCCGAGCCGGAGGCTGAGGCTGATGCCGGGCCGGCGGCGAGGGTTCAGGCAGAGCCCGCAGCTGAGCCTGCGGCATCACCCGAGCCTGCGGCATCGCCTGAGCCTGCGGCATCGCCTGAGCCTGCGGCATCGCCTGAGCCTGCGGCAGGGCCAGGACCGGGGGCCGGGGAGCCTGGGGCGGGCGGCCCTGGCGGGCTGCCGTCGTGGCCCCTGGTTCCTGAGGGGGTGTTCCGGTCCCGGTATGCGGGGGCGATGCTGCTGCACGGGTTCTTCGCCCGGGCCGGCGCTGGCGCGGTGCTGGCCCAGGCGGCGGGCGGGCGGCGGAGCCGGGAGACGCGGCGGTGCTGGCCGCGGTGAGCATGTGCTTCGCGCTGGGCGCGGCGACCACCGAGCAGTTCAAGCACCTGACCGCTGCTGAGGCCGGGCCGCTGGCCGGGCTCGGGACCTTGCCGGGCCTGCGGGCGCTGCGGCCCCGGCTGGCGCAGATCGCCGACGCCGCGGACCCGGTGGCGGTGCAGCGGCTGTTCGCGTCCGCGATGCTCACCGCGGACCCGGTCCTGTCCGGTGTCTATTACGTCGATGACCACTTCGTCCCGTATACGGGCGCCAAGCCGGTCGCCAAGGGCTGGAACAACAAGCGTGGGCGCGCTGAGCGAGGGCGCGCGGACACCCACGTGACCGCGCACGACGGGCGGGCGGTGTGCTTCGTCACCGGGGAGCCGTCCGGGCTGAGCACCACGCTGCCGCTGGCCCTGGCCGAGCTGAAGAAAGCCGCCTGCCCGGGCGCGAAGATCATGCTCGGGTTCGACCGCGGCGGCGCCTATCCCCAGGTGTTCAGGCACTGCCGCGAGCAGGACGTGCACTGGGTCACCTACCGGCGGGCGCCGCTGGCCGTCCCGGCGATGCTGCCGGTCATCACCACCATCACCGTCGTCGGCCGGCAGCGGGAAATCGCCTGGGCCGATGAGAAAGTGCAGATCAAGGACTACGGCGAAGCCCGGCAGATCACCCTGTTCGAGCACGGCCAGGTCGTGCTGCAGATCCTGACCTCGGACTTGCAGGCGTGCCCGGCGGGCATCTTGTCCTGGCTGAAATCCCGGTGGCGGGAGGAGAACTTCCTGAAGTACGCCTCCGAGAACTACGGGATCGGCAAGATCTGCGACTACATCGCCAGCATCGAGACCAACACCAAGATCATCGATAACCCGGCCCGCAAGAAAGCCAGCGCCGCGGTCCGCGAAGCGGAGAAGAGGCTGGCCGCCGCCGAGCGCGCCCTAGCCGGGCTGCTCGCCGGCCCCACGCTGACCGCCGCTGCCAAGAACGCGGCCATCCCCGCCGCCCAGTCCAAGATCACCCGCGCCCGCAAGGCCGTGGCCGCCGCCGTCGATGCCCGCAAGGACATCCCCGCCAAGCTGCCCGCCTCCGACATCGACCCCGACGCGAAGAAAGCGCTGCTGCGCACGGGCCGCCGCGGCCTGCAGATGGTCCTGCGGCTGCTCGCCCACAATGCCGAGCACTGGGTATCGAACCAGCTCAACGCCTACCTCCGCGACGACGACGAGTACCGCGCCATCACCCGCCAGACCATCATCCGCGGCCTGGCCGGCGTCATCACCTACACACCGGACGCGATAACCGTCCAGCTCGACCTGCCCCGCGCGCCCCGCGTCGCCCGCGCCCTGACGATGCTCATCGAGCAGGTCAACAACGAACCACCCGTCATGCCCGGCGACACCCGCCCCGTCACCTACCGGCTCAACCCCGAACCCGGCCTTTAACTCCCCACGCACAGCGTTTGCCGGAGATCTGGGACCGTCGGACATGATGGCGCTCCCCCCAGCGTGACACGGTCGTCATGACTGTAGTCCGTACCGCAAGGAATGCCCGCACGCGGTTCAGCCACTGGCACCCGCAGGGAATTGCTTGCCGTTGGCCGGATCGTGCGCAACACGTGAACAGTCATCAGCGGTGCCGACTGAGCCTGCCACCAATGCTTCTTATTACCTGCCACGCGTGTAGCTTGCTTCCGTTGTCCTTCCACAACGCTTGCAGCTCCTTCGAGGCAGGTACGAATTTCGGGTACGTATCCGCAAATGCCGGACGATCGTCACACAGCGTGAACCCCACATTGTGCTGACGCATGCCATTGAGCGCTGATCGCCGAATATTCGCGGCTGATTCTGTGTTTGGCTTGGCTAGTGGCCGCGCGCATATCAGCCAGATCGGCGCGGGAGCCGCTCCTCAAAGAATCCTCATGAACGATCTATGTTCAGCTCTCCCTTTCCGGCCGCCTGCCGAAGGTGTGGAATGGGCCGACAGCCCGGGCGATCGAATCGTGCAATACGTCGAGAGTACTTATCTTCTCGGTCTCGTATACTGCGTCGGCCCTGGCGATTTGCTCATCGGAAAGCATGGCGTGGCCGCGCCTGGCGAACTCCATCGCAGCCGCCAGCTCCGCCCGCCCCGGCCCGATCACCCTGTTGCGGACCTCAGGCCCGTGTATCAGGCGCGCCCGGGTGTCCTCTTCATTATGGGGACCACGAATCTTGCGTGCCGGCGGCGGTGATCCTGGCGATCTGCCAGGTCTCAGGCTGACCAGCGCTGGGCTCGCCCGATTCTTAGGGCTCCCCGCAAAATTAAGTGGGTTTGTCCGGGATAGTTGTCTACGGTTGTGGTATGAGACAGCTGGCGGTGGATGAGGACCGGTTCGCCGGAATGCTGGCGGAGGTGCGCCCGCATCTGAATGAGCTGCAGTGGCGGCTGCTGCTGGGGGCGCAGGCGCGGTCGCTGGGCCGGGGCGGGATCAAGCGGGTGGCGGCGCTGGCCGGGGTTCACCCGGACACGGTGGGCCGCGGGGCGCGGGAACTGGAGGCCGGGATTGAGCCGGATGACAGGGTCCGCCAGGCTGGGGCGGGGCGGCCCCGGGCGGCGGAGGCGGATCCGGCCCTGGTGCCGGCGTTGAACCGCCTGGTGGATCCGGCGAGCCGCGGTGACCCGGAGTCGCCGCTGCGGTGGACGACCACGTCGACGGAGAAGCTGGCCGGTGAGCTGGCAGCCGCGGGCCATCCGGTGTCGCCCGACACGGTGGGGCGGCTGCTGAAAGAGGACGGTTACAGCCTGCAGGGCAACGCCAAGACGGTGGAGGGAAAGCAGCACCCGGACCGGGACGGCCAGTTCCGGCTCATCAATGAGCTGGTGCGGGAGTTCCAGGCCGCCGGGGAGCCAGTAATCAGCGTGGACACCAAGAAAAAGGAACTGGTCGGCAACTATAAGAACGGCGGGAGGGAGTGGCATCGGCGCGGTGAGCCCGAGCGGGTGGAGGTGCACGACTTCAAGGGCGACCTGGGGCGGGCCGTCCCCTACGGCGTCTATGACATGAGCGCCAACGCTGGCTGGGTGAACGTCGGCACCGACGCGGACACCGGGGCGTTCGCCGTCGAGTCGATCCGCCGCTGGTGGCAGCAGATTGGCCGGGCCGCCTACCCGCACGCCAGCAGGCTGCTCATCACCGCCGACGCGGGCGGTTCCAATGGCAGCCGGCTGCGGCTGTGGAAGGTGGAGCTGGCCCGGCTCGCGGAAGAACTCGGCCTGGAGATCAGCGTGTCCCACTTCCCGCCGGGCACGTCGAAATGGAACCGGATCGAGCACCGGCTCTTCGCCCAGATCTCCATGAACTGGCGCGGCAGGCCGCTGACCAGCCACGAAGTTATCGTCGAGACGATCGCCGCGACCACCACCACGACCGGGCTGACCGTCCAGGCCGCCCTCGACACCGGCACCTACGAGAAGGGCATCAAGATCCCCGATAAGCAGATGCAGGATCTGGAGGAGCGCTCGATCAGGCGACACGCTTTCCATGGGGAATGGAACTACTCCCTGCTGCCCGCCCCACGGCCAACACGCCCGACATCAGGAAGTAAATCTTCGGAGGGCCTTAGTGGCGAAGATAGCGAAGAAGAAGGGATGGCTCTCGAGATGGCCAAATTCCAGTACAGCCTGGTGAAGCCCGCGGTGGCGCAGTCGGACCTGACATCGATCGGGCCGTACATGTTCTGGCTGATGTTCCGCAACGTCGCGTCGGACGGGCTAGTGTTCGAGTCGCCGCCGGACGGTAAATACCAGCCGTCGCCCGCAGTCCAGTCGCAGCCCGGGTGCATACTCGCCTCACCGGCGTGGGAGAACACCGGCGCGGACGTGAACCAGGATTACGTGTTCAACTGGACCCGCGACTCGGCGGTCGTCGCGATCGAGCTGGCGGTCGGCCCGCTGCCCACCATCGAGCCGCTGATCGACTATGTGCAGTTCGCGCAGACCTGCCAGAATTCAGCCAGCGCCTTCGGTCACTTCGATCGCGCGTCGTTCTTCATCAACGGCACTCCGCGGACCTACTGGAGCGACCAGACCGACGGTCCGGCCCTGCAGACCCTGGCCATCCTGCAGATGTACGCCCAGCTCGACGCGCCCACGCAGGCCGTGGCGAGCGCCGTGATCGCAGCGAACCTGAACTTCCTGCAGAACGCCTATCAAGGCGAGACAGTCAACCTCTGGGAGGAGGAGACCGGCGCCTCGTTCTTCGCGCGTTCGGTGCAGCTGGAGTGCTTTGAGGCGATTACGTCCAACTCCCTTGGGATTGGTGTTCCCGGCTGGCTGAGCACCGCCATACCGTGGCTGCAGAACGTCCTCAGCAGTCACTGGAACGGCCAGTACTACCAGTCGCTGCTGCCAGCGCCGCTCCCGTCCGACCCGAAGTCGCCCTACGACCCGAACATCAACATCGTCTCTGGCGGCGACCTACGGCGCGGTCCCGGTCACCGACACCAAGCTCCTGGCGACCGCCGCGCAGCTGCGCAGCCAGTGGGCCGACCCGACATCGCCGAACTATTACCCGATCAACGGGTACGACCAGCAGCTCAGCAGCGGCCCCGTAGGGCCCCTGCTCGGGCGCTACCCTGGCGATACCTACGACGGCGACACCGCCGACCCGCCGACGCGTGACCACCCCTGGGCCGTTTCCACCGCCAGCTTCGCCGCGCTGTACTACCGGCTGGCGCAGGAGGTCACGACCACCGGAACGGTTCCGCTTGACAATCTGTCGGCGACCTTCTTCAGCCAGATCGGAGTCAACGCCTCGACCACGCCGAAGGATGCGGCGGCAAGCTTGGAGAGCTACGGCGACCAGATGATGCAGGCGCTCCTCTATCACAGCGATCACTTCGAGCTCAGCGAGCAGTTCGACGCCTGGACCGGCTACGAGAAGAGCGTCAGCGACCTGTCCTGGAGCTACGCCGCGTTCCTATCGGCGCTCCGAGCCAAGAGCGCCATCTGAGAACCCTGTTCGCAGGCAGGAACGGACGACTGCGGCCGGGCATAATCTGGCCCGGCCGTAGTGCAGTCGGCTACGCCAGGAGCGCGGGCGGGTGCCGTCGCTCGAAGCGGACGACGACATCACTGGGTTCTCGGACGGTCGCAGGGCATGCCGGAATGGCCGCGGGCGTCCCCGGGGCCTGGGTGAGCTTGGTACCGGGGTAGCGGGTCCGGGTTGCGTTGAGCTGGTCTCTGCAGCATTTCAACGCTGGTCGGCCGCACCGAGCCCTCGGCCAGCTCACACTGGCTCAAGCTGACGCTTGTCCACTCGAACCGATAACCTCGCCAACCACCTGATCCGCCGGAAACAAGTCCTTGGCGGACTCACCCACGAGTACTACGTCGCCGCCTTACCAACCTGCGCTGCAACGGGAAAGGAGGTCACCAGCCGAATCGTATTTCCGAACCCCACAGGATGAGCTCCGGCTCAACCGAAGGCCTCGACCCTGAGAAGACCAGCCGCCAGATCATCGACCTCCTCTACGACGGCATCCGCGCACGCTGAACCGCCACTCGCAGGATCAGCTTGGCAAGATAGAAATCGCCGGTTCATTGGCGTGGACGTGCACGATCGGGTCGGGACGGTGGATCGAACGTGCTGCTTGGGGAGCCGTGAGGTCAGCCGGGTCAGCCTTTGGGCTTGCGGGCGACCATCCGGCACGGCACCGGGATCTTCTCATCGAGGTGACAGCTGGCGCAGACCCGGTAGTATCCGTCAGCCACCCACAGCGGGATTCCCTGCACCAGCAGGACGGGGGAAAGTTGCGCTACGGATGCAGGACGCAGGAGCAGATCATGGACAGTACGCGCGATGATCTCGGGCATCCCGCCCGGCTGGCCCAGCCGGCGCGGCGGGTGGTGTCCCTGGTGCCGTCGCTGACCGAGTCGGTGGCCGCCACCCGGCCGGAGGCGCTGGCCGGTGCGACCGGCTGGTGCACCCACCCGCCGGACCTGGACGTGCCGCGGGTGCGCGGGACCAAGAACCCCGACCTGGCCGCCATCAGGACCCTGGAACCCGATGTCGTGCTGGCCAACCAGGAGGAGAACCGGCGCATCGACGTCGAGCGGCTCCGGGCGGCCGGAGTGCCCGTGTGGGTGACGGTCATCCAGACCGTGGATCAGGCGGTGGCCTCTCTGCGGCGGATGTTCGGTGCCCTGGGCTGGCCGGTGCCGGAGTGGCTCGAGGCCGCCGAACGGGAATGGAGCGAGCCCCCGCCCAGCGCTCAGGTCCGCGCCGCCATTCCCATCTGGCGCGATCCGTGGATGGCCGTCGGGTCCGCCACTTTCGCCGGCGACGTCGCCGCCCGGCTCGGGCTGGCGAACGTCTACGGCGATGATCCGGGCCGGTATCCGCATATTGACCTGGACGATCTCGCCGCCCGTGAGCCCGCCGTCATCGTGCTGCCGGACGAGCCGTATCGGTTCCACGAGGGGGACGGGCCGGAGATGTTCCCCCGGCAGCGGGTCGCGCTCGTCGAAGGCCGCAGCCTGACCTGGTACGGCCCGTCCCTCGTCACCGCCCGGTCCGTGCTGCGGTCCCAGCTTGACGCGGCCCGGCCTGCGCTGCTCTGACCGCCGGTCACCGCAGAACCCGCCGCGGCCGGACGCCGGCCAGCCGGCCAGCCGATCTCACGCCGTCCGCGCCCGGGCCGGCTCGGCCGCCTCCGTGAGCCGTGAGAAGCGCATGGTGCCGTCGTCGATCCTGCCGCGGCGGAGAGTGAGGACGTCGGTCAGGTAGCTCATGCCGAGCCGCCACGGGGCCCGCGACCCGGCCCGCGGGAACTGATCGATCGAGCGGAGCACGTATCCCGCCGGGAAGTCGAGCAGCGGCTGCGGGGTGACCCGCGGGTCGTCGTTGACCGGGACGCACTTGTCGTAGCCGCGGGAATCCATGTACACGAGCAGCCGGCAGACGTACTCGCTCACCAGGTCCGCCTTCAGCGTCCACGACGCGTTGGTGTAGCCGATCGTGAACGCCAGGTTCGGCACGCCGCTCAGCATCATGCTCTTGTAGGCCATCGTGTCGGGGAGGCGGATGGCGCGGCCGTCGACGGTCAGCTGGATGCCGCCCAGAGCGAGCAGCTGCAGGCCGGTCGCGGTCACCACGATGTCGGCCTCGAGCTCTTCGCCGGATTCCAGCCGCAGGCCGTGCTCGGTGAAGGTCGCGATGCGGCCGGTGACCACCGAGGCGCGCTGGTGGCGGATGGCCCGGAACAGGTCTCCGTCGGGCACGAGGCACAGGCGCTGGTCCCACGGGTTGTAGGCCGGGTTGAAGTGCGTGTCGACGTCGTATCCGGCGGGCAGCTGCCTGATCGTCATATTGCGGATCCAGTTCCGCATCATCTGCGGCCGGCGCTGGCTGAGCTGATAGATCAGCGTGGTGATCAGCACGTTCTTCCACCGCGTAAGGGCATACGCGCGGCGTACGCCGAACAGCCTGCGGAACCGGGCGTCGATCGGATCCTCGGTGGGCAGGCTGATGATGTAGCCCGGCGAGCGCTGCAGCATCGTCACGTGCCCCGCGGTCCCGGCCATGGCCGGCACGAGCGTCACCGCGGTCGCGCCGCTGCCGATCACCACGACCCGCCGGCCCGCGTAGTCCAGGTCTTCCGGCCAGTGCTGCGGATGGACGACCCGGCCGCGGAAGTTCCCGATATCCGGCAACGGCGCCTGGTAGCCGTCGTCGTAGCGGTAGTACCCGCTGCACAGCAGCAGGAAGCGGCACGTCAGCACTACGGGCGCTGCGGGCACCACGGTTCCGGTGCCGTGGCTGGCTGCCACCGTCCAGCGCGCGTCCGCGCTGGACCAGGAGGCCCGCGTCACCCGGTGGTGGTAGCGGATGTGCTTGTCGATCCCCGCCCCGGTAGCGGTGTCGCGGACGTAGCGGAGGATCGCAGGGCCGTCCGCGATGGCCTTGGCCGCCGTCCACGGGCGGAACCGGTAACCGAGCGTCTGCATGTCCGAGTCCGAGCGCACGCCCGGGTAGCGGAAGAGGTCCCAGGTGCCGCCGATGGCATCGCGGGCCTCCAGGATGGCGTAGGTCCTGCCCGGGAACGCGGCCTGCAGGTGGTGCGCGGCGCCGATCCCGGACAGCCCAGCCCCGACGATCAGGACGTCGACGTGCTCGCTCACCGGCGCACCGCCGCCCGCCGCGAACGCAGCCGGTTCTCGGCCCGCGCGATGATGTCGAAGTAATGCGTCGGCGCGACCCGGGCCAGGGCATCGAAGGCATAGGCGTCGGGCCCGACCAGGATGCGGGCCTTGCCCCGCTCGACCCCGCGGCAGATGATCTCCGCCGCCTTCCCGGGTGAGGTCATGGCGATCGCCTCGAAGTCGGCCGCCATCTGGTCGTGGGTGCGCCCGCGGCCCGCCGGGTCACTGCGCATGCGCCCGTTGCGGGCGATGTTCGTCCTGATACCGCCCGGGTGGATGGTGACCGCGGAGACACCCGTGCCGCGCAGTTCCTGGCGCAGCGCGTCGGTGAAGCCGCGGACCGCGAACTTCGAGGCGCAATAGGCGCTCTGGTAGGGCATGCCCAGCAAGCCGAAGACGCTGGAGGTATTCACGATGACGCCCTCGTCCTGTTCGGCCAGGATGGGCAGGAAGGCGCGGGTGCCGTTGACCACACCGCCGAAGTTGATCCGCCGTAGCCACTCGTCGTCATCCGGGTCGGCGCCGAGGACCGGCGACGCGACGGCGACGCCGGCGTTGTTGAACACGGCCGCCAGTGGCGCGGTCAGCCACTCCCGGACCTGCGCCGCGAAGCGGAACTGGGCCCCGGCGTCGGCCACGTCGAGCACCCGGGTGAGCGCCGGCCCCGGCAGCGACTGGGCCGTCTCTTTCAGGCCGGTCTCGTTGACGTCGGCGATGGCCACCGGGGAGCCGGAGCGGGACAATCGCTGCGCGAGGCTCCGGCCGATGCCCGAGGCGGCACCCGTGATCACCACCGGCCGGCCGGTGATCGCCCGGCGATGTCGGGGCATCAGAACTCCTTTCCGGGCGGCCCGGAGGCCAGCCGTACGCGCCAGTAACATGACGAAGGTACGCCGGCGTGCCGCAGGCCGTCGAGGGCTGTCCGCAATTCAGCTGCCCGGCGAGCCGGCCGGAGCGGCGGGGGCGCGGGTAGTATCCGGTGCCCATGGGTCACACCGTCACGCTGACCGGCTGGGGCCGGATCGCGCCATCCTCGGCTGAGCTGGCCGAGCCGTCCGGCCCCGGCGACGCGGAAACGCTGCTCAAGGCGGCGGTGCCGTCTCGTGGCCTGATCGCGCGCGGCCTGGGCCGCAGTTACAACAACGCGGCTCAGTGCGGGGGCGGCGTGGTCGTCTCGACCGCCCGGCTCAGCCGGATCACCGGGCTGGACCCGGTCAGCGGGCTGGCGGCCTGTGAAGCCGGCGTCAGCCTGGAGCAGCTCATGGTGGCCGGGCTGCCGGCCGGCTGGTTCGTCCCGGTATCTCCCGGCACCCGGCAGGTGACCATCGGCGGCGCCATCGCGGCGGACGTGCACGGCAAGAACCACCATGTGGCGGGCAGCTTCGCCCGGCACGTGCGGTCCGTCGACCTGATGCTGCCCAGCGGTGAGCTGCGCTCGGTGACCAGCGAGGGCGATCCCGCCCTGTTCTGGGCGACCGCGGGCGGCATGGGCCTGACCGGCTTCATCCTGCGGGCCACGGTGCAGCTGAAGAAGGTCTCCACGTCCCGGGTCCGGGTGGACACCGTACGCACCGCCGGCATCGACGAGACCATGGCCGTGCTGGCCGAGCACGACCGCAGCTACGGCTACACGGTGGCCTGGTCGGACAGCATGGCCCGGGGCGCGGGCCTCGGCCGCTCGGTGATCACCAGCGGCGACTTCGCTGAGCTGGCCGACCTGCCCGCCGCGGAGAAGGCGGACCCGTTCGCGTTCCGCCCCGGCGCCCGCCTCAGCGTGCCGTCCCCGTTCCCGCCCGGGCTGATCAACCGCTACACGGTGGCGCTGGCCAACGAGGCGTGGTACCGCAAGGCGCCGCGGCACCGTACCGGCGAGCTGCAGACCATCGGGACGTTCTTCCACCCGCTCGACGGCATCAGGAACTGGAACCGCGTCTACGGGCCGGGCGGGTTCCGGCAGTACCAGTACGTGGTCCCGTTCGGCCAGGAGGCCGCCGTGCGCCGGTCGTTCGAGCTGGTCAGCGCGGCGCGGGCACCGTCATTCGTGACGGTGCTGAAGCGCTTCGGCGGGGGTGACCCGGGCCTGCTGTCGTTTCCCACGGCCGGCTGGACGCTCGCCCTCGACTTCCCGGCGCGCACTCCGGGGCTAACCCCGCTGCTGGACCGGCTGGACCGGCTCGTCCTCGGCGCCGGGGGACGCGTCTACCTGGCCAAGGACTCGCGGGTGCCCCCCGAGGTGCTGGCGCAGATGTACCCCCGGCTGCCCGAGTTCCGGAAGCTCCGCGCCGGGCTGGACCCGGACGGACTGTTCGCGTCCGACCTGTCCCGCCGCCTCAGTCTCTGACCCCCTTCCATGATCGTGTGACGTTTTCCGCGCTCCACGCGGGTTTCCGCACGCGCCGGCGGATGGTGCGGGTGCGCCCCGCACGCGGCCGGGCTGAAAGACGGCCGAACGGGCCTTGGCGGGACGGCACATGATCCCGCCGGATCCGCTTATGCGGCGTTTTTTCCGGAGTGAGCCCGGAATCCTGTGTGTCATTTTCTTGACATTGGGTACCCGCGGGATCAGTGTGTTCGTTATCGCGGTGCTCTCCTGAGCGATGGACGCTCACTTGAGCCCACGTGCACCTGAGCGCAGGACGTAGTACCTGGACGATGGGATGCGCGATGACTCAACGACGAGACATCCGGCGAGACGATGGCTCCGCGGCTCAGCGTTCCGCCGCCGGATCCGGCGCACGGCCGATCAGCCGCCGCGCCTTTCTGGCCGGGACCGCGGGCGGCGCGGCGCTCGCCCTGTCCGGCTGCGCGACCGGCACGGAGCAGTTGTTCTCGGGCGGCAGTCCGGGGACGACGATCACCGTGGCCATCGTGTCCAACTCGCAGATGCAGGACGCGATCAGCCTGTCCTACCTGTTCGAGCAGCAGCACCCCGGCGTGCACCCCACGTTCGTGTCGCTGCCGGAAAACGAGGCGCGCGCCAAGATCACCGCGGACGTGTCCACCCAGGGCGGCGAATTCGACGTTGTGATGATCAGCAACTACGAGACGCCGATGTGGTCGGCCAACGGCTGGCTGGTCAACCTCCAGCCGTACATCAACGCCACCCCCGGCTACGACGCGAACGATTTCCTGCCCCAGCTCCGCTCAACGCTGTCGCACAAGGGCGACCTGTATTCGGTGCCCTTCTACGGGGAGTCCTCGTTCCTCATGTACCGCAAGGACCTGATGCAGCAGGCCGGGATCACCATGCCGGAGCGCCCGACCTGGGACCAGGTGAGCCAGATCGCCGCGCGGATGCACAACGCGAAGAAGGGGCAGGTCGGGATCTGCCTGCGCGGCGACCCGGGCTGGGGCGAGAACCTCGCGCCCATCGACACCGTGATCAACTCGTTCGGCGGCCGGTGGTTCAACCTCCAGTGGCAGGCGCAGCTGACCAGCCCCGAGGTGCAGCGCGCGGCCACGGCCTACGTGTCGCTGCTGCAGAAGTACGGCGAGCCGGGCGCTCCCGAGGCCGGCTTCTCCGAGTGCGCCACCCTGTACAGCCAGGGGGACGCCGCCATGTGGTACGACGCCACCTCGGCGGTGAGCACGATCGAGGATCCGGCCAGCAGCAAGGTGGCCGGCAAGAACGGCTACGCGTGGGCCCCGACGCAGGACGGCCGCCCGTCCGGCTGGCTCTACACCTGGTCGCTGGCGATCCCGTCCACCTGTCCGCACAAGCAGGAGGCCTGGGACTTCATCTCCTGGATGACCTCGAAGACCTACATCCAGACCGTCGGCCAGAAGCTGGGCTGGTCGCACGTGCCGCCGGGCAGCCGGTTCTCCAGCTACCAGATCCCGCAGTACAAGAAGCTGTCGTCCGCCTACGGCCCGCTGACCCTGAAGTCGATCAACGCGACCAATTCGGCGCATCCGGCCCTCGAGCCAGTGCCGTACACCGGCGTCCAGTTCCTGGACATCCCCGAGTTCCAGGATCTCGGCACCAACGTCAGCGAGCAGTTCAGCGCGGCCATCGCCGGCTCCCAGCCGGTCGCCTCCACGCTGTCGCAGGCCCAGCTGTACGCCCAGGCCGTCGGCGACACGTACCGGTCCGCGTGATGGCGGGTCCGCGTCGTTCCCCGGCCCGGCCGGCCCGGCCCGCCACCTCACCCGCAGGGAGGCCATAATGACCGCGATCGCTCCTCCGGTGGCGGGCACGCACCCCGTGCGTGCCCGTCCCGACGCCCGCCGCCAGGGCTGGGTGCGGCGCGCCCCGCTGCTGCCCGCGCTGGTGTTCACGATCATCATCACCCAGCTGCCGTTCCTGGTGACGCTCTACTACTCGCTGGAATCGTGGAGCCTGGTCCGGCCCGGCTCCCGGCACTTCGCCGGGTTCGGCAACTACGTCGACGTGTTCAAGGACAGCCAGTTCCGGACCGCCGCGCTGAACACGGTGATCATGACGGTCGGCACGGTGCTCATCGCCATGGTCATCGGCGTCCTGCTCGCGCTGCTGCTGGACCGGAAGTTCCTCGGCCGGGGCGTCGTCCGGACCTTGCTGATCACGCCGTTCCTGATCATGCCGGTCGCCGCGGCGCTACTGTGGAAGACGACGATGCTCGACCCGACGTTCGGCATCGTCAACTTCGTCTTCCGGCCGTTCGGGATCGGTCACTTCGACTGGCTGAGCAGCTTCCCGCTCGGCTCGGTCATGATCGAGATGATCTGGCAGTGGACGCCGTTCATGATGCTGCTCGTGCTGGCCGGCCTGCAGAGCCAGCCCAAGGACATCCTGGAGGCGGCCAGCTGCGACGGCGCCAGGCCGCTGGCCATCTTCCGCGAGCTGACGCTCCCGCACCTGCGGCGCTACATCGAGCTGGGCATCGTCCTCGGCGCCATCTACGTGATCAACGAGTTCGAACGCGGTCTACATGATGACCCAGGGCGGCCCGGGTATCTCCAGCGCCAATCTGCCCTTCTACATCTACCAGCGCGCGTTCCTCGGCTTCCAGGTCGGCCAGGCGGCGGCGATGGGTGTGGTGGTCGTCGTGGCCACGATCATCGTCGCGACCTTCGCGCTGCGGCTGATCTTCACCTCGTTCTCCGGCACCGAACAGGCGGCATGATGAGCGCGGACAGCATGACGGCGCAGGCCGGCCCGGCCACTGCGGCACCGGCGTACACCGGACCGCGCAGGAAGCGCCGCAGCAACAGCCTGACGTTGGGCATCGTCGGCTGGGTGGTCGGGATCCTGTTCTTCTTCCCGGTCCTGTGGATGGTGCTGACCTCGTTCAAGACCGAGGCCCAGGCCTACACGAACACACCGGCGGTGATCTTCTCGCCAACCCTGTCGCAGTACAAGACGGTGTTCGCCAGCGGCCTGTGGCCGTACGTGGCCAACTCGGCCTTCGCCACGATCGTGTCCACGATCCTGGTGCTGGCGCTGGCCACGCCGTGCGCGTTCGCCCTGTCCCTGCGCCCGGTGAAGAAGACCCGCGACGTGCTGTTCTTCTTCATCAGCACCAAGATGCTGCCGGTGGTGGCCGCGATCATCCCGATCTACATCGCCGCACGCGACCTGCACATGCTGGACAACATCTTCACGCTGGTCATCCTGTACACCGCGATGAACCTGCCGATCGCGGTGTGGATGATGCGGTCGTTCTTCCTGGAGGTACCCGGCGAGCTGCTGGAGGCGGCGGAGATGGACGGGGCGCCGCTGCGCCGGACCGTGGTCGAGGTGATCTTGCCGGTGGTCGCGCCCGGGCTGGCCGCCACCGCGCTGATCTGCTCCATCTTCTCGTGGAACGAGTTCTTCTTCGCCGTGAACCTCACCGCGACGCGGGCCGCCACCGTCCCGGTCTTCCTGGTCGGGTTCATCTCGTCGGAGGGGCTGTACTTCGCCCAGCTCGCCGCGGCGGCCACGGTGGCGACCCTGCCGGTCGTGCTGGCCGGGTGGGTGGCGCAGCGCCAGCTCGTCCGCGGGCTGTCCTTCGGGGCGATCAAGTGATGACCACCTTCCGCCCGCTCTCCGGGCCAGACACAGGAGAAGACCATGGCTGAGGTCACCTACGACCACGCGACGTGCATCTATCCCGGCGCGGAACGGCCCGCGGTGAACGCGCTCGACCTGGCCGTCGCGGACGGCGAGTTCGTGGTCATGGTCGGCCCCTCCGGATGCGGGAAGACGACCGCGCTGCGGATGCTGGCCGGCCTGGAGGAGATCGACGACGGGTCGATCCGGATCGACGGCAAAGACATGGTGGGCGTGCCGTCCCGGGAACGCGACATCGCGATGGTGTTCCAGAACTACGCGCTGTACCCGAGCAAGACCGTTGCGGAGAACATGGGCTTCGCCCTGAAGATGCAGGGGGTGGACAAGGACGAGCGCGCCCGCCGGGTCCGGGAAGCGGCCAGGCTGCTCGACCTGGAGGACTTCCTCGACCGGAAACCGCGCAACCTGTCCGGCGGCCAGCGCCAGCGGGTCGCGATGGGCCGCGCCATCGTCCGCGAGCCGAAGGTCTTCTGCATGGACGAGCCGCTGTCCAACCTGGACGCCCAGCTGCGGGTGCAGACGCGCACCCAGATCGCCGAGCTGCAGCGGCGGCTCGCGGTGACGACCGTCTACGTGACGCACGACCAGGTGGAGGCCATGACCATGGGCGACCGGGTGGCGGTGATGCGGCTCGGCCAGCTACAGCAGTTCGCCTCGCCCACCGAGCTGTACGACAAGCCGGTCAACGTGTTCGTCGCCTCCTTCATCGGCTCGCCCTCGATGAACCGCTTCGAGGGCACCCTGGAGAACGGCTGGGTCCGGGCCGGCGGCGCGCAGCTCCGCCCGTCCGATCAGCAGCTGCGCGCGGCGCAGGGCCACGGCAAGCTCGTCGTCGGGATCCGGCCCGAGCACCTGTCGGCCGGCGGCGCCGGCGACCTGACCGTGAAGGTCGCCCTGGTGGAGGACCTGGGCAGTGACTCCTTCATCTACGGCAGCCTGGCCGACGACCCCGGCAGCAACATCATCGTCCGCAGCGGCCGCGACCATCCCCGCCCGGGCGAGGTGATTAAGGTCGGAGTAGACACCGCCCACCTGCATCTGTTCGACGCCGGCACCGGCCTGCGGGTCGGCGACTGAAGCCGGTCTCCGGCCCGCGGGCCGCCCCGCCCGGACCACTTCGAGGGAGAGTTATGCGCGCCGTCGTCTGGGAGAGCCCCGGCAAGCTCGCGGTGACCGAGGTGCCTGACCCGGCCCCCAGACACCGGGAGCTGGTCGTGCAGGTCGGCGCGTGCGGCATCTGCGGCACCGACGTGCACATCGCCGATGGGGAGTTCCCGCCCACCCCGTACCCGATCATCCCCGGTCATGAGTTCGCGGGCCGCGTCGTCGCGCTCGGCGAGGGCGTCCCCGGCGAATGGCGCGAGGGCGACCGGGTGGCCGTGGACCCCTCGCTGTTCTGCGGCCACTGCCCGGCCTGCCACGCCGGGCGCGGCAACCTCTGCGCCAACTGGAACGCGCTCGGCGACACCGTGGCCGGCGCGTTCGCCGAATACGTCGCGGTGCCCTTCACCAACGCCTACCCGATCCCGGGCGGCGTCAGCGACCAGCAGGGCGCGCTCATCGAGCCACTGTCGTGCGCCGTGCACGGGCTGCGCCGGATCGGCCCGGTGATCGGGCAGGACGTCCTGGTGATGGGGGCTGGCACCATGGGGCTGCTGCTCATGCAGCTGCTCAACCGCGCGGGGGCCCGTTCGGTGGCCGTGGTGGACCGTAAGGCGGCCCGCCTGGGGGCCGCCACCGCGGTGGGCGCGGCGAGTGTCGCGGAGGACGTCAGCGCACTGGAAACCCAGGTCTTCAGCGTGGCGGTCGACGCCACCGGGGCCCCGGCCGCGATCGAGGCCGCGTTCGGCCGGCTGGACCGCGGCGGGAGGCTGCTGATCTTCGGTGTGACCAGCGGCGACGCCGAAATATCGCTGTCGCCGTTCCGGATCTACAACGACGAGATCACTGTGCTCGGGTCGATGGCCGTGCTGAACAGCTTCGGCGCGGCGGCCGGCCTGATGGCTGCGGACGGCGCGATCGTCACCGGCCCGCTGCTCGGCGACCCGTTCCCCCTCGGCCAGTTCCCGGAGGCGCTGGCCAGCGTGCGGGCCGGCGAAGGCATCAAGATCCAGGTCACGCCGGGCCGCTAGACCGCCGCCCCGGCGGCCGTGAGCGATGGGCTCCGCAGTGCACGCCTGGCGCCGGTTCCCGTCCATCGACCCGGCGCTGCCCGGGGAACTGCTGCCGGCCCGCTGGAGCGGCCTGACGGCGGCCCGGCTGTTCGCAGACCAGCATCAGCGCTGGTCAGCCGACGCCCAGCGGGAGCGGAAACGCCTGAACGGCACGGATTGATCAGCCGAACGAAGCCCGGCCGGGGCGCCACCGCGGCCACCGCCGCACCAGGCGGAGCACGCAGCCCACCCCACCCGGGACCGGGCACCGGCATACCGCCCTCATCGCGACGAATCGCCGAATAGCCGAAAATGTCGCGTGCGCACAGGTTTCTGGTCAATAATGGCAGGGAACCACGGTCACATCTGTCTATCCCGGCTAAGCCGACGGTCAGGTCTGTCTCTCCCGATGGAACGGGAGCTACTCGTGTCCCAGGCGTTTTTGCGGCACATCGCTCGCCGAGCGGTGCAAGTCGCGATTTTGGCTGCCGGGATCTCGACGGTCTTGCTGGTCTTCTCACGGCAGGCGCACGCAGCAACCATGCCGTCATCGTCCGTCGCGCCGACGGCGGCGCCGGCCGTTTCGGCTGTCGCGTCCAGCCGGCTGACGCGGCCAGCGGCGCGGGTGCGGGTGGCCCGGTCGCTTCGGCCGTCGCGCCGGCGGTTCCGGCTGTCACGTCCGAGCCGGCTGACGCGGCCAGCGCCGCGGGTGCGGGTGCAGGTGGCCCGGTCGCTTCGGCCGTCGCGCCGACGGCGGCGCCGGCTGTCCCGGCTGTCCCGGCTAAGCCGGCCGCTGCGGCCACTGGCGCGCCCACCCTACTCGCCGCCACCACTGGCACGCTCGCCCCATCTGCCAAGGCGCTGAGCCCAGTCGTAACGACGGCCACGCAAGCGCTCGGCCCAGACATCTCCGCCGCCACCAGCGCGATGCCCTCGGTCTCCGCCGCCACCGGCACGCCGCCGCTGCTTCCGTCGAGCGCTATCGGGACGCTCGCCCCGGCGGTCGGCGTGCTCGCCCCGGCCGCCAGCGCGCTCGCCGCACCCACCGAGGCGCTGCGCCCGCTCGTAACCACGGGCACGCAAGCGCTCGGCCCGGACATCCCCGCCGCGATCGGCGCCCCGGTCCTGTCGACTGCGACCGGTGCGCTGACCCCGGTCCTGTCGACTGCGACCGGTGCGCTGCCCCCAGTCGTGTCTGCCGCGACCGGCGTGCTGGCTCCGGTCTTGCCCACCGGGACCGGCGGCGTGCTGGCCCCGGTCACTGGGGCGCTAGCTCCGGTTACTAGCGTGCTGGCCCCGGTCACTGGCGTGCTGGCTCCGGTCGTGTCGACCGCGACCGGGACGCTGGCCCCGGTCACTGGCGTGCTGACCCGGGTCGGCTCCGCCGCGACCGGCGTGCTGGCTCCGGTCAGTGGCGCGCTGGCTCCGGCCGTGTCGACCGCGACCGGGACGCTGGCTCCGGTCAGTGGCGCGTCGGCCCCGCCCGTTTATACGGCCACATCGGCGCTGAGCCCGCGGGTCTCCACCGCCATCGGAACGGTCACCCCGGCCACCCGTCCGCTGAGCCCGTTCGGCCCTCGCGTCTCGGGTGCGACCTTGTCGCTTCAGGCTGGAGGCGCATGGGCGGGACTGGCCGCCGATCGGCCTTTGCTCGCGGCGTCGACGGCGCCGGTACTTGGCGACGGTGCACCAACGTCGCCAGTGCCAGCGCTTCCCCGGCTGCCGGTCGGGTCGGCCGGCGGCGCAAACGGCGGCAGCAGTTCTGACAGCGGCATGGGCGGGCACAGTGGGGGCGGGTTGCAGGGTGGCGTCGGTGCTGCCCTGATCACGCTGCTGGCCCTGGTCTTGCTGCGACTGGTGCGTCGTGCCGCCGCGAAGCCGATCTGGCGCTCCTACCTGCCGGAGGTGCCACCCGCTTAAGTCCTTTCCTTCCCGGCCGGTTCGTGCCTTCGGCGTCCGGACCAGCAGCGTCCGGCGCTGATCCCTCAGGAAGGAAAGTGACAGCACTATGCGTACGTGGACGAAGTCCGCGTGCGTCGTGCTCGCCTGGAGTATCTTGCCGATCATCTTGGTGGCGGCCGGCGTGAAGGGATCCGTCCACCCGGCCCAGGCGAACACCCGCACCGACAGTAATACTGAGCTCACCCTCACCAGCACGTTGAGCGTCGCCGTGGCACCTGTGACGGCGACGAAACCCCCTGCGAGATACGTCGTGCAGCACGGCGACACGTTGTCCGGCATCGCCGCCCGATTCGCTGTGCGCGGCGGCTGGTCAGCTCTTTACGCGGCCAGCCGGCCGCTCATCGGCCCACATCCAAACGTCATCCACTACGGCACCGTTCTGGTGCTGCCCGGCCAGGTGGCGCCCGTCCGCTACACAGTTGCGACCGGCGACACCTTGGCGGACATCGCGGCCGGGCTCGCCGTGCGCGGTAGCTGG
This sequence comes from uncultured Actinomycetes bacterium, assembly GCA_963805255.1. Classification (GTDB taxonomy): domain Bacteria; phylum Actinomycetota; class Actinomycetes; order Streptosporangiales; family Streptosporangiaceae; genus Bog-532. The sequence goes on from CAWDTK010000014.1 coordinate 83,924, forward strand.
CCGGCCCTGTATGCGGCCAACCGGCAGGCCATCGGCCCCGATCCGAACGCGATTCACCCGGGCACCGTGCTGTCGGTCCCGCATCTGGCGGCACCGTCACCGCCCACGCCGGGCCCGGCCCACTGGCGGCAGTACCCGGTACCACAGCCGTCTGCGCCGGCTGGTACCCGGCACCACCCCCGGCCAGTGACAAAAGGAGCGCCGACCGCCACGGGCATGCCACAGTGGCTGAAGATCTTGCTACTGGCCGTTGGCCTGTTCATCCTGGTGGCCTTCCTCGCCGAGCCGGTGCTGGTGCTCCGCCGTCGGCGACAGCAGGCCGCAGCCCAGGCTGTTCAGCCCCGCAAGCCCGACTCTGGCCAGCGGCCGGGCTCTCGGCCGCCCGGCCCGGGCAAACCCCGTATCATCCTCGCCGACCATGACCGGCTCGTCGTAACCCGCAACACCCGCGACAACACGGTCTACGTGCTGCGGCCTCCTGGTGAAGACCCACGGGCGATCCTGCGGGTCGCCCGCCTGGTGCTGCCAGAGGGTCCCTACCGGGAGCTGGCCGAGCAGCTCCACATGCCCGCCAGCTGGCCAATGACGTAAGGAAAAGCCAATGACGTAAGGAAACAGCTACCCGCGGGGGGGCGGGCGGATGCCCCGCCCAGCCCCAACCCCCGGGTGGGAAGTGGGCGCACCGCCCCGGGACCGTGCACATCCACGGTCCCGGGCGCGGTGCTAACGGTCCCCTGACTCCGACGAAGCCCTGTCCCGCAGCGATTCAACCAGTGCGGCCACGTGACGCCGGTCTTCAGCCGTCAGCTCATCAATGCTCGCGATCAGGAGATCCCTCTCAAGATCACCAGGGTGCTCTCGTTCGACCGGGCGCTCGTCGTAGTAGTGCAGTCCGGTGGACTCGGCTGCGGCGGTGCGGATAGCGGAGACCGGCACGCCGAGGCCTCTGGCGAGTCCATCGAGCGTGGCCGGGCGTGGCGGCCGGGCCAGGTTCCGTGTCGTCGCGAGGGTGTAGACGGTAGAACGAGGCAACCCGCCGCGCCGGGCGACCTGACCGTAGGACCAGCCCCGCTCGCGCAACCGCTGATGGATCAGCTGCTGAAGCGGGTTCATTCCATGCTCCGGTGCTGCAGCGGCGGGCGGCCGTCGCCGGGGGAATCCCGCTCGTCCCCCGTCACATGCGCCGTCATAGCCAGCCTAGCCGTCTCCGCCCGATGAGCTTCTAGTCGCAATCCGCAGCGCTTGCCTTACCCCAAAGTAACCGATACTGTTCGGTGGTAACCGAACAGTATGTACGCCTAGGAGCGTACATCAGGTCCGTGGGCCCGGCACACAGGGGCTGCCGGGCAATCCCAGGCCCCTACGCCTGGAGGCGCGGGCTGTCCCGATCTGCCTGGCCGGGCAGATCGATCCCTAAGGAGGCTCCATGTCCACTGTACCTGCTGTGACGATGCAAGATCTTGAGCTCGAGCACGCCGAGCTGCTGCCGAGCCGGGAAACCCTCTACTGTTGCCACGGCCCTGTCTCCCAGAACTCCGCCGGATTTGTGAACGTTCTGAACGGCGACAACTTCAACGTTCTGAGCGGCAACCTGAGCGGCAACGGCATCGGCATCCTCGGCGGCGGCGTCGGCGGTAGCGGCAGCATCCTCTAGCGCCTGCCCGGCTCGCACCGGGTCCTGGCCTGCTGTGCAAGGGGAGGGGTTTGCGCAGCAGAAAGGGGGGGGCCGCCCGGCCCTTCACGGGCGGCCCCCCGCTCGCGCACCGGCCCGGCCGCGCGCTCCCAGCCACTCCTCACGTCCCTGCTAAGCACGCGAGGGAGGAGCAGACCCATGAATGCGGCCGCAGAGCACGTGACCGGCGAACGCACGTCGCCCACCCTGCGCCCGGCGGATGCGACCGGGCTCGCTGAGGCGCCACGGCTGGCCGATGGGGTCGAGCTGCTCGGCGAGTACCAGGACTCCGGCTATAGCCGGCCGCCGTCGCTCGTGCGGCGGGCCGACGGTCAGGTCATCCAGATGTCGGCGCTGCTGTACCGGGTAACCAGCCGGATCGACGGCTCCCGCGATCCGGCCGCCATCGCGGAGCTGGTCAGCGGCGACCTCGGCCGGTCACTGACCGCCGGCCAGGTCCGTTATCTCATCACGGCCAAGCTGTTGCCCCTCGGCATCGTCGCCGCCAAGGGCGCCCCGGCCGCCCCGCCGAAGGCCAACCCGCTGCTCGCGCTTAGAGCGCGGGGCACGCTGCTGCCCGAACGTGCGGCGAACGCCGCCGGGGCGCTGCTGCGGCCGCTGTTCCGGTGGCCCCTCGTCGTGGCCGTGGCCGGCAGCGTCCTGACCGTGGACTACTGGCTGTTCGCCACCCATGGGCTGGGCGGGGGGGTCCGGCAGGTCCTGCGCGACCCGGTGGACCTGCTCGTCGTGCTCGGCCTGTGCGTGGTCTCCGCCGTATTCCACGAGTGCGGGCACGCGACCGCCTGCCGCTATGGCGGCGCGCGGCCCGGCGTGATCGGTGCCGGCATCTACCTGATCTGGCCGTCATTCTTCACCAACGTCACCGACTCCTACCGGCTCAGCCGCGCCGGCCGGCTGCGAACCGACCTCGGCGGCCTGTACTTCAACGCGGTCTTCATGCTGGCCCTGGCCGTCATCTACGCCGTTACCTCAGAACCAGGTCCTGCTCCTCGTCATCGCCATCACGCACCTGGAGATGCTGGAGCAGCTGCTCCCGTTCGTCCGCTTCGACGGCTACTTCATCCTCAGCGACCTCGCCGGCGTGCCGGACCTGTTCGCCCGCGTCACCCCCATCCTGAAAAGCGCCGTATCCAGGGGCCCCCGGGACCCGCGCGTCACCGGACTGCGGCGCCGCGCCCGGATCATCGTGACCGGCTGGGTACTGTGCGTCATCCCACTGCTCACCTTCAGCCTCGGGTACCTCCTGCTGCACCTCCCCCAGATCAACCGGGCGCTGTGGCACTCCGCCAGCCGGCAGGCGCACCTCATGACCACCGCGGCGGCCGGCCACCACTACGCGATGGCCGCGGTCGATGCGATCGGCGCCGCCCTGGTGACCCTGTCGCTCGCCGGTTCGATCTACATCGTGACCGGGCTGGCCCGGCGGGCCGCCACCGTGGGCCTGCGCTGGTCTGCGCGCCGTCCCGCCCGCCGCCTCCTGGCCGCCGTGGCCGCCCCGGCGTGCCTGACGGCGCTTGTCACCTTCTGGAACGCGCAAGGCCAGTTCCACGGCTGGTAGCCCATCTCCCGGGCGCTCACCGGGCCGGCCGAGCCTGTGCGCGGGAAAGCCGCCCCGATGGGGCTGTCAGCGGCGGGCGGTCAGGGGTGCGGGGTGGCGTCGGCGGTGGAGAGGGCCTGCAGGCGGTGCAGCTTGGCCGCGGTCGCGACGTCGGCGGGCGTGTAACCGACCGCGACGAGGCCGTCTTCCCGCGGTTCGGCCCACAGGTGGAAGCGGGCCAGCCGTAGCGCCCCGGCCACCGGGTGCCGGAAGCGCTCCGGTGCGTTGTCGTGGTCACCGGCCTCGGGTTGGCGCCACAGCCGGGCGAAGTCCGGGGAGGCCTGGCCCAGCCGCTCCAGCAGCGTGGCCCACTCCGGGCCGGACCCATGGCGGGTCATCGCCGCGCGGAACTGGCTGACCAGCCGGGGCGCGCCGGCCGCCCAGTCTGGCCACAGCTCGCGCAGGCCCGGGTCGGTGAAGTACAGCAGGATCGCATTGCGGTTCCGCGCCGGGACCGATTCGAGGCTGAACAGCGCGTCGTAGCTGCGGTTGAAGGCCAGGATGTCCTGGCGCGCGTTGAGGACCGCGGCCGGGAACGGCTCCACCTGGCGGAGCAGCGCGTGCAGGAACGCGGGAACGCCGGGCTCGCTGTCTGGCGGCGGCCCGCCGGGCGCAGCGTCTGGCGGCGCCCCGCCGGGCGCAGCGTCTGGCTGCGGCCCCCCGGCCGCGGCGCGCCCGGAGAACTCACCGCGGTCAGCCAGTCCGCCGCGGCGGGCGGCCTTGTCGCGCCGTGGTGGCCCCGGGGCCGGGCGGAAGGCGGTGACCGTTCCCGCCGCACGCCCTGCCTCGCGCGGGTCGATCCGTACCCGCTGGCCGCGCAGGAACGCGCCGAGTTCCTTCCGCGCCGCTTTCCGGCTGGGCACGGTGGCGGTGGTGACGTTGGCCCGCAGTGAAATCATGTTTCCCCCGGTGCGCCGCGGCGGTCCCTGGCCGGCAGCATCTCTGTGACTGCCTCTACCGGTATCTACGGATAAGAGGCCGCAGCGGATCGCAGATCGGGCGAAACAAATGGGCGGCCGGGGAGCCGGGGCCGCGTCAGGCGCCGGTCAGCGGGCGGAGAAGCCGGACCGGCGGTGAGCCGTGCGCGAGCATGCGATCGTGGATCTCCCGGTCCGGCCGGCCGGGGAAGGCGGCCCTCAGTTCACCGGCGAGGTCGGCGACCTCGGTATACCCGACGTAGTAGGTGGATAGCTGGGCCGAGGTGAGTAGGGCGCGCCGCCACTTGCCGGCTGCCTCGCCCTCCTCCTGGTACCCGCGCCCGGTCATCAGCGCCATCGCCTCGGCCTCGGTCATGCCGTGCCCGTGGACCCGGGCGTCCAGGATCGCATTGATGATCATGCGGAGCTGCATCTTGAGCTGCTGCATCCGGACGGCACGCGGATCCCCCTCGCCCGGATAGCCCCTTTCGGCCATGACCTGCTCGGCGTAGACCGCCCAGCCTTCCACGAAGGACCCGGACCGGAGCGCGGCGCGGATGACGGTGGCCGAGCCGGTGAACCGCCGGGAGTGCTGGAGCTGCACGTAGTGGCCGGGCATCGCCTCGTGCACCATCAGGTTGTGCACCATGTGCCGGTTGTATTCGCGGTAGAACGAGGCGACCCGCTGCGCCGGCCAGTCCGCCGGGGTGGGGGAGATGGCGATGAACGTGGGCATCGGCGCCGCTTCGAGCGGGCCGGGCGAATCGCAGTAGGCCACCCCGACGCCGCGGTCGATCTCCGGCATCTCGATCACCTCGACCGGATCGTCGAAAAGCGTGATCAGCCGGTTCTCGCGAACGAAGGCGGTCTGTGCGGCGAGCGCGTCGCGGCCGAACGGAAGGATGTCGGTGTCATCCGGCGCATCGGCGGCCAGCCGGTCCAGGACCTCCCGGACGAGAGGATCACCGTCCGCCGGGAGGTGCCCGGGCCCGCTGCCCCGGCCGGACGGCCCGCCGGGCCTGCTGGGAGCGGCGGGCCTGCTGGGAGCACCGGGCCTGCTGGGAGCACCGGGGCCGCCCGGACTGCTGCCCTCGGCGATCCCGGCGGCCAGCGCGGCGATCTCCCCGCTCACCCGGTCCAGGTCGGCGTGCGCGCGGGCCAGGATGGTGTCCGCGTCCGCCTGCGTGTTCAGCGTCAGTGACAGCTTGCGGGCGAACAGCCCGGCACCGATCCGCGGATCCGCGAAGCCGTCATGCGCGGCGGCCTCATCGAGCCGGGCGGACAGCCACGACCGGTGCCCGGTCAGCGCCTCCAGGGCGGCCGGACGGACCCTGGCAATGTCGGCCTCGCGGCCCGGCGCGTCCCGCAGGGCGGTGTCGATCACCTCGGTGACCAGCGTGATCGTGCCGGAGAACTGCGCGATCGCGGTTTCCAGGTGCACCCTCGGCATCGGCCCGAGCAGCTGCCGGGCCGCGGCCAGCGCCGCCGGGACCCCGGCCAGCCGTCCCGCGACCGAGGCGAGCCGGTCGGGCAGCGGGGCGAAATCGCGGGCCAGCAGCTGGTAGACGGCGCGGCCCGGGTTGGCCAGCAGCGGGTTCCAGGTGTGCTCGCGCAGCTCGTCCAGCTCGAATATCCGGCGGGCCACAGCATCCGCCAGCATGGCCGCGTCCACCTGGTGCTCCGGGCTGAGCGTTCCGGTCTCCAGCGCGCCGAGCGCGGCCGCCCAGCGGTCCAGGGCCTGCCGTTCGGCGGCCAGCGCTTCGGCGGACAGGTCGGCGAGGCACCCGTCGAACCGGTGATCGCCGAGTTCAGTCGCGGCGTCCGGGTGCCGTTCCGCCCGGTCATCGAGATATTCCTGGGCCAGTCTGGCGAACTCATGATCACTGCGGCTGTCCACATCGCCTCCGGGATGGCGTGACGAGGGTTTCAGCCGGCTGCTGTCAGGAGGCGCCTGCCCGGAAGTGCCGGGCGGGACGCGGGGCCAGCATGGACGTGACGGTGGGCCGCGGGGAGTCTGGGCAGTGTATCCCCTTCAGTATGCCCCAGGCCGGCGAGCACTCATGCTCCGCGCCCCCGGGGCTGGCCGGACCGTCACGCCCGGGCCAGCAGGCCGCTTCGCTTGACGGTCCGCATGACGGGGATGGTCTCCACTTGTAGCGCAGCGTCAGCTGGAGCAGGGTGTCGATCTCCTCGGCGCTCGCGTCGGTCTCCACGCCGAAGTTCAGCCGGATGGCGGTAAAGCCCACCGGCGCATCATTGGCGACCGCCAGCGTGCCCCGGAAAGCCGTACCCGTCAGCGCAGTACCGGTCAGTGCAGGACGGGCTTCCCGAGGGGCAGCGGGTTACCTCCGGTCACCGCGCTCATGCTGTCGGCGAAGATGTACACGCCGACCAGCGCGAACGCGAAGACCGCGTACCCTCCGGCCTTGGTCAGGCCCGCGCTGGCGTTCGCCGTGCCGAGCAGGACGAGCAGCAGGGCCACGTCGATCAGCACGAACAGGAGCGTGAACGCCAGCGGCAGCCGCAGGGTGACCAGCGTGAGGATCACCACGACTATCAGCCAGGTGAGCAGGAACAGCTTTTCGGTCTGCACGACGTTGGCGGCCGTGATGCCGTACCAGTTGTGCGTGAGGCCCAGCACGAGCGCCGCGTAACTCAACCAGAACCCGGTGAAGATGCCGAACACGCAGGCCACCGCGTTCTGCGCCAGCCGGGCGGCCCAGACGGCGGCGACGAGCTGGCCGATGCCGGTCGCGGTCATGATGATGGGGATGGACGCGCCCACCGAAGTGGCCGAGACGAAGCCGGTGAGTACCAGGCCGAGGGCGATGGACCCGGCCACGAAGGTCGGGACCCCGATCACGGCGGGGTTGCCCTCCGGTCCTTCGGCCTGGATCGACTCGGTAGCGGATGGGGTCGGGACGGGGAGAGCATTTTCGCCCACGCTGGTCATGATGGTTCTCCTAAGGTTGGCACGGCACCGGGGATGGTTGGCCGTGGCGGGCGGTCCGGGCGGTCGAGGACCAGCCAGCCGCCATGATGGTCGTAGACCCGGTAGTCCCAGCCGGACCCGGCTCCGACCTTGCGGAGCTGGCCGGCGTCGATCGTGCGGAGGTGGCCGAAGAGCCGGGTCGGCTGCGCCTCGTACGGCACCGCGACGACGACCCGGTGCCGCGCGATCCGGGTGGCCTCGCTGATCAGCGCGGCCGCGGCGGCCTCCTGGACGTGCTCCAGGACGTGCAGCAAGGCGACGGCGTCCACCGAGACGGACGCCAGCCGGCCGGACCGGCCGTCACACGTGACGGCATTGAGGGGAAGGGCCAGCCGGTCGGCCATCCGCCCCAGCAGCCTGGTCGTGCCCGGGTCGATGTCACAGGCGGTAACTGCTATGCCATGGGCCGCCAGGTGCAGGGCGAGGAAACCGAAGCCGCAGCCGACATCGGCCACGGTGGTGCCGGGCAGCAGTTCCATCGCGTGCCGGTACACCTCGCTGTAGCCGGGCCCGGAGGGCGGGCCCGGCGGGCCCGGCGGGCTTAGCGGGCCCGCCGGGGCGAGGCGGGCCAGGCTGTTGCGGTAGAACTCCTCCCAGGCGGCGCCGGCGTCCCGCCGGGAGGTCAGCACCACCCCGGTGAAGGCGCGCGCGAACACCTCGTGATCGTCGCTCAGCGGGCCCAGGGCCGCTGCGAGCGGCTCCGTGATCTCGTCGTCCAGTTCGCCCGCGCCGAGCCGGTGCCGCACCGAGATCCGGCCGCCGGGCCACGGTTCGGCCGTGATCCCGGCCACCTTGCCGCGGGTGACTACGACGATCCCGTCCTCGTAACGGCCCGCGGGGCAGGAGCGCAGGGCGTCGATGCGCGGGAGCGTGGTCATCGGGCGGTCCGTGCGGTCTCATACCCGGTGACGCGGTCCAGCCCGCCGAGGTCGCGCACGACGTGCACCCGGTCGCAGTAGGCGGCGTACGCGGGCAGGTCGCAGGAGCCCAGCCGCCAGGAGTAGCGGGGCTCGGGAGTCAGCCAGACCAGTTCACGGGCGCGGCGCGATATCTCCGCGATCGCGCCGAAGTTGGGGTCCTTCCCGTTGCCGCGCCCGTCACCGAGGACGATGACCGTGGTCCGGCGGTTGATCGCCCCGCCGTGTTCCTCGATGAACGTGCCGAACGCCGCGCCGTAGTCGGAGTCGGCGTCGACGTCCAGGACGCCGCCGGCCGGCAGGCCCGCCATTACCAGCCCGAGCGCGTCTTCCATCTGGTGCTCGTTGAACAGGTCGGTGATCTCGGCGAGATCGGCGACGAACGCGAACGAGCGCACCTTGGCGGCCATGCTCTGCAGCCCGTGCACGAGCTGCAGGGTGAACCGTGCGGCGGTGCGGACGGACAGCGAGACGTCGACGAGCAGCAGCAGGCGCGGCCGGTCCGCCACCCGGGCCACCGTCACCGGCCGGAACGGAACTCCGTCGTACCGCATGTTGGCGCGCATCGTCCGCGCGCCGTTGACCGTCCCGCGGGCCGCGATCGTCCGGCGGGAGCGGGGAGCGCCGTGCAGGCTGCGCAGCAGCCTCCGCACCGCTTCTTCCAGGTCCGCCCGCTCCCGTTCGTCGATGGTCTCGACGTAGCCGGGTCGCGGGCCGGGCGACTCGATCTCGAGGTCCCTGGACATGAGGGCCTCCAGGTGGCGCCGCAGCGCCTCGGGGAGGCCGTCGAGCAGGCCAGCCAGCCGGGAGCGCAGCGCCGCGAGCTCGTCCGGCTGCAGCCCGGTGTCCTCGTCATCCCCGTCTTCGGGGCCGGCCAGCCACGACAGCAGCGCCGTCTCCTGCGCGACCGACAGCTCGGAGTCCACCCGCATCCCGTCGTGCGTGGCCAGATCCCCCGGGCGGCCGGGGTTGTGCAGGCGGCTTGTGGTCAGCTGGACCCGCGCGGCGGCCGCCGCCGCGTCCGCCGGCGTCTCGTTGGACAGCACGATCTCGTCGGTGAGGGAGGCCATGTCGATCCGGTTCGCCTCCTGGTGGAGGTTGTACCGGGCGGCCATGTCCTCGTCGTCGAAGTACTGCCGGATGTCGGCCGGCTTGCCGTGCGAGTGGCCCTCCTGCGGCGTGTCCCCCGGGTCCTCGGACAGGCTGAACTTGTCCAGGCTGCCTTCGTCGGACAGGTCGTCGTGCGCGTGCCCGTGGCCGGCAGCCTCGGCGTCGAGGACCGGGCGGAGCCGGAAGAACAGATCGAAGACCCGGTCGAAGATGCCCTCGTCGCGCCGGTCCTTGATCAGGCTGACCCGCAGTGCGCTGCGGGTCAGCTCGCGGTCGGCCGCGATACCGGGGGCGCTGAGCGCGCGCATCGCGTCCACGGCCTCGGAGACGCCGACGCGCACGCCCGAGTGCCGCAGAAACCGGACAAACCGGTGGATCGACTCTTCCATGGCTGCCCCTAGACGGGCCGGCGGCGGGCGCCCCGGGCGTTGAAGGACCGTTCTCCCTGGCTCTTGCCGACGGCGGGCGGCCTGCGGCCGGTGCCGGGCGAGCCGTAATAGTCCTGCACGTGCCGGCCGGGCTCGTCCTTGCCCGCACGGTCCGACTTCCCGGCCGGAATCCGCCGGGCCCGCCGGGCCGGCGGTCTCGTGCCCGTGCTCGTGCCCCGGCCCGTGCTCGTGTGGCCCCGGCCCATGCTCGTTCGACCCGGGCCCGTGCTGATGCCCGTGGCCGTGCCCGTGGGCCGGCCGCCTGGCAACCACCATGTTGGGGTCCACGAGCTTGGGCAGCACCTCGAGAGTGCGGCGCAGGTCCCGGTCGTACTTGACGACCACGTTCGCGGTCTGCGCCAGCAGGTCCGCGGTGAGCTCGGACGCGCCGAGCACGGCGAGCGTCCGGGCCCAGTCGATGGTCTCGGAGATGCTCGGCGCCTTCCGCAGGTCGAGGTCGCGCAGGCCCCGGACCACGTCGATGAGGGCCCGCGCCAGCGCGTCGGGCAGGCCGGTGTCCTTCGACTTGATGATGGCCAGCTCGCGCTCGGCGTCGGGGTAGTCCAGGGACAGGTGCAGGCAGCGGCGTTTCAGCGCCGCCGACAGGTCGCGGGTGTTGTTGGAGGTGAGCACGACGAACGGGTCGTGCCGCGCGCGGTAGGTGCCGAGTTCGGGCACGGAGACCTGGTACTCGGCGAGCAGTTCGAGCAGCACCGCCTCCAGCGCCTCGTCGGCCCGGTCCACCTCGTCGATGAGCAGGACCACCGGCTCCTCGGAGCGCACCGCTTCCAGCAGCGGGCGCGCGGCGAGGAACTGTTCGGAGAAGAACACGCTCTCCTCGGCCGCGATCCGGGCCACGGCCTCGCTGAGGCCTTCGGCGTCGCCGACGATCTGGCCGATCTTCTCCCGGAGCAGCTGGGTGTACAGCAACTGCTTGCCGTAATCCCATTCGTAGAGCGCGGTGGTCTCGTCCTGGCCCTCGTAACACTGCAGCCGGAGCAGCCGGCGCCCGGTGACCTCGGCGAGCGACTTGGCCAGCTGGGTCTTCCCGACCCCGGCCGGCCCTTCCAGCAGCAGCGGCTTGCTCAGCCGGGACTGCAGGAAGACGGTGGTGGCCAGGCGCTGGTCGGCGAGGTAGCCGTGTCCGGCGAAGCGGTTCATGACGTCGTCGACCGAGCCGAAGACATCACCCGCCGCTCCGCCGGGCCCTCCGCCCTCAGCCTCGCGGGGTGACGTCACGAGAGCAGGTCGTCCAGGTCGCCGGTCATGCTGTGTTCCACCGCCGGACGGTACAGGGCGACCGCGTCCATCACGTTGCAGTCCCTGGGATTGGACTCGACCTTGTCATAGACCACGACCTCCGGGCCGTGATACTTCAGCGACTCGACGATCTTGTGCACGGTGTCGCTGCCGCGCAGGCCGGCCGTCATCACCAGGGTCTTCCGGCAGCCGATCTTGAGCGCCTCCGGGCCGATCATTTCGTGCGCGCCGGGACCGAGCATCGCCCGGGCGAACGGATGGAACTCCTTGATCGGGAAAGGCTTGAGCCGTTCATCGACCTGCATGGAAAACCTCCTGAGGCGTGCCGCCTGACCTGACCATAAGGCGGCAGCGGCCACTCTGGGAGGGCGGGAACGGCAAACCCGCCGTTCGTGCGCGGCCGTCCCGGCCGATGGCAGGGGAACACCTACCCGAACGGACAGGTGCGCGAGCCGCCCGCCCGCCCGCCGCCCTCGGCGACCCCGCTGCGGTGCTGACCCGCTGATTCACCGCGGCGAGGGCGGGCGGCCGCCGGCTCACGGCAGCCCGCCATGTCCCGGTGGTTCCGGCTCATCCGGTGCGGGGCCGAGCCGTCGCCTGCCCCGCCTTGGCATGCATGCCGCTGCGGGCGGGGTTCGCCTGCTCAGCGGCCCTGGGGGGTCCTGCTAGTCCTGCTTGGCGCGGACTCCCGACTCGATCTTTTCACCGAGGTCCTTGTCCACGTTGCGCCAGTACTCGAAGGCGCGCTGCAGCACCGGCTCGGTGACCCTGTTGAGCAGGTGGCCCACGACGTTGCCGACGAGCCGCTCCCGCGCGGCGTCGTCGAGTACCTCGCGGACCAGCGTGCCGGGCTGGCCCCAGTCGTCATCCTGTTCATGCGACACGTAGGCGGTCCGCATGATCTCGCCGTCGGTGTACCAGCTCGGCGGGGCGAAGTGCGCGGTGTCGGCCTGCGGGCCGCCCTTGGAGTTCGGCGCGTACACCGGGTCCGACACGCTGCTGATCCGCATCGCCCCGTCCTTGCTGTAACTGTGCACGGACGCGGTGGGCGCGTTGACCGGGATCTGCTTGTAGTTCACGCCCATCCGGGCCCGGTGCGCGTCGGCGTAGGAGAACAGCCGGGCCAGCAGCATCCGGTCCGGGCTCGGGCCGATCCCGGGCACGAGGTTGTTCGGCTCGAACGCGGCCTGTTCGATCTGCGCGTGGTGGTCGGTGGGGTTGCGGTCCAGCGTCATCCGGCCCACCTCGATCAGCGGGTAGTCGCCGTGCGGCCACACCTTGGTCAGGTCGAACGGGTTGAACCGGTAGTTCGCGGCATCCTCGAACGGCATGATCTGCATCCTGAGGGTCCAGCTCGGGTGGTCGCCGCGCTCGATCGCCTCGTACAGGTCCCGGGTGTGGTAATCGCCGTCCGCCGAGGCGAGCGCGTCGGCCTCGCCCTGGGTCAGGAACTCGACGCCCTGGTCGGTCTTGAAGTGGTACTTCACCCAGAACCGCTGGCCCTCGGCGTTGATCCACATATAGGTGTGCGAGCTGTACCCGTTCATGTGCCGCCAGTTGCGCGGGATGCCGCGGTCGCCCATCAGCCAGGTCACCTGGTGCGCTGATTCCGGCGACAGGGTCCAGAAGTCCCACTGCATGTCGTTGTCACGCAGGTTGTTGCTGGCCCGGCGCTTCTGCGAGCGGATGAAGTGCTGGAACTTCATCGGGTCCTTGATGAAGAAGACGGGCGTGTTGTTGCCCACCATGTCGTAGTTGCCCTCGGTGGTGTAGAACTTCACCGCGAAGCCGCGGGGGTCACGCCACGTGTCGGGGCTGCCGCGCTCGCCGGCCACGGTGGAGAACCTGATCACCATCCGGGTCGAGGCACCCGGCTGGAACACGGCGGCCTTGGTGTAGGCGCTGACGTCATTGGTGACCTCGAACCGGCCGAACGCGCCGCTGCCCTTGGCGTGCGGCTGGCGCTCCGGTATCCGCTCGCGGTTGAAGTTGGCCATCTGCTCGATCAGATAGCTGTCCTGCAGCAGGATCGGACCGCCGGCGCCAACGGTTAGCGAATGCTCGTCGCTCTCGACCGGGATGCCGGCATCCGTGGTGGTCCGATTGGTCTGGTCTTGAGTCACTCCACTTTCCTTTCTGTTTTCCTTTCTGTGCTGCTGCGCGCCGAGGGCGAGCCCTTCTGCTGTGCGCGCCGAGGGCGGGCGCCGGGTCGTGGCGCACTGGGGGCACACTCCCCAGAGCAGCACGTCGGCCTCGTCCGCAGTAAACACCTTGTCGCCGGGCGGAGCCAGACAGGCCTGGCCCCTGATCACCCCGCCGACGTCGATCAGCTTCCCGCCATGCCGATCGGTAATCCGTCTCATCCTGGGACTTAACGCCCCGGGGTCCGGCCAGGTCAGATCAGGGTGGCGAGGGAGAGCAGGTCGCCCGCGGCCACGTCCACGCCGTCCGGGGGAGGAGGCGCCGTCCCGTCCGGGCCCCACTCCTGCGGGCGCGGGATATATCCGGTCCGCAGGCCCTCGCGGGCGGCGGCTTCAAGATCGTCGGGATGGCACGCGACCATCAGGACCCGATCCGGAGGCACGTCGAAGTACCCGGGCGCGAGGTGGTACACCCGCGGATCCGGCTTGTAGGTCCCGGCCAGCTCGGCCGACAGGATGCAGTCGAACGGGAGGCGCGCCGCCCGGGCCAGCCTGGTCAGCAGGCCCATCCCGCCGTTGGACAGCGGGGTGAGGATATGCCGTTCCCGCAGCTTCGTGAGGCCAGGCACGGTATCCGGCCACGGCGCCAGCCGATGCCACGCCCGGACCAGCTCGTCCCGGTCCGCGCGGCCCAGCGCCCGGAGCGGCCCCTCCCCGGCGAGCTCGTCGAGCATCATGCGGTGCAGGGCGTCCAGCGACTGGAACGGCAGCTCCCCGGCCACCACCCGGCCGAGGGTGGGCCGGTATCGCGCGCGCCACCCGCTGGCCACGCCCGGCCAGTCGGCGTCGATCCCGGCCCGGCCGCCCGCCTCCTGCAGTGCGGCCGCGATGCCGGTGTGCCAGTCCACCAGCGTGCCGAACACGTCAAACGCGATGATCTCCACGTCCACGGGGCTTTACGTTCCCCGGCATCCGGTGTCCGCAACATCGGCCCGGCCGCCGCCTCCTGGCCCGCCTCCGGTGCTCGCCGTCCAGCCCATCAGGCGGCCCGGACGGCGGGCACGCGTGTCCTGCGGGCGGATGTTCCCGGCCTGCCGGATCAGTAATTCTTAACGCCCAACGCGGCAGCGGGGACACGCTACGATTTCGCGGGAGAATACCCGGGATCATGCCGAATTCGCCCCGCCGGGCCGGCTGACCGCGGCCAGGGCCACGATGAGGAGGAAGTTCGTGAGCGCCGGTGCTCCACGCCTGTCCCGACTGCTGGCTGCCGGGGTCGGCATCCTCATGACCACGGCGGGACTCGCCTGCTCGCCGGCCAAGCCGGCCGCGCTCAGCCCACCGAAAAGCACGAGCGCCGCGCCGGGTCCGAGGGCGACCTCAAGCCGGGGTTCCGCGCCGGTCACGGCGATGATCATGGGATCGCGGTGGACGCAGGTCTGGTCCGACACGTTCAACGGTCCCGCCGGGCAGGGGGTCGACACCGCCAGCTGGCGGTACGACACCGGCCGGGGAGTGTTCGGCACCGGCGAGGTCGAGACGATGACCAGCTCACCCGCCAACGTCCACCTGGACGGGCACGGCCACCTCGATATCGTCCCGCTCCGGCAGGGAGCTTCCTGGACCTCGGGCCGGATCCAGACGGCCAGCCGGTTCGCCGCCCCGGCCGGCGGCGAGATGATGGTCACTGCGTCCATCGTGCAGCCCAACCCCGCGAACGGTATCGGCTACTGGCCGGGCTTCTGGCTGATCGCGCCGGGTCAGTGGCCGCAGAACGGGGAGATCGACATCCTGGAAACCGTCAACGCCACCCACCAGGTCGCCGGCACCATGCACTGCGGCAGCAGGACCGGGCGGAACGCGGACGGGACGATGGGCCCCTGCCATGAGGGCACCGGCCTGACCAGCGAGCTCCGGCCGTGTCCGGACTGCCAGTCCACTTACAACACCTACAGCCTGGTCTTCGACCGGCGGGACGCCACGGACGAGTCTGTGTCCTGGTACATCGACGGTCATGATTACTTCACCGTGCATGAGAGCCAGGTGGGTGCCCCCGCGTGGACCCACGCGATCGACCATGGTTTCTCGATCATCCTGGACGTCGCCATCGGCGGCCTGTTCCCCAACGTCCGGTGTCGGTGCGCAAGTCCCCTCGCCGAGACGACGTCGGGCGCCTCCATGGGCATCGGCTACGTGTCCGTCTACACCAGCTAGGAGCGCGCTGAATGAGTCCCATTTTCCCATGATCAATGTCGCAAAGCCGCAGGTCAGCTCCTAGCTCCTTGATCGCAAAACAGGGTTATTCAGTGGCCTCTAGCTCCGGCTCCGGCTCCCCCCGTGAGGGTGTGCCGCACGGCTGGGCCCACTCGGAGTGGGTCAACTCCAGCTCGGCGGCGCCGAGGCGGCTTCCGCGCGCTGTTCAGGGGTGATGGGGCCGGCGCGGGTTGCTGCACACGATCTCCGACGGGATCTCGCGGGGACGGAGCCTGCCCGTTGAGTCTCGCTAGGTTCCCGCCTTGGAGGTGACCTTTCCGGTGCCCGTTGTGCTGGCCGCCTTCTTGACCCAGACGTAGTACGACCCGGTGTGGTAGGGCGTGTTATCCGGCACCACGGCGGCCAGCCGGTAGGGCGAACTCTTCTTGAGTTCGCTGGCCAGTATGTTGCCCACCCCGGGCGTGATCGTTCCCTCGTAGGTGATGACCTGGAAGAACCCGTTCCTGATCGCAACTTCAAAGCCGGCGTCGCCGGTCAGGGTCTGCCCCTGGGGATCGACGTAGAAGATCACGGATGTGGCGTAGAACTGGGTGGCCAGCGCGCCCGGCCGCCCCTGCAGGTAGTAGACCGGCACCTCGGGGAATTCCACCAGATAGCGGGCGCCCGGTTTGAGCTGGGGGGCGAGCACCTTGACGAGGCCGGTGGAATTTCCCCAGCCGCCAAAGAGGATGGCCGACTGCGTCATTCCCAGCAGAATCGCCGCGCCCCAGACCGCGATGCCGAGCTGAGGGCGGCGGAAATGATCGCCCACGATCCGGGCCAGGCCAACGCCGGCCATCGGCGCGGCGAAGAACAGGCCAAAGCCGATGTGCTTGTGAAAGGACACATCGGTGTGCACGTTGGCCTGGTAGGCGGGGACCAGCAGGGCCAACCCGGTCAGGACGAGACCGAGCAGGATGCGCCGCAGCCGGCTGCCCGCCGGCGTGGTCTCCTCGTCCTGACCGGTCCGGGCTCGCCAGGCGTACGCGATCGTGCCGATGACCGCCACGCCGAACTGGAGACCGCCCCACTTCACGCTCTCCCACAAGATCGTGCTGAGCGGCGTGTTCCCCTGGGCGCGGCCGGTCGTGGTCTGCTGCAGCGCCTGTATGTACGAGTGGCCGCCCCAGCGCACAGCGCCGTAGAGTAGTCCAGCGACCGCAACGCCGAAGATCACCGGGTACACGAAGGCGCGGCGCCGGTGGTACGGCCAGGCGGTCAGGACCGGCAGGACCGCGATGGTGGGGACGAACATCAGGCCCGCGTATTTCGTCGCCACCGCGAGCGCGACCACGGGCGCGGCGAGCAGGAAAAGCGGCCAGCGCGACACGGCCGTCCGCACCATGATCCACGCGGCCAGAGCCAGCAGGAACAGGCAGCTCGCGTCGAAGGTGGCGAAGTTTCCCAGGAAGGTCACCGACGCGGTGACCGAGAACAGCAAAGCCGCGCAAATCGCCACCCGCTCGTTGAAGAGCCGGCGGCTGATCGCGTAGAGCAGCGCCGTGGTGGCCAGCATCTCCAGCAGGCTCACGGCCCTCGCGGCCGCGAGTCCGCCCACGCTGTTGGCGGCAGCGCCCAGCACCGGATAGAGAACGGGCGACCCGGAAAAGTACGACGCGAAGTTGATCGGCAGCGGTGCGCCGTGGAACAAGTGGGCGATTTCCAGGCGGCCAGCGTAGAGGTACTGTGCCTCGTCCTCGAACGCCGTGTTGCGCAGCCGGAGTGACAGCACGGCCTGCATCATCAAGATGGCCAGCAGGATCACGCGGCTGATCCACTTCCGCCGCTGGCCCGGCCGGCCGGGCTGTTCCGGCCGGGCTGGATCGGCCACGGACAGCGGCGTGGCGTGGGCCGGCATGATCGAGATCGGCTCTCCGCCGGCTGCGGCCGGCGAGTCATCCGTCTCTGTCGCGCTGGCGCTGGCCGGGGCCGCTTTCTTCGCGTTCACGACGCGCTGGCCGCCCGGCGCGCCCGGCCGGGGCCTGAGCTTCGGCAACATCACCGTCTCGGCCGCCGACACTAGCTCCGGGCGCTTGTAGGTCGCCGAAGGACCGGCCCGGCCCGGCGAAACATCGTTGTCCTTCGCGGGCGCCGCAGGCGGGTCTGGCCGGGGGGCTGCTGGCTGGGGCCGGGTGGGGTGCGGGTCTGGCCGGGGGGCTGCTGGCTGGGGCCGGGTGGGGTGCGGGTCTGGCCGGGGGGCTGCTGGCTGGGGCCGGGTGGGGTGCGGGTCTGGCCGGGGGGCTGCTGGCTGGGGCCGGGTGGGGTGCGGGTCTGGCCGGGGGGCTGCTGGCTGGGGCCGGGTGGGGTGCGGGTCCTGCCCGGCCACGGCCTCGACCGGAGCCGGTTTAGCTTTTGTAAACCAGTCCGACCATTGGTACTGGTTCTTGTCTGTTACATCCATGGATGGCGCTGTCCCCCGGATGCCACCTGCTCGCCGCCCGGCCCGTACCGGGCGTCGCGGCGGAGTTCTGGCCCGCCGCGCGATGCAGATTCCTCGTTGTCATCGCGGCTCTGGCTCACGTGTGCGCATCCATCACCGGCTGGATGACGACCCGGGCCGCGATCATCAGCTCGAACGCGCCGAGGACGAACACGATGATGAAGTTGGCCGGGTTCATGGTCACCATGCGCCAGAAGGCCAGACCGGTCCAGAGCGCGCTGCTCCCGACGCTCCACAGCAGGAAACAGACCCAGAAGCGGCGCCTGCCGTCCTGCTTCTTCTTGTCTCCGCCGGACGGCTTCCAGCCGAGCCGCCTGCCGCGGATCGCGTCCCAGTACGCGAAGACGTGCGCCCAGCCCGAAATCAGCTTAACCGACCACGCCTCAAGGCGGTACGGGGCGTGATGCCACAGCGGATAGATCACCCCGGAATACAGCAGGACCGGAACGATGAAGATCATATTCTTGAACTGCAGCACGTTGGGCAGGAGTGCTAGCAGCAGAATTGTCAGCGCAGGAATGATGAATGTGAAAAGCGCGGTGTAAATGTAGTAGACGAACCCGGAGAGGTAGCACATCCGGGTGTAGAACTTGAGCTTGGCTCGCCAGAACGTACCGCCGAAGAGCAGCCCGACCGTGCCGGAGCACCAGCGGTACTGCTGATTGAGGAAGGCGAGCACATTGTCCGGGCAGTTCCCGGTCGAAACGGCGATGGGCAGGTAGCGAAGTTTCCAGCCGAGCCGGTGCAGGTCGAACCCGGTGCGCACGTCCTCGGAATGTTCCGCGAGCGTCATGCCCGCGTTGTCCGCCAGTGCGGCCCGGCGGTAAATGGCGCAGCTGCCGACGCAGATGGCGCCGTTTTTCTCCGCTCGCGCCGTCTGGATGGACCGGTAGAACAATTCCTGGACGGCGCCGGCGCCCCGTTCGACCCAGGTCTGGTTGTCCTCGACCCGGAAGAACTGGGGGGTCTGCACGATGCCGGTGTCCGGGTCCGCCTCCATGTGCGGGAGGGTCTCGTCGAGCAGGTCGTAGCGCGGCGCGAAGTCGGCGTCGAGCAGCAGGATGTAGTCGCCGTTGGAGACCTCGTAGCCCCACAGCAGGTTGCCCGACTTCTTGAACCAGCCGCGGTTGGGCCTGGTCGCGTAGGCGAAGCCGAAGTCGCGGGCCATCGCCTTCAGTTGCGGGCTGGCCGAGTCGTCGAGCACGTAGGCCGTGACCGTCCCCTGGTAGTACTCGCTCATCAGGGCCACGTAGTGCCAGGTGTTACGGAGCACATCGACTGGCTCGCCGCACACCGGCAGGAAGACGTCGACCGACGGATACTGCTCAGGCTTCCAGGAGCGCACCAGCCGGCGGTGCCCCCGGAAATCGAATCCGCGGCTCAGACCGTCCGTGAGCAGGGGCAACGCCAGGAACAGCATTCCCATGACGATGAACGGGACGTAGAACCGGAACCACTGGTACTGCAGCATGAGCCGCAACTGGCTGAACAGCAGCAGGGGGAAGCTGGTTAGCGAGCCGGCGGTCAGCAGCCACGAGCGACGGCGTATATAGCTGTGCTTCTCGCGGTCATCGGGCGGAACCGGAAGGACCGAGCCGCCGGGTTTGGTGGCCGCGGGTGTGGTGAACCGGGGGGCACGCGAAGGAGCGGCGGCTGCGGTCGCTGCCGCCGGGACCGGGGCGATCACCGGGGCCGGCATGGCGGCCGGCGGCACCGTGGCTGCGGCGGCCGCGTGCCGGCCCTCTCGGTGGGGACGCGTCCTCCCCTGCCCGCGCCGCTTGCGGTGCGCCGGCTCCGTCCGCGGCAGGGCCAGGGGGCGGGTGGCGTAGGCCGGCAGGTTCGCCTGCCGTGTGCCGGTGCCGGTTTCTGGCCGCCTCTCGACGACGTTCGTCACAGGCCCCCCCTCTGAGCGTGTCGGCAGGCTGCATGGACGTTGAGTCTTGAATCTGGCATACGCGGGGTGGAGCCGGATATGCAGACTATGGTTTGATCAATTCCCTGATCAGGGAATATTACGGCTTGTTACATACCTGTTTCATGTCGGGTTTGCTCCCGGCTGAGGCTTCGGACATGCAGACGCGGGGGGCGCGCGGGCGCCAGAGCCGCGTGGGGAGGGCGTTCCGAAGGGAAGTATCCCGCAGATAACCCGCCAGAGACGGTGTAAACGGATTTTTGCGTTACGTCGCAAATCAGGACAGGTAACCGGAAGGATTGTGCCTTCACTGGCTGTCCGGTGCAGTGCTGGGCATCTGGGACGGGGTTCGGCTGGGAGCCGGCGAACCTGGCGCCACGATCCAGGGGAGGAGTCGATGGATGGACTCTGAGCGGGAGATCATTCAGATGATGCGGGCGGCCGCGCCTCCGGGGCAGTCGAGCCTCGGCGACGCCGCGGTACGGGAACTGCAGAGTCTGACCAGATCGCTCATTACCGCCAAGGGTGGCGCCAGCGAGGAGTACGAGCGGTTCCGGGCGATATCTGAGCGGGCCCTGTGCCTGCCCGAAGCCCTGCTGACCGAATGGCTGCACGGGGGGGTCGTGCTGGTGACCGGCGGCACCGGCTGCATCGGCTCGGCCCTGCTGGCTCAGTTCGCCCACCTGGGGCCGAGGCGCCTGGTCAGTGTGAGCCGCGGTGTCACCGATGGGCGGACGCGGCTCCCGGGCGCGGAGTACCTGCAGGCTGACATCCGGGACCGCCAGCGCCTGGACGAACTGGTCCGCGCCATCCGGCCCGATGTCATCTTCCACGTCGCCGCGCAGCGCAATCCCGGCCTGGCCGAGATCGAAGTGCACCGCACGGTGACCACCAACGTCCTGGGCACGCGCAACGTGCTGGCCGTGGCGGCCGACGCCGGTGTGCCGCAGGTGGTGTGCGCATCGACCGGCAAGGCCCTGCGGCCCTACTCGCCCGACGTGTACGCGGCCTCCAAGCGGGCCGCGGAGTGGATCGCCTCTACCAGTACGACCGGCAGCATGCGATGTTCCGCCGGGAGATTCACCCACGTCGTCGACAACTCGATTGTCGTCCAGCGGCTGCACCAGTGGGCGGAGGGCGGGATCGCCCGGCTGCACAGCACGGAGATCGCGTTTTACATCCAGTCGGCGCTCGAGTCGGCTCAGCTTCTGCTCATAGCCGGCCTCGGCGCGGTCCGCGACGCGTTCCGCGTGCACGCCATCACGGATCTCGGCTGGCCGGTGAGCCTGCTGGACATCGCGGTGGGGTGCCTGGCTGCGGCCAAGTCGGACACGCCGATCTACATCAGCGGCTACGACCGCGGCTACGAGGAGATCCCGTTCCCCGGGCTTTATGACCCGGCCACCGCGGGCGAGGTGAGCCCGCTAATGAACGCCTTCGAAGCCGCGCGGGTGACCGAAGCGCCCTGCCACATGGTCGATGCCTTCCCGCTGGAGATGCGGCCGGACCCGGAGCCGGTCAAGCTCCTGGCCGCGCTCGAGGAGGCCTGCGAGCTGACGGAGGACGCGGACGCGATCCGTGCTGCCCTGGACGAGCTGTCCTGGTCCCTGCTGGATGTCACCCTGCAGGCCGCGCCGGCCCAGGTGCTGGCCCGTTCGGCTGCGTTCGCCGATCCGCACCGGCACGGGCTCGGCCCCGGGCATCAGCGCCTGCTCGCCGCGATCAGGCGGGACGCGGGCCTCGGCGCACTAATGCCAGTGCTGGCCGGCGTCCAGTAGCCGGGTGCTTAACCGCCAGCGCCGCCCCGGCCGGACCGGCTGGGCCGGCCCAGAATACGAAGATCGTTTCGCACGTTTGGTCGTCGCGCGGGCGGTCAGCATTCTCAAGTAGCGGGGGATATCGCCTGTCTCCGGCACCGTGCGGGGTCGGGGCGGATTCGGGGGAGTGTGAGCGGCACGTCCGGGGGAACGGTGTGATCATGGCGGCGTCCAGGAAGACCTCCGCCGCGCAGCAGCCCGCGGCCCCGGGAAAGGCGGCGCAGCAGCCTGCGCCCAAGCCGGCCGGGGAACGGCTCGCGTCGTATGAGAAGAAACGCGATTTCGCGCAGACGCCGGAGCCGTCGGGTAGGTCCGGCGGCAAGCGGGCCCGGGCCCAGCGGGCAGGGTCCGGCGGGAAAGCCGGCGGCCCGCGGTTTGTCGTGCAGCGGCACCGGGCGCGGCGGCTGCACTACGACCTCCGGTTCGAGATCGACGGCGTGCTGGTGAGCTGGGCCGTGCCAAAGGGGCCCACCCTGGACCCGGACGTGCGGCACGCCGCCATCCACGTCGAGGACCACCCCATCGAGTACCTGGACTTCGAGGGGATCATCCCGTCCGGTCAGTACGGCGGCGGCGACGTGATCGTGTGGGAAACCGGCACGTGGGAGCCGCACGCGACGGACGACCCGGCGGGCGCGGTAGCGGCCGGTGATTTTCATGCCGACGTGCACGGGCAGAAACTGCGTGGCCGGTTCATCCTGGTGCGGCGGGGCGAGCAGGACCGTGCCGGCAAGGAGCAGTGGCTGCTGCTGCACAAGCACGACGAGTACGCCGTCAAGGGCTGGAACCCGGAGGACTACCCGAAGTCGGTCCTGAGCGGGCGCACCAACGATGAGGTCAAGGCCGATCCGGACCGGATGTGGCGTTCCGACCTGCCGCCGGCGAAGGCGTCGGTCGCGGTGAATCCCGCTGGCGCCACCGGCCGGGACGGCCGTGCGAGGAGCACCCGGGGCACCCGGCGAACCGCCGGGCACGGCGGGCCGCAGAAGGGCGGGTCCAGCCAGGACAAGGACGGTGACGGGCCGTCCGCTGAGCAGCTCGCCGCCCTGGACGCGCTCGGATCGGGCGGCACGTGGGACGTGTTCGGGCGCCGTCTGCGGCTGACCAACCTGGACAAGGAACTTTTCCCGGCCCGGCGCGGCGAGCAGGCGGTGACCAAGCGCGAGTTCGTCGGTTACGCGGCCCGGATCGCCCCGGTCATCCTGCCGTACCTCGCGGGCCGCGCACTGAACATGAACCGTTACCCGAACGGGGCGGGCGCCCAGGGCTTCTGGCACAAGCAACTGCCCGCGCACGCACCCGAGTGGGTCCCCCGCTGGGACAACCCCGACGCCAGCGTAGGCCGGACCACCACCTACCTGGTGGTGGATGAGCCCGCGGCGCTGGTGTGGGCGGCGAACTTCGGCGCGCTGGAGTGGCACGCCTGGACATCGCGTACCAACGCCCCGCGCTGCCCCACCTACGCGCTCATCGACATCGATCCCGGAACGGCCACGTCCTGGGACGACGTACTGGTCCTGACCCGGCTGCACCATGCGGCGCTTGATCATCTGGGCGTCCGCGGGCAGCCCAAGGTCACCGGCCGGCGTGGCATCCAGATCTGGATCCCGATCGCGCCCGGCCCCAGCTCCGCTGAGACGACCGCCTGGGTCGAGCAGGTCTCACGCGCGGTGGGCGACGCCGTCCCGGAGCTGGTGAGCTGGAAATGGGAACTACGTGACCGCAGCGGGCACGCCCGGCTGGACTACACGCAGAACGCCGGGCACAAGACGCTGGTCGCGCCGTACAGCCCGCGGCCTTCGGCGGGAGCCCCGGTCTCCGCGCCCGTCGACTGGGAGGAACTCGATGATCCCGCCCTGCGGCCGGACGGCTTTACGATCCGCAACATCTTCCGCCGCCTCGCCGGGCGGGGCGACCCGTTCCGCCCGGTCCTGGACACCCCCCAGGACCTCCCGCCCATCACCTAGCCAAGACTCCTCCCCGCCGAGCCCCCGCGGCCGGGACCGGCCCGCGGCCGGGACCGCCCGCGGGCTAGTGCAGCCACTTGCGGTACTTGGGGCGGGACGCGTGCTTCCAGTCCTTCCAGGCACGGCGCTCGGAGTCCCGCACGGCGGTGGTGTCATGCTCGTGCAGCAGCCCGAAGGTGAACGCGTTCTCGCCTTCCAGATGGGCCCGCACGCCGATCTCGCGGATGGTGTTCCGGGCGATCACCGCGTCCTGATGCGTGCCCAGCGAGGTCTGCATCTTCTTCATCTGCTTGGCGAGCCGCCGGGCCCTCTTGCCGTAGACGGGGCTGACCGCCTCGGCCGCGTAACGGGCGCGCTTCGCCGCCCGCCGCGCGCCGTGCAGCGCGACGTTGGCCGCCTCACCGGCATGAGCCCGCTGGGCCCGGCGCATCCGGCGGGCCGTCTGCCGGTAGGTGCGGGCCACCGCGGGGGAAAGGCCCTTCTTCGCGGGACGGGCCGCGTCCGGGCCCAGCGGCGGGTCGGCCAGGATCTGGTCCAGCTCGTTCAGCAGCGCGAAGTAGCGTTCCGAGTCCAGGGCTTCGAGCACGGCCGTACGCGTCTGCGCGGCCAGCGGCGCGAAATGCTCCCGCAGCCGCGCCTTCACCGGGCCCATGACCAGCTCCGTTGGCACGTGCTCCACGTCGGTCTGGATGTGTTCGGCGAGCACCTCGCTGTCCCTCGCGTCGCCCAGCACATGGCCGAGCCACCGCAGCTCATCACCCAGATGCCGGGTATCGGCCGCGCGCAGGACCTTGCCGAACGACTGGAATGTGCTGCGCAGCCGCCGGGTGGCGACGCGCATCTGGTGCACCGAGTCGGGCTCGTCGCGCCGCACCATGGGGTCGAGCGCCTTCAGCTTGCCGGCCTGCTCTTCGACATAGGCCAGGACCACGTCGGCTGAGGAGCCGCGGCCGCCCGGCCGCTTGCCGCCGTCGCCGGACGGCAGCTGGCCGGCCAGGGCGCGCTCCAGCTTGGCCGTGCGGCCCGCGGGCTGCAGGCCAACGCGGCGCAGCCGCTCGTCCGCGGCCCGCAGCAGCTGCCGGTTGCCGCCGGTGAGCTCGACCTCCACCTCACTCCAGTTGGAGATGGTGGTGGATTCGCCGAGCGTCTGCGCGGAGACCTCATCCGCGACCACTTCGGCCAGTGACGTCCCGGCCTCGTCCATCAGGGTCCGGATCCGGCGCACGGTGGCGATCCGGGCGACCGGAGCCAGCCCCTCACCCCGGGTGTACACGCGGACCAGGCTGGCCAGTTCGGCCGGCACGATCCGGTCGGAGCCGCCGAGCGGCGTGCGTATCTCCCGGCGTGTCTGCGGCCCGGCGGGCAGCTTCAGACGCCAGCCCGCGTCCTTGCCGCCGCGGCGCCTCCGCAACGTGACGCCCGCGCGCAGCAGCCGCAAGTCCTCGGTGTCGTAGTACTCGGCCTCGAGCCGCTGCTCATCGGGGCCCGCCTCGCTGGCCACCTGGGGGAGATCCTCCAGCGGGGGCAGCGCGGTCTCCGGGCCGGCCTCGTATTTCATCTCGATTTCGCGGGTGTCCGTAACCATGGCGCGTGACCTACCCAGCCAGGCTTCACCGACTCGCCCTGACGGCGGATTTCAGCGATTTCCGGCCATCTTCCCGAAAGTCTTCATACACCCAAATTTTACCTTATGTTCACCTTGCTCGGATCAGCCCGGATTGAGCCCGCCTGCCCGGCTCAGGCCGGCGCGTCGCCGCCCGAAAGGCTAGCGGGGCGGCATTACCGGTTCGCCGGAGCTGGCCGTGGCGTTGTAATGACTCTGCATTCGATTCGTTCGGCAACCTGCTTGTGATATTCGAATCTGTTATCGTCTATGCCATGGGAGCTGGGAAAACGTCTTCTGGAGGCTATCCGCCGCCGGTCGGAACCGTCCCGATGCTATCCAGGGTGCCGGCGGGTGAACTGATGGACAGCCCGCGCCGGGCGCCCGTGCGCCGGGCGGCCGAGGTGCTGTACAGCGATACCAGCTGGCGCCCCTGCCTGATCGTCGCATGGGCGCGCTACCGCGGCGGGTGGGCCGCGCTGATCCGGTGGCCGGACGGCCGGGAGGACTGGCGGCAGTTCAACCACCGGCACATGCGCCCGCAAGGTTCCGGATTACGGGCCCGGCTCGCCCGCCCCGGTGGCGATCGGGACGCCGGCTAACCGCGCGCGGCGTGCGGCGACTCGCTCCGCGGCTGGCCGCTCCGCCGGTGCCGGTCCTGGTGAGCGCCCGCCGCCTGCTGGTGATCGCCCGCCGCCTGCTGGTGATCATCGGAGAGCACCGGCGACCGGGCCAGAACCACTACGGCGGCCGCCATCAGGACGGTGCTGAACGCCG
This sequence comes from uncultured Actinomycetes bacterium, assembly GCA_963805255.1. GTDB lineage: Bacteria > Actinomycetota > Actinomycetes > Streptosporangiales > Streptosporangiaceae > Bog-532. The sequence goes on from CAWDTK010000014.1 coordinate 109,748, forward strand.
CGCACAGCAGGCTGAGCGTTCCGCCGCTGACCCCTTCGTGGAACGCCAGCACGCCCCAGAGGATGGACACGATCGGGTCGGACAGGGTGAGGCCGGGCTGGGCCGCGATCAGCCGCCCCGCGTTCAGCGCCGACTGCACCAGGAACATCCCGAGCAGCCCGGTGGCGACCATCGCGTAGATCTGCCAGCTGGTGAACAGCGCCCCGAACCCGTTCGAGAACCGGGTGGTCATCGGGACGCCGAGTACGAGCTGGTGCCGCTGGCGCTCGACCAGGGCCTCGGCATCCTGGTGTGGAGCCCGCTGGCCGGCGGCCTGCTGTCCGGCAAGTTCCGCCGTGACCAGGACCGGCCGGAGAACTCGCGCCACGTCAGTGAGGAGTGGAATGAGCCGCCGGTGCGCAACGAGGACCGGCTGTACGACACGATCGAGGTCCTCGTGGACGTGGCCAAGGCCCACGCGGTGCCGGCCGCCCAGGTCGCGCTGGCCTGGCTGCTCGCCCGTCCGGGCGTGACCTCGCTCGTCGTCGGTGCGCGCACCGACGAGCAGCTCGCCGACAACCTGGCCGCCGCGGACCTGGTCCTGTCCAGCGACGAGCGCGCCGCCCTGGACCAGGTGAGCACGCCGGACCTGATCTACCCGCACTGGCACCAGGCCCAGACCGCCAACGACCGCCTCAGCGACCCCGACCTGGCCCTTCTCGGCCCGTACGTCAAGAAGCAGAAGTAGCCGCGGCCGTCTCCATCAGGGCGGCGGCCAGGTCGCCGGGGCGTGACCACATGGGCCAGTGGCCGGTCGGCAGGTCAATGAGGCTGACCTGCAACTGGGCCACCTCGGCGAAGTACGGGTGCCCTTCGGCGGCCAGGCGCGGCACGTCGCTGGCGCGGAAGCTGCTGGTGATCATCGTCACCGGCACGTCGCGGCGGCCGGGCCCGGTGAGGTGCAGCGGGTCGCGGGCCGGCCCGGCCGGATGGGGGACGGCCCGCCGCCGGAACTCCGCCAGTCTGCCGTCATCGAGCCCGGCCAGGCTGCTCCCGGCTGCCTCCAGGTCGGCCCAGGAAGGCAGCGGGATCTCGAAGGCGCCCGGGTCGAGGCCGGGGCTGATCGCGGTCCCGTCGGGCAGCGGGCCGCTGTCGACGTAGACGGCCCGGTGGATCTGGCCCGGCAGCTGATCGGTGACCGAATAGATGACCACGCCGGCCCCGCTGTGCCCGACCAGGATCACATCCGGCCCGCGGGCGGCGACAACGTCCGCCACCGCGGCAACGTGGTCGGCCAAGCCGATGCCGTGCCGTGGAGCGTCGCGGTCCGCCAGCCCCGGCAGGGTCACCGCTTCCACTTCATGGCCCGCTGCGCGCAGCGGGCCGGCCACGTCATCCCAGGCCCAGCCGCCCAGCCAGAAGCCGGGCACGAGCACGAATACAGCTCCCCGGCCGCGATTCGGATCATGATGCGTCATCCCGCGAGCATAAAGCGGCCCTCTGACATCGTGCCCCGGGTACGGGGCTCTGAGCGCAGGCCCCTCGGGTACCAGGGATCACACCAGTCATGTGCGTTCCGGCTGGGAGGCTCGGCGGGGTCAGCGCAGCGCGCGGGCGGCGGTGACGGGCGTCGCGACCTGGACAGCGCGCTCGCCGCCAGCTGCAAAGTCCTCATCGGCGGACTGGTCGAGCGTCCGCGCCGTTACCCGGCGAGGCTGGCGATGTCCTCCCGGGTGAGCCGGACGCTGGCTGCGCCGACGTTCTCCGCCAGGTGGGCGAGGCTGCCGGTGCCGGGATGGGGAGCATCACCGGGGAGGCTGCCAGCAGCGCGGCGAGCGCGACCTGCTGGACGGTCGCCCCGTGCCGGGCGGCGGTCTTCTCAAGCCGGGTCGTGTCGATCGGGTCGAGGCCGCCGCCGAGCGGGAAGAACGGCACGAACGCGGTGCCGGACCGGGTGCACTCCGCCAGCAGCGCGGCGTCCGCGGTGGCGTGCACGTGGAACGCGTTCTGCACGGCGGCGACCGGGGCGATCGCGCGGGCCTCGGCGAGCTGCGCGGCGTCGACGTTGCTGACGCCCAGGTGCCGGATCAGGCCGTCGGCGCGCAGCTTCGCCAGCGCGGCGAACCGCTCGGCGATCGGCTCGCCGCCCGGCGGGTTCCGCGCGCCGACCCGCAGGTAGACCAGGTCGAGATGGTCGACGTCGAGCTCGCGGAGGTTGTCCTCCACCAGGCCGCGCAGCTGGCCCAGGACTGCTGCGTCCGGGAGTGCAGAACCGGGTGGTCAGGGCTGTCGCAGCGATGGCTGCCTGGCCCTCTCGACGATCGCGCTGTGATCCCGGATCGCGGGCATACTGGTGCGGTGCCGTATGACCCTACCATCTACCTCGGCTCTGCTGCCCACTATCGCTACGGTCGCCCAGCGTATTCACCCGAGCTCGAAGCCGTCCTGACGCAGGAGACGGGTCTCGACGGGACCGGCCGGCTTCTGGATGCCGGCTGCGGTCCTGGCGTGCTTACCATCCGTCTCGCTCATCTATTTGAGCAGGCGGTCGGACTGGACCCCGACGCCGGCATGCTTGCGGAGGGCTGCCGTGCCGCCGGGGAAAAGGGAGTCATGAACATCCGGTGGGTCCAGGGCCTGGCCGAGGACCTGCCCGCTGTCGCGCCAGGGCCGTACAAGCTGGTGACCTTCGGCCAGTCCTTCCACTGGACCGACGAGCAGCAAGTGGCCGAGACCGTCTACGACATGCTGGAGCCGGGCGGCGCGCTGGCACTGATCGTCCACACAGTGACGGGCCGGCCCCGGCCGCCAGACCCTGGGGTGACGCCGATCCCGCACGATGAGATCAAGGCGCTGATAGCGAAATATCTCGGATCTACGCGCCGCGCCGGCCAGGGCACCGCCCAGGAACGAACTCACCGCTTCGAGGATGTGCTGGCGCGGACTCGCTTCGGTGTCCCCGGGCAACTCTTCGTCCCCGGCATCCCCGATCTGCTGCGAGATAGCGAGAGCGTCCTGTCCGGTTACTTGTCCCTCTCATCCTCGGCGCCGCACCTGTTCGGAGATCGTCTTGACGACTTCGCCGGCGAGGTGCGCGCGCTGCTCGCGAGCCGCTGCGCTGAAGGTATTTTCTGGGACTGGCCGGGCGACACCGAGGTGATAATGGCCCGCAAGCCTGGCTGAACAGGAGACGGTGGCACCTCCCGTGGTGGGCAGGCAGCCAGAACCGGGCAATCTGTGCGCAGCCGACGGCGGAACTGTAACGCTCGGCAGCGGCACGGAATCGGCGATCTCTGCAGCCCGTATACGAGAATCTCTCGTGGATAAGGGCACGGGGGAGGGCGACATGGAACAGCGTGGATGACCGGGCCGGGAAGGCACCCGCCGGCCAGGGTAGGTTCAGATCATGAAGAAGCTGTTTGAGATCCTAGTTTGTTTTCTGCATCCCGTGGCTGTAGTCCTCATGTGGATCGACCTGGCCGCCGACCGGCCGGACTTGAAGCGGGGCGGAAAACTGGTGTGGGGGATCTTCGGTCTTATCCCGCTGGTGCCTTTCCTGTACGTACTCACTGGGGGTGATCTGTGGTAAACCAGCTGCAGCGCGCACCCCGCCGCGACCACGATGATCCGCAACGGCGGGCTGATCACTTACGCTGCTGCCCAAGTCACACTAGGAGCGTTTGTCGCGTCTCCCTGTCCTGAGGAGAACCTGCCCCAGATCCGCTGGCCCGTTTGCGGTTCCGGCTTTCACTTTCGGGGCCGTCAGGACAGGTTGCTGCCGGCGCCGATGCGGTCGCCGGCGTATTCGTGCATCGCGTCCAGGTTGTCGTGGGCGGGGTACGAGGCGGCCGCGGGACCGTCGGCGAACGCGCGGAGCACGTTCGCGGTGACCTGCCGGACGAAGGCCGGCGTCGCACCGGAGATCCCGTGCGGCTGGTCGCCGAAGATCGCCTCCACCCAGCGCATCGTGCCCGCGTTGAAAACGCCCGCCCCGCCGGAGTGCGTGTAGTAGGCAGAGTCGCCGTGGCTGCTGACGCCCTGGCAGACCAGCGGGGAGTGCGACAGCACCTCGATCGGCCGCTGAACCGGGTAACTGGGGTTGACCCGGTCGTATTCGATGCCGACCAGGTTAGGGAAGGTGGCGCCCTCGGGCACGCTGGTGCCCTTGAACACCCAGCTGCGCGGGCTTACCACCCGGTAGGCGGCGGTCGCCGGGTAGGACTCGTACAGGGTGCCGATGAGCGACGATTCCGGGTCGGGACTTGGCGCCGCACGCCAGTCGCTGGTCACCAGTGACGCGTCCTTGCCGTACATCGGGTCGTCCGGATAGCTGGTCTTGTAGCAGACGACGAGGCGGTCGCGGCCCAGTGCGGTGGCCTCCAGCCGGGTGCGCCGGAACAGTGCGTTGGCCCCGAGGAACGCCAGGTTGACCCCCGCGTCCCGGGCGGCGCTCACGTTGGCGCGCTCGCTCGGTGACCAGTACTCGTCGTGCCCCAGCGAGATCAGCGCGCTGGCCCCGTCCAGCAGATGCGGGTCCGCGGCGATGTCCATGCTGGTGACATAGGCGAGCGGCAGCCCTAGCAGCTCGGCCAGCTTGACCACGTTGCGCTCGTAGGTCAGGAACATATCCGCGCCGTTCCCGCCGTACGGCCGGTCCAGGCTGACCGCCAGGGACCGGCCCGCGTAGTCCCCCTCCGGGCCCTTGTACAGGTCGTAGCCACCCCAGGTGTTGTACGCCTGCCAGGTCCCGACGCCGTTCTTGAGCACGACCTTTCCCGCGGTGGTCGCCGAGCGGACGGTCACCGGCACATAGCGCTGCGCCCCCGAATCCGCATCCAGCCGGAGCAGGTACGAACCCGGCGGCCAGTCATCCGTCGGCACGTCCAGCGCGGGGTCCCAGTCCGTGCGGATCGTGCTCGTCGAACCGGCCAGGACGGGACCGTTCTGCTGATGGCCGCGAAGCGGGCCCGACTGCCATACCTGGCGCGCGCCGTTGCCCTGGTACCAGCCCAGCCGGAACGCGGTCACCCGGTAACCCGAGGAGGTGGACGAGACGAACAGCGGGAATGACTCCCCCTGCCGCACGCTGGCCTGGCCCGCGTATCCCTCGATCTCATGCTCGGCGCCCAGATGACGGATCATCCAGTGCGGGTCACCCGGCCGCGCGTTCTCCGCCACCAGCGCGGAAGGGCGCGGCGTCCGGGTGCCCGCCGCACCGTGCCCCGTCCATGGCTTTGCGCCAGGCCACCAGGCCGCGGCCGCCCCGGCCGCCCCGGCCGCGGCCGCCCCGAGGAACGCTCTCCGGCCGAGCTTGCCGTCGCCACTCATGGCTTAAGAATGCCCCACTGCCGAGCCGCGCGTGACAATCCGCGCGTATCTCTCCGGCCGTTAACCGGTTGCTCCGGGGACCGTGCGGGCTGGAACTGGTCACACCGCCGAAGAACGCAGCGCAGCTCGATGTGCCCTTCAGGCATCGGCCCACCGGGGCCGCGCCGAAGTTCGTGGTCTCGGGCTCATACGTCCACTCGCTGGTGTTCCCGATCAGCGAGGCCGTTCCGGTACCGCTGGATGCTACGTCTCTGAGACGGTAAATGGTGCGTCATGGTTGGGGCTGTCGCCTGATCGGTCTCGTTCCTGGCCCGCTCTGCCGACAGCGGGTGTCCGGCAGCCGAACGGCCGTCATTTTCCGGCGGGCATCCAGGTGAATTACCCGCCCGCGCTGTGTAAGGCTGGGGCATGGGCACGGACGAGACGCGGCGACTCCTGCTGCTGCGGCACGCCAAGTCGGCGTGGCCGGACATGGCCGACAGCGAACGGCCGCTCAACGACCGCGGGCGCCGCGATGCTCCGGCCATGGGGCGGTGGCTCCGGGGCTGCGGGTACATCCCCGACGTGGTGCTGTGCTCCACGGCGCGCCGGACCCGCGATACCTGGGCGTTGCTGGCCGGCCAACTGGATGCGAAGCCGCCCGTCCGCTACGAGCAGCGCATCTACGAAGCGACCGCACTGAGCCTGCTGCACCTGCTCCGCGAGGCGGGCGGTGATTACCGGACGGTCCTGCTGATCGGGCACAACCCCGGAATCGCCGAGCTCGCTGTGGGGATCGCGCAGATGACGGACGGGCCGGCCGGTGAGCCGCTGGACCGTGCCCGGGACAAGTTCCCCACTGCCGCGGCCGCGGTCCTGGAGTTCAAGGGGGAGTGGGCGGACCTGATCCCCGGTGAGGCGCGCATGGTCGAGTTTGCCGTGCCGCGCGGCCTTCCGCGCTGAGCCGTCTCCGCCGGCCGGGGACGACCCGGCGAGGGCAGAAACTCTTCCCTTTCCGTCATATGTGCGGGGCGGGCGCGCTGTCAGAGGCGAGAGGGCCGACGGCGGGGATGACTTCGCTGCCGATGATCTCCAGCGGGGTGATCTGCCCGACGTTGAGCACCTCACCGATCACCGTCTGGATCCCCAGCTCCGCGAGCTGGCCGAGCTGGTCCACCATCTCGCCAACCTTCTCGCCCTTCGGGCCGACGTCGAAGCGGTACATAGCGGTCTTCTCGATCTCGTCGTAGTTCCGGCCCGCACGCTCACAGTGCTCGCGCAGCACGTCGAGCTTGTGGCCCATTTCCGGGCCCGGGAACAGGTTGCACGCCTGCGCGTACTTGGCCACGAGCCGCAGCGTCTTCCTCTCGCCGCTGCCGCCGATCATGATGGGCGGGTGCGGCTTGGTCAGCGCCTGCGGTGAATTGAGCGGGCGCTCGAGATGGTTGAGCTTGCCGTGGTAGGGGCTCTCGTCCCCGGCCCACATCCGCAGGCAGATCTGAACGGTCTCCTCGAGCTGCTCGAAACGCTCGGAGATCGGGGGAAACCGGACGCCGAGGCCGCGAGACTCTTCCTCGTTCCACCCGGCGCCGATCCCCAGCCACGCCCGGCCGCCGGACAGCACGTCCAGGGTGGTCACGGTCTTGGCCAGGATGCCCGCGTACCGGTAGATGGCCCCGGTGACAAGCGTGCCGAGCCTGGCGCGCGACGTGTTCGCGGCCAGGAAGCCGAGCGCGGTGTACGCCTCCAGCATTTCGTGCTCGGGCGGCCCGACCAAGGCGATCTGGAAGAAGTGGTCCATGACCATGATGTGCGCGAAGCCAGCGTCGTCCGCGGTGCGGGCCACGGTGGCCAGGGTGGGGCTGAGCTGTTCGGGACCTCCCGGCCAGGTGAAATCGGGAATCTGAAGTCCGATTTTCACACAATCACCTCCACCCTCCAGTTTTTCACATCCGCAGGCGGCTCTGCTCATCGGCTGCCCTATCAGCGCCTCCATCAGCGGCCCCGCGTCCCCGTCAACGGCCTCCCGCGAGCAGCCGGCCGCGGACCGCCTCATCCAAAGCCGCGTCTGCGGCGGTCCAGGCCAGGCCGATCGCCCCGTCGAGGAGGGCCTGGTCCGCGGCCGGCGTGACGCAGTGCGCGGCGAATTCCTTCTGATGGTTGACTGCCGGGAGCGAGCCGATCCCGATATAGGGGTGGATCGAAGGCACGACCAGGGAGACGTTGCCCATGTCGGTGGAGGCGCGGTTCATCCGCCCGGCGCTCCCGGCCGCCCCGGCAACCCCGGAAGCCCCTGCCGTCCCGTCAGCGGGCGCGAACTGGCGGCCGAGCCGTTCCGCGTTGGCGCGGTACAGCGGCAGCAGGTCCGGATCGTTGCGGAATTCGGCGTACGGGGGCGCCTCGGCTTCGATCTCCAGCTCACACCCGGTGGCGAGCGCCCCGGCCTCGAAGCAGCGCCGCACGCGGGGCTCCAGCCCGGCCAGCTCATCGAGGGTTTCGGCGCGGACGTACCAGCGGCCTTCGGTACGGTCCGGGATGGCGTTGGGGGCGTCCCCGCCGTGGGTGACGATCCCGTGCACCCGGGTGCTCGGCAGCAACTGCTGGCGCAGCAGCCCGATGGCGACCTGCGCGATCGTGAACGCGTCGGCGGCGTTGACGCCCTGCTCCGGGTAGGCGGCCGCGTGCGTGGCCTGGCCCCGGTAGCGGACCAGCAGGTGGGAGACGGCGAACGGCCGGGCCTCAGCGACGTCGACCGGGCCCGGGTGCACCATCATCGCCGCGTGCACGCCCCGGAACGCCCCACGTTCCAGCATGTACACCTTGCCCCCGCCGCCTTCCTCGGCCGGCGTGCCGAACACCGTCACCGTCAGCCCCAGGTCGTCGCCGGTCGCCGCGAGCGCCAGGCCGGCCCCCACGGCGGCCGCCGCGATGATGTTGTGCCCGCAGGCGTGCCCGAGCCCGGGCAGGGCGTCGTACTCGGCGCAGATGCCTACGTGCAGCGGCCCGGTACCCGCCCTGGCGATGAATGCCGTCGGCAGCCCGCAGGCGTTCGCCTCCACGTCGAATCCGCTGTTGGCGAGCTCGGCGGCGACCCAGGCGGCGGCGCGCTCTTCGGCCCACGCGACCTCGGGATGGGCGTGCAGCCGGTGACTCAGCCCGGTCAGCCGTTCCCAAGCACCAGCGACCGTTCCGGCGATTGTGTCCTTGACGTCCATCCGGGCTCCTCTTCGCGAATCCCGCTCGCCTCGTTCACGTTTCTACCGTCTGGGTGACGGTCTCGAGCGTGGGTTGTCTCCGCCTGGCGGAGACGGCCAGCATAGGGTGATGCAGGATTCCGTCCACCGCCCCCGCGAGACGCTTACGTATGGCCCGGTGACCCTCCGCCGCTGGCGGCGGCACGATGAAGAAGCCGTCTACACGGCGGTTACCGAGTCGCAGGATCACCTGCGGCCGTGGATGCCGTGGGCGGAGGCGTACACGCGGGAGATCGCCGCCGGCTTCCTCGTGAACTGCGATCATGACTGGGACTGCGGCGACGCCTACAACTACGCGATCACCACAGACGGCCGGGTCGCGGGCAGCTGCGGGCTGATGGCGAGGATCGGCCCGGGCGGCCTGGAGATCGGTTACTGGGTGCACCGGGCATGCGTCCGGCGCGGGCTGGCCACGGCGGCGGCCGCCGCGCTGACGGACGCGGCGTTCCGGCTGCCCGGCATCGACCACGTAGAGATCGTGCATGATCAGCTGAACGACGCCAGTGCGGCGGTTCCGCGCAAGCTGGGCTTCACCGAGATCGGGTCACGGTCGCTCGACATCAGGACGGAGGCCAGGACCGGAACCGGCATCGTCTGGCGTCTTACCCGCCCTTAGCGCCCTCGCGGGTGGGCGCGGGCACCGTGCTGCCTTCGAGCAGGACCCTGGCGACCAGTGCCGGATAAGCAGTCGCTTAACTGGATCCGAAGATGGCGTATCGGTCCAGGTGAGGCGGCTGCGGGTGAGGGATGACGCGGCTGCGCGTCAGGCGTGGTGGGCGATCAGCGCGGTCACGATGGCCAGGACGAACGTGACCGCTGCGCCCGAGCCATGGACCAGGACACGCCGGACCGGATAGCGTGCCGCGGGCGAGCCGGGGCCGGGGCCGGTGGTCGTGCCGGGTCCCTTGGCCTGACCGCCCTGAGCGGCCCCGGCGGCCCCGGCGGCCCGGGTGCTGGCGGTATACCAGGACACCCCCGCGGCGATCGTCATGACGATCACCCCGAGCGCGACCCACGCGAACGCGCTGAAGCGGGTGATCACGAAGGCCATCCAGCAACCCAGGCCCACAACACCGAGCGCGGGGTGCATGAACTCGAGCAGAGGATGCTCGCCGGGCTGGGTCGTGATCCGCGTGTGGGTGATCGGCGGGACCTTCGCTCCCGCGGCGTAGGCCGCCGCGGCCGCTGGCGGCACGCCCGCCGGAGCCGGAGGCGTAGCCGCAGCGGGAGCCGAAGCCGCAGCGGGAGCCGAAGCCGCAGCGGGAGCCGAAGCCGCAGCGGGAGCCGTCGTCTCGGCGTGAGCGGATGCTGCGGCGGAGTCGTCGAAGCCGCGGGCCGGGCGCCTCGCGGCCAGGAGGTACACCCCTGCCGCCGCCGTGCAGATCCAGAGCAGCATGGCCGCGATATCCAATGGCCCTCCCTTCGTGCCGACCCTACCGGCCCGCGGGATAGCGTTACCGGCCATGGGCTTCGCGCGGGCAAATGCGGTGGACGGCACCATGATGGACCTGGCCCTCGGGCAGGCCCGGGCCAGCCTGGAGGCGGGCGGCGTCCCGGTCGGCGCCGTGCTCGCCAAGGCCGGCCAGGTGATCGCGGCCGGGCACAACGAGCGGGTGCAGCGGGGCGACCCGGTCGCGCACGGGGAGATCTCCGCCCTCCGCAACGCCGGCCGCCGCGCGACGTACGCGGGCACTACCATGTACACCACGCTCTCGCCCTGCCCCATGTGCACCGGGGCGATCCTGCTGTTCCAGATTCCGCGCGTCGTGGTGGGCGAGGCCAGCACGTTCGCCGGGGACCTTCAGCTCCTCGCGGACCGGGGCGTCGAGGTCGTCCTGCTGGAGGACGAGCGGTGCATGGCGGCGATGGGGGAGTTCCAGCAGCGGCACCCGGACGTGTGGAGCGAGGACATCGGCGGCCGCTAAACGGCGCAGGGACCGCCGGGCACCCAGTGCGCCGAAATGTGTGCAGAAACTGACGCCGCCGGGCATCGCGCCAACGCGTCAATGACCAGCTCAGCCCATGGGTAGAGCGGGGAACCGGGTGCGCCCGCTCGCTGCCGCCCAAGCACTAACCGCGCGTCGCCGCCGGGCACCTCGGCACAGTCGACGACATAGCCGCCGCAGTGCCCATGAGGGACCGGATCGTCGGGAACTCGCCGGTCAGTGCCGAGGTGGCGGTCCCCGGGTCAATGCACCACCGCCCGTTCACATAAATGATCTTCACTCGACCTTTTGGCTTGGCGCAGCGGCCATGCCCACGGAGACTTAGTGACTATCTGCGATGCGGTAAGGACGGACAGTGACTAGTGAGAGTGTGCGGAACCTGAGGTTCGCGCGGTTGCGGTCGGGGGGTGCGGCGGGGGAACGTGCGACCCTGGAAAATGCGGCCATACGTGACGGTCGTAACTATGCTGTCCCTGCTCGCCGGGGTCTGCGCGGCTGTCCAGGCCAAAGACCCCGCGGCCGCCGCGGCGTCATCGCGCGCAACTCTGATCGCCGCGGGTAACGCGCACTCGTGCATGATCCAGTCCGGCACCGCCTACTGCTGGGGCAGCAACAGCAACGGCCAGCTGGGGGACGGCTCGACCATCAGCAGCACCTCGCCCGTCCCCGTGTACACCGGCGGGGTTCTTGCGGGCCGGACCCTGACCCAGATCGTCGCGGGCGGCAGCAGCACCTGCGCGCTTGACAGCACCGGCGCCGCGTACTGCTGGGGCCTGAACACCAGCGGCCAGCTGGGCAACAACAGCACGGCGCAGAGCCCGGTGCCGGTCGCGGTGACCACCACGGGGGTGCTTGCGGGCAAGACCTTGACCCAGCTCGCGGCAGGTAACGCCCACGTGTGCGCGCTCGACTCGACCGGCACCGCCTACTGCTGGGGGTCCAACGGCAACGGCCAGCTTGGGAACAACAGCACGACCAGGAGCCTGGTGCCGGTGGCGGTGTCCACCTCCGGGGTGCTGTCCGGAGTGACTATCACGCAGATCACCGCCGGGTACGGCCACACCTGCGTGGTGGGCTCCAACGGTGCCGCGTACTGCTGGGGTGCCAACGGCAACGGCCAGCTCGGGAACAGCATCACGACGCAGAGCCTGGTACCGGTGGCGGTGTCCACCTCGGGGGTGCTGTCTGGCGTGAGCCTCACCCAGGTCAGCGCTGACCAGGGCGGGCAGTACACGTGCGCGCTGGCCAGCACGGGTGCCGCGTACTGCTGGGGGGCCGCGTCCTACGGCCAGCTAGGCAACGGCGGGGCGAACTCAACCCCGGGCGTGCCGGTGGCGGTGACCACCTCCGGGGTGCTGTCGGGGGTGACCCTGACCCAGATCGCGACCGGCTCCGGCACCACCTGCGCGCTGTCAAGCGGCGGCGCCGGCTACTGCTGGGGTCAGGACGCCAACGGTGAGCTCGGGAACAACTCGACCACGAACAGCACCGTCCCGGTGGCGGTGACCACGTCCGGACTTGGCTCGGGGGAGACGCTGACCCAGGTCAGCCTGGGCACCAACTTCGCCTGCGCGCTCGGCTCCGCGAGCGCGGCCTACTGCTGGGGCCTGAACACCTCCGGCCAGGCGGGTAACCCGGCCACGGGCACGCACTTCGTGGTGCCGACGGCCGTCACCTCCCAGTCGACGATCTCGGCCGGGTATACGCACTCGTGCCTGATCAGGAACGGCAAGGCCTATTGCTGGGGCGACAACAGCGATGGCGAACTCGGGAACAACAGCACCGTCAACAGCAGCTTCCCGGTGGCAGTGTCCACGTCCGGCGTGCTGTCCGGGGTGATCCTCACCCAGATCGTCGCGGGCTACTACTTCACCTGCGCGCTGAGCGGTGCGGGGGCCGTGTACTGCTGGGGTTTCAACGCCGACGGCGAGCTCGGCAACAACTCGACGGTGAACAGCAGCGTCCCGGTGGCGGTGTCCACCGCCGGGGTGCTTTCCGGGATTACCGTCACCCAGATCACCGCCGACAGCGGTTACAACGCGTGCGCACTTGGCAGCAACGGCCTGGCGTACTGCTGGGGAAGAAACTCCGACGGCCAGCTGGGAAACAACACGGTCACCAGCAGCAGCGTCCCAGTCGCAGTGTCCACCGCCGGGGTGTTGTCCGGGGTGACGCTGACCCAGATCAGCGTGGGCAACGATCTCGCCTGCGCCCTTAGCAGCACCGGCCTCGCGTACTGCTGGGGTCTCAACAGCAACGGCGAGCTCGGAAACAACTCGACCACGAACAGCTCCGTGCCGGTGGCCGTCACCACGACCGGGGTGCTGTCCGGGGTGACGCTCACCCAGATCAGCGCGGGCAACGTTTTCTCCTGCGCGCTCGGCGGCACCGGGGCCGCCTACTGCTGGGGTTACAACGCCAGCGGTCAGCTAGGCAACGGCTCTACCACGAGCAGCAGCGTCCCGGTGACGGTGATGGCCACCGGGATCCTGGCTGGGGTGACGCTGACCGAGGTCAGCGCGGGCGCCAGTTTCACGTGCGCGCTTGGCGGCACGGGCGTCCCTTACTGCTGGGGCCTGGACAGCAGCGGCCAGCTGGGCAACAGCTCCACCACCACCAGCAGCGTCCCGGTGGCGGTGACGGTCACCAGCGTACTGGCCGGGGTGACGCTGGCCCAGGTCTCGGCCGGCAACACGGCCACCTGCGTGGTGGGCAGCACCGGCGCCTACTGCTGGGGCGCTAACGGCTCAGGGCAGCTGGGCGACGGCACCACCACGCAGCGGACGGCCCCGGTACAGGTCCTCATGCTGTCGCCGCAGCCGCCGACCGGTGTCACCGCGACGGCGGGCGACTCGACCGCGGCCATCTCCTGGACGGCCCCGGCTACCCTGGGTACCGGCACGCTCACCGGCTACACCGCCACCGCCACGCCGGGCGGCGCCAGCTGTTCCGCCACCACGACGAGCTGCACGATCACCGGGCTGACCGACGGCACCGCCTACTCAGTCACCGTCGTCACCCGCACCACGGACGGTAACTCGGCGCCGAGCACGGCCGTCTCCGTCATCCCCGCGGCCTGCCTGACCTCCGCGTATTCCACCGCGGTGGCCGCCGACAGCCCGGCCCTGTGGTACCAGCTCGGCGACAAGTCGCCCGTGACGGCACAGGACGTCTCCTCAGCCCCGCACAACGGCACCTACCAGGGCGGGGTTACCCTCGGCGTGGCCGGCCCGACCAGCTGCGGAACCGCCGCCAGCTTCGACGGCTCGACCGGCTACGTGTCGAACGCCAACATCGTGACCTCGCCTGCCACCTTCTCACTCGAGGTGTGGTTCAGCACGACCACGAGCAACGGGGGCATGCTGGCCGGCTTCGGCAGCGCCATCACCGGTGCGAGCGGCAACTACGACCGGCACATCTACATGAACAACGCCGGGCAGGTCTATTTCGGCGTCTCCCCGAACCAGACCGTGCACACGACCTCGGACTATAACGACGGCAAGTGGCACCAGGCGGTCGCCACCATCGGCCCCGCGGGCATGATGCTGTACGTCGACGGCGCGCTCGCCGCCTCCTCCGCCTCGCCCACGGCATCGTCACAGACGTACTCCGGCAGCTGGCGGGTGGGCTACGACAGCCTGGGCGGCTGGTCCTCGGCCCCGCACAGCAACTACTTCGCCGGCTCCTCGCCGAGGTCTCGATCTATGGCACCCAGCTCAGCGCGGGGCGGGTCGCCGCGCACTATGCGGCGGCGCCGGGCGCCGTGACGCTGCCGGGGGCGCCGGTGATCACCGCGGTAACGGCGGGGGACCGGGCCGCCACCGTGACCTGGACGGCTCCGGTCAGCAACGGCGGCGGCCTGATCACCGGCTATGTGGTCACGCCTTTTACCGGGGGCGTCGGGCAGGCGGCGCAGACGTTCACGAGCAGCGCGACCACCGAGTCGGTGACCGGCCTGACCCCGGGCACCAGTTACACCTTCACGGTCGCGGCGGTCAACGCGGCCGGTACCGGGCCGGCGTCGGCGTCGTCGGCCGCGGTGACCATCAACGCCGGGCCGGCCCTGACGTTCGCGGCCCCCCCGGCGGGTGAGGTCAGCATCGCCTACAGCGACACACTGACCGCGACGGGCGGCACGGGCGCGCTGACCTGGTCGGTCAGCAGCGGGACCCTGCCCTTGGGCCTCACGCTCGGCTCCTCCACCGGGGTGCTCGCCGGGACCCCGGCGGCCGGTGGCAGCTACGGCTTCACGGTCCAGGTCACCGACACGACCGGGCAGAGCGCGACGCAGGCGGTCTCCCTGGTCATCGCGGCCGTCCCGTCCCTTTCTGTCCCGGCGCCGCCGTCCGGGCAGGCCGGGGTGGCCTACAGTGATCCGCTCGCCGTCACCGGCGGGACCGGGCCGTTCACCTGGTCGGTGGCCACCGGCAGCCTCCCGGCTGGGGTCACGCTCGGCGCCGCCAGCGGGACGCTGTTCGGCACCCCGACCACGGTGGGACTGTCCACCTTCACCGTCACAGTGACCGACGCGGACGGCCTGACCGCCACGCAGTCCCTGAGCATCACCATCGCGGCCGGGCCGCTGGTCATTGCCGCGTCCGCTGATACCACCACGGCGACGCAGGGCGGTACCGTGCACTACACGATCACGATCACCAACACCGCCGCGAGCGCCTACTCCGGCGTCACGTTCACCGTCCCGCTGGCCGGTGTCCTCGACGACGCCACCTACAGCAACAACGCCGCCGCGACCGCGGGCGGTACGGTGTCCTATGCCAGCCCGAACCTGACCTGGACCGGCAACCTCGCTGCGGGCGCCGCCGCGACCGTCACCTTCTCGTTCACCGTCAACAACCCCTACACGGGCAACGGGACGCTGAACTTCACGGTGACATCGGCGACTGCGGGCACCAACTGCCCGGCCGGCAGCACCGACACGCGCTGCACCGTGTCGATCCCGGTCTCGGCCCTGACGATCGTCAAGACCGCGAGCGTGTCGTCGGTGGCGCCGGGCGGCACGGTGGCCTATACGGTGACGGTGACCAACACCGGGCAGACCGCCTATACCGGGGCGAGCGTCACCGACTCGCTGACCGGCGTGCTGGCCAACGCGGCCTTCAGCGGGAACGCGGCCGCGACGTCCGGCAGCGTGTCGTATTCCAGCCCGGCCCTGACCTGGACCGGGAACCTGGCGGCCGGGGCGTCCGCGACGATCACCTATTCGGTCACGGTGAACAGCCCCGATACCGGCAGCGGGATCCTGGCCAACACGGTCAGCTCGGCCACGGCGGGCAGCAACTGCGCGCCCGGCAGGACCGATGCCCGGTGCACGGCCACGGTCACGGTGCTGACCCCCGCCCTGACCATCACCAAGACCGCGAACGTGAGCAGCATCGCGCCGGGCGGGGTGGTGGCCTACACGGTCACGGTGGCCAACAGCGGGCAGAGCCCCTATAGCGGCGTGAGCGTCACCGACGACCTGACCAGTGTGCTGGCCAACGCGGCCTTGGACGGCATCGCGGTCGCGACGTCCGGCAGCGTGTCGTATGCCAGCCCGGTGCTGGCCTGGACCGGGGACCTGGCGGCCGGCGCGTCCGCGGTCATCACCTATTCGGTCACCGTGCACAGCCCGGACACCGGCGGCAAGGTCATGACCAACACCGCGGTCTCCGGCGCGGCCGGCAGCACCTGCCCGGCGAACAGCGGGAACGCCGCCTGCACCGCCACCGTCATCGTGCTGACCCCCGCCCTGACCATCACCAAGACCGCGAACGTGGCCACCGCCACGCCGGGCGGGGTGGTCGATTACACGGTCACGGTGACCGACTCCGGGCAGACCGCCTATACCGGGGCGACGTTCACCGACCCGCTGGCCGGGGTGCTGGCCAACGCGGTCTACAACGGCGACGCGAGCGTCACCGGCGGGACCGCCGGCAGCGTGTCGTATTCCAGCCCGGACCTGACCTGGACGGGGAACCTGGCGGCTGGGGCGTCCGCGACGGTCACCTATTCGGTCACGGTGGACAGCCCCGATACCGGCAGCGGCGTCCTGGCCAGCACGGTCACCTCGGCCACCGCGGGCAGCAACTGCGCGCCCGGCAGCACCGACCCGCGGTGCACCGTCACCGTGACCGTGGCCCAGCTGGCGATCGTCAACTCCTCCAACGTGGCCACCACCACGCCGGGCGGGGTGGTCCGCTTCACCACCACCTTCACCAACTCCGGCCAGGTCCCCTATACCGGTATCACGATCGCGACCGACGCCAGCAATGTGCTGGACCACGCCGCCATCAACGGTGACCAGACCGCGACCTCCGGGACGCTGACCATCGCCGGCGCCAGCGTCTCGTGGACCGGCAGCATCCCGGCCGGCGGGACGGTCACCGTCACCGGCACCGTCACGGTCAATGACTCCGTCCCGCTGAACACGGTGCTCACCTCCACCATTACCACCAGCGCGGCCGGCAGCAACTGCCCAGCGGGCGGCACCGACCCGCGCTGCTCGGTGAGCGTCCCCGTGCTGACCCCCGCCCTGGCCATCACCAAGACCGCGAACGTGAGCAGCATCGCGCCGGGCGGGGTGGTGGCCTATACGATCACGGTGACCAACAGCGGGCAGACCCCGTACACCGGCGCGAGCGTCACCGACGACCTGACCGGGGTGCTGGCCAACGCGGCCTACAACGGTGACGCCGCAGCCGCCGCCAACGGAACCGTCTCCTACACCAGCCCGGTGCTGGCCTGGACCGGGGACCTGGCGGCCGGGGCGTCCGCGGTCATCACCTATTCGGTCACCGTGCACAGCCCGGACACCGGCGGCAAGGTCATGACCAACACCGCGGTCTCCGGCGCGGCCGGCAGCACCTGCCCGGCGAACAGCGGGAACGCCGCCTGCACCGCCACCGTCATCGTGCTGACCCCCGCCCTGACCATCACCAAGACCGCGAACGTCACGTCCGCGGGGCCCGGCGAGACGGTGGGCTACACGATCACCGTCACCGACTCCGGGCAGACCCCCTACCCCGGCGCCACCGTCACCGATGACCTGACCGGGGTCCTGGACGACGCCGCCTACAACGGCGACGCGAACGCCACCGGCGGGACCGCCGGCACCGTGTCCTACACCAGCCCGGACCTGACCTGGACCGGGGCCCTGGCGGCCGGCGCGTCCGCGGTCATCACCTATTCGGTCACCGTGCACAACCCCGACACCGGGGACACGGCTTTGTCTAACACGGTCACCTCCACCGCGGCCGGCAGCAACTGCGCGCCCGCCAGCACCGATCCCCGCTGCACCGTCACCATCGGCCTGGTCGGCACCCAGACGCTGACCTTCACCAATACGGCGAACGCGGCCTCCACCGCGCCGGGCGGGGTGGTGACCTACACGATCACGGTCGCCAACTCCGGGCAGAGCACCTACCCCGGGGCGGCGTTCACCGATGACCTGACCGGGGTGCTCGCCAACGCCGCCTACAACGGCGACGCCCATGCCTCCGCCGGCACCGTCACCTACACCAGCCCGGACCTGACCTGGACCGGCGGCCTGGCGGCCGGCGCGTCCGTGACCATCACCTATTCGGTCACCGTGCACAACCCCGGCACCGGCAGCGGCATCCTGGCCAGCACCATCACCTCGTCATCACCGGACAGCAACTGCGCGGCCGCCAGCACCGACCCGCGGTGCACCGCCACGGTCGCGGTGGCCCAGCTGCTGATCGCCATCCAGGCGAACGCGTCCACCACCACGCCGGGCGGGGTGGTCCGCTTCACCTCCACCTTCACCAACACCGGCCAGGTCCCCTACACCGGGATCACGATCGTGCCCAACGCCAGCGCCGTGCTGGCCAACGCCACCCCCGACGGCGACCAGACCGCGACCTCCGGGACGCTGACCGTCACCCCCGCCAGCGTCTCGTGGACCGGCAGCATCCCGGCCGGCCAGGCCGTCACCATCAGCGGCAGCGTCACGGTGCACAACACCGTCCCGCTGAACACGGTACTGACCGCTACCGACTCCACCAGCGCGCCCGGCAGCAACTGCCCACCGAGCGGCGGCACCGACCCCCGCTGCACGGTCAGCGTCCCCGTCCTGACCCCCGCCCTGACCATCACCAAGACCGCGGACATGACCGCCACCACGCCCGGGACCACGGTGGGCTACACGATCACCGTCACCGACACCGGGCAGACCCCCTACCCCGCCGCGACCGTCACCGACTCGCTGGCCGGGGTCCTCGACGACGCCGCCTACAACGGCGACGCCGCCGCCGCCAGCACCGGAACCGTCTCCAGCGTCTCCTACACCAGCCCGGACCTGACCTGGACCGGGAACCTCGCCGTGGGCGCCACCGTGACCATCACCTATTCGGTCACCGTGCACAACCCCGACACCGCGGACAAGATCATGATTAATACCGCGGTCTCCTCAGCCGCCGGCAGCAGCTGCCCGCCCGGCGGCGGGAACGCCGCCTGCACCGCCACCGTCATCGTGCTGACCCCCGCCCTGACCATCACCAAGACCGCGAACGCCGCCACCACCACGCCGGGCGGGGTGGTGGACTACACGATCACCGTCACCGACACCGGGCAGAGCACCTAAACCGGCGCCACCATCACCGACGACCTGACCGGGGTCCTCGCCGACGCCGCCTACAACGGCGACGCGAGCGTCACCCCCACGACCGCCGGCACCGTGTCGTACGCCAGTCCCGGCCTGACCTGGACCGGGAACCTCACGCCCGGCGCGTCCGCGACCATCACCTATTCGGTCACCGTGCACAACCCCGGCACCGGCAGCGGCATCCTGGCCAGCACGGTCACCTCGGCCACTGCGGGCAGCAACTGCGCGCCCGGCAGCACCGACCCGCGGTGCACCGTCACCGTGACCGTGGCCCAGCTGGCGATCGTCAACTCCTCCAACGTGGCCACCACCACGCCGGACGGGGTGGTCCGCTTCACCTCCACCTTCACCAACACCGGCCAGGTCCCCTACACCGGGATCACGATCGTGCCCAACGCCAGCGCCGTGCTGGCCAACGCCACCCCCGACGGCGACCAGACCGCGACCTCCGGGACGCTGACCGTCACCCCCACCAGCGTCTCGTGGACCGGCAGCATCCCGGCCGGCCAGGCCGTCACCATCAGCGGCAGCGTCACGGTGCACAACGCCGTCCCGCTGAACACGGTACTGACCGCCACCGACTCCACCACCGCGCCCGGCAGCAACTGCCCGCCCGCCGGCACCGACCCCCGCTGCACGGTCAGCGTCCCCGTCCTGACCCCCGCCCTGACCATCACCAAGACCGCGGACATGACCACCACCACGCCCGGGACCACGGTGGGCTACACGATCACCGTCACCGACACCGGGCAGACCCCCTACACCGGCGCCACCATCACCGACGACCTGACCGGGGTCCTCGGCGACGCCGGCTACAACGGCGACGCCGCAGCCGCCAGCACCGGAACCGTCTCCAGCACCTCCTACACCAGCCCGGTCCTGACCTGGACCGGGAACCTCGCCGTGGGCGCCACCGTGACCATCACCTATTCGGTCACCGTGCACAACCCCGACACCGGGGACAAGCTCATGTCCAACACGGTCACCTCCGGCGCCGCCGGCAGCAACTGCCCGCCCGGCGGCGCCGCCGCCGCGTGCACCGCCACCGTCCAGGACCTCATCCCCGCCCTCACCATCACCAAGACCGCGAACATCGCCACCACCACGCCGGGCGGCACGGTGGACTACACGATCACCGCCGCCGACACCGGGCAGACCCCCTACACCGGCGCCACCATCACCGACGACCTCACCGGAATCCTCGGCGACGCCGCCTACAACGGCGACGCCGTAGCCGCCACCACCGGAACCGCCGGCAGCGTGTCGTACACCAGCCCCGGCCTGACCTGGACCGGGAACCTCGCCGTGGGCGGCAGCGTGACCATCACCTACTCGGCGACCGTCGATGACCCCGAAACCGGCGACAAGATCATGGTCAACACCGTCACCTCGGCGGCGCCGGGAAGCACCTGCCCCACCGCAACCACCAACCCCGCCTGCACCGCCACCGTCGCGGTCATCACCGGCACGCTGTCGATCAGCGCCCCGGCCGGTGCCGGCCTCGGGTCGATCACCACCGGCGGAACAGCCACCACCAGCCTCGGCACCGTCACGGTGACCGACAACCGTGCTCTGCCCGGCGCCAGCTGGACCGCGACCGTCTCCTCCACCGACTTCACCAACACACTGACCCCAGCCGACCTCATCCAGGCCGGTAGCGCCTCCTACCTCATCAACACACTCGCCACCACCACCGGATCAGCTGCGTTCACCCCCACCCCCGCCACCGTCCTGTCCGGCTCACCCCAGCCCATCGTCACAGCCACCAGCGCCAACGGCGACAACACCGCCACCTGGAACCCCCAAATCCAGGTATCAGTGCCCAGCACAGCCATCACAGGCACCTACACAGCCACGATCACCCACTCCGTCTCATAACGGGGGCCGTTGTCACCGGCAGTCGCGGGCAGCTACACCTTCACGGTTTCGACTACACAGTGTGATACTGTCGTCACATTTGTTCGGTACGGGGGGACGGTGCCATGCCGGCAGTCGCAGGCGAGACGGAAGGCGCCGCCGCGCGACCAGCCACACGCCGAGCGTCGCGGCAGCGGCGGCGGCGGCGATCAGGTAGATCAGCCAGCGGAACGTCTGCCTGCGGCGTCTCCAGCCAGGGCCGGTGAGGCCGGCCGGCGGCCCGCCGAACCCGACACAGCCGATACGCCCCCACTCCCGCAAGATCGTGGCCAGCGGCACCGGCCGCGGATCCGGCGCGGGGTCTGTCCCGGGGCCCGGCGGGATTGCACCGGCGGGCATCTCGCCGCCGTTGGTCACGAGGCCTGCTCCGGCAGGGCGCCCAGCCCCGCCAGCAGGTAGGCCATGCGCCGCTCGACCTCCGTCGCGGTGTCCCGGAACGCCGCAAGGGTGGCGTCGTCGTCGCCCCCGGACGCAGCCGGATCCGGGATGCTCCAGTGAATGTAGCCGGGATGACCGGGGAACTCCGGGCAGACCTCACGCACCTTGTCACACAACGTGATCACATAATCGAACCGGTGCGCCGCGAAGGTGCTCAGATGCCTCGAACGGCGGGAACCCACGTCGATGCCCCGTTCACGCATCACCCGGACAGCATTGGGATGCAACGGCTTCGGGCGGCTTCCCGCGCTGGACGCCTGCACGCGGCCATCCGAGCAGGCCACCGCCAGCGCTTCGGCGATCTGGGACCGGGCACTGTTACCGGTGCACAAGAACAGCAACCGGGCCGCTGCCCTCCCAGGCAGTGCCGCAGAAACCAGCGGGGGCGCCAGAGCCAGCCGCAGCCCCGGATGCACCGCCCGGCCTGCCTGGGCCAGCAGCTCGCCGAACCGTCCCAGATCAACGGTGTAGTAGGCATCGCGTGCATCCGCCGAGCTGCGCCGCGCCGACACCAGACCCGCTGAACGCAGCTTGGCCAGATGGTAGGACACGAGGTTCTGCGGCCGGTCCAGCAAACCGGTCAGCTCCTCGACCCGCCGGTCGCCACGGGCCAGTTCCGTCAGCAGCCGCCACCGCAGCGGATCCCCCGCCAGCCGGAGAAACCTCTGCGATGCAATCGCCGGATCAGAAAGGGCGCCATCCACAGCCCGGACAATACATCAATTTGAATTGAACCGTTCTCTCGGCGGTGCTGGCGGACGGGGGATTGACCGATTCACCTGGCGACGGCCGCCGTGGTGCTCGCGGTGCCGGGTTCGCGACGGTGGTGAGCAGATACGGCGGATCCTGGTGTGTCAGGCCGGTCCTGCGCGCCAGCAAAAACCGGAAGACTGAGCAGGCTCGCAGCGAGTAGCCTCAGCGAGAAGGTAATTCTGGCTGTTCGTAGTCTGCGGACAAGGCCGCGGGCCATCCCTCGCCGTGGTGACTGCTGGTCTTCTGCCTGATGCCGCGGATCCTGAAGTTTGAGGAAGGATTGCCGTGGTTGCCGGGCCGCATCCCTCCCGCGAACCGCAGGGCCAGCACGACGCGGAGGAAACAGCAGGGGAAGAACCTCCGCCGCAGCAAGAAGCGGGGCCAGTGCAGCCTTCTGGCCGGCGCCCGCTGTGGCTGCGCCGCGCCGCACTCGCCCTCATAGCCGCCCTGGCGGGGGTGTCGTACGCCTGGTCCGTCGGCCAGGACATGCTTGAGTTCTACTATGCGGCTGCCGTCCGGAGCATGTCGGTGAGCTGGCACAACTTCATCTTCGGCGCCTTCGATCCGGCAGGGACGATAAGCCTGGACAAGCTGCCCGGGGCGTTCTGGATCCAGGCGCTGGCGGTGCGCGCCTCCGGCTTTCACACCTGGGTGATCGTCCTTCCCCAGGTGGTGGAGGGGGTGCTCACGGTACTGGTGCTGTACCGTGCGGTATCCCGGCTGGCAGGTCCGGCCGCTGGCCTGATCGCCGCGCTGGCCATCGCGGTCAGCCCGGCGACGGTGGCTCTGAACCGGGGCAACATCTCGGACTCGCTGATGATCCTGCTGCTGGTCCTGGCCGCCGACTCGGTATCAGCCGCCATTACGGCCAAGGGCCGGGGCGTGCTGGGCGTGCAGGCCAGGCTTATCCTGGCCGCGTTCTGGGTCGGGCTCGCCTTCCAGGCCAAGATGATCGAGGCATGGCTGGTGCTGCCGGCCTTCGGCTTGGCGTACCTACTCGACGGTCCGGGACCGCTGGCCACACGCGTCCGCCACCTCGTGGTCGCGGGTATCGTCGCCGGGATCGTGTCGCTCGCCTGGATGACGGCGGTCTCCCTCGTTCCGGCTGCACATCGCCCCTACGCCGACGGAAGCAGCAACAATTCCGTCTATGCGCAGGTCTTCGTCTATAACGGCTTCGGCCGGTTCGGCGACCAGACGCCAGTTCAGTTGCTCGCGTCCCAGCTCGCGCCCGACCAGATCATTCCCGTCGCCAAGCCGGGCGTTGACCGGCTGTTCACCGGAAACCTTGGCCGGGACACGGCCTGGCTGCTGCCCGCGGCGTTCCTTGCCGCCATCTGGGGGATCGCCAGCCGCTGGCGGCGGCCTAGAGGGGACGGCCTCCGCGCGTGCTTCGTGCTGTGGGGGGCGTGGCTGCTGATACTGACCGTGGCGTTCTCGGCGGCGGCCTATGTCCAGACGTACTACACGGCCGCACTCACTCCTGCGATCGCGGCCATCCTTGCGGCGGCCGCGGTCTCGGCCTTCGCGCCTGGCACGAGCCGGGCGGGCGGCGCCGCGGCCCGCGGGATCGGCCTCGCGGTCGTTTCGGCTGGCACCACCGCATACGCCGTATGGCTCGTTCCGGCGCAGGGCGCTCATGTCCCCGGCTGGCTGGTCCCGGCCATCATCGCGGTTGGCGCCACGGCGGTCGCGGTGGCCGTCGGTTCGGCGCTCGTCAAGCGTTCCGTGCTCACGACCGCGGCCGTGGCGGCCGCCCTCGCCGCCGCCTTGGGGGCGCCCGCCGTGGCATCGGCCAGCCTGGCCGCCAATCACGAGAGCGCCTTCGACACGCCATTCGAGCCGGCACGGCTGGCCAGCCTGCTCGCCTCGGTGCCGGCGAAGCTGGCCACGCTGCAGCGAGTCACGATCCCGCGCCTGAAGATCCTGCAAGGCAGCGCGCCCGACCTGCTGGCTGCGCAGAGCTCATACATTGCGTCGGTGTTCATCTACACGAGCGGCCTGGAAGCGCTCCCGATCGGCGGGTTCACCGGAACGATCCCATCGCCCACGCTGAGCGAGCTCAAGGCCGGCATCAGCAGCGGGCAGTTCCACCTGGTCCTGGCTCTGTCCACCGCCGACCCGCGGATCCAGTGGATCGCCGCCCACTGCCGTGAGCTGCGTCGCCATACTTACTATTGCGTGCGCGCGGACGCGCCCTAGTAGTACTTTGTTAGGTCTGGTATGACTGGCGGGTTCTGCGGTGTTATACCGGCATGACCCCTCAGGAGATCGCGGAGGTCCGGCCGCAGCTGCTGGACTTCACCGCGGAGATGCTCGGCGGGCTGCCGCGGAAGGATCAGCGCGCCAAGGGTGAGTTGTATGTGCGCGGGCTGCTGACGGACGGGCAGCGCAAGTCGATGCAGCCGATGGCGGCGCGGCTGGGCACAGATCATCAGCGGCTGCAGCAGTTCATCACGTCCTCGACCTGGGATTATGTGGCGGTGCGGCGGAACGTGGCGCGGTGGTTCGCGTCCAGTCAGCCGGTGGAGGCGCTGGTGGTCGATGACACCGGGTTTCCCAAGGACGGGACGGCCTCGCCGTGCGTGGCCCGGCAGTATTCCGGCACGCTGGGCAAGGTCGCCAACTGCCAGATCGCCGTCAGCGTGCACCTGGTGAACGAGCACGCGTCGTCCGCGGCGGACTGGCGGCTGTTCTGCCCGGAGAGCTGGGACGACACGGCGCTGGCCGATCCGGTGGCGGCGGCCCGGGCCCGGCGCCGCCGTGCGCAGGCCCGCATCCCGGACGGCATCCGGCACCGCGAGAAGTGGCGGCTGGCGCTGGAGATGCTCCAGGAGATGACCGGGCCGGGCGGGTGGGGCGTGCTGGAGGAGATCACCGCTGCCGGCGGCGCCCGGCCGGTCGTGGTGGCCGATGCGGGCTACGGGGACAACACCACCTTCCGGGTGGAACTGGATGCCCGGGGCTGGCGGTACGCGGTCGCGGTCAAGGGCACCACCAGCGGCTACGCCGGCGACGCGCAGCCGGTGACGCGGACCCTGGGCGGCGGGCCCGGCCGGCCGCCCAGGCCCGCCTGCCCCGCCCCGCCGGCAACCCTGCGCCAGCTCGCGATCGCCAGCGCGGACCAGGTCCGGCCGGTGACCTGGCGGCAGGGCACCAAGGCCACCAACGGCAACCCTGTCGCCGCCATGACCAGCTGGTTTGTGGCGATCCGGGTCCGCCCCGCCAACCGGGACATCCCCCGCAGCCGCGACGGCAGCCTCCCGGAGTGCTGGCTGCTGGCCGAATGGCCGCCCGAAGCCGACGAGCCCACCGATTACTGGCTGTCCACCCTGCCGGAGGACACCCCCATCACCGAGCTGGTGCGGCTGGCCAAGATCCGCTGGCGGATCGAGCACGACTACCGCGAACTGAAGACCGGCCTGGGCCCGGACCACTTCGAGGGCCGCTCATTCACCGGCTGGCACCGCCACGTCACCCTCGCCATCCTCGCCCAGGCCTTCATCACCATGATCCGCACCGACCCAAAAGTGGCTGCGCCGGGATGACCCTCTACCAGGCCCTGCGAGAACTGCAGATCGTCCTGGCCCTCATCCTCGGCGCCTGCCCCCTGTGCCGGCAGCCCGTCACACTCGACCGGCTCGCCGCCGCCCTCACTCCGACCTAACAAAGTACTACTAGCGGCCGGTTCGTATCCCGTGACCGGCCAGGTTCCGATCGACGACCTGATCACGGCGCTCGCCAGCTCCTCCTGACCGGCCCGGCGACCGTCAGGCCACAGCTACGGCGCGCCGCCAGTCTCCTCGGCCCACGGTGACCCGTCACGCCGTCCGTCTCCTCAGGCCACGTTCACCTGGATGGTGTGGTAGCCGGTGGCCCCGTCCGGCTCCGGTCCCTGCACGACGGCGGTCTGCGTGTAGCCGGTCTGGTCGGTCGTCCGGACCCGGATCTTGTGCGCGCCCGGCGTGGCGTCCCAGCGGTAGTACCACTGCCGCCAGGTGTCGATCGTGTCCTGCGTGGCCAGGGTCGCCTCGTACCATACGCCGTCCACGCCGACCTCGACGCGCGCGATCCCCTTGCGCTGGGCCCACGCTACGCCCGCCACGACGACGGGGCCCGCGGTGAGGGCCTTGCCGGTCTTCGGGGTGTCGATGCGGGACTCGGTCTTGACCGCCGCCTGCTCCGACCAGCCCCGCTTGACCCAGTAGGCGTTGTAGGCGGCGTAGGTCGTCAGTTCCATGTCGACGACCCATTTGCACGCCGAGACGTAGCCGTACAGTCCCGGGACGACGACCCGGACCGGGAAGCCGTGCTCGGGCGGCAGCGGCACGCCGTTCATGGCGACGGCCAGCATCGCGTCCCGGCCGTCCAGCACGGCCTGCGTGGAGACGCCGATAGCCATCCCCTGGGTGTCGCGCATGACGATCTGGGTGGCCCCGGGGTGGACCCCGGCCTCGCGGAGCAGGTCGGCGAGCCGGGCGCCCTGCCACCGGGCGTTGCCGATGTATCCGCCGCCCACCGACTCCGACACGCAGACGATCGTGATGTCCCGCTCGATCTGCGGCCGCTTCATCAGGTCGTCGAAGTTGATCGTGACCGGCTTGTCCACCATGCCGTGGATGCGCAGTTCCCAGTTGGCGGTGGTGAGCTGCGGGACGACGAGGGCCGTGTCGATGCGGTAGAAGCTGGCGTTCGGCGTGTAGAAGGGCGACAGCCCCGGCATGGTGAGCTCGGCCCCGGGCTGCAGCGGGGGCGCCTTCTGCAGCGGGACAGGGAGCTTGACGGCGCTACGGGAGCCGCTGGCGTTGAACCGCTGCCGGGTGAGCACCTGCCCGGCTATCCCGGCCACGGCCGCCGTCCCGGCCGCCGTGAGGCCGGCCAGCAGGAAATTGCGGCGGTTGGTGCCGACCACTTCCGGCTCGCCCGCCCGGCCGTAACCGCCGCGGGCCCGTTGCGCGGCGGCCGCCAGGATGACCTGCGGATCCCCGGCCCGGACGAGCAGGACCAGGGCCGCGACGCCGGCCACGCCACCGATGAGGGAGGGGATCACATCGGTGGCGTGGCTCTCCGGCCGGGTGAGGGCCACGAAGGCCCCGAAGGCACCGACCGCGGCCATGCCGATCACGCCGCCGGCCAGCCGCCGCCTGGCGAGCAGCCCGATGGCCATCGCGAGGAGCGCGATGACCAGGTAGATGCCCGTCAGGAGCATGAGCTTGTAGTTTTCGCCGAACGACTGGATGGCGAACGCCTTCACCCCGGCCGATGCCCGGCCGAGCACGGCGTCGCCGATCGCGATCACCGGCGACGCCTGCGGGCGCACGAACGCCGCCGCGAGGATGGCCACGCCGATCGTCACGGCGCCGGACAGCAGCCCGGTCACGATGCCGGCCAGGAATCCGCGGCCACGCCGCCGGGCACCCGCGCCCACGCCGCCGTCGGCCCTGGCGCCTCCTCCGTTGAGGTAGCCCTCGAGCCCCTGGTATGCCGTGGGATCCTGGGCGGCGAGGTCGGCCAGCTTCACGCCGGGCAGGCTCGGGTGCTCGCCGGCGGGCGGGTAAGCCGCCTCCGGGCCCGGAACCGGGTTCTGGAAGGTGGCCGGCTCCTGGTACCGGGTGGCATCGGGGTAATCGGCGGAGCGGGGGTAACCGGACGGGGAGCGTCCGGCGCCGGCGAACGCGGCCGCATCCTGGTAGGCCGTGGCCCCCTGGTAACCCCGGGCGTCCGGCTGGCTCGCGACGTCCGCGTTCCCGCCCGCGTACGTGGCGGGCTGGAACGCGCTGGTGTCCGGGAACACCGGCCCCTGGTAGCCGGACCCCCCGGGTTGCGGCCCTTGGTAACCGGCGTTCTGGTATCCGGATTCCGGGTAGCCGGCGCCGGGGAAGGGGGCCGGATCCTGGTATCCGGTGTGCCCGGCGATCGGTGCCGTCCGGGTAGGGCGGAGTGCCCCCAAATGCGCCGTCCTGATAAGCGGAACCCTGGTACGCGCCGGAGCCCTGGTAGGCGCGCGGGGTCCTGGTAGGCGCGCGGGGTCCTGGTAGGCGCCGGCGGGGTCCTGGTAGGCGCCGGCGGGGTCCTGGTAGGCGCCGGCGGGGTCCTGGTAGGCGCCGGCGGGGTCCTGGTAGGCGCCGGCGGGGTCCTGGTAGGCGCCGGCGGGGTCCTGATAGTCCGTAACCCCAGGCCACGCCGCCGCGTTCTGGTAGTCGCCGGTTCCCCGGTAGGCGCCGGTGCCCCCGTCCTGTTGCGTATCACGGCGGGACGGCCTGTCCGGGGCGTTACCACGGCGCCGGCGGGGATCAGGGCCCTGAAAGCTCATGCATCCAATCTGCCTTGCCCTGGCCGTCACCGGCCGCTTTCCGGCGGGCCGGTAACCGACAGGTAAGGAAGCGCCCGCGACACGGGCGCATGGACCGCCGTGCGCCGCTACTGGCCGCCGCGGGCTTGCCGGGCGCCGCGGGCTGCTGGCCGCCGCGGGCTGCCGGCCTGGCCGTTACCGGCGCGGGACGGTCGGGATGATCTCGTGCGACCGCGGCGCGTTGACCACCCGCTCGTCGGCGGCCACGGCCGGCACTCGTTTCCGCTGCGGCAGGGCCGCCGGTGTCACCGGCTCGTGCATTCCTGCTGGGGCTGCCGTTTCTGCTGTGTTCTGCGTGTCGCTTGCCATTGCTGTGCCGGCAGATACGCCGGCCGTGGCCAGTGCGCCCACCAGCTCGCCCTCGGCGGGGGCGACGGCGGCGGCCAGCGGGGCGCTGGCCGCCGCCGCGCAGACCATGCGGGGGTAGCGCGCGATGACCAGCCGGACGACCCAGACGAGGGCCACGAAGAGGGCGCCCAGCCCGTACCCGATCGCCTGCGAGTGGTGAATGATCCGCCAGCGGCCCAGGTGGGGCTCGGCCGCGAGGTAGCCGCCGGCCGCGAACGCCAGCCACTCCGGCCGGCCGTCCAGCACCACCAGCATGACCAGGAGGATCGCGTACCACTGATAGTTCGGCGTGGTCACGGCCAGGGCCACGCCGGTCATCACGACCGCGCCGCGCCAGGGCCGGTCCGGGTCGGAGAAGCGCAGCACGGCCAGGCCGGTCAGCGCGAGCAGCGCGACGGCGATCACGATGGCCAGCCGCCCGCCGGCGAACAGCCCGATGATCGCGAAGCGCTGGCCGCTGTCGTACCCCTCCTGCTGCAGGTACCCGGGCAGGAACCCGATGACCCTGCTGCCGACGGCCAGCACGTGCGGCACGTAGACGGCGGCGACGGCTCCGCCCGCGGCGACGATGACCGCCCACCACCGGCGCCGCAGCACCGCGGGACCCGCGAGAACAGGCGTCATCTTGGTCGCGATGGCCAGCCCGAGCAGCGCGCCGCCCAGTAGCGCGCCCCGGCAGCCGCCGTTCGGCCGGGCCAGGATGAGCAGTGCCGCCGCCGCCAGCAGGACCGCGACCACGTCCACGTGCGCATTGTTGCCTGCCTCCAGGGCGACCGTCGGGCACCACGCCCATAGCGCCGCCCACCGCAGGTCGCGGCCCAGCCAGCGGAGCCCGGCCAGCAGCACCAGCGTCACCAGCACCGCACAGGCGCCCGCCGCCGCCTGCACCGGCGTCGATCCGGCGTACGCCGGCGTGACATAGTGCAGCACCAGGAAGTAGGCCTCCGCGACCGGCGGGTAGATGGTCGGCACGGTCGGGCGGTTGATCCGGGTGCAGCCCGGCACCAGCGTGGCGCCCGGGTGTCCGGGTACCGGAGTGTGCGGCCAGACGCAGTGCGGGAACTGGGCGCTGCTATGGGCGGCGGTCCAGAGGAACGGGTCGCGCAGGTGCGCGAGCTGCGGCGCCGATGGCACGAAGGCGTACGGGTCGATGCCGGCCGCCTGTACGCGACCGTCCCACATGTAGCGGTACATGTCGTCGCTCTGCTGCGGCGGCGCCGACATCGCGACGATCTGGATGACGATCCCGCCGATGATGATGAGGGCCACCGACCAGCGCAGGGAGATGCCGCGCAGCAGCCACGCCGCGACGGCGAACAGCATCCACGCGGCCACGACGAGCGGCAGGGGCTGCAGTGGCAACGGGTCGGCGCTCGGCCGGACGACGAGGAATTCCAGACCGCAGATCGTCACCAGGGCCGCGATGACCGCGCCGGCCCGAAGCTTCGCACTCATGGTCATCAAGCTGCCATCACGGCAGTGATGACGGGCGTGTCTCCCCCGAGCGGTAATGGATCGTTAAGACCGCGAGCTGTCCTTCGGCCCCGAGATCGGCCGGCTCATCCCCGGCCGCGGCGTCCCCGTACCCGGCCTCGGCGGCGTCCGCGCCGGCGCCCAGGGCTCCGGCGGCGAACGTGACCACCGATGGGACGGCCGGCGCCTCGCATGCGAGCGCGGCGAACCAGCGGCCGCTCGCGGTCCACGTTTCCTCCAGGATCAGCCCGGCGCTGCGCGCGACGTCACCGATCTGGTCGGCGCCCACGTAGGCCCACGGGAACCACGCGCCGGCGGAGCCTTCCTGGCGCAGCCGGACGTTCTCACGGCGAAGCGGAACGCCGGGGGGCTGTACCTCCACGAGGGCGTGGCCGCCGTGCGCGAGCAGCTCGCCCACCCGGCGCAGCAGCGCGGCCGGATCACCGCCGATCCCGATGTTCCCGTCGGCCAGCAGGACCGTCATCCAGCGGCCCGTACCGGGAACGCGCCCGAACACGTCGCGGAGAATCGCGAGCGCGCCGGATGACTGCGCGATCTTCACCGCGTACGGCGTGACGTCGATGCCCAGCGCCGGGACACCGCGCTCGGCGAGCGCCACCGTGAGCCGGCCCGGCCCGGAGCCCACGTCGAGCGTGGGCCCGTGGCAGCGGTCGACCAGTGAGGTGTCGCCTGGCGCCGCGTCGAGCCACTGGTCGACGGCCAAGGGCATGCGGGTGCCATCGGCGTGTTCGACCTCGGCCTGCACGGCGCCAGCCAGCGCCGCCTCGTAAAGTTCGCCGAGCACGCGGTCTCCTCCCTAGAAGGACACGCGGTTTCGCCTGCGCGCCATATCATCGTCAGCGCCCAGGCCTTGGGTAATTCCGCGGGCTTACCGTCGGCGGGCCACCCGGCCGCCTGACTAAGCCAGCCCCAGCTGCACCACGCCCCACCCCGGAAGTCTTCACCACAACTAGCCTGGCAGGCCGGGCGTTCAGATGAACGTCACGGAGCTTACGGAGCTGTGACGGATTTGAACCAGTTGGTGGCCGCTGTCCGTGTAATGCCTTTAACGTAAGGACACGACAAACTTGGACGGAGGCCGTAGCGACAATGGTGGCCGCGGTAAATAATCCCGACCCGCCGGGCCGGATCGTAGTCGTTGACGATGATCCGACCGTCGCGGACGTCGTCGGAAGGTACCTGATCCGCGACGGGCACCGCGTCGAATGCGTGCGTGAGGGGCAGGAGGCGCTGCGCCGGGTGGCTGAGGAGCCGCCCGACCTGGTGGTCCTCGATCTCACGCTCCCGGGCATCGACGGTCTCGAGGTGTGCCGCCGGCTCCGCGCCCGGTGGCCGATCCCGGTGGTCATGCTGACCGCGCTGGGGGACGAGACGGACCGCCTCGCCGGCTTCGAGACTGGCGCCGACGACTACGTCACCAAGCCGTTCAGCCCGCGTGAGCTGGCGCTGCGGGTGCGATCCGTGCTGCGGCGCGCCCGGGGTACCGGCCTGCCGGACTCCCAGCCCGAGGGCGTGATCGCGGACGGCGATCTGTCGGTCGACCTGACCGCGCACGAGATCCGGGTGGGCGGCACGCTGCTGTCCCTGACCTCGCGCGAATACGACCTGCTGGTCTTTCTCATGCAGCACCCGCGCAAGGCCTTCACCCGTGAGCAGCTGCTCAACCAGGTGTGGAGCTGGACGTTCGGCGACACCTCGACGGTCACCGTGCACGTCCGCCGGCTGCGTGAGAAGCTCGAGTCCGACCCGACGCTGCCGCGCCGGATCGTCACCGTCTGGGGCGTGGGCTACCGATACGAGCCCGGGGCGGCCTGATGGCCGGTGCCCCGCCGGGCGTCCTCGCGGCGCCCGGCGGAATCATGCCGGGGGTGGAGGTCTCCGACCTGCTCCGCGTCCTGGAATCCGCGGCCGCGATCGGGGCCGTGACCACGATCGTCGGGATCATCGCGCTGCGTGCGCTCGCGCGCCGCTCGATCGGCTCGATGCTCGCGCTCATCTCGGGCGTGACCGTCGTGACGTCCATCGCCGGGGTCGGCGGCATCACCGTCATCATGGTGGGCAACCCCCAGGACCGCGAGGTCATGCTGGAGCTGATCGCCATCGCGGGCCTGGCCGGGTTCACCGTCGCCATGCTGATCAGCCGCAAGCTCACCAAGGCCAGCCGGCAGCTCCTCACCTCGGTGCAGAAGGTCGGCGACAGCGGCTTGTACATCCCGCCGTCGGTGCCGCTGCCCGCCGAGCTGGCCGGGCTGTCCGACGGCCTGGCCACCGCCCATGAGCGCCTCGCGCAGGCCCGGAACCGCGAGCGCACGCTCGAGGCGAGCCGGCGGGAGCTAGTCGCCTGGGTCAGCCACGACCTGCGCACCCCGCTCGCCGGGCTGCGGGCGATGGCCGAGGCGCTGGAAGACCAGGTGGTCGTCGACCCGCGGACGGTCAGCACCTATCACACCCAGATCCGGCGCGAGGTGGACCGCCTCGCCGTGATGATCGACGACCTGTTCGAACTGTCCCGGATTCACGCGGGGGCGCTGCGGCTGTCGCGACGCCTCGTGGGACTCGATGACCTGATCGCCGAGGTGCTCGCCAGTGCCGAGCCGGTGGCCCGGGCCAAGGGCGTCCGGCTGGCCGGTTCCGCGGTCCGCGGCATGCCGATCTACGCCGATCCGGCCGAGTTCGGGCGGGCGCTGCGCAACCTGGTCATCAACGCGATCCGGCACACCCCCTCCGACGGGACGGTCGAGGTGCTGGGTGACGTCCAGGACGGCATGGCGCACTTCAGCGTGTCCGACGCCTGCGGCGGCATCCCGCTCCGGGATCTGCCGCGCGTGTTCGACGTCGCCTTCCGCGGGGAGGCGGCCCGCACGCCCGGCCCGCAGGAGGGCGCCGGGCTGGGGCTCAGCATCGCCCGGGGGATCGTCGAGGCGCACTCGGGCCACATCGCCGTGCGCAACGCCGGGCCCGGCTGCCAGTTCCTCATCCGGCTGCCACTGGCCCGGCCGGTCGCCCCGCCCGCGCACCGCCCGCCCGCGCACCGCCCGCCCGCCCGCCAACGGGCCGTCGCCGCCGGCTGACCCCTGACTCAAAGATCGGCGTCGGTTTTCCGCGGTATCTGCGGAAAACCGACGCCGATCATGGGATCTGCCCCGGGAGGGGCCTGGGAGGGTCCCGGTGCTAGCCGAGCGTGGCCGGCATGCGGGCGGGCTCGCGCAGCGGGGCGTGAGCGAACTCCCCGATGCCCGCGCCGAACCCGACCCGCGCCCGGAATCCCAGGCCTTGCTCGGCGGCGGCCGGGGAAGCCACGATGTGCCGGACGTCACCGAGCCGGAACTCCCCGGTGATCTCTGGCGCTAGACCGCCGCCGAATTCATCCGCCAGCGCCGCCGCCATCTCACCGACCGTGTGCGGATGGCCGCTCGCGACGTTGTAGCTCCGCGCGCCGCCCGCCGGGCCCTCCTCCGCCGCGGCCAGCGCGAGCAGGTTGGCCGCGGCCACGTCGGAGACGTGCACGAAGTCGCGCCGCTGGCGCCCGTCCTCGAACACCCTCGGCGGGACGCCCTTCTGCAGCGCGGACCGGAAGATGGCCGCCACCCCGGAATACGGTGTGTCCCGCGGCATCCTCGGGCCGTACACGTTGTGATAGCGCAGGGCGACCGAACGGCCCCCGGTGAGGCGGGCCCACGTAGCGGCCAGATGCTCCTGCGCGAGCTTGCTGGCCGCGTAGGCGTTGCGCGGATCCATCGGGGCATCCTCGGTGACGGTCGCGGTGGCCAGCGCCTCCCCGCACCGCGGGCAGCGCGGCTCGAACTGCCCCGCGGCCAGGTCCTCCCGGGCGCGCGGGGCAGGCCGGACCCGGCCGTGGCGGGCGCAGTCGTAGCTGCCCTCGCCGTACACCACCATGGAGGACGCGAGCACCAGCCGCTGGACGCCGGCCTGGCCCATGGCGTTCAGCAGCGTGGCCGTGCCGGTCACGTTGACGTCGCAGTAGCCGGGCAGATCCGGCAGGTCGACCCCGAGACCGACCAGCGCGGCCTGGTGGCAGACCATGTCGACCCCGGCCAGGGCCCGGCCCACCGCGTCGGCGTCGCGGACGTCGGCAACGACCATGTCCATGTCATCGGGGATGTAGCGGGGCATGCCGTCGTGCACGGCAGGCGTCAGCGAGTCAAAGCCGCGCACCTCGTAACCGAGGTCGCGTGCGGCCTCCAGGATGTGTGATCCGATGAACCCGGCCGCGCCGGTTACCAGCACCCGCATGACAGCAGCCAAGCATGCGGCGGGGCGGCCGGACCCGGATCCGGACCCGGCGTCACCAGTCCGTAAGGCGCGCCCGGGTGGCCGCCGGGGCCGTCGCGGCGTCACCGCTTCGTAAGGGTTTTCGTCCGGTTTGCGGCCCGGTGCGGAGTAGTGTCACGGCCATGGAGATCGATGTCGTCCTGCCGTGTCTCAACGAAGCGGGTGCCCTGCCCTGGCTCCTGTCGAGAATGCCGTCCGGCTACCGGCCGATCGTGGCGGACAACGGCTCCACCGACGGCTCCCCGACGATCGCCGCGGACCACGGGGCGACCGTGGTCCGCGTGCCGCAGCGCGGTTACGGCGCGGCCTGCCACGCCGGGCTGGACGCCGCCAAGAACGACGTTGTGTGCTTCATGGACGCGGACGGGTCCCTGGATCCCGCCGACCTGCCCATCGTCTCGAACCTGGTCCGTGACGGCCTGGCCGACCTGGCCCTCGGCCGCCGGCGGCCCCAGGGCGCGGGCGCGTGGCCCGCCCACGCGCGCCTCGGCAGCATCGTGGTCGCGGCGGCGCTGCGCCGCCGGTCCGGGGTGCACGTCCGGGACATCGGCCCGATGCGCGCCGCGCGGCGCGCGGCGCTGCTCAGCCTGCCGATCTCGGACCGCCGGTTCGGCTACCCGCTGGAGACCGTCGTCCGGGCCGCGGAGGCGGGATGGCAAGTCTGTGAGCGCGACGTGCCGTACCACCCCCGCACCGGGAAGTCCAAGGTCACCGGAACTGTTGGCGGCACGATGCGGACCGTCCGCGACATGCGCAAGGTGCTGGCATCATGACCGATCTCGCGGCGCAGGTCCTCGTCCTGGCCAAAGAGCCGGTCCCGGGCCGCGTCAAGACCAGGCTCACGCCACCGTTCACGCCGCGCGAGGCCGCCGCACTGGCCGAGGCCGCCCTGGCCGACACGCTGGAGGCGGTGTGCCGCACCCGCGTCATCCGCCGGGTCCTCGCCCTGGCCGGTCAGCCCGGGCCCTGGCTGCCGGACGGCTTCGACGTGATCCCGCAGCGCGGCGGCGGCCTCGATCAGCGCATCGCCGCGGCGATGTGGGACACCTACACGGCCCTCCCGGTGCCGATCGTGCTGATCGGGATGGACACCCCGCAGGTCACGGCCGGCCTGCTCGAGGCGGCCGCCGAGCCGCTGGCCCGTACCATGGCGGACGCCGCGTTCGGGCCGGCCGAGGACGGCGGATTCTGGATGCTGGGCCTGCGCCGGCCCGATCCCGACCTGACGCTGGGTGTGCCGATGTCGGAGCCGTTCACCGGGCGGGCCCAGCTCGTCCGGCTGATCCAGGCGGGGCTGCGCATCCACATGACCCCCGAGCTCGCGGACGTGGACGCCCTCGCCGAGGCCGCCCGGGTCGCGCGCCAGGCGCCCGCCAGCCGGTTCGCGACGACGCTGGCCGCGACCCTCGGTGCCCCCGCCGAGCTGGACGAGACGGTCGTCCCGGCCATGGCCCCGGGCGGTGCGGGCGGCGGCCGTGATCAGCGGCCTGCGGCCGTGATCAGCCGGCGACCGTGACCAGGCTCCCGTAGCTCAGGTACCCGTACGCGGTCCTGGCGGCGCTGTAGGGCAGTTCCACGCAGCCGAGGCTCTGCGGCCAGCCGTAGGAACCACGGTCGAAGTAGTGCACGGCGTCACCACCGTCGAAGTACGAGACCCAGTACACCGGGTCGGCGTATGTGCTGCCGCCCGGGTTGGTGCCCTCCATGATCTGGAACTGCAGGCGCTCGTAGACCGGGAAGGTCCCGTCCGCGGTCGGCGCCACCGGGATGCCGGTGTTGGCTGGGCTGCTCAGCACCTCCCGGCCGTCGTGCCAGATGGTCAGCGTCTCGGGAAGGGACTTGCTGGCGAGCGCGTAGGTGTACCCGTTGCCGTTGCCGTGCCCGGCGGCGACCGCCTTGAGCAGGTCGGACCAAAACTCCGTCCCTGCAACGCCGTCCATCGTCAGGCCCTGCTCCGACTGGAAGGCCCTGATCGCGCCGGTGACGATGAGGTTGCCTGAGCCTTCCGCCCACAGGCTGTGCAGCACCGAGGGGTAGCCGCTCTGCCAGCCGAAGCTGCCGGGCGGCGGGTTGTACGCGGCGGCCACCTGGCCGGCCAGGTCCGACGGCTGGATCGCGGTCCCGCTCGGCGTCCAGGTCAGCGGCAGGTAGCCCAGCTGAGCCAGCAGTTGCTCCAGCCGGAGGGTGGAGTACGGGGCAGTGGTGAACTTCCGGGTGAACTCCGCGACCAGGTAGCCGCCCGCACTCGCCTTGGCCCCGGCTGCCGAACGCATCCCGGATGAGCCGCCCGGGACGGTGAGCGTCACCGTGGTGTCTCCGGGAAACCCGGCGGCGGGCGCGAAGGTGGCTGAGGTGCCGTCGACCTTCCAGGAACCGGCCACCGAGGGGGACAGCCGGGGCAGCGGTGAGTTCTCCGCCAGCGGCGCCGAGAACCCGACCTGGATCGGGCCGGTCCCGATGACGCCGCGGGCGTTGGAGCCCGGTGTGACGGATGTCACCTGAAGTGCGGGGGCCGGAGTGGCCCGGCGTGAGGCCGCGACCGGCGTCGTGCGCAGCGTGATCTTCCCCGGTGCGACCAGCAGGATCGCGACGCCGACGATGACGACGAGCGCCGCCGATACGGCCGTTATCAGCACGGACTTCCTCGCCCGCGGGCGGCCACCTCCGCGTACCGATGCCAGGCGGCGGAACCAATCCGGATAGGACACGGCGCCTTCTCCTCGCTCCCTTAGTCAAACGCTGTGAGTTAGTCAAACGCTGTGAGTACACCAAAGATCAGTAACGTTTAAGACACAGTTCTACGGGCCGGGTGCCGCGGGCGCGCTGAAACCGCCCCTGGGCGTGCCGGGACCGATCTGACTGGTTGGGGAGAACAGATGCCTGGCGGGCTGCTGCGCCAGGTTGATACTGGCGCACGGTGCTCAGGCTATATCCCCCGTTGATGTGCGATAGCCACTTTTTTCGCATCTGACAACAACCTCCGGGCCTCCCTGCCCACGTCACCAGCGTGCCCAGACTGTGCGCATGTCATGCGTGTGCTACGCCACATTGGCGGGCCGGCGGCGGAACCCATGGCTTCAGCCGGGTCACCGGGGCGGCGCCGGATGGTCCCGATGGCACCGGAAGCCATTTCCGGAATTCATTTGTCCCGCGCCCCCGTGGTCCGGCTTCTCGGTCATTTACGGGGGGCATATTTAATGCACGGCGTTGGGTGCCGTGTGCTTTCCGGCTCCCGGCCGGCGACGTCATGAATAAGGTCGGCTATCTCGCCGCTGAAGTACCCGCTGAACTGGGGCGTAAGAAGTCCGTAATAAATTGCTTGCGGCTTTCGGTCCCACTCGGGCCGAAAGCGGGCAATGCGCAAATATTTCGGACTTGCTACAGGCGGGCTGATCAGTAGGTCTGCGGACCGGCCGCGGAACCGGCAAGCTGTGCCCTGGCCCAGTCATCGGCACCGGGTTTGCCTTCTCGATGGTGAGATAGCTGCCGTTGGGGGTGTCGTCGCCCGGCCTGCCGGAGCTGATCGGCCAGTCATAGCGGAGCTTGCCGTCGTAGTAGATCTGCGTGCGGTGCGTCGCGGTGTTCCCTATCGCTACCAGTGACGCGCCGATGTTGAACGTCTGGGTCAGGTTGTGGGTGCCGTACATGGGCCGTACATGCCCGGCGCCGTCCCAGGCTAAGCCCGCTAGCCGGATGCCCAGTTGTCCGGAGGCGGGGCGTGGAGCGGGGAGCTGCCGTTGGTGGCGGGGAGCGCCGATGGGTTTACGAAAGAACTCCCGTCGGGCCCGGCCCTGACGGCCTCGTGCAGGGCGCTGCCCGTCACGAACTGCTGCCACGGCAGGAACCATTCTGTCCAGCCATCGTCCCATTTGCCGGCTTTCGAGCTGCCGGTGATCGTGATCGGATCGCCGGGCATCGCGAGGTTGTAGTACGTCTGGGCGTCGGCCGGTGAGAGGTTCACGCAGCCGTGGCTGACGTTGCTGGATCCCTGGTCCGACACCGACCAGGGGGCGTCATGGTAGTAGTCGCCGCTGAAGGTGAACCGCACCGACCACGGGACCAGCTCGCTGTAATAGCCCGCGGTGCCCGGCGTGCCGCCGACCATCCGGACCGGGTTTTCCTTCTCGATGGTCAGGTAGGTGCCGTTCGGGGTGGCCGTGCTGGCCTTCCCGGTGCTGATCGGCCAGTCGTAGCGGAGCTGGCCGTTGTAGTAGATCTGCGTGCGATGATCTGTCGTGCTCGCCACGGCGATCACCGACGCGCCGATGCTGAATTTCTGCGTCAGGTCGGCGGTGCCATACACCCCGCTGGCCCCTTCCACCCCGTTCAGGTGCCCGGTGAAGCTCACCTGCGTGTTGGCCGGCCAGTAGTTCTGCGGCCGGAAGTCAAGGTGCTCGCTGTCGTCCCAGTACCACCCGCCCACCACCGGATTGGAGGTCGTCAGCCGCAGGGAGCGCTCGACCGCGGCCCGGTTGGTGATCGGCTGGCTGAAGGTCAGGATGATCGGCATGCCGACCCCGTACGTCTGGTTGTCGCCCTCGAAGATCTCGGCACGGAACGTCTGGCCCGGCGTCAGCGTACGGAAGCTGCTCGCTGTGGTCACCGTTCCGCTGCTGCCCTCGCTGGCCGTGGCGGTCACCGTATAGCTCTGCGCGGTGCCCAGCGTCCACTGGCTGTGCCAGACTTTGCCGTCCGGGCTGAGGCTTCCGGTCACCGACCCGGCGGAGGTGTGCACGGTCACATTTTTCAGCGTGCCGTGGACCGCGAAGACTGTGATCCCGGCGGACGGCCCGGCGTTCGCGGCGCCGTTCGCCGGAGTGATCTTCACATCCGCCGCGGCCGCCGCGGCCTTGGCCTTCGCGGCGCTCTGGGCGTCGTTCACAGCCTGCCCCCCGGCTGAGCACGCTGCCATCAGCAGGGCCAGTAGCGCCACGACGGCGACTCTGGCCGACCGCCGCAGCCGGTTCCCCGGCGTGCCCTCGCTGCCCTCGCTGCCCTGCACGGTGATCCTCCCTGCGTGCTGGCCCGCACGGTCGTGCCCAGGCTACCTTTCCGGATAACGCGGGCGGCCGGATCAGACCGTACGCATGGCTTTCCGCCGGGCCGCCACCGCCGCAAGGAGCGCCGCCACGGTCAGGGCGGTGATGATGTCCTCCGGCCATGCGCCCACCGCGTCCGCCAGGGTCCGGTGGGTGATCAGCGGGACCCTCGCCTCCAGCTCCGCCTGCTGCCAGGTACCGCTGTGGGTGATCAGCCGTCCGTCCGGCGCGACGATGGCGCTGACCCCGGTCGTGGACGCGACCACCATGGCGCGGTCGGATTCGATGGCCCGGATCCGGGCCATGGCCAGCTGCTGCAGTGATTCCCCGGTCTGGCCGTCGACTTCAAAATCGGCGTCATTGGTCTGCATCGTGAGCAGGTTCGCGCCCGCCGTGACCTCGGACCGGACCAGCCCGTCGAAACCGATCTCGTAGCAGATGACGTCGCCCAGCCTGATCTTTCCCGTGTGAAAGATCACCGCCGCGTGCCCCGGGGTGAAGTTGACGGGCTGCAGCGCGGGCAGCGACGTGATGTGGGACAGCAGGCCGCGGTCGGGAATGACCTCGCCGAACGGGACGAGCTGGCGCTTGACGTAGATGGCCGTGGGGCCGCGGCCCGGCAGCCAGAGCTGGCCCACGTTCCGCTGGGGGTTGTACAGCACTTCCCCGACGAGGATGGGGCGCCCGACCGCGCTGACCGCGCCGGAGACCTCCTGGTAAATGGCCGGGTAGTAGGACGGGTCCAGGTTGGTCGAGTTCTCTGGCCAGATCACGATGTCCGGTTCCGGGCGACGCCCCGCCCTCACCTGGGCGGCCAGCTTCCCGGTGGCCTGAGCGTGGTTCTGCGTCACCCTGCTGTTGTTCAGCAATTGCGGCAGATTACGGGCGTGCGGCACGTTCCCCTGCACGGCGGCGACCACGGCCGTCGGGCGGCCGGACACCGGGTCGACCGGCAGGGCGGCCCCGGCCGCGGCCACCCCCGTCGCCGCCACCACCGCCGCGGCGGGGAGCGCCAGCCGCCGCGCGTTCAGGCCCCGGCCGGCTGCGCCGGGCCCGGTCCGTCCTGCGGGCTCCGGCTGTTCCGCGGGCCCGGGCCGCTGGCTGATGGCGGCGAGGATCAGCCAGGCCAGCGTTCCCCCGGTGAGTGCCATGAGGAACGTCAGCAACGGCGCGCCGCCCACCGCGGCCCAGCCGGCGGTGGGCGCGGAAGCCTGGCTCATGGCCAGCCTGCCCCACGGGAAACCGCCCCACGGCCAGCGGTCCCGCAGCACTTCGGCGGCGACCCACCAGCCCGCGACGGCGACCGGCCAGCCGGGCAGCCGGAGCAGCAGCCGCTGGCCGATCGCCAGCACGCCGAAGATGACCGCCGACCCGCCCGCCAGGCCGGCCCAGGCATACCACGCGACGTTCAGCACCCAGGAGAGCATCAGGAAGAAGAACGCGACGCCGAAGACCAGCCCGGCCACGAACGATCCGCGCAGCGACCGGCCCGCCAGCGCCACGGTGAGCAGCGCCGGGCCGACCGCGGCGAGCGGCCAGACGCCCGCCGGCGGGAAGGCCACGGCCAGGGCGAGCCCGCCGCCCAGTGCGACCAGCAGGGCCCAGCGCAAGGCCAGCCCGCGATGCCCGTCAGCGGCCCGCCCGTGCAGGCGGGACGCGGCGGACGGGCCGGCGGAGATCACCCTTCGGAGCGTAGCCGCCCCCCCGCATATCCGGTCCCCCGCGCCCTCGCCCAGTTCCCGGCCGTCCGCTCCCGGTGCCCGGCCGTCCGCTCCCGGTGCCCGGCCGTCCGCCCCCCGATCGGTGTGCCGGAACCCGCGCAGGCGGTCATCGTGTGCAGGAATGCGCGCATATCGCGGAAACTACACACGATCGTGGCGGAAACGGAATCTAAACACCAAAAAGGATAAATCGCCCGCCACAGGCTCCGGCAGTTGGTGCCTTGGTGTCTTAGTCCTGAGGAGGCCAATCTGCCGTGTTATATTCCTTAGCGCGAACGCCTCGTGGGGGGGGCGGGTATTCATCCGGTAATGGATATGACACGTCTTAAGAGGCTGGCTCGTGATCAAGATCGTTTATTGTGACCTGTCGCCCGGATTACACGCATCCGCGGAGGCCGAGGGCAAGAATACGATCATTTCGTTTCTGCCTGGGCTGACGCCCGAGCAACGCCGGGCCGCGCTGCGGCGGATACGGCACAGCGGCCGGATGGGCTATGGCCCGCGGGTACCGGCCGGGAAACTGACGGTCGCGCTGGCCCTGGACCGGATAAGGGCGGCGGCCCGCACCTGTGCGGCCGTGGTACGGCTCCACCCGGCGGGAAGCGCGCTCCCGGTGGTCTTCTTTTCGGCGGCGGCGGTCATTTTCGTCCTGATGGCCACGGTGTCCATTCATGTCCTGCCGGCATCACCGTCATCCGGTCGGGAGCCGGCCGCGGGCGGGGTGACTCGGGCACCGGCGACGTCCGCGCCGGCGGTGAGCCCGGGCGTCACGCCGTCAGGCGGAAGCCGGGGCGGGGCGTCGCGGACGAACACGGTGCCGGGCCGCCTCGGCCTCGCCGCACGGCAGCTTCCGTTGCCCGGCACATCCGCTGCCGGGTCACGGGTGCTGGCGTCCAGCGCCCAGGCGTCCGGGACTAGTCCGGCGGGATCGTCGACGAGCCAGACCGCGGGCACCGGGTCCACATCGGCTGGCTCCGGGACCGGCTCGGCCGGCTCGGCGGGGGCCACGGGGTCGTCGGGTTCCTCGGGGTCCGGGGGTGCCGCGGGCTCTGGCAGCACGGGTTCGGGCAGCTCGGGGGCGAGCGGCAGTTCCGGCTCGGGCTCCGGTTCTGGTTCCGGGGGAAGTTCCGGATCGGGCAGCACGGGGTCCGGCGGCTCTGGATCCGGTGGATCGGGATCCGGCAGTTCCGGATCGGGATCTGGTGGCAGTTCGGGCTCCGGCACCGGATCGGGTTCCGGGTCCGGCGGCAGCTCCGGATCGGGTGGTTCTGGATCCGCCCGTTCCGGATCGGGGAACCCTGGCTCCGGCAGCGGCGCAGGGTCGGGCGGCGGGGCCTGCGTCGACGTCCTGTCGATCGCGGTGTGCGCAGGTCTCTAATTGATTGCCGGCTGACGGCATACCGGGCCGTACGCTCTGGCCGCCCGCTGGTATCCGCCAGCGGGGGGCCAACGCGTCTCCATCCGGTTCCCGCCAGGGGCCCGCGGCCATGCGCTGCAGACCAGGGGGAGGATGGCC
Source organism: uncultured Actinomycetes bacterium (assembly GCA_963805255.1). Taxonomy (GTDB): domain Bacteria; phylum Actinomycetota; class Actinomycetes; order Streptosporangiales; family Streptosporangiaceae; genus Bog-532. The sequence goes on from CAWDTK010000014.1 coordinate 152,728, forward strand.
CTCCGGCGCCGGTCTAGCCTGACGAGAGCTTCGCCAGCAGGGCGGTGGCGACCGAACAGCATCATCTGCCGCTCCGGGGCCGGGGGGCCCGGTCTGCCCAGCGCGTCCGGTATGCCCGATGCGGCCGTGATAACGGCGGCTGCGGTTCCGGGCCGCGCCGGCGGGGCCGCGCCGTGGCGAGGCGGGAGGTCAGAGGTCGCGGGCGCATACTGGGGGCTGTGAGTGCCGCCCGCCACCCCGCCCGCCCGCGTTCACGAGTCACCGGTGGCTAGTGCGGCGGCCCCGCCCGCGGCTGGGCAGCCGGAAGTTCGGTACGCCAGCCGGGTCGGGCGCTGGGTGCTGGCCGCCACGGTACTGGGCTCCGGTATCGCGGCACTCGATGCCACGGTGGTCGGGATCGCGCTTCCGGCGATCGGGCGTGATTTCCACGTGGACGTCGCCACCCTGCAGTGGGTGGTCGACGCCTACACCCTTTCCCTGGCCAGCTTGCTCCTGCTCGGCGGGACGCTGGGCGACCGCTACGGACGGCGCCGGGTCTTCGTTACCGGCACCATCTGGTTCGCCCTGGCGTCGCTGCTGTGCGCGCTGGCTCCGGACGCCACCACGCTCATCCTGGCCCGCGCCCTGCAGGGGGTCGGGGCCGCACTGCTGACGCCGGGCAGCCTGGCCATCTTGCAGGCCTCCTTCATCGCGGAGGACCGTTCCAGGGCGATCGGCGCCTGGTCGGGGCTCGGCGGCCTGGCCACCGCGGTCGGGCCCTTCCTGGGCGGATGGCTGATCGGGATCAGCGCCGCGTCGTGGCGCCTGGTGTTCTTCATCAACCTGCCGGTGGCCGCGGCTGTCGTCGCCATCGCCGTCCGGCACGTGCCCGAGTCGCGGTCGCCGGACGAGCCGGGCCCGCTGGATGTGCCCGGGGCCGTCTCGATCACCGGGGCGCTGGTCGGGATCACCTACGGGCTCATCGCCGCCTCGGGACAGGGCTGGTCGTCGGCGCCCGTCTTGTCGTCGCTGCTGGGAGGTGCCGTCCTGCTGGCGGCGTTCATCGTCATCGAGAGCCGCCGGGCCCACCCGATGCTGCCGCTCGGAGTGTTCTCTTCGCGGCAGTTCTCCGCCGCCAACGGCGTCACGTTCGTCGTCTACGGGGCGCTGGGCGGCACGCTGTTCCTGCTGCCGACGGTCCTGCAGGAGGTAAAGGGGTACAGCCCGCTCGCCTCCGGCGCCGCGCTGCTGCCGGTGACCGTGATCATGCTGGCCCTGTCGGCGCGTTCCGGGGCACTGGCGGCCAAGATCGGCCCGCGTCTTCAGTTGTCGGTCGGGCCCATTGTCATCGCCGCCGGGCTTCTGCTGTTCATGCGGGCCACCGGTGCCGGCGGCTACCTGGCCGACGTTCTGCCCGCTGTCCTGGTGTTCGGGTTCGGCCTGGCCATCAACGTGGCCCCGCTCACCTCGACCGCGATGTCCGCCGTACCCGCCGAGCACGCCGGCATCGCCTCGGCGGTCAACAACGACGTGGCGCGCGCGGCCGGCCTTATCGCGGTGGCCGTGCTCCCGGTGGCCGCCGGGATCACCGGGGACAGCTACCTGCATCCCGCCGAGCTGTCGCAAGGATTCCAGAATGCGGTGCTCATCGCGGCCATCGCCTGCGCCGCGGGTGGCCTGCTGGCTTTCGCCACGATCCGCAATCCCCCCCGCGGGCCGGCCCGGGCGGCCGAACCGGAACAGCCGGCGCCGCGTGGGCTTCACTGCGGCCTCGACGCGCCCCCGCTGCGCGGCAACCTGGCCACCTCCGCGCCCGGCCGGAGCCCCGCGGCCCCGACGGGACCAGGATAGCCGGCGCCCGCACGGGACGGGGGTTGGCCGGCGCCTGGACCAGCGCGAACGGCTCGCCCGGACGCGACCCTGATGCCGGTACCAGCCAGCGGAGCGCCGGCCCCGGTCGCGCCGGATCGCAAGCCCTGGGAGACCAGATGCCTGCTCCATTCCTTCTTCAGCGAGCGGCGGACCCGGGTACCCGGTTCGTGGGGTTGTCCGCTGTGGCGGCGGGAACGGAGGCTGGGATGATGGGGCGGGAGGCGAAGGGAATGACGACGATGACAGGCGAGGGTGCCACCGGGCCGGGTTCGGCCCAGACCGGGGCCGTGGAGTTCCGGTCCGATCCGGAGGCGGTCGCGGCCGTCCGGGCGGCCGCGGAGGCGGCCCACCGCGCCGCGGCGAGCCTGGCCAGCGCGCCCGAGGACGCCATCAGCGGCGCGCTGCGCGCGATGGCGGACCGGCTGGGCCGTTCCGCCGAAGTGGTCGGCGCGGCGAACGAAGAGGACATGCGGGCCGCGGACGCCGCCGGGCTGACCGGCGCTCTGATGGACCGGCTGCGGCTGGGCGACAGCCGGCTGAAGGCGATGGCCGGCCAGTTGCTGGCGCTGGCCGACGTGCCGGCCGAGCCGGCCAGCCGGTTCGTCCGCGAGCTGCCGGGTGACCTGATCGCGGAGGAGCGCCGCCGGCCGGTCGGGGTGATCGGGGCCAATTTCGAGGCCCGGCCGAACGTGGTGGCCGATATCGCTTCCCAGCTCATCAAGTCGCGGAACGCCGGGGTGCTGCGCACGGGGTCCGCGGCGCTCCGGTCCGCGATCGCCCTTGCCGATGAGGTCGTCGGCCCGGCCCTGGCCGACGTGGGCCTCGACCCCGCCGCGATCCAGCTCGTCCGCGTATCCGGGCAGGCGGCCGCGTACGCGCTGGTCGGTGAGCCCGGGCTGATTCCGCTGGTCATCCTGCGCGGCAGCGGTGCGAGTACCCGGGCGCTGGCCTTCGCGGGCGCCCGCCGCGGGGTGCGGACGCTGGCTCACGCGGACGGTGGCGCAGTCATCTACATCGACGCCTCTGCGGACCGGCAGCGGGCGGCCCGGCTCATCGAGACCAGCCTCGACCGGCTCGGCGTCTGCAACCGCCTGAACCTGCTGCTGGTGAGCCAGCAGATCTGGGACGCGCTGCTGCCCGAGGTAACCGCGCTCCTGGACCGGCTGGGCGTCGCCGCGTCGCTGCCGCCGCAGCCGCACCCGCTCGGGCACGAATGGGCGCTGGACACCGGTCATGAGGCGACCGTCACCGTGGCCAGGGCCGCCGGCGCCGCGGACGCCGCCACCATCGCCAACAACGAGACGTCCGGCCTCGCGGCGGCCATCGTCGCGGAGAACCGGGACGCCGTCCGTGTGTTCCTCGACACCTACGCCGGCACCGGCGCCTTCTGGAACGCCACGCCCCGGCTGCTCGACGGCTTCAAACTGCTGGCCGTGCCGGAGACGGGGATCAACATCGACAAGGTGCCCGGCCCGCGCGGGCCCGTGACCTTCCGCGACCTGTACCTGCGGCAGTTCGTGATCGTGCCCAAGCCGTGACGGCCGGGGCCGGCGGTGCTGCCCGCGGCGGGGCCGGGGCCGCCGAGAGCGCCGGGGCCGCCACCCGCGCCGGGGCCGCCGAGACCGCCCACGTCGCCGCCCACGAGGCCGCCGGAGACGGGCTTGCCCAGGTGGAGGCGCTCCTGTCGGCGCAGGGGAAGGAACTGCTGGCCCGGGTGGCAGCCGGGCGTGCAGCCGGAGAGCCCCCGCTGGCGCTGGCGTCCCGGCTGCGCCGGGACTACCCGGCGGATCTGGTCGCCGCCGCTACCGCCCAGGACGAGCTCCGCCGCGCCGGGGCCGCGAAGTTCAGCCGGGCCGGGCGGATGCTGTTCACCCGGCCCGGGCTGGAGCAGGCCTCGTCAGAAACCGCCGCCCGGCACCGGGCCCGCCGCTTCGGCGAGGCCACCGCCGGCCGCCTTGCCGACCTGGGGTGCGGCATCGGCGGCGATCTGATCGCGCTGGCGGCCGGCCACGAGGTGCTCGCCGTAGACCGTGATGCGGTACACCTGCGGATGGCCGGTCACAACGCCGGGGTGTACGACGTGGCGGCCGGGGTGCGCACCTGCCGGGCCGACGTGCGCGACGTCGGCCTGGCCGGTATCGACGCGGTGTTCACCGATCCGGCGCGCCGTCTCCCCGGCACCGCTGCGGCCACCGGCGGCACGGGCCGCGCGGGCACGGGCCGCGCCCGGGGATGGAGGCTGCGGCCCGGCGACAGCGATCCGCCGCTGGCGTGGTGCTTCGCGCTGACCAGCCAGGTCCCCGCGGTGGCCGTCAAGGCCGCGCCCGGCCTGCCCGCCGGAATCGTCCCCGCCGGCTGGGAAACTGAGTTCGTGGCCCACGGCCGGGACCTGAAAGAGGCGGTGTTGTGGTCACCTGCGCTCGCCACGGCCCCGGCGCGCGCGACGATCCTGCCCGGGGGGCACATGCTGCTGCCGGAGCCCGGGGAGGAGGCTGCGGGGGAGGTCCCCATCGCCCCGCCGGGAGCGTTTCTCTTCGACCCGAATCCGGCCGTCACCCGGGCCGGCCTGGTGGGGGTGCTGGCCCGGCGGCTCGGCGCCTGGAAGATCGATCCGCGCATCGCGTTCCTGTCCGCCGGGACTGCCCGCAGCACGCCGTTCGCGCGGACCCTGCGCGTGATCGAGTCGGCCCCGTGGAACGAGAAGGATTTCGCCCGGCGGCTGCGCGCCCTCGGGATCGGCGCGGCCGACCTCCGCCGGCGCGGCCTGGCTGGAGACGTGGACCAGATCCACCGCCGGCTCAAGCTGGCTGGGCCGCACCGGGCCACCCTCGTGCTCACCCGGGTCAATGACCGGCCGTGGGGCCTGATCTGCACCGGCCCTGATTAACGGCCCTGATTAACGGCCCCCGGGTCATAAGCAGCCAGGCCTCGAGGCGCTGCTTGCGCAAGAACATCGGCGCGGGCCGGCTTCGCTGTCCGCCCCGGCACGTTGAGCTCCGCTTTTTCCGGCATCCTAGTAGTACTTTGTTAGGTCTGGTATGACTGGCGGGTTCTGCGGTGTTATACCGGCATGACCCCTCAGGAGATCGCGGAGGTCCGGCCCCGGCTGCTGGACTTCACCGCGGAGATGCTCGGCGGGCTGCCGCGGAAGGATCAGCGCGCCAAGGGTGAGTTGTATGTGCGCGGGCTGCTGACGGACGGGCAGCGCAAGTCGATGCAGCCGATGGCGGCGCGGCTGGGCACAGATCATCAGCGGCTGCAGCAGTTCATCACGTCCTCGACCTGGGATTATGTGGCGGTGCGGCGGAACGTGGCGCGGTGGTTCGCGTCCAGTCAGCCGGTGGAGGCGCTGGTGGTCGATGACACCGGGTTTCCCAAGGACGGGACGGCCTCGCCGTGCGTGGCCCGGCAGTATTCCGGCACGCTGGGCAAGGTCGCCAACTGCCAGATCGCCGTCAGCGTGCACCTGGTGAACGAGCACGCGTCGTCCGCGGCGGATTGGCGGCTGTTCTGCCCGGAGAGCTGGGACGACACGGCGCTGGCCGATCCGGTGGCGGCGGCCCGGGCCCGGCGCCGCCGTGCGCAGGCCCGCATCCCGGACGGCATCCGGCACCGCGAGAAGTGGCGGCTGGCGCTGGAGATGCTCCAGGAGATGACCGGGCCGGGCGGGTGGGGCGTGCTGGAGGAGATCACCGCTGCCGGCGGCGCCCGGCCGGTCGTGGTGGCCGATGCGGGCTACGGGGACAACACCACCTTCCGGGTGGAACTGGATGCCCGGGGCTGGCGGTACGCGGTCGCGGTCAAGGGCACCACCAGCGGCTACGCCGGCGACGCGCAGCCGGTGACGCGGACCCTGGGCGGCGGGCCCGGCCGGCCGCCCAGGCCCGCCTGCCCCGCCCCGCCGGCAACCCTGCGCCAGCTCGCGATCGCCAGCGCGGACCAGGTCCGGCCGGTGACCTGGCGGCAGGGCACCAAGGCCACCAACGGCAACCCTGTCGCCGCCATGACCAGCTGGTTTGTGGCGATCCGGGTCCGCCCCGCCAACCGGGACATCCCCCGCAGCCGCGACGGCAGCCTCCCGGAGTGCTGGCTGCTGGCCGAATGGCCGCCCGAAGCCGACGAGCCCACCGATTACTGGCTGTCCACCCTGCCGGAGGACACCCCCATCACCGAGCTGGTGCGGCTGGCCAAGATCCGCTGGCGGATCGAGCACGACTACCGCGAACTGAAGACCGGCCTGGGCCCGGACCACTTCGAGGGCCGCTCATTCACCGGCTGGCACCGCCACGTCACCCTCGCCATCCTCGCCCAGGCCTTCATCACCATGATCCGCACCGACCCAAAAGTGGCTGCGCCGGGATGACCCTCTACCAGGCCCTGCGAGAACTGCAGATCGTCCTGGCCCTCATCCTCGGCGCCTGCCCCCTGTGCCGGCAGCCCGTCACACTCGACCGGCTCGCCGCCGCCCTCACTCCGACCTAACAAAGTACTACTAGGGACATGCACAAGACCTCGGGCCAGCGCGATCCGGCCGCGGTCTGCCCGCTCCCGGTGTGGCGCGATGACCCGCTGGACCGGGCGTATCCTGCGGATCGAGGTCGAGGCGTGGGTCGATCCCGGCCTCACCGCCCGGGACGGCGACGCGTTCGGCCGGCGGGCCGCCGATGCCGTGTCCCGCCAGGTGCCGGACGTGGGCAGCTTCACCTGGTCCACCCGTGCGGCGCCCGGCTGACCGGCCGCCACCACACGGGGAAACCAGCTGGCCGAACGGACCTGCCCAGGTGTGACACGCCATGCGGACGGATCGGGACGGGGGATAATCCAGCAGGTGACACACGATGAAGAGATGCGGGAGCCGTCCCACGCCACCGGTGCGGCCGCGGCCGGGGCTGGCTGGTCGCACCGGCACCGCGACGTTTCCGGCGGGGCCCTGCGGCCGACGGTCTTCGGCGCGGTCGACGGTCTGGTGACCAACGCCTCGCTGATCGCGGGCGTCGGCGGCGGCGGGGTATCGGCCCACGCGGTCGTGCTCACCGGCGTCGCCGCGCTGGTCGCCGGGGCGTTCTCGATGGGCACCGGGGAGTACATCTCGGTCACCAACCAGAACGAGCTCGTACACGCCGAGGTCAACCTCGAACGCAGCATGCTCGCCCGGTTCCCCGCCGCCGAGCAGGAGGAGCTGGCCGACTATTTCCGCCAGTACGGCGCCGATGCCGACACCGCGGCGCGGATGGCCGCCGCGGTGTCCAGGGATCCGGGCACCGCGCTGCGGGTGCACACCCGGGAGGAGCTCGGGGTCGACTCCAGCGAGCTGCCGTCCCCGGTCCTGGCTGGCGTGGCGTCGCTGTTCGCCTTCTCACTCGGCGCGCTCGTGCCGCTGCTGCCTTACCTGCTCGGCTTCCCGGTCCTGGCCGCCACCATCGTCATCACCGCGGTCGCGCTGGCGGCGGGCGGGATGACGGTCGGCAAGCTCACCGGGCGGCCGATGCTGCGCTCCGGCCTCCGCCAGCTCGTGCTGGGCGGCCTGGCCATCGGTGTCACCTTCGCCATCGGCAGCCTCGTCGGCCATCACACCGGCTGATCATTGTGCGCCGCGCCGGACCCCGACGCGGAACGCTAGGCTACCGGGCAGGACCGTTCCCGCCGCCGCAGGAGATGCACCCCGATGAGTCCCGGCCGCCCCGTACTCGACCTGCTCGACCGCTACCATCCGCGTGGTGAGGCCGAGGCGGCCGACGTCAAGCGGACGCGTGAGATGGCGGCCAGCACGGCGGATCCCTGGCTGCGTTCCAACCCCCTGCACGTCACCGCGTCCGCGGTGATCGTGCACCCGGACAGCGGCCGGGTGCTGCTGCGCTGGCATCAGCGTCAGCAGGCATGGCTTCAGGTCGGCGGTCACGGTGACCCCGGGGAGAGCGATCCGCTGGCCGTGGCGCTGCGGGAAGCCCGTGAGGAGAGCGCGCTGACCGACCTCGGGCCGTGGCCGGACGCGGAGCTGTGGCAGGTGGCGATCGTCTCGGTGCCGGCGAACAGCAAGGAGCCCGCGCACGAGCATGCCGACGTCCGGTTCATCTTCGCGACGCATGATCCGGACGCGGCCCGGGCGGAGTCCCCCGGCGCGCCGCTGCGCTGGCTCCCGGCCCGGGAGGCCGTCGACGCCACGTCCGAGGCCAACCTGCGCGACATGCTGTCCCGGGTGGAGTGCCTGCTCGGCTGACCGGCGCGGCTTCCCGGGCGCCGATCCGTCTCCTGCCACCGAACGGTCCTCAGCTTCGAGGTTGTCGCGGAACCGGGTCCTCAAGCTCCGGTCACCCAGCGGCAGAAGTGCTACTCGGACAATAGGCGAACACCGGCCTACCGCCTTCCGGCCGATGGTACTATGAGCCTTTTCTCGCAGGACAGCATCGGACGTCGGGGCAATTTTACCTTATGGCAGGAGACCGGGCCATGGACGAAGTCTCGCTCGAGCATGCAAGACCGAACCTTGTCCCGCCTATAGTAGATTTTAGCGGTATAACGCTCGATCAATTGGCGGGGCTTCATGATTCTGCGCTGATCAGCTCGCTCAACCGGGTTCTCGGTGACATCGATGACCCAGACGATGTCGTCTTCGCCGGCTTCAATGCCAGCATCTGATGAAGCCATCGAGTGGCCATGGGAATTCTTAACGATGTAATGCCTGTCCGGCGTTTTTCTCCATTTAGGCAATTTATACTGAAGATCGCCAGCCGATGTAATCTGTCCTGTGATTACTGCTACATGTATGAGATGCCGGATGACTCCCAACGCCATCGCTTTTAGGTGTTAGGTGTTCTATGGGTTGTATCGGCCGTGTATGCCCGTATGGGTTTTCCTGGGCGTTTTGCTGTGGCGGTGGGCATGACAGTAGCCCGGATGTCGCTCCGGGGGGGGCGCCGGTTCCACGGGCCGGGACGGGGTTTCTCCTTCCGGGTCGTTTATGCAGGATGACCGGGTTAGGAAGTGTCGCCGGAGGCCGGGCTGGCTGCAGGAGCGGTGCGGGCGCCGGCGTAGATGATCTGCCCGGCGGGGTAGATGGTGATGGTGGCCTCGCCGGTGCTGGCGGGTACCCGCCCGGTGGCCGGCGAGGACGGGAACTGCTGGCGGCCCTTGGTGCACCGTTCGCGGTGGCGGGGCGGCCGGACGGGCAGCAGGGCGGCGAGGATCCGGGAGCTGGCCAGCGCGGCGGCGGCAGCGAGCACTGAGGCGGGGGCAGTCGCGGGCGCCAGGGTCTGGGTCATCGAGCGGACGGCCTCGCGGCGGGCGGTCGTGAACGACACCCGGGCGGGCGTGGCCGGCGCCTTCGGCTCGCTGCCGGGAGCGGCGGTGAGCTGGGCGGCCGTGCCGGCCTGGATGGCGTGGCAGCCGTGGATGCGGACCAGCTGGGTGGCGGTGATCCAGGCCCACATCTCCTGGGTGACCTGGTGCGGGGACGACGAGCGCAGGATCGGGCCGCGGGAGGGGCCCGCGCCGGTGATCGCGGACTTGTCCTCGCCGATGACGGTTTCCACCGCGGCCCACCGGTCCGGGTAGCAGGCGGCCAGTTCCGCGGCGGGGTATGCCTGCCAGTCCGTCAGCGTGGTGGCCAGAGCGTACAGCTCGTCCCCGGCGCCGCCCGGGCCGGGGACTTTCACGTCGTATTCCACGACGCGGACCGGGATGCGGTCGGCGCCGTCGGACAGGAAGGACTCATACGAGCCGTCCGGCAGTGCCTTGAGCAGCGGCAGGACGATATCGGACTTCATCCGCATCAGCAGGTGCGCGCCCTGGGCGCGGATCGCCTTGATCAGGGCGAATCCCGGGAAATTGCGGTCCATCAGGATCAGCCGGCCCGCCGCGAAGATCCCGGGACGGGATCTGGCCAGCCGCCGGGTCAGGGTCTGCTCCCCGTCGCAGGAGGGGCCGAACTCCATGCCGAGGGTGGCCTTGGCCCGTGCGGCAGTGAGTATGACGGCCCGGACCTGGGGAAACGGCGACGAGTTATCCGCGGTGCCGGACGAGCCGAAATACTTCCGGTTCGCCTTGGTGTCCGGGACCCGGACCTGGAACCCGTCCAGGGCGCATAGCAGCAGCCCCCGCCACCGCATCCCCGGCGCACCCGGATCGGCGATCGGCCCGGCGACCAGCCAGAACAGCGCCTCGAACAGCTCCGCGGGGATCATGTCCAGGCGGCGGGTGACCGCCTCGGTACCCGGCACGTGCCAGGGCCGCGCCCACGGCAGGCACGCCAGCAGCCCGGCCACCCGCAAGGTCACCTCCGGCACCGGCGCGTCCGGCATCAAGGTCATCGCCACCAGCAGCCGGACCGTCATCGCGGCCGGCAGCAGCCGCTGCCGTTCCTCTGCGCAGCCGAAATCCTCCACCAGCTCCTCGATCTCCCCAGCCGGCAGGTATGCCTCAAGCAGGCCGAGGGTGACGTGACCGGGGAGCCAGCCGCCGGCCTGCACATCGCCGCTGCGCCGCACCACCGCTGGCGCGACCGTCACCTGATGGCAGAACACCAGATCCTCACCTGAAGTCACCGGCCGGCCCGCCGGGCCGGGCAGCAAAGCCGACACCCCGCCCCGGCCGGGACGGCGCAGGTCAGCGGGCCGCACCGCGACGATCCCCGGCCTCACGCCGCGAGCATCCATGCCACCGGCCACTGGGCTGGCGTCAGCAGGCAAAGTCGGGTAGAACCCCATGCACGGCTCCTGGGCTAGAACTGACTTCAGACATCAGTCCTCATACCAGGAGCCGCCGCTCATTCCAGCCGATCTACGCCCGCGACACGCCGGACAAGCGCGGGACACCGCCACCACGGGCTGACGCAGGCCGCACACGTAACATCCCAGTTCACCGGCCAAACCCCTTAAGCCAATGGCGTTGGGATGACTCCTGGCGGCGGCAACCGGCCCGGATGGCTGCGGAGACCGTGCAGATTGTCACCCACCGGATCGCTGAGCACGCCGACACTTATAACCTTAAAGATGTACAGGTTGTTTTGCGCGGCGGTGAGCCTCTACTGGCGGGTCATGCTTATATCGAGACGATAGCAAGGACGCTGCGCCACGGAACGGCCGCACGGATCGATTTCCGGGTTCAGACGAACGGAACTCTACTGACCGACACGGTTCTTGATGCCTTGTCGCGGCAGGAGATCCGCGTTGGCGTTAGTTTGGACGGGACGCCTGGCGGCAATGACCTGCACCGGAGCTATGCCAATGGCCGCAGCAGTTACGCGGCCGTTGCTCGTTCGCTCGGTCGGCTACGCGAGCGGGCGCCGCACCTATTCGCTGGTGTTTTGTGTACGGTAGACCTCCGGAACGATCCGATCGAAACATACGAGTCTATCCGGGAGTTCGGGCCTCCGCTGATCGATTTCCTGCTGCCGCACGGTAATTGGACGAACCCGCCGCCGGGACGGAATCCGGCAACGGCTGATGCCCCCTACGGCAAATGGCTTGCCACTGTATTCGACCATTGGTACGACACGCCACGTCCCACCTCCCTGATCCGGATGTTCAATGAGATCATCCACCTTATGCTGGGCGGGGAAAGCGGCGTCGAAACCGTGGGACTGGCTCCAGTTGGTCTTATCGTGATCAACACGGACGGAAGCCTCGAGCAGGTTGATGCGCTGAGGCGACATCAGAGCAGACGAGGTTGGCGCACATCTGATGGATCGCCTGGCGCTCACCACGGGACAGGATAGGCTCCGCGAGGATGGATCTTACTGCGGTACGAATTGATTCCAGAAGCGGACAGGAACCGTAGAGATCCTGGATCGTCTCTACGAACACCCACATCGCCGCATCGCGCCACATGAGGCGGCCGACGAGTTCGCGGAGCTGGCCCCTCTCGTCAGTATCGTCGGCCCAGCCTCCCGAGGATGCCGGGATCGCTTCCCCTATCTCCCGCTCGGACAACTCGACGCACATTCGCAGGCCTTGTGGATCTTGCAATATATCAGCCCCGAGAAGCGTTTGCACAATGCCATTCATTTCTGTCTCGTCCAGCGTATAACCGAAACCCGTCAGCCGCATCAATCCGATACCCCCAGTATTGATTGTTACCCAGCCCCGAAGTCACGACAACACAAGCCTGTCAAGATCTTTCAGCAGTTCCTGGCGAGCGTTCCCAGCTCGGGTCTTTTTCTGGACTTGACGACGGAATTTCGCGAGGTAAGCAGGACGTAAGTATTCGGTGATTCCGGTGGGCTGAGCGTGGCTGGCCGGCGCAGGCGACACGCTGGCGGGGCGGGTGCGGCGGTGCTGGACACAGGGACTGGTGGTGGTGCAGCCTTGGCGTGATGGCTGCGCGTACTTGTTCCCGGCCCGCTGATGAGGCGGCGTTCTGGCGTGAGCGGGCGGAGCTGCTGGAGGCACAGAACACGCGGCTGGCCGGGGAGAACGTGCGGCTGGAGGCGGAGAACGCCACGCTGGCCGCGACGGTGGCCGCGCAGCAGGAGCAGCTGGCCGCGCTGAAGCAGCGGGTGGTGACGCTGAGCCGGATGCTGTTCGGCACCTCCAGCGAGAAAGACGGCGCCGGTAAGCGGCAGGCGGGCGGGCAAGCCGCCGACGCCGGCGGCGGGGATGACGCCCCGGCAGGGGATGGCGGCGCTGCGGGCGGGCGGCGCCGGGGTCAGCGGCCGGGATCGGCCGGGCATGGGCGGCGCCGGCATGAGCACCTGGAGACCGAGGAGCAGGTCCATGACATTCCGGAGGGCGAGCGGCGCTGCCCGCGGTGCGGCCGGGCCTATGAGCTGTTCGGGGAGGATGCCAGCGAGCAGGTATCGTGGCGGGTCCGGGTGTGGCGGGTGGTGCACCGGCGGCGCAAGTACGCCCGGTGCTGCCAGTGCCCGGTGCCGGCGGTGCGGACCGCGCCCGGCCCGGCGACGCTGATTCCCAGGGGCCTGTTCACGACGGAGTTCTGCGTGAACCTGCTTGTCGCCAAGTACGCGCTCGGGCTGCCGTTCAACCGGGTGATCGCGATGCTGGCGATGCAGGGCCTGGAGGTGGCGCCGGGCACGCTGGCCGGGGTGGCCCGGCGGCTGGAGGAGCTGCTTGCGCCGCTGGCGGCCGCGATCGCCGCGCGAAACGCCGCCGCCGGGCACGCGCACGTGGACGAGACGTCGTGGCGGGTATTCGGCCAGCCCGCCGATAACGGAGGCAGCCGCTGGTGGCTGTGGGTGTTCACTGCCGCGGACACGGTGGTGTACACGATCGCGGCGTCGCGGTCGCTGAAGGTGCTCGAAGACCATTACGGCGTGCAGGCCGGCCAGCTGCCGGAGGGCCGCAGGCCGCTGGTCATCAGCTCGGACTTCTACTCGGTGTACCGGTCGTTTTCCGAGCTGGACGGCGTCACCTCCCTCTGGTGCTGGGCCCATATCCGGCGGCGGTTCATCCGGGCCGGCGACGCCCACCGCAAGGAGCTGGGCAGCTGGGCTGATGCCTGGACCGGCCGGTTCGCCGCACTATACGCCGCGCACCGCGCCCTGGCCGCCGCCCCCGGGGGCACTGGCGAGCACGCCCGGGCGGCCGCCGCGTTCGATGCGGCGCTGGAGGAGATCGACGCCTACCGCCGTATTCAGGGTCGCCGCCCGGACCTGCTGCACCCGGCCGCGGCGAAGGCGCTGGCCACCTTGGACCGCGAATGGGGCGGGCTGGTGCGCCACCGGGACTTCCCGGACCTGCCGCTGGATAACAACACCGCCGAGCGGGCGATCCGCACCCCGGTCGTGGGCCGCAAGAACTACAACGGCTCCGGCGCGGAATGGTCCGCTGACCTGGCCGGCCACGCCTGGACCGTCCTGGGCACCGCCCGGATCACCGGGCACAACCCCCGCGCCTACCTGGACGCCTACCTGCAGGCCTGCGCCGCAAACGGCGGCAAGCCGCCGGCTGGGCAGGCCCTGGAAGCCCTGCTGCCCTGGAACATCACCCTGACCGGCCAGCCCGGCGAGCCAGACGGCAGGAAGGACCAGCCGCCGTGACCGTGACCGGCACGCCCGGCCAGTACCCGGCCCGCTACTGCGGCAGGGACTTCACCCTCGCCGAGCTGGAGGAGATCCGCTCCCTGGCGGCGACGCTGCCGACCCGCCGCGCGATCGCCGACGCGATCTGCGACGCGCTCGGCTGGCAGACCCCCGGCGGGCGGCGCAAGGACATGACCGCCCGCGTCGCCCTGGGCCGGATGGCCGCCGACGGCCTGATCACCCTGCCGCCGCCGCGCAACGGCAACGGCAACGGACGCCACCCCCGGCACGGGCACCCCGGCCAGCTCGCCCTGCCGCTGCCGGCGCACCCCGCCGCCACCTTGGCCGATCTCGGCCCGGTCACCATCAGCGTCGTCGACAGCCGCCAGGCCTCCCGGCAGTGGAACCAGCTCATCCGCGACCACCACTACCTCGGCTACACCCCGCTGGCCGGCGCCCAGATCCGCTACCTCGCCGCCGCCCCCGCCGCCGGCCCGATCGCCGCCTTCGCCTTCGCCGCCAGCGCCTGGAAATGCGCCCCCCGCGACGACTGGATCGGCTGGGACCCCGCCACCCGCCGCGCCAACCTGAACCTGATCTGCGGCAACGCCCGGTTCCTCATCCGCCCCGACCTGGCGGTCCCCAACCTCGCCTCCTCGCTGCTCGCCGCCGTCACCCGCCGGCTGCCCGCCGACTGGCGGGCCCGCTACGGCTACGCCCCGGTCCTGGCCGAGACCTTCGTCGAGGCCGGCCGGTTCACCGGCGCCAGCTACCGCGCCGCCAACTGGACCCGCATTGGCCAGACCAAGGGCAGGGGCAAGCTCGACCGCCGCCATGAACACGCCCTGCCGGTCAAGGACATCTACCTCTACCCGCTGCACCGGCGCTGGCGGCAGATCCTCACCACCCCGCCCGCTCAGTAACAGCCCACGGGATCACCGAATTCTTACAGCAGGACTCTGGGTACAGGTCCACAGCAGCGCCGCGAGATCGGCGCGATTGACGGAACTACGCGGTGCGGTCAGCGAGATCTCCAGCGGAAGCTCGCTGACCATCATGTGCCGCGACTGTGCGGTGGCCAGCTCAGGGACCTGCAAACACCGGTCGATGAGCCGAATGTACTCGGCGTGAGTGAGCCGGTATGGCTGGCCGGAGCTGTCTGCTGGTGACCGTTGCCTGCGACGGGAGGCCTTGGGGGCATGCGTAGCCTGCGGGGGGCCGGGTTCAGCGGCCGCCACGATACGGTGCAGGAGCGGCCAGCGCGTCGCGACCGAGCCGACGGAGATCATTGCCGTCTTGGCTCCCTCGCCGGGATGGGGAACGGTCAGCGCGATGCCCAGGACGTCGCCCGTCTCCGCATCGACCACATCAGCACCACTGCACTCATCGGTGATGTAGGGCCCAAAATCGGCCATAGCAGTCAGCGCAATTGGCTCATAGGTATCCGCGCTGAAGCCGGGAAGGTAACCCCATGCTCTCACCTCGGCGGGCTCGTTTTCGGCGGCCAGGAATCGGTGCACCCGGACAATTCGCGGATTGGGCGGGCCAACCCGCCGCAACGGGGGCGCGTCGATCCCGCGGAGGGCGGGACCGGCGACGCTGAGGCCAGCGAGGCCGCTTCCGCGGGCGTCCTGCCTGGACTGCCACCAGATCGTCTCCGCCCGCCGGATGGCCACCCGGGGCCGTTTCGGGACATCGAACAGGATCTGACCGGCCGGCGGGCGGACGTTCGGGGAAAGATTGAGTGATCGTTCGATCGCGCTTGCCGTTGTGATCACATAGCGACCATGCACGAGGACGCCCGCCCCATGGACACGGCCGTCCGAGTCCAGGATGCGGACCCGCCATGCACCTGTGCCGTCTCTGGACGGCGGAGTGGGACGATCGGGCAGTGCCACCCAGCCATAAGTCGTGGTTTCCTTCTCGTTTACCAGCACGGGCAGGTAGGTGTCTGGGCGGAGTTCTTTGCGCTGCCTGATGACATCGCCGTAAAACCAGGATGATGCGATGACGGCCAAGACGCCGGGTGAGCTTTTCAGGGCCGCCTTGAGCTGAGCCGCTGCTACGAGACGAAACGCCTGGTTGAGCGCGGTCCCCGCTACACCGTGATGGTCGTTGTCGACCTCGCCGGCGTGCAGCGCCATCCGCAGCCGGATGCCTTCCTCGGGCTCGTGAGCCTTGTTGTGTGCGTGCAGCCTGTCCGCGAGGGTTAACGGGAAGGCCCCGGAAAAGAGAGCCTTCTCTATCGTCGCCGGAGCCAGGACGAACAGGCCGTCTCCGCGGTCCTCCCGGTAGCAGGCCGCCCACTCGATACCCGTTTCGTCAAAAGCCGACTCCAGCGCCCGGTACACCCCGTCGCGAACCGCGCTCTGGTTTGAGTTGGACCGGCGCCAGTCCCCGTATCCCTCGACGTCTACGACGAGAATTGTCCGGTGCACTGCTCGCAGCCCTCCACGGGGACCTCACGCTGAAGAACCTTGACCAACAGCGGTTGCCTGGCAACAAGTATCTACGAACGGGTTGATTCAGGAATGTAACAGGATCCTCCTGGACAGCAAACCTCCTGGCCCGGAAGCGCCCCACAGCGGGTTCGGCGGTGGCAGTTCCGCGACGGGTCGGTGCCGCGCCTGGAGGGCGTCGCCGGGGCACCGTTCGTCATCTTCTACGGCCACGTCAGCGAGGACAGCGACGGGCCGATCGAATGGTGCCAGCCGGTCCCCGACGATCAGGCGGCACAGCTCGCCGCCCGGTTTCCCGGTCTCAGATCTCCGGCAACGGCGAAACGTGTAGTCCGTGACGTGCGGTTTTATCCGCGATCATCTGTGCGTAATTCTTAAAGCTTTGGTAGTATAGTGGCATGTCAGCAGCGGTTGCGGCGATCCTGGAAGGCATGCCAGAGGCACGGGACCTTCGGATGCTCACCTCGGGGGGCCGGTGCGTGATCTCGGCCGGGCCGGTGGTCCTGTTCGAGTACGACGCCGCTGATACCGCGATGCGGAACATCGCGCTGGCGACGCTGCGGCAGCTGGGGTTCAGGGGCCGGACGGTCGCGGCGGTGCTGGGGCTGACGGAGAACTACGTCTCCACGCTGCATAACGCGGCGATGCGGGAAGGGTCGGCGGCGCTGATCGGGCAGCCGCGGCCGGGCCGGCCCGGGACGGTCAGCCCGGCGCAGTGGGCGCAGGCCAGCCAGCTGCGGGCGCAGGGCGCCAGCGACGCGCAGATCGGGCGGCAGCTGGGGGTGGCGCACACCACGATCAGCCGCCGCCTGGGCAGGCGCGGGCAGGCGGCCGGCGGCGGCGAGCCCGGCTGGGCGCCCGCGGAACCCCTGTTCACCGAGCCGAAGCCGGCCACCCCAGCTGAGACCGGGCCTGCGGCTGATCCCGAGCCGGAGGCTGAGGCTGATGCCGGGCCGGCGGCCAGGGTTCAGGCAGAGCCCGCAGCTGAGCCTGCGGCATCACCCGAGCCTGCGGCATCGCCTGAGCCTGCGGCATCGCCTGAGCCTGCGGCATCGCCTGAGCCTGCGGCAGGGCCAGGACCGGGGGCCGGGGAGCCTGGGGCGGGCGGCCCTGGCGGGCTGCCGTCGTGGCCCCTGGTTCCTGAGGGGGTGTTCCGGTCCCGGTATGCGGGGGCGATGCTGCTGCACGGGTTCTTCGCCCGGGCCGGCGCCGGCGCGGTGCTGGCCCAGGCCGGCGGGCGGGCGGCGGAGCCGGGAGACGCGGCGGTGCTGGCCGCGGTGAGCATGTGCTTCGCGCTGGGCGCGGCGACCACCGAGCAGTTCAAGCACCTGACCGCTGCTGAGGCCGGGCCGCTGGCCGGGCTCGGGACCTTGCCGGGCCTGCGGGCGCTGCGGCCCCGGCTGGCGCAGATCGCCGACGCCGCGGACCCGGTGGCGGTGCAGCGGCTGTTCGCGTCCGCGATGCTCACCGCGGACCCGGTCCTGTCCGGTGTCTATTACGTCGATGACCACTTCGTCCCGTATACGGGCGCCAAGCCGGTCGCCAAGGGCTGGAACAACAAGCGTGGGCGCGCTGAGCGAGGGCGCGCGGACACCCACGTGACCGCGCACGACGGGCGGGCGGTGTGCTTCGTCACCGGGGAGCCGTCCGGGCTGAGCACCACGCTGCCGCTGGCCCTGGCCGAGCTGAAGAAAGCCGCCGGCCCGGGCGCGAAGATCATGCTCGGGTTCGACCGCGGCGGCGCCTATCCCCAGGTGTTCAGGCACTGCCGCGAGCAGGACGTGCACTGGGTCACCTACCGGCGGGCGCCGCTGGCCGTCCCGGCGATGCTGCCGGTCATCACCACCATCACCGTCGTCGGCCGGCAGCGGGAAATCGCCTGGGCCGATGAGAAAGTGCAGATCAAGGACTACGGCGAAGCCCGGCAGATCACCCTGTTCGAGCACGGCCAGGTCGTGCTGCAGATCCTGACCTCGGACTTGCAGGCGTGCCCGGCGGGCATCTTGTCCTGGCTGAAATCCCGGTGGCGGGAGGAGAACTTCCTGAAGTACGCCTCCGAGAACTACGGGATCGGCAAGATCTGCGACTACATCGCCAGCATCGAGACCAACACCAAGATCATCGATAACCCGGCCCGCAAGAAAGCCAGCGCCGCGGTCCGCGAAGCGGAGAAGAGGCTGGCCGCCGCCGAGCGCGCCCTAGCCGGGCTGCTCGCCGGCCCCACGCTGACCGCCGCTGCCAAGAACGCAGCCATCCCCGCCGCCCAGTCCAAGATCACCCGCGCCCGCAAGGCCGTGGCCGCCGCCGTCGATGCCCGCAAGGACATCCCCGCCAAGCTGCCCGCCTCCGACATCGACCCCGACGCGAAGAAAGCGCTGCTGCGCACGGGCCGCCGCGGCCTGCAGATGGTCCTGCGGCTGCTCGCCCACAATGCCGAGCACTGGGTATCGAACCAGCTCAACGCCTACCTCCGCGACGACGACGAGTACCGCGCCATCACCCGCCAGACCATCATCCGCGGCCTGGCCGGCGTCATCACCTACACACCGGACGCGATAACCGTCCAGCTCGACCTGCCCCGCGCGCCCCGCGTCGCCCGCGCCCTGACGATGCTCATCGAGCAGGTCAACAACGAACCACCCGTCATGCCCGGCGACACCCGCCCCGTCACCTACCGGCTCAACCCCGAACCCGGCCTTTAACTCCCCACGCACAGCGTTTGCCGGAGATCTGGGTCTGACCCTGCGCGCCGATCCGGCGCACGAGGGGGCCTTTGCCCGCGACAGCGGATGCGGTGATCGCTCGCCACCGCAAGGCTGACGCACCTGCCACGATGGATACCACGTGCCTACCTCAGGCGAAGTACAGAGTGCGCAGGATCACGATGGCCGCTACCAGCGCCAGCGCCAGCAGGGCCATGATCAGCAGGCCTTTCTCGTACCGGAGCGCGGCACGGATCTCGTCCCGGAATGCGGGCCGCTGCTGGCTGCGGCTAATGTCTTCGCCGGCATCGCCGCTTTCCCCGTCTTCTCCGTCTTGTCCCATTTCATCTCGGCCTTTCGCAGTTCCGTTATGTAGGACGCGAAAGTACAAGCGCATAGTAGCGATCCGTATCCGGCGATGTACACGAGAAGCGGGCTGATGAACCTGCCGTATCTGCGTGGCTCGGCGAGTTTGGCCAGGTAGGCGGCGGCCATGGAGAGGCTGAGCCAGGCGTACACGAAAAGTGTGAGGCCGCCCGCGATACCGCGTGCGGCCGTGCTGTGCGTCCCGCCGGACAGCAGGTGCCAGCCGTCGCCGAACAGCCGGGGAAAGCATGTGTACAAAATGATGGCCAGGTTCACGGCGCCGGGAAACATGATGGCTTCGCGCCACGTGTGCCGCCCCGTCTGGCGGTCGATGAGCACGGCGAAGGAGGTAATGAAGATATACGTGGCGGCATTGATGATCCACAGGATGTGAAAGGCCAGCCAGGCTCGCGGGAAGCTGGCGAAATACAGGGTGATCAGCGAGGCTGACGATACGATCATGAAGATCGGCTGCAGGAAGAGGCAGAACCAGAAGATGCCGAAACTGACGCTGCCGAGACGGTGACCGCGGTGCGGCCGGAACCACAAGTGGCGGTACTGGATGGTGACCTGGACGTTGCCGCGCGCCCAGCGAAGTCGCTGCTTCCACAGGCCGTTGATCTTGTCTGGCTCCTCTGCCCAGACGGTGGCGTGCGGCTCGAACACCACCCGGTGACCCGCCAGCTGCGTCTTGAACGTCGTGAAGGTGTCCTCGGCCAGAGACGACGTATCGATCCGGCCGCCTACCGCGAGCAGGTTGGCGCGCGTATGGAGCTGAGCCCCGCCCGCCAGGCACGCGATCGCGCCCAGGACGTTCTGGCTGCGCCGGGCGGCCGCCTGCGCGGTGATGTACTCATAGCCGATGAAGCGGGTCAGGTAATTGCCCGGGCGGCTGCCCTCCTTGATGTAGGCGGTCACCGCACCGGCCATCGGGTCGGCCAGGTGGCGCGTCATCTTTCGGAGTGAGTCCGGCTCGTAGATCACGTCGGCGTCCATGATCAGGAGCGCTTCCATCCAGTCATCGGCGAGGATGGTGGCCAGACCGTGGTTGAGCGTGTGCGCCTTGCCCTGGCCGCCCTTCTCCCGGCGCAGGTGGAAGACGTTGCCCGGGTACTGCGCCGCCTTGGCCACCATCACATCCGGTGTTTCGTCCGTGCTCGCGTCGTCAACGACGAAGATCCGCAGCGCATCCCGCGGATAGTCGAGCAGCATCAGCCGGTGGATCGACGTCCCGATGACGGCGGCCTCGTTCCAGGCCGGGATCACGATCGCGACCCGGGGAAAGTACGGCTCACAGGCGCCGTAGTGGTTGCGCAGGAAATGGAACGCGATGAG
This sequence comes from uncultured Actinomycetes bacterium, assembly GCA_963805255.1. GTDB lineage: Bacteria > Actinomycetota > Actinomycetes > Streptosporangiales > Streptosporangiaceae > Bog-532. Next base: position 173,415 of record CAWDTK010000014.1, read on the forward strand.
CAGAAACTGATAGCTGGCGGCCAGTTCGGGGAAGGCGCCGGCGATGACGAGGATAATGAGGAGCCAGTCACCTCCGATGATGAGATCGTGACCGGCCACGGTCAGGCCTGCGCCGGGGCGGCCACGGTCGCCCGGACGGAATCGTAGACGCCGATGTCCCGGCAGTGGTGGCTATCACTGCCCGCCACCAGGGGTACCCCGGCGTCCGCCATCGCCGCGACGGTGCGGGCCGATGGGCAGGACCATTTCTCGTTCACCTCCACCATCGCGCCCGCGAGCGACACCCGGCTGGCCAGGTACGCGAGCAGGGGAGCGGGCACCATACCCTCGTTCAGGCCGGCCTTGGGCAGCACGCTGAAAAGGTGTGCGAGCAGCGGCCGCCGGGGGCTTCGCGCGAGCGCGTTCGCCGTCGCCTCGCAGAGGTCGCTGATCGCTTCGGCGGCGGTCAGTTTCCCGTTTTCGATGGCCGAACGAATCTCGGCCGGGTGCACCGGCCCAGGGCGGGCGGGGAACCGGTGGTCGGCGACGAGCACGAGGTCGATGCCGTCCAGGCTGCCCGGGCGGGCCGGGAGGTCGAGCCGGCCCGACGTGTCCAGGATCTTGGCCTCGACGCCGGCCAGCACGCGCAGCCCGGCACGCCACGGTACCCGGTCACGGTCGCGGCGAAGACGGGCACCCAGTCCGTGTCCTGCCGCACGTGGTCGACGAGGCAGAGGGTCCGGAGCCCCCGCTCCCGAGCGACCTCGACGTTCTCCGCGAGCGTGCTCGCGCCGTCGGAGAAGGTCGAATGGACGTGAAAGTCCTCGTCCAGCGCGACGTTCACGTCACGGCCAGCCCGAGCGCGGTCACGTCGGCGGGGTCGACGAAACGCTCGTCGAGGAACCGGACCACAGCCAGCTCACGGAAGTCCAGGCGGGACGGGAGTGGGCGCCCGAGCAGGGCGCCGAGCGCGAGCCTGGGCATGTCGACGCCGCTCGCGATGGTCAGTCCGAGCGTGCCCGGCACGCGCGGGTTCACTTCCAGCAGCGCCGGGTTGCCGTCCCGGTCGCGTTTGCACTGCACGTTGGCCACGAACGTGACGCCGGTCGCGCGGGCCACGGCGCGCCCGAACCATTCGATCTCGGGATCGTGAACCGTGCGGCCGCCGACCGACACCCCCGAGTCGACCCGCGCCCGGATGCGGGGGACACTGGCGATCACGTGCCCGGTCGCGTCGGCGAGCACGTCGATGGAGTATTCCTCACCCGGCAGGAAATCCTGCACGATCAGGCCGGGTGAGTGCTCGATCGCGCCCAGTTCCGTGGCGGCGCCGACGATCACGACGCCGCGTGAGCCGCTGCCCGTCCGCGGCTTGACCACGGCGGGGTACGCCCAGCTGACGGGGTCGACGTCCGGCCCGAACAGTTCGGTACGCGGCACGCGCACGACGTCCGCGCATCGCCGGGCCAGCGACAGCTTGTCGAGGATCACGTCGAGCGCGTCGGCGTCCGCCAGCAGCAGCGCGATGTCCGCAGCGGTGAACTTCTCCCGGGCGTACGCGAGCGGCCGCAGTTCCGCGTCGACGGTCGGCAGGACGACGTCCACGCCGAGGGTCAGGCACCGGGTCAGCAGCGCCTCGGCGAAATCGGGCGCCGCGCCCGCCGGGATGATCGTCCGCGCCTCCGGCGGCACCAGGTACAGCCCGGCCGCCCATGGGTCCATGTCGGCGGCCAGCAGTTCCACCGACGGGTCGGCCCGCAATGACTTCATGGCGGCGATCGCGGCGGGGCCGCCCGCGCCGGTCACCAGCACCCGCAGCGGGCGCCCGGCCTGCCGTCCCGGTCCCGGCGAGGGCACCGCCCCCGGCGGCGTCACGGGCGACCCGGGGTGGAGGCGAGCGGCAGGCAGTCGCCCGAGCGGACGGGCGGGCCCCCGGCGCGGTCGCGGATCGCCTCGAACGACTCCGCGTGGTTGCCCGCGCAATACCGGGACCCGTAGCGGGCCGTGCAGGCGATCAGGTCGGGTTCCATATAGTCGCGCACACTGACCTGGGAGCTAAACGTCTCGATGGCCTTCAGCTTGCGGCCGATATGCTCGTTGATGGCGACGAAGTAGGTGGGGCGGAAGTCGACGGTGGCCGACGGGGACTGGAAGCAGTACACCCGTCCGACCTTCCGCGACGCGACCATGGCCGCCCGGTGGACGTTGCGGTGATCCTGGTGCACGTCGTGGACGGAATGGGTGTATACGACCGTCGGCTGGACCTCGGTGATGACCGCGTCGATGACGCCGATCGTGGGGTCACCCTCCTGGATGCGGGTATCCTCCAGGTCGTCGAGGAACAGCCGGGCGCCGATCACGCTGGCCGCCTCCTGCGACTCCCGGGCGCGCATGGCCTGGTCGCCGCCGCGCGCCCCGCGGGAGAGGGTCAGGATCGTCACGGAGTCGCCGGTCGCCCGGTGCACCAGCAGCGTGCCGCCCGCGCCGATCTCCACGTCGTCGGGGTGCGCCCCGATCGCCAGCACGGTCTCCCGGCCCTCCGCCCGTGCCTTCCGCCCTGCCTCGACCAGTTCGGTGGCCTTGGCTACCAGATCCTGCGGCGCGATCGGCTTCTGCAAGAACTCCGCCGCCGCGTATCGCAGCGCCGTGACCGCGTAGTCGACCGTCGCGTGCGCGGTGAGCACGGCGACCGGCAGATCGGGCACCAGACAGCGAACCCGGTCGAGCAGTTCCAGCCCGTTCATGCCCGGCAGTTCGATATCGGTGATGAGCAGGTCCCACGTCTCGGCCTCGATGCGATGCAAGGCGCCCGTGGAACCGAGCTCATGCGTAACGTCAAAGCCGCCGCGTGAGCGCAGCACGCGGCACAGGTACCCGCCGAAGTCGGGATCGTCGTCGACCAGCAGAATCCGCCCACGCTGACGCCCAGGCTCGTTGGCTTCCATGCATCCCCCACGGTGGTCAACTCTAAGTAGTTTTACGACCACGTTCTGTTCATTTGCCAAGATAGCAGCGCTATCTGCCGGCCGCGAGGGGTGGCTTGCTGGCCGACAGCCTTCCAGCGCCTGATTGTGTGCACTTCGCCGCGGTAATCGCGGACCCCGGCCGACTCGGGTGCCCGGCGGTCACGGACCTAGCCCGAGTTTCCAATGATCATGCTCCTCGCCAGGGTGTTCTGCCTGGTCGGGATGGGTTTACGGGGCCGCTGGCGCCTATGACCTAACGGCGGGGGCGTAGCGGTCCAGGTGGAAGATCTGGGTGAGTTTGTCCTGGGTGCTGGTGGTCTCGGTGAGCATCCGGCGGGCTTTGGGCCTGCCCCGGGCGGCGGGGTAGATCAGGATGGTCTCGCCGATGCCGGCGAGCTGGGTCAGCAGCTCGCGGACTGACATGCGCAGCCCGGCGCGCTGGGCCTGCAGGCGCATCAGGTGGGCGATCTGCAGGGCCAGGACGCAGGTGAGGACGTGCACGTGGATGTTGTGCTCGGTCCAGTGGAACATCGGGGAGAACGACACCACGTGCGGGTCTTTCATCTGCCGGAAGGAGAACTCGGCTTCGGACTGGGACCGGTAGCCGGCAATCACCTCGGCAGCGGGCCAGTCGTCGTGGTCGGTGATCAGCACGTGCTTGCCGAAGATCTCCTCCTCCAGCGCGGCGCGCCCGGCGGCGTCGATGGACCAGGTCAGCCGCAGATCACGGGGGGCATCCCCGGTCAGATGCCAGGTGATGACGCGGCGGACCCAGGCGTCATGGGTGATCTTGGTAATCTCCGCCTCTACCTTGTCGCGGGCCCGCCGGGTCTTGCCGCGGGCCAAGGTGGCGGCCAGCTCGTCCAGCTGCCGGGTGGCCTTGGCGAGCGTGGTGCCGTCGAAGCCGCGGGCCTGATGGGCGTGCAGCTCAGGGGAATGAGTCAAGATCGCCCGGCGCCCGGTGCCGTAGACGACGCGGCGGGTGTCATAGGCGGTCAGCTGGCCGAACCGGTCCTCATCAACGACGGCCCGGGCATCTGCGGGCACCGCGAGCAGGTCACGGCAGTCACTGGCCGGCACCGACCCCACGTAGTGCAGGTTCGTGCCCGCCAGCAGCGCGAAGTTGGCCTCGGAGTTCTGCCCCGCGTCGAACACGACCGTCATCTCGGTGCCGTCCTGCCCGGTGGCGGCGGCCAGGGCGGCGTGCCGCGCGGCCAGCACCCGGATCATCTGCGGGAACTGGGTGACGTCGGGCTTGTTCCCGGGGTAGGCATGCGACAGCAGCGGGACGCCGCCGTCCCGCGTCACCACCAGGCCCAGGCCGACCAGCCGCAGGTCCGCGCGTTTCTGCTTGGCCTTGCCCCGCTGCGCGACCGGCGCCCTGGCGTTGCCGGTATCGATGAACGTCGCGAAATTCGTCATGTCCAGCGCCACCGAGCTGGTATCCAGCCCGAACCGGGCGCACGCCGCCAGCGCCAGCTTCTCCTCGATCCGCGGCAGCGCCTCCAGCGGCACGGCGTGCATGGCGTCCCAGAACCGGCGGTGATCCAGCGCCGAAGCGCCGATCTTGGTGAACCGGTCCGCCGCCGTGGTACGCCACCAGTCCGCGAAGGCGCGCTTGGAGCACGGATCCACCACCCGGTTCAGCGCGGCCAGCGCCAGGTAGGTGCCCGGTGACAGCGGCAGCCCCGGCGGCCTGGCCCCGGCCTCCTCATCGATGATGCCGGCCACGCCCAGGTCGGCCAGCAGCCCCCACACCGCGGCCACCGCCCCGAAGTCCAGGTGCCGGGTCCGCTCCGGCAGCATCTGTTCCTCCCGGGCGTCCAGCAGCGCCTCAATATCGGCCGCCGTGCCCACATACCGCTCGGAGATCATCTTCGGCTTGCCGTCCACCCAGCCCATCTCGCGCAGATACCAGTACGGCTTCCCGCTGATCACCTTCTTATACAGGCTCGCCACAAATTTAGGTCATAGGCTACATCCGAGGCGCAGTCAAGCACCGCAACCGCGCGTCACAAGGGAAAACAAGCCTCCCAGGGCCAGCCCGGACCTCACCCAAGAGTCAGAAGACCATGATCATTGGAAACTCGGGCTAGGTGATGCCATCCTCGGAGTCAAGGCCGTGCTGGCGGAGAAGACGGCGAAGCGGTTCGACCTCTTCGCTCAGGGAGGGAAGGTTTTGGTGCACGGCGGCCCATCGCTCCCGGCGGGAATCCCTCTCACTGAGCAGTTGCCTTTCCTGGTCGCGCAGCGCCGCCGCGCGCTCGAAGTCCTGGGCGTCGATCGCGCCTTCCTTTTCCCGCCGAACCTGCGAGATCTGCCCGGTCAGATCCGTGACGTCCGGCCCGGTGCCCACGCGGTGCTCGAGGGCCGACAGGCGCGACTCGACGGCATCCAGGCGGTGCAGCAGCTGAGGCAGCAGGTCGGGCTGGCCGCCACTGCCCGGGCGGGAGCATCTCGCCGCGCGGCCGGGTTCCGGCTCTTGGGTGCCCTCATACTCGTGTACCAGCGCGATCACTTGCTGGCGAACCTTTTCCGGGGCCGAACCCAGGCGCACCAGGACCTGTGCGGCGGGTCCGTCGCCCTCACGGACGAGGCCGAGCAGGATGTGCTCGGTACCGATGTAGTTATGGCCGAGTTGCATGGCTTCACGCAAAGACAGCTCAAGCACCTTCTTGGCCTGCGGCGCGAACGGCACGTGGCCGGACCGGTTGCCCGGCTCACCCCGCCCGACGATCTCGCTGACCTGCTGGCGCACCGCTCCTTCGGTGATCCCCAGCGGCTTGAGTGCGCGGGCCGCTATCCCGTTCCGCTCATGGACGAGGGCGAGCAGGATGTGCTCGGTACCGACGTAGTCGTGGTTGAGCATCCGGGCCTCTTCCTGAGCCAGGACCATGATCCGCCGCGCCCGGTCGGTAAACCTCTCGAACATGCTCCGCGCCGCCCTTCCCGGCCTCGCCTCGGATGGCTATCACGATACGTCTCGTCGCGGCGAAGGGAAGGGCCGGCAAGGACTCCCCGGGATCTGGAGTGCGAGCGCGCCAATGAGTACCTCCGCGCGACCCTGCGCATGGCCGCGTCCGGCCGTGGAGCCGATGGTGACCAGGTCCGCGACATGGCGCGGCGAATCTTCAGCCGAACGGACCAGATGCGGGAGCGCCGCATGAGTGACGTACAGCTGGCCCTGGACGTTGAGGGCCACCATCCGGTCCCATTCCCCGGTTGATGTGCCCAGAGCCGGCCTGAGCAGCATGACCCCGGCGTTGCTGACGACTGTCTAGGCAACCGCTTGTTGTCCCTGCCGTGGGTGGCGCAACAGCGTGCCTCGCGGGCTGCCGTGGACGGCCGCGGGCCGAAGGTCCCGGCTTAATGGAGCCGCTTGTCCCGGCTTAATGGAGCCGCTTGTCCCGGCTTAATGGAGCCGCTTGTCCCCGCTTAATGGAGCCGCGCCCCGGTTTAATCGAGCCGTTTTTCCTGCCCAATATCGTTCTAACGGCTCCAGAATTTCAGTTCTTCAGCGCCGATCCTGGTGGAAGCACGGCACACAGGGTCCGACGCCGTGCATGGCAAATCGGGGGAGTGGATTTCCATGGTCAGGCGTGTCGCTTTGGCCGTAATACTCGCGCTCGCGCTTGTCGTTGCTGCCGTCATGTTCGCAGTAAGCTCGCGTGCCAGTACCACCTGGCAGCATTCCGCGCTCATTTATCATTCGGCTGACCGGACCCAGCGGCAGTGGGAACAGCATCTCATGGGCGTGAACGCGGCCGGCCAGTTCACCGGTCATTGGCTGTTCGGCGCGGTCATCTTGACCACCCAGGACGTCGACAGCCAGGACATCATGTACGCCAAGCTGGACGGGACGAACATCAGTGACCTGCTGGCCCAGGAGTTCGCTGACGCGGCCGCGCTGAACAGCGCGGCGGCGGCGCTGGCGGCCCAGTACGGCGCGCCGCCCCAGCCGATCCAGGTGGCGGTGGCGCTGCCGTGGCTGTCCCCGTCTGATGGCAGCGTGGTGCTGCCGGGCGGTGACGGCACCGTCTACAACATGGGGGCCGCGGCGCAGCGGATGGCGGTGACCACCTGGTACCTGCAGCAGGTCAAGTCCATGGCCAAGGCCGCGAACTGGAGCGAGCTTTCCCTGTACGGCATCTATGACCAGCGTGAGGACGCCAGCGCCGCCTCCGGTGACCCGGCCTACCTGCAGTCCATGAACGCGGCGGCGCATTCCGCCGGGCTGTCCACCATCTGGGTGCCTTATTATGACGCGCCCAATTCCTTCAACGGTGCCAGCCTGGGCTTCACCGTGACCGACATCCAGCCCGAGTACTCTTTCCGCGACGCCCAGTACGAGGGGGCCGTGAATGATTCGCGGCTTTACAGCGCCGGGTACAAGGCGGCCGGGCAGGGCCAGGCCACCGAATACGAAATCAGCAGCCAGGGTAATTCCCCGGCGGAGCAGCAGATCGCGCACCAGTACCTGGCCGTCGCGCAGTTCACCGGCGCCTCCGCTAACCCGCAGGTGTTTTTCACCGGCCTGTCCAGCGACATTTTCGACCAGGTCTCCGGCCAGGGCGCCGTGGACACCAGCGAATGGCAGACCTACACCGACCTGACCAGCTACCTGGCCGGCCAGGCCATCGGCAACACCGACATCGGGGTGCCGTGGTCCCCCGCGACCACCTCCAGCGGCGCGCTGGCCCAGGCCTGGACCCTGGCCAATCCGGCCGTCCTTACCTCCGTCCGGGTCGACTTCAACGACCCGAACCAGGCCACCCCGTGGCGCGGGCAGGTCACGGTCGCCGTCACCGGTCCCGGCGGCACCCGCACCGCCTACGCGGTGCGCACCGGAACCGACAGCGTCAACCCCTCCTACAACACGGTGCTGGTGCCGCTGCCGGCCGCCGCCGGCGGCAACAACACCGTCACCAGCGCCACCATCACCGTCACCCGGCAGACCGGCAGCCCGTGGCCGAACATCATGCGCGTGGTCGCCGCCACCGCCGACCCGCCGATGATCGCCAACGGCAACTACGGGGCCACCTCCACCGCGACCGCGCTGTCCGCCCAGTCCGGCAAGTACGCCGACTCCGCCCCCACCTACACCGGCTACTACGCCGGCAAGCTCACCGACGGGCAGGTCTCCCCCTCCGGCACCTGGGCCTGGCCCGGTGACATGGGCTGGAACTCCGAAAGCGGCCCGTTCAGCGTCACCATCAACCTGGGCAAGCCTGCCGCCATCGGCTCAGTGGAACTGATCACCCACGCCGACCAGGGGGCCGGGGTCAACTGGCCCAACGACGTCAGCGCCTCCGCCGGCACCACCTGCGCCCCGCAGAACGAAGGCATCACCGGCCAAAGCTGCGCCCCGGCCGGAACCTCCGGCGCCGCCACCCTGGCCTCCCACCTGGTCACCGGCGGCTCCAGCGCCTCCGACACCGCCGGCACGATCACCCTGCCGATGAGCGCGGTCACCGGCCAGTACGTCACCATCACCGGGATCTGCTCCTACTGGTGCCTGTTCGACGAAATGCAGGTCCTGAACACCGCCGGCACCGTCATCTCCACCGGCGACACCTACACCGTCACCCCCCAGCCCACCAACGGCCCCGGCGGCGGCGTCACCTACGGCGACGACGACTACAAACTCACCGACGGCGCCATCATCCCCGCCTACGGCCCCCAGTTCGCCGGCGCCCTGGACGGCATGACCGCCAGCACCGGCGGCACCGTCCAGGCCACCTGGAACAACCCGCACAGCGCCACCACCGCGACCGTATGGATGACCGCCCCCAGCAACACCTACGGCGTGATCCTGCCCCCGTCGGTAACCATCCAGTGGCGCAACGCCAGCAACGTGTGGCAGACCGCCACCGCCGTCACCCCCAGCACCAGCTGCGGCCCCTCCGCCTGCGCCCGCCTCACCCTGCCCACCGGCGCCCAGGTCACCGGGATCAAAGCCACCCTCCCCAGCGGCGGCTCCCCCAGCGACTGGTACTTCGTCAGCCAGATCAGCACCCAGTAGGTTCAGCCAGATAGTCACCCAGTAGGTAATGCAGCCGGATGGCCCGGGAATCCCCCCTCCCGGGCCATCCGGCTGTCCATAGACATGGGAGACAGGGAGAAGGGCGGAGACGCCGATAGCCGCGACGGCAGGTCAGCCCTGGCTGAAGCTCACTCTGGCCGGCGAAGGGGCCGGAGTAACATCTCGAGGTCCCGTCCCAGCTCGCCGCCGGGACCCTCACATGGGAACGCTGCGTTATCTCCGATGCGCAGGCCGGAATCTCCCTAGCATGGCTCCTGGTGCCATCCGAGTTCGGCACCGTCAGCGCGGTTCAGAACGTGCTGCTCGCCACCGGGCTGCTCACCGCCGGGCTGCCGCGGGCACTCGCCGTGCGCATCGCGGAGAGCCACGGTGCCCGGAGGCGGCAAAGCCCGAGTTCCGCGCCGCTCTGATGACCAATTTCGGCTTCGGGCAGGAGTGTCGCATCAGTCCTCGTGCCCCTCGAGCCGCGCGGCAAAGGCGGCAACCTGCGAACGACGTTGCATGCCAAGCTTGCTTAGGCCCCGATCCACCGACCAAATTAGGGTGTTTTCGGGCGTGGCAACATGAAAGGTGCCCTCTGAACTGGGACAATGGGAGTTAGTGAAGCTTCCAGTACCGGTTCGAGAGGACACCCTGCAAGTGCGATTGTTGCATAGCCTGGCGAAGACGCACGCATCGTTCGACGACCCTAATCTCGTGTCGCACTCCGGCCTGGTCCCGGTGATGGCCCTCGCTGAGCGCGCCGGGCTCGCCGGCCTGGTGGCGGAGCACGTCCGGCCGGGCGGGGACTGCGGGGTCAACGCGCACCTGAAGGTCGCGTGCCTGGCCGCCGGGATGGCCGCGGGCGCCGATTCGATCGATGACATGGACCTGCTGCGGCACGGCGCGATGGGCACACTGTTCGGCGGCATCCGGGCACCGTCCACGCTGGGCTCGCACCTGCGCTGCTATACCTGGGGAAACGTCAGCCAGCTGGACAAGGCGGGCCGGGAGTTCCTGATCGCGCTGGCCGGGCAGGCGCCGCTGCTGCCCGGCGCGGGCACCCTGGCGTTCATTGACATCGACTCGATGCAGAAACGGGTCTACGGGCACAAGAAGCAGGGCGCGAAGTTCGGCCACACCAAAATCCAGGGCAAGTCGCTGCTGGTCCGGGGCCTGAACGCGCTGGCCGCGGTGGTCAGCACGCCGCTGTCGGCGCCGGTGATCGCCGCGACCAGGCTGCGCGGCGGCAGCGCCGCCTCCGCGCGGGGCGCGGCCAGCCTGGCCGCCCGCGCCATCGGCACTGCCCGGGACTGCGGGTGCACCGGGACGATCGTGGTCCGGATGGACTCGGCCTATTACAACGCCGCGGTGATCGGCGCGGTCCGCGCCCAGCGCGCCCGGTTCTCCGTCACCGTCCCCATGAATACGAGCATCCGCGCCGCGATCGCCGCCATCCCCGGCGACGCCTGGACCGCCATCAAGTACCCGCGCGCGGTCTGGGACGACCAGCTGGACGCCTGGATCTCAGACGCCGAGGTCGCCGAAGTCCCTTACACGGCGTTCGCGTCGAAGAAGGGCCAGGCGGTCACCGCCAGGCTGGTCGTCCGCCGGGTCCGGGACCTGAACAAGAAGGCGGCCGCCGGGCAGGACGAGCTGTTCCCGGTCTGGCGGTACCACGCGGTGTTCACCGATTCCCCGTTCGAGCTCGTCCAGGCCGAGGGGCAGCACCGTGACCACGCGGTCGTGGAGCAGGTATTCGCCGACGTCACCAGCGGGCCGCTGGCTCACCTGCCATCGGGGAAGTTCGCCGCGAACGCCGCGTGGCTGGCGATCGCGGCCATGGCGCACAACCTGGTCCGCGCCGCCGGCGCCCTGGCATCCCTGCCCTTCGCGAAGGCCCGGGCCGCGACCATCCGCCGAGACCTGATCGCCGTCGCCGGCCGCACCGCCCGGCACGGACGCGGCCACCTCACGCTGCACCTGCCCGAAGGCTGGCACCGCGAGCAGGAATGGCGCAACCTGCTCGCCACCGCCTGCGGCCCGCCCGCCGCAGCGGCCTGACCAGCCCCGACCGGTCCGCACCCCGACGGCCGCAACGGCCACCCGAACCCCGGCCCCCAGCCAGGAACCCCGGACAAGCCGCAGGCAAGGCGAGCGGCAGGACACCCGCGCCCCGATTCACCCCGGAAAACTCCTCGCGCAGGAATCGAAGCGAAAACGATCTACCAGAATGGGTCGGTGGATCGAGGCTTAGCAGTGCGGACACATAATTCTTTACAGTCCGCTCCGAAAGGAACATGCGCTCTGCGATCTGACGGTTGGTCAGCCCTTCGCCGATCAGCTCCAGCACCCGCTTCTCCTGCCTGGACAGTGCAGCCAGCGGGTCCACGCTGGCGACTTGGTTCCGCAGCCTATCCATTACCTGGCGTGACGCATGGAGGTCGAGCGTCGACTGGCCGGACGCGACCGCCCGCACGGCGCTCACGAGGCCAGCGCCGCATGTCACCTTTGATACGTAGCCTGCAGCACCTGCCATGATCGCACCGAGGAGTGCCCGATCGTCTCCATACGCGGTGAGCATCAGGCAAGCGGTCTCCGGAAGCTTGGAGCGGATTTCGCGGCATACCTCGACACCGTCCCCGTCAGGCAGCCGCACATCGAGCACCGCCACATCCGGACGTAGCACAGGCATCCGGGCAAGTGCCGACGCGGCGGTCCCCGCCTCGCCGACCACGTCGATACCTGGTTCAGCGGTGAGTAGATCCCGCACGCCGAGCCGGAAAATCTCGTGATCGTCGAGCAGGAACACCCCGATCTCGCCTTGCTGCTGCCGGGTGTGCTCATTCATTCGCGCCATCCGTTCCGCGCCGCTAGGCGCATGTCGCGGCGGCAAGACGACCGTCGCGGCACCTGCCCGCGCGGGGCTGTCAGCAACGCCCTGTCTGAGCGAGTGTACGTTACTATAAGTATCGGTGAGGTTACTTAAAGCCATGTATGACCGGCTCGGGGGACGATCGCCGCCTGCGCACGCGGTAGTAGACGCCAGGCGATTGAGGGGGGAGGGACTGGCACTATGCGCCAGCGCGCAGGTTGTACAAGGGTTCTGGTCGTCGCCGACATTGACGAGGAAAGGACCCCTATTAGTCGCGCACTCAGCGCCGACGGTTACCAGGTCGACGCCGTGTCCTCGCTCACCGCGGCGAAGTCGATGGATCCGGCTGGGTATGACGTAGTGCTGGTCGAGGCCATGCTTGGCGCCGATCGTGGTACTGAACTCGTTGAGATGATGCAGTCGGCCGACCCAGCTGCCGTTACCCGATGCCTGGTGATCACTGGCGCCGGGCCTGCGGGGCTTCCAGCGAAGGTCGCGGCATTGGCCAAGCCTTTCCGGATGGAAGAACTCGTCGAGGCCGTGCACCGTCTAGGCCCGTCGTCTGCGAGCCCAGTGACCGAGCGGCGGGTGGCGATCACCCACGATGACAGCATCCCTCGTCCCGCTCCGGACGCCGCAGCCGATGCCGGACCTGCAGCGGTGCGGCAGTTGCTTGACATCGTGCGTGGGCTTCGTGTGCGGGAGCGCACTGCCCTAGCCGACCTGCTGCATGATGTGCCGATACAGGAGCTTGCGGCGGCGGCCCTTGAGCTTGGTATGGTACGCGGCGCGATGGGGGCATCTGAGGGCGATAGGTTTGACATGCTGCAGCAGCGAGTAGATGCGGCCAGCAGATCACTGCGCTGCCTGCTCGACGAACTCTGGTCTTTTCCGTACGCTGAGTCCAGCCTGGCCAAGGCGCTAACGCGGCGGACCGCATGGCTGCTCGCCACCCCGCTCATCGTGAATGTCGGCGAAAACGCGGCAGGGTTGCTGACAACTGAGATATCCGTCGTGGCAGACATCGTCGAATTGATCCTGCTCGGGACAGTGAGCACCGAGGTGCCGATGCGAGCGCTCGCAGCGGTGCGAGCTGACGAAGACCTGATCTTCCTCGAGCTGAACCTGAGCCCGGCGGCAGACACCCACCAGCCGTTCGGCGACCAGGCACCTGTGCGGGCATGGCTGGATAGCCTGTCGGCAGCGATCCGGATCTGCGCGGATACCGAGCTGAGCGCTCGGCGCTTGCGGACCCGAATTGGACTACCGAGACAGCCGCATTCCTAAGCTTGTCGTTTTAACCTGCCGGGCTCGGTATCAGGCGGTTCGCGGCCTGGCTTTCGTCGTGTCTGCATAAATAGAGCGGACAGAGAAGCGGCAGCGAGCAGGCGGGATCCGGCGACCACCGGTGGACCCAGCTTGACCGCAATAATGCGGGAGGCTGTTGTCATGATTATCAAGGATATCTTGAGGCTTATGCAGAACGCGGCTTGTCGCAGGCGTCATCGCAGGTCAGGCGCTCGAGGCAGGGGTGTTTTGCATAACACTCCTTGAACCAATAGGTGCTGGTTCTATTGGATCGCCTAATCTCGGCTGGGTTGGCGGAGTCACGCCAGGTTGAATATTGGTAGCTTATGGCGAATGGCGCTCCCGTGCCCACAGGAACGTCAAGAATTCCGCAAAGCCGATAGCGATGGCGAATTTCTTCTTAACTTCTTTGTTTATCACTAATCAGGCTTTCCATGTAAGCACCCCGGCTCCGGTCTATGCGTCCACTTGGTCTATGCGTCCACCTGTATGTGCGCCGCTCATGATGATGTTGGAGAACGCTCCCCCATTCATGTCATCTTTTTAGCCGGGTCAGGCCTGTCATCGCCGCTGGCCAAGGGCGGATATGGCTGGTCTGGGCGGGGTCGGTGCGCGTCCGCGGTATATCCGGAAGCTGGCTGACGGCGCCGGGAACCGAATGGGCGGCCGACTGTCCGGGGCGAAGGTACCGGTGAAGACGGGCCCTTGTGCTCTCTTCGGGACACCGGGAATCACGGAGAGTGGCAGTAGAATTACAGATTGACAACATCGGGGAGAAGTCATGGCCGGGACAACGAACACCGAGACGCCTGGCACGGCTGGCGGCGACCGAGGCTCACGCGGCGCTGTGCTACTGGGAGGCGTACATCGCCGTCTTCGGAACAGTAACCGCCTCCGGTCCTCGCACGTCAGCGCCGACCCTCCTGAGCTGGGCGCGCTGGCCAGGGAGGCGGTGGTCAGCTTCCTGCACGGTGCATCGATCGCTACCGCCGGACGGGAAGGCGTGCGAGGGGAGAGTGCCGTGACGGGCACGGGGGCCGCTACCACAGTGGGGACCGGCGTCAGGAACGGCGCGGGCGAGGCTGATGGGATCTCCGCGGCTGCGAAAGAGCCATTGCCCGGGAAGGTGGCCGCTGGCGCCGGCCCCCTCGACGCCGACTCGGTGGCTTGGGGGGCGGCGGAGGTAGGCCTCGCCACGCTGGACCGGATTGAGGCGGCTGCCGCGAGTATCGAGGCGGACATCCGTGCCGCTCTCCAGACGCAAGCTAACCTCCAGGCTGGGGCCGGAGCTGCTGCCGAGGCCGCGGTAAGCGCCGCCGAGTCGGCCTGGCTGGCAGCAGGTACAGCCGTGGAGGCGGACGGCAGGGTAAAGATCGCCCTGCGCCGGGTCGAGCATTATGTAACGATCACCGTCGGCCTTCTCATAATCGCGATGATCATCCTGGTGGTGGGCGCCACCCCCCTGCACTGAGCCCCGATCCACCGACCAAATTAGAGTGTTTTCGGGCGTGGCAACATGAAAGGTGCCCTCTGAACTGGGACAATGGGAGTTAGTGAAGCTTCCAGTACCGGTTCGAGAGGACACCCTGCAAGTGCGATTGTTGCATAGCCTGGCGAAGACGCACGCATCGTTCGACGACCCTAATCTCGTGTCGCACTCCGGCCTGGTCCCGGTGATGGCCCTCGCTGAGCGCGCCGGGCTCGCCGGCCTGGTGGCGGAGCACGTCCGGCCGGGCGGGGACTGCGGGGTCAACGCGCACCTGAAGGTCGCGTGCCTGGCCGCCGGGATGGCCGCGGGCGCCGATTCGATCGATGACATGGACCTGCTGCGGCACGGCGCGATGGGCACACTGTTCGGCGGCATCCGGGCACCGTCCACGCTGGGCTCGCACCTGCGCTGCTATACCTGGGGAAACGTCAGCCAGCTGGAGAAGGCGGGCCGGGAGTTCCTGATCGCGCTGGCCGGGCAGGCGCCGCTGCTGCCCGGCGCGGGCACCCTGGCGTTCATTGACATCGACTCGATGCAGAAACGGGTCTACGGGCACAAGAAGCAGGGCGCGAAGTTCGGCCACACCAAAATCCAGGGCAAGTCGCTGCTGGTCCGGGGCCTGAACGCGCTGGCCGCGGTGGTCAGCACGCCGCTGTCGGCGCCGGTGATCGCCGCGACCAGGCTGCGCGGCGGCAGCGCCGCCTCCGCGCGGGGCGCGGCCAGCCTGGCCGCCCGCGCCATCGGCACTGCCCGGGACTGCGGGTGCACCGGGACGATCGTGGTCCGGATGGACTCGGCCTATTACAACGCCGCGGTGATCGGCGCGGTCCGCGCCCAGCGCGCCCGGTTCTCCGTCACCGTCCCCATGAATACGAGCATCCGCGCCGCGATCGCCGCCATCCCCGGCGACGCCTGGACCGCCATCAAGTACCCGCGCGCGGTCTGGGACGACCAGCTGGACGCCTGGATCTCAGACGCCGAGGTCGCCGAAGTCCCTTACACGGCGTTCGCGTCGAAGAAGGGCCAGGCGGTCACCGCCAGGCTGGTCGTCCGCCGGGTCCGGGACCTGAACAAGAAGGCGGCCGCCGGGCAGGACGAGCTGTTCCCGGTCTGGCGGTACCACGCGGTGTTCACCGATTCCCCGTTCGAGCTCGTCCAGGCCGAGGGGCAGCACCGTGACCACGCGGTCGTGGAGCAGGTATTCGCCGACGTCACCAGCGGGCCGCTGGCTCACCTGCCATCGGGGAAGTTCGCCGCGAACGCCGCGTGGCTGGCGATCGCGGCCATGGCGCACAACCTGGTCCGCGCCGCCGGCGCCCTGGCATCCCTGCCCTTCGCGAAGGCCCGGGCCGCGACCATCCGCCGAGACCTGATCGCCGTCGCCGGCCGCACCGCCCGGCACGGACGCGGCCACCTCACGCTGCACCTGCCCGAAGGCTGGCACCGCGAGCAGGAATGGCGCAACCTGCTCGCCACCGCCTGCGGCCCGCCCGCCGCAGCGGCCTGACCAGCCCCGACCGGTCCGCACCCCGACGGCCGCAACGGCCACCCGAACCCCGGCCCCCAGCCAGGAACCCCGGACAAGCCGCAGGCAAGGCGAGCGGCAGGACACCCGCGCCCCGATTCACCCCGGAAAACTCCTCGCGCAGGAATCGAAGCGAAAACGATCTACCAGAATGGGTCGGTGGATCGAGGCTGAGATTGCGTGGCCGGCCCGCCCGATTAGGGTCATGCCGGAATCAAACGGACAATGATAATTCTGCACGCAATTGGCCAAGATGGCGGTGAATGGAATGATTGGATCGGCTATGTCGTTTACTAACCTTTTGCGAATGCAAATTTAGCGAACAAGCGACGGCGTGTATGCTAACAATAGACTGCCCGGGGAAAAGCAATTATTTTACCGCGCCGAACGCGGGACCTGCCGCAGTCCCCGGATTTTGCGTACGGCCAGCATGGGAGGATCGTCATGGCGCAGCCGCCGCTCGGGGACATTGCGGTCAGCCGTGATTGGGCGCAAGCCCGGCTGTTCTCGGCGATGTTCAACTCCTCGAATGACGCCATTGTGGGTGAGACTCCGGATGGGGTGATCGCGAGCTGGAACCCGGCGGCGGGGAGGATGTACGGGTACCCTGCGGAGGAGATCGTCGGTCAGCCGGCGACCGTGCTGTGCCCTCCCGGCCGGCAAGACGAGGACAAGGAGATCCTGGCCAAGATCGGCCGGGGCGAGCCCGTCCCGCATTACGAGACTGTACGACGGCGCAGGGACGGCACCGACTTCCCCGCGTCGGTGACGGCCTCACCCATCCACGACGAGACGGGCACGCTGATCGGCTCGGTATCGAGCGCCCGGGACCTGACCGAACGGCAGCACGCCCGCGCCGCGGCCGAGCTACTGCGCCGGGCGGACGACCTCAAGGCGGCCAACGGGAGCCTGGAGAGTTTCACTTACTCGGTCTCCCACGACCTGCGCGCCCCCCTCCGGGCTATGAGCGGTTTCAGCGCCGTCCTCCTGGAAGAGTACGGCGACGTTCTCGGCGAGGATGGCCGGCACTACGCCGAGCGAATCGTCGCCGCCAGCGAACATATGGCGGCGCTCATCGACAATCTGCTGCGCCTTTCGCGCCTCTCACGATCAGAGATGCACCTCGACTCGGTCGATCTCGGCGCCGAGGGCGCCGAGATCGCCGCCGAACTCCAGGGTGACGATCCGGGACGGCACGCCCGCTTCGCTGTCCAGCGTCCGGTCCAGGTCCGGGCCGACCGTGCCCTCATTCGCATGGTTTTGCGCAACTTGCTGGGCAACGCGTGCAAGTTCACGTCCGGCCGTGACGATGCGCTCATTGAGTTCGGAACGGTGCCGCCCACGGACGCCCCCGTCTGCTACTACGTGCGCGATAACGGTGCCGGTTTTGATCCCGCCTACACGCACAAGCTGTTCAGCCCGTTCCAGCGGCTGCACCCGGCCAGCGAGTTCCCCGGCACCGGCATCGGCCTGGCCATCGTACGGCTGATCGTGGAACGCCACGGGGGGCATGTGTGGGCCGAGGGCGCCGTCGGCGAAGGGGCGGCCTTCTACTTCACCCTTGATGGGGAGGAAAGTACGTGACATCGAGGCCCACTAAAGCACCCGGCATGTTCTGGCTGCTCCTGAACGAGGCCGTACCAGATGAACGAGGCCGTACCAGAGCGAGGAGTGAGCAGGAGTGAGTTCCATGAGTGGTAGGCGCGAAGCCAGCGAGCCGGCGACGACCGGCGGTCCTGGCCAGGCGACCACTGCGCCCGGGGAAAAGGCGGACGCAGCGAGACGGACGGCACGCGTCCTCATCCTGGAGGACGACGCCTCGGATGCTGAACTCGCTCAGCACCTCCTGACCGGCGCGGGCCTCGACTTCACCGCCGTCGTCGTTGACGCCAGGACATCGTTCGTCGAACAACTGGCGGCGTTCCGGCCACACCTCATCCTGTCCGATTTCCATTTGCCCGGTTTCTCCGGCGAGATGGCCCTCAAGATCGCTCAGGAACAATGCCCGGACATACCGTTCATCATCTGGTCCGGCGTACTCGGAGACGAAGCAGCCGTCGACCTCATCAAGAAAGACATCCCAGGAGCTGAAATGTCAAGCGGCGACGTCAGATTGCGGGGTCTCTTCCCGCTGTGGCCAGGCAGCTGCCTCGTCGTAGGTGGTGCGGGTCTTGAGGCATCCGTGCAGGATGCCGACGAGGCGGTTGGCGACCTTGCGGAGGGCAGGGTTGTGCTCTGCGCCGCGGGCGCGCTCGGCGTCGTAGAGGGCGCGTGCGCCGGGCGAGGCGTTCAGGGCGGCGAAGGCCTGGGCCATGAGCGCGTCGATGAGCCGGTCGTTGTGGATGAACCGGGCGGCGACGACCTTCTTCTTGCCCGACGCGCGGGTGATAGGGCTGGTGGCGGCGTAGTTCTTGCGGGCCTTGCCGGTGGCGTAGCGGCCGGGGTCGTCGCCGAACTCGCCGAGGACCCGGGCGCCGAGGATGGGTCCCAGGCCGGGCTGGGACAGGTAGATCTCAGCGTCCGGGTGGCGGCCAAAATCCGCTTCCACCTGCCCTTGCAGGGTCTTGACCTGCTCGTTGAGGGTGGTGATCACCGCGATCAGAGACCGGACGGTGGCCGCGTAGGCGGCGGTGATGGCCGGCGGCTGACCCAGCTGGGCGCTGCGCAGCGCGGCCATGATCGCCGTCGCCTTGGCGGGGATGTCGCGGCGGCGGGCCCGCTTGAGCGACGCGCTGACCTGCGCGCGGGTCAGCTTCGCGGCCCGCGCCGGGTCCGGCGCCTTGGCCAGCAGCTCCAGCGCATCGGGGGCGTCCAGGTCCTCGAAGGCCGCCAGCGCCGCGGGGAAGTACTCCCGCAGCTGGTACCGCAGCCGCTGGACCTGCCGGGTCCGCTCCCAGATCAGCGTCTTGTGGGTACGGGCCACCACCTTGACCGCGCCGGCGTCCGGGCTGTCGCCCGCCACCGCGCGCAGCTGGTGGGAGTCGGTGCGCACCATGTCCGTCAGCATGTGCGCGTCGCCGGTGTCGCTCTTGGCCCCGGACACGCCGTGTCGTTCCCGGTAGCGGGACGCCTGCAGCGGGTTGACCGCGAACACGGTGTACCCGGCCGCGGCCAGCGCGGCCACCCACGGGCCGCGGTCGGTCTCGATCCCGATCACCACCTCCGCATCCCCGGCGCCCTCGCCCAGCTGCTGCCCGATCAGCTCGTGCAGCCGGGCCATCCCCGATACCCCCTCCGGCAGCCGTTTGCGCGCCAGCACCCGGCCCGTCGCGTCCATCAGCTCCACGTCGTGATGGTCCTCAGCCCAGTCATCCCCCACGAACAACCGCATGAATTCTCCCGTCCCGGATGCCAGATTGCGTCAGCAGCCTGCGGGAGAACAATCGGCGACCTAATGAAACAGTGCTCACGCCCTCAACGGGCGCGCACGACATCCCAGCAGCGATCAACTCTCCCGGCCAGCCGGCAGGGGCACGATCTTTCTTCAGGGCTCACGGCCCTGGAGCACGAAGTGCTCACCTGCCAGCGGCTACCAGGCACCGAGTCTGCCGTACGGCGACTCGCTAACTCTCATTAGGAGCCACGGATTACGTCCTGAAGGACCGGCCGGCGCGCCTGCCATCAGCCATCCAGCGCGCGCTCGCCGAGGCCGAGCAACGGGCGTATCTAGCCCAGCTCGAAGACCAACTGCTCGGAGCGCAGCGCCTGGCAAGCCTGGGCCAGCTGGCCGCCGCCGAAGAGGCCGTGAGCCACACCCGTCGGATGCTCGCCGCCGCCCGCCGGCAAGCGACAACCGGTAATACTCCGCCGTGACCCCCCGTGACTTCAGAAGCCGCCTAAAAGATCTTGATCCACAGGTCTTGACAATAGCTCGGCGATGACCTCGTTGAGGCTGGACGCTTCCGGGTGCACGACGTCGCTGCGGGCGAGGATCAGCAGCTGGCGGGTCAGCCCTATCGCCCGCTGCGCCGCACCGCGGACCTGCTCGACGTCGCCGAGCAGGCTGCCCAGCCGCGCATCGTCGCCCGCCAGGCCTGCTATTTCCTCCGCGAGCATGTCGGCAAAGCCGGCGATCACGTTCAGCAAATTGTTGAAGTCGTGCGCGAAACCGCCGACAAGCTGGCCAAGGCTCTCCATCCGCTCGGCGTGCCGCAGCCGGTCCTGCGCCGCCGCCCGCTCGGCGTCGGTGTGCACCACGTCGCCCATCAGCCGGGCGTGATAGATGGCCTGGGCGCCCCGCTCAGCCAGGTCGACGCAGAGCTCAAGGTCGGTGTCATCGTACGGCTCGTCGGTCACATCACGCATCGCGGTCAGCGTCCCGAGCGTCGTCCCCCCCGCCATCAGCGGCACGACGAGCGCGCTGCGAAATCCGACCCGAAAGACAGCCTCGGCGAGGGCGTCCGATCGGAAACCGCTGGGCTCGAGCCGGGCCACCAGGATCGGTTCACCGGTCCGCAGCGCCCGACCGGAGATACCGTCGGCCGCGAGCATCGGGCGCGTCAGCCCCGCGTCGTGGAATGCCTGCGCATGGGCGGCATCGTTGTGGTGCATCGCCGCGGGGGGGAGCAGGAACTCACCCGGCTCATCGAGCATGCGGATGGTGCAGCAGTCACCCAGGGCTTCCGCGATCTTCCTGGCCACCAGGCCGAGCACCACGTCCAGGTCCAGGCTCGAACCGAACAGCTTGCCGGCCTCGGCGACCATCATGAGCCGCCGGCGCTCAGCGGCGGCAAGAGCCAGCGCCTCGCCCAGCGCCTGCTGATCGCTGTCTTTGCCGGGCAGGTGCGACAGCCACAAGGTTCCGGCACCGCGCTCCAGGGGCACTCGCAGCCCAGTTGCCTGCAGCAGGAACTCGGAACCGTCCTGCCGCAGGTAGCGCAGCGAGCCGGACCACCCTCCCACTTCAGCGATGGCCCGGACAAGACTTTCCCGGCCCAGGCCGGTCACGGTACGGGGCTCGCCCGCGACATCCGCCACCGGCTGCCCCAGCGCCTGGGCAGCCGGCACGCCGAACAGATCGGCAGCCGTACCATTCCAGGACATGATCTTCTGGTTCTCGTCGATGAGGACCACCGAGAGCCCGGGCGTCCCAGAGATAGCTGCGATGTCAACCGAGCACCCGCTCCCCCCGGTGATCATGATCCCAGCCTCGCATACGCTCCAGCCACCTTACGAGCCGCGGCCCACAGTGCGGCGGCCCGAAGCCGGTGCAGCCGGTGATAAGGCCTGATTCCTCTCATCCCTCCGACACACCCACTGCGCCGCAGGTCAAGGCATATCTGTCCGACGCGCGCGCGATCGCGCGCGCGATCGCGATGGCGTTCGCCGCCGATGACGGCAACGAGCGCTGAGCCGCTTAGCGGCGGGCCTCCGCCCATCGGCCCCGAGCAGCCCGGCCATCGGAGCCACGGAGCTTGCCAGCGAGATCAATGACTTCCACCATCCTGCACAGATGCGGACAACGCGAGTGGGAGGGCATACTCCCGCGACTACTGCTGTGGTGCCCGTGGGCGCGGCGCATGGGGTCGCGACGACAAGCCTCTACTGTGACTGTAGCGTAAAGTGATCGAATAATCACTCTAGATAAGTGCGAGGTGGATGTATCAGCTGAACTCATGTCAAGCGAGACTGGCGCTACCTGGGGCAGGTCCAGGCGCGCGGGTTCTGGCATGGGCGGCTTCGCCGTTCCTAGCGGGCGAAGGGCCTGATCGTGGCCCTGTGCACGCTGATCGCTGGCAAGAGCGCTCACCGGGGCCATGCGCGGCTGGCTGACCGCATCCAGCGTCCGCGGCCAGGCAAGCCCATCGATCTCGTCGAGCTCGGGCGGCACCTTCGCTGCCGCCCGAGCTCAGGACCAGCTGGCGCAGCCGGTCTGCCGATCACTGCAGCATGACCCCCGGGCATCAAGCGCTTTACGCAGGGGCCTGCCCAGGAACCCGTGAAGGAGCCCCGATGAACCATGCCTTGCTTTACATCGAGGACGACGAGAACAACATCTGCTTGGTTGAAGCAATGCTCAGGCGCCGCCCTCAGATCGAGTTGCGTGTGGCAATGAACGGCCGTGACGGCGTCAGGGCCGCCATCGACATGCGGCCGGGCCTCATCCTGCTCGACAATCGCCTCCCCGACGCGACCGGCAGCGAAATCTTGCAGGAGCTCGCGTCCGCGTCAGCTACTGCGGCGATCCCAGTGGTCATCTTCAGTGGCGACTCAGACGAGATCATCGATGAGCTGCTGGCCAGCGGAGCCGCTGAGTCTGTCGCGAAGCCGTTCAGTATTCACCAGTTCATTGGCATAATCGACCGCTACCTGGCATGACGACAGGGAAATCAGGCCGGGCAGCCCGGCGACCTCGGCCACGGTCAGCAGCCACCCCGCCTGGGTCGCCGGGGACCTGGCCATTATGCAGCCCTCCCGGTTGCCGGAACTTCGGCGGCGAGGGCTTCCTGAGCTCGCCGTCTGGCTTCGATCAGAGCACTTTGGCAGTGAAGGCGGTCGGGCGACGGCACGCAACTAGCGCCGTTGTCGCAGGTAGCATCTGGCGAAGGAGCCGGAGCCCGCACGGTAAAACCGTCGGCTCGTGCAGGCGCCGAGCCGCGGTGACGCAGCTCACCGACCTGCCTGCAACGCACTGCTCAGTAGATCGTTTCTCGCTCAGTCAGCTGCCATCGATGGTCTTGAACCCGAGGAAGTGGCCGTTGAGTACGTGCCCGGCCTGTGCCAGTAGCTCGGTCTCCGAGAACGGCTTCTGAAGCAGCGCCACGTTAGGTTCGAGCCTGCCCTGGGAGGCGAGGACGGGCCGGGCATAGCCGGACATGAAGAGCACTTGGATACCGGGCTTGACCGCCCGCATTTTCTCCGCGACTTCCTTGCCGAGCATGCGCGGCATCACCACGTCGGTTACGAGCAGGTGGATCTCACCTGGGTGCGCGCGGGCGATGTCAAGGGCTTCCGGGCCGTTCGCGGCGGTGATCACGTGGTAGCCATTGCGGGTGAAGATCCGCTTGGTTGCCTGGCGCAGGGCTTCTTGGTCTTCGACGACCAAGACGGTCTCTCCTTTGGGTGACCGCTGGTAGGGCACGGGTCTTGCCAGCGGGACCAATGCCTCCTCGGTGACCGGCAGCGTGATGCTGAAGGTCGTGCCCGTGCCTGGTTCGGAGTAAATCTGGATGTGGCCCTCGGACTGGGCGACGATCCCGTAGACGGTGGCCAGGCCCAGCCCGGTACCGGCACCAACTTTCTTCGTGGTGAAGAACGGCTCGAACACATGCTCAATTAGGTCCGCGGTAATGCCAGTGCCGGTATCGCTGACCGGCAATCGTACGTTCCTGCCCTGCCGTGCCTTGGATCCCCCGGCTGCGGTGTCGGCGTCCACGATTAGGTTGCTGGTGTCGATGATCAGTGTGCCGCCGCCGGGCATGGCGTCGCGGGCGTTGACGGCGAGGTTCATCAGCACCTGCTCCAGCTGGCCTGGGTCGGCCAGGACCGGCCACAGGTCACCGGCGAGGGTTGTGACCAGCTCGACGTCCTCGCCGAGGGCCAGGCGCAGCATCTCCTGCACTGCGGTGATGACGTGGTCGAGGTCGAGGACCTGCGGCCGGACCACCTCCCGGCGAGCGAAGGCGAGCAGCTGGCGCGTGAGGCTCGCCGCCCGTTCGGCCGCCCGCTTGATCTCCCCGATGTCGCTGCGGGCTGACTCCAGGCGCTTGGGCCAATCGGGTCCGGATGGGGCGGCGAGTTCGTCCGAGACGAAGGATGCGTAGTTGAGGATCACGGCGAGGAGGTTGTTGAAGTCGTGCGCGACCCCGCCCGCGAGCAGGCCCAGGCTTTCCAGGCGGTGGGCCTGCTGCAACTGTGCCTGCTGTTCCCCCTCTTGAGATTCGGGGCCTTCGCGGCGCTTGGTGTCGGATTTGACGTCGGACCGCTCTAGGGGTTCGCGCCGCTCTAGGGGTTCGCGGCCGTCGCGACGCCCGGCGCCCGGGTCGGCCATATGAAGTCATCTCCAGTGCTGCCCAGAAGGCGCTTGCGATGCGGCGGGCCGCCATGCAGGCGCACCTTCTACATCACCGAGAGTAATTATATCACACGATTAGTAGCCACGGACCACTCGCGCTCAACGGACGCCATCGACCGGTCGATCGGCACCCGCACCGGCGGGCCGATCTGCTGAACAGCCGCGGCGCCCGCCGAGAGCGGGCTATTGCAGTGGCTACTGTAGGGGTGTCGCTGCCGTGCAGCTCTTTGACGCATCCGGCCACTGACCGGACCGCATCCGGTAGCCCAGGGGAACCGTCAGCGATTTCGTCGAGCCAGCGCTCGGCGTTCGAGGTTGCCGTGCGGATGTTCAGGTCGTCGTCGACGATTAGCATGCCAGGGCCACCGGGGGTGCAGTCGACCGTGCTGACAATGCACGCCACAAGCCGGCTCACAGGCGATCGGAACGACCGGCAGCAGGAATGAAAGAGGCCCGGGGGGCTGAAGGGGAAGGTGGACGGATGGGCAGTTACGTGCTGGGTTTCCAGGAGATCGGCCAGACGGAGGTCGCCGTCGTTGGCGGCAAGGGCGCGCACCTAGGGGAGCTTTCGCGGATCGGAGGCATCCGCGTGCCGGCTGGCTTCTGCGTGACGACGGACGCCTTCCGGCGGATCATGGCGGACGCGCCGTCGTCCGACGATCGACTCGATCGGCTGTCGCGCCTAAGCCCGGATGACCGTGGGGCGATCCGCACGCTCAGCGCCGGGATCCGCCGGACCCTCGAAGGAATCGCTATCCCCGACGATCTGGCGGCGGCGATCACCCGCTCGGTCGCCCGGCTCGGCGAGCAAGCTGCCTACGCCGTCCGGTCCAGCGCGACGGCGGAAGATTTGCCGACGGCCTCCTTCGCCGGCCAGCAGGAGACCTACCTGAACGTCGTGGGGTCGGCGGCGATCCTCCAGCACGTCAGCCGGTGCTGGGCCTCCCTGTTCACCGAGCGGGCCGTGACCTACCGCCTGCGGAACGGTTTCGATCACAGGCTGGTCCACATGGCCGTGGTCGTGCAGCAGATGGTCTTCCCGCAGGCGGCCGGCATCCTCTTCACGGCCGACCCCGTCACATCAAACCGGAAGGTCGCTTGCGTGGAGGCCAGCTTCGGTCTCGGCGAGACCCTGGTCTCGGGCCGGGTGAACGCGGACGTCTACAAGGTGCGTGACGGTGAAGTCGTCGCCAAGGCAGTCGGCATCAAGCAGCTTGCCATCGCCGCCTCGCCGGCAGGTGGGACCCAGGAAGTGGCGATCGAGCCAGAGCGTCAGGAACAGCCAGCACTGACCGATGCGCAGGTCGTACGGCTCGCGCAGCTGGGCCGGCGGATCGAAGCGCACTTCGGTCACCCCCAGGACATCGAATGGTGCCTGGTCGACGATGGGTTCCAGATCGTGCAGAGCCGGCCGATCACCACGCTGTTCCCCATCCCCGCGACCAGCGATGAAGGGAACCACGTCTACGTCTCCGTCGGTCATCAGCAGATGATGACCGACCCCATGAAGCCCCTGGGGCTCTCCCTGTGGCAGCTGACGACCCCGCGGCCCATGTCCGAGGCCGGCGGGAGGCTGTTCGTCGACGTCGCTCAGGCGCTGGGTTCGCCAGCGAGTCGCGCAGGCCTTCTGAAGGCTTTGGGGAGATCCGATCCGCTGATCGGGGACGCGCTGCAGACCATCCTCGAACGCGGCGACTTTATCCCGGCGCTCCCGGACGAGGGTCCAGGCGTGACGCCGGGTGGCAGCGCGCCAGCCCCGATCGAGACCGATCCGGCCATCGTCGCCGAGCTGATCGAGCGCAGCCAGGCCTCCATCGCCACGTTGAAGGGCGACATCCGGGCGAAGTCCGGATCCGCGCTGCTTGACTTCATCCTTGCGGACATCCAGGAGCTGAAGCGGATCCTGTTCGATCCACAGAGCCTCCAGGTGATCATGGCGGCGACGGATGCCACCTGGCGGCTCAACGAGCAGCTGCAGGCGTGGCTGGGCGAGAAGGACGCGGCCGACATACTCGCGCAGTCCGTGCCCCACAACGTCACGTCGGAGATGGGGCTGGCGCTCCTGGATGTCGCGGACGTGATCCGCGCGCATCCGGACGTGGTGGCTTTCCTGCAGCGCGTCGAGGACGAGAGCTTCCTGGACGAGCTGCCCACGCTCGAAGGCGGGCGGCAAGCCCGAGACGCCATTCAGGCCTACCTCGGCAAGTACGGCATGCGCTGCGTCGGCGAGATCGACATCACGAGGCCACGTTGGAGCGAACGCCCCACCACGCTCGTGCCCATGATCCTCGGCAACATCCAGAACTTCGAGCCGGGCGCCGGCGAGCGGCGCTTCGAGCAAGGGCGGCTGGAGGCGTGGACGAAGGAACAGGAAGTGCTGGAGCAACTGCAGGCTCTGCCGGACGGGGGGCGGAAGGCCGAAGAGGCTAGGCAGATGATCGACCGGGTCCGGACCTTCATCGGGTACCGGGAGTATCCGAAGTACGGCATGGTCAGCCGCTACTTCGTTTACAAGCAGGCCTTGCTGGAAGAGACCGAGCGCCTCGTGCAGGCCCACGTGCTTCGTGAGAAGGAAGACATCTTCTACCTCACGTTCCAGGAGCTCCACGACGTCGTGCGCGCGGACCAAGTGGATGACCAGCTCGTCCGCCAGCGCAAGGACGCGTTCAGGTCGTATCAGGCGCTCACGCCGCCCCGGGTGCTCACCTCGGATGGCGAGGTCGTCGCCGGGACCTACCGACGCGTCGATATCCCGGCCGGCGCGCTGGCCGGCCTCCCTGTTTCCGCCGGGACCATCGAGGGACGGGCTCGCGTCATCCTGGACCTGGCCGAGGCCGATCTCGAAGCGGGCGACATCCTGGTCACCGCCTACACGGACCCCAGCTGGACGCCTGTGTTCGTCGCGATCACGGGCCTGGTGACGGAGGTGGGGGGCCTGATGACCCATGGCGCAGTGATCGCACGAGAGTACGGCTTGCCGGCCGTCGTGGGCGTGGAGCAAGCCACCCGGCTGATCCGGGATGGGCAGCGGATCCGCGTCAATGGAACCGACGGGTACATCGAGATCCTGCCCTAGGTGTGCTGCCCATGGACGTTGGTGACGCGACACGGTGCGAATGATCTACTTCAGGGCAGCCTCCGGGCGCGCCCGTGACGCTGGGCACTCCGGGTGGCAGTCATCGATTCGGAACCGCCGCGGCACCGTAATCCTCCGGCTACGGAGCCGGCTCCGCGACCGCGGCAGCGGATAGAAGGACGGCGGCGCGGTAGGCTCGGTCTTTCACCGTCAGGGCGCCCTCGTCGATCCCGATCAGCTGTCCGCGTGCGCCGACCTGCTCATGACCACGAGTCCCAACGTGCTGGTGTATGCGGCGCTGGACGGCCCAGGCCGTCGCCGTAGCCTGCGACCGCACGCGCGGCAGTACCTGGGTGGCGAAGAACTCGAACGCTCCCTCCAGCCGGCCGCCGACCTGGCCTAGGTACACCTCGCCCCGCCTGTACTGCCGGTGACGCGCGCGGCAGCACTACTCTGTGCTCGTGGTCACACCGCTCAGCCCGCCGCCGGACGCGGAGGACAAGCTCCGGGGCATCCGCTCGATCACCGATGCGGCCCTGTCCTATCTCGGCGCCGATGAATTTCTCACCGAGCTGCTGAGCCGGGTGAAGGAAAGCCTGGACGCGGACACCGCAGCGGTGCTGCTGCTGGACCGCTCCGCCCGGCAGCTCATCGCCACGGCGGCGAGCGGGCTGGAGGAGGAAGTTAGGCAGGGCGTGCGCCTCCCGGTCGGCCAGGGTTTCGCCGGGCGGATCGCTGCGGAGGCGCGGCCTATCATCCTGGATCATGTCGATCACCGCAACGTGCTCAACCCGATCCTGCTGGAAAAAGGGATCCGGTCGCTGATCGGGGTGCCGCTGCTGGTCAATGGTGCCGTGATCGGTGTGCTGCACGTCGGCTCGGTCGGCAGCCGCGTATTCACCGGCGACGATACGGGCCTGCTCCAGATGGCCGCCGATCGCGCGGCCCTGGCCGTGCAGTCGCTTAGGTCCCGTGATGACCGCGCCGCCGCGACCGCCCTCCAGCAGAGCCTGCTTCCCCCAGGGCTGCCCGCGGTGCCCGGCGTGCAGATCGCTGCCCGGTACGTGCCTGGGGACGGCCGGGTCGGCGGCGACTGGTACGACGCGTTCACCCTGCCGTCCGGCGAGCTATGCCTGGTGATGGGCGACGTGGCCGGATCTGGCCTGGAAGCGGCGGTCATCATGGGCCGGATGCGCAGTGCCCTGCGGGCCTACGCGCTGGAGACCCGCGACCCGGCCGAGGTGCTGTCCAGGCTGGACCGGAAGATACAGCATTTCGAGCCAGCCGCCATGGCCACCGTGTCCTACGCCGTCCTGGAGCCAGCGACTGGGCACATGCACATCTCGGCGGCAGGCCACTTCCCGCCCGTGGCTGCTGCTCCGGGACGGCGCACCGACCTGGCCGACATCGCGGTCGGCGTCCCGATCGGCGTCGCCGATGACCCGCGCTGGCAGACCACCACCCTGCATCTGGCTCCCGGCACGGTGCTGTGCTTCTTCACCGACGGGCTGGTCGAACGCCGGCACACGCCAATCGATGACCGCCTTGCCCGCCTCTGCCGGACCGTCTCGCCAGAGCCGCCGGAAACGGTCTGTGTCTCGGTGATGCGGGCCCTGGTCGGCCGTGAGCCCGCCGGGGACGACATCGCCCTCCTCGCCCTGCGTTGGCAGCCCGGCCAGGAGTGATCCCATCCGGCTGGGCCGCCGTGACCGCCGTGGATCTTTGATGATCCAGATACGATCGCGGTGAAACGCCGCATCGAACACCACGGGACTTCAAGGTCAGGCCCATTACCAGGAGAAACAGCAGACCGTTACCGCCGCTCCGGCCAGGCCGGGCCCTGATGGCCAGTCCTGTGGGGCCCGGAAATATGATCCGGCTGGTGACCTGCGTTTTTGCGTAGCAACGCAGGTGGTAGCGCGGCGACGTAGTACTCGCGGGTGAGTCCCCCGGGGACCTGCTTCCGGCGGATCCGGTGGTCGGCGAGGTTGATCGGCTCCGGCGGGGAGGATGGCATCAGTGATCACGTACGGTGTGATCAGCGCGCGCCAGCGAGTTCCTTTCCGGCTGAGGCAGTACTAGCTCCCGTTTCGCTCCCAGAACCGGACATGGCGGAGCCC
>CAWDTK010000015.1:0-370920 GCA_963805255.1 uncultured Actinomycetes bacterium
AGGGAACGGCGCGGCGGGCTGTTGCGGGTTATGGTCACGTTGGGTGACCGGTGGCGGGGTTGTGCCGGTTTCCGGCGAGATAGGTGAGGCTCCTGGTAGAAGAGGGATTGCTTAGATCATCCTTCGTCCCAGGAGCCTCTTGTGAAGTTGTACCCGGTCGCGTCGTTTTCTGCCAGCAGTGCGGATGCGAGGGAGATTCCGGGCGGCGGGACGCTGATGGTGGCAGTGCGGCTGTGCGACCTTGTGTCTCCGGCGGGGCGGCCGTCGGCCGGGGGTGACCGGTCGGCGCTGGTCATAGCGGGGACGGAGCGGATCCGGACCGGTGACCAGGTGGTTTTCCTGAAGGTGGTGGCGGTCGCGCCAGCGCGGGTCCGCAGGGACGGGCGGGTGCAGGCGCAGGGCAGCCCGTGCGATCACGCGACGCTCGGGCCTTTGGAGGAGTGGCTGGAGGAGCAGGCGGGGCCGGGCGTGATCGACGGCATCGCGGGCGCGGCTGCGCTGTCCGGGCCGGTGAAGGGGGAACGGAAGAGGCTGCTGACCAGGGAGTTCATGGTCCGCGCGATCGTCTTGATGACGCTTATGCCGGACGCGGACGCCCGGGAGGTGATCATCGCGCTGGCGGGGGACCTGGCCATGGTGCCGTGGGCGCGGGCGTGGCGGCCGGCGTCGCCGCGGGCGTTCGGGGACTGGCGGGCCGCCCTCGGCCCGCAGCCGCTGGAGGAGCTGCAGGACATCGTGCTGCGCGCGTCGCACGCCGAGCATGAGGCCCGGGACTGGCGGGCGGTCGTGATCGGCAGGCTGAAGGTGTCGTCGGCGGACGGGACGCTGGTCCGGGTGCCGGACACGCCGGCGAACCGGGCCGCGTTCGGCTCCGTTGGCACGGGGGATGACTCCAGCCCGTTCCCGCAGGTGCGGGCGCTGCCGCTGAACGACGCCTCTACCCGGGCGCTGCTGGGGATGCCGCACGGCCCGGCCGGCACGGACAAGGCCGCCGCGGAGCAGAAGCTGCTGGACACGGCCATGGAGCAGTACCCGCACCTGTTCACCATGGACCGGGTCTGGCTGCTGGACAGGAACTTTCCGGGTACGGCCCGGATCGCCCGGCTGACGGCACGCACTCACGTGCTGATCCGGCTGAAAAGCGACATACCGCTCAGGAGGATCTCGGGCATCCTCGCTGACGGCTCCTATATCGCAGAGCTCTCCGGCGACGGCGTCACCATGACCGTCCGCGTCATCGAGTACTTCATCGATGTCGGGGGCCAGGTCGTGCCGGAGATGTTCTGCCTGGTCACCGACCTGACGGACTGGCGGGAGTACCCGGCGCCGGACCTGGCGGCGCTGTACAAGTGGCGGTGGGACGGGTCGGAGACCGCCCTGCGGGAGGCGAAATCCTGCCTGGACGGCGCCGGCCCGTCGGCCGGGCCGATGCTCCGCTCGCAAACCCCGGGCCTGGTCCGGCAGGAACTCGCGGCCTGGGCCGCCGCCACAGAGATGACCCGTGGCGTCGCCCGTGGCGCCGCCCTCGCCGCGGTGCCCGCCCGGAAGGGACGCCGCGCCGGGCAGCCCGTCTGGCCCCGCGAGATCCCCTTCACCACCACGCGCCGCGCCATCATCGCCGCGATCCGCCTCGGGAAGACCGGTTACACCGCCCTGACCAGCACACTCGGCAAACTGCGCACGGTTGTCGACCGGAACCGGCACCGCGCCCGCAAGGCGAAATGCGCCAGCACCTTCGGGCACGCCAGCCGCGCGGATACCGCCACCTGCATCGCCGGGGCCGTCATCACCCTCGCCAACAAGCCCGCCTGACCAGCGGCAACAACCACCGCAGCCAGAACTCCCCAGAGAAGCTGGCCCGCCAGCCCGTGGAGCCGGCCGTTGCCCGGCACGACACCAGCGTAAGAAGAAGTTGTCAAGCGGTACGGGGCGAGTCTTGCGTTGATGGTGGTGACGGTTCGCGGCCTTGGGGTTCTTACTACGGGTGACGCCGGCGTCGCGTACGCGTGGTACGGGAGCGCGAGTGAGCGCATGATGAAGTCCAGCAGCGGCGTGATGATCGCCGTGCCGCGGTTGCGGGGCCGCCCGTCACCTGGGTCTTCTCGCTCTACGTAGTGCAAGCGGGCTCGGCCTGCCCGCGGCGTGGCGGGCAGGCCTGCTCCTACAGCGTTCAACCGGGCTGGTGAGAAGCTCCAGGCGACCGGGGGAGAGCTGCCCAGGGTGTCGTACGGGGTGGTCCCCGACGCCGGGACGGGCTCGCTCTCCCCCTCGTCAGGGAGGAAGGTCTTCGGGGCGCCGATGCTGGATCGAGGCGGTATCGCTGGTCAGGCAGCCTCCGCCGGGCGGGGGGCGTGCTGGCGGGCGGTCTCGCCGGCGGCGACGGCAGCATCCCAGCTGGTGCCGTGGACGATCATGGAGTAGATCCAGCGCAGCAGCGAGGCGGCGCAGGCGACACGGGCCTTGGCGCGCCGCGCCCGTGCTGCGGCGGCCGCCGCGCTGGCCTGCCGGGTGCCGGCGGCGGCGTGCTCTGCGGGGTCGCCGGCGGCCTGGGTCATCGCCTGGTACTTGGCGGCCATCACGGGGTTGAACTGGAGCATCGGCCATACCATGCGCCAGACGGCCAGCCGCAGGCCCGGCCGTCCCCGGCGGGAGATGTGCGCCTCGCCCAGGAAGGTGCCGGACGCGTTGTCAGAGGGGGACAGCCCGGCGTGCTTGACCAGCGAGGATGAGCTGTCATACCGGTGCGGGTCACCGGTCTCGGCCAGGATCGCCGCCGCGCCGACCGCAGTCAAGGCGGGAATGCCCGCCAGCCGGGACAGGCCGAGCTCGTCGAGCACGGCCGCCATGTCAGCCTCCACGGCGCGCAGCTGGGCGCGGGTGCGCTGCAGGTCGCCCAGCTCGTCAGCGACCCGGCGCAGTAGCCCGCGCCGGGACCAGGCGACTACTCCCTCGGTGTCGGTCAGCGCGGCGAAGATCCGGCGGCAGATCGGGCCCCAGGCCTTGCAGGCGCCCCAGTCACCGGCCGCGCCGCGGACCAGGGCGGTGAACGCCTCCTCGCCCATCTCGGCCAGCCTGCCCGGCTGCCCGCCGCACCGGCTGGTGACCACCTGCAGGGCCGCCAGCCAGGTCCTGGACAGCAGCGGCTGGGCGCACGTCTCCATCACGGCAGGCCACGCGACGGACAAGAAGTCCTGGATCCGGTGCGCCAACGCGGTCGCTGCGGTGACCAGCTGCGCCCGGCGCCGGCCCAGCTGCCGCAGGTGCGCCCACGTCTCATCGAGCTCCTCCGGGATATAACAGTGCAGCTCGACCGCCAGCCGGGCGATCATCACGCAATCGGACTCATCAGTCTTGTGTGTCGTATAGTCCTGCTGCTCACGGGCAATATGGGACATCAGCGGCTGGATGCACACCAGCGGCAGGCCCCGCTCCGCGCACAGCCGCTGCACCTGCATCCAGCGCGGCCCGGTCGGCTCGCACGCCACCGTCACGTGCACGAACCCCTTCGCCCGCGCCTGCCCAGCTGCCCAGTCCAGTGCCTCACCCAGCCGGAACGCCTTCACCCGTACCGTCTTCCGCGCGATCACCCGGACATCATGATCGATCACCGCGATCGCCTGCTTATCCTCGGCCAGATCGATCCCGATCACCGCGCCGTCACGCGGCAGCAGCCCACGCAGCCGCTCCCGCCGGGCGTTCCGCCTCCGGTCACCCCGCGTCATGCCGCTGCCGCTACCCTTACCCACAGAACGTCCTCCTCGCTGCGTTTGGGACACCAAGCCCGTACTACCGCACCAGGAGGACGTTCCTGCATCAGCCACATCCCCGCTCCACAACGGCCTCTAGCGCGTTGTCCTATTACTACGCCGGCCCTCAGCATGCCCCAGACCGGAAACTACACGCCGTAACCAAAACCAGCAGGCCCGCACCGCCCGCCGAAAAACACCCAAATGCCTAACCCTGTCTTTTCACCGAGCCGTGTGGGCTGACTGGCGCGCCTGAATGGAAAAGTGCTCCTGAACTGGGACGATTAGGGGTGTTTGGGTCCTTATCGCGCCGGGTTCGAGGAGCACTTTCTACGTGAACGGTACAGGGTGGTCGCGGGGTCTGGAAGTCACTGGCGGCGGTACGGGGATCGTGTCGCATGCGGGCCTGGTTCTGCTGCGGCAGCTGGCGGACCGGACGGGGCTGACGGCGGGGCTGTCGCGGGCGCTGCCGTCGCCGCTGTGGGGGCATGACCGGGGCCGGGTCGTCAGCGATCTGGCGTGCGCGATCGCGGACGGCGCCCGGGTGATCAGTGATTTCCGGGTGATGGGCGATCAGCGGGAGCTGTTCGGCCTGGTGGCGTCGGTGCCGACGGCGTGGCGGGCGCTGAAGGAGATCGCCGGCGCCGGCGACCGCGCGCAGCGCAAGCTCGCCGCCGCGGTGAACAAGGCGCGGCGGCACGCGTGGGCGCAGCCGGCACGCTGCCGCCGGTGCGGGTCGCGGACAAGACGCTGGAGGGGGTGACGTGTATCCGGCTGGACGCGACCGTGGTGCCCGCGCACTCGGATAAGGAGCTGGCGGAGCCCAATTTCAAGGGATTCGGCCATCACCCGCTGGTCGCCGAATGCGACAACGTGCGGGAGCCGCTGGCGTGGATGCTGCGCCCCGGCTCGGCCGGGTCGAATACCGCCGCTGATCACCTGCAGATCCTGGGCGAGGCGATCGCCGCGCTGCCGCCGGCGTTCCGCCGGAAGCTGATGATCACCTGCGACGGGGCCGGCGCCAGCCACGCCCTGATCAGGGAGCTGGACAAGCTGGCGGCCCGCCCCGGGTACCAGGTGATCTACTCCGTGGGCTGGGAGCTGGGCAAGCGGGAAAAGGCCGCGCTGGCCCAGGTCCCCGAGGACGCCTGGGAAGCCGCCGTGGACGCGCACGGGAAAGTCCGCGAGCGCCGCGCGGACGATGCCTGCGGTAATCTCCGGTGCGCGCACCGGGCCTGCTGGATCGAGGAAGCCCACGTCATCGAGCTGACCAGGCTGCTGCGCGAAGGGCCGGCCGGGGACCAGCTCAAGGGCTGGCCCAAGGCGATGCGGATCTTCGCCCGCCGGGAACGCCCGCACCCGGGCGCGCAGCTGACCCTGTTCGAGGCAGAGGACGGCTGGCGGTACTGCCTGTGGGTAACGAACCGGCCCGCCACCACGCGTGGCTGGCTGGGCCAGTGCGCCTACATCGACGCGGCGCACCGGGTCCACGCCCGGGTGGAGGACGTGATCCGCACCGGCAAGGACACCGGGCTGGGCCATTTCCCGTCGCATGACTACAAGGTCAACCAGGCGTGGCTGACCGCCTCCATGATCGCCTGCATCCTGCTGGCCTGGCTGAAGCTGCTGGCCCTGGACCGCGACCTGGCGAAAGCCGAGCCGAAAACGCTCCGCTACCGGATCCTGCACGCCGCCGGCCGCCTCGTGCACGGCGGGCGGCGAAGATGCCTGAAAATCGCCGCGACCTGGCCCTGGGCCGACGCCATAACCGCCGCCTGGCAGCGCATCCAGGCGATCCCGCAAGGCCCCTGACCAGTGCTAACCCATCCCTGCGAGCAAGGAAGGAGAACCCGGGGCCGTGGAACCCCGGCCACCCGGCCCGCCAGCCGGGCCACCGTCATACACCGAAGCTAAAATCCCAGCCCAGAACACGGTCCGCACGCCGCTCAGCGGCAGCCATCAACCCCGATGAAAGATCAGGGCTAAAGCCCATGGCATTGGGTTCCTCGCCGGCATGCTCACGGCGATAGGCCGCAACCCAGTTACCGAGGGTGCCTTCGTTGATTCCGAGCTCCTTTGCCACTCTGGCTATCGGGCGCGACGTCTCGATCACCATCTTCACGGCTTCATCTTTGAATTCCGGTGAGAAGCTCTTCTTCGGTCGGGGCAAAATACTTCACCTTTCCAGACGCCCATCCTAATGGATGGACTGTCCGGAAAGCTCGGGGCACCTCAAGGATGGCTTGCCGTTCTAGCCGCGCTGTCACCAGAGCGTCTATGGCGTCATCACTAGTATCGGTCTGCCCGGCGAGAAACAGCGCCCTGGCATACTCGGCGGTTTGCAGGAGTCCGGGTGTCGGCGTACGGGTTAATGTGCAGAGCCAGGTACAGGCAAACGTGCAGAGGTTTGCGGCGTGTTGGCTGGTAACACAGCGTGACAGCTGGAAGCCTGTGGCCTTGGTCGGTTGATCTTCACGGGGCGGGGGCCGCTGTTGGTGCTGGAGGCGGAGCGGTGGCTTGAGCTGCGCCGGTTCCGGGCGCTGCGGCAGGCTGAGGTGAGCATCTCGGAGATTGCCCGGGAGACCGGGCTGAACTGGCGGACGGTCAAGAAGTACCTGGAGGCTGACGGCCCGGTGGCTCCGCCGGAGCCACCGCCGCGGGCGGACCGGGGGAAGCAGATGATCGCCGCGTATGCCCCGGTGATCGACGCGTGGCTGCGCGCCGAGCTGCTGCTGAAGGGCACCGTCATCCATGAGCGGCTGGCCGGGGAATACGGGTTTACCGGCAACTACCAGCGGGTCAAGATGTACCTGCAGGAAGCCCGCCCCAGGATCGCGGCGGAACTGGGCTATACGCCCAGTGAGCTGGCACGGCTGCACCGCCGGTTCGAGGTCATGCCCGGCGCGCAGGCCCAGGTGGACTGGGGCGATGAGGGCGGTATCCTCGCCCATGCGGGGATCGCGAAGGTTTACTCCTTCCACATGGTGCTGTCATACTCCCGCGATCCGTTCTGCTGTTTCACCACCAGCCAGGACCTGGCGGCGTTCTGGGCATGTCACCGGCGGGCGTTCGCGCATTTCGGCGGGGTGCCCGGCTCGATCGTCCATGACCGCACCAAGACCGTGGTGCGACGCCACGTCGCGCCCGGCCAGGCGGTGCCGCTGCATCCCGAGGCGGTGGCGTTCGCCGGGCACTACGGCTTCGACATCGACGTCCTGGCGGCCTACCGGCCGACCGGGAAGGGGCGGGTCGAGCGGCAGGTAACCATCGTGCGCGATCACGTGCTGGCGGGCCGCTCCTTCTCCTCCATCGGCGAGCTCGATAACACGTTCCTGGCCTGGGTGCCGGTCCGCCGCCGCACTACCCACCGCACCCACGGCGAGGTGATCGGGGTGCGGGCACACCGTGATCACGCCGCGCTGGGGCCGGTCCCGGCCAGGCCGTACGTGGTCGCGGACCGGCACCTGCGGCAGGTCGGCAAGGACTGCCTGGTCGCGTTCGAGGCCAGCCTGTACTCGGTCCCCGCGGAAAGGGTGTTCCACCGTCAGCTGGTCGAGGTCCGCGCCTCAGCCGCCACCATCAGCCTGCACGCCACCGTGCCCGACGAGCACGGTGTCACGCTGCTGGCCGTGCACCCGCGGGCCGTCGGCCGCGGCGCCCGCATCGTTGACCCAGGGCACTGGAAGGCGCTGCCTGACGGGCACACCCGCGCGACCACCACCAGCGGCGAGGTCTTCACCGCCTGCGGCGGGCAGGGCGGCGGCCAGGCCGGGCGGCGCGGCGAGCCGGCCGGGACGCTGCGGTTCCTGCTGGCCCGGGCCGACGCCGCCCAGGTCACCGTCGGGCACCGGCCACTGTCGGTCTATGACCAGATCACCGGCACCCGGCCCTTCACCACCGTCCCCGCCACCGACCCGAAGGACAATACGTGAGCGAGCTGGTCACCGCACGGATCCGCGTCACGGCGGCCAGGCTCGGCCTGCCGCACCTGACCGAGACGCTCACCGGCCATGTGGAACGGGCCGACGCCGCCCAGATGGGCTACCTGGACTTCCTCGACCTGATCCTGGAAGAAGAACTCGCCGTCCGCGAGGAGCGCCGGCTGCGGCACGCGCTGCGGGCGTCCAAGATGCCCCACCACAAGACGATCGACGATTACGACTTCTCCTATCAGCCCGAGCTGGACCCGCGCAAAGTCCGGGACCTGGCCAGCCTGGCGTTCGTCGAGGGCAAGGCCAACGCGGCGCTGCTGGGCCCGCCCGGGGTCGGCAAGACGCACATCGCCGTCGCCCTGGCCGTCGCGGCGTGCCGGGCCGGGTACACCGTCTACTTCACCACCCTCGATGACATGGTCCGCCAGCTCAAAGCCGCCGACGCCATCGGCCGGGCTGGCCAGCAAACTGCGCACCTACCTGCGCCCGCACGTGCTCGTCCTGGACGAGGTGGGCTACCTGCCACTGGCCCGCGACGAAGCCAACCTCGTCTTCCAGATGATCTCCAAACGGTACGAAAAGGGCGCCATCGTGCTGACCTCCAACAAGGCCTTCAGCGAACGGGGCTCCGTCTTCGGCGACGAGGTCCTGGCCACCGCGATCTTGGACAGGCTTCTGCACCACTGCGAGGTCATCGCCATCAACGGCCCCAGCTACCGGCTCAAGAACCGCCTCGCCGCCGTCGGGACCACCATCAAGACCGCGACCGCCTGACCCCGCAGCCAGCCCGGCACGCCTTCCGTGACCACCAGCAGCCCGCGCAGCGGCGACGACACCTACGACCTCATCGACGACGCCCTCGCCACCCTCGCCCAGCGCCGCGGCGCCTGGCTCGGCGACCCCGTCGCTGCCATCACCCTGATCGCCAGCCTCATCGACCAGGCCGAACGGATGCTCCCCGAGCACGTCCTGCTGGCCCTCGACAACGGCGCCACCTGGCACGACATCGCCACCGCCCTCGCTACCAGCCCCGAGCAGGCCGAACTCCGCTACAGCCCCGACTCCCCGGTTGCCGACAGCAGATGGCCCTACGACTGGTAAACCGAGCCGCCTCTGCACTCCAACCCGTACCTGGCTCTGCACATTAACCCGTACGCCGACACCGGGCACCAGCGTAGGCGACCATATCCGGAGCGCCTGCGCTTCCCGTTCAGCCTCTAGCCAGTCCTCGAACCATGTCGGCACGGGACCGTCCGAAGACCGGGCAAGCTTCGCCAGTCGTGAGAACAGTTCCTCATCTAGCTGACACGTCGCGCTCCAGGCGGCCATGACGTCTGCTGTCGGGGGGCGCTCTCCGGTCTCCGCTTTCGCTATTACCGTCCGGTCGAATCCCAGCTTGCCTGCCAGTGCTTCCTGACTCGAAAACCCGGCGGCCATACGTGCGCGCCGCAGCTCGGCACCGAGGAACGCGGCGGGGTTCGTTTCAGGGTCGCGTCTAACCATCGTGGCGAGCCTCCGGGGGATCGTGGCAGATAGGGGCGAACCTCCGTGCCACCTAGCTTAACGATGCTCCTCACTTGTGAGATTGGGCAAGCGATTACGTTACAGCGATCACAGGAAGGGTTGACCTACACCTCATGCCTACCGAACCTGTGACCGCGCTTACCGGCGGGGAGATGAAATTCCCGTATCCGTCACGTGCGCTGGGCATTAACTTCCTGACGCTCCTGGCGGTCCCGGCTGCGGTTTGATCTGCCCCGAGCTTTCCGGACAGCGGATTTGTGGTTAATTCACGCTGCGGACTGCCGTTCCAGGTACTCATTGCGGACTTGCTGCGGGGTCCGGTACTGAAGCCCGGAGTGCCGACGTCTGGAATTGTACCAGAATTCGATGTACCTCACAACGTCGCGGCGCGCGTGCTCGCGGGTCGGATACTGAGTGCGGTGAACACGCTCGTTCTTCAGCGCGGCGAAGAACGATTCGGCCATTGCATTATCGTAACAGATACCGGTGCGGCCGACGGACTGCCGGAGATTATGCTTCTTGAGCGTCTCCGCAAACTGCCGGGATGTGTAATTGCTGCCGCGGTCGGAGTGGAAAATCGCATTAGCGGCGAGAGGAAAATTACGGGCGGCGATCTCGATGGCCTTCTCGATGAGCGGCGTCTTGTAGTTATCGCCCGCTGCCCAGCCGATGACTTCCTTTGTATGGCAGTCGATAACCGTCGCCAGGTAAAGCCAGCCCTCCCATGTCGGAATGTAAGTGATGTCGCCGACCATTTTCTCGCCCGGCGCGGCCGCGGTGAAATCGCGTTTCACGAGGTCGGGAATGTCGTGCTCCTGGCCGTCGCCCTCGGTCAGGCTGACCCGCCACGGCCGCGGCTGGCAGGGCTCCAGGCCCAGCTCACGCATGATGGACCGCACCAGCTCCGGCCCCGCGGGCACGCCCCAGGCCACCAGGTCCGCATGCACCCGGCGGTACCCGTATGTCTCATCCGATTCATCGAATGACTTCCGCACGATCAAAGCAAGCATCCCGCGCCTTTTCGCCGTCGCCGATTCCGGCGCGCTCCGCCATTCGTAAAACCCGGACCGCGATACCTCCATCCACCGGCACATCATCACGATCGACGGCACGTACTCATCACTCGATTCCTGGTAAGCCGCGTACCCCGCGTCGATGAACTCGAATTTATCGGTCACCGATGGTCGCGGGCGAAGTACGCCGCGGCTTTTTTCAAAAACTCGTTTTCCATCTTCAGTTCCCGGGTTTCCCGCTCAAGCTCGCGCAGCCGCGCCCGCTCATTCGCGGTCAGCGGCGGTTCCTCGCCGGCATGCTCACGGCGATAGGAAGCGACCCAGTTGCCGAGGGTGCCTTCGTTAATCCCGAGCTCCTTTGCCACTCTGGCTATCGGGCGCGACGTCTCGATCACCATCTTCACGGCTTCATCCTTGAATTCCGGTGAGAAGCTCTTCTTCGGCCGGGGCAAAATACTTCACCTTTCCAGACGCCCATCCTAATGGATGGACTGTCCGGAAGCCTCGGGGCACCTCAGTTGGACGCAGCCGGGAGCTGGTCCGTCTCGGTCTGGACCGCTGGGGATTGGCGGCCCTGGCCGCAGATGCGGAGCTGGTGGTCTCGGAAATGGCGACCAACGCGGTCAAAGCGGCCGGCCGGACAGAAGCGGACGCGACGCGGACCGACGCGGGGAACGTCACAACCTTTCATGTGCGGCTGCTGCTGTTCGCGGCCAGCATCGTCATCGAGGTCTGGGACGGTAACCGGGCCGCGCCCGCCGCAGGACGTTACCGGCGAGCAGGAAGACGGCCGGGGGCTGCTGATCGTGGCCATGCTCAGCGCGAAGTGGAACTGGTTCCCGGCGCCGCAGGGCGGCAAAGTCGTCTGGGCTGAGCTGCTGATCCCGCCGCGCCCGTTAACCGGGGCTGGGCTGCCGCGACGGTCACGGCCGGATGCGGTGACCGCTGGGAACCGCAACGGTGTCATCCGTGACCGTGAGCTGCTCCGCCGGATACACCAGGCCCTGAAGAACCTTTGACCACGCGCCGGGCAGATCCTGCCCGGGGTTAAGGAGGAGACGTGACCGGCCCCCGCCGCCAGATCCGGGCCGCTTGATCCCGGTCCCGAACCCGTTACTGCCGCATCCGGTCACCATCGAGTGCATCCAATGCGGCCAGTCTTTCCTGTGCGATGCCTCTTCGCAGGCAGCCGATGACCGGACCTGCGCCACCAGCCCCGGGCGGTCCTCATAGTGATGTTCCCCCAGCCCGGTCCCCGGCGATTTTCCGTCCGCTGTGCCAGTTGCGCAGGGCTTGGGGAACCCCGGTCCAGTAGGGGCGGCCGTCGGCCGTCTTGTGCTCGCCGGGGATGGGGTGGCGGGTGCGGGCGCGGCGGAAGCTGTCGGGCTTTTCGCAGCCGAGGTAGCTCAACCCGGACCGTGCCCCGATCGTGGCCCAGATCTACACGTGGCGAGTCGAGGAAAAACTTGGCATCAACGTGATCACCGCGCGGCTGAACGCCGGCCCGGTCACTTGCCCGCCCGCAGATCCGGCCGCCGGGTGGAGCGTCGGCGGAGTCGCGGCCATCCTGCGGAACCCGAAGTACACCGGGTATCAGGTGATCGGCCGGCGCCGCCGGGGCAAGCCCGTGCCGGTGGAGCAGTGGCATTGGTCACCGGCTCCCAGCCATCCCGCGATCGTGGACTAAGGGCTCCCCGCAAAATTAAGTGGGTTTGTCCGGGATAGTTGTCTACGGTTGTGGTATGAGACAGCTGGCGGTGGATGAGGACCGGTTCGCCGGAATGCTGGCGGAGGTGCGCCCGCATCTGAATGAGCTGCAGTGGCGGCTGCTGCTGGGGGCGCAGGCGCGGTCGCTGGGCCGGGGCGGGATCAAGCGGGTGGCGGCGCTGGCCGGGGTTCACCCGGACACGGTGGGCCGCGGGGCGCGGGAACTGGAGGCCGGGATTGAGCCGGATGACAGGGTCCGCCAGGCTGGGGCGGGGCGGCCCCGGGCGGCGGAGGCGGATCCGGCCCTGGTGCCGGCGTTGAACCGCCTGGTGGATCCGGCCAGCCGCGGTGACCCGGAGTCGCCGCTGCGGTGGACGACCACGTTGACGGAGAAGCTGGCCGGTGAGCTGGCAGCCGCGGGCCATCCGGTGTCGCCCGACACGGTGGGGCGGCTGCTGAAAGAGGACGGTTACAGCCTGCAGGGCAACGCCAAGACGGTGGAGGGAAAGCAGCACCCGGACCGGGACGGCCAGTTCCGGCTCATCAATGAGCTGGTGCGGGAGTTCCAGGCCGCCGGGGAGCCAGTAATCAGCGTGGACACCAAGAAAAAGGAACTGGTCGGCAACTATAAGAACGGCGGGAGGGAGTGGCATCGGCGCGGTGAGCCCGAGCGGGTGGAGGTGCACGACTTCAAGGGCGACCTGGGGCGGGCCGTCCCCTACGGCGTCTATGACATGAGCGCCAACGCCGGCTGGGTGAACGTCGGCACCGACGCGGACACCGGGGCGTTCGCCGTCGAGTCGATCCGCCGCTGGTGGCAGAAAACCGGCCGGACCGCCTACCCGCACGCCAGCAGGCTGCTCATCACCGCCGACGCGGGCGGTTCCAATGGCAGCCGGCTGCGGCTGTGGAAGGTGGAGCTGGCCCGGCTCGCGGAAGAACTCGGCCTGGAGATCAGCGTGTCCCACTTCCCGCCGGGCACGTCGAAATGGAACCGGATCGAGCACCGGCTCTTCGCCCAGATCTCCATGAACTGGCGCGGCAGGCCGCTGACCAGCCACGAAGTTATCGTCGAGACGATCGCCGCGACCACCACCACGACCGGGCTGACCGTCCAGGCCGCCCTCGACACCGGCACCTACGAGAAGGGCATCAAGATCCCCGATAAGCAGATGCAGGATCTGGAGGAGCGCTCGATCAGGCGACACGCTTTCCATGGGGAATGGAACTACTCCCTGCTGCCCGCCCCACGGCCAACACGCCCGACATCACGGAAGTAAATCTTCGGAGGGCCCTAAGCTACCTGGGACGTCGCCCAGGCCGTTGGTGCCGAGCACGCCGCCCGCCGCGACGGCCTGGCCCCCTATCCGGCCGCCTACCACATCTACGCCCTGCGGTCCCGGATCCGGTGCAAGATCTGCAAACGGCGCATGTGCGGGCTGACCAAGACCTACCCGGACCGCACCCGTCGGCTACGCCTACTACGTGTGCCAGCACTGCCCGGCAAACCCCCGGCACGTCGCCCCCTTCCACGACCACCCCCGCAGCGTATCCGCCCGCGAAGACCTCGTCCGGGACGTGCTCCGGGCCGGGCTATCGGCCTACGCCCTGGCCCCAGGCGGCAAACAACGGCTCGCCGAACTGCTGCCCGCCGGTGCAGCCGACGCCCAGGCCACCGCTCTGACCGCCAAACTCAAGCAGCTAGACAAGGCCCTCGACAGCCTGGTCTACGACCTAGGCAACCTGTCCACCGACCCCAGCGACAAAGCCGCCCACGCGATGCGCGCCCGCATTCACGCCCACTTCGCCGAACGGCACGCCGGACGCGAGAAGACCGAAGCCGAACTCGCCGCCCTGACCAAGAGCACCGGCCGCACCGACGACACTGACCTACTGGACGAACTCCCGAACTGGCCTCCCGCCTCGACGAACTCCCCGACCGATCCAGCCGAACTGTTCGCCGCATTCGACATCCAGGTCCTGTGGAACCAGCCCACAGGGCAGGCGGCGCGGAAATCCGCAGATACCTCGGAAAAGCCACGCCAATTATCAGGTAGCCCGGGCCCGGGAGGCGGTCCGCCGGGAGGGCGCTCCGCCGGGAGGGCGGGTCCGGAGGGAGGGCGGGTCCGCCGGGAGGGCGGGTCCGCCGGGAGGGCGGGTCCGCCGGGGAGGGCGGGTCCGCCGGGGAGGGCGGGTCCGCCGGGGAGGGCGGGTCCGGAGGGGAGGGCGGGTCCGGAGGGAGGGGGATCCGGAGGGCGGATGGCGCGGATCGGCGTCCGGCTGGGGCGGATCAGCCGACCGTTACGGAGGGGGAGCCTGCTTCGCCGACGGCGAGGCCCTCTTCGTCGGCGAGGCGCATGGCCTCCTCGATGAGAGTCTCCACGATCTTGGACTCGGGCACCGTGGCGATCACCTTGCCGCGGACGAAGATCTGGCCCTTGCCGTTGCCCGACGCCACCCCGAGGTCGGCCTCGCGCGCCTCGCCGGGGCCATTGACCACACAGCCCATGACGGCCACCCGCAGCGGAACCTCCATGCCCGCGAGCCCCGCCGTCACCTCGTCGGCCAGCTTGTAGACGTCGACCTGGGCGCGGCCGCAGGACGGGCAGGACACGATCTCCAGGCCACGCTGACGCAGGCCGAGGGACTCCAGGATGCCGATCCCGACCTTGACCTCTTCCACCGGCGGGGCCGACAGCGAGACACGGATGGTGTCACCGATACCCTCGGCCAGCAGCGCGCCGAACGCGACCGCCGACTTGATCGTCCCCTGGAAGGCGGGGCCCGCCTCGGTCACGCCGAGGTGCAGCGGGTAGTCGCAGCGCTGGGCCAGCAGCCGATAGGCGTTGATCATGACGACCGGGTCGTGATGCTTCACCGAGATCTTGATGTCGCGGAAGTCGTGCTCCTCGAACAGGGAACATTCCCACAGCGCCGACTCCACCAGGGCCTCGGGCGTCGCCTTGCCGTACTTGGCCATCAGGCGCTTGTCGAGCGATCCGGCGTTGACTCCGATCCGGATGGGGATGCCGGCGTCCTTGGCGGCCCGCGCGATCTCGGCCACCCTGTCGTCGAAGGCCTTGATGTTGCCCGGGTTGACGCGGACCGCGGCGCAGCCGGCGTCGATGGCGGCGAATACGTACTTCGGCTGGAAGTGGATGTCCGCGATCACCGGGATCTGGGACTTCCTGGCGATCGCGGGGAGGGCATCCGCGTCGTCCTGCGAGGGC
The DNA here is from genome assembly GCA_963805255.1 of uncultured Actinomycetes bacterium. Lineage (GTDB taxonomy): Bacteria > Actinomycetota > Actinomycetes > Streptosporangiales > Streptosporangiaceae > Bog-532. Next base: position 15,153 of record CAWDTK010000015.1, read on the forward strand.
ACGGCGACCCGGACGATCTGGCAGCCGGATGCCGTCAGCTCGGCGATCTGCTGCAGCGTGGCGTTCACGTCGGCGGTCAGCGTGGTCGCCATCGACTGAACCGAGACGGGCGCGCCGCCACCCACCGGCACGGACCCCACCATGACCTGCCGTGAAACCCTGCGCTCGGCGAGTGGCCTGGGCGGCGTCTCCGGCAAGCCGAGGTCAATGCTCATCTTCCCCATCCGATCGATTAGTCGGTGTCCCTGCGATCGTGTAGCTGCTGCCTTATACCTGCGGTTGGGCCCGGCCGGGCTGGCGCTCCCCGCGGAGCCCGGCATCCGGTGTCTCCCTGCCCGCTTACCAGTCTCTCAGGACCAGCGTGCACCACGTACGGCACACCGGTCTTGCCTGACGCTTTCGTCACGGACCCTTCCCGCGATGTTCGCGCGCTGTCCACCCGCCCGCCGTCCACCCGGCCGGCCCCGCGCCGTCCACCCGCCCGCGCTTACCAGAGCCCAACCCCCCGCGAATCCTACGTGAGCCGGATGGGGTTCACGAGGTCGGCGAGGATCAGGATCAGCCCGAAGAACACGAGGATGGCGAACACACCGACGCTGACCGGGACGAGCTTCGTCATGTCCACCAGACCGGGGTCGGCCCGGCCGCGGAGGCGCGCGAACCAGGCCCGTACCCGCTCGTAGATCACGACCGCGATGTGGCCGCCGTCCAGCGGCAGCAGCGGCAGCAGGTTGAACGCGCCGACGAAGATGTTCAGCGAGGCGATGATCAGCAGTACGTAGTCGATCTTGACCTGCCAGCCGAAGTTCGCCGACACGATGTCGCCGGTAATCTCACCCGCGCCCACCACGCTGGTAACCTGGCCCGCCGATGTGCTCGCGCGGTTCTTGGCGAACAGGTGCGGGATGGCCGACGGCAGGCTGCCGATCTCCTTGGCCGAGCCGGTCAGCACCTGGCCGAACAGCGATCCCGCGTAGGTGACCGAGCGGATCGGGTTGTAGCGCTGGAAGATGTTGGTGGCCTCGATCCCGAGATAGGAGCCGGACCTCCCAGTGACTGCCGTCGGCGTCACGTGCAACGTGAGCCGGTGTCCGTTCCGCAAAATAACGACCGGTACCGTACGGTGCGCCGGCGTGCCGCGGATGTCGTTGCCGAGCGCGGTCCACGTGCTCACCGGCTTGCCGTCGAACGAGACGATCTTGTCGCCCGCCCGCAGGCCGCCGACCTTCGCGGGCGACGGGGCGTCGGCGGCGGTGCACGTCCCGCTGCTGAGGGCCTTGGCGTTCGCGGGCACGCACGCGGTGACCGGCCCGAGCCGGGTGGTGTTGTCGTTATCCAGCCCGACCACGGCGGCCAGCAGGAACAGCAGCACGAAGGCCAGCACGAAGTGCATGAACGACCCGGCGAACAGCACGACCAGGCGCTGCCAGGCCGGGTGCCGGCGGAACGAGCGCGGTTCATCGGCCGGGTCAACCTCGTCCATGGAGGTCATGCCGGCGATCTTGACAAACCCGCCGAACGGCAGAGCCTTGATCCCGTACTCGGTCTCGCCCCGGCGCGTGGACCACAGCGTGGTGCCGAAGCCGACGAAGTACTGGGTGACCTTCATGCCGAACTTCTTGGCCGTGACGAAGTGGCCGGTCTCGTGCAGCATCACCGAAACGAGCAAGGCGACAATAAAGATGACCCAGCCGAGCAGGCTCACAGTGTCTCCTGCCTCCCTTGCGGGCGCTCGGCCCTGGCGGGCCTCCCTGGCATCGGGAGGCTGGTCCCCGCCGCGGGGACACCATAACGGCCCTGGCGGTGGGTCGTGCCGGAGGTGCGCGAGGAAGCACTGGGCGGCGTTCGGCCCGGCGCCTGCGGCATCAAGCTTTCTCTCCCTCGCTGTTAAGCTCCCGTGCCCGCCGGCGCGCCCACATGTCGACCGCGAGCACATCCTCCAGGGTCGCAGCGCCACCCCGGGACGCGTCATGCTCCGAGATTACCCGTGACACCGTGTCGACGATCCCGGTAAATGGGATCTTCCCGGCCATGAAGGCATCCAGGCACTCCTCGTTCGCCGCGTTATAGACGGCCGGCGCGGTGCCACCCGCGGCGGCCGCCTCGCGGGCCAGCCGGACGGCGGGAAACGCCTCCTCGTCGAGCGGCTCGAACGTCCAGGTGGCCGCCTTGGACCAGTCCAGTGGGGGCGCGGCGCCGGGCACCCGGCCGGGCCAGGCCATGGCCAGCGCGATGGGCAGCCGCATGTCCGGCGGGCTGGCCATCGCGATCGTCGCCCCGTCGGTGTACTCGACCATGGAGTGCACGATCGACTGGGGATGGACGACGACGGCGATGCGGTCCAGGCCCATGCCGAACAGCAGGTGCGCCTCGATCAGTTCCAGGCCCTTGTTGACCAGGGTGGCGCTGTTGAGGGTGTTCGACGGCCCCATGTTCCAGGTGGGGTGGGCCAGCGCCTGCTCGGGCGTGACCGTGGCCAGCCGGTCCCGGCTCCAGCCGCGGAACGGGCCGCCGCTCGCGGTGAGCACGAGCCGGCGCACTTCGTCCGGGGCGCCGCCGCGCAGGCACTGCGCGATCGTGGAGTGCTCGGAATCGACGGGGACGATCTGCCCGGGCGCCGCCCGCCGGGTGACCAGCGACCCGCCGGTGATGAGCGATTCCTTGTTGGCCAGCGCGAGCGTGCGTCCGGCGTCCAGCGCGGCAATCGTCGCAGCCAGGCCGACCGCGCCGGTCACGCCGTTCAGCACCACGTCGCACGGCCACGCGGCCGCGGCGGGGACCGCGCCGGGGCCCGCGAGCACCTCGGGGACTCCAGGCGCGGCCCGGCTACCCGCAACCCTGGCCGCCTCCGCCGTCAGCGCGGCCCGCACATCGGCCTGCGCGCTCGGCTGGGCCACCGCGACCGCCGCCGCGCCGAATTCGATGGCCTGCTGGGCGAGCAGGACGGGATCGCCGCCCCCGGCCGCCAGCCCCACCACCCGGAACCGGTCCGGGTTGCACCGGATCACATCGAGCGCCTGAGTGCCGATCGACCCCGTTGAGCCGAGGATGACGACATCGCGCGGCCGGGCGCCGTCGGCGGCCGCGCCACCTCCGGAAGCTTCCACGCCCCCATTCTGGCCTCTCCGCGCCCCGGACGGCGACCCGGCGCACGGACACGCTTTTCCGAACGGTCCCGGGTGTCCCATTACCTACCGTGACGCGCCCACCGTACCGGGAGAAAGGCCGAAGACCTTTGCGGCGCTCGGCCCGGACCCGGAATCGCTCTATAAGCAGGCTGAACGCGGCTGACCCGGCGTCGTCAGCTGCTGGAGGCGGGCTCGCCGGTGATGCGCTGCCAGTCGGCCTGCCACTGCCCGTAACTGGTGCAGCTGGCCTGTCCCTGGGCGCAGTCGCTGGCCGGCAGGTGGTCGAACACGAGGTTACGCGCGGTGGCCAGGCTCGCCTCATGGAACTCGCCGCAGTTGGCGGCGACGGGCCCGGTGCAGGCCGCCGGGTTCGCGGGCGCGGTGTTCGACCACGCGGAGACGCGCTCCTGCACGGAGGTGGACGCCGACCACGACAGCCAGCGGTACATGCAGTCGGTTTCCGGTGCCTGGGAGGCCACCAGCCACGACAGCACGCTGCCGACCGCCGCACCTGACCCGGCGGCCGTCGTGGGGACGGGCACGCCCGCGGCCGGCAGGCCCGCGCGTGTCATCTCCACGAGCTGGTGACTGAGCACCGCGCCGAGCACATCCTGGCCGTCGCCCAGCTGGCCGATCACCAGGCTGTCCTGGGTCCAGAAGGTGCCGATGCTGGGCCGGACCGCGTTGACGGCCTGCACCGCCGCGGCGAGCTGGGGTTTGGTGAGCTCGAACGGGTCCAAGATGCCCAGCGAGGGCCGGGCCGACTCCAGGTAGAGCGCCGCCAGCGCGAGCGTCACCGGGGCGTCGGGGACGGTCATCTTCCCCGCGTAGTGCGCGGCGGAGGCCGGCGCGAACAGCGAGCTCCAGCCCTGCGGGGCGGGTTTCACCTTGCTCGCGTCGTATCCGGTGACGTACGAATCCCAGCTGTAGGGCATCCCGTAGACCTTGGCGCCGGACACCTCGCTCGGCGCGCCGCGCAGCCGGGGACTGAGCTGCGTATAACCCCTGATGCGCTGGACGTCCAGCGGCGCAGCGGCCCCGGCTTCGATCAGCTGCCCGGCCACCTCCGGTGACGCGAGAATCCCGTCGTAATAGGACCGGCCTACGCCGTGGGTGATGTCAGTGACAGCCATGGCGTCGGTGCTGGCGTTCTTCAGCTCGACATGGCAGCCGGTCTGCTGCTCGAAAGGCGTCACCCAGTCGGCTCTGGGGTCGACGTTCCCGTTCTGGACGGGCCCGGGCGGGACGATCAGCCGGAGAAAGCCGCGGCTCGGGGTGCCGGAGGCCGAGGCGGAACCGGGCGAGGCGGTGGCCGCCGGCGCCACGCTGGCCGGGTGGGACGCACCAGTCCTGGTCCCTGAGCAGCCGGCGAGCAGGACCAGCGCCCCCGCCAGCGCGGGGAGCATGATGGACCGCCGGCGGCGGCCCGTCGCGTGCGGCCGTCCCCGTTCCCGGCCACGGTTCCCGCGCTCGGCGTGCCGGCGCGATCGACCGTTCGGCGCTTGTCCGCTCACGGAACGATGAGCTTATCCGCCCTGGCCAGCCCCCAGACCCACTCATCCCCGGCAACCAGCCGCCGTCCCCGCGCCGGGGTGGCGCCGGAGATCCAGGCCAGGCCGGAGATCCAGGCAGGCCGGAGATCCAGGCCAGGCCGGAGATCCAGGCAGGCCGGAGATCCAGGCCAGGCCGGAGATCCAGGCCAGGCCGGAGATCCAGGCCAGGCCGGAGATCCAGGCCAGGCCGGAGATCCAGGCCAGGCCGGAGATCCAGGCCAGGCCGGAGATCCAGGCCAGGCCGGAGATCCAGGCCAGGCCGGAGATCTAGGCCAGGCCGGAGATGCGCCGGGCCATGCTGAAGTCGGCCGCGGTGAGGCCGCCCGCCGAGTGCGTCGAAAGGGTCAGCGTGACCTTGTTCCACTGGATGAGGATGTCGGGGTGGTGGTTGGCCTTCTCGGCGAGGAAGGCCACGCCACCGACGAAGATTATCGCGTCCTTGAAGTCCTTCCGCTGGACCGTCCGGGTGATCTGGCGGCCCTCGAGAGCCCAGCCGGGCGACTCGGCCAATTCGGCCGTGATCTGATCATCTGTGAGAAGCTCCATGCGACCGGCATACCATTCGGTCGTGCCTGGATCATCACCGAACCCCCCTGAGGGGCCACCCCGCACGCGCCCAACGCCGCTGCGTGCGGTGCACCAGCAGCTCGGGGCCACGCTGACCGGTTTCGCCGGCTGGCTGATGCCGCTGCGCTACGGCAGCGAGACCGCGGAGCACCTGGCCGTCCGCCGGGCGGCCGGGTTGTTCGATCTGTCCCACATGGGCGAGATCACCGTGAGCGGCCCGGACGCGGCCGCGGCGCTCGATCACGCTCTCACCGGGCAACTGTCCGCGGTGACACCGGGACGTGCCCGCTACACGATGATGTGCGCGGAAGACGGCGGGGTCCTGGATGACCTCGTGGTCTACCGGCTCGCCGGCGAGGAGTTCCTGGTCGTCGCGAACGCCGCGAACACCGCCACGGTCGATAGCGAGCTGCGCCGAAGGTCGGCCGGGTTCGACGCCCGGGTCACCGACCAGACCGCCGGCTACGCTTTGATCGCCATTCAGGGCCCGGCGGCCGCCGGCATTCTCACCCCGCTCACCGACGTGCCCCTCGGCGACCTGAAGTACTATGCGGGCCAGCGGGCCTCCGTCGCTGGACGCACGGTATGGCTGGCCCGCACCGGGTACACGGGTGAAGACGGCTTCGAGATCTTCTGCCCGCCGGATGACGCCGAGCCGATCTGGACCACGCTGGCCAGCTCCGGGGCACCGGCCGGCCTGATACCCGCGGGCCTGGCCGCACGCGATACGCTCCGGCTCGAGGCCGGCATGCCGCTGTACGGCAACGAGCTCGGCCCCGACGTGACGCCGTATGACGCTGGACTGGGGCGAGTGGTCAAGTTGGAGAAGCCGGACAGCTTTGTCGGGGCCGGAGCGCTCGGCGAGCGGGCCAAGGCCGGACCGCGGAAGGTCCTCGCCGGGCTCACCCTCGCCACCCGCCGGGTACCCCGGCATGGCTACATGGTCCTGGCCGGCGGCCGTGCCTGCGGAACCGTGACGAGCGGCGCACCCTCACCGACCCTGGGCACGCCGATCGCGATGGCGTACCTGGAACCGGACGTCATCCATGACCCGAAGCCCGGGCTGGCCGTGGACATCAGGGGCCGGGCGGAACCAGCTGACCTTACTGACCTGCCTTTCTATAGGAGATCCCGAGCATGAGCATTCCTGCCGAGCTGCGCTACACCGCAGAGCATGAATGGGTCGCCGTCGACGGCCCGACCGCGACGGTCGGCATCACCGACTTCGCGGCCCGATCGCTGGGTGACGTGGTCTACGTATCGCTGCCCGCTGAGGGCGCCAGCGTCACCGCCGAGGATCCGTGCGGGGAGGTCGAGTCAACCAAGTCCGTCAGCGACCTGTACTCGCCCGTGGAAGGCGAGGTCACCGAGCTCAACGGTGATCTGGAAGACGACCCCGGCCTCGTCAACGCGGACCCGTACGGGGCGGGCTGGATGTTCAAGGTCCGGCTGGCCGCCGACTCCGGCGATGACGCCCTCCCGCCGGGCCTGCTGACGCCGGCCGAATACGAAGAGCTCACCAAGGACAGCGACTGATTACCGTCCTTATGAGGTTGGGCCTTATGAGGTTGGGGCCGGCTCCGCCCGGTGGCGGGACCGGCCCATGGCCTGGCCGGGTCAGCGGCGGTGGCGCCAGACCAGCAGAGCGACCACCGCCACCACGACCACCGCACCGGCGCCGGCGGCCAGCTTCGGATCCACTGACTGCACCCGCTGCCTGAGCCTGTCCCTGGCACGCCGCGCGACGTTGGCCGGGCGGACTCTATAGGTAATGGCGTCAATCGTGTGCGCCAGGTCTTCCCGGGCCTGATCGATTTCCCTGATGGTGGTCTCCTGCCCGACCGCCTTGGGCGCCTGGTCCTCACCGGCCATCACGAGCTCCCTTTCCACCATGTCTGCCTAAGAAATCGCGTTGTTCACCCTGGTACCGTCAGTCTCTCAGCCGACGGTCACTCTTGCCTCATCTGGCGGCCTGCTCGGTGCGTCCCGGGCTGGGCGTCCCGGGCTGGGCGTCCCGGGCTGGGCGTCCCGGGCTGGGCGTCCCGGGCTGGGCGTCCCGGGCTGGGCGTCCCGGGCTGGGCGTCCCGGGCTGAGCGTCCCGGGCTGAGCGTCCCGGCTGGGCGTCCCGGCTGGCCGGGTTGCACACTCACCGCCTTCCTCACGGTTCCCCGAACATAGCGGTGCGCCCCCGGCGCCGGGGCGCCGGGGGGATCAACACATCCGGCCGGTCCGGGCGCCCGGTCAGCAACTGCTCTTGTAGCTGGACGTCTGGGTGCAACGGCCGCGGCGCCTACCAGGCCGTCCGGCACCTGATCGACCACGGTCACCGGCGGATTAGCTACCTCGGCGACCGCGACGACATCTGGGCCGTCCGCGAGCGGTGTGCGGGCTTCACCGAAGCGTTCGCCACCGACGGACTGGTGCCCGATCCGGGGCTCGTTCGGCATGGGCTGCGCAGCCGGGTGGAGGCGGCCCGCGCGGCCGAATACCTGATGCGCCTTCCTTCCCCGCCCACGGCCCTGTTCACCAGCAACAACCTGGTCACGATGGGCGCCGTGGACGCGCTGTACAGCTCGCGGGCGCATCGCGGCACCGTGGCCCTGGTCGGCTTCGACGAGTTCGCCCTGGCCGACAAACTCACGCCGCCGGTGACCGTGGCCGCCCAGGACCCCGCCACGATCGGGTCGACGGCGGCGCAGCCCCCGGCCTGATCCCGTCCACCGTTTTCGGCTGGGGACATATGACTCTATCCGTCTGGGGCATAGGGCTCTATCCGTTGGTCTCACCATCAGGCATTATCCCGCTTAGCCAGTAACAGGACATACCCCGAAGATCAGGCCAACTCGAGCCGGGTGGAACCCGAAGACTTGTGGCGAACGAGCCTTCAGGCCACTGTTTGCCGACCGAGCATGGCCCTGGGGGAGGGCAGCCGGTTGAACCACCAGCGCCTGAGCCGTTTGCAGTTCCTCTCATCGACGGAACCCGAGCCCCCTGTGTCGGTCAGGGAGGCGATTGCGAAGTCGTGGAAGCGCAGCCGCCTCTCCGGCTTGAAGCCGGGTCAGTTCGCCCCGCCGTATACCGTCACAGGCGCCGAACAAGAGCATAGGCTGCTCCGCGCAGCCCGGCCGGTCTTGCAGCGCCTCGGAGAGCAGCTGTCGGACTGCAAGATTTCCTTGGCAGTCACCAACCCGCATGCCACGATCGCGGAGCGATGGGTGACGAATCGGCACCTTGAGCGGCAGCTCGACAGGATCATGCTCGCAACGGGATTCTCCTACGCCGAGAAGCATGTCGGCACCAACGCCATCGGGACGGCGCTCGAGCAGGGCGGCTCGGTCGCTGTGGCGGGCGGCGAACACTTCGCCGACGCCTTCCAGGACATGGGGTGCGCAGCAGCGCCGATCCACGACCCACGCACCGGGCGCGTGCTCGGCATCGTTGACCTGACCTCGATGCACCGAAATTTCAACCCAGTCATGCTGCCGGTCGTCCTGCAAGCGGCCGCGGACGTCGAGCAGCGGCTGGTCGACGAAGTCTCGGTCGGCGAGCATCTCCTGCTGGAGCGTTTCTTGCGGGCCACCCGGCACACGCAGCACCCCGTCGTGGTGATGAATGACCGGGTCGTCCTCGAGAACCCCGCTGCCGCCAAGCTCCTGGGCAGCACTGACCACACGGTGCTGTGGGAGGAGATGCTCCGTGCGCGCGAGGCACCGGCGACGCCAGGCGCCACACTGCACGTAGGCGACGGGGCGGCGGTGATGACCGCGCGGCTCCAGCCGATCGTGGACGGCGGGACGATCGTTGGTGAGTTCGTGGAAATCAGTTCCGGGGCCCCGCCGCGCACTCGGCGGGGCAACCGGCACGTGGCCCGTAGCGCGCCGACGCAGCTCCCGCTTCTTATAGGGCGAAGCAGCCGGTGGGGCGAGACGGTGGCAACGACTGTCCAGTACGCCGACGGCCGCGGGCGCGTCGTGATTGCCGGCGAGGCAGGAGTGGGCAAGCTCGCGGTGGCGCGCGCCATGCACGAGCTGGGCGGTGGGGATAGGGCATTCGTCGTGCGGGATACCGCCGACGTGGCCGCTGAGGGAATGGCTACGTGGATCGAGCGCACGGTGCGTGCGCTCGCCGGGCCGCCGGCCACCGTGGTCATCCGCCACGCCGAGTTGCTGGAAATGGCCATGGCACACGAGATAGCCAAGGTCATCGACGACGACACCCACCGTAGCACCGCCTGGCTCCTGGCCACGCTCACGAGCGCGATCACTCCACCAGGGGGGGTCTCATCCAGTGCAGGAGGTCCTCTGCTGGACCGCTTCCCACAGGCCATAAACGTGCCGCCGCTGCGCCAACGTACCGATGACGTCCCCGTGCTCGTGCAACACTGGCTTGGCGAGCGCCGTTGTGCCCCCGAGTTCATGTCGGCGCTCATGGCCCAGCGGTGGCCGGGCAACCTCCGGGAGCTGCAGGAGCTGCTGACTGCCCTGCGTTCGCAAGGCGACCGGCGTGGAACGTTGAGCCTCACGGACCTCCCGGCCGGCTATCGGGTTACTCCCCGCAGACTCACGTTGTTGGAGCAGACGGAGTACGGAGCAATTGTCAGCGCGCTCACGGCGTGTCACGGCAGCAAGATAGTGGCCGCGAATCGGCTCGGGATATCGAGGTCCACCCTGTACCGGAAGATGGCCGCACTGGGAATTGACCGGGCGTGACGCTCTGCCCGACCCCGCAGGGCCGCCTGGGCACCGGCGGTGACGTAGCGATCGACCAGCCCGGCGTGCGGCCGGGCCCCCTGGCGCGCCTGCTGTTCGGCAGCGCGAAGTGCTGAGCCGGTCACGGCCTCTGCACGGCGATGCGCAACTGCTGGTCAGCGCATTGCTCACCGTGGTCTTCTACGGGCCGTGACGACGGGTCCCGCTGCGTGTCCAAGCCCGCTGACCCGCCAGCGTCCACGCCGGAGCGGGCGGGCATGAGCAGGCACTGGCTAGCGGCCGGCCGCGATGTCGCCCCTATTCTCCCCGCCCTCGGGCGGCCAGGACGGCGCCGTGATTGGTCCCCACCACCGTGGTGGACCCCCGCACCGCTGGTCATCTGCCATCTCCTGGCACAACTGCACCTGTCCCAAGAATGGGACATTTACGCGAGGATCCGTGTGGTTACGATAACTCACGACGGTACCTCGGCTACGACAGGCCCAAGGTAGGGGAAATGGACGCACAAACGCAAACCGAAGTAGTTGAAGTGCTGGGCATCGACGCCGGCGGCACCACAATGCCATGGGCTTTAGAGGGAACGGCGCGGCGGGCTGTTGCGGGTTATGGTCACGTTGGGTGACCGGTGGCGGGGTTGTGCCGGTTTCCGGCGAGATAGGTGAGGCTCCTGGTAGAAGAGGGATTGCTTAGATCATCCTTCGTCCCAGGAGCCTCTTGTGAAGTTGTACCCGGTCGCGTCGTTTTCTGCCAGCAGTGCGGATGCGAGGGAGATTCCGGGCGGCGGGACGCTGATGGTGGCAGTGCGGCTGTGCGACCTTGTGTCTCCGGCGGGGCGGCCGTCGGCCGGGGGTGACCGGTCGGCGCTGGTCATAGCGGGGACGGAGCGGATCCGGACCGGTGACCAGGTGGTTTTCCTGAAGGTGGTGGCGGTCGCGCCAGCGCGGGTCCGCAGGGACGGGCGGGTGCAGGCGCAGGGCAGCCCGTGCGATCACGCGACGCTCGGGCCTTTGGAGGAGTGGCTGGAGGAGCAGGCGGGGCCGGGCGTGATCGACGGCATCGCGGGCGCGGCTGCGCTGTCCGGGCCGGTGAAGGGGGAACGGAAGAGGCTGCTGACCAGGGAGTTCATGGTCCGCGCGATCGTCTTGATGACGCTTATGCCGGACGCGGACGCCCGGGAGGTGATCATCGCGCTGGCGGGGGACCTGGCCATGGTGCCGTGGGCGCGGGCGTGGCGGCCGGCGTCGCCGCGGGCGTTCGGGGACTGGCGGGCCGCCCTCGGCCCGCAGCCGCTGGAGGAGCTGCAGGACATCGTGCTGCGCGCGTCGCACGCCGAGCATGAGGCCCGGGACTGGCGGGCGGTCGTGATCGGCAGGCTGAAGGTGTCGTCGGCGGACGGGACGCTGGTCCGGGTGCCGGACACGCCGGCGAACCGGGCCGCGTTCGGCTCCGTTGGCACGGGGGATGACTCCAGCCCGTTCCCGCAGGTGCGGGCGCTGCCGCTGAACGACGCCTCTACCCGGGCGCTGCTGGGGATGCCGCACGGCCCGGCCGGCACGGACAAGGCCGCCGCGGAGCAGAAGCTGCTGGACACGGCCATGGAGCAGTACCCGCACCTGTTCACCATGGACCGGGTTCTGGCTGCTGGACAGGAACTTTCCGGGTACGGCCCGGATCGCCCGGCTGACGGCACGCACTCACGTGCTGATCCGGCTGAAAAGCGACATACCGCTCAGGAGGATCTCGGGCATCCTCGCTGACGGCTCCTATATCGCAGAGCTCTCCGGCGACGGCGTCACCATGACCGTCCGCGTCATCGAGTACTTCATCGATGTCGGGGGCCAGGTCGTGCCGGAGATGTTCTGCCTGGTCACCGACCTGACGGACTGGCGGGAGTACCCGGCGCCGGACCTGGCGGCGCTGTACAAGTGGCGGTGGGACGGGTCGGAGACCGCCCTGCGGGAGGCGAAATCCTGCCTGGACGGCGCCGGCCCGTCGGCCGGGCCGATGCTCCGCTCGCAAACCCCGGGCCTGGTCCGGCAGGAACTCGCGGCCTGGGCCGCCGCCACAGAGATGACCCGTGGCGTCGCCCGTGGCGCCGCCCTCGCCGCGGTGCCCGCCCGGAAGGGACGCCGCGCCGGGCAGCCCGTCTGGCCCCGCGAGATCCCCTTCACCACCACGCGCCGCGCCATCATCGCCGCGATCCGCCTCGGGAAGACCGGTTACACCGCCCTGACCAGCACACTCGGCAAACTGCGCACGGTTGTCGACCGGAACCGGCACCGCGCCCGCAAGGCGAAATGCGCCAGCACCTTCGGGCACGCCAGCCGCGCGGATACCGCCACCTGCATCGCCGGGGCCGTCATCACCCTCGCCAACAAGCCCGCCTGACCAGCGGCAACAACCACCGCAGCCAGAACTCCCCAGAGAAGCTGGCCCGCCAGCCCGTGGAGCCGGCCGTTGCCCGGCACGACACGCCGGCCCTCAGCATGCCCCAGACCGGAAACTACACGCCGTAACCAAAACCAGCAGGCCCGCACCGCCCGCCGAAAAACACCCAAATGCCTAAAGCCCATGGCATTGGGCGGCACCATGACCGACACCTTCTTCGTCAAGCCCGATGGGTCATACGTGGTCGGGAAGGCGCAGACAACACCACAAGATGAATATGAGGGTATTTTGCGCTCGGCGACCGACGCGCTCAAGCAGTGGGACCTCACCCCGGAACAGGCCTTCCCGGGCCTCGCCAATAGTGTCTACTCAGGCACCACGATGCTCAACCGAATCGTCCAACGCCAAGGCGCCAAGGTTGGCCTGATTGTCAACCGTGGCATGGAAGACTTCCCGCCTATGCGCGCGGTGCAGTCCTTCTCGGGTTACTCCTACGAAGACCGCATCCACCTGAATGTGCACCGCTATGATGCTCCGCTGGTGCCGCGCAAGTACACCCGTGGCGTGACCGAGCGAGTAGACGGGAAGGCGCAGGTCGTCATCCCGCTACGAGAGGATGAGGCCCGCCAGGCGGCTCGCGAACTTATCGGGCTCGGCGTGGACAGCATCGTGATCAGCCTTCTTCAGTCGTACCACTACACCGCCAATGAACGGCGGGTGCGCGACATTTGCCGTGAGGTGGCACAGGAGATGGGCAGGCCCGATCTCCCCGTCTTTGCGTCGTGCGATTACTACCCCCATCGCAAGGAATCCCACCGGACCAACACGATCATCTTGGAAGCGTACGCGGCGCAGCCGTCGCGCCAGACCTTGTCGCATGTAGACGCCCGCTTCAAAGAGCTCGGTACCACTTCTGATCTGCTGGTGATGGCAAGCCACGGCGGCACGGTATCGTGGAAGACCAACGAGCTAGCCCGAACGATTGTGTCGGGGCCGATCGGCGGCGTTATCGGTGCCAAATACATCGCCGAGTACGTGGGCCGGAAGAACATCGTGTGCACCGATCTCGGTGGCACCAGCTTCGACATCGCCCAGATCACCGGTGGCAGCTTCGTCATCCAGCAGGACCCGCAAATGGCCCGTCTGGTGCTGGCCTTGCCGCTGGTCGAGATGGACTCGATCGGCGCGGGCTCGGGCAGTTACCTGCGCATCAACCCGTACACCGACAGAGTATCCAGATTGGCCCCCACAGCGCCGGGTACCGCGTGGGCATGTGCTGGGAGGAGGGCGGTGTCGACACCGTCACCGTGACTGATTGCCATGTGGCGCTCGGTCACATCAATCCCGACAATTTCCTGGGCGGGGACGTCAAGCTGGACTCCAAACGGGCCTACAAGTACCTGAAGGAGCAGATCGCCGATCCGTTGGGTCTCAGCGTGGAGGAGACGGCGTCGGGGGTGCTGGAGCTGGTGAACTTCAATCTGCGCCAGCATCTCCGGTCGGTGATCAGTGCCAAGGGGTACCAGCCAGCGGAGTTCGTGTGCATCTCCTATGGTGGCGCCGGCCCGTTGCACGCCTATGGCTACACCGGGGGCATGGGCTTCCGGGACGTTGTCGTGCCAGCGTGGGCGGCCGGCTTTTCGGCCTTTGGCAGCGCCGCCGCGGAGTATGAGTACCGCTACGACAAGAGCCTGTTCATCAACCTCGGCGTGGAGAGCCCCGACGAAGCGAAGACGGCGGGGGCACGGATCCTGCAGGACGCGTGGGACGAATTGGCCAAGCATGTGTACAGCGAGTTCGAGGTGAATGGCTATCCGCGCGACAAGGTGACCTTGAAAAATGCCTTGCGGATGCAGTACCAAGGTCAGCTGAACGATCTCGAGATCGACGCGCCCATCTCCCATGCTCGTACCGTGGAGGATTGGGAGAGGCTGACCGACGCTTTCGAGGACCGCTACGGAGAGGTCTACGCCCACGCGGCTCGGTCCCCCGAGCTTGGATTCAGCGTGACCGCCGCGATCATGCGCGGCACAGTAGGGGTGGCCCAGCCCCGAATCATCGAGGAAGAGCTGGCAGGAGCGGTCCCGTCACCAGACGCGATGCGGGGCGAGCGGAAATTCTTCGTTCCCACGCAGCGCGAGTGGGTGATGGCGGGCATCTACGACATCGAGCAGCTCAAGGCTGGCAACACGATCAACGGCCCGGCGGTCCTGGAGTCGCCCGCGACCAGTTTCGTGGTTCCGCCGGGCTTCAGGACCAGGCTCGACGAGCGGCGGCTCTTTCACCTGCAAGAGAGAAGCTCGGCACGGTGAGCCGCCGCTCCGCCTTGCACGCTTGACCAGCGAAACTCCGGTCAGCAGTCACAGAGAATAGAGACAGGAGCCAAACGATGGCCGTCATCAGCAGGTCGCACAAGAAAGAGGTGGCGGGGATCACCTGGCACCATCAGTCGTTGGCGCGGCATCGCTCTGAACTTGTCGAACGCACCGCTGAGACAGGTTGCTACAACGGGCTCACGAAGCTGTGGCTGAAGGAGGCGGAGCCGATCGTGTTCGAGCGCCTGTTCTCCAAGCTCCGCTCCGGAGTGGTGGACGCGCGCGAGACATCGAAGAAGATCGCCGCTTCGCCGATCGTGGAGCAAGAAGGCGAGCTGTGCTTCACCTTGTACAACGCTGCTGGCGATTGCGTGGTCACGTCGACCGGCATCATCATCCACGTCGGCACGATGGGCGCGGCGATCAAGTACATGATCGCCAACGGCTGGGAGCAGAACCCTGGCATCGAGGACGGTGATCTGTTCTGCAACAACGACTGCTCGATCGGCAATGTCCATCCGTGTGACGTATCCACGATCGTGCCGATCTTCCACGCAGGGGTGCTTGTCGGGTGGGCCGGTGGGGTGACCCACGTGATCGATACCGGTGCGATTTCACCGGGCTCCATGGCCACCGGGCAGACCCAGCGCTTCGGTGACGGCTACCAGGTCACCTGCCGCAAGGTCGGGGCCAACGACGAGTTGTTCCGTGACTGGCTCCATGAGAGCCAGCGCTCGGTGCGCACCCCCCGGTACTGGATCCTCGATGAGCGCACGCGGGTAGCTGGCTGCCACAAAATTCGCGCCATGGTGCTGGACGCGATCGAAGAGGAAGGGCTCGAAGCGTGGGAACAATTCTCCTATGAGGTGGTCGAGGACGGCCGCCGGGGACTGGAGAAGCGGCTCCGGTCGTTGTGTGTTCCCGGCAAGACACGCCAGGTGGCCTTCGTCGACGTCCCCTATGAACATCCTGACGTCAGCGTGGTCCAGCCGTACGCCAAGATCAACACGATCATGCACGCGCCCTCGACGATAGAGATCAAGCCCGACGCATCGTGGACCTTGGACTTCGAGGGCTCGAGCCGCTGGGGGTGGCACAGCTTCAACTGCCATCAAGTCTCGTTCACCAGCGGCATCTGGGTGGCGCTGACACAGACGCTAATCCCCACCGAGCGGATCAACGACGGTGCCTATTACGGCACGCACTTCCGGCTGCCGAAGGGCACCTGGATGAACCCCGACGACCGGCGTACCGCGCACGCCTATTCCTGGCATTTTCTCGTCTCGGGCTGGAGCCCGCTGTGGCGGGGGCTGAGCCGGTCCTATTTTGCCCGCGGGTACTTGGAAGAAGTCAATGCCGGCAATGCCAACACGAGCAACTGGTTGCAGGGCGGCGGCATCAACCAGGACGGCCAGATCCACTCGGTGAACAGCTTCGAGTGCGCGGCCGATGGGTGCGGCGCCAGCGCCGTGCGCGACGGGGTCAACCATGGTGCGGCCATCTGGAACCCCGAAGGGGACATGGGCGACATGGAGATTTGGGAGCTGGCCGAGCCGCTGCTTTACCTCGGCCGCAACATCAAGGCGGACTCCGGTGGCGGCGGGAAGTACCGGGGCGGCGCAGGCTTCGAGAGCCTGCGTATGGTCTGGCGGGCCAAAGACTGGACCATGTACTTCATGGGCAACGGCTACATCACCAGCGACTGCGGTCTCATGGGCGGCTACCCGTCGGCGGCAGGTTATCGCTTCGAGGCACACAAGACGGGCCTGAAGGAGGCAATCGCCGACGGTCTGCCGCTGCCCTTGGGGCCGGATTTTGATCCGGACAACCCCGAGTACGAAAAAGCGCTGGCCGACGGGGCGATCGTCGAGCGGGACCAGCAATGTGTCACCACCGAGAAGGTGTTCGAAGAAGGCGACCTGTACTTGAATTACATGCGTGGCGGCCCCGGCTTCGGCGATCCGCTGGACCGGCTGCCGACGCTTGTGGAGGACGATGTCAACAACTTCCGGGTTAGCCCGCAGTACGCAGAGCAGGTGTACGGCGTGGTCATGTCCAAGGAGGGTGATGGCAGTTGGCACGTCGACGGCGGCGAGGCGACCGCCGAGCGCCGGGCGCGAATCAAGCAAGAACGGATCGCCCGCGCCGTGCCGACCCGCACCTGGATGGAGCAGGAACGGGAACGGATTCTGGGCAAATCGGCGTCATTCCAGGTGAAGCAGATGTTCGCCAGCAGCTTCGGCCTGAGCCCCAAGTTTTTGGAGGAGTTCAAGACGTTCTGGGGCCTGCCCGACGACTGGGAGCTCACCGAAGAGGAACTGCATCGAGAATTGGGCGTACCCGTATTCGGCGCCACCGCCGATACCCGTGAGGATCTGAGCACTCTGCCTGACGTGCACGTCGTCACCTTCGTAGAGGAGTGAACCCATGGCTTACACGATTGAGCAAGTCCAGCATCTGGTCGACGGGGCTCTGGACTGGCAGACCGTCCACCGGATGCTGTCCGAACCGAAGGACGCCGGACGGTTTGCGATCTACCGGCAGATCCTGCAGGACCGTATGCTCTGGGACGATCCGATCCTCCTTCCCATAGGTCCCCACCTGTACATCGTGGTCAACAAAGACAACAACTGGGTGGTGAAATGCGAGTGCGGGCACGAGTTCTGCGACTACCGGGAGAACTGGAAGCTGGACGCGCTTGTCTTCGTACGTGATACCAAGGGCAGCCTGAGCGAGCTCTACCCTGTGTTGATGGCACCGGATCCGGCATGGCAGGTGATCCGCGAGTACTACTGCCCGCAGTGCGGCACCCAGCACGAGGTCGAGAATCCCACCGCGTGGTATCCCGTTATCCACGACTGGGAACCCGACATCGAAGCCTTCTACCGCGAGTGGCTCGACATGCCTATTCCACAGCGGGCGCCAGCGTAACGGATCGGGCTGCTCGTGGCCGGCTTCGCCCTGGTGCGGTCCGCGCAGGGCGACCGGCGAGTTATCGTGGTGGGGCTATCCATCTAAGCGGGCCAGCTTCGCGGGATGGATGTCATTCATGCTGGTCACGGGACCAAATCGGCCCGGACCGGACCTGTCCGTGGCGAGCCCTTGAGCTGGGCAAGTCCGGTCAGATGAATACCCCTAATCGTGGTAATGGGCAGGTCGGCAAGGACGGCTCCCACAAGGTCGCCGGCGAGCGCACCCTTCCTTTGACCGGCCGCAGGGTAGTTCGGCGCATCATCACCGATCTGGCCGCCGGCGACGTCCCCGGATTCCCCCGAAGCGGTTTCCCAGGGGCGTTTTCATGAAATGAATGCCGGATTCCGCCTCGATGGGCCCATCGTGACTGAGTGAATGAGGCGAGAACGCGCGAAGACATCGGAGAGGGAGCACTACTCATGGAGTACGACCACGATGCGACACTGAAGGTATTGAACCAGATCGTAGAGCTCGAACTGGCGGGAGTTGTGCGCTATACCCAGTACTCGCTCATGATCTTCGGTCATTCACGGATTCCCATCATGAACTGGATGCGCGAGCAAGCGCTGGAGTCGCTCGCCCACGCCACGCAAGCAGGCGAAGAAGTGACGACGCTCGGCGGAAATGTTTCGCTTGGCATCGGCGAGCTCGTGGATACCTACCATTCTTCGATCGATGACATGCTACGGGAAATGCTCGTGCACGAGCGCCGTGCCGTCGATGCTTACCGC
Organism: uncultured Actinomycetes bacterium; assembly: GCA_963805255.1. GTDB lineage: Bacteria > Actinomycetota > Actinomycetes > Streptosporangiales > Streptosporangiaceae > Bog-532. The sequence continues at coordinate 33,517 of CAWDTK010000015.1, forward strand.
AAACTCCTCGCACTGACCGAAGGGCACAATGTGTCGCTCGAAGAGCTCGCACGCCAGATGATCCGCATGTAAGTATTCGGTGATTCCGGTGGGCTGAGCGTGGCTGGCCGGCGCAGGCGACACGCTGGCGGGGCGGGTGCGGCGGTGCTGGACACAGGGACTGGTGGTGGTGCAGCCTTGGCGTGATGGCTGCGCGTACTTGTTCCCGGCCCGCTGATGAGGCGGCGTTCTGGCGTGAGCGGGCGGAGCTGCTGGAGGCACAGAACACGCGGCTGGCCGGGGAGAACGTGCGGCTGGAGGCGGAGAACGCCACGCTGGCCGCGACGGTGGCCGCGCAGCAGGAGCAGCTGGCCGCGCTGAAGCAGCGGGTGGTGACGCTGAGCCGGATGCTGTTCGGCACCTCCAGCGAGAAAGACGGCGCCGGTAAGCGGCAGGCGGGCGGGCAAGCCGCCGACGCCGGCGGCGGGGATGACGCCCCGGCAGGGGATGGCGGCGCTGCGGGCGGGCGGCGCCGGGGTCAGCGGCCGGGATCGGCCGGGCATGGGCGGCGCCGGCATGAGCACCTGGAGACCGAGGAGCAGGTCCATGACATTCCGGAGGGCGAGCGGCGCTGCCCGCGGTGCGGCCGGGCCTATGAGCTGTTCGGGGAGGATGCCAGCGAGCAGGTATCGTGGCGGGTCCGGGTGTGGCGGGTGGTGCACCGGCGGCGCAAGTACGCCCGGTGCTGCCAGTGCCCGGTGCCGGCGGTGCGGACCGCGCCCGGCCCGGCGACGCTGATTCCCAGGGGCCTGTTCACGACGGAGTTCTGCGTGAACCTGCTTGTCGCCAAGTACGCGCTCGGGCTGCCGTTCAACCGGGTGATCGCGATGCTGGCGATGCAGGGCCTGGAGGTGGCGCCGGGCACGCTGGCCGGGGTGGCCCGGCGGCTGGAGGAGCTGCTTGCGCCGCTGGCGGCCGCGATCGCCGCGCGAAACGCCGCCGCCGGGCACGCGCACGTGGACGAGACGTCGTGGCGGGTATTCGGCCAGCCCGCCGATAACGGAGGCAGCCGCTGGTGGCTGTGGGTGTTCACTGCCGCGGACACGGTGGTGTACACGATCGCGGCGTCGCGGTCGCTGAAGGTGCTCGAAGACCATTACGGCGTGCAGGCCGGCCAGCTGCCGGAGGGCCGCAGGCCGCTGGTCATCAGCTCGGACTTCTACTCGGTGTACCGGTCGTTTTCCGAGCTGGACGGCGTCACCTCCCTCTGGTGCTGGGCCCATATCCGGCGGCGGTTCATCCGGGCCGGCGACGCCCACCGCAAGGAGCTGGGCAGCTGGGCTGATGCCTGGACCGGCCGGTTCGCCGCACTATACGCCGCGCACCGCGCCCTGGCCGCCGCCCCCGGGGGCACTGGCGAGCACGCCCGGGCGGCCGCCGCGTTCGATGCGGCGCTGGAGGAGATCGACGCCTACCGCCGTATTCAGGGTCGCCGCCCGGACCTGCTGCACCCGGCCGCGGCGAAGGCGCTGGCCACCTTGGACCGCGAATGGGGCGGGCTGGTGCGCCACCGGGACTTCCCGGACCTGCCGCTGGATAACAACACCGCCGAGCGGGCGATCCGCACCCCGGTCGTGGGCCGCAAGAACTACAACGGCTCCGGCGCGGAATGGTCCGCTGACCTGGCCGGCCACGCCTGGACCGTCCTGGGCACCGCCCGGATCACCGGGCACAACCCCCGCGCCTACCTGGACGCCTACCTGCAGGCCTGCGCCGCAAACGGCGGCAAGCCGCCGGCTGGGCAGGCCCTGGAAGCCCTGCTGCCCTGGAACATCACCCTGACCGGCCAGCCCGGCGAGCCAGACGGCAGGAAGGACCAGCCGCCGTGACCGTGACCGGCACGCCCGGCCAGTACCCGGCCCGCTACTGCGGCAGGGACTTCACCCTCGCCGAGCTGGAGGAGATCCGCTCCGCTCCCTGGCGGCGACGCTGCCGACCCGCCGCGCGATCGCCGACGCGATCTGCGACGCGCTCGGCTGGCAGACCCCCGGCGGGCGGCGCAAGGACATGACCGCCCGCGTCGCCCTGGGCCGGATGGCCGCCGACGGCCTGATCACCCTGCCGCCGCCGCGCAACGGCAACGGCAACGGACGCCACCCCCGGCACGGGCACCCCGGCCAGCTCGCCCTGCCGCTGCCGGCGCACCCCGCCGCCACCTTGGCCGATCTCGGCCCGGTCACCATCAGCGTCGTCGACAGCCGCCAGGCCTCCCGGCAGTGGAACCAGCTCATCCGCGACCACCACTACCTCGGCTACACCCCGCTGGCCGGCGCCCAGATCCGCTACCTCGCCGCCGCCCCCGCCGCCGGCCCGATCGCCGCCTTCGCCTTCGCCGCCAGCGCCTGGAAATGCGCCCCCCGCGACGACTGGATCGGCTGGGACCCCGCCACCCGCCGCGCCAACCTGAACCTGATCTGCGGCAACGCCCGGTTCCTCATCCGCCCCGACCTGGCGGTCCCCAACCTCGCCTCCTCGCTGCTCGCCGCCGTCACCCGCCGGCTGCCCGCCGACTGGCGGGCCCGCTACGGCTACGCCCCGGTCCTGGCCGAGACCTTCGTCGAGGCCGGCCGGTTCACCGGCGCCAGCTACCGCGCCGCCAACTGGACCCGCATTGGCCAGACCAAGGGCAGGGGCAAGCTCGACCGCCGCCATGAACACGCCCTGCCGGTCAAGGACATCTACCTCTACCCGCTGCACCGGCGCTGGCGGCAGATCCTCACCACCCCGCCCGCTCAGTAACAGCCCACGGGATCACCGAATTCTTACATCCGCATTGAAGAATTGGACGTTGCAGAGGTCGAGAAGATGCTGCGCTTGCCGGGCGACGCTCGTCCCGCGGCGCGGCAGGATTCATCGTTGGTCGCCGAGTGACAGCAAGTAGTCAGGGGGCTGGCCAGCAGCAGGCGGCCCACATGGAAGACAGGCATCGATGACTATCCCCGACATCCTTTGGGCGCCCCGTCCGGATGCATTGCAGCGCTCGCGGTTCGGCGCGTGGCTGCGGTGGTTGGAGACGGAACGCCAGCTGCGCTTCGATGGTTACCACGACGCCTGGGCATGGTCGGTGAATGACCTCGAGGGATTCTGGTCTTCGATCTGCTCCTTCCTGAGCGTCACCTGGCACCGGCCCCCGGACCGAATCCTCGCCGGGCAGGAGATGCCAGGGACGGTTTGGTGCCCCGGAGCCACCGTGAACTACGCCGAGCACGCACTCGGCGCGGCGCCGGACGACGTCGCCGTTATCTCGGTATCCCAGACCCGTGACGCGTCGGTCATCCTGTCGGGGAGCGAGTTGCGCGATCTGGTGGCAGGGGCCAGAGCGGGACTGGCCGACTTGGGCGTCGGCAGGGGCGACCGGGTGGTCGCCTACCTCCCCAACGTCGCCGAGGCTCTGATCGCGTTCCTGGCCACCGCCAGCCTCGGTGCCGTCTGGTCCTCGTGTCCGCCCGAGTTTGGAGCTAAGCCCCGATCCACCGACCAAATTAGGGTGTTTTCGGGCGTGGCAACATGAAAGGTGCCCTCTGAACTGGGACAATGGGAGTTAGTGAAGCTTCCAGTACCGGTTCGAGAGGACACCCTGCAAGTGCGATTGTTGCATAGCCTGGCGAAGACGCACGCATCGTTCGACGACCCTAATCTCGTGTCGCACTCCGGCCTGGTCCCGGTGATGGCCCTCGCTGAGCGCGCCGGGCTCGCCGGCCTGGTGGCGGAGCACGTCCGGCCGGGCGGGGACTGCGGGGTCAACGCGCACCTGAAGGTCGCGTGCCTGGCCGCCGGGATGGCCGCGGGCGCCGATTCGATCGATGACATGGACCTGCTGCGGCACGGCGCGATGGGCACACTGTTCGGCGGCATCCGGGCACCGTCCACGCTGGGCTCGCACCTGCGCTGCTATACCTGGGGAAACGTCAGCCAGCTGGACAAGGCGGGCCGGGAGTTCCTGATCGCGCTGGCCGGGCAGGCGCCGCTGCTGCCCGGCGCGGGCACCCTGGCGTTCATTGACATCGACTCGATGCAGAAACGGGTCTACGGGCACAAGAAGCAGGGCGCGAAGTTCGGCCACACCAAAATCCAGGGCAAGTCGCTGCTGGTCCGGGGCCTGAACGCGCTGGCCGCGGTGGTCAGCACGCCGCTGTCGGCGCCGGTGATCGCCGCGACCAGGCTGCGCGGCGGCAGCGCCGCCTCCGCGCGGGGCGCGGCCAGCCTGGCCGCCCGCGCCATCGGCACTGCCCGGGACTGCGGGTGCACCGGGACGATCGTGGTCCGGATGGACTCGGCCTATTACAACGCCGCGGTGATCGGCGCGGTCCGCGCCCAGCGCGCCCGGTTCTCCGTCACCGTCCCCATGAATACGAGCATCCGCGCCGCGATCGCCGCCATCCCCGGCGACGCCTGGACCGCCATCAAGTACCCGCGCGCGGTCTGGGACGACCAGCTGGACGCCTGGATCTCAGACGCCGAGGTCGCCGAAGTCCCTTACACGGCGTTCGCGTCGAAGAAGGGCCAGGCGGTCACCGCCAGGCTGGTCGTCCGCCGGGTCCGGGACCTGAACAAGAAGGCGGCCGCCGGGCAGGACGAGCTGTTCCCGGTCTGGCGGTACCACGCGGTGTTCACCGATTCCCCGTTCGAGCTCGTCCAGGCCGAGGGGCAGCACCGTGACCACGCGGTCGTGGAGCAGGTATTCGCCGACGTCACCAGCGGGCCGCTGGCTCACCTGCCATCGGGGAAGTTCGCCGCGAACGCCGCGTGGCTGGCGATCGCGGCCATGGCGCACAACCTGGTCCGCGCCGCCGGCGCCCTGGCATCCCTGCCCTTCGCGAAGGCCCGGGCCGCGACCATCCGCCGAGACCTGATCGCCGTCGCCGGCCGCACCGCCCGGCACGGACGCGGCCACCTCACGCTGCACCTGCCCGAAGGCTGGCACCGCGAGCAGGAATGGCGCAACCTGCTCGCCACCGCCTGCGGCCCGCCCGCCGCAGCGGCCTGACCAGCCCCGACCGGTCCGCACCCCGACGGCCGCAACGGCCACCCGAACCCCGGCCCCCAGCCAGGAACCCCGGACAAGCCGCAGGCAAGGCGAGCGGCAGGACACCCGCGCCCCGATTCACCCCGGAAAACTCCTCGCGCAGGAATCGAAGCGAAAACGATCTACCAGAATGGGTCGGTGGATCGAGGCTAAGGGCGTTATCGACCGCTTCGCACAAATCGAGCCGGAAGTATTGCTGACCGTCGATGGCTACCGCCACCGGGGCCGGAGCATCGACCGGACCGGGGAAGTGGCGGCGTTGCGAGCGGCATTGCCCGGGCTCGGGGCCACTGTGGTTGTCCCCTATCTGGCTGACCACGTGACGTCTGTACGCGGCGCCGTCACTTGGGACGAGCTGACCGCCGGGCCGGGATCGACGGCAGTCGAGCCGGTCCCGTTCGACCACCCGCTCTACATCCTCTTCTCATCGGGAACCACCGGTCTGCCCAAGCCGATTGTCCACGGCCACGGCGGCGTCCTGCTCGAGCACCTGAAGATGTTGGCATTGCACCACGACATGGGCCCTGACGACCGCTTCTTCTGGTTTACGACCACCGGGTGGATGATGTGGAACTACCTGGTGTCAGGTCTCCTCGTCGGCGCGTCGATCGTGCTCTTCGACGGCGATCCGGGCCATCCCGATCTCGGGGTGCTGTGGCGATTGGCCGCCGAGCACCGCGTCACCCACTTTGGGACCAGCGCTCCCTTCCTGCTCGCCTGCGAGAGAGCGGGGCTGGATCCGGCCAAGGAGGTCGACGTCTCGGCGCTGCGTGAGGTGGGATCCACCGGAGCACCTCTGGCCGCCCACGGTTTCCGGTGGGTTTACGACCGCGTCAAAGCCGACGTCGTACTTGCCTCGGTAAGCGGGGGAACCGATGTCTGTACCGCCTTCGTCGGTGGCACCCCCGTCCTCCCCGTCTTCGCCGGTGAGATCACCTGCCGCTGTCTAGGGGCCAGGGTCGAGGCGTACGATGAGCAAGGCCAGCCTGTCATCGGCAAGCAGGGCAGTCTCTTCGTCACCGCCCCCATGCCGTCGATGCCCGTCGGCCTGTGGGGCGACACCGATGGCTCCCGGTATCGGGCCGCCTACTTCGACACATTTCCCGGGGTGTGGGACCACGGGGACTGGATCACCATTACCGAATGAGGGACGTGCGTGATCACCGGCCGCTCCGATTCGACTCTCAATCGCGGCGGGGTACGCCTGGGCACAAGCGACTTCTACGCCGTCGTCGAAGCTCTCCCCGAGATCAGCGACAGCCTGGTGATCCACCTCGACGACCCCGACGGAGGTCCGGGAGAACTGTTGCTGTTCGTGACGACCGCCGAGGGCTCCAAGCTCGACGACGACCTGCGAGAAAGGATCCGTCGTGCATTGCGGGCGGACCTCTCACCCCGGCATGTCCCCGACCGGACCATCGAAGTCCAGGCTATTCCACGGACCCTGTCGGGCAAGAAGCTTGAGGTCCCCGTCAAGCGCATCCTGATGGGAATGTCCGCCACTCGGGCGGCAAGCAAGGACTCCATGGCAGAGCCAGCCGCCCTCGAACCGTTCGAGGCGCTCGCGGCCGAGCGTGCCAGCCGCCGATGACTTACGGAAGAGGTAACTGGATAGGTGTTTATCCGGGCATAGCGATGTCACACGTGTGTGGGGTGCCAGAACTGTCGTAATCGTCTTCGTGGTTGGCACGTGGATTAAAAGCCGCCAGTTCGATCTAGGCTGCACGCCTTCAGCCGATCCTGGTGATTGAGGCTCCTTCCACCGGGCCGCACCGGCCGTCAGCAAGAGCGTCCGCACGTGCGCGTCACGCGGCCGCACGTCACGTGCAGGACCAGCCCGTCCAGTGGGTCACGGTGACAGCGATGACGGGGCCACCCGGTGGGGTGTCGCGGTACTGCGGGTAGCGCGATGCCAGGAGGGCGATGGGGGCACTGGTGCCGCCGGGGCCGGTGAGGATGGCGGCGCGGCCGTCGGCGCGGGCCCACCACAGCGCGGTCCAGTCGTCGGAGTAGTGGTCAGCGAGCAGGCTGAGCTGCGGGTTCTCGGCGATGTTGCGGAGCCGTCTCAGGTTGGTGGTCGTCTTCGGCTTGTGGTCGACCGCCGTATAGATAACGTCGCCGTCGACGGCGAAGGTGACGGCGACGACGTGCGGCTGGCCGCCGGCGGAGGCGGTAGCCAGGTGGGCCACCCGGGCGCTGGCCAGCCGCCGCCGGGTCTCCGCCTCGGAAAGCCTCATGCGGCTCATCGTTCCACGCAACGGTGGGCGGAGGGCGCCGGGGATGGTCGCCGGATGGGCACCGGAGCCGTCCCGGGATGGGCACCGGGCGCGGACGACGCGGATCGCGCGCCACCCAGCGCCGGGCGGCGTTTGGCCTGGGGTGTATGCCGGCCGTTAGGGTGGCGTGAGGGGTGCCGGGAAGCCTGGTCGGCGTGATTCCGCCCTGGACGGAGGACGCCGGTGACCGATATCGAGCGGTTCGGGCTGGTCATCCTGGTCATCGGCCTGGTCGGCACGGCGGCGGTCCTGTCGAACCGGCTGAGCGAACGGCTCCGGGTGCCGGCCCCGGCGTTCTTTCTTGTCTTCGCGGCCGCAGCGTCTGACGTTTTCCCGGACCTCGCTCGGCTTTCCGACGGCACCGTTCAGCGCGTGGTCACCGTGGCGCTCGCCTTCATCCTGTTCGACGGCGGCATGCACATCGGGTGGCGGCGGTTCCGGGGCGCCGCCCTGGCGATCGGCTGGATCGGGGTCGCCGGCACGTTCGTGACGGCCGGAGTCACGGCCACGGCGGCGCATTTCCTGTTCGGGATGGGCTGGCGGCTCGCGCTGCTGCTGGGGACGGCGCTGTCCCCGACCGACCCGGCGGTGGTGTTCTCGGTGCTGGGACGGCGTGAGGTGGGCGGGCGCACCGGCGTCATGCTGGAGGGCGAATCGGGGGCCAACGACCCGGTGGGCATCGCGCTGCTGGTGGCACTGATCGGGGCGACCGGCTCCCCGGCCGCCGCGATCGGGCACATCACCGAGACGTTCGCGCTCCAGATGACGGCCGGCGCCGGGATCGGCATAGCCGGGGGCTGGCTGCTGCTCGAATTCATGCGCCGGGTCCCGTTGCCGAACGAGGGCCTGTACTCGCTCCGCGTGCTGGGCGCCGTGCTGGCGATCTTCGGGCTCGCGACGGTGGCCCGCGGGTCCGGGTTCCTGGCCGTCTTCGCGGCCGGCATCCTGATCGGCGACGAGCGGGCGCCGTACAAACGGGAGATTGAGCGGTTCCACTCGTCGCTGGCCAGCCTGGCCGAGATCGTCGCCTTCATCATGCTCGGGCTGACCGTCCGGCTGCGTGAGCTGCCCATCGGACACGCCTGGAGCATCGGGCTGGCGCTCGGCGCGCTGCTGGCCTTCGTGATCCGGCCGCTGTTCGCCGGTCTGCTGACGCTGCCGATCCAGCTGAGACGCGGGGAACGGCTGTTCCTGCTGTGGACCGGGCTGAAGGGCGCCGTCCCCGTCCTGCTCGGCACGTTCATCGTGCAGTCGCACCTGGCCGGGGCCGGCCGGGCCTACGAGATCATCTTCGTCGTCGTGGCCTTCTCCGTGGTGGTCCAGGGCGGCTTCGTGCCCGCGCTCGCCCGCCGGCTGAACGTGCCGCTGCGGACCATCGACCCGGAACCGTGGAGCCTGGGCGTGCGCTTCCGCGAGGAGCCGGAGGGCCTGCACCGCTTCCGGGTCGCCCGGGCGTCCCCGGTGGCCGGGATGTCCATCGAGGACCTGCCGTGCGGGGAGAACGCCTGGGTGATCTTCCTGATCCGGCATGGGCAGCTTGTCCCGGCGCGTTCGGACACGCGGATGGAGGCCGGCGATGAAGTGCTCGTGCTGGCCGATTCCGATGAGGTCCCGGCGTTGAAGAAACTGTTCGTGGCCCGCCGCGCCGACCGCCATCATGCCGAACGAGGACGGGATGGGCGGCCTGCCCGGCGGCGGACCAGAAGGCCCGCGTCTGGCCGGGGCTCGCCCGAGGCCCGGGGCGCGGCGAACCGGTCGGCCGCAGACCCGCACCCAGCCGGGCCGGAGGTCCAGCCCGCAAGGCTCGACCCGGGGATGGACACCGATCACACTGGAACCTGAAGAGGCACGCGGCCACACTGAGAGGGTGACTGAGCGGGTCCGGACGGCCGTCCGGGTGGAGGGGATCGTCCAGGGCGTCGGCTTCCGCCCGTTCGTGTACGCACTGGCGTCCGGGCTTGACCTGAGCGGCCTCGTCGGCAACGACGCCGACGGGGTTTTCGCCGAGGTCGAGGGCGCGCCCGCGGCGATCGGCGAGTTCCTGTGCCTGCTGGAGCGCGACGCGCCGCCGCTGGCCCGGGTGGACCGGGTCCGGACGTGGGCCCTGAAGCCGGACGGCTCCGCCGTGTTCTCGATCGTCGCGAGCGAGCCGAACGGGCCGGGCGCGCCGCGGCAGGCGCTGGTGTCGGCGGACACGGCGACGTGCCCGGACTGCCTGCGTGAGCTGGCCGACCCGGGTGACCGGCGGTTCGGCTACCCGTTCATCAACTGCACCAACTGCGGGCCGCGGTTCACGATCGTCCGGGACGTTCCGTACGACCGGGCCCGGACCACGATGGCCGGGTTCGCGATGTGCCCGGCGTGCGCGGCCGAATACGCGGACCCGGGGAACCGGCGCTTCCACGCCGAGCCGACCTGCTGCCCCGCGTGCGGGCCGTCGCTGGCGCTGACGGGCCCGGCAGGCGACGCGGTGGGGGGTGACCCGGTGAGCGCGGCGGCGGCGTTGCTGCGGGACGGACACGTCCTGGCGATCAAGGGACTGGGCGGTTACCACCTGGCGGTCGACGCGACGTCGGAAAAGGCCGCGGCGGCGTTGCGGGAGCGGAAGCACCGTGCGGACAAGCCGTTCGCGGTGATGGTGGCGGACGTAGCGGCGGCCCGCGAGTTGTGCGACGTGGAAGAGGCGGCCGCGCGCGTGCTGAGCAGCGCGCGGCGGCCGATCGTGCTGCTGCCACGCCGGCCCCGGGCCGTGATGGCAGAGACCGTCGTCGCGGAGGCGGTGGCGCCCGGGAACCGGCAGCTGGGGATCATGCTGCCGTATACGCCGCTGCATCATCTGCTGCTCGGCGCGGGGGACGGCCCGATCGTTCTGACCAGCGGGAATGTGTCCGATGAGCCGATCGCCTACCGGGATGACGACGCGTTCGCGCGGCTGGGCGGGATCGCGGATGCCTTTGTGACCCACAACCGGGCCATCCATATCCGGACGGATGACTCGGTGGCGCGGGAGTTCCGCGGGCGGGAGATGGTGATCCGGCGGTCGCGCGGTTACGTGCCGGAGCCGGTGACGGCCGGCCTTCAGTTCCGGCGGCCGGTGCTGGCCTGCGGGGCCGAGCTCAAGAACACGTTCTGCCTGGCCAAAGGCAACCGTGCGTTCATCTCCCACCACATCGGGGACCTGGAGAACGCGGAGACGCTGCGCTCCTTCACCGAGGGCATCGAGCATTTCCGGCGGCTCTTCGGCATCGAGGCCCAGGTGGTGGCGTACGACCTGCACCCGGACTACCTCTCCACCAAGTACGCGCTCGACCTGGAGGACGTCGACCTGGAAGGGGTGCAGCATCACCACGCGCACATCGCCTCGTGCCTGGCCGACAACGGCGCGGAAGGTCCCGTTATCGGGGTCGCCTTCGACGGGACCGGCTACGGCCCCGACGGCACCATCTGGGGTGGTGAGTTCCTGATCGCCGACCTGGCGGGATTCCGGCGGGCCGGGCATCTCGCGACCGTCCCGATGCCGGGAGGCGCGGCCGCGGTCCGGCAGCCGTGGCGGATGGCCGCGGCGTATCTGGACGCCGCGTTCCCGGGCGGCGGGCCCGGCGGGCCCGGCGCGCTCGACGTCATCCGGCGGAACGAAGGCCGCTGGGACGACGTGCTCACGCTCGCGCGGAAGGGGATCAACGCGCCGGTCACGTCCAGCGCCGGGCGGCTCTTCGATGCGGTGTCCGCGCTGCTCGGCGTGCGCGACACGATCAATTACGAGGGCCAGGCCGCGGTGGAACTCGAGCAACTCGCCGATCCCGCCGAGCCGGACGCCTACCGGGCGGGCATCGAGCCGGGAGAGCCGTTCCAGATCAAGGGGGCGGACCTTGTGCGGCAGGCGGCGGAGGACCTGGCCCGCGGCACGGACCGGGCCGTCATCGCGGCGCGCTTCCAGCAGGGGGTAGTCCGGCTGATTGAGGATGGATGTGCGGCGATCCGCGACCGGCACGGCCTGGGCACGGTGGCGTTGTCGGGCGGGGTGTTCCAGAACCTGCTGCTGCTGCGGTCGGCGGTGACCCGGCTGGAGGCGCAGGGTTTCCGCGTCCTCGTGCACGCCCGGGTGCCGTGCAACGACGGGGGGATCAGCCTCGGCCAGGCCGTGGTGGCGGCGGCGCGGGACCGGCGCGCGTCCGGCTGACGGCGGCTGTACCGGGACGTCAGCCGGCGGGCACGTCAGCCGGCCGGGGTGTCTGCGGCCGGCGCCGGGATCATGCTGGTCAGCCAGTCGTACCAGCAGCCCGTGCCGGAGCCGGTCACGGCCGAGAGGTTGATCATCATGGCCCGCGGGCTGACCTGGCCGACGTACTCCCCGAAACGGGCCGCGTCGAAGTTCACGTATGGCCCGAGATCCGTCTTGGTGACGACAACGAGGTCCGCGCGGCGGAACATCTGCGGGTACTTGAGCGGCTTGTCGGTGCCCTCGGTGACGGAGGTGAGCACGACGCGGGCCATCTCGCCCAAGTCGAACAGGGCGGGGCAGACCAGGTTGCCGACGTTCTCGATCACCACGGCCGACCCGGCGGGCGGATCCAGGGTGCGGAGGGCCCGGGCGACCATGGCCGCGTCCAGGTGGCAGCCCGCCCCGGTGTTGATCTGGACGACCTCGGAGCCCGCCGACCGGATCCGGTCGGCGTCCAGGGCGGTCTCCTGGTCGCCCTCGATGACCGAAAGGGCCAGTTTCCCGGCCAGGTCCTGGCTGGTCCGTTCGAGCAGCGTCGTCTTTCCGGAGCCGGGTGAGCTCATCAGGTTGACGGCGAGGATCCCGCGTTCGCGCAGCCATTCGCGGTTACGCTGTGCCAGGTCGTCGTTCTTGGCCAGGATCTTCTGCTGCAGGGTTACGGTGCGGCCGTCGTCGTGCGGATGGTCATGGTCATGGCCGTGGACGTGCTCGAGCAGGTCCAGCTCGGCCGGCCCGCCAGCTTCGTCAGAACAGCCGCACGTCGCGCACATGATCAGGCCACCTTTACCGAGGTGATGGTGAGTTGCTGGCCGGACAGGACCATGACGTCGGCGCTGCCGCACGGGCAAAGCAGGATCGGCGCGCCGCGGGCGCCGGGCCCGCCGGCCTCGTCCAGCGCGAAGGCGTCCCCGCAGGAGCGGCATTCGCACTGGATCCCCGGCTCGGTGATCTGCAGGCTGGCGCCTTCCAGCGCCGTGCCCTCGGTGGCCAGGTCGAAGCAGAACCGCAGGGAGTCAGCGACCACCCCGGACAGTGCGCCGATCTCCAGGCGCACCTCGGAGATCTTCATGCCCGGCAGCCGTTCGGTCACCGCGTCCACCAGCCCCTCCGCGATCGCGAGCTCGTGCATGACACATCAGCAGATTCGCGGCAGGGGGTCACCGACCAGCAGGTCGACGATCCGCGTTCCGCCGAAGGCGGTCTTCAGGTGGACGATACCTGGTGGCCCGGCGGTGACGTGACCGATGACCGACGCCTGCGCGCCGAGCGAGTGGGCGCGCAGCGCGGCCAGCGCCCGGTCCGCCTGGTCCCCCGCCACGACGGCAACCAGCCGGCCTTCGCAGGCCACGTACATCGGGTCGATGCCGAGCAGCTCCGCGGCGCCGCGGACCTCCGGCCGGACGGGGATGTCATCCTCGTTGACCTGCACGCCGACCTCGGCGGACCTGGCGATCTCGTTGAGGATCGTGGCCACGCCGCCGCGGGTCGCGTCGCGCATCGCGCGGACGCCGGGCACCGCGTCGAGCAGGCCGGCCACCAGGCCGTTCAGCGGGGCGGTGTCGGACTGCACGTCGGCTTCGATGTCCAGCTCGCCCCGGGCCAGCATGATGGTGATCCCGTGGTCGCCGATCGGGCCGGAGACGATGATGGCGTCACCCGGCTGCGCGTGGGCGACGCCGAGGGGTACGTCGCTCTCGAGCACGCCGACGCCCGCGGTGTTGATGTAGCAGCCGTCGGCCTTGCCGCGCTGGACGACCTTGGTGTCGCCGGTCACCACCTGGATGCCGGCGGCGGCCGCGGCCTCGTGCATGGACCCGGCGATCCGGGTCAGGTCGGCGACCGGGAAGCCCTCCTCCAGGATGAAGCCGGCCGACAGGTAGAGCGGGGTGGCGCCGCTGACGGCGAGGTCGTTGACCGTGCCGTTGATGGCGAGATCCCCGATGTCGCCACCGGGGAAGAACAACGGGGAGACCACGTAGGAGTCGGTGGTGAGGGCGACCCGCGCGCCGCCGACCGTCAGCGACGCCGCGTCCTCGAGCGGTTCGAGCAGCGGGTTGCGGAACGCCTCCAGGAAGATGGCCTCGATCAGGGTGTGCGTCGCCTTGCCGCCCGACCCATGCGACATCGTGATGCGCTCTTCCCGGACCTTGGGCCGGCGCAGGCGGGCGCGGTCGATGCGGTCGAGCACCTGCTGCTCGCGGTCGGGCACGGGGTCGCGCTCGCGGTCGGGCACGGGGTCGCGCTCGCGGTCGGGCACGGGGTCGCGCTCGCGGTCGGGCACGGGGTCGCGCTCGCGGTCGGGCACGGGGTCGCGCTCGCGGTGCTCGTGGTGCTCGTCGTGCTCGCGCAGGGCCTGCTCGACCCAGCCTGCCCGGGGTACGCCGCGGCCGCCGGTGTCCTCGGCCTCGTCGACCCCGGTGAGCGCGCCGGGCCCACCGGGCCCAGCGGGCCGGTTGGCGGTCACGGCCTCCCCACCTCTATGGTCACTGCTTCCTTCACGCGGTGCCGGTTCATCCGGCCGTAGTTGTAGTACGCCGCGCAGGCACCCTCCGGCGAGACCATGCAGGTGCCGATCGGCGTCTCCGGCGTGCAGGCGGTGCCGAAGACCTTGCACTCCCACGGCTTGAGGACGCCCTTGAGCACCTCGCCGCACTGGCAGGCCTTGGGGTCGGCGACACGGACCCCGGGGACGTCGAAGAGCAGCTCGGCGTCGAACCGCGCGTACTTCTCGCGCACGCTCAGCGCGGAATGGGAAATGAAGCCGAGGCCCCGCCACTCGAAGTACGGGCGCAGCTCCATCGTCTCGGCGATGACCTGCAGCGCGGTCATGTTCCCGTCCCACGGCACCACGCGGGAGTACTGGTTCTCCACCTCCGAGCGGCCCTCGGACAGCTGCAGCATCAGCATGTAGATCGACTGCAGGATGTCCAGCGGCTCGAATCCGGCGGTGACGACCGGCTTGCCGTAGTCCCGTGCGATGAACTCATACGGCCGGCAGCCGATCACCGTGGACACGTGCCCGGGGCCGATGAAGCCGTCGAGCCGCAGGTCCGGGGAGTCCAGGATCGCCTTGATGGCCGGGATGATCGTGACGTGGTTGCAGAACACCGAGAAGTTCGGCAGGTTCTCGGCCGCCGCGCGCATGATCGTCATGGCCGTGGACGGGGCCGTGGTCTCGAAGCCGATGGCCATGAACACGACCCGCTTGTCCGGGTTGCTGCGCGCGATCTTCAGCGAGTCGAGCGGGGAGTACACCATACGGATGTCGGTCCCGGCCGCCTTGGCGTCGAAGAACGAGCCGTTGCTGCCCGGCACGCGCATCATGTCGCCGAACGACGTCATGATCACGTCGGGCCTGGCGGCCAGGTGCATGGCGTCGTCCACCCGGCCCATCGGGATCACGCACACCGGGCAGCCGGGCCCGTGCACCAGGGTGATCGACTCGGGCAGATAGTCCTCGAGCCCGTGCTTGTAGATCGTGTGCGTGTGGCCGCCGCACACCTCCATCAGCTTGTACCGGCGGCCGGGCTCACACAACGCGGCGATCTTCGCGGCCAGGGCGTGTGCCTTGTCCGCGTCGCGGAATTCGTCAACGAACTTCATGGCCCGGCACCCTCTACTCGATCCGTGATTCGGCGAGCGCTTCCAGCTCGTCCGCGTAGGCCTGGCCGATCCCCTCCAGGAACTGCAGCGCCACCGCGGCCTCCGCTTCGTCGATCTTGGACAGCGCGAAACCGACGTGGATCAGCACCCACTCCCCGGGCGCGGGCGGGTCGTCGGCGAGCAGGCCGATGTTGATCACCCGCCGGACGCCGCTCACGTCCACCCGGGCCAGATCCGGCTGGTCCGCGAGGAGCTCGATCACCTCACCCGGTATGCCGAGACACATACGACCATCCCCTCATCAATCTCATCGATCAAGGCTCCTGCCCGGCGCCCGGTGAGCGGGAAACGCTGTCTGCGGTCTCCCGGCTGCGGCGGCCGGTACGTGCTGAACGCCGTCCGCGGTCTCCGCGACCAGCGTGGTCACCATGCGAATGGCTGCATCGACGGCCGCGGCGACGGGCTCGCTGAGCCCGATCCCGTGTTCCAGGCTGGCGGGCTCACAGCCGACCACCAGGATCCGGCCCGCCTGCGCGCCGAGCATGTCCAGGACGCCGAACACCACCTCGGGCTGCATGCCGTGCGCGTCGAACAGCTGGCTGCCCTGGAGCGGGCCACGGGCGCCGGCCGCCAGGCCGGGCCGGTGCTCCGGCTCGACTTCCAGCACCGTGAGGGTGCCGGGCGGCCCGCCGCGTGGCGCGGCGTCGATGAGGATCGTGGTCTCGTACCCGTCGGCCATGTCGTACGCCAGGTGCATGCCGCTCGTCCCGTAGTCGGCGACCCGCACCCCGTCCGGCCATTCGGTGAACGCCAGGCGCCGGGCGACCTCCACGCCGAAACCATCATCACCCAGGAAGATGTTGCCCACCCCGGCGACGAGCACCCGGCTGGTCATGGCGTCACCCCCGGGCCGGCGGCGCGGGCGGGGCCGGTTATGCGGGTAGCGGCGGCCACGCGGGTGGGGGCCGGGCTGCCGGGGCGGCGGAGGGCGGCGACGGTCAGCTCCCACAGCACGTGGTAGATGGTCGTCTGCGCCTCCTGGATCCGGTGCACCGACGAGGACGGCGCGACGAACAGGTAGTCGATGCAGTCGAGTTCGGCCATCTTCCCCCCGTCGTATCCCGCCAGGCCGATGGTCAGCATGCCACGCTTGCTGGCCTCGTCAAACGCCCGCAGCAGGTTGGCGGAGTTCCCGCTGGTGGACAGGCCGACCGCGATGTCGTGCGGGCCACCGAAGGCGGCGAGCTGGCGGGCGAACACGACCTCCACGCCGATGTCGTTGCACAGCGCGGTGACCACGGACGTGTCGTTGGCCAGGCTGAAGGCCGGCAGCGGCAGGGTATCCGCGCCGGGCCCGGGGCCACCGGGATTGAGAAACAGGGTGGCGAGTTGCTGGGCGTCGGTGGCGCTGCCGCCATTGCCGAAGGCGAAGAGCCGGCCCCCGGCGGCGAACCGGGCCGCGGCGTCGGCGGCGCACCGGGCCAGCCGTGCCCCCTCCCGTACGCTGACGGCCTGCCTCAGCTCAATGATTTCGGTGATCTTGGCGACGGTGGAGGCGCGGACCTGCTCCAGGACGGCGGCGGTGTCCGTCGTGCCGGCATAGAGGAACGGATAGAGCGACTCGACTCCACCAGCCCCGTGAGCCCCACCAGCCCCGTGAGCCCCACCAGCCCCGTGAGCCCCGCGCGCCTCACCGGCCCCGCGGGCGCGGTCCTGGCTGTCCTGCCGCGTCATTGGGTCATCTCCCCACGACGGCGATGGCTTCCTTGGCGTGCACGAGAATCGTGTCACCGGCCTCGGCCTGTACCAGGGCCACGCTGACTTCCTCCTCGCCTTGCCCAGTATCAACCACGGCGAGGCCATCCTCCAGCATACGCACGATGGTGACCGCTACGGCGGTGTCGGAGCAGGTGATGCAGACGTCGCCGTAGCACTCCGGCACGGCCGCCGCGGAGGGCTGGGCGGCAGGCCCCGGTCCGGGCGGCTCGTGGCCGGCGGGCGCGGTCACGCGACCACCTCGGGGCCGAGCACGCCCGGCTGCTCGAAGAACACGTGCACCAGCTCCCACAGCAGGTGGTACTGGGTCACCTGCAGTTCCTTCACGATCCGCGGGTCGTCGGACGGCGCGGTCAGCAGGTGGTCGATGGCCGGGTGGCCCGTCATCGCGCCCCCGTCGCCGCCGGCCAGGGCGATCGTCAGCAGCCCGAGCTCCCTGGCCGTCCGCAGCCCGGCCAGGACGCTCGCGCAGTGGCCGTCCACGGAGATGCCGAGCGCGATGTCCTCGGGCGCCGCGAGGTAGCGGATCTGGTGCGCGAAGATCTCCGCGATGCCGTCCCGCGCCGCGATGCCGGTCACCGTGGCCACGTCGGTCGTCAGCGCGATCGCGGGCAGCGCACGCTTGCCGACGATCACGGGGTGCACGAACTCCACCGCCACGTGCTGCGCGTCCGCACTGGCCCCGCCGGTGCCGAAGACCACGAGCTTGCCGCCCCGGTGGAATTGGACCGCCATCGCGTGGCAGGCGCCGGCGACCGCGGCCGCCTGGCCGGCCAGGCTCCCGGTGGGCACGACCCGCCGCTCGAACAGCCGGGCCGTGTCCCCGGCGTCGGTGTTACCGGCGTAAGTGTCACCGGCGTTAGGCATGACTGGCCGCCGAGAGGTCGATGTCGACCTCGACGTCCACGGCGTCACGCAGCTTCAGCGCGCCGAACATGCCCGAGTACGGCTTGATGCCGAACTCGGACTGGACCACGGTCGCGGCGGCCCGGTAGCGGCCGTCGCCGGTCTTGCTGACGGTCAGCGCGAGCGGCCGGACCTGGCCGTGCAGCGTCAGCGTGCCGGTGATCGTGCCACCACCGCTATCATCCGGTGCGAACTCCGCCGCGGCGAACGTCGCCTCCGGGTACCGGCCGGCCTGGAGCTGCCTGGCGGCGGTCAGGGCGATCTCGCGGCGGTCCCGGTCGGTCAGCGGCTTGAGGCCGCCGGTCCCCTCCCGGACCACCAGGGACTCCAGGTCGATCCGCGCCTCGAGGCGGCCGGGGGCGCGTTGGTCACCGTCCAGCTCGCCCGACCATCGGGCGATTTCGATCGTCAGGTCGTGCCCGGCCTGCGCCGCCAGCCCGCTGCGGTACGTACGCAGCGTGAGTCGGCCGCCGCCCGGGCCGAGCCGGTGGCGCCCTTCATTAGCCGCCATGGAAGCACCGTAGGACACATGTGAGGCAACGTCCAGTGGGCATTCAAGACACTTCTGACCGAAAAGGGCATACCAAAAAGACGCCCCGGCCCGGCAAGAAATTTTTTCCGGGCCGCCAGATATAACGGTGAAAACGGGCACCGGGGACCGGAGCGCCGCCACGCTACTGGAGCGGAATCTCGCCGAAGACTTCCTGGATCCGCCGCAGGTCCCGGAGCCGCGGCTCGGTGGCGCCGCCGACCCACCGGCTCACCGTCTTGACCGACACGCCGAGCAGGCGCGCGGCGGCCTCCTGGGTCAGCCCCTCCCGCCGCAGCGCGACGGACATCCAGTCGGCGAAGTTGGCGGGCTGGCCGTCCTCGCCGAGACGCACGAAGGAGGAGCCGGGCGCCACTATCTGCGGCCGGTCGCCGCCCGCGCCGGCGGTCGCCGGCGCGGCCTCGCCCGTACCCGCGCCGGGCCTGGCCTCCGGGGCGTCGCCGCGCAGCGGAGCCTGCAACTCGGAGTGCAGGACGTCCACCTCGACGTGCTCAGGGAAGATGCGGAACGCGACCTGGATGGACCCGGATGGCCCGGCGGCGTCGAGCAGCGCGCGGAACACGGTCTCCCCGACCTGGCGGGTGCCCTCCTCGGTCAGCGGCGACTCGGAAAGGCACCGGCGGACGAAATCGCGGATGTCGGGTATCGACGAGGGGCGCGCGGGAAATACCTGGAAGAGGACGACGACAGGCATGACCTCGATCGGGTCCCCACTGGGACCGTGAAAGGGCTCAGCCACCGGGTCTCCTCAAAGCCGTACGCAGCGCGCCAGGGCGCATGTTTGGGCTGAGGCAAGGCTATTCGATCCAGGCCGTCACAGAAAGCGGTAACGATGGCAGTGCACGCACGGACGCCTCCAGCGCGTAGGGGGAATCGAGCCGGAAAGAAGCGCCCGGAGCCCGAGACGGGACACTTGTGTCCGGTCGATGCGGCCGTTCGCCTTGTGGCGTACGTTACACCGGGTCTAGCATTGCGGTGTCTGCGCACCACATCTGCGCACCACAATGGTGTCTGCGCACCACGAAGGCGGGTAAGCGCCATGGTCATCTGCTCGGGTGAGACCGCACGGCCGGCGGTGCGGGGGGCCGTGGGCCTGTTCCCGGCCGCCCGTAAGGGCCGGCACGGGTTAGTCGCGGCGGATCAGATGCCCGGTAGCCAGACGTCCGGCCGGCCCGCGGGGCCGGCCGGGGGGAGCGGGCGCGGTTGCGACCCGGAGGCCAGCTATCCAGCAGCGAGGAGGTGGCCTCGTCATGGCCACGGACACACAGGCTAACGACACCAAGGCCGGGAAGGCCGAGCCAGTGCTGCACATTCTCTGGATGAACGGCGGGCTCAGCTGCGACGGGGACTCGGTGGCCCTGACCGCGGCCACGCAGCCCAGCATCGAGGAAATCGTGCTCGGCGCCCTGCCGGGGCTGCCCCAGGTCGCCGTGCACTGGCCGCTGATCGACTTCGAGTGCGGCCCGGAGCAGGGCGCGGACAACTTCATCGAGTGGTGGCACAAGGCCGACCGGGGCGAACTCGACCCGTTCGTGCTGGTCGTCGAGGGCTCGATCCCGAACGAGGCGATCAAGAGCGAAGGCTACTGGTGCGGCTTCGGCAACAACCCGGCCACCGGCCAGCCGATGACCACCAGCGAGTGGCTGGACCGGCTGGCGCCCAAGGCGACGGGAATCCTCGCGGTCGGGACCTGCGCGACCTATGGCGGCATCCACGCCATGGCCGGCAACCCGACCGGCGCGATGGGCGTGCCGGACTACCTGGGCTGGGACTGGCGGTCCAAGGCCGGGCTGCCAATCGTCTGCGTGCCCGGCTGCCCGATTCACCCGGACAACCTGTCCGAAACCATCCTTTACCTGCTCTACCAGGTGGCCGGCCAGGCGCCGATGATCCCGCTGGACGAGGCGCTCCGCCCGGCGTGGCTGTTCGGGGCGACGGTGCACGAGGGCTGCGACCGGGCCGGCTACTACGAGCAGGGCGACTTCGCCACCGAGTACGGATCGGCCAAGTGCCTGGTCAAGCTCGGCTGCTGGGGGCCGGTGGTCAAGTGCAACGTGCCCAAGCGGGGCTGGATCAACGGCGTGGGCGGCTGCCCGAACGTCGGCGGCATCTGCATCGCGTGCACGATGCCCGGCTTCCCGGACAAGTTCATGCCGTTCATGGACGAGCCGCCGGGTTCAAGGGTCTCCACCACCGCGAGCAGCATGTACGGGACGGTCATCCGCGCCCTGCGCGGCTTCACCGCGAAGACCGCGGACGAGGAGCCGAAATGGCGCAAGAAGAGCTCAGAGCTGCTGACCGGCTACAAGCAAACCTGGTAACTGACATGGTGATGCCGCCCGGCCCGGTGACGCCGGGCCGGCCGCCGCGCCCATTTTGAGGGGAAGGGATCAGCGATGACCACGGCAGAGGACTCCGGCATCGTAGACATGTCATGGGACCCGATCACCAGGATCGTGGGCAGCCTTGGCATCTACACCAAGGTCGACTTCAAGCAGAAGCGGGTCGTCGAGTGCTACAGCACCTCGTCGATCTTCCGCGGCTACAGCATCTTCATGAAGGGCAAGGACCCACGCGACGCGCACTTCATCACCAGCCGCATCTGCGGGATCTGCGGTGACAACCACGCCACGTGCTCGGTCTACAACCAGAACATGGCCTACGGCGTGCGCCCGCCGCACCTGGGCGAGTGGATCATCAACCTGGGCGAGTCCGCCGAGTACATGTTCGACCACAACATCTTCCAGGAGAACCTGGTCGGGGTCGACTTCTGCGAGAGGATGGTCGGCGAGACCAACCCCGGCGTGCTGGAGCAGGCCAACCGGACCGAGGCGCCGCACGCCGCCGAGCACGGGTACCGCACCATCGGCGACATCATGCGGTCGCTCAACCCGCTGGAGGGCGAGTTCTACCGCGAGGCGCTCCAGGTCAGCCGGTCCACGCGGGAAATGTTCTGCCTGATGGAGGGGCGCCATGTGCACCCCTCGACGCTGTACCCGGGCGGCGTGGGCACCACGGCGACGGTGCAGCTGTTCACCGACTACCTGACCCGGCTGATGCGCTACGTCGAGTTCACGAAGCGGGTCGTCCCGATGCACGACGACCTGTTCGACTTCTTCTACGAGGCGCTGCCGGGCTATGAGGAGGTCGGCCGGCGCCGCGCCGACCTGGTGTGCTGGGGCAGCCTGAACGACCCCGAGTTCTGCGACTTCCGGTACGAGAACATGACCAACTGGGGCCGGAAGATGTTCGTCACCCCCGGCGTCATCCGGGACGGGCAGCTAATCACCAACAACCTGGTCGATATCAACCTGGGCATCCGCATCCTGCTGGGCAGCTCCTACTACGAGGACTGGGAAGACCAGGAAATGTTCGTCACCCGGGACCCGCTCGGGAACGCGGTCGACCGCCGGCACCCGTGGAACCAGCACACGATCCCGCGGCCGGCCAAGCGCGACTTCGACGGCAAGTACAGCTGGGTCATGTCGCCCCGGTGGTTCGACGGCACCAACTACCTCGCTGCCGACACCGGCGGCGGCCCGCTCGCCCGGCTGTGGGCCACGGCCCTGGGCGGCCTGGCCGACTTCGGCTACGTCAAGTCCACCGGCCACAGCGTGCTGATGAACCTGCCGCGGACCGCGACCAAGCCGGAGGTCACCTTCGAGTGGAAGATCCCCACCGACAAGTCGGGTGCGCCGCTGTCCAACGCGATCGAGCGCGACCGGGCCCGGACGTACTTCCAGGCCTACTCCGCGGCCTGCGCGCTGCACTTCATCGAAAAGGCCCTGGCCGAGATCCGGGCGGGCCGGACCAAGACGTGGGAGCCGTTCACGCTGCCGGACGAGGCGAACAGCTGCGGCTTCACCGAGGCCGTCCGCGGGGTGCTGTCCCACCACATGGTGATCAGGGGCGGGAAGATCGCCAACTACCACCCCTACCCGCCGACCCCATGGAACGCCAGCGTGCGGGACAGTTACGGGACGCCGGGCCCGTACGAGGACGCCGTGCAGAACACGCCGATCTTCGAGGAGAACCCGCCGGACTCCTTCAAGGGCATCGACGTCATGCGGGCGGTGCGCAGCTTCGACCCGTGCCTGCCGTGCGGAGTGCACATGTACCTGGGCGGCGGCAAGACCCTGGAGAAGGTCCACTCGCCGATGGGGGTAACCCTCTCGACCTGACCGCGAACGGAAGGTGGCCATGTCCCTGGCGGCGGCACCGCCGCCGGGGACATGATGCCGTTAGCCAGGGACGGCGCTATCCAGGAACGCAGAGGGGAAACCGAATGACCCGCGTGCAACAGGCCGGCGACAAGATCGAGGAACTGCTGGGCGTGCTGGCCGGGCGCGGCCAGGGCGCCGTGGCCGAGGAACTCGTCCGGCTGCTGGTCGGCCTGTACGGGGACGGCCTGACCCACATCGTGACCGCGCTGCAGGAAGAGGGCGACGCCGGGGCGGCGATGCTGGACCGGCTGACCGGTGATCCGCTGGTGGAGAGCCTGCTCCTGCTGCACGGGCTGCACCCGCTGGACGTCGACGCGCGGATCCAGCGGGCGCTGGACCGGGTCCGGCCCTATCTGGGCTCGCACGCCGGCGGGGTCCGCTACGCCGGGGTCACCAACGGGGTCGCCCGGCTGACGCTGGAGGGCAACTGCCACGGCTGCCCCTCCTCGGCCGTCACCGTGCAGCTGGCCATCGAGGGCGCGGTCCAGGACGCGGCGCCCGAGGTGACCGCGGTCGTGGTCGAGGGGATGACCGGGCCGCCCGGCCCGCAGGGCCCTCCCGCGCCGGTCCTGCTGCAGATCGGCACCCGGCCGGACGCGGCGCCGGGGGCGGAGGCCGTCCCGGCGGACGGCCACGGAAGCTGGGTCACGCTGGCTGAGATGGGCCCGCCCAGCGCCCGGCCCATCTGCACGACCGCCGGCGACATGCCGATCCTCGTCTGCTCGGTCCGCGGGACACTGTACGCGTACCGGGACGCGTGCGCCGCCTGCGGCAGGGGAATGGGCGGCGGGCAGCTGGCACGCGAGGTGCTCACCTGCGAGTGCGGCGCGTCCTACGACGTCAGCCGGGCCGGGCGCGGGCGCAGCGACCCGGCCCTGCACCTGGACCCGCTGCCGCTCGTCACCGACAGCCAGGGAGTGCGGGTTGCGGTCCCGGCGGTGGTCCGCTCATGACGCGGAGCCCGTCCGGCCTGGGCCGCTTCGTGCCAGGAGCAGGACAGCAGGCGCCAGCAGCAGGGCAGCAGGCTACGGCAGCAGGGCAGCAGGCTACGGAGAGTGGCGGAGCGAAGCTCCGACCGCCCAGCGAACCGGGCCCTGGCGGCCCCGTGAGCGGCGGTGCTACGGCGGGAACCGCAGCGGGGGCGCGAAGCGCGTGGGGGGGTCCAGGGGGGTCATCCCCCCAGGGCGAAGACTGCGAGCTGTGTGCGACACCGGTCGCGGCCGGGCATTCGCACGTGGCCGACCTGGAGAACTCGTCGCTGCTGTGCACCTGCCGCGCCTGCTATCTGCTCTTCACCCAACCCCGGGCGGGCCGGGGGCGGTACCGCGCGGTCCCGGACCGGTATCTGCACGACCCGGCTCATCCGCTGTCCGCGCGGGAATGGGAGGAGCTCGAGATCCCGGTCGGGCTGGCGTTCTTCCTGCGCAGCTCGCAGCGGGATGAGGTCGGGGCGTTCTACCCGAGCCCGGCGGGCGCCACCGAGTGCCGGCTCGACCTCGCGGCCTGGGAACGGCTGGCGGCGGAGCATCCGCTGCTGCGGGCCATGGAGGCCGACGTCGAGGCGACGCTGATCTCCCGGGCCGACGACGGCATCGAGCATTTCCTGGTGCCGATCGACGCGTGCTACGAGCTGGCCGGGCGGATGCGGCTGTACTGGCGCGGCTTCGACGGCGGCGCCGAGGCCCGGCAGAGCATCGCGGAGTTCCTGGACGCGGTGCGATCCCGGGCGCGGCTACTGCGCGAGGGGCGCTGAGATGGCGGACCTGACCTTCGACTGCATCGGCGCCCAGGCCGAGCGGTACGCGGTGATGCCCACGATCACGCTGACGCTGCGGATCAGCGAGACCAGCGGACAGCGGATCGACACGATCGCGCTGCGCACCCAGATCCGGATCGAGCCTTCGCGCCGCCGGTACACGCCGACCGAGGAACAGCGGCTGCACGATGTGTTCGGCGAGACGACGCGCTGGGCCGACACCCTGAAGCCGATGCAGTTCACGAACGTCTCGACGATGGTGACCAGCTTCACCGGGAGCACCGAGGTGCAGATCGCGGTCAACTTCAGCTACGACCTGGAGGTGGGCTGCGGCCGGTACTTCGCCAGCCTGGAAACCGGCGAGATCCCGCTGCTGCTGCTGTTCAGCGGCTCCATCTTTTCGGTCATCGACGGCCGGTTCCAGGTCCAGCAGGTGCCGTGGAGCAAGGAGGCGGTCTTCCGCCTTCCGG
Organism: uncultured Actinomycetes bacterium; assembly: GCA_963805255.1. Lineage (GTDB taxonomy): Bacteria > Actinomycetota > Actinomycetes > Streptosporangiales > Streptosporangiaceae > Bog-532. The sequence continues at coordinate 58,364 of CAWDTK010000015.1, forward strand.
TCAGCGTCTGGCGGGAAGCGGTCGACGTGCACTTCCCGGACAGCGCCTGGATCACGATGAGCAGGCAGACGTTCGATGACCTGCAGCGGTTCAAGACCCGGCGGGCGCTGCCGACCTGGGATTCGACGGTGACGGCGCTGCTGGCCGAGGCGGCGGACGCCGGGGGCGCGACGGAGCGGAAACCGTGAGCCGGCCGGCGGACCACGTCGCGCACGCGCGCGCCGTGGCGGACGCGATCCTGTACGAGGGGTACCTGCTGTACCCGTACCGGCAGTCGTCGCGGAAGAACCAGGCCCGGTTCCAGTTCGGCGTGCTGATGCCGCCCAGGTACGCGGCGGTGGACCCCACCGAGCCGTCCGCGTCGCAGACCGAGTGCCTGGCCGAATGCTCCGGCGACGCGCGCGTCGAGATCCTGCTGCGCTTCCTGCACGTCCAGCAGCGGCTGGTGCAGGAAGCGGCCGGGACCGCGGGTGCGGCCGGGGCGGCGCAATGGCGTGACGTTCCCGCGCTGAACGTGGACGGCACGGAGTTCACCCGGTTTACGGAGGCCGCCGAGCGCGAGGAACGGGCGGACCTGGCCGTGGCGAGCCTGGACGGCGCGGGCGCCGAACTGCCGTTCCACATCGACGCCGGCGAAACCGCCGAGGACCTGACCGACGCGCGCGGCGCGGTGGCCGGACGCCTGATCCACCGGTGGGACGCCCTGGACGGCGTGCTGCGCGTGCAGGCCGAGCGGGTGGCCGGCCCATACCAGGCGCTGCGGCTGCGCGTCCGGGTCGGGAACCGGACGGAACCGGGCGGGACGCAGGGCCCGCAGGGCCCGCTCGCGACCCGGGAAGACGGCCTGCGCTATGCCCTGGTCGCGGCGCATACGCTGATCGGCATCCCGGGCGGGTCGTTCATCTCCATGACCGACCATCCGGAGTGGGCGGCCGCGGCGGTCGCGGCCTGCACGAACGTCGGCACCTGGCCCGTGCTGGCCGGCCCAGCGGACTGCCGCGACCTGGTGCTGTCGTCCCCGGTCATCCTGTACGACCATCCGCAGATCGCGCCGGAGAGCACGGGCGACCTGTTCGACGCGACGGAGATCGACGAGATCCTCACGCTGCGGACGATGGCGCTGACGGACGAGGAGAAGCGCGAGGCCCGGGCGACCGACCCGCGCGCCGCCGGCCTGATCGACCGGCTGGACGGGCTGCCGCCGGAGATGCTGGAGCGGCTGCACGGCGCCATCCGGTACCTGGAGCCCAGCGCGGGCCCGGTCTCCCGGGGCCCCGCCGGGCCAGCGGGCGGGCCGCCCCCCGCCGGGCCAGCGGGCGGGCCACCCCCGATGACGGCCAGCACTCCGGCCCTGCGTGCCGGGCCAGTTCCCGGCGCGCAGGGTCCGCTGGCGGGGCCGTTTCCCGGGGCGGCGGCCGCGGACGACGTGCCGGTGTTCGCGACGCCGTCCGCGCCCTGGTGGAATCCGGGCGCCGACAGCTCGGTGTCGCCGGAGACCGACCATGTGCTCATCGCGGGAGTCAGGATCGCCCGCGGCAGCAAGGTCCGGATGCGGCCCGGCGCGCGGCGGGCGGACGCCCAGGACCTGTTCCTTATCGGCCGGGAGGCGCTTGTGGAAGCGGTCCTGCACGACGTGGACGGGCAGGTGCACGTGGCGGTGAGCCCGGTCGCCGATCCCGTCGCCGAACTGCAGCGAACCCACGGACGATTCCTCTACTTCGCCCCCGGCGAACTCGAGCCGATCGGCGCGCAGCCGCCGGCAGGCGACCGTGAGCACGCAGACGGTAACGATCCGGAACCGGGTTAGCAGGAGGTACGCAAACTCGCCGTCGGGGCCATGTCGATCGCGGAGTCGGCCAGGCGGGAGACCACCAGCCGCGGCATCGGCGGCATCGGCGGCATCGGCGCGAGCCTGGCCCGGACTCTTATCGACCGCGCGACCGCTGGCGCCCCGCAGGACAAGCCCCACGCCGCCTGACGACGCCGCTCCTGTGCCAGCAGCGGCACGCTGCCGCTGCTGCGCACCCGGGGCACGTGATCGTGTGCGGGCGGGGGGACTCGAACCCCCACGGTGTCTCCACCAACAGGACCTAAACCTGTCGCGTATGCCTATTTCGCCACGCCCGCCCGTCCCGCCTGGGACGAGACCTTACCCCGGCACCAGGTCCCTGAGGAGACGATCGACGTGGCCGGTGGCCCTGACGCCGTAGTGCGCCTGCGACACCTTGCCGTCGGCGTCGATCACGAACGTGGACCTGATGACGCCCACGCTCTTCTTCCCGTACATCATCTTCTCGCCGTAGGCACCGTAGGCCTGCCCGGCCGCGTGATCGGGATCCGACAGCAGCGGGAACGTCAGCCTCTCCTTGTCACGGAACCTGGCCAGCTTCTCCGGCTTGTCCGGCGAGATGCCCACGACCGCGGTATCCGCGCTGGACAGGTCGCCCATGCGGTCGCGGAAGTCGCACGCCTCCTTGGTGCAGCCCGGGGTCATCGCGGCCGGGTAGAAGTAAACGATCACCTGCTGGCCGCGATACGAGGACAGGCTCACCGGGTTGCCGTCCGCATCCAGCAGGGTGAAATCCGGCGCTGCGTCGCCTGGCGCCAGCCGCTGCTCGGTCACTGTGCTCCTCCGGGGTCTGTTCGGCGGCCTTCCGCCCCACGTTATCGCCCCGCCGGGCGCGGCACGCCGCGCCCTCCCACGCGCCCCGGTAACCGACGGCAGTTTCCGGGCAGCTTTGCTTGATACGGATGTTGTGGGTATAGGTGGGCCGCCCGTAACACTTGGCGGGAGATTAAAATGATCTCTCGTTTTAACCGGGCTCACCGGGGGGCCATCGCGATAACGGCGGCCCGCTGCGGGGCCGCCCTTCACGCTTCGCCGGGGCCGAGTTCCCCGGCGATGACCGGGACGAGGGCGCGGAACGCGCGGCCGCGGTGGCTGATCGCGTCCTTGGCTTCCGGGGTCATCTCGGCCGTGGTCAGCCCCGGCCGGCCCGCCGGGCCCGTGGGCCCCGCCGGGCTGCTCATTGGGCAGGAAGATCGGGTCGTAGCCGAACCCGCCCGTGCCGCGGGGGTTCATGGTCAGCCGGCCGTCCAGGCGGCCCTCGGCAACCCGCTCCCGCCCGTCCGGCAGCGCCAGCGCGGCCACGCACGTGAAGTGAGCGCCCCGGTGCGGGCCGGCGATGTCCGCCAGCTGCGCCAGGATCAGGTTGAGGTTGGCGGCGTCGTCACCGTGCCGGCCGGACCAGCGCGCGGAAAAGATGCCCGGCATGCCGTTCAGCACGTCGACGCACAGGCCGGAGTCGTCGGCGATCGACGGCAGCCCGGTGAACTGCGCGATGGCCCGCGCCTTCAGCAGCGCGTTGTCGGCGAAGGTCAGCCCGGTCTCGGCCACGTCCGGCGCGCCGGGAAACTCATCCAGCCCGGTCAGGCCGGCCGGGATCCCGGCCGCGGCGAGGATCCGGCGCAGCTCGACGATCTTGTGGGCGTTCTGCGTGGCCAGCACGAGCCGGAGGGTGCGAGGGCCACCCAGGTCCGTTCGGCTAGATAGAGAGGGCATCGTGCTGCAGTCTGGTCAGTTCACCGCAGCCGGCTACGGCCAGATCGAGCAGCCGGGCGAGCATGTCCCGGCTGAACGGCTCGCGCTCGGCCGTCCCCTGCACCTCGACGAAGTCGCCATCGCCGGTGCAGACCACGTTCATGTCGGTTTCGGCCGCTGAGTCCTCTTCGTAGCAGAGGTCGAGGCGCGGCTGGCCGTCGATGATGCCGACGCTGACCGCGGCCACCGACGTGGGCAACGGGTCCCCGTGGCAGCGGTGACGGCCCTGCAGCCAGGCCACCGCGTCCGCGAGCGCGACGTAGCCGCCGGTGATGGCGGCCGTGCGGGTACCACCGTCCGCCTGCAGCACGTCACAGTCGATGACGATCGTGTTCTCGCCCAGCGCCTTGAAGTCGACACAGGCGCGCAGGGCCCGGCCAACCAGGCGGGAGATCTCGTACGTGCGCCCGCCGACGCGGCCCTTGACCGACTCGCGGTCGTTGCGGGTGTTAGTCGCGCGCGGCAGCATCGCGTACTCGGCGGTCACCCAGCCCAGCCCGCCGCCCCGCCGCCACCGCGGCACGTCCTCCTGGACGCTGGCGGCGCACAGCACGCGGGTGGCGCCGAACTCCACGAGCACGGAGCCCTCGGCGTGATCGAGCCAGCCGCGGGTCAGCTTCACCGGGCGCAGCTCAATGTCGGAACGTCCATCAGGTCGGGCCATGCCCGTCAGACTATCGGCCACTCACCGTGCCCGTTCACCGTGCCCGTTCACCGTGCCCGTTCACCGTGCCCGTTCATAGGGGCAGCGGGCGGGAGGGGCTGAGGTCGAATTCCTGGCCCGGGGCGGCCAGCGACAGCGTCCCGGTGAACGTGGCGCTCGCCTCCGCGAACGACCGCTCCTTGTCGTTCCACGGCACCAGGTGGGTCAGCACCAGATGCCGCACCCCGGCGCGCTCCGCGTGCTCGCCGGCCTGGCGCCCGGTCAGGTGCAGGTTGCCGGGCAGATCCGGGCCGTCCAGGAAGGACCCCTCGCACAGCAGCAGGTCAGCCCGGCGGGCCAGCTCGACCAGCGCCTCGCAGGGACCGGTGTCAGCCGAGTAGGCCAGGACGCGGCCGCCGTGCTCCACCCGGAAGCCGAACGTCTCCACCGGATGGTTCATCCGCTGCGTGGTGATCAGGAACGGCCCGATCCGGCGGGTCCCGGGTGTCAGCGTGGTGAAGCTGAAGCCGTCGGTCATGCCGGGACCGGGATCCGGCTCCAGGCCGCAGGCCAGGGCCATCCGCTCCGCGGCGCGTTCGGGGGCGTAGACGGGGATCGCGGGCTGCGGGCCCTCGGGGGCGTACCGCCGGGCCACCCAGTAGGAGACCAGGTCGAGGCAGTGGTCCGCGTGCAGGTGACTGAGGCAGATGGCGTCGATGTCGAACAGCCCGACGTACCGCTGCATCACCCCCAGCGCGCCGTTGCCGAGGTCGATCAGCATCCGGAAACCCTCCGCTTCCAGCAGGTAGCTGGAGGCGGGGCTGTCGGGTCCCGGAAAACTGCCGGAGCATCCGATGATGGTCAGCCGCACGAGAGACCACAATAGGACCGCGTTCACCAGCGTGCGGCGTCAGGCCCAGAGCTGGCCTTCGAGCTTTTCCTCGGCCTCATCCAGCGTGCCGCCGTAGGCGCCGGTCGACAGGTACTTCCAGCCGCCGTCCGCCACGATCAGCGCGATGTCGGCCCGCTCCCCCGCGTCCACCGCCTTCGCGCCCATCGCCATCGCAGCGTGCAGCGCGCAGCCGGCCGAGATGCCGGCGAAGATGCCCTCGGCGTTCAGCAGCTCCCGGGTCGCGGCCAGCGCGTCGGCGGAGGAGACCGAGAACCGCGTCGTGAGTACGGACTCGTCGTACAGCTCAGGGACAAAGCCCTCGTCGATGTTCCGGAGCCCGTAAACGAGCTCACCGTACCGGGGCTCCGCGGCGACGATCTTCACCCCGGGCACGTGCTCGCGCAGGTAGCGGCCGGTGCCCATCAACGTGCCGGTCGTGCCCAGGCGGCCACGAAGTGCGTGATCTCCGGCAGGTCGGCCAGCAGTTCCGGGCCGGTGGTCTCGTAGTGGGCGCGCGCGTTCGCCTCGTTGCCGTACTGGTACAGCATGATCCAGTCCGGGTTCTCCGCGGCGAGCCGCTTCGCCACCCGGACGGCCTCGTTGGAGCCGCCCGCCGCGGGTGAGTAAATGATCGTCGCGCCGTACATCTCGAGCAGCTGGCGACGTTCGGCCGAGGTGTTCTCCGGCATGACGACGGTCAGCCGGTATCCGCGGAGCTTGGCCACCATGGCCAGCGAGATGCCGGTGTTACCCGACGTCGGCTCGAGGATCACCGACCCGGGCTGCAGCAGCCCGTCCTTTTCGGCCTGCTCGACCATGTAGAACGCCGCGCGGTCCTTCACCGAACCGGTCGGGTTGCGGTCCTCCAGCTTGGCCCACAGTCGCACCTCGGGCAACGGCGACAGCCGGGGCAGGCCCACCAGCGGGGTGCGGCCTACCGAGTCGAGCAGCGAGTCGTAGCGCATGCCAGCTCCGGGCCGCTGATCAGGCGACGCCCCCGGCGACGGCCGGGAGCACCGTCACGGTGTCGCCGTCCTTGACCGGGGTTTCCAGGCCGCCCAGGAAGCGCACGTCTTCGTCGTTCAGGTACACGTTGACGAAGCGGCGCAGGCCGCCGTCGGCGACCAGCCGGTCGCGCAGCCCGCTGTGCCGCCCGTCGATGTCCTCGATGAGCTCGGCCAGCGTGGAGCCTGCGCCCTCCACCTGCCTGGCGCCGCCCGTGTATGTGCGCAGGATCGTCGGGATACGAACCTCGATGGCCATCAAACACTCCATAGTGTGCGAATACAGCGGGTAGCGGGGTTAGCACGAGCGTGCGGCTCGCCGCGGCGCCTTCCGGGCTCCCTAGCGGTCCAACCCTGGTCCTGCCGGGATCATTCCACCCGGCAGATGGCGCCGGGTCAATCCCTACGGGCAGCGGGGTAAATCGGTCCCTGCGTGGGTCAATCCCCTAGGTGATCTCTACGGGCTCCTCCGTGACCTCGTCCCCGGCGATCCGGAACGAGCGGAACTCAGCCTCATCAGGGTCACGGGTCGATACGAGAACGTAGTGCGCACCGGGCTCACTCGCGTAGGAGATGTCCGTCCGGGATGGGTAGCCCTCGGTGGCGGTGTGCGAGTGGTAGATGACGACGGGCTCCTCATCCCGCTCGTCCATCTCCTTCCACACCTGAAACTGCTCCATCGAGTCGAACCGGTAGAACGTCGGGGACCGCTCGGCGTTCATCATCGCGATGAACCGCTCCGGGCGGTCGCTGCCAGCCGGCCCGGCGACCACGCCGCACGCCTCGTCCGGGTGGTCGGCGCGGGCGTGCGCGACGATCTTGTCGTGGAGCTCGCGGCGGATCGAGAGCATACCGCGAGGGTACCCGGGCCCTGCGGGACCGCTACGTCAGGGCCTGGACCAGTGATTCCTGGACGCCGCCCAGCCAGGCGTACACCTCGAACGCCGCCGAACGAGGGTCGACCGGGTCGAGTTCCTGCCACTGCTCCTCGAACTCCTCGGTGACGCCGAGCCGGACGCCCAGCGCGAGCCGGACATCGTTGAGCGCCCGGAGCCAGGACTGCGCCTGCTCCCTGGACAGCTTGACCGGTCCGCCGCCGGCCGGCAGCGTCTCCAGCACGGTCCGCGCACTCTCCTGCTTGGCGGTGCGCAGGCTCTGCTCGGTGAACCGGCGGAACTCCCCCGCCGCGCCGGGATCGTCCCGGTAGGCGTCGGGCAGCAGCCGGGCGAGCGCCGGGTCCTGCGGCGTTTCGGTGGGGCGGCCGGAGCCCAGCATCACCTCCAGCTCCGCCGCGCTGGGCACACCCGGCGTGCCGGGGTCCAGGGTTTCCCGGCCAGGCTCGGGTACGTCGCCGGGCGGGCTGGGCGCGCCGGGCGGGCTGGGCGCGCCGGGGGGACTGGGCGCGCCGGGGGGACTGGGCGCGCCGGGGGGACTGGGCAGCGCGGCGCCCGGATCGGCGAGCAGGTCGACAACCTGCTCGATCAGGCTGCGCAGCAGGACCGCCTCCGGGGCGTCGAACCTCGCCCGCACGCCACGGCCAGACCGGCGAAAAGCATCCATCAGGAAGACGCCACCAATGCGAATCTCGTCCGGGCGAGGATAGGGAGCCGGAGTCTCACGAGTCCGAGCAGACCGTCGCCCACAGCCCGTAGCCGTGCAGCACCTCGACATTGTGCTCCATCGACTCACGCGCGCCGGCGGCCACCACCGCCTTACCCTTGTGGTGCACGTCGAGCATGAGCTTCGTCGCCTTCGGCTTCGGGTAGCCGAACACCGTCTGGAACACGTACGTCACATAGTCCATGAGGTTGATCGGGTCGTTCCAGACGATCGTCAGCCAGGGCTTGTCCGGCGTGGTCCGCTCGCCGGACTCCGGCAGCTCCACCTCAGCGGGTGCCACGCTCACGGGTGCTTACCTCCAGGTCCGTAGTCTTCCACTCGTGACGAATTCGGCGGACAGTATGTCTCTTCCACCCGATGGCCGTCCCGTACCCGGGGGGTGCGGCACCGCGTTGCTCACCGATCATTACGAGCTGACCATGCTCCAGGGCGCCCTGCACAGCGGGGCGGCCGACCGCCGCACGATCTTCGAGGTGTTCGCCCGGCACCTGCCGCACGGCCGGAGGTACGGCGTCGTCGCAGGTACCGGAAGGCTGCTCGACGCCCTTGAGCGGTTCAGGTTTGACGCAGCTGATCTCGATTTCCTCAGGGCCTCCGACATCGTCAACGACGTCACGCTCCGGTACCTGGAAGCATACCGTTTTACCGGGAACATCTGGGGCTACGGCGAAGGCGACTGCTACTTTCCCGGCTCGCCGATCCTGGTCGTCGAGGGCACGTTCGCCGAGGCGGTCATCCTCGAGACGATCACCCTGTCGATCTTCAACCACGACTGCGCGATCGCGTCCGCCGCGTCCCGGATGGTGACCGCGGCCGACGGCCGGCCGATCATCGAGATGGGGTCGCGGCGCACGCACGAGCAGGCCGCCGTGGCCAGCGCCCGGGCCGCCTACCTCGTGGGCTTCGCGTCCACGTCCAACCTGGAGGCGAACCGCAGCTACGGCGTTCCGTCGGCCGGGACCAGCGCGCACGCGTTCACCCTGGTACACGACAGCGAGCGGCACGCCTTCCGCACCCAGCTCGACGCCCTGGGCAAGAGCACCACGCTGCTGGTGGACACGTTCGACGTCGACCGCGCGGTCCGGGCCGCGGTCGAGCTGGCGGGCCCGGACCTCGGCGCGGTGCGCATCGACAGCGGCGACCTGCTGGCGCTGGCCCACCACGTCCGCGCCCTGCTCGACGAGCTCGGTGCGACCCACACCAGGATCGTGCTCACCGGCGACCTGGATGAATACTCGATCGCGGCGCTGGGGTCCGCCCCGGTCGACGGCTACGGGGTGGGCACGTCCCTGGTGACCGGGTCCGGCGCGCCCACGGCCTCGCTGGTATACAAGCTCGTGGCCCGATCCGATCGCCCGGGCGCCGGCAGCCCGCTGCGGCCGATGGCGAAGCGCTCGGTCGGCAAGCCCGGGCGCGGCGGCCGGAAATGGGCGCTGCGGCACCGGGATGAAGCGGGGCTGGCCCTGGCGGAGGAGGTCCGGCTGGCCCCGCCCGATCCGGGGCCGTGCGATCGCCTGCTGCTGACGCCGCTCGTACAGGACGGGGAGACCGTGGGCCGGGAGTCCCTCGCGGCGGCGCGCGCACGGCACCGTCAGGTGCTCGCGGAGCTCCCGCCGCAGGCGTTCCAGCTGTCCCGCGGCGACCCAGCCATCCCCACCATTTTCGGCGGCGCCGAGTGAAGACGATCGCTATCGCCCATACAGCGGAACCCGTGGGACCCGGGCGCACCCCCGTAACGCCCGGGTCATCTTTGAGACGCGCGCCTGGTGGCGGTGGTTGGGACGAGCTTCTGTTTTCTGGCAAGTCCCGTAGCGCCCGCTCCGGGCCCGGTCAGCATCTCCCCGCCCGGTGCCCGCCGGGACCGGCCGGTGCCTGCCGGTGCCTGCGGGGGCTCGCGGTCAGGCCGGGCTGATTACGGGCAAGCCGGCCTCCGCGGCGGCCACAAGCAGGCGATTGTGGTAGCAGACATAGCGGTGAGGTCATGGTCGATCGCGAGGGCAAACGCCGGCGGAGCGGGGATGGGAAGAAATGGCCGTGCGTTACCGGTCAAGATGCCGCAGGCATACGGCAGGATAGGAGCATGCAGTCGCGGGATTTTTCGATTTACGGCGCCGTCGACCTTGGCGCACGCCAGGCCGCCGCTCAGCGCAAGCAGCAGGCGGCCGAGGCCGCGACGTCGGGCGGTGCGGAGACCGCCGTCATCGACGTCACCGAAGAGACCTTCAACAGCCTGGTCGAGCGGTCTCGCACGACGCCCGTCATCATCGACCTGTGGGCTGAGTGGTGCGACCCGTGTAAGCAGCTCAGCCCGGTGCTGGAGACGCTGGCCGGCGAGTCAGGCGGCCAGTGGATCCTGGCCAAGATCGACGTCGACGCCAATCCGCGCCTCAGCCAGGCGCTTCAGGTGCAGAGCATCCCCATGGTCGTCGCGGTCATCGGCGGCCAGCTGGTAGACGGCTTCCTCGGCGCCCTGCCCGAGGCTCAGGTCCGCCAGTGGATCAGTCAGGTCCTGACCGCAGCTGAGCAGCTCGGCGGCGCCCCCGGCGGTCCCGGCGGTCCCGGCGGTCCCGGCGGTCCCGGCGGGCAGCAGGCCGCCGCGAACGCGCCCGGCGCGCCGCCCGGCCCCGGCGCCCCCGGCGGTCCCGGCGGGCAGCAGGCCGCCGCGAACGCGCCCGGCGCGCCGCCCGGCCCCGGTGCGCCTGGTGGCCCCGGCGGTGCGCCTGGCGGTCCGGGCCGGCCCGGCGGGCCCGGCGGGCCCCGGGGACCGGGAGGCCGCGGTGGCGCCATGGGCCCGGAAACGTCGAACCCGGGGTACGCCGAGGCCCAGCAGGCGATGGAACGTGGTGACATGGACGCCGCGGCCGATGCCTTCCGCAAGGTCCTGGCGAACTCTCCCGCGGACGCGGTGGCCAAGGTCGGCCTGGCGCGCGTGGAGCTGTTCCAGCGCCTGGACTCCTACGACGAGGCCGCCGCACGGCGTGCCGCCGCCGAGCACCCCGACGACGTGGAGGCCCAGGCCCGCGTGGCCGACATCGACTTGGCGGCGGGCAAGATCGAGGATGCCTTCGACCGCCTGCTCGGGGTGGTCAGGCGGACCTGGGGGGAGGAGCGGGACCAGGCGCGGGCGCGCCTCGTCAGCCTCTTCGAGATCTTCCCGCCCCGGGACCCGCGGGTCAGCAAGGCCCGCGCCACCCTGTCCAATCTTCTCTTCTGATCTTCTCTTCTGAACGGCCCGCCCATCAGGCGGATGCTACGGCACGATCACGACCTTCACCGGGTCGCCCTCTCTCTCCCGTACCACGCGGAACGCGGTGGCGATCTCCTCCAGGCTGAACCGGTGCGTCACCATCTCCGCGCCCCGCAGCTTGCCCTGGGCGGCCAGGGCGACGGCACGTTTCACGTTGTTGCCGCCCTCGCCCCGGGAGGTGTAGATCGTGATGTCCTTGCGGACGACCGCGCTCAGGTCGACGGTTACCGGGCCGGCGTAGAACGCGACAACGATGATCTTGCCGCCGCGTTTGGTGGTCTCGGCACACAGCTGCGGCGCTTCAGCTGCCCCCGAGCACTCGATGGTGAGGTCGGCGCCCTGGCCGCCGGTCAGCTCGGCGATGGCGCGCGCGGGATCGGCGTCGCGGGCGTTGATCACGTGGTCGGCGCCGAGCCGTCTCCCCAGCTCCAGCCGGGAGGGCCGGGTGCCGACCAGGATGACCTGAGCGGCTCCGAGTGCCTTCAGCACCTGGACGGTGGTCAGCCCGACCGGACCGGGACCGACCACTACCACGTCCTGCCCGGCGACGTAGCCGCCGGCCACGTCGAGTCCGTACAGGCCGGTGCCGGCGGTCGTGATCAGGACGCCGTCCTCGAACGACAGCTGGGGCGGCAGCGGGTACAGGGCGCTGACGTGATGAACGGCGTATTCAGCGAAGCCGCCATCCACGGTCATGCCGGTCGCCCGGTGCCCCTTGGCGGGATTCCCGTAGTTGAGGCAGGCTGTGTAGCGGCCGACCAGGCAGTTGTCACAGCGGCCGCAGCCGCTGTGGGCCTCGATGCACACCCTGTCACCGGCAGTGAACTCGTCCACCTGGCTGCCCGTGGCCGCGACCGTGCCCGCCCATTCGTGACCGGGCGTGAACTGGCCGAACGGCGGGGTCTGCGGGAAGTGACCGTCGAAGATCTTCAGGTCGGTGCCGCAGGTGCCGCACATGGCCACCTTGACCAGGACCTCGTCCGGGCCCGGGACCGGGATTGGCCGGTCGGTCACCCGGATGTCACCAGGGCCGAAGAGTACCGCGGCGCGCATCGTCTCCGGCAAGGGAGCCGTCAGTTCCACAGCCGGTTCCCCTGCCACGTGCCCAGCTTGGCGACCACCGCGGCGATCGGGCCGCTGTTGACCAGGGCAGACTCGGCGGGGGCGGTGCCGGTGAGGATCTTGTACCGCTGCATCGTCGTAATCGTGCTGCTGATGCGCGCGGCGCTGAGCCCGTCATCGACCGGGAACACGCCCTCCTGGGTGAGGAGCACGTCGTAGGCCTCGCTGATCACCTTCGAGGTGAAGCCGGTATTCTTCGCAACGATCGCCACGGTGGCGGCCTTGTGCTGGTACATGAACCGGTGCGCCTGGGTGATCGCGGTCAGGAATTTCTCCACGGTGCTCTGGTTGCCGGCGAGGTAGGACTTCGACACTACGTAAGTACCGTAGAAGTAATCGGGATTCGTCTGGGCGAAGTTGACCAGCACGTGCAGCCTGGGGTCCTTGGCCAGTACCGTCAGGACCTGTTCTTCCTGCAGGACCCCCGACTGGATCTCACCCGCCAGCAGCTCGCTGATGTAGGCCGAGGATGAGCCGGGTATGTAGCTCACGTCGGAGGTGGCCAGACCGGCGCCTTCGATGACCATCCGGGTCATCACCTCGCGGAACGCGCCGATCTGCTGAATGCCGAGCCGCTTGCCGCGCAGCTGGGCCGGAGTGCTGATCGTCGCGGGCGTGACCATGGACACGGTCAGCTTGTTCGCGTACGACCCGACGATCTGCACCGGCGATCCCTGGGCCGCGGCGTTTACGACGGGCTCGATGCTGCTCGCCCCGATGTCGAGGGACCCGCCGATGACGCCCTGGACCACAGGCACGCCGGAACTGAGGTTGTCGACGTGCACGTCGAGCCCCTCGGCCTTGAAATACCCTTCCGCCTGGGCGACCGCCACGTCGGAATTAGCGAAGCTGGGCGCTGAATTGGGCAGGCCGATGGTGATGTCGGTAACTTTGCTGCCGGTGGCCGACGCCGGTGTCTTAGCCCCGATCCACCGACCAAATTAGGGTGTTTTCGGGCGTGGCAACATGAAAGGTGCCCTCTGAACTGGGACAATGGGAGTTAGTGAAGCTTCCAGTACCGGTTCGAGAGGACACCCTGCAAGTGCGATTGTTGCATAGCCTGGCGAAGACGCACGCATCGTTCGACGACCCTAATCTCGTGTCGCACTCCGGCCTGGTCCCGGTGATGGCCCTCGCTGAGCGCGCCGGGCTCGCCGGCCTGGTGGCGGAGCACGTCCGGCCGGGCGGGGACTGCGGGGTCAACGCGCACCTGAAGGTCGCGTGCCTGGCCGCCGGGATGGCCGCGGGCGCCGATTCGATCGATGACATGGACCTGCTGCGGCACGGCGCGATGGGCACACTGTTCGGCGGCATCCGGGCACCGTCCACGCTGGGCTCGCACCTGCGCTGCTATACCTGGGGAAACGTCAGCCAGCTGGAGAAGGCGGGCCGGGAGTTCCTGATCGCGCTGGCCGGGCAGGCGCCGCTGCTGCCCGGCGCGGGCACCCTGGCGTTCATTGACATCGACTCGATGCAGAAACGGGTCTACGGGCACAAGAAGCAGGGCGCGAAGTTCGGCCACACCAAAATCCAGGGCAAGTCGCTGCTGGTCCGGGGCCTGAACGCGCTGGCCGCGGTGGTCAGCACGCCGCTGTCGGCGCCGGTGATCGCCGCGACCAGGCTGCGCGGCGGCAGCGCCGCCTCCGCGCGGGGCGCGGCCAGCCTGGCCGCCCGCGCCATCGGCACTGCCCGGGACTGCGGGTGCACCGGGACGATCGTGGTCCGGATGGACTCGGCCTATTACAACGCCGCGGTGATCGGCGCGGTCCGCGCCCAGCGCGCCCGGTTCTCCGTCACCGTCCCCATGAATACGAGCATCCGCGCCGCGATCGCCGCCATCCCCGGCGACGCCTGGACCGCCATCAAGTACCCGCGCGCGGTCTGGGACGACCAGCTGGACGCCTGGATCTCAGACGCCGAGGTCGCCGAAGTCCCTTACACGGCGTTCGCGTCGAAGAAGGGCCAGGCGGTCACCGCCAGGCTGGTCGTCCGCCGGGTCCGGGACCTGAACAAGAAGGCGGCCGCCGGGCAGGACGAGCTGTTCCCGGTCTGGCGGTACCACGCGGTGTTCACCGATTCCCCGTTCGAGCTCGTCCAGGCCGAGGGGCAGCACCGTGACCACGCGGTCGTGGAGCAGGTATTCGCCGACGTCACCAGCGGGCCGCTGGCTCACCTGCCATCGGGGAAGTTCGCCGCGAACGCCGCGTGGCTGGCGATCGCGGCCATGGCGCACAACCTGGTCCGCGCCGCCGGCGCCCTGGCATCCCTGCCCTTCGCGAAGGCCCGGGCCGCGACCATCCGCCGAGACCTGATCGCCGTCGCCGGCCGCACCGCCCGGCACGGACGCGGCCACCTCACGCTGCACCTGCCCGAAGGCTGGCACCGCGAGCAGGAATGGCGCAACCTGCTCGCCACCGCCTGCGGCCCGCCCGCCGCAGCGGCCTGACCAGCCCCGACCGGTCCGCACCCCGACGGCCGCAACGGCCACCCGAACCCCGGCCCCCAGCCAGGAACCCCGGACAAGCCGCAGGCAAGGCGAGCGGCAGGACACCCGCGCCCCGATTCACCCCGGAAAACTCCTCGCGCAGGAATCGAAGCGAAAACGATCTACCAGAATGGGTCGGTGGATCGAGGCTTAGTTCCGCTGCTGCACGCGGAAAGGGCCACCGAGGTAATCAGAAGTCCAGCCGTCAAAGCGGGCATCAGAACGCGCCGCATCAGAGTTCATCTCCTTTGTCATTAATAATCATCCTGTGTGCGGAGGTATCTTCCGGCCTACCGGGCTACCTTCCGCCACTGGAACAGACGGTGTTCCGCCCACTCCAGGAGCGCCGTGAGTACCACGCCGATGACCGCGATCACGACGATGGGCACGAACATGCGCGCGGTCCGGAAGTTGCTCGCGTTGGTGGAGATGAGGTCGCCGAGACCGGACAGCGCGGTGTAGTACTCCGCGACGATCACGCCGATCAGCGCCCGCCCGATCGCCTGGCGCAAGCCGGTCACGACGTACGGCAGGGCGGACGGCATGATCAGGTCGGCCCACATCCGCCGCTCGCTCGAGCAGAAACTCCGCGCGACCTCGATCAGCTCGGGGTCGACCTCGCGCACTCCGCGCGTGGTGTTGATCAGGACCGGGAACACGACGAACAGGAAGACCACGATGGTCTTCGAGGTGATCCCGAAGCCGAACCAGAGCACGATGACGGGTATGAGCGCGACGGCCGGGACCGCGTACAGCGCGTTGACCGGCACCTCGATCAGCGCGTCGAAGGCCGCGCTCCGCCCGCACACCAGTCCCAGGATCACCCCGGCGACCGCGCCGGAGACGAGCCCGAGGCCGAGCACGATGAGGCTGGAAGCGAGCGCGTGCGGCAGGGTGCCGTCCTTGATCATGGCGACGAGCGCCGCGGCCACCGCGGCCGGGTCCGATAGCAGGACCGGGTTGATCCGCCCGCCGTACACCTGCCAGGCCACGACCACCACGGACGTCAGCCGCAGCGTCCAGCGCCGGGCGGGCGTCAGGCGGCGGGCCCGGAGGCGCCGGGTGCCATCCGCCCACGCCGTGCCCGCGGGCTGGGGCGGGGCGGTCGTCACGTGGGCTCCGGGAGAGGGACGCTTCGGCTGCTCAGCGAGTCCCAGAGCAGCTTCCGCATCCTGGGGTAATCCTCGTGGGCCCGGATTTCCTGGCTGTTCCTCGGGCGGGGCAGGTCGATGGGCATTTCGAAGGTGATGTGTCCCGGCGGCCCCGACATCACTACCACCCGGTCGGCCATCAGGATCGCCTCGTCGATGTCGTGGGTGACCAGCAGGGCTGTCATGCGCTGGCCGGTTTCCCGCAGCCTCAGGACCTCGGTCTGCAGCGATTCGCGGGTGATCGCGTCCACCGCGCTGAATGGCTCGTCGAGGAGCAGGAGTTCCGGCTCGATCGCCAGCGCCCGGGCGATTCCGACCCGCTGTTTCATCCCGCCGGACAACTGCGCCGGGAAACAGCCGGCCACTCGCCCCAGGTGCAGGGTTTCCAGCAGGTCCTGTATCCGGCCTTCATCGGCGGGGCGCCCCTGCACCCGCTGGCCATAGGCGACATTCGAACGAACGCTCTTCCACGGGAAGAGGCCGAAATGCTGGAACACCACGGCTGTCCGGGGCGAGGGCCCGAGGACGGGTGACCCGGCCAGTGTAATCATGCCCGACGTGACAGGCAGGAGCCCGGCAATAGTCCGCAGCAATGTGGTCTTACCGCCGCCCGACGTCCCGATGACACAAACGAACTCCCGTTCGGAAACGCTCAGGCTGACATCGCGAAGTATGCAGGTCCCGCCGATATCGACAGACACCTCTTGTCGAGAATGAGATGGGGCAGAGGCATCCGATCTTCCCTGGGCCAAGGCCAAATACGGCGTACTTATAGCGTTTACCTGGCATGTTGTCAAGGTTGCGCAAATTAACTACCCGGGCGGATAAATCGAAAATAAATATTGTTACGATGCTCGCCTAGCTAGCCCTGATCTTTCATCGGGGTTGATGGCTGCCGCTGAGCGGCGTGCGGACCGTGTTCTGGGCTGGGATTTTAGCTTCGGTGTATGACGGTGGCCCGGCTGGCGGGCCGGGTGGCCGGGGTTCCACGGCCCCGGGTTCTCCTTCCTTGCTCGCAGGGATGGGTTAGCACTGGTCAGGGGCCTTGCGGGATCGCCTGGATGCGCTGCCAGGCGGCGGTTATGGCGTCGGCCCAGGGCCAGGTCGCGGCGATTTTCAGGCATCTTCGCCGCCCGCCGTGCACGAGGCGGCCGGCGGCGTGCAGGATCCGGTAGCGGAGCGTTTTCGGCTCGGCTTTCGCCAGGTCGCGGTCCAGGGCCAGCAGCTTCAGCCAGGCCAGCAGGATGCAGGCGATCATGGAGGCGGTCAGCCACGCCTGGTTGACCTTGTAGTCATGCGACGGGAAATGGCCCAGCCCGGTGTCCTTGCCGGTGCGGATCACGTCCTCCACCCGGGCGTGGACCCGGTGCGCCGCGTCGATGTAGGCGCACTGGCCCAGCCAGCCACGCGTGGTGGCGGGCCGGTTCGTTACCCACAGGCAGTACCGCCAGCCGTCCTCTGCCTCGAACAGGGTCAGCTGCGCGCCCGGGTGCGGGCGTTCCCGGCGGGCGAAGATCCGCATCGCCTTGGGCCAGCCCTTGAGCTGGTCCCCGGCCGGCCCTTCGCGCAGCAGCCTGGTCAGCTCGATGACGTGGGCTTCCTCGATCCAGCAGGCCCGGTGCGCGCACCGGAGATTACCGCAGGCATCGTCCGCGCGGCGCTCGCGGACTTTCCCGTGCGCGTCCACGGCGGCTTCCCAGGCGTCCTCGGGGACCTGGGCCAGCGCGGCCTTTTCCCGCTTGCCCAGCTCCCAGCCCACGGAGTAGATCACCTGGTACCCGGGGCGGGCCGCCAGCTTGTCCAGCTCCCTGATCAGGGCGTGGCTGGCGCCGGCCCCGTCGCAGGTGATCATCAGCTTCCGGCGGAACGCCGGCGGCAGCGCGGCGATCGCCTCGCCCAGGATCTGCAGGTGATCAGCGGCGGTATTCGACCCGGCCGAGCCGGGGCGCAGCATCCACGCCAGCGGCTCCCGCACGTTGTCGCATTCGGCGACCAGCGGGTGATGGCCGAATCCCTTGAAATTGGGCTCCGCCAGCTCCTTATCCGAGTGCGCGGGCACCACGGTCGCGTCCAGCCGGATACACGTCACCCCCTCCAGCGTCTTGTCCGCGACCCGCACCGGCGGCAGCGTGCCGGCCTGCGCCCACGCGTGCCGCCGCGCCTTGTTCACCGCGGCGGCGAGCTTGCGCTGCGCGCGGTCGCCGGCGCCGGCGATCTCCTTCAGCGCCCGCCACGCCGTCGGCACCGACGCCACCAGGCCGAACAGCTCCCGCTGATCGCCCATCACCCGGAAATCACTGATCACCCGGGCGCCGTCCGCGATCGCGCACGCCAGATCGCTGACGACCCGGCCCCGGTCATGCCCCCACAGCGGCGACGGCAGCGCCCGCGACAGCCCCGCCGTCAGCCCCGTCCGGTCCGCCAGCTGCCGCAGCAGAACCAGGCCCGCATGCGACACGATCCCCGTACCGCCGCCAGTGACTTCCAGACCCCGCGACCACCCTGTACCGTTCACGTAGAAAGTGCTCCTCGAACCCGGCGCGATAAGGACCCAAACACCCCTAATCGTCCCAGTTCAGGAGCACTTTTCCATTCAGGCGCGCCAGTCAGCCCACACGGCTCGGTGAAAAGACAGGGCTAGGAGCCTCCGCTGATCATCGAATTGACAGCGGTTCCCTGCCGGATGACGGCGGCGAATTTGGGCGCGATCATGCCGAACTCCAGCATGTCCCCGGCCTCGCGCTGGATCCGCACCGCGTTCACGGGCCCGGTCGGGAACTCGGGTATCGGCATGACCCCGGTGACCTCCGGGGGGAGATCGTCGGACTTGCTCATGGCCGACTGAACCGCGGGCGGGTTGGTGTCGGCGATCGTCTCCGCCGCTCCGATCGCCCGGACGAAGGCCGCCGCCGTCTTCGGGTGCTTCTGTTCCCACGTCCGGGTCGCGATGTAGCCGGAGATGGGCAGGCCCGTGGCGGCAGCCTGATTGAGGTCGACCAGCGGCTGCTCACCGTAAGTCTCTTCCGCCTGGGTGACGTAAGGCTCGCTGACGGCGGCCGCGGCCCACGCGCCGTCGTGGAGTTCCGTGGCCATCGTGGGGAAGCCGTCCGGATCCGTGACGAAGCGCACCTTGCTGGGGGAGATCCCGTTCTCTTCCAGGACGAGGCTCGTGAGCAGAGTGCTGATGCTGTTGGTGGCGTTCAGCCCGATCGTCTTTCCGGCCAGGTCACTTACTGACATCACGCGGGACCCGGCCGGTGTCAGCAGGACGCGGGTGCGCGGGGCCATGATGGACCCCTCGGCCAGGATGTGAAATTTGCCGCCCGCCGCCTCGGCCGAGATGTAGGGCATGTAGGCGCCCGCGCAGAGGTCGATCTTTCCGGCGAGCTGATCAGTGATTATCGCCTTGCTCGACGCGATCTTGACCAGTTTGACGCGCAGGCCCTGCTTGGCGAAGAGGCCGTCATCAAGTGCGATGTAGACGCCCGCGAGGTCGACCGAAGGTACCGCGGCGATCGTGATATCGGATTGCTCGACGGTATTTGCCGAGGTAGTTGCCGCAATGCCGGTGCCGGAGGTGCATGCGGTGGCAAAAGCCAGGACTGCGGCGGCCAGGAGTGAGGCCGCGCGAAGGTGACGGTGGCCATCCTGCCTCCGGACGGGGACGGGGGGGATTAGCACTCATGCTAGCGATCGGGGCCCGGAAATAAGCCGATATCGACCAGAATGCGGAAGTGTCGTCCCTTTTGTTCGAAGTGTGACTGCGCGTGGAGCTAGGGCCGCGCCTGATTAGCGGGCGCGGGTCTCGCGGGGGTCGACCTCCGCGAGCTGCTCGAGCGCCGGCAGGGCCTGGGCCAGCGCGTCGATCTGCTCGGGCCGCAGCATGGTCAGGCTCTCGGCGAGCATCGCCGTGCTCTCCTGCCGGATTCGTTCCAGCACTTCGTGGCCCCGCGGCGTGATGGCCAGCGTGCTGGCCCGCGCGTCGCCCGGCACCGCGCACCGTTTGACGTACCCGCATTCTTCCAGTACGGTCACGATCCGGGTCAGCGTGGAGGGCGCTATCCCTTCCGCGGCGGCGACGTCACAGAGCCTCAGCGGGCCCGCTTGCTCAACGGTGGCGAGTGCCGACAGCTGGGTGGGGGTCAGCCCGGCCAGCTCGTGATGGCGAAGCCGCCGGGAGAGCCGCGCGATGGCGACCCGCAGGCGCGTGGCGTCGATCGCCGCGGTGCTGCCGTTCACCGGGCTACCCGCATCGGCCTCGTCCGCCTCGGCCAGAAGGTGGCCAACGTGTGCCGACGGTGGCGCTTCATCGCGTCGCTCACCGCAGTTCCCGCGCCATGTCTGCAGAATACGCGCTAGCGGCTACCGGCAGGCGCGGATCAGAGCCGCCACGGCGGTCCGGCGGCCGTCGTACCCTTGATCCCGGGCGGTGCGGGATCCCGGGCGGTGCGGGATCCCGGACGGTGCGGTCGGTCACGCAACGTGTGAAGGCCCAGCTAGGGTCTGTTCAGGCAGAACCGGTAAGCCTCAGTGAACCAGCCAGCGGACGCGTGCTCTCCCAGGGCCGCGTGAGCGGCCGGCGGCGGTAATGAACCAGGTCGTGCCAGGGAAGGCGGAAGCATTATGGCCATGGCGCCGAGCGTCTCGTATTCCATGACCATGCGGCTGGAGGTCGGCTCGCGTGGGCGCGCCGTCAGCGACATCACCCGCGCCGTAGAGCATGCCGGCGGCGTCGTCACCGCCCTGGACGTCAACGCCGCCGGCCACGAGCGCCTCCGCGTGGACGTCACGTGCGCCGCCCGGGACACCGCGCACGCCGAGGCGATCGTCGCCGAGCTGTCGTCGCTGCCCGACGTCGCGGTGCACAAGGTCAGTGACCGGACGTTCCTGCTGCACCTCGGCGGCAAGATCGAGATGCGGTCCAAGGTGCCGTTGCGGACCCGGGACGAGCTGTCCATGGCGTACACGCCCGGGGTGGCGAGGGTGTCGCTGGCGATCGCCAGCAACCCCGATGACGTCCGCCGCCTCACCATCAAGCGCAACAGCGTCGCGGTCGTCACCGATGGATCCGCGGTGCTCGGCCTCGGCAGTATCGGCCCCTACGCCGCGCTGCCCGTAATGGAGGGCAAGGCCGCGCTGTTCAAGCGGTTCGCCGGCATCGACGCCTGGCCGATCTGCCTGGACACCCAGGACACCGGCGAGATCGTCCGGACGGTGCAGGCCATCGCGCCGGGCTTCGGCGGCATCAATCTGGAGGACATCAGCGCGCCCCGCTGCTTCGAGGTCGAGAGCAGGCTGCGCGGCCTGCTGGACATTCCGGTCTTCCACGACGACCAGCACGGCACGGCCATCGTGGTCATGGCCGCGCTGACCAACGCGCTGCGCGTAGTGGGCAAGGAACTCGGCGCCGTCCGCATCGCGATGGCCGGGGCCGGCGCCGCTGGGACCGCCGTGCTGCGGCTGCTGCTCGCGGCCGGGGCCAAGGACGTCTGCGTCTGCGACGACAAGGGCGCGGTGCACCGCGCCCGGGCCGGCCTGGAGGCGAACGAGAACCTCCGCTGGATCGCTGAGAACACGAACTCCCCGGGCTACGCGGGCGACCTGGCCGGGGCCGTCGTCGACGCGGACGTTTTCATCGGCGTGTCGGCGCCGGGGATCCTCCGCGGCGGCGACATCGCGGCCATGAGGGACGACGCCATCGTCTTCGCGCTGGCCAACCCCGAGCCCGAGGTCGACCCGGATGAGGCCCGGGAGCACGCGGCCGTGATCGCCACCGGTCGCAGCGACTACCCCAATCAGATCAACAACGTGCTCGCCTTCCCGGGCGTCTTCCGTGGCCTGCTGGACGCGCAGAGCCGGACGATCACCGATGACATGCTCGTCGTCGCGGCCCGCGCGCTCGCCGACGTGGTGACCGCCGGAGAGCTCGGGCCGAACTACATCATCCCGTCGGTCTTCCACCCGGATGTGGCGCCGGCGGTGGCCGCCGCGGTCCGCGGGGCCGCATCCGGGCCGCATTCGTCCGGGCCGCATTCGTCCGGGCCGCACCCGCCGGGTCACACTCGTCCGGGCCGCACCCGCCGGGATCACACTCGTCCGCGCCGGGCGAAGTAGTTAAGTAGCGACGATGATGGGCACATGGACGAAATGGCCACGGAGAGCCTGACCGGCTGCCTGCTCGTCGCCACGCCGGTGCTCGCCGATCCGAACTTCCGCCGCACCGTGGTCCTCATCGTCGAGCACGAGCCGGCCGACGGGACCCTGGGCGTCGTCCTCAACCGGCCGACCGATGTCCCCGTGGGCCGGGTGCTCGAGCCGTGGTCGGAGCTGGTGACGGGGCCTTCGGTGGTGTTCAAGGGCGGCCCGGTCGCCCCAAACAGTGCGCTCGCGATCGCCCTGGTCCCCGGCGACGCCGAGCCGCTCGGCTGGCACTCGCTGGACGGCACCGCGGCCATGTCCCGGCTGGGGCTCGTCGATCTGGACGCGCCGCCGGACCTGCTCGCGCCGGCCATCAACCGGCTCCGGGTGTACGCCGGCTACGCCGGCTGGGCTTCCGGCCAGCTGAAAGCCGAGATCGACGAGGGCGCCTGGTACGTGATCTCCGCCGAGCCGTCGGACGCGTTCGCGGGCGAGCCCGAGGCCCTGTGGTCCACGGTGCTGCGCCGGCAGGGCGGCGAGATGGCGTTCACGGCCACGTTTCCCGACGACCCGGGCCTGAACTGAGCCCAGCTTCCCGGCGGCCCGGGCCTTCAGTGCGGCCGCGTTTCCGGCGCCCCGGCCTGAACTGAAGCCGCCTGCCCCGGACCGGCCCTAAACTCGGGTACATGAGTACCGAGGTTCTTCCCGACGGCGGCGTCCGCACCGAGACCGACGTCCGGCCGGATCTTTCCCACGGCGACGGGGATCACGAGCGGTTCGCCCATTACGTCGACAAGA
This sequence comes from uncultured Actinomycetes bacterium, assembly GCA_963805255.1. Lineage (GTDB taxonomy): Bacteria > Actinomycetota > Actinomycetes > Streptosporangiales > Streptosporangiaceae > Bog-532. Next base: position 81,065 of record CAWDTK010000015.1, read on the forward strand.
GCAAGATTGTCGAAAGCGCGGTGACAGGGGACCCGGTAGTCGCGCTGTGCGGCAAGGTCTGGGTGCCGAGCCGGGACCCGAAGCGTTTCCCGGTCTGCCCGGAGTGCAAGGAGATCTACGAGTCTCTCCCCGAGGGCGGCGAGTGAGCCGCTGCCCGCGCGGTAAGGCCGGACTTCTCCAGCGACGCCGAGCCTTCCTTAAGACACGGTGAGTGACTACGAACGAACGCTGCCGTCAGGTGGCGAGGGCCGCCATGGCCTCGTTCGGCGAGATCTGCTCGGCTCGCTGCGCGCGTGGCAGCGGGAGGCCTGCGCCGAGTACTTCCGGGTGCGGCGGCGGGATTTCCTGCTGAACGCGACGCCCGGGGCCGGGAAGACCGCCTGCGCCCTGACCGTCGCGGCCGAACTGCTCGCGCGCCGGGAGGTCGCCGCCATCACGGTGGTCACGCCCACTGAGCACCTCAAGCACCAGTGGGCGGGCACGGCGCTCCGGTTCGGCATCGCGCTGGACTCCTCGTACCGCAATTCCCAGGGCCGGGCGTCCGCCGACTTCGCTGGCGTGGCCGTTACGTATGCGCAGGTGGCAGCGCACCCGGCGCTGCACCGGCAGCGCACCGAGGGCCGGCGTACGCTGGTCATCTTCGATGAGATCCACCACGCCGGTGATGCCCTTTCGTGGGGCGATGCCGTCCGGGAGGCGTTCGACCCGGCCCGGCGCCGCCTCGCGCTGACCGGCACGCCGTTCCGCAGCGACACCAACCCGATCCCGTTCGTCAGCTACGGCGAGCAGCTGGACGGATCCAGGCGGAGCTCCTCCGATTACGTTTACGGGTACGCGAACGCCCTGGAGGACGGGGTTGTCCGGCCGGTGATCTTCCTGGCGTACTCGGGCGAGATGAGCTGGCGGGCCCGGGCCGGCGACGAGATCACCGCCACCCTCGGCACCCCGATGACCAAGGAACAGATCGCGCAGGCGTGGCGGACCGCGCTCGACCCGGCCGGCGAGTGGGTCATCCGGGTGCTGGAGGCGGCGGACAAGCGGCTCACCGAGGTGCGCCGCGGCATAGCAGACGCGGCCGGGCTGGTGATCGCGGGCGATCATGAGGACGCACGCGCCTACGCGGCGCTGCTGCGCCGGATCACCGGGAAGCGCCCGGTGGTCGTCCTGTCCGACGACCCGTCGGCCAGCCGCAAGATCGCCGCGTTCGCTGCCTCCGGCGACCGCTGGATGGTCGCGGTCCGGATGGTGTCCGAAGGCGTGGACATCCCCCGGCTGGCGGTCGGGGTGTACGCGACGAGCGTCAGCACCGCGCTGTTCTTCGCGCAGGCCGTGGGGCGGTTCGTCCGCGCCCGCCGCCGCGGCGAGACCGCGTCGGTGTTTGTGCCCTCCGTTCCGGTCCTGCTCACTTACGCCGCCGAACTTGAGGCCGAACGGGACCATGTGCTCCGCCGCCCAACGGAAGCGCCTGAGGAACAAGAGCTGGCCGGGGCTCGGCGGCAGCGGGACACCGCCGACGATCTCCTTGCCCCGACGATTGAGGTGCTCCACGCATCGGCGCATTTTGACCGGGTGCTCTACGACGGGGGTGAATTCGGCACGGCCACCGCGCCAGGTTCTCCCGAAGAAGAAGACTTCCTGGGCCTGCCCGGGCTGCTCGAACCGGAGCAGGTGGCTCATCTGCTGCGCCAGCGCCAGGCGGACCAGCTCAAGACGCGCTCACGGGCCGCCGGGGGGCATGACGGCGTTCCCGGCGGGATGGCCGTGACGCCCGGGCCGGGCACCGTGGTTCCCGGGCCAGGCGCGGCCGCCGACGCGGCGTCCCCCGTCGGCCGCGAGGCACTGGCCGCCCTGCGCAAGGAACTGAACGGCCTCGTCGGGGCGTGGAATCACCGGACCGGGCAGCCGCACGGCGTCATCCACGCCGATCTGCGCCGCGCGTGCGGTGGGCCGCCGCTGCCGCAGGCGACCGCGGACCAGATCCGCGCGCGCATCGACATGATCCGCAACTGGGCCACCGCCCGCCGCTGACCGCCGGTAAGCGCGCGTCGTCTCGGTAGGCCGTCGCGGTTAAGTCGCGTGGGGCGCCAAATGACGGCGGCCCGGGCCACGAGGGGGGCTCCGGCCACGACGATGACCGGGGCCACGAGGGGGGCTCCGGCCACGACGATGACCGGGGCCACGAGGGGGGCTCTGGCGGCGGGGCCGGCTCACGCCGCGACGTCCGTTTGCTCCGCGGCACGGGCTCCTCCGGCCAGGGCCAGGAAGGCGGCTCGGGGCCCGGCGCCGGCCTGGGCTGGGGCCGCGGCCGGCGCCGCGAATCCGTCTTGGGCCCGGACGGTGACACGGCGGCCCGCGACGCTGGCCTGCTGGGGGCCAGCGGTCCGGGCTGGGGCAACGGTCCGGGCGGGGCGGCGTGCCTATTCATCAGCCCGCGGATAACGGTGATCACCATGGCCACCGCGGTGGCGGCGGCCATCACGACAAACCCGCCGGCGACCCACTGCGCCACGCTGATGCTGAGCCCTGAACGGGACGGGTCGGCGCTCTGCTGGTGGATCAGGCCGGCGGCCAGTGCGCCCACCAGATAGGCCAGCGCCGGGACCGGGATAAGCTGGTAGACGGCCTTCGGCCGCACGGCCAGGGCCGCGACGAACGTCCCCACGACGACGGTTCCCCCGAGCAGGTAGCCGGGATCGCGGCGCATCGCAACGGTCACGCCCGTGCCGAGTACCGCCACGGCGAGCACAATCAGCGTCCCGCGGCCACCCGGCATCTCGCCCCACCGCCAGGACGACCCGGCCGGGGAGGACTGCCGCCGGCGGCCCGTCCGGGTTCGCCCCGGTCCACTTTGCCGTGGCCCTCTGTGCCGTGGCTCATCCTGCCCCCGCCCGGCCTGGCCCCAGTCGCGGGAGCGCGGATCGGGCCGCCCAGCGTAATCCGGCCGGCCCGGATCCCACGGGGCCGGGCCGCGAAGGCCCCGGCCGGGCTGGGACCGGCCGGGCTGGGACCGGCCGGGCTGGGACCGGCCGGGCAAACCCCAATCGTGAGTATCCGGGTCGGGCAGGCCGCGCCCGCGCGTGTCCGGGCCGGGCAGGCCGCGGTCACGCAGGCCGCGCTCACGCCCATCCGGGTCGCGTCGGCCCTGGTCATAGGGCTCCGGGTCGCGGCGGCCGGCATCTCGCCGGCCAGCCTCACGCCGGCTCTGGTCGCGACGGCGCGGCCGGGTACCCGTCTCGTCCGGGTAGAACGTGGGGTCCTCGCCGGGCCCGCCGGGCCCGGCGAACCCGCCGGGCCGGTACGGGCCGGGCACGTGCGGGCTGGGCACGTGCGGGCCGGGCACGTACGGGTCGGGCAGGTGCAGGTCGGGCAGGTGCGGGCCGGGCAGGTGCGGGCCGGGCACGTACGGGTCGGGCAGGTGCAGGTCGGGCAGGCAGAACTGAGGATCGGGCCGGGAGAGGCCACCATCGGGGCCCCCGCGGGGACGCCAGGAAGATCCGCGATCCTGCCCGAAGGACTCGGGGGCAGCATCGGGTCGCGCGGACGAGGGATCCCGTCGATACGCCCCGCTCCCGCGCGCGCGTCGGCTCGGCCGAAAATCTGGCCCCGGCACGCTACCATACGGCGGGCCCGGATCCGCATCGTGCCATCGTGGCTCGGTCATGTGATTTCAGATATTAGCCGTTGCCGATCAATAACAAGCGCATCCCGGTAGTCTTCGCGGCATGGATAGTGAACCGGGTGTTCCGGGGGGAACCGGTGACTAGAGTGCCTACAGGTGTCCCGGGTCGCCGTATCGCGCGTACCACGGGATACATGCTGACCTGCGTTTTTTCCGCACTTGTCCTCGTTGTCAGCGGCCTTTCCTACTTCGTCGTGCGCGACGTGAGCAGCATCGGCTCTTCGCACGCGATCACCGGCGGACCCTCCATCGGCCCGCAGAACATCCTGCTGATGGGACTGGAGAGCCGCCGGGACTGGAACGGCAACGTGCTGCCGGCGAACATCCTGAAGGCCCTGCACGCCGGAAGCGTCCAGGGCGTGGAGAACGGCGTCGGCGGGAACGACACCAACACGCTTATCCTGCTGCACATCCCGGCAGGCGGCAGGAAGGCGGTCGGCTTCTCCATCCCCCGCGACGACTGGGTCAGCTTCGCCGGCACGGCGGGCTCCCAGCAGCAGGGCAAGATCGACCAGGCCTACGGCGTCAGCATGTTCTACCAGCAGCAGCAGCTTAAGCAGCAGAACGCGGGCATCAGCCAGAACCAGCTCGCGTTCGAGGGCAACGAAGCCGGCCGCAAGGCCGCGGTCGACACGGTGGAGCAGCTCACCGGCGTGCATATCGATCACTTCGCCGAAGTGAACCTGGACGGGTTCTACGAGCTGGCCAGCATTCTCGGCGGCGTGGAGGCCTGCCTCAACCACGCGGTCAGTGACGCCAACTCCGGCGCGGACTTCCGCGCCGGGTACCAGCACCTCAGCGCCTCGCAGGCGCTGGCCTTCGTCCGCCAGCGTGATGGCCTGCCCAACGGCGACCTGGACCGGACGCACCGTCAGCAGGCCTTCCTCGACGCGGTCATGGGGCAGTTGCGCACCGAGGGAGTGATCGGCGACCTGACCAAGATCCAGGCGCTGCTGTCGGTAGCCAGGCAGTACGTCATCACCGACGCCGACTGGAACCTGCTGGACTTCGCGTCGCAGATGCAGGACCTGACCAGCGGGAACCTGGTCTTCCACACGCTGCCCATCCAGGGTTACGCCACGATCGGCGGCCAGGACGCGAACGTGGTCAACCCCGCCAGCATCAAGAACATCGTCCAGTCCACGTTCTACCCGAAGCCCGCCGCGCCGGCCACGTCCGGAGCGGAGCCGCAGCAGCCCGGTACTCCCGCCGCCGCGACGACCGTGGACGTGTTCAACGGCGGCGGCACGGCCGGCATGGCCGCAAGCGTCTCCGAAGCCATCGGCCGGGCCGGGTACAAGGCCGGGCAGGTGGCGGACGCGGTTCCCCGGACCACCACCGAGATCCTCTACGGGACCGGTGAGGCGGGCAATGCCAGCCGGATCGCCTCGGCGTTCGGCGTCGCGTCCGCGGCCAGCGCGGCGGTGGCCCCGAACCACATCGAGGTCTTGATCGGCGCGGACACCACCGCCGTGCCGGCCGTCAGCGCGGCCCCGGCCAGCACGTCCGGCGCGCCGTCGCCCGCACCGTCATCGGTCATTCCCACCACCGGCCCGCAGGGTGGCGCCGTCGGCGCCGAAAAGGGCATCCCCTGCGTGAACTGAGCATCCGGCTAGGACAGCAGGACCGGGGTACCGGTGAGCTCGACGTCAGCGTCGCGCAGCTCGGTGAGGGCCCGGGCGGTGCTGTCGGGGGCGACGCCCGCCGTCAGGCCCAGCAGGACGCGGGTGGTGAACCCGCCGCGTGCCCCGTCCGCGGCCGTCGCGCGCACGCAGTGATCAGTGGCGATCCCGACGATGTCGAGCTCCGTGACGCCGCGCTCGCGCAGCCAGTCACCCAGCGACGTGCCCGTATCGTCGGCGCCCTCGAACCCGCTGTAGGCGGCGGCGTACGCGCCCTTGCGGAAGATCGCCTCCACCCGGGTCGTGTCCAGGTCGGGATGGAATTCCGCGCCCGGCGTTCCGGCTACGCAGTGCGGCGGCCAGGAGCGGGCGTAGTCCGGGTGGCCGGAGAAGTGGTCACCCGGATCGATGTGATGGTCCTGGGTCGCGACGATGTGCGCGTACTCGCCGCTGCCGATGGCGAGCCGGTCGCTGATCGAGCGGGCCACGAAGGCGCCGCCCGGCACGGCGAGTGAGCCGCCCTCGCAAAAATCGTTCTGGACGTCCACGACGATGAGTGCCCGCACGCGCCCACGGTATCGTGCCGGAAGCGCTGCCGGCGCGGTCAGGGAGGTCCTCTCCGTTATCAGCGCGGGTGGAGGGGGAACATGGCGGATTACTGGAACCACAATGTTCACTATCAGCCCCTCATCCTTGACGCGGTGCCACCCGGCTGCGGCAGCGCGCTCGACGTGGGCTGCGGCGACGGGCTGCTCGCCTGCCGCCTGGCGGCGCGTTGCCGCGACGTGACCGGACTGGACCGCGACAGCCGCATGATCAGCCTCGCCCGCCAGCGCGGCCAGAACCTGCGCAACGTGGCCTTCATCGACGCGGAGTTCCCGGCCTTCCCTTTCGACGACGCCAGCTTCGACTTCATCGCCTCCGACACCGCGATCCACCACATGAACTTCGAGGCCGCCCTGATGGCCATGAGCCGCCTGCTGCGGCCGGGCGGCCAGCTGGCCATCGTCGGGCCGGCCCGCAGCGCGAAGCCGGCGGACTGGATGTTCGACGCGGCCGGAATACCGGTGAACGTGGCGTACGGGCTGGCCCACGGTGCGCTGCGCGCCATCCACCATGAGGGTCCCGGCCCCCGGCCGCCCGTCAAGGACGCCACCATGACCTGGGACGATGTCCGGGCGACCGCCCTGCGGCTGCTCCCCGGCGTCCGGTACCGCCGCCACCTGCTGTTCCGCTACTCCCTCCGTTGGCGCAAGCCGGGGCCGTGACCGTTCGGCTGCCACGCCCAATGCGACATCCGCTCTCAGCTCAGGTGCGGTGGTCCAGCGATCACCGGGATCCAGGGCGCGCGCGGGGCCGGTGGGTCAGCCGGGGGCTTCGGGGTCGCGGCCCGCGGCCGCGTCGCTGAGGCGCTGGGCGGCGATCTCGGCGAAGTCGTGGTCAACTTCCGCGACGCAGGGGAAGCGCCCGGCGCCGATGGCCGCGACCGAGGCGGACGCCAGCCCGCCGAACGGCTCCCACACCACGTCACCCTCGGCTGTGGCCGCCGCCAGGATCCGGCGCATGAACGCCAGCGGCTTCTGGTTGAGGTGCGCCGCGGACAGGCTGCCGGGGTTGTACACGCGCGGCGCGGCCCGGCGCATGGTGCCCTTGACGCGCTCGACCCCGTGCAGCGGCGCGAGCGGCCACACGTTGGTCGTGCCGTGCGCGTGCCGCCAGGTGTAACGGAGCGCGTCCCACTCCTTCGCCGTCACCGGCACCCGGCCGTCGAGGGAGTAGTAGGGCCAGCCGGAGCGGGCACCATGGGAGTTGGCGTACGCGGCCAGGCGCTCGAGCATTCCACCGGGCGGCCAGTACCAGAGCCAGTCCATGGTCAGGTACTTGCGGGTGGCGGCGTTCCGCACCCCGCAGGCCTCGTTCGCCCGGTTCAGCGGGAGACCGGATCGCTGCCATTCGCGGCGCAGCCACTGCTGGACGCTCATCGGCCCGCCGGCGCCGGCGACCTCGAAGCGCCGCTGGTAGAAGGCGCACACCTCGGTGACCACGGGAAAACGCCGGATGGTCTTGCCGTTGACGTTGCCCGCGATGTGCGCGATGCCCTTGTCCCAGGTGATGAGCTCAACGTAGTCCCACCCGCTGGCGGTCAGCAGCGGGTGCACGGTTGCCCAGCCGAGCTCGGTGTTCCAGAACCACAGCGTGGTGGCCGGGGTCGCGTGCCGGCTCCAGGCCTGCACGTGCGGGCGGTACCAGCCGGGCAGCCCGCCGGCCCCGATCGTGTCACCGTGAAAACCGCGCACGCCGTACGCGCCGTCGCTGACGATTGCGGCGGGCGCGGGCCAGGATCCATAGGCGTCCAGCGCGTCACCCCGGTGCAGCCGGTACGCGGGGCGCCCCTGATCGGCCGGTCCGCCCGGGGATGCGGTGCGGTGCATGTCAGGCGCCGTTGGCAAGGGCGCCGAGGAGTTCGTCTGCGGCGGAGTAGGGGTCGGTCTGGCCGCCCGCGACCCGGTCGGCGAGCGGGCCGAGAGCGCTGTCGCCGGGCAGGCGGCTCATCTTGCTGCGCAGGGCGCCCAGGGCGAGCGCCGCCACCTCCTCGCGGGCCCGGGCGACCCTCCGGCGGTCCCGCTCGCCGGAGCTGTCCAGCCAGGACCAGTGCGCGTCGAGCTTGCCGACCAGCTCCGCTATCCCGTCGCCGCTGGTGGCGATGGTCTTGACGATCGGCGGTCTCCAGTCCTCCGGGGACCGTTCGGCCATGGAAATCATGTTCCGCAGATCCCGGATGGTTTCGTGGGCTTGCGGCCGGTCCGCCTTGTTGACCACAAAGACGTCGGCGATCTCCAGGATGCCCGCCTTCGCGGCCTGCACGGCGTCGCCCATCCCCGGGACGACGAGCAGCGCGACCGAATCGGCCATCGAGGCGATCTCCACCTCGACCTGCCCCACGCCCACCGTCTCGATCAGGATCACATCGAAACGCGCGGCGTCGAGGGCCCGGATCACCTGGGGCGTCGCGGCGGCCAGGCCGCCGAGGTGACCCCGGCTGCCCATCGACCGGATGAAGACGTCCCGGTCGGTGGCGTGATCCTGCATGCGGATGCGGTCACCGAGCAGCGCCCCGCCGGTGAAGGGCGACGAGGGATCGATGGCCAGCACTCCCACCCGCAGCCCCTGGCCGCGGTACGCCTGCACGAGCGCGCTGGTGACCGTCGACTTCCCGGCGCCGGGCGCGCCCGTCAGGCCGATCACGCGCGCGTGCCCGGCCAGCGGTGCGAGCTCCTTCATGACCGAACGGAGGCGCGGCGAGCCGTCCTCGATCAGCGAGACCAGCCTCGCGAGGGAGCGAGGGTCGCCGTCATGCGCCCGGGCGACCAGTTCCGGGGCGTCGCTTGCTGACGTGGCCACACGCCCGACGTTACACGGCTACACCCGAACGCGGATGACGAGCGCCTCGCCCTGGCCGCCCCGGCGACCCGGCCTGGCCAAAGGCGTGCCGTTTCTGCTGTCATCACAGCAGAAAGCGCACACGACGGTTCTCGCTGATCTCGCTGCGGTCGCGCAGGCGGCGGGCAGCGGGCGCGGCGGGACCGCCGAGGCGGGAGCGACCATCGGGGCAGGAGTGACCATCGGGGCAGGAGTGACCCTAAAGCTAGGTGAGATAGGGCTAGGTGTAGAGGTGGACCATGCTGACCCAGATCGATCATGTCGGGATCGCTTGCCATGACCTGGAGGAGAAGATCGAGTTCTACTGCGCCACGTTCGGCCTCACGGTGGCGGCCCGCGAAATCCACGAGGAGCAGGGGGTCCGCGAGGCCATGCTGCTGGTCGCGACGGTAGATCCGGGGACGGGCTCGTTCCAGGCCGGCCCGCCCGACCTGCGCGCCGCCGCCGGCGCGGCCGTGGGTCCGCCATCCGGCCCCGACCTGCGGGCCGCCGCGGGAGGAGCCGGTTCGGGTGCCGGGCAGCCCGGTGCGGGTCCGGCGACGGCGCCCCGTACGAGTCCGGGGACCGCGCCCTGGGCGGGCTCGGGGGGCTATCTGGCCGGGGGTTCTTACATCCAGCTCCTGGAGCCGCTCGGGCCGGATTCGCCGGTGGGGAAGTTCCTGGCCCGGCGCGGGGAAGGGCTCCATCACATCGGGTACGTCGTCACCGACGTCCGGGCCGCGCTCGCAGCGATCGGCGCAAATGGCATCCGGCTCATCGATGAGCGCCCGCGGCACGGCTCCATGGGCGCCTCGATCGCGTTCCTGCACCCGGCGGATGTCGGGGGGGTGCTGACCGAACTGGTGGAGCATCCGCTGGAGGATCAGCAGGCAGATTCGGGGCTATGACATCAGCGATGGACTATGACCGAAATAACACCGGCCCGGCCCCGGACGGGCCGGCGCCGGGGCGCGGGATGACGCGGCCGCCCGACGGCACCCATACCTCACGGGTACTATGGGCGTCTCGGCGTGACCGCGAGCGACGACCCGAATGTGCGCGCTACGCAGGACAGATATATGGTCATTGTCCGGTTCGGTGCTGATCGACCGGAAGCAGGGCGGCGAGTCCCGAGAATCCGCCGCTGTGAAGTCCGAAGGAACCGACAACGTCCCGAAGGCGGAGTAGTCTGCCTGCTACCAGATGAGAAAATCGCAGAAGTCCGTTACGACCGGCGAGGGACTGCCGCTGTGCCGGCGGCTGAGCCCACCGATCGGGCGGCGAGATGATCATCTGTCCCCCGCCTGCCGTTCCGTCCAACAGGGTTAGGCCACATGCAATCCGACATTGACGCACAGCTCACCAATTTCTTTGAAGACAGCCAGCCGCGCGAGTTCGCCAAGGTGATGCGCGGCTATGACCCCCAGCAGGTCAACGAGCATCTCGCCCAGCTTGAGGGGGACTTGCGCCAACACAAGGATCAAGTCCAGGCAATGCACCGGGAGCTGACCGAAGCTCACCGGCAGCTTCAGGAGCAGGAACGACCCACCTACTCCGGCCTGGGCGCACGGATCGAGCAGCTGCTCAGGCTCGCCGAGGAACAGGCCACCGAGCTTGTCCAGGCCGCCCGGTCCGAGGCCAACGAGATCAAGGCCGCGTCGAAGGTGGACGCCGCCGAGGTGCGCGCCTCCGCCGAGAACGAGGCGGCGGAACTGCGCGCGATCGCCAAGCGCGAGACCGATGACCAGCGTGGCGCGGCCGAGCGTGAGGCCGACTCCATCAGGACGGGCGCACGGCGCGAGTCCGACGAGCTCACCTCGACGACCGAGCGCGAGGTCGCCAAGCTGCGCGCGACGGCGGACCACGAGATCGCCGAGAAGCGGGCGGCGGTGGAACGCGACATCGCCAAGCTCCGGACCACCACCGAGCGCGAAGTCGCTCAGCTCAAGGCGTCCGCCAAGCGGGAACGCGATGAGATCCTCACCACATCCAAGCGCCAGGCCGACGAGATGCGCAGCCAGGCTCAGCGGATCCTCGAGGAGAGTGAAGCGCAGCGGGCGCAGGCCGAGGCCGAGTTCGAGATCCAGCTCGCGGCGCGCCGGGAAGAAGCCGAACGGCAGGAGGCCGAGCGTCTGTCCGCCGCGCAGGCCGCGACCCAGAAGCTCGTCTCCGAGGCCGAGCAGCGTGCGTCGACGGCCGAGCAGCGGGCCGCCAAGGCGAGCGCCCAGGCCGAGCAGACCCGGCGCGACGCGGACCAGCATGCCAAGCAGCTGGTCAGCAACGCCAAGAAGAACGCGGACCAGATCGTCAGCCAGGCCAAGAGCCAGGCGGACCACCTGCTGGCCGAGACGAAGTCCGAAGCCGAACGCTCCCGCGCCGCGGCGCAGCGCCAGGTCGACGACCTCACCCGGCAGAAGGACAGCATCAGCAGCCACCTCGCCCAGCTGCGCCAGCTGCTCGGCGGCGGGGTTCCGGGAATGGACGACTCGGCCGTGCACACGTCGCCGTCGCGCCCGGCCATCGGCGCGGAATCCCCCCGGCCCCCGGCGCCCGCTCCTGCGCCGCCTCCCACGCAGGACGCGCCCAGGCCGCCGGACAACGCTCCGCGGGCCACGGTTCAGTCTCCGGCACAGCGGCCCGCTCCGGCGCCGGCGGCCAGGGTGCCCGCAACGGTCCCCCGAACGGCGCCAGGCAGCCCGCCAACGGCAAGGCGCCGGACGACGAGGACTGGTGGACCGAGTAGGAACCAGGTAGCGGTGCGGCGAGCGCTGCGGATGCGGCCTCGCCGCCGGTAGCTGACGGGCCAGGCCCGGAGCGGGGACCTGGCCCGTCAGCGTGCCGGGGGCAACGATGGGCGGGCGCGGTCAGATGACCGTCTGGCCGCCGTCGACGATCAGCACCTGGCCCGTCATGTACGAGGACGCGTCGCTGGCCAGGTACACGGCCGGTCACCTGGCGGGCCGTCTCCTGGAGCCCGTCCTCGCTGCGCGCGACGAGCGCGACATCGGCGCCGGCCTCGGCGAGGGCGGCCACGATCACCCGGCCGATGCCCCGCGAGGCCCCGGTCACAAACGCCTTCTTGCCCGTCATGTCGAAAAGCGGCATGGTTGGTCCTTCCGTTCGGCCGGTCAGGGCAGCGCAAAGGGATTAACTCACCGAACGGGCCTGGCCGGGACCCATCCGGACGGAGGGCTCCCCCGCCCGCAGGTACCTGGTCGTGTCCGCCGTGGTCAGCCATGCCGCCGGGCCCGCCGGGCGCAGCGGCTCAGCCAGGCCGGGTTCAGCCACGCCGGGCCGAACCCGGCCGCCGGTTCAGCCGCCGGTCCCAGCAGGTCCGGTGCCAGTGCCGCCGCAGGTCGGCGCCCGGCGCCTCGGCCGGCCACGCGACGACGTGCGCTGTCCCGGGTGGTATTTCCTGGTCACAGCCGGGACAGCGGTAGGCCTTGACCGCGGCGGCGCCGGGAACCTGCCGGACGATCCAGTCCCCGTCTGGCCACGATTCGGCGCGCTCGGGACCCAGCGGCCAGGACTCCCCGGAACGCGGGCGGCGGGATTTGCGCGAGCTCACGGTCGATACTTTATGTGTCAATCGCCGGGCGGGCGCCGCACCTGGACCGGCCGGGCTACAGTGGCGTTCCGTGCGGCTCGTCATCGCGCGGTGCAGCGTCGACTACGTCGGCCGGCTCACCGCACACCTCCCCCCGGCCCTGCGGCTGCTCATCGTCAAGGCCGACGGCTCGGTCCTGGTGCACTCCGACGGCGGCTCCTACAAGCCGCTGAACTGGATGTCACCGCCGTGCCGGCTGGCCGAGGGACCCGGGCGATGGACGGTGACGAACAAGGCGGCCGAGACCCTGGCCATCACGATCGAGGAGGTCCTCAGCGATTCCTCGGTCGACCTGGGCGTCGACCCTGGGCTGGTCAAGGACGGGGTGGAATCGCACCTCCAGGAGCTGCTCGCGGCGCAGGTGCACGTGCTCGGGGAGGGCTGGCGGCTGATCCGGCGCGAGTACCCGACGCCGATCGGGCCGGTCGACCTGATGTGCAAGGACGCCGACGGCACAAGCGTCGCGGTCGAGATCAAGCGCCGCGGTGAGATCGACGGCGTGCAGCAGCTCAGCAGGTACCTGGAGCTGCTCAACCGGGATCCGCTACTGGCGCCGGTGCAGGGCATCTTCGCCGCCCAGGAGATCAAGCCGCAGGCCCGCGTGCTGGCCACCGACCGCGGTATCCGCTGCGTGACCCTCGACTACGAGGCGATGCGCGGCACGGAGGATGACTCGCTCCGCCTTTTCTGACTACCGCTGGATAAGATTAGGCTGGCGTCAACGGCGAGTTCCGCAAAAATTGTCGGTGCGGCTCGGTAGCGTCACTACCGTGCAGCGTGAATTGGTGGTCGACATCGATCCCGCCGCCCTCGCCGAGGCAGTCGGACGGGAGACCTACGAGCGAGGCGTCCAGTGTGTCCGGCAGCACGCGGTCGTGCGCGCACTGTGGAAACTGTCCGCGGGAGCCCTGGCCGGAACGGTGCGCGGCCGGTACGGCAACCTCTACACGACGACGGCGCGCTTCTCGTCCCCCGATGGGCCCGACGGGCCGGTTCACCGGTTCGAGCGGGGCGAATGCAGCTGCCCGGTCGGGTTCGACTGCAAGCACGTCGTGGCGCTCGTGCTGACCGCGACCGGCCCATTGCGCCCGGCGGACACAGGGCGCCCGGCGGACACAGGGCGCCCGGCAGGCACAGGGCGCCCGGCAGCGGACAAGGCCGGCGCCGGCCACGCGGCGTGGGAGCGGCCGCTGGCCTCGCTGCTGACGTCGGGACAGGCCGGGGCGCGGGGCGCGGCGGGCCCGGGCCCGGCGGGCCCGCGGGGCCCGGCGGCGACTACCCCGCTGGCGATCGAGCTCACCCTGTCCACGCCCCAGTACCTGCCCCGGAGCCGCCCGGCCGGGCCCGATCCGGTGCCGCAGCTGCAGGCCCGGCTGGTGCGACCGGGAAAGAACGGCTGGGTGGCCGGCGGCCTGAGCTGGTCCCACCTGGGGAATCTGCATTACTCCGGCGACTACCGCGCCTCGCACATACGGTGGCTGAAAGAGTTCTACGCGCTTTACAAATCTGGCCTCAGTCAGTTCGTCTATTCCTACTCCTACGGAGAGGAAAAGACGATCACACTGTCCGCGTTCGAGTCCGCCCGGCTCTGGCCGCTGCTGGACGAGGCGGAGGCGATCGGCCTGCACCTGGTTCACGCACGGAACCGCCTGGGCCCGCTGGACTCCTACGGGCACGCCGAGCTGTGCCTGGATGCCACCAGCAGTGCGGATACGCTCGCGATCACCCCGGTGGTCGTCGTCGACGAGAAGCCCACCGATGCCGTCCCCGTCGCGTTCATCGGGCCGCAAGGCCACGGGCTGGTGTACACCAGCCACGAGGGCCTGGCGCCTGGGACCGGCCGAGGCGACTGGCCGCTGCGGATCGCCAGGCTGGCCAGTCCCGTCCCGCCGTCGCTGCAGCGCCTGGCACTGGAAGCGCGGCCGCTGCAAGTTCCCGCCGGGGCCCACGCACGGTTCCGCGACGAGTACTACCCCCGGTTGCGCCAGATGGCCAGGGTGATCTCCTCGGACGGCTCGTTCAGCCCGCCGGTGATCCCGGATCCCACCCTGGTGCTGAGCGCGTCCTACGGCACCGGCCACGATCTGGACCTGCGCTGGGAATGGGAATACGAGATCGGTGAGTCCCGGCGACGCGCGCCACTGTATCCGGACGGGGATCCCGGGTACCGGGATCTGGATGCCGAGCGCACCATCCTGGCGGGGCTCGACGCCGGGCTGGAGGCGTTCGGCCTGCGCAGCCCGGACCCCGAGCGGCCCCTCGTGCCGGGCACAGCGCTCGGCGGCATCGCCACCATGCGGTTCAGCACTGAGGTATTGCCGCTGCTTGACGGGCACCCCGGCGTAGCCGTCGAGATCAGCGGTGAGCCCGCCGACTACCGCGAGGCCGGCGACTCGCTGCGGATCGGCGTATCGGCCGGCGATGTGGCCGGGGAGACCGACTGGTTCGACCTCGGCGTCTCCATCACCGTCGAGGGACGTGAGGTCCCATTCGCAGACATCTTCGTCGCCCTGAGCAGGAACCAATCGCATCTGCTGCTGACCGGCGGCGCGTACTTCTCCCTCGATAAACCGGAACTGCGGTCGCTCCGGCGGCTGATCGACGAGGCACGGGCGCTGCAGGAAACGCCGGACGGCCCCTTGCGGATCAGCCGGTTCCAGGCCGGGCTATGGGACGAGTTCGCCGCCCTCGGCGTCGTCGAGGCACAGGCGCAGGCGTGGCAGCGTCAGGTCGGCGGGCTCCTGGCGCTCGGCTCCATCGAGCCGAAGCCCCAGCCCGCGGCGCTGTCCGCCCAGTTGCGGCCATACCAGGCCGACGGGTTCGGCTGGCTGGCGTTCCTGTGGGAGCACCAGCTCGGTGGCATCCTCGCGGACGATATGGGACTGGGTAAGACATTGCAGGCCCTGGCCCTGATCTGCCACGCCAGGCAGGCTCAGCCCGGCCTCGTGCCGTTTCTCATCGTCGCGCCGACCAGCGTCACGGCGAACTGGCTGACCGAAGCCGCCCGGTTCGCCCCGGGGCTGACCGTGGCGGGAATCTCCGACACGCTGCGCAAGCGCGGCCAGAGCCTGGGCGAGATCATCGCGGGCGCGGATGTGGTGGTGACCTCTTACACGCTGTTCCGGCTCGACTTCGACGCCTACGCGGCGGCGGACTGGTCCGGGCTGCTGCTCGACGAGGCCCAGTTCGTCAAGAACCACCAGTCGAAGGCGTACCAGTGCGCCCGGAAACTGCCCGCGCCGTTCAAACTCGCCATCACCGGTACCCCGATGGAGAACAACCTGATGGAGCTGTGGTCACTGTTGTCGATCACCGCGCCAGGACTGTTCCCGCATCCGGCCCGCTTCCGCGATTTTTATGCCCGCCCGATCGAGAACGGCCGTGAACCGGAGTTGCTCGCGCAGTTGCGCCGCCGGATCAGGCCGCTGGTCATGCGCCGCACGAAGGAGCGGGTGGCCGCGGACCTGCCCGCCAAGCAGGAGCAGCTTCTCGAGGTGGATCTGCATCCCCGGCACCGCACGGTCTATCAGCGGCATTTGCAGCGGGAGCGGCAGAAAGTCCTGGGGCTGGTCGATGACCTGCAGCGCAACCGGTTCACCATCCTGCGCTCGCTCACCCTGCTGCGCCAGCTGAGCCTGCACGCCGGCCTCACCGACGGCGAGCACCTCGACCTTCCGAGCAGCAAGATCGACGCCCTGCTGGAACAGCTGCGGAACGTCACCGGTAGCGGGCACCGGGCGCTGGTCTTCAGCCAGTTCACCGGCTTCCTTGAGATGGTGCGGGAGCGTCTTGCCGCTGAGGGGGTCGGTCACTGCTATCTCGATGGCAAGACGCGGGACAGGGCCGCGGTGATCGGGCGATTCAAGGATGGCGGCGTCCCGGTGTTCCTGATCAGCCTGAAGGCCGGCGGGTTCGGCCTGAACCTGACCGAGGCCGACTACTGCTTCCTGCTCGACCCGTGGTGGAATCCCGCGACGGAGGCGCAGGCCGTCGACCGGACGCACCGCATCGGGCAGACCCGCAACGTGATGGTGTACCGGCTCATCGCGAGAGACACCATCGAGGAGAAGGTCGTGGCGCTCAAGGCGCGCAAGGCGGAGCTGTTCTCGAGCGTCATGGACGACGGGAACGCGTTCGGCGCCAGCCTTGACGCCGACGACATCCGCGGCCTGTTCGCATAACCCGGCGTGCCGCGTCGCACGAAGAATGAGATCAGCGTGGATCGTACTGGATCTGCGCGTGATGCCACGGTGTCCGGCGGGTCCTGGTCACCGGCCGCCGCATCCGCTGCGTCACCCTGGACGGCGCGGTGACGCGCGGCACCGGGGATGACGTGCCGGGGCCGCCCCGAACAGGCCGAGGATGCGGCGGGCCCGGCCACTGGGCCCGCCGGCGACGTCCCGTCCGGACGGCGGCCGGCTGGCGCGAGAGGCCCCCGGGCCGGAGCCGGCGGCGGCGAGTGCTTATATGACCTAATGCGTGCACTGGTCACCAACGACGACGGGATCGACAGCGCCGGGCTGCGCACGCTGGCGCAGGTCGCCGTCGCCACCGGGCTGAAGGTGACCGTCGCGGCGCCGGACGGGGAGCGCAGCGGCACCAGTGCCGCCATGTCCGGGCTGGCCGACGGCGGCCGCCTGCTGGTCGAGGACCGGACGCTCGACGGGCTGGGCAACGCGCGCACGGTCGCGGTGCGGGCGTCGCCGGCGATGATCGTTTTCGTGGGCTCGCACGGCGCCTTCGGGGAGCCGCCGGACATCGTGCTGTCGGGGATCAACCGGGGGCCGAACATCGGGCGGGCCATCCTGCACTCCGGCACGTTGGGCGCCGCGCTGACCGCCGCGTCGGCGGGCCTGCCGGCCATGGCGGTATCGCTGGATTCGGCCCGGGCCGTGCACTGGGACACCGCCGCGGCAGCCACCACCCGCGTGCTCGAGTGGTTCCTGCCGCGCGCCGAGGTTCCAGTCGTCGTGAACGTGAACGTGCCCGACCGGCCCGCCGGCGAGCTGCGCGGGCTGCACCCGGCGCGGCTGGCATCCTACGAGGTGATGCGGGTGATCATCGGCGAGCCGGGCGAGGGCTTCATCCCCGTGACGTTCTCCGGGCTTGACGCGCAGCCCGCGGCAGGCACCGACCTCGCGCTGATCCGGCAGGGCTGGGCGACGGTCACCGTGCTAAACGGGCTGACCGAATCCGGCGCCCTCGACCTGTCCACCCTGGCCTGAGCCGGGCCCGGCCGACACCGACACTGAGGTGCTCGCCCTGGCCGACGAGATCGCCGGCGGCGCGTACCCAGGTGCTCGCCGATTCGGGTGGGACCATCGAAGGGGTTGACGTGGCCGAGATCCGCTCCCACGTTGACGAGGGGCGTCGCATCCTCGGTTACACCCGGGAGCCGGGCGCGTCGCCGTGACCGCGCAGCACGGCCGCGTTGACGGCGCTCGCGGCCGGGGCGAGCGCCGGGATCTCGGCGACGGTGATGCCCGCGGCGCGGAGCTGCTCGGCGCCGCGGCCTTCGGTGAAGATGGGCGGCTCGCGCCACGCGAAGACGACCCGGGGAATGCCCGCCGCAAGGATGTGCTGGACGCACGTGATGAGGCGGGATGCCCGCGCGCCGCACGGCACGAGCGAGCTGTAGATCGTCGCGGTGGCCAGGCGCGGGTCATCCGGGCCGATCTTGCGCAGCGCGACCTCCTCCGCGTGGTCGTGCGGCTCCTGCTCCCGGGAGAAGCCGGTGGCCATGATCTCTCCGTCCGCGGCCACGATGATGGCCCCCACCGAGAAGGCGGTGTCCGAGGGCGGGCACTGGCGGGACAGCTCGATCGCCGCGCGGAGGAAACGCGCGTCGGTCGCGCTGGGCCCGCCGGCCGCGCTGGGGCCGCCTGGCGCGCTGGGGAGGCCGGGGGCGCCAGGACGGCCGGGGGCGCCGGGGGCGCCGGGGCCCAGCAGGTAGCGCAGCGCGACCACGCCGCCGAGCCGCTGCACGCCGGCCAGCGTCATGGGGTGCGCGCGGTCCGCGGGGTAGTCCCCCGGCAGCGCGAACGGCGGCGCGCCCGCCTCCCCCACGAAGAACGGCGCCACGGCCAGGTGCAGCTCATCCGCGAGGTTCTGGGTCAGAAAATCCCGCAGCAGGACCGAGCCGCCTTCGAGGAGAACCCGCGCCACGGCGCGTTCGGCCAGATCGGCGAGCGTGAAGGAGAGGGCGGGCGGGTCACCGGCGTCAATGACCTCGGCCCTGTCCCCCAGCCGCGCCACCGCGGCCGGGACCGCCGGGCTGGCGCAGTAGACCAGGCGGCCCCCGCCCGCCCGCTGCGGGGCGAGGGCGTCCGCCCGCTCCGGTGGGGCGAAGAAGCGCGCGGCCGGGTCGAGGTCGGCGGTCGTGGTCACGGTGACCCGCAGGGGGTGCTCCGGCCGCCCGGCCGCGACCCGGGCGGCGCGGAGCCGTGGTGAGCGGATGAGCAGCCGCGGGTTGTCTTGGCGCACGGTGTTCGCGCCCACCAGGATCGCGTCCGCGCTGGCCCGCAGCTCGTCCACCCGGTCCAGGTCGTCCGGGCCGGACAGCAGCAGGCGCGCGGGGCCGGTGTCATCGATCCGGCCGTCCACCGACATGGCGCAGCTGATCAGGACGTAGGGGC
Source organism: uncultured Actinomycetes bacterium (assembly GCA_963805255.1). Taxonomy (GTDB): domain Bacteria; phylum Actinomycetota; class Actinomycetes; order Streptosporangiales; family Streptosporangiaceae; genus Bog-532. The sequence goes on from CAWDTK010000015.1 coordinate 100,028, forward strand.
GAGTTGGCAACGGTCTCTCCAGGGTCGGCGCGGGCCGGGCGGGCACGGGCGGCAGGCGGGCCGGCGGGAGCGGCCGCGGATCTTGCTACTGCACGGTAGGTTCAGCGGGTGGGCGGTGATTTACTTAACACTCCGGTGCGTGCGCGCGCAGCCGAGGCACATGCGCGCGCAGCCAGCAGGCGAGGATGGCGGTGGCTTTGACAGCATCCCAGGCTCAGGAGCCGGCCCGGCCGCGGGTGTCCGCCCGCGCGACGTTCGAATCGCCGAACCCGGCGACCGGGCAGCCCATCGCGACGTCCTGGCCGGGCCGGCGATCACCGTGCGGCGGGTGGCGACCCTTGAGGAGGGCATTCAGCTGGCCAGCGCGAGCAGCTACGGGCTCGTCACCCTGCTGCACGGCCGGCGCGGCCGCGCCTGGGCGACCGACCGGGCGGGGGCTCATGGGTGGGCTGGCCCCGGGCGGTGGCCCCCGGGTGGGTGGCTGACCGGGTGGGTGGCTGACCGGGTGGGTGGCCCCCGGCCAGCTGTTGCCGACCGGGAGCGCTCCCGGTGGGGTCCGATGAGCCCCCGAGATCCATAGGCCCCCAGGTGGTCGCCGGCGATCACCGCTGGTTAGCGGACGGAGCCAGCCCACCAAGGGTTGCGACCGGAAATCACCCCCAAAGCCGGACCTGTTCTTCGCGGTCTCGCTAACCCTCTGTGATCAAAGCTAATCATACCGGTGATCAAATGTGAATCCCCGCAGGTCAGTTTGATGATCACGTTCTGATATCAGAGGTAACCCAGGGTACCCCCGTGGTGCCGGGGCGGGCGCAAGAAGCCCGGCATCAGAGACGTTATGGCCAGCGCCCAGGGAGGGGAACTTCCGCCATGCCCGGCAGGTACTGGGGCTCCGGGCGCCATCGTATGGTGGGAACATGCCACGTAACCGCAGGGACAATCCCGTTGTGCTGTCACGTATCTACACGCGAACCGGGGACGACGGGAGCACCGCCCTCGCGGACGGCACACGGGCGGCCAAGACCGACAGCCGGCTGGTCGCCTACGCCGACGTAGAAGAGGCCAACTGCGCCATCGGCGTGGCGATCACCATCGGGCGGACTGAGCCGGAGATCACCGAACTGCTGTCCCGCATCCAGAACGAGCTCTTCGACGTTGGCGCTGACCTCGCCAATCCCATCACCGACCGGCCGCCGCCCTATCCGCCGCTGCGGATCGACGCGAGCTACATCGACGCGCTGGAACAGGCGTGCGACCGCTACAACGAGGATCTGCCCGTCCTGCGCAGCTTCGTGCTGCCCGGCGGAACGCCCGCCGCGGCCCTGCTGCACACCGCGCGGACGGTCACGCGCCGGGCCGAGCGGAGCGCGTGGGCGGCGGTCGGCGAGCACGGGGACACGGTTAACCCGCTGGCCGCGCGGTACCTGAACCGCCTGTCAGATCTGCTGTTCATCCTCGGGCGGCGGCTCAACGCCGGGCACGGTGACGTGCTGTGGAAGCCCGGTGGGGAACGTTAGGCGATCTGGTCCAGGCACGAGCCGGGCGGGGCGGCTCAGGCGATCTGGTCCATGTAGGAGCCGGGCGGGGCGGCTTCGAGCCAGGCCAGGAAGCCGGTGAGCACCGCCTCCGACATCGCGAGCTCTACCCGGGCCGCGTCGCCCACCGTGCACTCCACCACGGCCATCCCGGGGCCGAGGCTGGCGCTCTCGGCCGGGGTGGCCTCCCGCCGTGCCGCGACGGTCAGCGTGCGGCGCTCCAGCTCCACCCGGGGCCGCAGCCGGACCCCGAACAGCGGAAACCAGCACAGCCGGTCGCCCTGGTAGGAGGCGACGCCGAGACGCCACGATCCCTGGCCCGCGGTGCGCCGCAGACCGCAGTCAACGGTGCCGCCGCCGCGTTCGAGCAGGAACCGGCGGGCGGCGATCCCGCTCGCGATCAGGACGAGGAAGAGGAGGAAGGCGGCGAAAAGCCAGGCCGCATCAAGAGCCAGCGCGCCTCCCACCCCCGGCCCTCGTCAGGCCTGTTCGCCCGCGGCTCGCAGCTGCGCCCTCGCGTACCTTGCCTCTGTGGGTTCCTCGGCCGACGACGGCAAGCCTGCCCCGCTCAGCGCGGTCTCCAGCTCCGAGCGGGCTGCGGCCTTGTCTACCTCGGCGCCGAGCTGCGCATCGACCGCGAGGATTGACACCCGGTCATCGGCGATGGAGAGGAAACCGCCGCTCACCGCGGCGGTGATCTCTCCCCCGGCCGCCGCCACTTCGGCCCGCGATGCGTCGCCCGCCGGGTCGAGAATGCGGACGACGCTGCCCTCGGCCAGGATACCCAGAACCGGCGGATGGCCGGCCAGCAGCCCGATGTCACCATCGAGCGTTTTCGCGATAACCATGCCGGCGTCGCCCGCCCATAGCTCCCGGTCCGCGACGACGACCTCGACGTGCAAGGTCACTGCTCCATCTCCCTGGCCTTCTTCTCCACTTCCTCGATCCCGCCGCACATGAAGAACGCCTGCTCCGGCAGGTTGTCGTACTTGCCTTCAGTGATCGCCTTGAAGGAGGAGATCGTCTCTTCCAGCGGCGTGAAGACCCCCGGCTGCCCGGTGAACTGCTCCGCGACGTACATCGGCTGCGAGAGGAACCGCTCGATGCGCCTCGCCCGGCGCACGACGACCTGGTCGTCTTCACCCAGTTCGTCGATGCCCAGGATGGCGATGATGTCCTGCAGCTCGTTGTAGCGCTGCAGAATCTGCTGCACCTGGCGGGCCACGTCGTAGTGCTCCAGGCCGACGTACCGGGCGTCCAGGATCCGTGACGTGGAGTCTAGCGGGTCCACCGCCGGGTAGATGCCCTTCTCCGTGATCGCGCGGGACAGCGTGGTGGTGGCGTCGAGGTGCGCGAACACGGTGTGCGGGGCCGGGTCGGTGATGTCGTCGGCCGGCACGTAGATGGCCTGCATGGACGTGATCGAGTGACCGCGGGTGGAGGTGATCCGCTCCTGCAGCTGGCCCATCTCGTCGGCCAGCGTGGGCTGGTAGCCCACCGCCGACGGCATCCGGCCCAGCAGCGTCGACACCTCCGAGCCGGCCTGGGTGAACCGGAAGATGTTGTCGATGAACAGCAGGACGTCCTGCTTCTCCACGTCGCGGAAGTACTCGGCCATGGTGAGCGCCGACAGGCCCACCCGCAGCCGGGTCCCCGGCGGCTCGTCCATCTGGCCGAAGACCAGCGCCGTGTCCGCGATGACGCCGGACTCGGTCATCTCCAGGAACAGGTCGTTGCCCTCGCGGGTGCGCTCGCCGACACCGGCGAAGACCGAGACGCCGGAGAAGTTCTGCGCGACGCGGCGGATCATCTCCTGGATCAGCACGGTCTTGCCCACGCCCGCGCCGCCGAACAGGCCGATCTTGCCGCCCCGGACGTACGGCGTGAGCAGGTCGAGGACCTTGATGCCGGTCACGAACATCTCGGTGCGCGGCTCGAGCTGGTCCAGCGGCGGCGGGTCGCGGTGAATAGCCCAGCGCTCGGTGATCTCCAGCGACGAGGTCGGGACGTCGAGGCTCTCGCCGAGGGCGTTGAACACGTGACCCTTGGTCACCTCACCGACCGGTACAGAGATGGGCGCGCCGGTGTCGATGACGTCGGTCCCGCGGACCATGCCGTCGGTCGGCTGCATCGAGATCGCCCGCACCACGTCGTCGCCGATGTGCTGCTCGACCTCAAGGGTCAGCGTCTTGGTCTCGTCACCCAGGGTGATATCGACGTGCAGCGCGTTGTAGATCTCCGGCATATCATCGGCGGAAAATTCCACGTCGACGACGGGGCCGATGACCCGCGCGACCCGGCCGGTCCCCCGGGTCCCGGCTTCGCTTGCCGCGGGATTGTCTACGGTCGCGGTCATAATGTCCCTCACTCACTTCCTGCGGTGGCGTCGGCCATCGCGTTGGAGCCGCCCACGATCTCGCTGATTTCCTGAGTGATCTCGGCCTGCCGCGCGTTGTTGGCCTCGCGGGTCAGCCGCTCCACCAGATCGTTGGCGTTATCGGTCGCCGCCTTCATCGCGCGGCGGCGGGAGGCGAGCTCGGACGCCGCCGCCTCGAGCATTGCGTAGAAGATCCGGCCCTCCACGTACTGCGGCAGCAGCCGGTCAAGCACCGTCTCGGTCGACGGCTCAAACTCATACTGCGGCAGCGGGCCGCCGGCCGGCTCATCGGAGCTCTCCTCGATTTCCAGCGGCAGCAGCCGGGTGACCACTGGGCGCTGGGTCAGCATCGAGACGAACTCCGTGCGCACCATGTAGATCTCGTCCACGCCGCCGTCCCCGGACGGCCGGTCGAACGCCTCGAGCAGTCCGTTCGTCACCTCGGTCGTATCACGCACCGACGGCCGCACCGAGAACCCGCTCCACTGCCGCGCCATCTCGATCTGGCGGGCCCGGTGCCAGCCGATGCCCTTGCGCCCCGCCACGAACGGGACCGCCTGGACCTGCCGCTCCGTGAGGGTGCGGACCAGCCGCTGCTCCTCACGCAGGATGTTGTTGTTGAACGCCCCGCAGAAGCCGGAGTCGCTGGTCAGCACCAGCACCGCGGCGCGAGAGACGGACTCCGGCTCGGAGACCAGCGGGTGGTCGATGGTGGACGACCGGCTGACGACCGCCTCCACCGCCCGCGTGAGCTCCCGCGCGTACGGCTGCGCCTCGCGCATGCGCTGCTGCGCCCGGACGATCCGGGACGAGGCGATCAGTTCCTGGGCACGGGTGATCTTGCCGATGGACTGGACCGCCCGGATCCGCTGCCGGACGGCGCGAAGCGTCGCGGCCATGGCTAGCTCTTCTCACCGGACGGGCTGCTGGCGTCGGCCGCGCCCGCGCCGGGCTTCCCGCCGGAACTGCCGTCCGGCGCGGCGACGGGCTGGGACGTGTCCTCGCCGGTCGGCTCGCTGGGCGGCCCGGAGGTGCGCCGGGTCACCTTTTCGTGGCCCACCTCGTCCTCGCCCATCGCCTCGGGCTGCTCGTCGTCGGTCACCAGCAGCTCGCCGTTGCTCTTCTCGAAGGTGCGGCGGAACTGCTCGATGGCGTCCTTGAGCGCCGTCAGGGTGTCCTCCGACAGGTCGCCGGTCTCCCGGATCGCGTCGAGGATGCCGGCGTTGTTGCGCTTCAGGCTCTCGAGGAATTCCGACTCGAACCGCGAGACGTCCTCGACCGGAACGTCGTCGATCTGGCCGGCCGTGCCCGCCCAGATCGAGACCACTTCCTGCGCCATCGGGAACGGGTCGTACTGCGGCTGCTTCAGCAGCTCCACCAGCCGTGCGCCCCGGTCCAGCTGGGCGCGGGACGCCGCGTCCAGGTCGGAGGCGAACGCCGCGAAGGCCTCCAGGTCACGGAACTGGGACAGCGCCAGCCGGAGCGTACCCGCGACCTTTTTCATCGCCCGGACCTGGGCGTTCCCGCCGACACGGGACACCGACCGGCCGACGTTGATCGCGGGGCGGACGCCGGAGTTGAACAGGTCGGTCTCGAGGAAGATCTGGCCGTCGGTGATCGAGATGACGTTGGTCGGGATATAGGCCGAGATGTCGTTGGCCTTGGTCTCGATGATCGGCAGCCCGCTCAGCGAGCCGCCGCCGAGCTCATCGGACAGCTTGGCGCAGCGCTCCAGCAGCCGCGAGTGCAGGTAGAACACATCGCCGGGGTAGGCCTCACGGCCCGGCGGGCGGCGCAACAGCAGCGAGATGGCCCGGTAGGCCTCGGCCTGCTTGGTCAGGTCGTCGAAGACGATCAGGGCATGCTTGCCCTCGTACATCCAGTGCTGGCCGATCGCGGACCCGGTGTAGGGCGCGATGTACTTGAAGCCCGCCGGGTCCGACGCCGGCGACGCCACGATGGTGGTGTACTCCAGCGCGCCCGCCTCCTCCAGCGACTGGCGGATTGAGGCGATCGTCGAGCCCTTCTGGCCGATGGCCACGTAGACGCAACGGACCTGGCGCTTGGGATCACCGGACTCCCAGTTCGAGCGCTGGTTGATGATCGTGTCGATGGCGATGGCCGTCTTGCCGGTCTGCCGGTCGCCGATGATGAGCTGCCGCTGGCCGCGCCCGATCGCCGTCATGGCGTCGATCGCCTTTATACCGGTCTGCAGCGGCTCCTTCACCGGCTGGCGCTCCACCACCGATGGCGCCTGGGTCTCCAGGGGGCGAAGTTCGTGGTCGGTGATCTCGCCCTTGCCGTCGAGAGGGGACCCCAGCGGGTCGACGACCCGGCCGAGGAAGCTGTCCCCGACCGGCACCGAGAGGATCTCGCCGGTCCGGCGGACCTGCTGTCCCTCTTCGATCTTGCTGAACTCACCCAGGATGACGCAGCCGATCTCGCGTATGTCCAGGTTGAGCGCGAGGCCGCGGGTGCCGCCCTCGAACTCCAGTAGCTCGTTGGCCATTGCCGAGGGCAGTCCCTCGACCCGGGCGATACCGTCGCCGCATTCGGTGACCATTCCCACCTCCTGCAGGGAGGCGGATTCCGGTTCGTATTCTTCGACGAACTGCGCCAGGGCATCCCGGATCTCGTCGGGCCGGATTGTCAGCTCCGCCATCTTCCTCGTGTCTTTCCTGTGCGTCGGGTATTGACTGGCCGGGATGCGCCAGCCGCGGGGTGCGGGCGGTACGGGCCTGGCATGGCTCAGCCAGCCAGCTTGCGGCGCACCGCCGCCAGGCGGGTCAGCACGCTCGCGTCGATCAGCTCGTCGCCGACCTGAATGGTCATGCCGCCGATGACCGCCGGGTCGATCACGACATTGATGTACACCTCATGACCGTAGATGGCCGCCAGCGCCTCGGCCAGCCTGCGGCGCTGCTGCGCCGTCGGCTCTTTCGCTATGCGCACCACGGCGATCAGGCGCTGACGGCGCTGGGCGACGATGCGCGTGCACATGTCGAGGCTCACCACCAGCGTCCGGCCCCTCGGGTACAGGGACATCTCGGTGATCAGCCGCAGCGCCACCGGCGTCACCTTGCCCCCGAGCAGCGCGTTCAGCAGGCCGCGCTTGCGCTCGGCGGGCAGCACCGGCTCGGTCAGCGCCACGCGGAGCTCCGGCTCGCCCGATACCACCCGGCTGAACCGGAAGAGCTCATCCTCCAGGTCATCCAGCTGGTGGGCGTCCTGCGCCGCGAAGGCGAACGCCTCCACCGCGAGCTGTTCGACCGCGTCGGTCATGTCCGCCGAGCTGGCCCAGCGAGACCTGACAATGGCCGCGACGAGTTCCTCGGTCACCGGCGTGACCTTGCCGTGCAGCAGCGCGACCGCGATCGCGCCCTTCTCGTCCGCGGGCTTGGACGGGTCGGACAGCGCGCGCCGCAGTGCGTGCTCGCGGTCCAGCAGCCGCAGCACGGCGAACAGCTCATCGCCGACCGTGGCCGCCAGCCCGCCTGCCGGCCCGCCCACCAGCCCGCCCGCCGGCCCGCCCGCCGGTCCGGAGGCCTTGGCCTGGGAGCGCGACCGGCCCGCGGCCGTGCGCCCTCCGGCGCCCTTTCCGGTGGCCGCCGTTCCGGTGGCCGCCGTTCCGGTGGCGCCCGTTCCGGTGGCTGCCGTTCCGGTGGCCGTCTGGCTGGTGCCGGTTTCCCCAGCTGCCGAACGGCCCCTGGCGGGACGGGTCCGGCCGGCTTCGGCGAGTGCCTGCGGGAGCCGATCCCGCAGATCCGTGAACGATGTCCGGCTCACGCCGCGCATAAGAGTTCCTCCCACGCTCGGGATACCAGGACTGGGGAGATCCTCACCGGGCCGCCCTCGCCCCGATCCCGCCGCGCTGTTCAAGGTCATCGAGGAACCTGTCAACAACGCGGCTCTGCCGGGCCTCATCCTGGAGCGATTCTCCCACGATGCGCCCAGCCAGATCGGTGGCCAGTGCGCCTACCTCGGCGCGCAGGGAAATCAGCGCCTGCTGGCGCTCGGCCTGGATCTGCGCGTTCGCGGCCTCGGTCAGCCGGCGCGCCTCGGCCTGGGCCTCCTCGCGCATCTCCGCGATGATCTGAGCACCCTGTTCCCTGGCCTCCTCGCGCAGGCGCGCGGCTTCGTGCCGGGCCTCGGCGAGCTGCTGGCGGTACCGCTCGAGGACCCGGGCCGCCTCGGCCTGGGCCTCCTCCGCGCGTTCCAGGCCACCCTCGATCTGGTCGGTGCGCTCCCGCAGCAACTGCTGGGCCCTCGGCAGCAGCACCTTGCCCAGCACCCCGAAGACGATGAAGAAGGAGACCGCCCCGATGATGAGCTCGGTCAGCGTCGGAATCAGCGGGTCCTGCGATGACCCTGCCGCCAACAGATACGTCATCGCGTAACCGCCCTTCTCGTCATGCCTCTCACGGCAACTATCCGCGTTACTTGCCGAAAATGAACGGCACGACGAGACCGATCAGCGCGAGCGCCTCGGTCAGCGAGAAGCCGATCCACATGAACTGGGTGATCCGCCCGGACGCCTCCGGCTGGCGGGCCATCGCCTCGATGGCGTGCCCGAAGATCAGGCCGATGCCGACACCCGGCCCGATGGCCGCGAGCCCGTACGCGACTGCGCCCAGGCTGCCGCTAACGGTGGTGCCGGCGGCGAGGGCGTGTGTGGTAGCAACGTCAAGCATCTGTCCGTTTCCTTTGTGTCAGGACCGGCGAAATCCTTTCGCCGGAAGGTGGGTGAGGCGTCAGTGACCCGCCTCCAGCGAGTCCGCGATGTAGACCGCGGTCAGGGTGGTGAAGATGAAGGCCTGGAGCAGCTGGATCAGCGCCTCGAGCACGGTCACGGCCAGCACCATCACGGCTGAGGTGGCGGCGAAGACCAGCCCGACGCTGAGGCTGGCCAGGTACCACGTCGCCAGCGTGAAGATCAGCAGCAGCAGGTGGCCGGCGAACATGTTCGCGAACAGCCGCACGCCGAGGGTGAACGGCTGGACGATGATGTACCGGGCGAGCTCGATCGGCACCAGGATCACGAGAACCCACTTGGGCACGTCGCCGGGGATCATGTTCCTGAAGTAGCCGACGAAGCCCTGGTTCTTGAAGCCGAGGTACAGATAGGTCACGTAGACGATGGCGACCAGAGACCAGGGGATGGCGCTGCGGGACGTCGCCGGGAACTGGAAGAACGGGATGATCTCCATCAGGTTCATGAACCAGATGAAGAAGAACAGCGCCGTCAGGAAGGGCAGGAAGCTGTCGCCCCGCTTGCCCAGGGACGGGCGGAGAATCTGGTCGCGCACCGCGAACAGGGCCACCTCGCCGAGGTTCTGCACACCCCGCGGGACGATCTTCGGCTTCCAGAACGCGGCCCAGAAGAAGACGATGACAGCCGCCGCGCAGATCAGCACGATCAGCATCGGCTTGGTGAAATGGAAGGAGCCGATGCTGAAGATCGGCCGGAAGTCGAAGCTGTTTAGGCCAGGCGACGGGAAGCCGCACCCGGAAAAGATGTGGCATCCGCCGCCGCTGACCGTGGCGACCGCCTGAATGTCACCGGTCACCGGCCGGCTCCTCTCGCCGCGTTTCCTGGACGTGCTGGTTCTGTGTGGATGATGACCTGCCGTAGCGATAGATGACCAAGCCGAGGGACACCCCGAGGCCGGACAGCATCCCGACCGGGAAGATCACCGGCGCGTGCACGGCGCGGCTGACCAGCCAGCCGATCCCGCCGTAAGCGATCATGCCGGCGATCAGGTAGCTGATAACCGTCCAGCCCGCGCCACGCGGCGGCAACGGGGAAGTCTGCCCGTCCGCGTACTTGTCCGCGGCTGACCGCCGGCCCCGGACGCCGGCGCCCTGAGCGGCCCGGTGCGGGGCCGTTCCGGCGGTTCAGCCAGCAGGGGCTGGTCCTCCGGTTCGGCCGGCCTGACCTGGTCCGGCGGCTCGGCGAGCGGCGGCTGGTCAGGCCGTCCGGCCAGGTGGGGCCGCTCGTGCGGCTCGGGAAGAGGAAGAGGTTGCGCCACGCCTCACCGCTTCCCGTCCGGTTCCACGTAAAGCGCCTTGAACTTGACCGACGTGATGACCTGGCTGGCACACCAGGCGAGGATGCAGATGATGGCGGTGAAGCCGAAGAGCTTGGCGTTGAAGAAGCTCGTCCCCTGCAGTTCCTTCACGGCCACCGCGAGGACGATGATCTTGAACACGTAGAGAGCGATCCCCGCCAGCATGATCGCCTGCGGGCTGATCCGGGCCGCGCGGCCGATGACCACGATGTCGATCCCGAAGAAGATCGTGACGAGCGCGACGCCGAGGAGGGCGCCGATCAGCCCGTATGACCCGCCGACGCCCGCGCTGACCGTGACCATGACCACCGCGACGATGGCCGTCAGCACGGCCGACCATCGCGTGATCCGGGCGTAGTTTGCCAGCACTTAGACGTCTCCGGGGAGATCATTATGGAAGCTCTTTACCTGAAGCTGCCCATGGAGGAGTCCTCCGGGGCGCAGGCAACGATCCCGCACCGCATCGCAGGTGCGGCGCGAGGGTCGCCACTGGTCAACGAAAGGTATCACGGGTATCTCAATCACGTTAGGGGGGTCGTTCGTGAAAACTATCACAAAGTTCTTTGCTCTGTCTTTACCTAAACGAGAACTTTCTCAAACCTGATCTTTACGCTCGGACGAGTCCAGTCCGGGCAAACCGGCCAACGCTGCCGCCAGTCCGGACGGCCGGGGATCCCACCCGGTCGGGGGCGGCCTCAGCGCGGCACGGTCCCCTGCCCGCCCGGCCCGGAACGCACGTGGCCGGTGTGATCCTTGGCGTATAAGAGGTCCCCGCTGGAGCAGGGGAAGGCTCACGGACGCGGGCCCCGAAGTCACCGGCCCCTGACCTACCCGCGCAAGGCGATCCGGGGCGGGTTTCCGCAGATGGGGAGCGGGCCCCTGGACGGAGCGGGCCCCCGGACGGAGCGGGCCGCCGGACGGAGCGGGCCGCCGGACGGAGCGGGCCCCCGGACGGAGCGGGCCCCCGGACGGAGCGGGCCCCCGGACGGAGCGGGCCCTCAGCCCTGCGGGGTGGCTGGGGTGCGTTCCCGTGGCGGCGGCGGGCCCGGGCGGGCGGCGGGACCGGTCCCGGCCCCGTTGCTGGCCCGGGTACTGGTTCCGGCTCGCCCAGCGGCCGGGGGACCGGTCGCGGCTCCCCCGGCAACTGGGGCACCGGTCCTGGCTTCCCCCCCGGGCCGGGCGCCGGTCCCGGCTCCGCCCCCGGCCCGGGCGCCGGTCCCGGCTCCGGCCGTGACGCCGACGGGCATCTCGGCCCGGCTCCCGGCGTGGCTCCCGGCACTGCGGATCCGCCGTCCCCCGTTTCGCCGTCCCCCGTTTCGGAGCCGCCCCGGGCGCAGCCGGGGCATGGTGACGAGAAGCAGGACGAGCACGGCCGCCAGGGTTAGCGCGACCAGCACGACCAGGTCTGTGCGGACCAGAGAGAGGGACACCACGCTGGCGGTGAACAGCGCCGCCCACAAGTACATGATCAGAACGCTCTGGCGGTGGGAGTGGCCCACGTTCAGCAGCCGGTGATGCAGGTGCTTCTTATCCGCGGCAAAAGGCGACATGCCCGCTCTGGTCCGGCGCGCCACCGCCATCAGCAGGTCGGCGTACGGGATGACCAGGATCGCCGCGGGCAGCAGGATCGGGAGCACGGTCGGGTACCGGTTGACCGTGTGGCTGTAGTGGATCAGCACGTTGGGGTCGAGCATCGCCGTGCTGGACAGCGGGACGTAGGCGAGCAGCAGCCCGAGGAGCATGGCGCCGGTGTCGCCCATGAAAATCCGCGCCGGGTAGAAATTGTACGGCAGGAAGCCGATGCACATCCCGGCCAGCAGCGCGGCCACCAGCGCCGGGACCGACTGGGAGTGGATGCCGACGACACGGGCGAGCGTGTAGGAGTAGGCGAGGAACGAGCAGGCCGCGATCGCGACGATTCCGGCGGCGAGCCCGTCGAGCCCGTCGATGAAGTTGACCGCGTTGATCGTGATCACGACGAGCAGGATGGTCAGGGTCAGACCCAGCTGCGGCGGGAGGATGAACACGCCGCCGCTCGGCTCGGGCACCCAGGAGAGCACGACCTGGCTCCAGACCAGGATGCCGCCCGCCGCCACCTGGGCGGCGAGCTTGCTGATCGCGCCCATCCCCCAGCGGTCGTCGATGATGCCCGTGATCACCAGCAGGCCGCCAGCCATCAGCAGACCCGGCACGGTCCGCGGCGACGGGAACGCCTCCCGCAGGTACGTGAGCTGATCGGCGACGAGCAGGCCGGCCGCCAGGCCCCCGTACATGGCCAGGCCGCCGAGCAGGGGCGTGGGCACGACGTGCACGTCCCGGATGCGGGCAGCATGCATCGCGCGGGTGGCGATGGCGCCGCGCCGTACCAGCGGCGTCAGCAGGTAGGTTGCCGCGGCGGCGAGCAGCAGCGCGAGAACATACTCCCGCACGCTAGGTCAGCCAGCCGCGACAGGGTTGGCGGACATCATCTGCCACTTTAGCTTGCGGCGCAAGCTGCCGGCCGCGTCTATTTGCCGGCTTAGTCCTTCGCGTCCGCAGGGTCCTTCGCCCCGGCCACGTCCGCGCCGTCCAGGAGGCCCCTTCCATCCACGGAGGTGCTCGCGTCCGCAGGGGTGCTCGCGTCCGCAGGGGTGCTCGCGTCCGCAGGGGGGCTCGCGTCCGCGGTGGGCCCCGCGTCGGCCACCGCCGCGGAATCCGTCGCGCCGGGGGACGCGATTGCCTCCGCAGGGTTCCCGGCCGGGCCGGGGGCGGACGCCTGCGCGGGACCGTTCGGCAGACCAGGGACTTCGGCCAGGCCGGGGGCGGGCGCCTGCGCGGGACCGTTCGGCAGACCAGGGACGCCGGGCACGTTGGGCGCGTTGGGCACGCCGTTCACCGAGCCGGATGCGGGCACATCCTCCCCGGTCACCGGCGCCGCCACCGCGCGGAGCCGGTCCATCGGGATGGCCCCGGCCCGCAGCAGCCGCGGCACCGAACCCGTCAGGTCGATGATGGTGGACGCCACTCCGCCGGGGCAGGGGCCGCCGTCCAGGTACACGGCGACCGAATCGCCCAGCTGCGCGACCGCCTCGTCCGCTGTCGTCGCTGGCGGTTGACCGGTCCGGTTCGCGCTGCTCACAGCCATCGGGCCGGTCCTCTTCAGCAGGTCAAGGGCGACCGCGTGCAGCGGCATCCGGACCGCCACCGTGCCGCGGGTCTCCCCCAGGTCCCAGGCCAGCGTCGGGGTGGCCCGGCAGACCAGGGTCAGACCACCCGGCCAGAACTGGTCGATCAGATCCTGACCGAACGCTCCCATGTCGTCGACCAGCGCGGTCGCGGCGCGCACGGTGCCGACGAGCACGGGCGGCGGCATGTCCCGGCCGCGTCCCTTGGCCGCGAGAAGCCGGCTCACCGCCCACGACGTGAACGCGTCCGCGCCGATGCCGTAGACCGTGTCGGTCGGCAGCACGACCAGTTCGCCGTTGCGCACCGCCGCCACGGCCGCGGCGATCCCGGCCTCCCGCTGCTCCGGGCCGGAGCAGTCGTAACGTTCGCTCATTGCCGCTCATCCCGTCATCCGTCGGCTCGCTCGCCCGGCCACGTCGCGGTGACGAAACGGTCCCGGCGCGCCAGGTCCTTGTGGTTGCGCGTGTCACGCCAGCCGACTTCCTCGCAGAACACCCAGTACACGGCGGCGCCCTGAGGCGCGCCGTGCTCCACGGCGACCACGCCGCCCGGACGCAGCAGCCGCCGGGCGACGCGCTCGACGGCGCGGATCGCGTCCAGCCCGTCCTCGCCGCTCCACAGCGCGGCCGGCGGGTCGTATTCTCCCACCTCGGGCGGCACCGACGCGCCGAGCGGGATGTAGGGCGGGTTGCTGATCACGAGATCAGCTTTGCCGTCCAGCTCCCGGAGCCCTTCGGTGCCGGGCGCCGCGGTAAAGTCCGCCCCGTGCAGGCTCACCCGGCCCCCCGTATAGGGCGCGGCCGCCGCGCAGCGCCCGAGGTTGCGCAGCGTCCAGCCGCGCGCGATCGGGTCGGCTTCCACCGCGTGCACCCGGGCCCGCGGGACCTCCTGGGCGATGGCGAGCGCGATCGCGCCGGAACCGGTCCCCAGGTCGGCGACGACCGGCTCGGCGACGTCCATCTCCCGCAGCCGGTCGATGGCCCAGCCCGTCATCACCTCGGTTTCGGGCCGGGGCACGAACACGCCGGGGCCGACCTCAAGCTCCAGGTAACGGAAGTACGCCCGCCCGGTGATGTGCTGCAGGGGCTCGCGCGCGGCGCGCCGGCCGACTCCCTCCCAGAACCGCGCGTCGAACGCCGCATCGGGCACGGCGTGCAGTTCGGTCCGGCGCACGCCGTGCACGTGCGCCGCGATCAGCTCCGCCTCGGCGCGCGGCGATTCCACCCCGGCCTCCGCGAGCCGGGCCGCGGCGAGCGCGATCTCATCCAGCAACAGGCTCACCCGCACGGCCCCCGCTGCTCACGCGCCTGCGTTCCCGTCGTCGCCGCCGAACTTCTCGGCCATTTCGGCGTCGGCGAGGGAGTTGATCACCGCGTCCAGATCACCGTCGATGACCTGATCCAGGTTGTAGGCCTTGTAGCCCACCCGGTGATCGGAGATGCGGTTCTCGGGAAAGTTGTAGGTGCGGACCCGCTCGGACCGGTCGACCGTCCGGACCTGGCTGCGGCGCTCGGCCGCGGCCCTCTCGCTGGCCTCGTGCTGGGCCTGAGCCAGCAGGCGGGCGCGCAGAATCCGCATCGCCTGCTCCTTGTTCTGCAGCTGGCTCTTCTCGTTCTGGCAGGAGACCACGATGCCGGTCGGGAGGTGGGTCAGGCGCACGGCGGAGTCGGTGGTGTTGACGCTCTGCCCGCCGGGGCCCGAGGAGCGGAACACGTCCACCCGCACGTCGTTCGGATCGATATCGACCTCAACCTGCCCGGCTTCCGGCATGACGAGGACACCCGCGGCCGAGGTGTGGATGCGGCCCTGTGACTCGGTGACCGGAACCCGCTGGACCCGGTGCACGCCGCCTTCGTACTTCAGCCGCGCCCAGGCGCCGGGTACGGCGCCTTTCTTGCCGGCTTTCACCGCGACGGTCGCGGCCTTGACGCCGCCGAGCCCGGTGACAGTGGAGTCGAGGACTTCGGTCGCCCAGTGGTGGCGCTCGGCGTAGCGCAGGTACATCCGCAGCAGGTCCCCGGCGAACAGGGCGGATTCGTCGCCGCCCTCGCCCGCCTTGATCTCAACGATGACGTCCCGGCCGTCGTTGCGGTCGCGCGGGACGAGCATCCGCCGCAGCTGCTGCCCGAGTTCCGCCTTCCGCGCTTTGAGCTGGTCGGTTTCGGCGGCGAAGGACGGGTCCTCGGCCGCGAGCTCGCGCCCCGTGGCCTCGTCGGCCTCGGTCTGCTGCCATTCGGTGTAGGCGTTCACGATCGGGGTCAGCTCGGCGTAACGCCGGCCGAAGTCGCGTGCCTTCTCGGGGTCGGCGTGCACGCCGGGATCGGCCAGGGCACGCTCCAGCTCCGCGTGCTCCGACGCCAGCTCGGCGAGCCGGTCGAACACAGTGATTCCTCCTACGTCAGGGCAACGGGAGCACCAGGGACGCCGGCTCCCGCGCCCGTATTTTCCGGCACACGCGTCGACGCCGGGCAACGCATTCGGGTTGAGTTTTCCGCAGCTGCTGCGGACAACTCAACCCGATCATGGTGGGATGCTGGGCCTGGCGCGCTCATCCGTGCGCCAGGGGGCCTCGGCCCGGGCTTACTTGCTGTTGCCCGTGGCGCTGTTGCCTGCGGCCTTCTTGCCGAAACGCCGCTCGAACCGCGCGACGCGACCACCGGTGTCCAGGATCTTCTGCTTGCCGGTGTAGAACGGGTGGCAGGCCGAGCAGACGTCGGTGTGGATCACGCCATGGGCGGCGGTACTGTGCGTGGTGAAGGTGTTCCCACAGCTACAGGTGACCGTGGTGGGGCCATACTTCGGGTGAATGTCGGGCTTCACGTTAACTCCTGCCTCGTGCGGTCGCCGGGTCGCCACTAGCCGAGCACCATCGGAGCTGGCCGTCGTGGCGTGAACCGGTACCGCATGGTCGCGGCTTCCTAGTGTGCCAGACCGTTCAACATTCCGTGGCCCCCGATGATTCCCGGCGGCTCCCGGCTGATTCCCCCGCCGATTCCCCCGCGCCGATTCCTCGCCAGCAGATCCCGGTCGCGTTCAGTGACTGGACGCTCGGGCGGGCTCGTACAAGGTCGCGTCCGGCAACACGGTCGCGGCCACGACGCCGTGCCGGAACATCGACGGCGCGCAGGACCCGGCGACGACCTGCGTGTACTCCGTCAGCGGGGCGCTCCAGTCGGGCCGTCGCCAGCGTCACCCTGCCCAGCCCGTCCGGTGGCTACGTCGGCGTCTTCGCCATCGGCGCCGCCTGACCAGGGCATGCGTCGTGGGGTACGGGCCGGTAGCTGGCCCGGGCCGCACGTGCGTCCGGCGAAGCCTTCCCGGGGAGCCTTCCTTCGTTTTCAATGAAGGAGTGCGGAAAGCCGCGAACAGCGCGGATTTCTGTACACGATCGGCAACAGGCGGGCTCGCGCAACGGGTTTCGGCACATCTCTGACGGAAGGCCGCTCAGATTATAAGGGACTCGGGCACATGATCACGGGGAAATGAATGAACCATCCCTCGATTCTTTTCGTGGTCACGAGCAGGGGGACGAGACATAGGGTCCGGGAGGACACGGATGCGACACCGGAAAAATCCCTTCTCCTCCGACGAGCAGGCTGACGAGGCCGCCTTTGAGTGGCCGCCCGACCGCCGCGAGGTCGCCGCGCAGGATGCGGCGCCGGGCCGTGGCCGCGGTGCTCCGCCGCCGCTGCCACGGCGCACGAGGGATTCGGGGTTCCGGCCGCACGGCCGTCAGGACTCTTCGTCGCAGGATTTCTGGCCGCTGACCGACCCGGAGGATTCCTGGCCGCTGGCTCCCCGCCCCCAGGCTGAACCCACAGGGTCCTGGTCCCCGGCCGGCCCGGAGGACTCCCGGCGGGCCGATCCCCCGGCGCCGGCTGATCCCCAGAATCCCCAGGATCCCCAGGATCAGGCCCGACCGGAGCAGCCCTGGCCGGCTTCGGCCGGGGCCGGTTTCCCGGCGCGGGCTGATCTCCAGGATCCCCAGGATCAGGCCGGACCGCAGCAGCCCTGCCCAGCTTCGGCCCCGGCGCAGGCTGAACCCCCGAATTCGTGGGGCCGGGCCGGCCCGCAAGAGCCCTGGCCGGCCTCCGGCCCCGCGCAGGCCGGCCCCGGCAGGACTGGGCCCCGGCCGGCCCGCAGGAACCCTGGCCGGCCCCCGGCCCCGCGCAGGCCGGCCCCGGCAGGACTGGGCCCCGGCCGGCCCGCAGGAACCCTGGCCGACCTCGGCCCCGGCCGGAGCAGCGGGCCAGGCGGACCAGGTCGCCGGCCCGGCTCCCGCCTCGATGGGCTGCCAGGATCTCTGGGAATCGTGGGAGCCTCCGTACGACCCCATCGGCGCCATCTCGGAGCCGGCCCTGCACCCCACGGCCCCGTACCCAGAACTGGTCCGTGACGCGGAATACGAAGAAGAGCTGGGGCTCTGGGAGGCTCCCGCGCCGGAGGGTCCCGGCAGCAGCGAGCCGTACTATCCGGGTCCGCCGCGGAGAGCCAAGCACGCACGGAACGCCGGGCGCCCGCGCCTGAGCGGCGCGTTAGTGGCCCTCGCCGGGGCGCTGGCCATCGCGGGGGCGATACCGCTCGGCATGCTGGGCGCCAGGGCGCTGGGCCACCAGGGGAATTTGGTGCTGAAGACGGCTCCGCTCCCGGCGGGCCACACCGCCGCAGCAGCCCGCGGGCCGAACGGCGCCGCCACATTCACCGCGCTCGCCGGGCCGGGCTGCCCGGCGGCCACCGGTGCGAGCGTCTTCCCCTACCACCCGGCGAATGGAGACGACTGGTTCCCCCGGACGGCTTCGGCCAGCGGGCCGTGCGGGAGATCGTTCAGCTACGTTTACCTGGCCATGGTTCCCGGCAACCCGGACGAATGGCGTGACCACTACGCCTGGATCTTCCGCACCGGGATGGACGATCCCTCGTGCACATTCAGCTTGTACGTCCCGGCGGTGCCGCAGGCGAACTCGACCGTTTATTACTGGTTCAGCGCCGGTCAACCCAACGTGGCCGACCGGATCGCCGACTTCACCATCGATCAGGCCACCCATCAGGGCCAGTGGGTCACGAAGGGCCCGTTCACGTTCCCGGGCGGTAGCGTGCTGATCGAGGCGACCGACCGCGGCGAAGGACCGCTGACGGCGTCGGTCGCGGTCGGCCCCGTCCGCCTCAGCTGCTGACGGTCAGCTCCGTTTAGGCC
Source organism: uncultured Actinomycetes bacterium (assembly GCA_963805255.1). Taxonomy (GTDB): domain Bacteria; phylum Actinomycetota; class Actinomycetes; order Streptosporangiales; family Streptosporangiaceae; genus Bog-532. Next base: position 118,367 of record CAWDTK010000015.1, read on the forward strand.
CGGCGCCACCCCGCCCGCATCGTGCGTGCTCGCGATCGTCCCGCCAGCGTGAACAGCGCCACCCGCATGATCACCATTGTCTCTGCTGCCCGCTGTTCACATGGTCGTGCGCCGGAACCCGCGTATGGCACCCGCGTATGGGCGCGGACAACCGCACACAGTGGCCGTCGGCCACGGGCCCGCTGGCGGTTGCCGGAAGGTAAGTGCGCCCCCCGGAAGTTATCCACAGGTCCGGGTGCCCTGTTGCGGTAGTTATCCACAGGCAGTAAATCCCCGTGGCCTGCTTCGCCGGTTCGGCCCAGGCTGAATTCATGCCTATCAGAATTCCTCCCGATTACCGGGAGCTTGTGACGCTGCAGCATGGCGTCATCGCACGCCGTCAGGCGCTCGGCGCAGGAGTGCCGGCCAAGGCCGTCGAGGGGCAGCTCCGCTATGGCAGATGGACGCGGCTGCAACGGGGCATCTACGCGGCCTTCACGGGCGATCCTTCCCGCGGCGCGCAGCTCTGGGCCGCCCTGCTCCGCGCCGGGCCGGGAGCGATGTTCAGCCACGAGACCGCGGCGGAGCTGGCCGGCCTCACCGGCCGGCCGAGTCCCAGCATTCACATCACAGTGCCCGCCTCACGGCAACCCGGCCGGTCACGGGAGATCTCTGGTGTGGTCATTCATCGCTCCCGTCATTTCGATCGGGCCAGGCACCCGACCCTGCTGCCGCCGCAAACCCGCGTCGAAGAGACCGTGCTGGACCTGACCCAGCAGGCGGCGACCTTCGAGAACGCATTCACCTGGCTGTGCCGGGCGGTGGGACAGCGGCTCACCACACCAGAGCGGCTGCGCCAGGCGGCCAAGGCCCGTAGCAGGCTCCGGTGGCGAACGGAGATCAGCGCCGCCCTCGGCGAGGTGAGCGAGGGAGCCCGCTGCATTCTCGAGTTCGGCTACGTCGGTATCGCCGAACGCCCGCACGGGCCCCCCGGGCCACCGCCAGGCACCCCCGGGCTGCCGGGAATCAGGGCACCACGAAGTGCTGCGCCGGGGCGGGCCCCGCCGCCTGTGGAGGGGTCACAAGCGGCGGGGTGCCAGATGGTTCTGGCGGGTGCACTGGACGGGCCGGCGCGGGCCTGGAAAGTGGGTTGCCATAGCTTTTGATAGTGACTATCTTTTAAGAGGAGCCGCCGAAAGGATGTGACTGTCATGGAGATGGCGGGAGCCCGCAGGTGGTGGGCGCTGATCGCGGTGGCCGGGACCATGCTGGTCGCGCGTTCACCCGCGTCACCAGCGGCACCGGCTTCGCCGCGGCGTGGCTGGCGGTGAGCGGCCTCGGCCTGGGCGTGGCCATGCCCGCCGCGATGAACGCGGCCCTGGGGGCCCTGTCCGCCGAGCGGAGCGGCGCGGGCTCGGCGCTGATCACGGCGATGCGCCAGGTGGGGGCGACGATCGGGGTCGCGGTCCTCGGCACGGTCCTCAGCAACGTGTACCAGGCCCAGCTGGCGTCGGCGGTGCTGCCCGCGCCGGTGGCGGGTGTCGCCAAGAGCAGCGTCGCAGCGGGCGTAGTGGTCGCGCACAAGCTCCGTTCGGCATCATTGCTGGAGTCGGTACGGACCGCGTTCGTGCACGGAATGGACATCATGCTGTGGACGTGCGGCGGGATCGCGCTCGTGAGCGCGGTGCTGGCGCTGGCGTTCCTGCCGCGCCGGACCCGCCGCGGTACCGGCCCGGAGGAATCCGTGCTGGCCGGTACCGGTGAAACCAGCCCCCAGCGGGCAGGATTGGGGACATGACAGAGACGCTCGGCACCGCGGCCGGCCAGTCGGGCGGCCTTCGGGAGCGGAAGAAGGTCCGGACGCGGGCCTCCATCCGCGAGCATGCGCTGCGGCTATTCCGTGAGCAGGGTTACCACGCCACCACCGTGGAGCAGATCGCGGCGGCGGCCGAGGTCTCGCCGAGCACGTTCTTCCGGTACTTCCCGACCAAGGAAGATGTAGTCCTGCAGGACGACATGGAAACGCTGATGCTCGAGGCGTTCGAGCGGCAGCCGCCGGAGGCCGGCCTGGTGGCCGCGGTGCGGGCGGCCACCCGGGAGATCCAGGGCGCCATGGACCAGGCGCACTGGGAGCAGCTGCGCCAGACAGCCGAACTGGCCATGACGACCCCGGAGGTGCGCGCGCGGGCACTGGACGATTTCTCCCGCACCATCGCGATGATGGCCGAGGCGATGGCCAAGCGCACCGGGCGCCGCACCGGCGACCTCGCGGTGCGGGCTGTCTCGGGCGCGATCTTCGGCGTGATCCTGGCGGTCACCGCGCCGTGGGAGGACTACAGCGGCTCGCACATCAACCCGGGCCTGTTCGAGCGGATGGACGCGGGCCTGGCCTACCTGGAGAACGGCCTGCGGCTGTAGGGCACGCCCGGCGCCGCCGCACCGGCGCGCGGTGCGGTCTCCGCGGGGCGTCCGGGGAGACCGCACCGCGGCGTCCCGTTCGGCCGGGTGGTTCTGCTTATGCTGGGCGCACACCCGGCCGCCGAAGCGGGAATGTTGAGTTTTCAATTATCGTTATGCGTGCCATCGGACCTTGAGGAACCGGGGCGGGCAGGCCGCCCGCGGCGGGCCCGGTAAGGAGGACACATGCCAGCCGTCACCGTCAGGGACAGCCTCGTTCTGCCGCGCGTCGCGGAACCCGGCCCGGGGACCCCGGCCGAACGTCCCGTGCGCACCATCACCACCGCCCCGAAGGGCTACGAGGGTGAGGGCTTCCCAGTCCGCCGCGCGTTCGCTGGCGTGGACCTGCGGGAGCTCGACCCGTTCATTCACATGGATCAGATGGGCGAGGTCGACTACGCGCCGGGCGAGCCGAAGGGCACACCGTGGCACCCGCACCGCGGCTTCGAGACCGTGACGTACATGATCGACGGAATCTTCCGCCATCAGGACTCCAACGGCGGCGGCGGCCTGATCACGAACGGCGACACCCAGTGGATGACCGCCGGCGGCGGGATCCTGCACATCGAGGAGCCGCCCGAGGAGGTCGTCATGAAGGGCGGTCTCTTCCACGGGTTCCAGCTCTGGGTCAACCTGCCCGCCAAGCTGAAGATGACCACTCCCCGCTACCAGGACATCCGGGCCGGCCAGGTGAAGCTGCTCAGCTCGCCGGACGGAGGCGCGCTGGTACGCCTCATCGCAGGTGAGCTCGGCGGGTACGAGGGACCGGGCGTGACGCACACGCCGATCACGATCGTGCACGCGACGCTGTCCCCCGGCGCTCAGCTCCGGCTGCCGTGGCGCACCGGCTTCAACGCGCTCGCCTACGTCCTGGCCGGTTCCGGCACCGTGGGCAGCGACCGCCGGCCGATCCGGATGGGCCAGCTGGCGGCGTTCGGGCCGGGAGATGTCGTCACCGTGGCGGCGGGCAACCGCCAGGACGGCCCCAGCTCCCAGCTCGACATCCTGCTCCTGGGCGGGCAGCCGATCCGCGAGCCGGTCGCTGCGTACGGCCCGTTCGTCATGAACACCCGGGAAGAGCTGGTGCAGGCGTTCGAGGACTTCCAGGCCGGACGGCTGGGCAGCATCCCGGCGGAGCCGGCCACGGTTCCGGCGGAGCCGCTCCCCGGTCACGACGTGCTCTGACCGCTTCCGCATAAGGGGATACAGGGCACCCGGAAAACTAACGGCCGGGCTGGGCAGGCTGATCCTGCCTGGCCCGGCCGTTTCCCGTGCCGGCGCGGGTTTCAGGGCACGCGGCTGAGCTGGAGCGCGAGGACCGGGCATCCGCTCACCGCGCGCTGCGCCTGGCGCTTCAGCGCGGGCGGCACCGGCCGCGGGTCGAGCAGCGGGTAGCCCCATTCGTCGAGGCTGATCATCTCGGGCAGCAGCTCGGCGCAGGCGCCGTGGCCGGAGCACTCGATAGGATTGACGCGCAGTTGCTTTTCCATGTCAGCTCCAGTCCTCATCACTGACCGCCGTTCCCGGCGGCAACGGCAGGAACGGCTGGCGGGCCGTAGCCGAGCAGACGCCCCGCTCGTGGTGCCTGAGCTCGGCGGCGAACACGGTCAGGGCACTTCGCACGAAGCGGACCGACCCGTCGGGATGGTTGCACGCGCCGCGTCGGAGGACCAGGCCGGCCCAGCGCTCGATGTCCGCGCGGACTCGCCGGTCGGGCCGCGGGCCAGCCAGCGTGGCCAGCCCTTCCGCGATGCGGGGCAGCCCGTTGAGGCACGGCCCGCACTGCCCGGCCGACTCCAGCGCGAGATAGCGGACCACCCGCGCCGTTTCGGCGAGCCCGCAGTGGCTGGCCGGCAAGGCGGCCAGCACGCCCGCGCCGACGCTGGCGCCGGCCGGCCGCAGCCCGGCGTTGTCGAGGGTGAGCCCGGCCGCGGGGGGCGCCGGGATCCATGTGCCGTGGTAGCCACCGGCCAGGATGGCCTGGGCCGGGCCGTCCGTCCCATCCGTGCCGAGGTCGGCCGCGAGAAGGCTGCGCAGCGGCGTCCCGATGGCCGCTTCGGCAATGCGGACCGTGCCGTCGGCATGGTGGATGGTGCTGAGCATGCTCCCCGGCTCGGCGTGCGTGCCGACCTGCCGGAACCAGCCCGCGCCGTACCGGGCGATGAGCGCCATGTGCGCGAGGGTCTCGACATTCTGAACGAGCGTGGGCGCTCCTCCCACCCCGCGCTCGAAGACCCGCAGCGGGGTGACGGTCGGCAGCGCCAGGCCGCCGTTGAGCAGGTTGACCATGGCCGTTTCCTGGCCGGCCAGGAACCGCGGGGGTGTCCCAGCGAGCCGGACGGGCACCCGGTCGACCCGCGCCGTCCAGCGCTCGCTCAGGGCGCGCGGCAGCGCCGCCGTGAGCTGGTCGTCCTGGGTGTCGTGCACGTACAGGCAGGCTTCCTGGGCGCCGACGGCCTCCGCGGCGAGCTGGAGCCCGTCGAAAACGAGGTGCGGAGCCAGCCACAGCAGGGACGCGTCCTTGCTGGAGGCCGGCTCGCTTTCCGCGCCGTTGGCGACGACGAACGGCCGCCCGCCCGCCCCGGCTACCGCTTCCAGCTTGCGGTACACCGGGAAGGAGGCACCGCCGCGGCCGGTCAGCCCGGCGGCCCGCAGGTCGGCGGCCAGCTGCAGGCGGGCGTTCCGGTAGGGGACGAAGCCGTGCCGGGCGAGGTGCCCGCGGAGGCCTTCCGGCACGGTGGTGCCGGCCGGCAGCAGCCGCGGGAGACCGTCGGGGCGGGACCTGGAGGCGGTGGATCCGCCGCGCCGCAGGGGCATGGTGGGCATGCTCATCCGGGATCTGCTTTCACGGGTCGGCGGTCAGTTTCCGCGGCATTCAGGAGACGGCGGCCGGCTTCCCGCGGCGTCGCGGCGCGGCAGGCGCCGGGCCGCCCGGCTGTGGCGCGGCCGGCGCCGGGGCCGGAGCCCCATGACTGACGAGGGTCCGCCTGCCGGTTTCGCGGGCCCGCCACGCCCGGCGGACCCGCCGGGCCCACTGGGCCCGCCATCAGGGAACGGCCCATCAGGGTGCTGACCCGCTGCGCCCGCGGCACTTCGCGCGCGACCGCGGCCATCCGCCAGACCAGGGCGCCCGCGACGAGCACCGCGCAGGCGATCGCGAGCACGAGCAGCGGCCCGCGCTGAAGGTCCGTGCTGGAGCCGATGCTGTGCGCGAAGGCGACCGGCCAGCTGGCGTAGGCCAGCCAGTGCACGGCTCGCCACACCTTCCGGTTGAGACGGCCCCGGACCAGGCTGGTGACGATCAGCGCCAGCATGATGTCGAGGGAGATGGCGCCGAGACCGAGCCAGAAGCCCTCGTATCCGGAGGTGACGGGGATCACCGCGGAGACCAGCGGGATCCTGACGAAGGTGTCCATGACGGCGGTCACGACGTGGATGACGATGAAGATCACCGCTAGCAGGGACAGGTTCCGGTGCAGGTTCGTGACGGCGAACCGGGGCAGCCGGGGCAGCCGGCCCTGCCGGTTGACCACGATGCCCAGCACCATCACGGCGGTGAGCAGGAGCAGGGACACCACGCCGGTGGCCCGGCTGGCGTACCAGGGTGCGGTGCTCGCGGTGATTCCGTTCATATCGTCAACCCTTGCCGGTCTGTCGCCGCTGAAGCTGGAAGATTCCTCTGTGCCAGCTCAGAACCATGTGCCAGCTCAGAACCATGTGCCCGCTCAGAACCATGTGCCCGCTCAGGACAAATGCGGCGTCAGGAGCCGCCGGACGTCGCATGGCTGGTGCCCGAACTCGACGACGGCGCCGACGATCCGCTGCTGAGACCCGATCTCGAGGAGCTCGATTTCGACGAGCTGGAGCTGGACGAGCCGGACGAGCCGGACGAGCCGGACGAGCCGGAGGTGGATCCGGCCGAGCCGGAACCGGGCTTGGCCGAGCCGGAGCCCTCGGTGCCCGACGACGATCCCGTGGACCCCGAAGATCCTGACGAGGCAGAGCCTTTCGAGGATGACGTCCCGCTGCTGTGGGAGCCGGGCAGGACCAGAGCGATAACCCCGGCCGTCACCACGCTGGCGAGCCCGGCCGTGGCGGTGGTGGCCTGGATCCGGCTCCGCCCACTGGCCCGCGCCGCAACGGCGCGAAGGACGTTGTCTCGCTTCGGGGTGTTCATGACAGGCAGTCTGCCGCCTGCCTCTGGGAGCTTTCTCCGCACTGGTTCTCAGCCGCCTCTGAGCGTAAACGCCATCCGGTTCTCCCCTGGCCGGCCTGAGAGGGATCGTCAGGGGGAGGCACCACCCGTCTCCAAGCCGGTCCATTGACGCGCAAGGATGAGGACGTGACCAAGCTGACCGTGCAGGGGCTGCGCAAGGCATTCGGCAGCCATCCTGTCCTTACCGGCGTCGACCTCACTGTGCCGGCCGGCTCGCTGACCGCGATACTGGGCCCGTCCGGCAGCGGGAAAACCACGCTGCTGCGGGTCCTTGCCGGGTTCGAGCGGGCCGATGGCGGGATCGTGCAGATCGGGGACATTGTCGTCGACGGCCCCACCGCCCAGGTCCCGCCCGAGAAGCGCCGTATCGGCTACGTGCCGCAGGAGGGCAGCCTGTTCCCGCACCTCACCGTGATGGACAACATCGGTTTTGGACTGCCGTCCCGGCTGCGCCGTGGGCCCAGAACCAGCGAGCTGCTGGAGACTGTCGGGCTGACCGGGCTGGATAAGCGGTATCCGCATCAGCTTTCCGGCGGTCAGCAGCAACGCGTTGCCTTGGCGAGGGCATTGGCCATCGGCCCGGCCGTTGTCCTGCTGGATGAACCGTTTGCGTCCCTCGACACGCACCTGCGAGCCAGCGTGCGCGCCGACGTGCAGCAGATATTCCGTGCTTCGGGCACGACCGCCGTCCTGGTCACGCACGATCAGAGTGAGGCGCTGTCGGTCGCCGACCGGGTCGCCGTGCTGCGTGACGGCATGATCGCCCAGTGCGCGGCTCCGCAGGATCTGTACTCCCGGCCCGTCGACCCGGCCGTGGCCCGCTTCATCGGCGAGGCCAACCTGGTAGACGGCCATGTCGATGGCGACTCCGTCGACACCCCGCTCGGCAGGCTGCCGCTTGAGCCTGGAGCAAGGCCAGCCTCGCCGGGCGGCCAGGTCACGGTCCTGGTCCGGCCCGAGCAGATCGAATTCTGGAGTGACCAGGACGGCCGCGGCACCGGCCAGGACTGGGCGGGATGCCTGGCCGCTGAGGTCGTCAGCTGCGAATACTACGGCCATGATGTCGTGCTCCGGGTCCGGTCAACCGGCGACGCGGTCCTGCCGGAGATCATCGTCCGGGCCGTCGGCGGCCCCCATCTGCCACCGGGATCAACGGTGCTGCTCCGGGCCCGCGGGCCCGTGCTGAGCTGGTCAGGCAGTTAAGCGCCTGGGCTGAGGCGATCACCGGACGCTGCCCACTACGCCCGCATCGAAGCTGGCCAGCGCCGGCGTCAGCCCTGTCTGGATCCTCTTGCCTAGGCGCAGCACCTGAGCAGGCCAGGCGAAGGCATCGGTCCGGCCGGGGCCGGCCGGAACAGCGCATGCGACGGGAAACATCAGCGATCACGAGGCGGCCGCTACGGCCGGGACGTTGCCCCGGACAGCCGACGGGATGACACGCGGAAAAGACGACGCTGGTCAAGGGTTACGAACGCGAGATTTACTGCCACCATGACTGGCATGACAGACAGCCGCAGCGACGCGGCCAGCTTCCGGGCCGCGCGCGATCTGCTGCTCCGCCACCGCGATGACTACGACGCCGCCAGGGCCGGATTCTCCTGGCCGGACCTGCACGAATTCAACTGGGCGCTCGACTGGTTCGACGTGATCGCCGCGGAGCATCCCGACCGGACCGCGCTGCGCATCGTCACCCCGGCCCTCCCGGAAGCGGCAAGCCCGGCCGCCGGGCCAGCGGGACCGCCCGCCAGCCTGGCGGGCCCGGCAGCAGGCGAGGTGGAACGGGGCACCCGGATCAGCTACGCCGAGATGGCCGCGCGCTCCAGCCAGGTGGCCAACTGGCTGCGGGACGTGGGGGTCCGGCGCGGGGACCGGCTGCTGCTCATGCTCGGCAACATCGCGCCGCTGTGGGAGACCATCCTGGCGGCGATGAAACTCGGCGTGGTGATCATCCCCACCTCGACGCTGCTCGGGCCGCTGGACCTGGCCGACCGGATCGCCCGCGGGCAGGTCCGGCACGTGATCACCGAATCGGTGCACGTGCCGAAGTTCCGCGGCGTGCCCGGCGGCTGGACCCGGATCGCCGTCGCGCCGACGATCGGGGGCGCGACGGCCCCCGGCCCGGCGGGCCCGGCGGGCCCGGCGAGCGGGACCATGGCCGCCGGCCCGCCCGCGCCCGGGGCATGGCTGGCCTACGAGGACTCACGCACGGCAGGCAGCCAGTTCTCACCCGGAGGGCCCACCCGGGCCGATGACCCGCTGCTGCTGTACTTCACCTCCGGGACGACCGCCCAGCCCAAGCTGGTGCAGCACACCCACGCCTCCTACCCGGCCGGGCACCTGTCCACGATGTACTGGATCGGGCTGCGGCCCGGCGACGTGCACCTGAACATCTCTTCCCCCGGCTGGGCCAAGCACGCCTGGAGCAATGTCTACGCACCGTGGAATGCGGGGGCGACGGCGCTGATCTTCGGCTACGACCGGTTCCCGGCCGGCGCCCTGCTCCAGGTGCTCACCGAAGAGCAGGTCACCACGTTCTGCGCGCCGCCGGCCGTGTGGCGGATGCTGATCCAGTCCGACCTGACCGCCGGTGACGTGAGCGCGCTGCGGGAATGCCTGGCGGCCGGGGAGCCGCTCAACCCGGAGGTCATCGACCAGGTCCGCAGCGCCTGGGCAATCACCGTCCGGGACGGCTACGGGCAGACCGAAACGACCGCCCAGGTCGGCAATACCCCGGGCCAGGCCGTCCGGCCGGGGTCGATGGGCCGCCCGCTGCCCGGGTACGAGGTCACCCTCATCGATCCGGCCACCGGGAACCCCGCGGACGACGGGGAGATCTGCCTGGACCTGAGCCGCCGCCCGCTGGGCCTGATGACCGGTTACCTCGGCGACGCCGCCGAGGAGGCCGAGGCCATGCGGGACGGCTATTACCACACCGGTGACGTCGCGGGCCGGGACGCCGATGGCTACATCACCTACGTCGGGCGCACCGACGACGTGTTCAAGGCGTCGGACTACCGGATCTCGCCGTTCGAGCTGGAAAGCGTGCTGATCGAGCACGAGGCGGTCGCCGAGGCCGCCGTGGTACCCGCACCCGGCGCGATGCGGCTGTCGGTGCCGAAGGCGTACGTCAGCCTCGCGCCGGGCCTCGCGCCGTCGGCCGAGGTGGCCCGGTCGATCCTGGCGTTCGGCCGGGAAAGGCTCGCATCGTACAAGCGGGTGCGGCGGGTCGAGTTCAGTGAACTGCCCAAGACCATCTCGGGAAAGGTCCGCCGCGTCGAGCTGCGGGGCCAGGAGAACGAGCGCGCCGGCGACGGAACGGCCCCGGTCCGCGACCCCGACGGCATCGGCGGGCCCTTCCGCACGGAACCGTCCCCGCGCGGGACCACGGAATTCTGGGAGGAGGACTTCAGCTGGTGACGTCGGCGGTGGTGAACCGGGCCCACGCGAACGAGCCGAAGATCACCAGGTAGACCGCGAACGACAGCAGGCCGCGCAGCAGGGTGCCGGAGTCGATCGGCACCCGCAGCAGCGAGTCGAACGAGTTCCACCAGTGCGTGGGCAGGTACGGCTGGATGACGGCGAACTGCGGGACCTGGTCGGTGACCTCGCTGGCGACGACGAAGATCGCCAGCGCGGCGATGGCGCCGATCGCGTGCTCGGTGAGGGTGGAGATGGCCAGGCCGATCGCGCCGAGGGAAGCCATCGCGGCCGCCACGTACAGGCTCACCAGCACCAGCCGCAGAATGCCGTCAGCCAGCGGGACCGTGGTGCCGGACAGCAGCGTCACCGGCCCGATCGGGAACAGCGCGGCGCCGGTGGCCAGCGCCACGCCGGTCACCACGAACGTGACCGCGAGCCCGAACACGACGATGACGCCGTACTTGACGGCGAGCAGCCGGGTGCGCCCGGCCGGCACGGCCAGCAGGTAGCGCAGTGTCCCGTACCCGGCCTCGCCGGCGATCGAGTCGCCAGCGATCACGGCCACGACCACCGGCATGACCAGGGTGAGCAGGATGGTCAGGGCGATGAAGCTGAGGAAGATCCCGTTCCCGGTGAGCTCGGTGGCGAAGGCCAGGCCGCCCCCGCCACCACCGCCGCCGCCCCCGCGCGGATGCGACGCGAGCCGCAGCCCGACGCCGATGAGGATGGGGAACAGCGCGACGACGGCCAGCAGCAAGATGTTCCGCCGGCGCAGGAAAACCTGCCGCAGCTCGGACCGGAAAAAGCGCAGCCACGCCCGGGTCGCCCCCACCGGGTGCCGGCCGGTGACCGGGCCGAGTCCCGCCGCCGGGGATTCGATCGCGGGTGCCTCAGCCATCGACGTCATACCCCTCTCCGGTCAGTCCGACGAACAGCTCCTCCAGGCTGGGGGCGGCGACGCCCAGCCCCCGGACCCCCACGCCGGCGTGGACAAGCCCCGCACAGATCCGTTCGGGCTGAAAATCACCGAGCTGGGCGGTGACCTCGTCGCCGGCGATCTGCGGATCCGGCAGTCCGAGGCGTTCGAGCACGGCCGCGGCCGCGGCGGGATCGGCGGTCTGCACCCGGATCCGGGCCGCGCCGGTGCGGCGCAGTTCCTCCAGCGGGCCCTGGAAGACCAGCCGCCCGGTGCGCATCACGCCCACGTGCGAGCAGACCTGATCGACCTCGGCCAGCAGGTGGGAGGAGACGAACACGGTGATCCCGTCGGCGGCGATCTCCCGGATGAGCGCGCGCACCTCGCGGGTGCCCTGCGGGTCCAGCCCGTTGGTGGGCTCGTCGAGGACGATCAGCTGGCGCGGGGTGAGCAGGGCGGCCGCGATGGCGAGCCGCTGCTTCATGCCGAGGGAGTAGTTGCGGTAGCGCTTCCCGGCCGCGGACAGCAGGCCGACCCGGTCCAGCGCGCCGCTGATCCGGTCCGGGGCGGTCCGCGGGCCGGCCGTGCGGTCGGCCGCGTCGCACCGGGCCAGGTTGTCCCGGCCGTTCAGGAACGGGTAGAACGCAGGCCCCTCGATGAGCGAGCCGACGTGCGGCAGCACCCGGACCGCACCCTCGGGCATCGGGACGCCGAGTAGTTCCGCGCGGCCGCTCGTCGGGAAGGCCAGGCCGAGCAGCATCCGGATGGTGGTCGTCTTGCCGGAACCGTTCGGGCCGAGGAAGCCGTACACGACGCCGCGCGGGACGGCCAGGTCGATGTGGTCGACGGCCACCTGGCCACCGCGGAACCGCTTGGTCAGGCCGGTCGTGGACACGGCCAGCGCCTGGCCGGTGCCGGCCGGGGACGCGGCGGCGGCCGTCGCGTTCTCGGGAGCGCCGGATTCGGTCGCGCCGGGCGCCCCCGCGGGGCCCGGCGAGACGGCGCGGACGTCCGTCACCTGGCGTGCGGCAGGGACGTGTGCGACGGGGCCGCCTGCCGGGCTGCCCCATACAGGACCTGCGGGGTCACCGCCCCGACCAGGACCCGGCCGTTGCTGGTGATCAGCATCGAGATGAGGCTGGTCTGCAGCAGCCGCCCGCTGCCCCAGGGGCCGCTGACCGGGGTGGCCGACCTGAGCAGCGCGCTGATGATCGGGCCGGTGTCCCCGCCCAGCCCGCTGCCCGTGCTCCCGGTGGCCTTGTTCGCCGTCACGGACGACAGCACCGACTGGGGCAGGTCAGCGACGGCCAGCCAGCCCTGGCCGGCCACGTACGCGCCGTCCGGCCCGTTCGCGGTGCCGGCGCGCGCCGGCTTCCCGCTGCTGCCGAGCGCCTGCTGTTCCACCTTCGCCCCGGCGGACGGGGTGAACGCAAAGTTGGCGGCGGCCGGCTTGACGAACGAGATCGAGGTGAAGCCGATCTGGGCCGCGGGGCTCTTCGCGCCCTTCGCGAAGACCTGCACCCGCAGCGGGACGTCCCGGGTACCGTCGACCGCGATGCGGATTTCGCCCACCAGGGAGCTGGAGCTCTTCGGCGCGAGCACGAGCTGGTAGGCGGCCTCGCCGGCCACGCTCACGTTGGTGTCCACGCGGACCGTCGTGGTGGGGCCGACCTTGGCCAGCACCTCGTTGGCGGCCTGCTGCGGAGTCATCGGCGGGGCGGAGGACGGCCTATGGATGATGTCTTTGGCGTGGCGGACCCTGGCTGTGCCGGCCGGGAGGGTCAGGTGGGTCACCGTGTTCTTGGTGCTCTCCCAGAGCCAAGCGTTGCCGCCGTTCCTGATGAGGTCGCTCTCGCTCATGTTCTGCGGCACCGCGAGCCGGAAGTGGGTGGCGTCACAGTACCAGATCTGGATCGTGTGCGAGCCGGTGAGCAGCGAAGACAGTGACGTGGGATCACTGGTCCCGGGAAGGGACGGCAGCCCGAGCGAGGAGGTCGCCACGATCGTTCCGGTCATCGGCGGCGTCGACGTGTTCCCGGCCAGTGCGGCCAGGAGCTGAGCGGGCGTGCGGTACGGGAGCGACGGCGCGGCCTGGGCTACGGAGATCATCGACCCGGCCAGCACGCCCCCGACGACGACCACGGCCCCGGCGGGTACCGCCCACCGCGTGCCGCGGGACAGATTGACCAGCTGCTTCATTGCGCCCTCGCTGCCCTCTTCCGGTTTTCTTGTTCCGGTGGTCTTGCCTGTCCAGCTCAGCCCTTTTGCGGGCTTTTGCGGAACCTGCCTACGACTTAAGTTGCCTTACCCGCGCTGTGATGACCCTGAGAGGTCCCGGGCCGCCGGTTATTGTCTGGGCCGGCCGGCATTGTCTTGGACCGGCCAGGGCCGCGTCAGCCAGACTAGGACCGTGCGGGTGCTGGTGGTGGAAGACGAGCGGCGGCTCGCGGGCGCGGTCCAGCGCGGGCTGCAGGCCGAGGGTTTCGCCGTCGACCTCGCCTTCGACGGCGACGATGGGCTGCATCTCGCGCGGGAGGGCGCGTACGACGCGGTGGTCCTCGACCTGATGCTGCCGGGGCTGTCCGGTTACCAGGTCTGCGAGCGGCTGCGGGCCGAGGAGAACTGGGTGCCGGTGCTCATCCTGTCGGCCAAGGACGGCGAGTACGACCAGGCCGACGGCCTCGACCTGGGCGCCGACGACTACCTGACCAAGCCGTTCTCCTACGTGGTGCTGGCCGCCCGGCTCCGGGCGCTGCTGCGGCGCGGCGCCGTGCCGCGGCCCGCCGTGCTCCGCGCCGGGGACCTGTCGCTGGACCCCGGCAGCCGTATCGTCCGCCGGGGTGAGGCGGACATCGACCTCACCGCGCGCGAGTTCGCGATGCTCGAGTACCTCATCCGGCGGGCCGGCCAGGTGGTCCCGAAGTCCGAGCTCCTGGACCACGTCTGGGACGCGTCCGACACCGCGGACCTCAACGTCGTCGAGGTCTACGCCGGCTACCTGCGGCGGAAGATCGACGTGCCGTTCGGGCGGGCCAGCCTGCAGACGCTGCGCGGAGCGGGATACCGCCTCGCCGCGGACGGCGGCTGAGGCCGCGATGACCCGCCGACGGCCACCCGGGCTGGCCATCTGGTGGCGCCGGCGCAGCCTGCGCGCCCGGCTCACACTGACCGCCGCGGCCGGACTGGCCGTGGCGCTGGCGGCCGTGGCCATCCTGCTGGTCAGCACGCTCGGCGTCACGCTGGACCGGGGCCTGGACAATTCCGCGCGGCAGACGGCGCAGGAGGTAGCCGCGCTAGTGGACGCGAACCGGCTGCCCAACCCGGTGCCGGTGGCGGCCGGGACCGCGGTCGTTCAGGTCATCGACTCCCGCGGCCGGGTCGTGGCCGCGTCGGCCGGCGCGGACCGGCTGGTGCCGCTGCTGCCGCCGGCCCAGGCCGCCACGGTGGCGCGCACTCAGACCGGGATCCTGCTCGACGGCCGGCCCTACGGGCTGCCGGAATCGCTGCGGGTCGCCGCGGTTCCGGGCCGGCGCGGCGAAACGGTCATCGCCGCCGTGTCCTACAACACGGTCCACGACACGCTGGCCACCGTGGCGCATGTGCTGCTGTTCGGCACGCCGGCGCTGCTGCTGCTGATGATCTGGGTGAGCTGGCTGATCACCGGGTCCACGCTGCGTCCCGTCACGGCATTGCGGCGCGGCGCGGAACAGGTCACCGCCACCGGGGGGCCCCGTGGGCTGCCCGTTCCCGAGGCCCGGGACGAGGTGCACAGCCTCGCCGTGACGCTGAACGACATGCTGTCCCGGCTGGAGGCGGCGCAGCAGCGGCAGCGGCAGTTCGTCTCGGACACGGCGCACGAGCTGCGCAGCCCGATCGCGAGTATCCGGGCTCAGCTCGAGGTGGCGCTCGATCACCCGGACAGCCAGGAGTGGGACCAGACGGCGCGGGACGTGCTCGCCGACACGATGCGGCTGTCCCGGCTGGCCGAGGACCTGCTCGTCCTCGCGCGGCTGGAGGAACGCGGCGGTGGGGCGCACGGGGGCCCGGACCGGGACGGGCCCCGACACGGCGGGCCCGGACACGGCGGGCCCGGACACGGCGGGCCCGGACACGGCGGGCCCGGACACGGTGCGGACGGGACGGTCGACCTGGCGGGGCTGGTGACCGGGACCACCGGCCGCTACGCGCAGGCCCGGGTGCCGGTGGCGGCGTCCGCGCCGGAGCCGTGCCGCGTGGCGGGTGATGCCGACGCGCTGCGGCGGATGCTGGTCAACCTGATCGACAACGCGGTCCGGTACGCGCGCACCCGGGTAATGGTGGCGGCGGTCCCCGGGGACGGGTCGGTCCTGGTCACCGTGACCGATGACGGGCCGGGCATCGCCGCGTGCGACCAGGAGCGGGCGTTCGAGCGGTTCACGACGCTGGACGGCGCGCGGGCGCGCCGCGACGGTGATGTCAGCGGCGCGGGGCTCGGCCTGGCCATCGTGCAGGCGACGGCCCACGCACACGGGGGCACCGCGTGGCTGGAAGACGCCGGGCCCGGGCTGCGGGTTGCGGTCCGGCTGCCGCTGGCCGGGGCGCCGCCGGGGCCAGCGGCTGCACCCCCGCCGGGGCCAGCGGCTGCACCCCCGCCCGGGCCAGCGGCACCCCCGGCGGGGCCAGCGGCACCCCCGGCGGGGCCAGCGGCCGGGGTGAAGGCTGCGCCGCTGGCCGCGGCGTCCGGCGGGCCATTGGCTGGCCCGGCGGACGGCACGACCGCGGACCGGTTAGCCTGATCTGCGGTCGGCCCGGAGCGGAGGCCCCGGCGGGATTCCGGTCGAGATCGAGGTGCGCGGACATGCCAGCACGAGTGCGGGAGACGGCGGCCCGCATGTCCCGCGCGGCCCGGGAGCATACGGTGGCCCGCATGTACCGCGCGGCCGGCGCGCATAAGGTCACGACCGCCGTGTTCGGCGCCAGCCTGGCGGCCATCGTGGCCCTGGGGGCCCTCGCCGCCACCTCCGGCACCGCGACATCCGGGATCGGCACGCCCGGGACCACCGCCAGGCCGTCCCGCCAGGCCGGCGATCAGCAGGCGCCGGGCTTCACGCTGCCTGCGCTCGGCCGCCCGGCCGGCCGGGTATCGCCCGCCGCCTACGCGAGGCGGCCGGTCATCGTCAACTTCTTCGCGTCCTGGTGCGTGCCGTGCCGGAAGGAGACACCGCTGCTGGCGCGGTACTACCGCGCCGCGCACGGCACGGTCGACGTGGTAGGCATCGACAGCAACGACAGCCAGACCGCGGCGGTCACGTTCACCCGGGCGGCCGGCGTCAGCTATCCGCTGGCCTACGACCCGGCGGCCAGGACGGCGGACGCGTTCGGGGTGGCGGAGATTCCCCAGACGTTCTTCCTCAACGCGCAGCACCGCATCGTGGACCGCGTTTTCGGCGCGGTGACCGCAGCGGATCTGGCCAAGGGGGTGGCGCTCATGGGCAGGCCCGTGGCTCCGGCGGCGGGCGCGTCACCGGCGGCGGGCGCATCACCCGGAAACGGAAGCTGAGCCGGGACAGGCCGCCCGCCGTTACCGATCTCCGCCGGGCAGCGGTCCGGCGAGGTGCAGCTCGGCCAGCGCCGAGGAAAAAGCGGCTTCCCAGTCACCGGCACCCTGAGCCGGCTCGGTCTCGCCGCCGGCCGCCAGCGCGGCGAGGGCATTGGTGACGACGTCCTCGCGGTTGGCCGAGGTCACGTACGCGTTCCCCAGTTCCAGCTCGTGCTGGAGGTTGTCCCGGCCATGGCCCGGCACGACATCGAGCACCAGCAGCCGCCGGCCAACGGCCCGGGCCTCCGCGCAGGTGCCGCCGCCCGGGCCGGTGATCACCAGATCCGCCGCCGCCATCAGTTCCGGGACGCGGTCCGTGAAGCCGAACGCTCTGACCCGCGGCTGCCGCTGCGCGACGGCGCGCAGCGCGCCTTCGAGCCGGGCGTTGCGCCCGGCGACGGCGAGCACGTGGACCCCCGCGTCCCCCAGCGCGGCCGCCGCCTCCGCGACCGGGCCCAGCCCCCAGCCGCCGGACATCAGCAGGACGCACCGGGCGCGGCCCGGGATCCCTAGGGTGTCCCTCGCCCCCGCCCGGGGCGGTGGCGTATAGAAGGCGGCCGGCACCGGGGACGGCACGATGCGGATCCTCGCCCGCGGCCGGAACCTGCGGACGGCCCGCCCGGCCACGCGCGACGTCACCAGGTACATGTCCACGTGCGGATGCACCCACAGCCGGTGCGGGGTGACGTCCCAGCAGAACACCACGTGCGTCATGGCCGGATACCGTTCCGCAACGGCGCTGATGGCCGAGGCGCCGGTGGCGAACACGGAGATCGCGAGGTCGGCCGGGTGGCCGTGGAGGTACTCGGTCAGCCGGGGAACCAACTGACGGCGGGCCCCGGCATCGGCCAGCAGCGCGAGCCGGGTCCCCGGCCGCAGCGCGGCGAAATGGAAGGCGTCGTACAGGCCGGGAACGGCGATCATCGAGCGGAACACCCGCTCCCCCACGCCGCCGGCCCCCCGGCCGAGCAGCCGCATCGCGTCCACGGTCTGCGTTGACCAGCCCCGGGCCGCCAGGGAATCGGCGCAGGTCTGCGCGGTAACCACGTGCCCCAGGCCCAGTGCGCCCGACACCAGCAGGGCCCGGCCGCGCGGCCTATCCGGAGGTTCCACCCAGATGCTCCTCCGGCTCGCGATGGTTGGTGCGTGCCGTGACATGTTAGGACCCTGGCACGGCAATCGCGGAGGGGGGGAACCGATCAGCAGAGCCACCGGCACCGCACGCCGGTTCCCCACGCGGGCCGCCTGCGGCCTGACGCTGGCGCTGGCCGTCGCGCAGGGGGGTCCCGGCCTCACCGCCCTCGGTCCGGTCCGCCGCCACCTCTTCGGCCGGCTGGTGGGCTACGGCGACGCCGGGCACGTCGCGCTGACCTTCGACGACGGCCCGGACCCCCGGTCGACGCCAGATTTTCTCCGCCTGCTCGGCCGACGGGACGTCCGCGCGACGTTCTTCATGCTGGGCTCGATGACCGCGGCGGCGCCGGGGCTGGCCGCCGAGATCGCCGCGGCCGGGCACGACATCGCCGTGCACGGCTGGGATCACCGCTACCTGACGGCGCGCGGCCCGCGGGACACGTTCCGGGACCTGGCGCGCGCCCGGGACACCATCGCCGCGGCGACCGGGCAGGAACCGGAGTACTTCCGGCCGCCGTACGGCGTGCTGAGCGGCAGCGCGCTGCTCGCGGCGCGGCGGCTGGGGCTGCGGCCGCTGCTGTGGACCTGCTGGGGCCGGGAATGGGCGCCGGGCGCGACAGCCGAGTCGGTGTCCGGCACGCTGAAGAGGAACCTGAGCGGCGGGGGTACCGTGCTGCTGCACGACTCGGACTCCGCCTCGCCACCCGGCGCCTCCCGCCGGGCGCTGGATGCGCTGCCGTGGCTCCTGGACGAATGCGCCCGGCGCGGCCTGGTGATTGGCCCCGCCGCCGAGCACGGCCTCCGCTGGGGCGTGCCAACGTGACGGACAGCGGCTGGCACCCGGAGACGGAGACGGAGCCGCAGCCGAGGCGGCGGGCACGCCGACCCGTTTGCAGCTTCGGGCGGCGTGCCCGTTAGTCCCTGGGTGTACCTCCGGTGGACCGGTCAGACGGTCAGACGGTCCGGCGGCGGGACCGGGCGATGGTGCCGGCCGCTACGGTCAGGCCGAAGGTCACCGCGCCATGCCAGAGCCCGGCGAGCACCGGGCCGACGATGCCGCCGCCGAGGACGATCGAGAGCACGAAGACGATCGCGGCTGCCGCCACTCCGGGTAGCAGGGCGAAACGCCAGGGGTTGGCGCGAGCCCACCGGATGGCCCGGCCCGACCGCTTGCGCCACAGCGCCCCGGCCGCCGCGACGACGAAGAACACGACGACACCGAGCGACAGCGCGTCGCTGAGCCCGCCGAGCCCGGAACTCCCGCCGATCACGTGCCAGCCGAAGTCGCCCAGGGCGATGATCCCGCCCGTGACGGCGGCGCCGGTCCACGGAGCGTGCGACAGCGCCGCTCCCGAGACCGACATCTCCTCGCGCCGGGACAGGCCCGGCTCGTTCATCTGCGTTGGTGCAGACATTTCAGCTCCTTGCGCGGACCACGGCCTTGTCCGAAACTCACGTCATATCGCGTTTGGCGGTAGCCTACCATGCTGGTGTGCCTGTTTTCCCGTATGTCGCCTTCGCCAGGCGACGGGGCCACTGGTGCATTCGCGCGCACGCCGTTTGGGCCCGGAGCGTGATCTTCATCTTCGCGGCCGGAGCCGAATCCTTCCTGTGAGAACCCTTAGGGAGTGTGGAGAGTGAGCCCATCTTCGGGGAAGGAACAGGAGAGAGCACCGCGGCGATATCGAGCCCGGTAGCCGGACAGAGCACCTGTAGCGACCAGAGGCGCTACGACGGCGAAGGCGATGAGGATGCAGGACGACGAGACCGGCACCGAGCCAGACGGCGGAAACGGATGGCCGGTAGCCGAGGGGCCCGGTGACGGCGGGTACGGCGCGTGGGCGGACCCGGCCGGCGCTGCCCCGGAGCCGCCCCGGCGGCGCCGGCGTGGCCGGATCGCCGTGTACGCGGTCGTGGCCTGCCTCGCCGCGGGCCTCGGCGCGGCCGCCACGGTCGGCCTGAACGGCGGCGAGACGGCCCCGCCCACCGGGGTCTCCTCCCATCAGATTCCAGGCCCGCAGAACGACGCCGGAAACACCGGCAACGGCTCGCTGAACAAGGCGTATGTCGCCGCCAAGGTCGGGCCCGCCGTCGTGGACATCGACGCGGCCATCGAGTACTCGGGCGGCACCTCGTCCGAGGGAACCGGGATGGTGCTCAGTTCCGATGGCCTGGTGCTCACGAACAACCACGTGATCGACGGGGCAAAGACGGTCAAGGTGACGCTGACGACCAGCGGCAGGGTCTTCGGGGCCACGGTGGTCGGCTACGACTCCACGCACGATGTGGCGCTGCTCAAGCTCAACGGCGCCGCCCGGCTGAAGGTCGTCGCGGTCGGCAACTCCGGGCAGGTCACACTGGGCACCCCGGTGCTGGCGCTGGGCAACGCCGAGGGCCAAGGCGGCCTGCCGACCCTCGCGGAGGGCATCGTCAACAGCCTGAACAAGACGATCAGCCCCACCGACGAGAGCACCGGCGCCATCGAGACCCTGCACGGCATGCTGCAGACCAACGCCAATGTCGTGTCCGGCGACTCCGGCGGCCCGCTGGCCAACTCGGCGGGCCAGGTGATCGGGATGGACACCGCGAACGCCTCGAGCTCGCAGGGCTCCTCGTCCGTACTCGGCTACGCCATCCCGATCAATACCGCGCTGTCGGTGGCGCACCAGATCGCGGCGGGGCAGGCCAGCGCCACGGTGCAGGTCGGCCTGCCGGGGTTCCTCGGCGTCCTGGTCCCGCAGAGCAACAGCTCCAGTCCGGTACAGCAGGCCCAGCAGCAGCGGCAGCAGGTACAGCAGCAGCAGCAACAACAGCGCGTGCCGCCCGGCAGCGGCAGCGGAACGGGCAATGGCCAGCCTCCCCAGGGCGGGGCCTGCACCAACGACGACACAGACACCACGGTGCCGTCGTCCATCGCGCCGGCCAGCTCCGGGGCCCTCGTCGACGGCGTGCTCTGCGGTACCGCCGCCGCGACCGCTGGCCTGGCGAGCGGAGACGTGATCACCGCCGTCAACGGCCACGCCGTGACCACATCCAGCGCCCTGACCGCCATGATGTCCGGGTTCCGCCCGGGCACGAAGGTGACGCTCGGCTGGGAAACCGCCGGCGGTCAGCAGAAGACGGGCACGCTCATGCTGGGGGCCGCCCCGGCGCGGTAAGCGGCCCGTGAGCCATCCCGGTGATTTACGTCACAAGCCATCCGGAGACCACGCTCACGTGCCGGTTAATGCGCACCTGGTGACGATTTCCGGCCGCCGGCGCGTCGCACCCGGGCGGACCGCGATAGTGGGGAGCGCGATGGGGCATGTTGGTTCCTGGACGATGCGGTGAGCCGCGCCACGGTTCTCTTCATAACCTGAAGAGGGCATTCAGGTAACGCTCAGGGACGGATGGCTAACTAGGATCGAGGCGGCGGGCGGCAACCAGGACGCCCGCCGGAACGGCGGAACCGGGCGAGACTTCCTTACTCGGTCTCAACACAAGGGCGATAGTGATGCAGGAAGACCAGAGCGGTAGCGAGAACGGGCCGGGCGGGGCACAGCAGCCGCCTGAGAACGTCGGCCCTCAGGTCTCTATGCCCGCCAGCGGAAGCACGCCCTGGAAGAGTACGGACGACACCATGGCCTTCGGTGACGCCGCACGCGGCGACACAGTGTCCTTCGGCGGGCAGGACGAGCCACCGGTGGACGCGGCCCGCGACCAGCAGGCCGGCGGATTCCGGGACGCTACCCGCCGCCAGCTACGGCGGGAGCGGCTATGGGCAGCAGCCCGGCGGGCCCGGTGCGTACGGCCAGCAGGCCGGCGGATACGGCCAGCCCGGGAGCCACGGCCAGCCCGGCGGATACGGCCAGGCCGGCGGATACGGCCAGCCCGGCGGATACGGCCAGCCCGGCGGATACGGCCAGGCCGGCGGATACGGCCAGCCCGGCGGATACGGCCAGCCCGGCGGATACGGCCAGCCCGGCGACTATGGCCCGGGCGGAGGGTACGGGCCGCCGGGCGGATACGGGTCCGGCGGATACGGATCCCCCGGCGGCGGGTACGGCGGCTGGGGCAGCCCGGCCGGCGGCTACGGCGAGCCGCCGCCGCGCAAGCGCCGTGGCCTGGCGGTCCTCGTGGTGGTCGCCGTGCTGGCCGCGGCGGCCGGGGCCGGTACCGCGGTGGCGCTGAGCGGCGGCAACGGCGGCTCGGCCGGCGTCTCCTCCAGCGACGTCCCGGCCCCGCAGAGCAACGGCAACACCAATGGCAACACCAACCTCAACGTCGCCGCCGTCGCGGCCAAAGTGGAGCCGGGGGTCGTCGACATCACGTCCACGCTCAACTACCAGAGCGAGACGGCGGAAGGCACCGGGATGGTGCTCAGTTCCGACGGTCTGGTGCTCACCAACAATCACGTCATCAACGGCGCCACCGCGATCAAGGCCACCCTGGTCACCACGGGCAAGACCTACACGGCGCGGGTCGTCGGCTACGACGCCACCGACGACGTGGCGCTGCTCCAGTTGCAGAACGGCTCGGGCCTGAAGACGGTTTCGGTGGGCAACTCCGCCCAGGTCTCGCTGGGCACTCCGGTCCTGGCCATCGGGAACGCGGGCGGACAGGGCGGCAACCCCACCGTCGCGCAGGGCATCATCAACGCCACCAACCGGACGATCATGGCCGGGGACCAGGGCAGCGGGACGACCGAGACGCTGCACGGCATGCTGCAGACCAGCGCGCAGATCCAGCCGGGCGACTCCGGCGGCCCGCTGGTCAACGCCGCGGGCAAGGTGATCGGCATGAACACCGCCGCGAGCAGTTCCGGCTCGGAATCGTCCAGCAACTCGACCATGGGCTACGCCATCCCGATCAACACCGCGCTGTCCATGGCCCACCAAATCGCGGAAGGGCGCGGCAGCTCGACGATCCAGATCGGCCTGCCGGGCTTCCTCGGCGTCCTGGTGCCGCAGAGCAACAGCTCGAACCCGCAGCAGCAGGCGCGGCAGCAGCAGCAGCAGGGCCAGGGCGGCGGCTTCGGCGGCTTCGGCGGGACCGGCGGCGGCAGCCAGAGCTGCGTCAACAGCGCCACGGCCAACTCGGTCCCGGCCACGATCGCGCCCGCCAGCTCGGGAGCGCTGATCGACAACGTGCTGTGCGGGAGCGCGGCCACCACGGCCGGCCTCGGCGCGGGTGATGTAATCACCGCCATCAACGGCCAGGGCGTCACGACGCCCAGCTCACTGACGACGATCATGTCCAAGTTCCACGGCGGCGACAAGGTGACCGTCGGCTACGCCGGCACGAACGGCGCCAAGCAGAACGTGTCGCTGACGCTGGGCACGAGCCCGGCGAAGTAAACCGCGAGGACCTCCCAGGCAATCGGCCCGCCGGCGCTATGACCGGCGGGCCGGTTGCCAGACGGATCGCTGGGCGGTTCGCGGGCGGATCGCTGTGCGGCCCGGACCGGGTCAGCCGCTGGCAGCCGCTGGTCAGGGACGGGTGAGCCAGCCGCGCATGCGTTCCTCGCAGTCGAAGATCTTCGGCACCTCGACGTACTCGTCCGGGGTGTGCGCGATCTCCGAGATGCCCGGCCCGTAGTTGACGGCCGGGATGCCGAGATCCGCGAACCGGGCCACGTCGGTCCAGCCGAGCTTGGCCCGCGGCGCGCCGCCCACGGCCGCGGCGAACGACGCGGCCGGTCCCCGGTCCAGGCCGGGCCGGGCCCCGGGGGCGACGTCGACGATGGTCACGTTCCAGCCGCCGAATACCTCGCGCAGGTGCCGTTCGGCGGCCGCGATGTCCCGGTCTGGCGCGAACCGGTAGTTCACCGTGACCACGCACCGGTCGGGTATCACGTTGCCCGCGACGCCGCCGGTGATGCCGACCGCGTTCAGCCCCTCGTGGTAGACGAGGCCATCCACCTCGGGCTGCCTCGGCTCGTAACGGCGCAGGATGTCGATGATGCCGCCCGCCTCATGGATGGCGTTGCGGCCGATCCAGGACCGGGCGCTGTGCGCGCGGCGGCCGGACGCGGTTACCTCGGCGCGCATTGTGCCCTGGCAGCCGCCCTCGATCTCGCATCCGCTGGGCTCCATCAGGACCGCGAAGTCGCCATCGAGCAGCTCGGGGCGGCTCCGGCTGAGCCGGCCCAGCCCGTTGCGCGCCGCCTCGATCTCCTCGCAGTCGTAGAAGACGTAGGTCACGTCGCGTGCCGGCTCGGGCACGCCGGCCGCCAGCCGCAGCTGCACCGCGACGCCGGCCTTCATGTCGGTGGTCCCGCAGCCGTAGAGGCGGTCCCGCCCCGACGGCGCGTCGCGCTCGCGGCGGGACGGGAGGTTGGCGGCTATCGGCACCGTATCGATGTGCCCGGCCAGAACGACCCGTTGCGGGCGGCCCAGCTCGGTGCGGGCCACGATGGAGTTGCCGTCCCGCTGCACGGTCAGGTACGGCAGCGCGCGCAGCGCGGCTTCGATCACGTCGGCGAGGCGGCCTTCCTCGCCGCTCACCGAGGGGATGTCGACGATGCTCGCGGTGAGCGCGGCCGCGTCGGCGGACAGGTCCAGTTCCACCCGCGCAGCCTAACGGCCAGGGCCGGCCAACGGCCACTAGCACCTTAGGCTTGCCAGGACTGGCGCATCGGGGTCGCCCGGCTGCCCGGGCGCCGCCTGGCCCCGGAGCCAGCACCTGCGGATGTGCCTGCTGGGCAGCGGCAGCGAGGTCTGGTCCGCGCCGGCGGCGCCGATCCAGCAGGCCGCCGCCTTCGCCTTCGGCGACCCGCCCGAGCTTGCCGAGCGCATCGCGCTCAGCCCCCGGCTGCACCGGGGGTGGCTCGCGGGCGGGCCTGTTCGGCAAAAATATGCACTTAGGGCTCCCCGCAAAATTAAGTGGGTTTGTCCGGGATAGTTGTCTACGGTTGTGGTATGAGACAGCTGGCGGTGGATGAGGACCGGTTCGCCGGAATGCTGGCGGAGGTGCGCCCGCATCTGAATGAGCTGCAGTGGCGGCTGCTGCTGGGGGCGCAGGCGCGGTCGCTGGGCCGGGGCGGGATCAAGCGGGTGGCGGCGCTGGCCGGGGTTCACCCGGACACGGTGGGCCGCGGGGCGCGGGAACTGGAGGCCGGGATTGAGCCGGATGACAGGGTCCGCCAGGCTGGGGCGGGGCGGCCCCGGGCGGCGGAGGCGGATCCGGCCCTGGTGCCGGCGTTGAACCGCCTGGTGGATCCGGCCAGCCGCGGTGACCCGGAGTCGCCGCTGCGGTGGACGACCACGTCGACGGAGAAGCTGGCCGGTGAGCTGGCAGCCGCGGGCCATCCGGTGTCGCCCGACACGGTGGGGCGGCTGCTGAAAGAGGACGGTTACAGCCTGCAGGGCAACGCCAAGACGGTGGAGGGAAAGCAGCACCCGGACCGGGACGGCCAGTTCCGGCTCATCAATGAGCTGGTGCGGGAGTTCCAGGCCGCCGGGGAGCCAGTAATCAGCGTGGACACCAAGAAAAAGGAACTGGTCGGCAACTATAAGAACGGCGGGAGGGAGTGGCATCGGCGCGGTGAGCCCGAGCGGGTGGAGGTGCACGACTTCAAGGGCGACCTGGGGCGGGCCGTCCCCTACGGCGTCTATGACATGAGCGCCAACGCTGGCTGGGTGAACGTCGGCACCGACGCGGACACCGGGGCGTTCGCCGTCGAGTCGATCCGCCGCTGGTGGCAGAAAACCGGCCGGACCGCCTACCCGCACGCCAGCAGGCTGCTCATCACCGCCGACGCGGGCGGTTCCAATGGCAGCCGGCTGCGGCTGTGGAAGGTGGAGCTGGCCCGGCTCGCGGAAGAACTCGGCCTGGAGATCAGCGTGTCCCACTTCCCGCCGGGCACGTCGAAATGGAACCGGATCGAGCACCGGCTCTTCGCCCAGATCTCCATGAACTGGCGCGGCAGGCCGCTGACCAGCCACGAAGTTATCGTCGAGACGATCGCCGCGACCACCACCACGACCGGGCTGACCGTCCAGGCCGCCCTCGACACCGGCACCTACGAGAAGGGCATCAAGATCCCCGATAAGCAGATGCAGGATCTGGAGGAGCGCTCGATCAGGCGACACGCTTTCCATGGGGAATGGAACTACTCCCTGCTGCCCGCCCCACGGCCAACACGCCCGACATCACGGAAGTAAATCTTCGGAGGGCCCTTACCCGGACTCGGACGCCCCCGGGCCGTGGAACCCGCCCAGCGCGTCGAGCGGCAGCAGCTCCGGGCGCTTCGGCGGCACGTCGTCGCCCGACGACCGGCCGGTCAGCCGGCGCCGGACCCACGGCATCGCGTACTCGACGGCCCACCGGGTGTCCTGCCGGCGCGCGTTCATCCACACCAGGCTGCGGTCGGACGCGCTGCGGGCGCTCTGCAGCCGGATGCGCAGCCGCGTCACGGCCAGGCTGGCCGCGGAGGCTTCGGCGGCGGCGACGGCGGCCGCACTCGCGACGGGACGAGGAATCTGCCCGGGACGGGGCGCGCCGGGCAGCGGATCTTGCCAGTTCCCGGTGACCGGCACCCCGACCGTCTCGCAGGCGAACAGCGCGACCCGCTGGTGCCCCTCCGCGGTGAGGTGCAGCCGGTCCGCGCTCCACATCCGCCGGTCGCACAGGACCCGCATGGACCACAGGTCCACCAGGTCACACTCCCGGGCGGCCGCGATCGTGCGCAGGTGCATGTTGTACGCGGCGACCTTCCCGCGCACCATCCGGATCACCGGGAAAGCGGACGGGTCGAACCCCGTGAACAGCAGCACCCGGCAGCCGGCCGCGCGCAGGCTCGCCACGCAGTCGTCGAACACCTCGGCCAGCGCGTCCGGATCGGTGCCCGGCCGCAGGATGTCGTTGCCGCCCGCGGCGATGCTCACCAGGCCGGGCGCCATCTGGACCGCCCACGGCACCTGCTCGTCCGCCACTTCCCCCAGCAGCTTGCCGCGCACGGCCAGGTTGGCGTACTGCAGGCCCGGCTGGTAGACCGACAACATGTCCGCGAACCGGTCGGCCCAGCCGCGGAAGCTGCCCCCCGGCAGCCGGTCGTTCAGTCCCTCGGTGAAGCTGTCACCCAGTGCGGCGAACGAGCCGATTGTCGCGGCCGAAGCACGTCTGTCCATATCTTCCAATGATGCCAGCCGGTTTTGATGCCGGGTCAAAGCGGACAGGCGTACGCGGGCGGGGAGGACCGGGGAGCGGGCTCGGAACCGGACGGCCGGCGGCCAAGAGCGGACGGCCGGCGGCGAAGAGCGGACGGCCAGGCGGCCAAGAGCGGACGGCCTGCGGCCAAGAGCGGACGGCCTGCGGCCAAGAGCGGACGGAGAGCCGGCGCAGAGCGCCCGGGTGAGGGTGATGGGAGTGACGTGGCTAGGGTGAGGGCAATGACGCGCCTGGCTATGCCGCGATTGGCCGCGGCGGCTGCCCTGATCGCCGGGCTGGCCGCGTGCAGTTCGGCCGTGGCGGGCGGGCAGTCGACGGGGCCGGCCCCCTCGACCCGCACCGTTCCCGCGGGGGGCGCGGGCGGCGTGGCGTACCCGGCGGCGGCGTGGGGGCAGTTCGGCAACAGCGCGGTGAAGAGCGGCGTGGCCACGGGCCTCCCGGCGGCGGGGCACCTGTCGGTCGCCTGGCGGGCGGCCCTGGACGGGGCCGTATACGGCCAGCCACTGGTCGTCGGCAGGCTCGTCATCGCCGCCACCGAGAACGATTCGCTCTACGGACTGAACGAGACCACCGGGAAGGTGGCGTGGCGCACGCACCTGGGCTCCCCCGTACCCCTGTCCGATCTGCCGTGCGGCAACATCGACCCGCTCGGCATCACCGGCACGCCCGCCTACGACCGGGACAACGGGCTCGTCTACGCGCTCGCGGAAATGGCCGGGTACCGGCACGTGCTGTTCGGGCTGTCGGTGTCCAGCGGCGCGGTGAAGGTGGAGCGGGACATCCCCGCGCCGGACGGCCAGCCGCGGTATGACCAGCAGCGGCCGGCCCTGACGATCGAGGACGGCCGGGTCTACACGACGTTCGGCGGGCTGGACGGTGACTGCGGGCCGTACGTGGGGTCCGTGGTTGGGGTGCCGGCCTCCGGCGCAGGCGCGCTGGTCTCCTACCGGGTGCCCACCACGAAGGGCGGGGCCATTTGGGGAACCGCCGGCCCGGTGACGGGCCCGGGCGGCACGCTCTACGTCAGCTCGGGCAACGGCGCCGCCCACGGTGGCATGTTCGACGGCAGCGACTCGGTGATGGCGCTGTCCCCTGACCTGAAGCGGACGGGGATATTCGCGCCGGTAACGTGGGGGCAGGACAACGCCAACGACCTGGATCTCGGCTCCACGCAGCCCGCGCTGCTCTCCAGCGGCACGATGCTCGCCGTCGGGAAGCGCGGGACCGGCTACCTGCTGCGGGCCTCTCATCTCGGCGGGGTGGGGGGCCAGATCGCCTCGGGCTCCGTGTGCAAGGCGTTCGGTGCGGCGGCGGTCAGCGGCACGACCGTCTACGAGCCGTGCGAGAGCAGCGGGATGAAGGCCGTGAGCACGGCGGGAAACCAGCTCCGCGTGCTGTGGACCGGACCCGCCGGCGCGTCGGGCTCGCCGGTGCTCGGCGGCGGCGCCGTCTGGGTGAACAACCGGGACTCGGGAACGCTGTACGAGCTGAACCCGGCCAATGGCGAGGTGCGCGACTCGGTCGGCCTGGGCGCCACCCTGCCGCACTTCGCGTCGCTGTCGCTGGCCGGGTCGCTGGCGTTCGCCGGCACGGACGACGGCGTCACCGCCGTGCGGGGGGCCTGACCGGCGGGCCCAGGCGTAACGCGGGCGCGGGAGCCTGGTGGGCGCGGGAGCCCGGTGGGCGCGGGAGCCCGGTGGGCGCGGGAGCCCGGTGGGCGCGGGAGCAGCCCGGTGGGCGCGGGAGCAGCCCGGTGGGCGCGGGAGCAGCCCGGTGGGCGCGGGAGCAGCCCGGTGGGCGCGGGAGCCTGGTGGGGGAGCGACCAGATGGGCAGACTGTTCGCATGACCTCACCGGTGACGTATACCGAATCACCCGCGCCGTCCTTTCTCTTCGACCTGGACGGTACGCTCATCGACAGCGTGTATCAGCACGTCATCGCCTGGCGGGCGGCGCTCGCCGGGATGGGCATCGATCTGTCTGTGTGGCGCATTCACCGGCGCATTGGGATGAGCGGTGGGCTGTTCGTTTCGGCGCTGCTGCGCGAGACCGGGCTGTCGCTGTCGCGGGAAGAGATCGAGCGCCTGCAGCGGGCGCACGCCGACGAATACCGCGCCCAGATGGATTCGGTGCTGCCGCTGCCGGGCTCGGCCGATCTGCTGGCCGCCCTAACCGAACGCGGCGTCAAATGGGCCATCGCGACCAGCGGGAACGCGGTGACGGCCCGGCCGGCCCTGAAGCTGCTCGGCCTGCCGGAAAACACCCCGATGGTCACCCGCGACCTGGTGCGCCACGCCAAGCCCGATCCGGATCTGTTCCTGGCCGCCGCCGCGCTGCTGGAGATGGACCTGCACCAGGCGATGGTGGTGGGCGACAGCGTGTGGGATCTGCTGGCGGCGCGGCGCGCCGGGGCGCTCGGGGTCGGCCTGATGTCCGGCGGGTACGGCCGGGAGGAACTCGAGCGGGCCGGCGCCTTCCGCGTTTACAGCGACCCGGCCGACTTGCTGGCCCGCCTCGACGAACTCGGCGTCCGGGGTTACCTGGACTGACGCCGGGACTGTTCCGGCCGCTGGCGCCGGACTGTTCCGCTGCTGCCGGGGCCGTTCCGGCCGGCGGCCGGGCCCATATTCCGTGTCCGCGTAATCCCCATGCGGTGTTAGAAGACCGTGAGGAGCGTACCCGCGCGCGCCAAACGCGAGGTTAGATGGACTAGGTCCCGGTTCGAGAGCAGGAGGCGATTTGCCGTGTCCGGGGTACGGCGAGTCTTCGCTGGCGTGCATGGCTCCCTCGGCAGCCTGCAGGCGCTGCGCTATGCGGCGAATGAGGCCCGGAACCGGGCCGCCCGGCTCGTGCCGGTCATCGCCTGGGTCCCGCCGGGCGGTGATCTCGCCGAACGGCGCCAGCCCAATCTCTACCTCCGGAAGATGTGGCGGGACGCGGCTCAGGAACGGCTCTGGGATGCCTTTGACATGGGGCTCGGCGGGCTGCCCGAGGGCCTGAGCATCGAGGCGCTCGTGGTCCGCGGCCCAGTCGGCGCCGTACTGGTCGAATGCGCCGACGACCCCGACGACCTCCTCGTGATCGGGACCGGGCGGCGTGGCCTGCGCCGGCTGGCGGGCCGTTCGGCGAGCCGCTACTGCCTCGCCCACGCCCGCTGCCCAGTGATCGCCGTCCCGCCGTCGGCCCTGATGGAGGAGACAAGTCACGGCCTGCACCGCTGGCCGCGGAAACAGCGCTCGCCGGCCCTCGATCATCCGGAGGCCTGGCTCCGCTGAACTCCGGCTGGCGCGGTGCGGGTGGCCGGGTCCGGCCGTTGCATAATTCTGCCGAACGGCCCCTGGTGATCCGTTTACGACGCTGGGCGTCGTCCCTCCGGTGCGCCCGACGCGGCGGGCTCCGCAGGCGGCGGCGGGCTCCGCAGGCGGGAGCGGGCTCCGCAGGCGGGAGCGGGCTCCGCAGGCGGCACGCAGTGGCCCCGCCTGGCCCGACAGTCTTGGGCTCGGGCACCCGGAATCGCGTCATGCCGGCCATCGCCCCGCCGGTGGTGTGCCGCTGCAGATTCGTGAGGATGCAACCGGGCATGACCGCATTAACCGCAATCCCGCTGGCGGCCCAGCGGCGGCTCGCCTCGACGGCGAAGAGCATGCTGGCGGTCTTGGACTGGGCGTGGGCCAGGAACGGGTAGTACGGCCTGAACGCGAAGCTGATGTCGCCGAAGACGATTGGCGAGGCCAGATGCAGGCTGAGCGGACGGACACGACGCGAGCGCCCGCGCCTGCGTCCGCGTCCGCGGCGGCGGCGAGCACCCGTACAACGCGGTACCGCCGACCACGACAGGCACACCGCCTTCACCAGCCGATTACCCGCTGAGATGATGCGAGGCTGGCCGAAGTACCTTCCCCCGGTGAGCGCACGCTCGATTGTGCTTCCGGAAATGTCGGTGCCTCGTGGGATGATTCGGTTATGTGTTCCCCTGGTGTGACGGCGCGGGACCGGGTGCTGGCCGAGCTGGCCGCGCTCGGCCCCGGGCTCACCGATGCGGTCACGTTGCTGGGCCAGGTCCGTGACCTGGCCGGGTTCGCCGATCAGGTGCAGGGGGAGCTGGCCCGGCTGGCCGCCGCCCTGGACGCCGTTGACGGGACGGCCGAGGCGGGGTATTCCTCCACCGCGGCGTTTTTGCGGCATGGGTGCGGGCGGTCGCCGGGGCGGGCGGGGGAACTGGTCGCCACCGGCCGTGGCCTGCGGCGGCTGGAGGCGACGGGGAAGGCGTTAATGGCCGGGGAGATCTCCTTCGATGCGGCGCACGTGATCTGCCGCGCCGCCGCGCAGATCCCTGGCGCCCTGAGGGAGGTGGCGGAGGAGCAGCTGCTGGCCTTCGCCCGCATCCAGCCGGCGGACGGGCCCGCGCCGCGACCAGACCACCCGCCTGAGGAACCAGGCAGCGGGCAGGCGGGCCCGGCCAGCGGCCAGCCGGAGGCGGACACCGGGACCGGTGAGGCAGCAGATCAGCGCGGCGGCGCGGGTGCGCCGTGGGCGGCGCCGGCGCTGGACCCGGTCCAGCTGCGTCACCTGGGGGAGGACCTGATCTACCGGGCCGACCCGGACCGGGCCGAGGAACGCGAACGCAAGCGGTTCGAGCGCCGTCACCTGTCGTTCGGCATCACCCTGGACGAGACCGGCACCATTTCGGGGGCGTGCGGGGATGGGCTGTCGCTGGAGATCATCAAGACCGCGGTGCACGCGTTCGGGCCGCCCCTGGGCACCGAGGACACCCGGACCGCGGCGCAGCGGCGGATGGACGGCCTGACCGCCGCCTGCCAGGCCGCCCTGGACGCCGGGACAGCCGGCACCCGGCACGGCGCCGCCCCGCACCTGAGCATCATGGTCGACGAACACACCCTGGCCGGCGCCTCCGGGACACCCGGCTCACCCGGGATGACCGCCCCCCGCCCCGCTGGGACCACCGCGCCCGGGACCACCGGGCCAGGCGCGCCCGGGGCCACCGGATCGGGCCCGTCCGGAACCGGCGAGCCCGGAACCGGCGAGCCCGGGACCGGCCCGTCCGGAACCGGCGAGCCCGGCGCTGCGGGCGGGACCGCCGGGACCGGCGCTGCGGGCGAGACCGGCGGGACCGGCGCTGCCGGCAGCACCGCCGGGACGGGCGCTGCGGGCGGGACCGGCAGGACGGGCGCTGCCGGCAGCACCGGCAGGACGGGCGCTCCGGGCGGGACCGGCAGGACGGGCACTGCGGGCGGGACCGGCAGGACGGGCACTGCGGGCGGGACCGGCGGGACGGGCACTGCGGGCGGGACCGCCGGGACGGGCGCTGCGGGCGGGACCGGTGAGGCACCCGCGCCCAGCCAGAGGCCTGGCCCGCGCCCGCCGGGTGCCGCCGCCAGCCAGAGGCCACCTCTGCCCGGGCCAGCGCCGGCCCGCACCGGGTACGGCACCATGCTCACCGCCCGCCAGGTCCTGGCCCTGGCCTGCCGCGCCGAAATCTCCGTGATCCGCTGGAGCGACGGCATCCCCCTGGACGTCGGCCGCCGCTACCGCACCGAAACCCCCGCCATCCGCCGCGCCCTGGAGGCCCGCGACCAAGGATGCCGGTTCCCCGGCTGCGGCATCCCCGCCGCCTGGTCCACCGCCCACCACCTCAGACCCTGGAAAGACGGCGGCATCACCAGCCTCAACGACACCGCCCTGTTCTGCTTCGTGCACCACCAGTACTACATCCACCTCCTCGGCTGGACCATCACCGGGAATCCCAACGCCACCTTGCACTTCACCCACCCCGGCGGCGCCCTCACCCTGGATAGCCCCCCGCCCAGCCAGACCAAACCCCGCGCCCCCTGACCCACAACGCCGGCTGGGGCCCGCGCCGGCCGCATTCGCCGGAAAGTCTGGCCACCCTGCCGCTCCGCAAACGAGTAGTGGCCACTCGTCACGAGACTGCCTTATTAGTCGGGGGCCGGGGCTTCGGAGCGCCCCGCCGACGGCGCACGCAAACGCTCCGGGGACCGCGCACGCAAGCGCCCCGCCGACGGCGCACGCAAACGCTCCGGGGACCGCGCACGCAAGCGCCCCGCCGACGGCGCACGCAAACGCTCCGGGGACCGCGCACGCAAGCGCCCCGCCGACGGCACGCGTGTAGTACAGTCGCGGTTTTACATTCGGTGATGTTGGTGTTGCGGCGAGGATTCGCCTGCAGTCGCAACGGTAACGCTGAGTGACTGGTTTCGGTCGCGTGGCGGAGTTACAGCCGTGAAATTCGGGGCGGCCGTGCCGGGTTGCCTGATGCGTGACCATAAGCAATAACGACACGGCCGTACAGGCCAGGATAGAGGATGCCTTCGATACCGTGGCGAGGGCAGATGCGCAGGTCAGGACGGTGCTGGGACGGGTTCTGGCGCAGCGCCGCAGCGCGGGGACCGCGCTGGATTACGTGCGGGGGCTGGCGCCGGGGGTGAGGGCGAACTGCTGGGGCCTGGCGGAGGCGGCCGGGCACGAGAACCCGCACCGGATGCAGGCCCTGCTGCGCGGCTACCGGTGGGACTGGACGCGCCTGCGGGCGGAGCTGGCGGGCCTTGCGCGTGCCTGGCTGCCGTGCGACCCGGGCGACCTGATCGGGCCGGGGATCGCGGTCGATGAGACCGCGCAGCTCAAGGACGGGGACGCGACCGCGTGCGTGGCGCCGCAGCACGCCGGATGCACCGGGCACGTGGAGAACTGTGTCACCACGGTGTTCTCCGCGTGGGTGACCATGTTCGGGCAGGCCTGGGCGGATTTCGATGTGTTCATGCCGCAGCGCTGGGAGAAGGACTGGCGGCGGCGCCGGGCCGCCCGGATCCCGGGCAAGCTGGAGCGCAAGACGAAACCGCAGCTGGCCATCGGCCAGCTGGAACGGCTGCTGGATGCGGGCCTGCCCGCGAAGTGGGCGGCGTATGACGAGGTGTACGGCCGCAGCGGCGAGCTGCGCCGGTTCTGCGAGTCCAGGGGCCTGCCGTATGTGGCAGTCATCCCGCGCGACTTCCGCATCACCCTCCCGTCCGGGGCCGTGATCAAGGCCGGGGACGCCGCCGGGGACGCGGTCTTCGAGCGGCGCTCGTGCGGGAATGGCGCCAAAGGCCCCCGGTTCGCGGACTGGGCGCTGCTGGCCACCAGCAGCCCCAGGCACTTCCTGCTGATCCGCCGCCTGCTGTCCCGCCCAGGCGACCTGGCCTTCTACCTGTGCTGGGCGCCGGAGGGCACCCCGGCGACCATGACGTTCTTCATCACCATCGCAGGCCGCAGATGGCCGGCGAGGAGACGTTCAAGACCGGGAAGGACGTCCTGGGCTGGGACCAGGCCCAGGCCAGGACCTGGGACGCGGTTCTGCCGACACACCGCCCTGGCCGCCCTCGCGCAGCTCCGCCACGCCGCCATCCGCAACGCGCTCTGCGGCGACATCACCCTCCCGGACGCCCCCGCCCGCGCAAGCCACGACGACGGCCGCGACGGCAAGGACGACGTCAGCGGCCCCGACCTGCGCATCCCGCCCGGCGACGCGCCCGTCCCCGTCCGCAGCCGGCAGCCCTGCCCGCCGCGCATCGGCGCCGTCAAGCTCACCATCGCCGAGACCGCCCGCATCGAACGCCTGGCCAGGCAGTACGCCGCCGGGCTGATCACCCGCGCCCGCCTCGCCTTCCACCTGCGCTGGTCCCGCTGGCGGCGCTGCCACCAGGCCAGAGCCCGCTGGCACCACTACAGCATCCGGCTGCTGGCCGCGGCAGCCACCTGAACTGCGGCGACCGGAAGGAGGTGACTCGATGTAACCGCAAACCCAGGCGGATCACGTCACAATCCGCGACACGGCATCGCCGCACCGTGAAAACACGACTGTACTACGTGGGCACTCCGCGGACGGTACAGGGGAGCTTCCGGACCGGTGCATGGATTCTGTTAGGAAACGGAATGGCGCCGTATAGATCCCGTTTAGGACCCTCTTTCCCTTCGCTCTGCACTGTTCTATTGCCTTGGTCAGGGCTGTGCGATGGCTCTGATAACCGTTTGAGGCCGCGGGCCGGGCAACCGCCCGTCTGGCCTCTCCTGGCCCGCAGTGCAGCTGGTTCTCAACGTAGGAGTGGCCGTGTCCGACGTGATCTACATAGCCCTGACGATCGTCGTGTTCGCCGTACTGTGGCTGCTGGTGAAGGGGGTCGAGCGCTTTGAGCGCTGAGAACTGGATCGGGCTGATCGGCGGCGTTCTGCTGACCATCTACCTGTTCGTGGCCCTGATACTGCCTGAGAGGTTTTAGTGAATAGCACACTCGCAGGCTGGCTCCAGGTCGCCCTCCTGGTGGCCGCGCTGGCGGCCTGCTACGTCCCGCTCGGCAATTACATCGCGCACATCTTCACCACCGACAAGCACTGGCGGGTGGAGCGCGGCATCTTCAAGGCGATCGGCGTCAACCCGGCCGCAGACCAGAAGTGGAGCGCCTACCTGCGGTCCATGCTGGCCTTCTCCGCGATCAGCGTGCTGTTCCTGTACGGGCTGGAGCGGCTGCAGCACTACCTGCTTTCGTTCGTCGGGCCGAACATGGCCAACGTCCCACCCGCCCTGGCGTGGAACACCGCCGTGTCGTTCACGACCAACACGAACTGGCAGAACTACTCCGGCGAGTCCACCATGACCTATCTGGTGCAGATGAGCGGCCTCGCGGTGCAGAACTTCATGTCCGCCGCTGTCGGCATCGTGGTCGCGATCGCCATGATCCGCGGGTTCACCCGGAACCGCACCGACAGACTCGGCAACTTCTGGGTGGACATCACGCACTGCGTGGTCCGGCTGCTGCTCCCGCTGTCCATCATCGGCGCGATCGTCCTCGTGGCCAGCGGCGCGATCGACAACTTCTCCGCGTACCACACGGTCACCACCCTGGCCCACTCACAGCAGACGATCGTCGGCGGGCCAGTGGCCTCGCAGGAGCTCATCAAGAACATGGGGAACAACGGAGGCGGCTTCTTCAACGCCAACGCCGCGCACCCCTTCGAGAGCCCGAACCCGTTCACGAACTGGTTCATTATTTTCACCATCCTGCGTGATCCCCTTCGCGACGCCGCGCGCGTTCGGCAAGATGGTCGGCGACAACCAGCAGGGCTACGCGCTCGTCGCGGTCATGGCGATCATCTGGATCGCCGCGGTGGGCGGGATCAGCTTCTTCGAGATGCAGGCCGCCGGAGCGGCGCCCCATCTCGCGCACGGCGCCGCCGAAGGCACGGAGGTCAGGTTCGGCACTCCGGGCTGCTCGCTGTTCGCGGCGTCCACCACCACCACGTCCACGGGTTCGGTGAACTGCTTCCATGACTCGCTCACCCCGTTCGGCGGCGGCATCGCGCTGTTCGACATCGCGCTCGGGGAGATCGCTCCCGGCGGGGTCGGGGCCGGCATGTACGGCATCCTGATCCTGGCGATCGTCACCGTGTTCGTCGCCGGGCTGATGGTCGGCCGGACCCCGGAGTACGTCGGCAAGAAGA
The DNA here is from genome assembly GCA_963805255.1 of uncultured Actinomycetes bacterium. GTDB lineage: Bacteria > Actinomycetota > Actinomycetes > Streptosporangiales > Streptosporangiaceae > Bog-532. Next base: position 154,729 of record CAWDTK010000015.1, read on the forward strand.
TCCGGCCCACCGAGATGAAGTACGCGGCGCTGTACTTCCTCACGCTGCCGGTGGTCATCCTGGCCGCAGCGGGGCTGTCGATCGGCTTCAAGACCCCGCGGGCGTCGATTCTCAACCCCGGCCCGCACGGGCTGACCGAGATCGTGTATGCGTTCGCCTCGATGGCCAACAACAACGGCTCTGCGTTCGCCGGCCTGACCACGAACACGACCTGGTACAACACGGTCGGCGGCATCGTGATGCTGCTCGGCAGGTTCGCGCCGGAGATCTTCGCGCTCGGGCTGGCCGGCTCGCTGGCCCGGCAGAGTCCGGTGCCCGCGAGCGCGGGCACGCTGGATACCCGGACGCCGCTGTTCGTCGGCATGCTCGTCGGGGTCATCCTCATCCTGGTCGGCCTGACCTACTTCCCCGCCCTCGCGCTGGGCCCGTTCGCCGAAGGACTGCACTGACATGTCTGTGACCACGACACCCGGGTCCCCGGCAGGCGTCGGCCGGGGGCCAGCCGACACCGAGCGCAGGGTCGGCGGCGGGCTGCTCGATCCCAAGATGCTCTGGAAGTCAACTCCGGACGCGTTCAAGAAGCTGGACCCGCGGGTCCAGATCCACAACCCGGTCATGTTCGTCGTGGAGGTCGGCGCGGTGCTGACCCTCTACACGGCCATCACCAAATCGACCGCCTTCAACTGGACGATCGTGGTCTGGCTGTGGCTGACCGTGCTCTTCGCCAACCTCGCCGAGGCCGTAGCTGAGGGCCGCGGCAAGGCGCAGGCGGACACGCTGCGGCGAGCCAAGCAGGAGACGGTGGCCCGCCGTCTCGTCGACTGGGCGCCGGGAAAGGGCCAGAACGCGCTGCGCGAGGAGAATGTCCCGGGCACCGGGCTCCGGCTCGGGGATCATGTCGTGGTCGAGGCGGGGGAGACCATCCCCGGCGACGGCGACGTGGTCGAGGGCGTCGCCTCGGTGGATGAGTCGGCGATCACCGGCGAGTCCGCGCCGGTGATCCGCGAGTCCGGCGGCGACCGGTCCGCGGTCACCGGCGGCACCAAGGTGCTGTCCGACCGGATCGTGGTGCAGATCACCTCCAAGCCGGGCGAGACGTTCATCGACCGGATGATCGCCCTGGTCGAAGGCGCGAAGCGGCAGAAGACGCCGAACGAGATCGCGCTGAACATCCTGCTCGCCGCGCTGACCGTCATCTTCATGCTGGCCGTGATCACGCTGCAGCCGATGGCGTTCTACTCCAAGGCACCACAGTCCCTGGTGATCCTGGTCGCGCTGCTGGTCGCGCTGATCCCGACCACGATCGGCGCACTGCTGTCCGCGATCGGCATCGCGGGCATGGACCGCCTGGTGCAGCGCAACGTGCTGGCCATGTCCGGCCGCGCGGTCGAGGCGGCGGGCGACGTGAACACGCTGCTGCTGGACAAGACCGGGACGATCACGATCGGCAACCGCCAGGCCACCGAGTTCCTGCCGGTGGGTAGCGCCTCCATGGCCGAACTCGCCGACGCGGCGCAGCTGTCCAGCATGGCCGACTACACGCCCGAGGGCCGCTCGATCGTAGTGCTGGCCAAGAACGAGTACGGCCTGCGCGAGCGGAACGAAGGCGAACTGCCCGGCGCGGTGTTCGTCGAGTTCACCGCGCAGACCCGGATGAGCGGCGTGGACCTGGCCGGCGGCCGGGAGGTCCGCAAGGGTGCCGCCGCCTCCGTCGCCCAGTGGATCCGGGAGAACGGCGGCACCCCCGACGCGGGGCTCGGCGCGCTGGTGGACGAGATCTCCGGCGCGGGCGGAACCCCGCTGGTGGTGGCCGAGCGGGCCAACGGCAATGCCCGGGCGCTCGGCGTGATCAACCTGAAGGACATCGTCAAGCAGGGCATCGGCGAGCGGTTCGACGAGATGCGCGCGATGGGCATCAGGACGGTCATGATCACCGGTGACAACCCGCTCACCGCCAAGGCGATCGCCGACGAGTCCGGGGTGGACGACTTCCTTGCCGAGGCCACGCCGGAAGACAAGATGGCGCTGATCAGGAAGGAGCAGGAGGGCGGCAAGCTGGTCGCGATGACCGGGGACGGCACCAACGACGCCCCGGCCCTGGCCCAGGCCGATGTCGGCGTGGCCATGAACACCGGGACCTCGGCCGCCAAGGAGGCCGGGAACATGGTGGACCTGGACTCCAATCCTACGAAGCTCATCGAGATCGTGGAGATCGGCAAGCAGCTGCTCATCACTCGCGGGGCGCTGACGACGTTCTCGATCACCAACGACGTGGCGAAGTACTTCGCCATCATCCCGGCCATGTTCGAGGGCGTGATCCCCGGCCTGGGCAAGCTCAACATCCTGCATCTGCACAGCCCGCAGTCGGCGATCACCTCGGCGATCATCTTCAACGCGCTGATCATCGTCGCGCTGATCCCGCTGGCGCTGCGCGGCGTACGGTACAAGCCGGCCTCGGCCGCGTCGATGCTCCGCAGGAACCTGCTGATCTACGGCGTCGGCGGCCTGATCATCCCGTTCATCGGGATCTGGGCCATCGACCTTGTCATCCAATTCATTCCTGGATTCCGGTGATCTGACATGAACCGTCTTCCCAGCATCGTCCGGCAGCACATCGCTGCGCTGCGCGGCCTGCTGCTCTTCACCGTGATCTGCGGGATCCTCTACCCGCTGGTGATCTTCGGCGTCGGTCAGGCGGCCTTCCGCAATCAGGCCAATGGCTCGCTGGTCAGCGAAAACGGCAAGGTGGTCGGCTCCAGCCTGCTGTGCCAGGATTTCGTCGACGCCAAGGGCAACCCGCTGCCGCAGTACTTCCAGGTGCGGCCGTCGGCGGCGTCCAACCCGGCCTCGAAGACCGACTACGGGTGCGACCCGCTCTTCTCCGCCGCGTCCAACCTGGGCCCGAACAACCCGGTGCTGGTCCAGGACATCAAAACCCGCCAGCAGCAGATCGCCATGTTCGACCACGTCCCCGTGTCGAGCATCCCGGCGGACGCGGTGACCGCCTCGGGCTCCGGACTGGACCCCGACATCTCACCGCAGTACGCCTACCTGCAGGTGAACCGGGTCGCCCAGGCCAGGCACCTGAGCCCGGCCGTCGTCCGGGCCCTGGTCACCAAGTACGTCCAGGGCCGGAACCTGGGAATCCTCGGCGAGCCCCGCGTCGACGTGCTCAACCTCAACATCGCGCTCGACAAGCTGCCGGCTCACTGAACGGGAGGCGGCGATGACCCTGGCGAGTGGCCACCCCGGTGAACCCGGGGCGGCCACGAGCCCTCGATCGGCGGCGCGGCCGGCGGCCAGCCCGCCGTCCATTCCCGCAGCCGGAGGCTCGCGGATACTGCTCGTCGAGGATGAGCCCGGCCTGCTCCGGGCCCTCCTCATCAACCTGCGGGCGCGCCAGTACGAAGTCGTCACCGCAAGCGCCGGACGCGAGGCGCTCGCGGCCGCCGCAAGGCGGCCACCGGACGCGGTCATTCTCGACCTCGGCCTCCCCGATATCGACGGCACCGAGGTCATCGTGGAACTGCGCCAGTGGTCCACGGCACCGATCATCGTGCTGTCCGGCCGGGCGAGCCCGGGCGACAAGATCGGCGCCCTCGACGCGGGGGCCGACGACTATGTCACCAAGCCGTTCTCGATGGCGGAACTGCTCGCCCGGCTCCGCGCCATACTCCGCCGCGACGATTCACAGCCGCACGGCCCCACGGTGGCCGTCGTCGGCTGCTGCGTCGTCGACCTAGCGGCCCACACCGTGACCCGGCGCCCGGCTCAGAGTGCCGTGGCCGCGCAGACCGGAAGTGAGCTGGACGCAGCTACGGCCAGGGAGGCAGCTACGGCCGGGGAGGCAGTCCGGCTCACCCCGACCGAATGGCAAATCCTGGAGAACCTCGTTCGCCGCCCGGGCCAGCTCGTCAGCTCCCGGCAGATGCTCACGGAGATCTGGGGACCCGGATATGAGCATCGCACCAACTACCTCCGCTTCCACATGGCCCGGCTGCGCCGCAAGCTGGAGGAAGATCCGGCACGGCCGCGCCATCTGCTCACCGAGCCAGGGATGGGCTACCGGTACCAGCCGTGATCCCGGCGTGCCGCGACAGGTGTACGCAGCACGTTTGATTGTCAGCAGCGGGCGTTTGGATCCTGTTAGCGGCTGCGGCCGTACCGCCCGCCCGGTCGCACGCTGGATTATGACCACATGGCAGCTCCGGCACAGGGCGGAAATTCGCGAAGGTCGCGGACGGCGGGCCACCTCCAGGACGAGGTGGCGCGGTGACATGGGCCTATGGCCGTCATCGACCGGCCTACTTGTCGCTTACTGCGCCGCAGCCACGGTCACCGCGGGAACCGTCCTCGCCGGCGCAACCCGTCACCCGGCCACGGCCCTGGTGGCGCTGGCCGCGACCGTCCTGATCATCGCCACCCGCACGACCCCCGCCGTCGCCCTGGCGACGGCGGGTATCGTCTGGATGTTCGACGACGGGTTCATCATCGGCCGTCACGCCCGGCTTGCCTGGCGCGGCGCCGATGACGGGTGGCGGCTGATGATCCTGGTGGGCGCCGCACTGGCCGGCGTCCTGCTATCCCGCGCGGTGGCATCGAGGTCTGCCCGTTCCCCGGGGCCAAGGTCGCGCGTGCCGGCGGCCAGGCCCCCGTCGGTTCACCTCGTCCGGCTCGTCACCACGCAGCACCCCAGCGTGCGCCGCGCCGCCGTCCGGCAGACGGCGCTCACCGGCCTGGAGGCATCCCATCCGGCGGCTTCCCTGACCCGGCAGGCCGGCCAGAATCGGCATGGCACGCACGGCGCGGGCGTCATCGGCCTTTCCGAGGTGCGGAATCACCGGGCGGCCTGACGCGCTTCAATAGAAGCAGACGCCGGTGCCGGCTGCGGGGGGGAGACGGCGCCCGCTGGAAGACCCGCTGGAAGAGAGGTCACGCGCCGGATATGGCCAGCCAGCAACCGAACACGCCCGGCCGGGGGCGCTTGCGGATCTACCTCGGCGCCGCCGCGGGAGTCGGCAAGACCTTCGACATGCTAAGCGAGGGCCACCGCCGGGCGGAACGCGGCACCGAGGTGGTGGTCGCCTTCGCCGAGACTCACGGCCGCCCGCACACCAGGGCGCTGCTCGACGGCCTGGAGGTCATCCCGCGTGCGCTGATCCCCTACCGGGGGGGCGCGTTCGAGGAGATGGACCTCGACGCCGTGCTGGCCCGGCACCCGGAGATCGCACTCGTCGACGAACTCGCGCACACCAACGTACCCGGGTCACGCAACGAGAAGCGGTGGCAGGATGTCGAGGAGATCCTCGACGCCGGCATCGACGTGATCTCCACCGTGAACGTCCAGCATCTCGAATCCCTCAACGACGTGGTGGAGAAGGTCACCGGCGTGCCGCAGCGGGAGGCGGTCCCGGACGCCGTGGTGCGCGCCGCCGACCAGGTCGAGCTGGTGGATATGACGCCCGAGGCGCTGCGGCGCCGGATGGCGCACGGGAACATCTACCCGGCCGAGAAGATCGATGCGGCGCTGACCAACTACTTCCGCACCGGCAACCTGACCGCGCTCCGCGAGCTCGCCCTGCTGTGGCTCGCGGACAAGGTGGACGAGGGCCTGCAGGCCTACCGGGCCGCGCACGGCATCCAGGGCACCTGGGAGGCCAGGGAGCGGGTGGTCGTCGCGCTCACCGGCGGTCCCGAGGGCGACACGCTCATCCGGCGCGCGGCGCGGATCGCCGCCCGGTCCACCGGCGGTGACCTGCTGGCCGTGCACGTCACCCGGGCCGACGGCCTGACCGGCGCAAGCCCGGCCGCGCTGGCCGGGCAGCGCCGGCTGGCCGAATCGCTCGGGGGCACCTACCACCAGGTGGTGGGCGAGAACATTCCGGACGCCCTGCTCACCTTCGCCCGGGCCGAGAACGCCACCCAGCTCGTGCTGGGCGCGAGCCGCCGCTCCTGGCTGTCGGCCCTGCTCACCGGCCCGGGGATCGGCTCCCGGACGATTCACGGCTCGGGCGACATCGACGTGCACATCGTCACCCATCAGGAGATGGGCCGGCGCCGGGGACTCCTGCCGCGGACCCGCGGCAGCCTCACGGTGCGCCGCCGCCTGGCCGGCTTCGTGCTGGCCGCGCTGCTCGCTCCGGTGCTCACAGTGACGCTCGCGAACCTGCGCGGCAACGTCAACCTCACCAGCGACGTGCTCACGTTCCTGGTAGGCGTCATCGTCGTCGCGCTCGTCGGCGGGCTGATCCCGGCCCTGCTCGCGGCCTTCGCCGGGTCGCTGCTGCTCAACTACTACTTCACGCCGCCCATTCACCGGTTCACGATCGCCGACGTCAACAATGCGTGGGCCATCCTGGTCTTCGTCGTGGTGGCCATCCTGGTCAGCACGGTGGTGGACATCGCGGCGCGCCGGACCAAGCAGGCGGCCCGCGCCAGCGCCGAGTCGGAACTGCTCGTCACGACGGCGGGCAGTGTGCTGCGCGGCCAGCAGGCGCTGCCCGCGCTGCTGGAACAGATCCTTGAGTCGTTCGGCATGCGGTCGGTGAGCCTGCTGGAGTGCGTCACCGGTGATTGCGACGACGGCAGCGAGCCGACCCGGGCCGCGTCCTCCGCGGCGAGCCGGATCCGCGGCGCCGGGAAGGGGTGGAATGCGGTGGCGACGGCCGGCAGCAAACCGGCGACCACGCCCGACAGCGCGGATGTGGAGGTGCCGGTCACCGATACGCTATCGCTGGCGCTGTGCGGGCGCCCGCTGCCCGCCGACGACCGGCGCTTGCTCGGGGCGTTCGCGGCTTACGCGGCGGCGGCCCTTGAGCAGCAGCGGCTCGCCGCCGAGGCGGAGGCGGCCAAGCCGATCGCGGAGGCCGACCGCATGCGCACAGCGCTGCTCGCTGCCGTCAGCCACGACCTGCGCACCCCGCTGGCCTCGGCGAAAGCGGCCGTCACGAGCCTGCGCTCACCGGAGGTCCACTGGGACGCCGCTGACCGCGACGAACTGCTCGCCACGGCCGATGAATCGCTGGACCGGCTGGCCCGCCTCGTCGATAACCTGCTGGACATGAGCAGGCTGCAGGCCGGGGCGCTGTCACTGTTCCCCCGGCCAGTCGGAATAGACGAGATCGTCGCACGGTCCCTCGACGATCTCGGGCCGCGCAGCCGTTCGGTACTGGTGGACATACCGGAGTCGCTGCCGGAGGTCCGCGTCGACCCGGCCATCCTGGAACGGGTCGTCGTTAACGTCACAGAAAACGCGCTGCGCTACTCGCCGCCCGGCCAGCCGCCGCTGCTGACCGCCAGCACGCTCGGGGACCGCGTCGAGCTGCGGATCATCGACCGCGGGCCGGGCATCCCGGCGCAGGAGCGGGACCGGGTGTTCGTTCCGTTCCAGCGGCTCGGCGACACCGACAACACGACCGGCGTCGGTCTCGGCCTCGCGCTCTCCCGCGGCTTCACCGAGGCCATGGGCGGGACGCTGACCACGGAGGACACCCCGGGCGGAGGCCTGACGATGACGCTATCGCTGCCGACCGTGGCGCAGGCGCCCGGGCCCGGCCCGGGTGAGGCGGAGCCGGGGCACCGCGAACGTGACGCCGGCCTCCCGGCGGCCGGCCAGGACTCCGGCGCCGCAGCCGACGGCCAGAACGGCAGGGCCGCACCGGCCCGCCACGATACCGGCGCCGCACCGGCTGGCCAGGACGCCGGCAGCCCGCCGGCCAGCCGGGCGGCTCGGTGACCCGCGTCCTGGTCGTCGACGACGAACCGCAGATCCTGCGGGCGCTGCGGATCAACCTGCGCGTCCGGCAGTACGAGGTCTTCACCGCCGCCTCCGGGGCCGAGGCGCTGGAGGTCGCCGGCCGCCACCCGCCGGACCTGGTCATCCTCGATCTTGGCCTGCCCGACCTGAGAGGCATCGACGTGATCCAGGGACTGCGCGGCTGGACGACCGCGCCCATCGTCGTGCTGTCCGGACGGGCCGACAGCGCCGACAAGGTCGAGGCGCTCGACGCGGGCGCCGACGACTACGTCACGAAGCCGTTCTCGATGGACGAGCTGCTCGCCCGGATGCGCGCCGCGATGCGCCGGTCCGGCACGCCGGACGACCTGCCGCGGATCCGGCTCGGCAACCTCGTCGTCGACCTGGCCGCCAAACGGGTCGAGCACGCGGCCACGGCAAGTATCAGCCGGACCGGCAGCCGAACGGGCCCGGATACGGGCACCGGCGACGGCACGGCCGGGTCCGGCGGGGACATCCGGCTCACCCCGACCGAGTGGCACCTGCTGGAAGTCCTGCTCCGGTACCCGGGCAAGCTGCTGAGCCAGCAGCAACTGCTCACCGAGGTCTGGGGACCCGGGTACGTCAGCGCCACCGGGAACCTGCGCCTGTATATGGCCCAGCTGCGCCGCAAGCTGGAACCAGACCCGGCCCGCCCGCGCTGGCTGATCACCGAGCCGGGCATGGGGTACCGATACCAGCCGGACCCCAGCGACGACCCGGACACCGGCGGAAAAGTCACCCGGCCGTGACATCACGGCGCTGAACCGGGGGGCAGTATCAGGATTCGGGTTTCACCGTCCAGGTGGTGGGGCGGAAGCGGATGCGGCAGACGACCACGTTACCGGTGCCGCGCCGGATGGCCCGGTCCAGGACCACCCCGCGCTGGTTGTGCAGGATCCACTCCCACGGCCGCATCGGCTCCAGTTCCGCGATGAGCACGACGAGCCTGCATTGCCGGTTCTCGTCCTCCAGCTTGCGCAGGTATCCGACGATCGGCGGCCCCAGCGAGCGGCGCGCCGAATGCAGGGTGACCAGCGGGACCTTCACCCCCCACTGGGACCAGCTACGCCTGAACCTGGCCTCGGCGTCTTCGTCGTCCGGGTCGTCGTAGACGATGTTGACCGCGGTGACGTCGTCGCTGAGCGACAGCGCGGCGGAGATCGCCTCTTCGGTCAGCCGCGACAGTCCGAGGACGGGCACCACGACCAGCGACTTCTCCCGGTGCGGGGAAGGCGGCATCTTTCCGATCCCCAGCACCGCCCCGATCCGGTCGTAGGCGCGGTGCACCCCGGCGAAGGTCGCGACGAGCAGCGGGATGATCAGGACGACCACCCAGGCGCCCTCGGTGAACTTGCTGATCAGCTCGATGATGATGACCACGAACGTGAGCACCGCACCGATCCCGTTGATCGCGGCGCGGCGGCCCCAGCCAGGCTGTCGTCCGGCACGCCAATGCCGGACCATGCCGGCCTGCGACAGCGTGAAGCCGACGAACACCCCGATGGCGAATAGCGGAATGAGCGCCTGCGTATTACCCTCCGACGCGACCAGCAGCGCCGCGGCCGCGACTGCGAGCACGCACACGCCGTAGCGGTGCACCTGGCGTTCGGCCTTGAGGTGGAAGACGTGCGGCAGGAAGTTGTCCTTGGCGACCAGGCTGGCCAGCACCGGCAGGCCGCCGAACGAGGTGTTGGCGGCGAGCGCCAGCAGGACCAGGGTGATCAGCTGGATCACGTAGAACAGCACGCCGCCGCCCACGCCCACCTTGGTCAGCTCGGCCAGCACAGTCTCCTGCCCAGCCGGTGTCACGTTGAACTTGCGGATCAGCACGGCCAGGCCGAGCAGCATGACGCCCAGGATGATGCCGAGCCACATCTCGGTGTGCTGGGCTCGGTGCTCGCGCGGCTTGCGGAACTCGGGTACCGCGTTGGCGATCGCCTCCACACCGGTCAGCGCCGAGCAGCCGGACGCGAACGCCCTCAGGATCAGCAGCACGCCCACCGTCTCCGTCACGCTGGGCAGGTTGTGCGCTGGCGCGACGGCCGGATGGGAGCGGACCAGGCCGGCCACGATGACCACCGCCATCGCCGCGATGAACGCGACGGTGGGGATGATGAACAGCCGGGCGGATTCGGCCACCCCCCACAGGTTGGCCCCGGTGATCAGGGCCAGCGCCGCCAGGCACAGCCAGACCCGGCTGCCGTAAAGACCGGGGAAAGCCGAGGTGAAGGCCTCGATCCCGGCCGAGACGCCGACTGCCGCGTTGAGGATGTAATCGACGATCAGCGATGCGGCCGCGACCAGGCTCGGCATGGTGCCCAGATGCCGCTTGGCCACGGCGTAGGCGCCGCCGCCACCGGGAAACGCGGCGATGACCTGGCGGTAGGAGATCACCAGGACCGCGAGCAGGACGACGATCGCGATCGTGATGGGCAGCGTGTACCGCAGGCCGGCGGCACCCGCCGTGACCAGGACGATGAGGATGGCCTCGGGTCCATAGGCCACCGAGGACAGCGCGTCCAGCGACAGGGCGGCGAGTCCCTCCAGGGCGGTCAGCCGGTGCCGTTCATCTTCATCGCTGCTGGCGGGGCGAGCCGCCGTCGCGTCGCTCGTCGTCATCAAGGCACATACAAGCACGCGTCCCCGGCCGCCCCGCACCCGGCCCGGCGGGACGCCGGGCCGGGCGGGCCCGCGGGGCACGCAGGGCCTCGTTCGCTGCGGGACTCCCAGCCGGGCCCCGTTCGCGGGACTCCCAGCCGGGCCCCGTTCGCTGCGGGACTCCCAGCCGGGCCCGCTCGGGACGAATCATCACCCAGCAGCATGCGGAATACCGCGCGCAATGACGCTTACGCACGCAAAGGGCGATTTTCTGAAAACAAGTGCACGCACAACTGCGGCCAACTCGGCGGGAAACCATATTCCCGCTAAAAAGACAATGTTGTATTAGCCGCGAAGCCCCCTTTTGTAGCACACTTGGCGCTGGGGGGAACCGCGGCCCCGGACATGCCCGTCAAGAAGGCGGATGACCACGCCCGGCCGCGCGGGAACTGCCGTATCAAGCGGCATGGATCGCGCGGCGGGCGGGGAGTATGACGCCGGAGCAGGCAGGCGGCCAGCCCAACGTTCCCGCAATGCGACCGAGAGGAACATGGGAAGCAGCCATGGTCAGCGATCTTGACAGCCGGCCCCGCGACCGCACGCACGGCATACCGGGCCAGCCGGGTGAACCTTCCGGCCCCGGTGGTCCCGATGCCCACTGTGCCGCTGGCGGCCACGGGCCCGGCGGGCCTGCTGGATCCGGCGGGGCCGCCACCCCGGCTGGGCCTGGCGGCACGATCGGGGCGGCCGCGGCCGCGGAGCCCATCGTGCGGGGCGGCCACGGCCGGCCCACCATGAAGGACGTGGCGACCCGCGCTGGGGTGGCGCTCAAGACCGTGTCCCGGGTGGTCAACGACGAACCTGGCGTGACCCCGGAAACGGCCAGCCGCGTCCGCAACGCCATCAACGAGCTTGGCTTCCGCCGCAACGACAGCGCCCGGCTGCTGCGGAAGGGGCAGACCGCCTCCATTGGGCTCATCATGGAAGACATTGGCGACCCGTTCTACTCCGCGCTATCGCGCGCCGTGGAAGATGTGGCGCACTGGAACGGCTCACTGCTTTTCACCGGATCGAGTGATGAGGATCCGCAGCGCGAGCAGGAGCTGGTCCTCGCCTTGTGCGCGCGGCGCGTTGACGGGCTGATCGTCATTCCCGCCTCGGGCGATCACCGGTATCTGCTGCCGGAAATCGCGGCCGGGGTCGCGTCGGTATTCGTGGACCGCCCGGCCGGGATGATCGAGGCCGACGCGGTCCTCGCTGACAACGTTGGCGGCACACGCACCGGCGTGACCCACCTGATCCGGCAGGGGCACCGCCGGATCGGGTTCATCGGGGATAACCCGAACATCTACACGGCCGCCCAGCGCCACCGGGGCTATCAGGAAGCGATGGCCGGAGCCGGTCTCGAGGCCGGCCCGTCCTGGGTGTCCATGGCCAAGCCCACGCCGGACGGAATCAGGGACGCGCTGAACCGGATGCTGGCGGGCCCGTCGCCGGTCACGGCGCTCTTCTGCGGAAATAGCCGGATCACCGTCCTGGCGCTGCGGGAGATCGCCACCGCGGGCCGGCGGATCGCGCTGGTGGGATTCGACGACTTCGAGCTCGCGGACCTGCTGAGCCCCGGCGTGACGGTCGTGGCGCAGGACCCGGGCGAGATGGGCCGCCGGGCGACGGAGATGCTCTTCGGGCGGCTGGCGGGCGCGCGAGGTCCCGCGGAGTACGTCGAACTCGGGACCCGGCTGATCGTGCGCGGTTCGGGCGAAATCCGCCCGGACTGAGTTAGCCGGACTGAGTTAGCCGGACTGAGTTAGAGGGTCGCGACGAGGACGCCGATCACGATCAGGGCGCACACGACGGCGGCCACGATGATGATCGTCCGGTTGAACGACGCGCGCCGTCCCGGCGCGAAGTCATCGTCGGGGCGCTGCGCGAAGGCGCGAAAACTGGCCGTACTCGCGCTTGGGTCATTGTCTGTCTCCGGCATGCGCGTCACTCTAGCTGGTCAGGGGCTTGCCACAGGCGGGGAAGACGTCAATTGACCGCAACTTTCGCGATTCTGCCGCGGCGGGACGTCAGGTGGCGATCCGGGTACACGCGGGACACTAACGGACTGAGCATGCTTATGGCCGGATACGGACATACGTGCCGATCTGACTGCTACGCTCTGTCCCGCGACGGCAGTCCCGCGGGAGCACGCAGGTCTGCTCGTCTGCGGTCGTGGACGCCCGCACTCTCCCGGGCTGCTCCGCCAGCTGGCGGGCGCGCCCGCGAAGGCCGCCCTTCCCGCCAAGGCAGGACCGGGCCAGCCGGCCGGTCCCGCTCGGGGTAGCCGGCCGGTCCCGCCACGGCTAGCTGCGGGGTAAGCGGGCGGTTTCGCCCGCGGCGGCGGACGGCACGGGGCCGCCGGTCCGGTCGACTAGCCGGGACATGACGATCACGCTTCTGGTGCGGGTGGTGAACGGCTCGGCCCTGATCCGCTCGACGACCTGCTCGAAGTGGCCCACGTCGGCGGCCTGGATGTGCAGCAGGGCGTCCGCTTCGCCGGTGACCGTGCACGCCCCCACGACCTCGGGATACCGGCGCACCGCCGCCCTGATATCCGCCGGGGAGGTGAGCGCGCGGCAGAACAGTTCCACGTAGGCTTCCGTCGTCCAGCCGAGCGCCGCCGGGTCGACCCGCGCCGAGAATCCCGTGATCGCGCCGGACTCCCGCAGCCGGTCCACCCGGCGCTTGACCGCGGGCGCGGACAGCCCGACGAAGGCGCCGATGGTCGCGTAACTGGCCCGCGCGTCCTCGATCAGGGCCGCCACGATCCGTTCGTCGATCTTGTCCAGGCTCATGGCCGGCTACTCCGGAAAGGCGCACCCGGCACCGTGGGGAGGGCCACCGGCGCGCGGGAATAGATGCGGGTCACAACGTCCGATCATGGCACTCCCCTTAGCCTGGGTTGGCCAGCCCGGATCGGCCGGAAAATACGAACGGGCCTGTAACGGCCGCGTACGCGGCCGTTACAGGCCCGTGCCCCGGTCAGGGCGGCTCCGGCCTATCCGGGCGGGAAATTTCCCGCCGGTGGGCCGGACGTAGAAGAGGCCCGACGTCCCGCTTTCGCCGGGCCTCATAACTGTGACGCGGCCGTTCTGCAGGTGGTTTACACGTCGGCCAGCTAACTTTCCGGACAGCCCGAAGACGCCGGCCCAGCACGGGCGTCGCCCCAGCAGGAGCGCGGACCTCCAGGTGCAGGCCGCCGCCGGCGAGGTGCAGGGTGGCGAGGTGCAGGGTGGCGAGGTGCAGGGTGGCGAGGTGCAGGGTGGATCGCACCCGATCATCATGGACTCAAGAACGGTCGCGAGCCAGGCGTGCACCTCGCCGATCCGGTTCTGCGGCAGGGTCGGGTGCCCACCGCGGCCGGGCAGCCGGGCCTCCACGCCCGGGATGTGGGCCGCAGGCCACGGCCAGCACCCCGGCCGTCGGGGGTCCGGACGGTCCGCTGTACCGGCTGCGCGTCCACGGACGCCGCGCCAGCGGACGCGCACCGCCGGGCGATCAGAAAAACGTCTGGACCGCCTCGGTGACGGTGTAGTCGTCGTCGACCAGGTACAGGATGCGCCATTTGTCGAAGGTCGTGCACGGGTGCGACGGGCCCAGCGCCACCAGGTCGCCGACCTCCGCGCCATGGCCCGGCGGGACGGCCATGTGCGCGTGCTGGTCGCTTACCGCGGCCATCCGCCAGCCCGCCCCGTGCAGCGGGCGGAGCTCCGCCGAGCCGCGGCGGACGTGCGCCAGCGCGACCGGGTTCCCCGAATCCTGGCCGAAGTCCCGCCGTCCGGCCGACAGGATGACGAGCTCAGGTTCCGGGACCGAGAGCACCTGGGCCCACACCTCGATCGCGGGTTCCAGATCGGGCTGGGCCGATCCGGTGCGCGCGTGCACATCAGCCAGCGCCCGGCCGTACGCTCCCCAGTCCTGGGTCAGGTAGCAGCCGCTGCGCAGCACGACCCGGGCCGACCGCCGCAGCCGCGCCGCCATCAGCTCCTTGATGACCAGATCGAAGAAGACGCTGCCGCCCGCGGTCAGCAGCACGTCGCCGGTGTCGAACAGATCCCGCTCGTCGAGAGCCCCGGCGATGTCCACCAGGAACCCGAGGAACTCCCGCACCACCGGTTCGCGGCCGTCGTCCCGGGACTGCGCCAGCCCCTCGAAACCTTCGACGCCCACCAGGGCCAGGTGCGCGGCGCAGCCCCGGACGGTCTCGGCCACGAGCATGGCCGCCGGCACGTCGCGGACGCCGCACCGGCCGCCCGGGAGGCCGCCCTCCACGAGCACGTTCAGCCGGCGGCCCGGCCGGGCCGCCGCGACGCCGTCGGCGAGCAGCCGGACGCCGGCTACCGAGTCGACCAGGCAGTAGAACTCGAAGCCGGGATCGCGGCGCAGTTCGTCGCACACGTAGCGGATGTCCACGGCGCCGGCCAGCTGGTTGGCGTAGAAGATACGGGGCACGCCGTGCTCCCGCGCCACCCGCACCTGGGCGCCGGTCGCGAAGGTCAGCCCCCAGGCCCCGGCGGCCAGCTGGCGCCGGAACAGGGCCGGGCTCATCGACGTCTTGGCGTGCGGGCAGAGCAGCACGCCCGCCTCCTCGCTGAAGCGCTGAAACCGGGCCAGGTTGCGCTCCAGCCTCGCCGCGCGCAGGACGCACACCGGCAGCGGGAGGTCCTCACGTAGCACGTTCGATCCGATCGCGTGCCCTTGGCGCGCCAGCGTCGTCTCCCAGTGCCCGATCTTCCGTGAGTTGGGCGACTCATGCTCCACGAACGAACGCTACTCCCGGTGGAGTACTCCGGAAGGCGTGGACCGTCCCCAGTCGTCGTGGCAGCCAGCGCGGAATAGGTCCACCATGGCTCTCATCCCGAACAAATTCGCCTCATCTATAGTCGGTAATGTGCTCGACGTCACCAGGCTGCGCGTCCTGGTGGCGGTGGCCAGGCACGGATCCGTGACCGCCGCCGCCCGGGAGCTGAACTACGCGCAGCCTTCGGTGAGCCACCACCTGGCCCGGCTGGAGGCCGAGACCGGCGTCCGGCTGATCCAGCGGGCCGGGCGGGGCATCCGGCTCACCGACGCCGGGCGCCTGCTCGCCGACCGGGCGGCCGAGGTACTGGGCCGCCTGGACGCCGCGGAGAACGAGCTGGCCGCGCACGCGGGACTGAGCGCGGCGCGCGTCCGGCTCGCGGCGTTCCCCTCGGCGCTCGGCACGATCGTCCCGGTGGCGGCCGCGATGCTGCGGGCGGAGTACCCGGGGATGGACGTCCGGCTGACCGAGGCTGAGCCACCCGAGGCCCTGCGTATGCTGCGGGCCGGCTATGTCGACGTCGCCCTCGTCTTCCGGCACGTACAGGGCCCTGCCCGGGAGGGCCCCGCGGGCCCGGCAGGCCCGGCGGGTGCGGCCGGGCTCACGGTGCCAGGAGGTCCGGAGGAGAACGGCATGCGGGGGCGCCTCGTGCTGGACGAGCCCGTTCATCTCGTGACCCGCGCCCGCCCCTCCGCCGATGGTGACTATGCTGGCGGGCCGGACGGGCGGCATTCACGCGGGCCGGAGGTCGCTGACCTCGCCCGGTACGCCGGCCGCCGGTGGATCGCGGGCTGCGACCGGTGCCGCGTGCACCTGATCACACAGTGCTCGCTGGCCGGTTTCAGCCCGAAGATCGCTTTCACCACCGACGACTACGTGGCGGCGCAGGCGCTCGTCGCGGCCGGGCTCGGCGTGGCCACGCTGCCCGACCTGGCGCTGCGGGCGGCCCGGCACCCGGCGATCCGCACCGCCGAACTGCCCGGCGCGCGGCGGCACGTATTCGCTTTGCAGTACGGTGAGCCACCCGGCTCCCCCGCCACGATCCGGCTCACCGACGCGATCAGCGCCGCGGCCGGCGCGCTCGCCACGGTCCCCGCCCGGCCGGCCGGGACGGCCCCCCCGGCCGCGGCTGTGCACACACCCGAGGCGGTCGGGCCCTGACGGTGGATGCGCCGGCCGGAAGACCCCGGCTACAGTCGCGCCCGTGACATCGGGCGCTGCACCGCCGCCGCGAGGGCAGGCCGCGCTGCCCGGCCTGACGCCCGACCCGGATCCCGTGGGCGGGCAGCGCCGCGGGACGGTGCGCCGCGAGGGCACGGACTGGGGCCTCGCCGCCCCGTCCGGCCCACCCAAACCGGCGCCCACCTCCCCCGCGCCTGAGACCCACCCGCCCCGCTCCGGCCATTTCCGCCGGGCCGGATGCGCCGGGCGGACCCCGGGTGGCGGGAAGGCGGCGCTCGTCTGGTCAGATGGGCGCATGGCGCACACCACGCGGCACGCGGGACGCGGGACCCTCGAGGATCAGTTCGCCTCGCCGTGGCATTACCTTCCGGTCGAGGTGCCGCCGGGGACCTGGGCCCTACGCGTGACGCTCAGCTACGACCGGACGGCCGGGGCGCTGGATCTCGGCTGCCTCGGGCCCAATGGCTTCCGCGGCTGGTCCGGCGGGGCGCGGGACGGCTACATCATCGCCGTCGATGAGGCCACGCCTGGCTATCTTCATGGCGAGCTGGAACCGGGACGGTGGCAGGTGATCATCGGCCTGTACCGCGTGCCACCTGGTGGCCTCTCCTTTGAGCTGACGGCGGACGTCATCCAGACCCGGAGCAGACTGCCCGGGCCGCCGCCGGAGGCGCCCCCGGTGCCGGAACGCCCGCCCCGCCGGAGCCTCCCGGCCAGCGACGGCCGGCGCTGGCTCGCCGGGGACCTGCACACGCACACGGTGCATTCCGATGGCGCGCTCACCGTCGATGAGCTGGCTCGCTTCGCAACGGAAAGCGGGCTGGACTTCATCGCCGTCACCGACCACAACACGGTCAGCCACCACCGGGAGCTTCCCCCGGCCGCCCGCCGCTACGGCATCACCCTGATCCCCGGTCAGGAGGTGACCACGAGCGAGGGGCACGCCGGTGCGCTGGGCGACGTCGGCTGGGTGGACTTCCGCCTGCCGGCGGCCGAGTGGCTGAAGGTCACCCGGGACCGGGGCGGCCTGCTGTCCGTCAACCACCCGATCGCGGGCCCGGTGAGCTGGATGCACGCTATGCCGGAACGGCCCCCGCTGGTGGAGGTGTGGCACTGGAGCTGGCTCGACCAGAGCTGGACGACGCCACTGTCCTGGTGGCGCGCGTGGGACCCGTGCGCCGTCCCGGTAGGCGGCAGCGACTGGCACCGGGCGGGGTCGGACGCGCCGCCGGGCACCCCTACCACCTGGGTGGAGTCCAGCACCGACGACCCGGCCAGCATCCTGGCGAGCATCGGGGCCGGCCGGGTCGCGATCTCGGCGCACCGGAACGGTCCCGTGCTGCTGCGCACCGGCGGCGAGATCGTCGCGGTGGACGCCGACGGGGCCACGCTCGCCGGGCCTGAGGGACCCTGCGCGCGGGTACGTGGCGACCTCGCGCGGTTCCGCGATGCGGCCGGGTGCCACCGCCTGCTGAGCGGGACGGGGGCAACTCTCGCCCTGACCCCCTGACCCCCTGACCCCCTGACCCCCGACCCCCTGACCCCCTGACACCGCTCGCCCTGACGGGCCGACAACCGGACCCGGACGTGCAAAGGTCCCGCACCTCGGATTCTGGCGCGGGACCTTCACTTGCCCCGGAGGCCAGAGGACCATGCGAATTGACGAACTCATCGACCGGGCGCGCGCTCTGACCGAGACGGGCTCACGGCGCATTCTGGGCATCGCCGGTGCACCTGGTGCCGGGAAGAGCACCCTGGCCGCTCTGGTCGCCACGCACCTGAACGGCGCCGCCGTCGAGGTGCCCATGGATGGGCTGCATCTCGCCGACGTGGAACTGTCCCGGCTCGGCCGGCTCGGCCGGAAGGGTGCCCCCGACACCTTCGACGCCTACGGCTACGTGGCCCTGCTGCGGCGGCTGCGCGCCGCCGAGCCCGGCGAGATCGTGTACGCACCCGCGTTCGAGCGAACCATCGAGCAGCCGGTGGCCGGAAGCATCCCGGCCGACCCCTCCATCCCGCTGATCATCACCGAAGGTAACTACCTGCTCCTGCCCGATCCGCCGTGGAACCGGATCAAGCCGCTGCTGGACGAGACGTGGTTCATCGAGATCGACGACGCCGTCCGGCTGGAACGGCTCATCCGCCGGCACATCGCCTTCGGGAAGGCACCCGACGCCGCCGCCCGGTGGGCCGGTAGCTCCGATGAGACGAACGCCCGGCTGATCGCCGGCAGCCGCGGCCGCGCCGACCTGATCGTGACCGCCGACGTATTCGACGGGGATTTCCGGTCGTTAGGGTACGCAGGAAAATAAACCGTGGACTCCTTGGCCCAAACCCCCAGGCCATCGCTCTGGCGGGCCGCCGAAACCTACGGGTTATTCCTCTGCGAGCCCTTAGCCGACGGTCTCCACCGTCACGCCGTCGACCAGCCGCTCGTATACGGCGAGATTGACGTCTCCCGAGGGGTCCGCGGCGGCGGCGGCGGCGACCGCGTGCCGGAGCAGATCCGGCCAGGACCAGCCAAGCAGCAGACCGGGCACGAGGCCCGCGACGAGCGCGCCCAGCGATCCCGGTACCGCGCCGTCCGGGTCGCCCGTCCCGGTACCGGCCAGATCGCCGGTTCCCGGGCTGGCCGGGTCCCCGGTTCCCGGGCTGGCCAGATCGCCGGTTCCCGGGCTGGCCGGGTCCCCGGTTCCCGGGCTGGCCAGATCGCCGGTTCCCGGGCTGGCCGGGTCCCCCGTTCCCGGGCTGGCCGGGTCCCCCGTTCCCGGGCTGGCCGGGTCCCCCGTTTCCGGGCTGGCCGGGTCCCCCGTTCCCGGGCTGGCCGGGTCCCCCGTTCCCGGGCTGGCCGGGTCCCCCGTTCCCGGGCTGGCCGGGTCCCCCGTTCCCGGGCTGGCCGGGTCCCCCGTTCCCGGGCTGGCCGGGTCCCCCGTTCCCGGGCTGGCCGGGTCCCCCGTTCCCGGGCTGGCCGGGTTCCCGGTTCCCGGGCCGCCGGTTCCCGGGCTGGCCAGCGAGGCATTCCACCGGCCGGCCTTCGTGACGACCCTGACCCGGCCACCCGACGGGATCGCCACGGCCGACGCCCCGAGCCGCAGCAGCGCTTCACGGCTCGCGAGAGGCTCGCCGCCGTAAGCCGCCGGGGCGCCTTCGGTTTCGCCGGCTCCATAGGCTCCATCGGCTCGTCCGGCTTGTGAACCGTCCGGCCGGCTCACCACGTCATCGGCGGTATCGGGAACCACCAGGTCGAGGTCGGGGCGGCGCGAGGCAGCGTAGCGGAGGGCGCTGCCACCGGCGTTGAGGATCACGGGAACGCCGGCCTCGGCCGCATAGGTGGCCAGTGACCCGTAGATCTCCGGCGGCAGTCCCGCGGGCAGCGTCCCGCACAGAACGACCGCCGTCGCGTCGGCGAGCATCCGCCGGTAGTCAGCGGCGAATCGGCCCAGCTCCTCGGTTGTCACGTACGGCCCGGGCTCGCGGAGCCGCATCGTGCGCCCCGACGCGGTATCGGTGACCTCCAGTACCCGGCGTGACTCGCGGCCGATTCCGGTGAACGCGACCGGAATTCCGGACCGGCCCAGGTCCTCTCTGATCAGCTCACCGGTCGCGCCGCCGGCCAGTCCCGCCGCCAGCACCTCATGGCCGAACGTGTGCAGCACCCGGGCCACCGCCACGCCACGACCGCCCGCGCGATGCCGGACCCGGGAGACATCACGCGTCGACTGCCACGACAGACCGTCCGCCTCATAGCTGACGTCCAGCGCGGCGTTGAGCGTGACGGTAACGATCACAAATGGTCCTCACGGTCTTGCGCACGCCAGCGGCAGTCTCCCGGTCGTGAAACGTGGTTCGCGTGCCGTTCGGCATCCTATGCGGCGCCGCTGATGAGGCCGGCGAGGGTCAGGACGCGGCGCGGCGGAAACAGCCGGCCAGGTGGTCGTCGACGATGCCGCACGCCTGCATGGTCGCGTACGCGGTGCGGGGGCCGGTGAACGTGAAGCCGTGCTGGCGAAGCTCAGCGGACAGCGCCTTCGACGCAAGTGTCTGGGCCGGGATGTCCGCCGTCGTCCGCGGTGCCGGGACCGGCTCGCCGGCATACTTCCAGACCAGTTCGCTCAGGCCGCCGGGCACGTCGAGGGCGGCGCGGGCGTTCGCGATCGCGGCGGTGATCTTCGCGCGGTTCCTGATGATGCCGGCGTCCGCGAGCAGCCGCTGAACATCCTTGTCGCCGAAGCTGGCTACCGAGGCAATGTCGAACCGGGCGAACGCGGCGCGGAAGTTCCCGCGCTTGCGGAGAATCGTCAGCCAGGACAACCCGGACTGGAACGCCTCCAGGCAGAGCCGCTCGAAGATCGCTTGATCGCCGTGCAGCGGCCGGCCCCATTCGTCGTCGTGATAGGCGACGTATTCGGGAGCGCTGAGACCCCAGGGACAGCGCAGCCGCCCATCCGGGCCGGGTACCACACCGTCACTCACGGTCTTGCTCCGCCCGGGCCGTCTGACGCGCTTCCTCGTAGTGCGGGGGGGCGGGGACTTCCGCCCACTGGTCAGCGGAGACTGGCCCGGTCGCATCCTGGCCGGGCGTGTCCCCGCTGGGCGTGTCCTGGCCGGGCGTGTCCCCGCTGGGCGTGTCCTGGCCGGCCGCGTCCCCGCCGGGCGTGTCCTGGCCGGCCGCGTCCCCGCCGGGCGTGTCCTCCTGGCCGGCCGCGTCCCCGCCGGGCGTGTCCTGGCCGGCCGCGTCCCCGCCGGGCGTGTCCTCCTGGCCGGCCGCGTCCCCGCCGGGCGTGTCCTGGCCGGCCGCGTCCCCGCCGGGCGTGTCCTCCTGGCCGGCCGCGTCCCCGCCGGGCGTGTCCTCCTGGCCGGCCGCGTCCCCGCCGGGCCTGTCCTGGCCGGCCGCGTCCTGGGCCGCCAGACTTTGCTCCTGGAGGCGGCTGGCTTTCGCTCGCTGGTGCGCGGCACCCCAGACCAGCGTCTGGTGCGGCTCGTCCCAGCTGGCCTGGCCATCGGGGTCATCCCAGGCCGGGTGCCATCCGGCCTCGTGAGAGAGCGCCTCATGAGCGGCCGCTTCCGGGGCGTTGGTCCAGGGCTCGGCCGTCCGGGGCTCGGCCATCTCCGGTTCAGCCGACTGGGGCCGGGCCGACTGGGGCCCGGCCGACTGGGGCCCGGCCGGGCTCTGGTTCAGCCCGCTGGGGCCCGGCCGGCTCTGGTTCAGCCCGCTGGGGCCCGGCCGGCTCTGGTTCAGCCCGCTGGGGCCCGGCCGTCTGGGCGCCCGTGGCCGCCCTGTCTTCGTCCAGGGGCCACACCGGCTGGGTCGACCCGGGTTCCTGCTCCGGCCCTTCCGCCGCCACGGCCGGCCCCTTGGTGCCGGACCGGCGGGTCCAGTCCTGTGAGAGTTCCGCACGCAGGTCGGAGACTTCCTGCTGCAGTGCCGAGATCCTGATGTCCCGCTCGGTCACGGCCCGTGCGATGGTCTCCAGTGCCTTATCGGTGACGCGCATGTTGTAGCCCCACGCGGCAGAGGGCGGCCGCAGTAGCGCGATGTCGGCCGCGGTGACTGGGCCAAGGTCGAGGGGCGGATAGTCGGGGTACTCCGGGGCCATCTCCCCGCCGCGGCCTGACGCCACGACAACGACACCGGCCAGGATGACGATCGCGGCCACCAGCATGAGCACAGGCACGATATGAATCGTGCCATGCCCGGTGCGCGGAGTGGCAATTAAGAGGCGTTCGCCGCGCTGCGGCGCTCGGCTCCACTGGCCGCCAGGGGGCACGCCGCCGCAGGTCAGACGTCGAGGTCGCGGACGAGGCCCTGGTGATTGTGCGCTTCGGTGATGATGCGGACCACCTCGTCGGGGTCGTTGGCCATGTGCAGCAGGTCCAGGTCGATGGACGACACGTTTCCGGCGGCGCACATCGTGGTCTTCAGCCAGGACAGCAGCCCTGACCAGTAGGAACTGCCAACAAGCACGATCGGGAACTTGGTGATCTTGCCGGTCTGGACCAGCGTGAGCGCCTCGAACAGCTCGTCCATCGTGCCGAAGCCGCCGGGCAGCACCACGAACGCTTGCGAGTACTTCACGAACACCGTCTTACGGACGAAGAAGTAACGGAACTCCAGGCCGATGTTGACGTACTGATTGAGCCCGAGCTCGAGCGGCAGCTCGATGCCCAGCCCGACCGACACGCCGCCGACCCCCGCCGCACCCTTATTGGCGGCCTCCATGATCCCCGGGCCGCCGCCGGTGATGATCGCGTAGCCGGCTTTGGCCAGGCCCGCGGCGATGCTCTCGGCGAGCCCGTATTCGGGACTGGTGCGCGGCGCCCGGGCCGAGCCGAAGATGGACACGGCGATCCCCAGCTCCGCGAGCAGGCCGAACCCCTCGACAAACTCGGCCTGGATGCGCATGACCCGCCAGGGGTCGGTGTGCACCCAGTCGGCCGGACCCCGCCGGTCAAGCAGCCGCTGATCCGTCGTCGTCGCCGGGATCTGCTTGCCCCGGAGGGTGGCTGGCCCCTGCCGGCGCTCCCGCCGGCTGGAATCGGAATTCACGCTCATCGTCCCCCCACGGTAATAGCGCCGGCATACTGTTTCACGCCGCTGACCGCGCTGAGCCGCCCCAAATCCCTCCGCTGTTCCCAAGCTGACCTCAGGCGTTCACGCCGTGGTCCCGGAGGATTTCGTTCAGCGTGGCCTTGTCGTGGCGGTCGCCCTCCGGCAACCGCCTCAGCACCAGAACACACGGGATGCCGAAGTCCCCGCCGGGGAAACTCCGCGTGCGGGTCCCGCTGACGCAGACCGACCATTCGGGTACCTCGCCGCGGGGCAGTTCGTCGCCGGATTGCGCGTCGATCACGTGCGTGCTCGCGGTCAGGATGGTGCCCGCGCCCAGCACGGCGCCCCGGCCGACCCGTGCCCCGTCCACCACCATGCTCCGCGACCCGATGAAGGCGTCGTCCCCGACCATCACGGGCACCGCGTTCGGCGGCTCCAGCACGCCGCCGATGCCCACACCCCCCGACAGGTGCACGTTCTTGCCGATCTGGGCGCACGACCCGACCGTGGCCCAGGTATCGACCATGGTGCCTTCGTCGACGTGGGCGCCGATGTTGACGAACGACGGCATCAGCACCACGCCCGGCGCGATGTAGGCGCCCCAGCGGGCGATCGCGCCGGGCACCACCCGTACCCCGTCCAGCCGCGTCTTGAGCGGAACCCGGTCCTGGTAGCGGAAATCCCCGGCCTGGGAGCAGGTCATCGGCAGCAGGCGGAACGCGAGCAGGATGGCACGCTTGGCCCGCTGGTCGACCACAATGTGGCCGGTGGCGGGTTCGGCCCACGCCACCCGGGCCGCCCCGGAGTCGAGCTGATCGACCGCGGCCATCACCTCGGTCCGGGCGGACGAGTCATCCGGGGTGAGCCGCGATCGGTGCTCCCACAGCTCATCGATGCGGAACGGCAGCGGCGATGTGAGCTCGGCCGCGCTCGCGGCGGCCCCGGCAGATGACTCGTCCATGGCGACGGAGCTTAGCCGCCCGGCGCGGACATGCCACGCGGGGCGCCCGGTCCGCGCCGGGACACGGCTCACAGCCGTCCCCTCCACACCGCCTACAGGAGACTGCGTCCGCCGGTACGGTCTGTTGGTGTGCCGAGAAGAAGACACGCGCGGCGGAAGGGCGTCGCCGTCTTCACCGCGTGTGCCGTCGCCATGCTCGCCGTCGCCGGTTATTTCGCCTACTCGGCGTACCAGCAGGTCACGCCGCTCCTGACCGGCCCCGGCTGCCAGGCCGGCAGCGGCACCGGCGCCGTCTCGCTCGATCCGCAGCAGGCCGGGATCGCCGCTACCATCGCCGGTGTCGCCGCCAGCGAGCAGCTCCCCCCGCGCGCCGTAACGATCGCCTACGCGACGGCGATGCAGGAGTCGCACATGCACAACCTGGACTACGGCGACCTTGACTCGGTCGGCATCTTCCAGCAGCGGCCGTCGGAAGGGTGGGGTACCGCCAGCCAGCTCGAAGATCCGGTGTACGCCACCACCAAGTTCTTCGGCGCGCTGACCCGCGTGCGCGGGTACCTGCAGATTCCGGTGGACCAGGCCGCCCAGGCCGTTCAGCGCAGCGCCGACGGCTCCGCCTACTCGCAGTACGACCTGATGGCGGCCTCGCTCACCAGCGCGTTCACCGGTCAGTGGCCGCGGGCCGTGTGGTGCTGGCCCGGCCCCGGGCCGCAGCCCGAGCCGGACCTGAGCGCCGCGGGACCGGCGCTGGCCACGGCATTCGGGGCCCCGGCGGCCGGCAGGCCAGTAACCAGGGTCACCATGGCCCGTTCGGCTAAATCGATGAGCGTAGACGTGCGGGTGCAACCGGCGGAAGCGTGGGCGGTAGCCTCGTGGCTGGTGACGCACGCGGAGACCTATGGCATCAGCGATGTGCACTACGGCGGTTATCAATGGACGGCGCCGGCCGGCACCATGGGCTGGCAGCCGGACACCGGCCCTGCGGGCCCTGTGAGCGCGACCAGCGCTACCAGCGGAAGTATCCTGCTCCACTAAGGGAAAAATGCTCGGAACCGCCATACTGATCGCGGACGGTAAAGCCCGGGCCGCAGCCTGCCGAGCCCGGACGACAGAGGAGTTCACACGTGACCTACATCATCGCGCAGCCCTGCGTCGATGTGCTTGACAGGGCATGCATCGAAGAGTGCCCGGTGGACTGCATCTACGAGGGCGAGCGCATGCTCTACATCCACCCGGACGAGTGCGTGGACTGCGGGGCGTGCGAGCCGGTGTGCCCGGTCGAGGCCATTTACTACGAGGACGACGTTCCGGACCAGTGGAAGGACTACTACAAGGTCAACGTCGACTTCTTCGAGGACCTCGGCTCACCGGGCGGCGCGTCGAAGAGCGGGAAGATCGGCAAGGACCACCCGCTGGTGGCGGCGCTGCCGCCGCAGGGAGAAGACAGCTGACCCTCGCCTCGCGGCTGCCGGCCTTCACCTGGGACCGGGTCGCGCGGTACCGCAAAGAGGCGGAGCGCCATCCGGGAGGGATCGTCGACCTCTCGATCGGGGGGCCCGTCGACCCGGTGCCGGACACGGTGCGCGCCGCGCTCGCGGCGGCCGCCAACGCGCCCGGCTACCCGCTCACGCGCGGCACGCCGGCGGTACGCGACGCGGCGGCACGCTGGCTGGCGCGCCGGCACGGCGTGACGGTGGCCCCGGACGCCGTCCTCCCGGTGACCGGCACCAAGGAGTTCATCGCCTGGCTGCCGGCCATGCTCGGCTGCGGGCCCGGGGACGCGGTGGTTTACCCGAAGCTGGCCTACCCCACGTACGACATCGGGGCCCGGCTCGCTGGGGCCACCTCGCTGGCCACCGACGCCGCGCTCGCGCTCGGCCCGCAGCCGGTCCGGCTGGCCTGGCTGAACTCGCCCTCCAACCCCACCGGGAAGGTGCTGCCACCCGGGCACCTGGCCACGATGGTGAGCTGGGCCCGGTCCCGGGGAACGGTGCTGGCATCGGACGAGTGCTACATCGAGCAGGGCTGGGACGCGTCGCCAGTCTCCGTGCTGCACCCGGAGGTAAGCGGCGGCACGCACGACGGCCTGCTCGCCGTCCACTCGCTGTCCAAGCGGTCCAACCTGGCCGGTTACCGCGCCGGCTTCGTCACCGGCGACCCGGGGCTCATCGCTGAACTGCACGAGATCCGGCGGCACGCCGGGATGATCATGCCCGCGCCGATCCAGGCCGCGATGGTCGCGGCGCTGGACGACGACGCGCACGCCGGGGAGCAGCGGGAACGGTACCGCTCCCGGCGCATCGTGCTCCGGGCGGCCCTGGAGGCGGCAGGCTGGGTCATTGAGGATTCCGAGGCGGGGCTGTACCTGTGGGCATCGCGGTCCGGGTCGGACGGCTGGGAGGCGGCCCGGATGCTCGCCGAGGCCGGGATCCTGGTCTCACCGGGTGAGCTGTACGGCGCCGCGGGCGCACAGCACATCCGCGTCGCGCTGACCGCCACCGACGAGCGCGTCGCCGCCGCGGCCGCCCGCCTCACCGCCCTCCCCTAGCCCCAAGGCCGGCCTGGAGATATGGGCCCTCCCCTTACCGGCCAGTCAAACGCGCGCGAGGGGCCGTAGGGTTGAGGGGTGCTGAGGCTGTATGACGTATCGTCCGGGCAGGTGGTGGGCATCCGGCCGGCTCACCCCCGTGAGCTGCGGGTACTCGCTGTCACCGCGGAGGTCCTGGACGAGCCGGATCCCGGGCAGCTGCGCGCGTGGCTCCTTCCCGACCTGATGCGCAGGTGGGCGGAACGGCGGCGCCTGGTCCCGACCATCTGCGAGATCACCAGCCCGGCGACTCACGCGGCCATCCTGGACCGCGGGACGACGGCTACGGCCTCCAATCACGCGGCGGCGCGGGCGCTGAACATCCATCCGCCGGCCCGGATCGCCCCGGCGTCCGAACCGGCCGAGCGGACGGCCGAATTCGTCGCCCCCGGGCGGCCCAGCGGCCGGACGGACGGGCCGCCCCCATTCGACATTGGCACCGGGGAACCCGGCTGGTTCGCGGGCCGCGAGTTCGCCTGGCACCTGGCCGCACCGACCGGCGCCGTCACGGCCGGCGACCATCCGGAGGGCGACCATCCGGAGGGCGACCGCGGGAGGGCGCCGCTGAATCTGCCGGTCGTGGCGGGCCGGGGACTCGATGCGCTGGCGCTCCGGCTGGTCTTCCTCGGCCAGCGCTATCGTGACGACCTCGCCCTGACCTGGGACGCGCTGCACGCGGCGGACAAGACGCTGCAGCGCTGGCGGGAGTCCGTCGCGGAGTGGGCGCTGTCCCCCAGCGCGCCGATATCACCGCACTTCGCGGATGCGGTCACCGCCGCGTTCGAGGATGACCTGGACACGCCGGCGGCGCTGCGCGAACTGGATGCGCTGGAGGCGGACGGGGGCACACCGCCGGGGGCGAAGTTCGAGACCTTCGCGGCCCTGGACCGGCTCTTCGGGCTGGACCTGGCCCGGGACATCGGCAAGGTCAGCGCACCCCGTGCCCGCTGACCCCGCTACTGTCCGCTACCGTCGGCTCGCAGCCTCCCACCGGCCAGAGTCCAGCAAACCCGCCCAGGGGCCCCGGAATACCGCCCGATCAGGGACGTTGCCGGGCCGCGCAGTGAATCTTTAACACGCCTGACATCTGGATTCAGATATCATCGTTACCGCGTTCGACAGCTTAATGATTCGTCGTTGTTGCGGCATAAGTCGCAACGTTTAAAGGCTGACACGCATGGGCGATGCATTATCTGTTGTCTGCGGCACCCTTAAGCTGAAGTAACTAAACGCAACCACGTGTGCCCGCCGACAGCGCGGGAGTCAGAGGGGGGGGCAGGTGACGGTGACAACAGTGACCGGGGCCGCGCAGCCGTTCGCGACCGGAACGGCCGCGACAGCACGGGAGATGTTCACACCGCAGGAGACGCTGACGCCCGATGAGCTGATCACGCTCACCACGGCGGAACGGCAGTCGTCGTCCGCGCACAGCTACCTCATGTGCCCTCCGTCGCACTTCGCGGTCACGTACGCCATCAACCCGTGGATGCGGCCGGACCAGCCGGTCGACGCGGACCGGGCCATGCGCCAGTGGGAGCGGCTGCGCCAGATCTACCTGGACCTCGGGCACACGGTCCGGATCATCGACCCGGTCCCGGGCCTGCCGGACATGGTCTTCGCCGCCAACGGCGCCACCGTCGTCGGCGGAACGGTGCTGGGCGTGAAGTTCCGCCACCCGGAGCGCGCGGCGGAGGCCGGCGCGTACCTGGACTGGTTCCTCGCCAACGGCTTCACCAGGGTCCGGACGCCGCGGCTGGTGAACGAGGGCGAGGGCGACATCCTGTTCACCGGGCGCGCGCTGATCGCCGGGAGCGGGTTCCGCACCGACCCGGCGGTGCCGGCCGAGCTGGAAGCGACGTTCGGCATGCCGGCCATCGGCATCCACCTGGTCGACCCGCGTTTCTACCACCTGGACACGGCCCTGTGCGTGCTCGACGACGACACCGCGGCCTACTACCCGGCGGCGTTCGACGACGCGGGCCGCAGGACGCTGGCCACCCAGTTCAGCGAGCTGATCGAGGCGACGGACGCGGACGCGGAGGTACTCGGCCTGAACACCGTCAGCGACGGGCGCCACGTCGTGCTGCCCGCGCAGGCCACCGACCTGGCGGCGCAGCTCAAGGCGCGCGGGTTCGAGCCGATCGGCGTGGACCTGTCCGAGCTGCGCAAGGCCGGCGGCGGCCCGAAGTGCTGCACGCTCGAGCTCCGCAGCTGAGGCGTAAGAGAGCGGCCTGAGGAGGCGAAGATGACCACCACCGACAGCCTGGACATAACCACGGACAGCCTGCTGGGAAGCGACGGGACCAGGAGCGGCCAGCTCCGGGCCCAGACCCGGGCCTTCAGCGCCCATAACTACAAGCCGCTGCCCGTCGTGATCGCTGAGGCCGAAGGCTGCTGGGTGACCGACGTCGAAGGGCGCCGGTACCTCGACATGCTGGCGGCTTACTCGGCGATCAACTTCGGTCACCGTCATCCCCGGCTGGTCCAGGCCGCGCACCGCCAGATAGACCGGGTCACGCTGGTCAGCCGCGCGTTCGACCACGAGCACTTCGGGCCGTTCTGCGCGGAGCTCGCCGAGCTAGCGGGCATGGAGATGGTGCTGCCCATGAACACCGGGGCCGAGGCGGTGGAAACGGCGATCAAGGTCGCGCGCAAGTGGGGCTACGAGGTCAAGGGCGTTCCCGCGGACCAGGCGGTAATCGTCGCGTTCGGCGGCAACTTCCACGGCCGGACCACGACGATCATCAGCTTCTCCACCGACGAGGACGCGCGCGCCGGGTTCGGCCCGTACACATCCGGCTTCCGCGTCGTCGGCTACGGCGACCTCGACGCGCTCGCCGCCACCGCCGCCGAGCTGGGCGACCGGCTGGTCGCGGTGCTGGTCGAGCCCGTGCAGGGCGAGGCCGGGGTGATCGTCCCGCCGCCGGGCTTCCTGGCCGGGGTGCGCCGTATCTGCTCCGGGCACGGCGCGCTGATGATCGCGGACGAGATCCAGTCGGGTCTCGGCCGGACCGGCACCACCTTCGCCTGTGAGCACGACAACGTCGTGCCCGACGCGTACCTGCTCGGCAAGGCGCTGGGCGGGGGCATCGTGCCGGCGTCGGCCATGGTGTCGTGCCGGGACGTACTCGGCGTGCTGCGGCCCGGGCAGCACGGGTCGACCTTCGGCGGGAACCCGCTCGCCTGCGCGGTGGCCCGCGAGGTGATCGCGATGCTGCGAACCGGGGAGTTCCAGCAGCAGTCGCGCGAGCTGGGCACGCGCATGCACGCGCGGCTGTCCACACTGCCGCCGGACCTGGTCCGCGGGGTACACGGCCGGGGCCTGTGGGCGGGCGTCGAGTTCACCTCGCTGCCGGGGCGCGAGGCGTGCGAACGGCTGGCCGCCCACGGCCTGCTGGCCAAGGACACGCACGGCAGGGCGATCCGCCTCGCGCCGCCACTGGTGATCACCGAGGGGGAGCTCGACTGGGCCATGGATCGCTTCGAGGACGCGCTCCGGTTAAGAAGCCGGCGCCGGGGCTTGCCCGGCCCGCGCCGGGGCTTGCCCGGCCGGCCCCGGGCCGCCGCTCCGGTTAGGCAGCCGGGACCGGATCGGGCTGACGCGGGCGGTAGCGCTGGATCTTGGCGGTCGCGGCCCGGGGCAGGTCCTCGACAACGTAGATCGCCGGGCAGCTCACCCTGGGGTGAGACCATGCTCACCTTGACCTCACCTTGACGGACTGCCACATGCCGGGCACTGTGGCAGCCAGGCAACTGCCGCCCAGACCCTGCGGGAGAGAAAATCATGAGCACCCTCACACGTGCCGCCGTTTATACCGTCCGGATAGCCACCGTAACCGCCGCAGCCCCCGTGCTGGCCGGCGCGGCCGCTGCATCCGTGACCGCGGAGCTCGTCGGCTGGGAACTCCGCCAGCTCACCAGCTCACCGCTATCCGCCGAGGCCAGGCGGCTTAAGGCCGAAATCCAGGAGCTGGCCGACGCCAACGGCGCCGGCGAAAAACACCCCGCGGTCCGCTAGGGACGGCCGTGACAGGCACTGCCCCGATAGTACGCCCGCGCGCTCCGGTGAGGCCCATGCTCAACCGGCTGCCTTGATCACGTCGCGCTAGGCACCCCGGCATACTGCGTGCTGGGCGGGCCCGCTCCCGGGCGGGTTTCAGGGTGCCGGTCGCAGCGCGGCCGGCTGCGTCAGGCTGGTGTGCGCAGTGTGCTGCCACGGTCAGGCGCTACCGACCAGCAGGCCTCGAGCAGCGCGGGGGCGAACAAGTGCGGCTCGTTGACGCAGGCCCCGTGATCGGCGTCCACGTGGTGCACCGATGCGCCCGGGATCGCCCGGGCCAGCTCAAGCTGGCGGCCTGGCGGCACGACACGGTCCCGGGCAGTGATGACTACCGCGGTGGGCACATCGACCTGGCTGATCCAGCTATCCGAGCTGAACTCGCAGACGGCGGGCATGGCCGAGACGACGGTAGCCAGAGTGGTCCGCCGCAGCTGGGCGCGGGCCCACCTGCTCGTCGCCGGGTCGTCAATGCGGCCCAGCAGCGCCATGCCAACGGACTCGGCGCTCATCAGATGCAGCATCGGGTTCCACCGCAGGGCCGCGGCCATCGCCGGCACCGCCAGGGCGGCCAGCTGCTCCACCCGTGACCCGCGGGCGTTGCGCGCGGTGGAGCACAACACCAGGCCTGACACCAGCGTGGCGTGCCGCCGGTACAGCAACGGGGCAATCAGGCCGCCCATGGAATAACCCACGGCGGCAAACTTGCGGATATCAAGGACCCCTGCCAGGGCGGCGATATCGTCAGCGCAATCTTCGAGCCGGAACCGCGAACGCACGCGGTTCCCGTCGCCATGGCCACGCAGGTCGGCGGCGACGACCCGGAAATGACGTCCGAGCGGCACGAAGACCTTCCCCCAATTCAGCTCGGCCGTGCCCGCCACCCCGTGGATCAGCATGAGCGTCTCCGCGCCGGGCGGGCCGGCGCACTCCCACACCCGCGTCGACCCGCGGCCGGGCAGCTCCACCAGCCGCGTAAGCGGCATCACTGCTTCCCCCAGCATCCGGCGTTTCTCTTTTCCCCCAAGCATCCCGTTTTCCCCAAGCATCCGGCGTTTCTCCTTTTCGCTGCGCCCGGGCTCAGCTCACGCCCGGGCAGGCCGGCGCATGGCGCATGGACGGCCTGAGTCAGGTTTGCGGGATTGCGGGCGGCGACCTGGCCCGGCCACCACAGCGCGGGCGACGTCGCCGGCCAGCACCGCCGGCGAGGCCCGCCGGCCCGGCACGTCGGGCAGCAGCAGCGCCTCGTCGCTGCCGAATATCCCCGCAGTAGACCGCACCGATCCCTGCGGAGCCATGGACCTAGGTCCCGGCCGCTGGGCCGGAAGTCCGCCGGTGATCCCGCCGCGGGCAAGGCATCGCGCCCAGCGGGGCCCTCGCAGGAACCCGTCGCCGTCGAGGCGCCCAAGGTCGCCGGTGCCGAGCCAGCCGCCGGCATCATGGCGCCGCAGTGGTGCCACAACAATTCCAAGGGTCGCCGGGGAAGAGCTAGCGGCCGGGGAGGCGGCGGTAGCGGCCCGCGTGGTAGATCAGCGGGCCGAGGCTGTCCGCGGTGGCGGGCGGCGCGGCCACCGCCAGGACCTCGCCGACCACGATGCTGTGATCGCCGCCGTCGTGCACCGCGTACGTCCGGCATTCGATCGCCGACAGCGCATCATCGAGGATGGGGGCGCCGGTGGCCACGCCCGGATGATGCGGATGCTGGTCGAGCTGACCCTCAAGCGGGCGCCCCCGGGTGGCGAGCCAGCGTGCGGTCTTCTCGGCGTCCTCACTGAGGACCGATACTGCCCAGGTGCCGGCGGCCAGCACCGCCTCGTGGAAGCGCGCGCTCTTCTCCACGCAGACCAGGACGAGCAGCGGGTCCAGCGACACGGAGGTGAACGCGTTCACCGTCATCGCGTGGGTGACGCCCTCCATGGTGGCCGCGATGACCACGATGCCGGTGGCGAACTGCCCGGTGGCACGCCGGAAGGCGTCCGGATCCGGGTCCGTCACCGCACCGGTTTCGGGCCGGGCATTCTGCGGACCCAAAGCGCGAACGCCGCCGCGACCCCGATGGTCGCGCTGATCGCGCCGCCGTAGAGATACCACTTGCCGCTGGTGGTGTTCGTGATGATCACGCTGCCGGGGGCGTCGGGCATGGCCAGCACGAACGCCACGATGATCCAGGCGATCGCCGGCACGAGCGCGCCGCCGAGCGAGTGCATGGCCCAGCCCGCGAGCAGGCAGGTCACCAGGAGAGCGGCGCAGCAGCCCAGCGCCGCCGCGGGAACCGGGCCCGCCATCCAGCCGTACTCGAAGGACCCCATGATCCCCTCGACGGCCCCCAGCACGAACAGGACGCCGTAGGCGCCGCCGGTGACGAAGGCGTCCCGGTGTTCCACCGGGCGGCCGTGTCCCGCGGAGCTGGTTACGGCCGGCTCGGGCGTCTCCTGCCAGCGCCTTTCCGGCTCATTTGGCCGCGGTCCCATGCCTAGTAAGGCTACCCAGCACGTCCCGCGGCAGCATCGTCCGGGATGCGCTGCGGCTCGGGGCACACGGCGACGCCCGCGAACAGGTCGTCTTCGCGCCCGTAGGGGCCGTCCGGGCCGCGCTGGCCGGCCAGCAGCGCGTAGTACTCGACGCCGGACGCCAGCTGCGCCACCTTGTTCGACAGCGCGAAGAAGACGCCGTGCACGGTGATCTGGGTGGCATGCGCCCGCATGGCGTCCAGCTTCGCGTCCAGGTACACGGACGCGTCGATCTCGGTCGTCACCTGCTCATCCGGCACGCCGTACGCCAGGTCGGCGGCCGAGGTGGGCAGGGTGAAGCCGGCCGGCAGCCGATCGGCCCCGGCCGCGCCGGTGCTGCCGTGCGCGGACGCCCGCAGCGTCCCGATCTCTTCGTCCAGGAAGGACTCCGGCGTCGTGCTCGCGTAGAACTTGCTGACCTGCCACGGCGGCGCCGGGGGCAGGCACCCGCTGCCCTCGATGGCGACGGCCACGTCCGCGGCCAGCCGGAACGCGCGCCGGGCGACGCGGTGCGCCTGGATGTGATCCGGGTGGCCGTAGGACCCGTCCACGTCGTAGGTGACCATGACCTGCGGGCGGACCTCACGGATGACGGCGGCCAGGGCGCGCGCCGCCTCCTCGACGTCCGCCCGCCAGAAGGAGCGCGGGTCATCGTTGCCGGGCGTGCCGATCATGCCGGAGTCCCGCCACCGGCCCGGGGCGCCGAGAAACCGGTGGCCGGCGACGCCGAGGGCCTGGCAGGCGGCGTTCAGCTCACCGATCCGGTAGCCGCCCAGCTGATCGTCGCGGTCGGCGGCCAGGGCGGCCAGCCCGGGCGGGATGATCTCCCCGAGTTCGCCGAGCGTGCACGTCACGAGCGTGACGTGCGCTCCCTCGGCGGTGTACTTCGCCATCGTCGCCCCGGTGCCGATCGATTCGTCGTCGGGATGAGCGTGCACCAGCAGCAGCCGGCGACCGTCCAGCGATGAGGTCACAGCACGTCAGGGTAGCCGGAGCTGGCAGGATCTATGCCCATGACCGAAAGCTTCCCCCGGCAGCAGGCCCGAACCCGCCGGTTCACCCTGGGCGTGCCGCGAGCGTTCGCCGTCTCCCCCGCCGGGGACCGGATCACCTTCCTGCGCAGCAAGGACGGCTCCGGCCCGCTCACCTGCCTCTGGCTGTTCGACGTGGCCAGCGGTACCGAATGGCTGATCGCCGACCCCGCCATGCTCAGTGCCCATTCTGGTTCTCCTGCCGGGGCCGCTGGCGAGGACCTGCCGCCGGAGGAGAAGAAGCGCCGGGAGCGGGCACGGGAACAGGCCAGCGGCATCGTGTCGTACGCGGTGGACGCCGCCCTGCGGACGGCCGTGTTCAGCCTGGCGGGCCGGGTCTTCGCCGTGGATCTCGCGGCGGGTGAGACGGACGCGGCTCACGGGGCTGGCGGGGCTGCTGTGGCGGCTGGGACTGGGGGCGGGCCGGCGGGAACCGGGAGCAGGCCGGCGGGAACCGCAGGCGGGCCGGCAGCGCCTCGCGAGCTGGCGCTCCGGGCCCCGGCGCTGGATCCGCGGCCCGACCCGGCGGGGCAGCGAGTCGCCTACGTGAGCGGCGGGGCGCTGCGGGTGGCGGACCTGGACGAGGCCGGCGCCAGGACCGAGACGGGCGCCAGGACCGAGACGGGCGCCGGGGATCGGGCGGTGGCCGGTCCCGCGGACAGGCCGGGGATCGCCTTCGGGCTGGCCGAATTCATCGCGGCCGAGGAGATGGGGCGCTCGCGGGGCTACTGGTGGGCGCCGGACGGCACCGCGCTGCTCGTCGCGCGCGTCGACGAGACCCCGGTGATGCGCTGGCATATCGCCGACCCTGCCAATCCGGAACGGTCCCCGGCCGAGATCGCGTACCCGGCCGCGGGCACGCCCAACGCGGACGTCTCGCTGATCCTGGCGGACCTGGCAGGCCGGCACACCCCCGTCGAATGGGACCGGGCGGCGTTCCCGTACCTCGTGACCGTCTGCTGGGACGGCAAGGGCGGCGCATCGGACCCGCTGATCGTGGTGCAGAGCCGTGACCAGCGCCGGATGCAGATCCTGGTCGCCGGCCGGGCCACCGGCAGGACGTCGCTGCTGCGGGAGGACACCGATCCGCACTGGGTCGACATCGTGCCGGGGGTTCCTGCCTGGACGGCGGGCGGCCGGATTGTCTGGACCGTGACCGGGGACGACACCCGGCGCCTGGCGGTCGCCACCCCGAAAGAGCTGCGCGGCGACCGGGCTGAGCCAGTGACGCCAGCCGGCCTGCAGGTCCGCGAGGTCCTCGGCGTCGACGAGGCCACCGTCTTGTTCACCGCCTCAACGGAGCCGGCAGAGATCGGCCTGTGGAGTTATGGCCCGGACGGCCTGACCCAGGTGTCGGAGGGCGCCGGGGTGTTCGCCGGACGGCGGGCGGGCGGCACGACCGTGGTCACCGGCCGGTCGCTGGGCGAAGACGGCGTGACGGTCCAGGTGTTCGCAGACCATAAAAACGCCGAGGTGCCGGTGGGGCCCGAGGCCGAGGTGCCGGTGGGGCACACGGGACGGAAGGGGCCTGCGGGGCGAGGACCGACGTGGCGGATCGCCTCCTATGAGGAGACCCCCAACCTGCCCACCCCGCAGCCCGTCATGCTATCCCTCGGCCCGCGCCAGATCCGCGCGACGCTGCTGTTCCCCTCCTGGCACGAGCCGGGCTCCGGCTCGCTGCCGGTGCTGCTCGACCCGTACGGCGGCCCGCACGCGCAGCGGGTCCTCGCGGCCCGCGGCGCCTACCTGACCTCCCAGTGGTTCGCCGAGCAGGGCTTCGCCGTGCTGGTCGCGGACGGCCGGGGCACCCCGGGCCGCGGGCCGGCCTGGGACCGGGCGGTCGCCGGGAACCTCGCCGACCCGGTGCTGGGGGACCAAGTCGACGCGCTGCACGCCGCGGCGGGCCAGTTCAGTGACCTGGACCTGACCCGCGTCGCCATCAGAGGCTGGTCGTTCGGCGGATTCCTGTCCGCGCTGGCCGTGCTGCGCCGCCCCGACGTGTTCCACGTGGCGGTCGTGGGCGCACCGGTGACCGACCAGCACCTGTACGACACCCACTACACCGAGCGGTATCTGGGCCAGCCCGCCGACCACCCCGCCGCTTACGACAACTGCTCCCCGGTCAAGGACGCGGAACGGCTGCGGCGCGACGGCCAGGACAAGACCGCGTTCCGGCCGATGATGGTCATCCATGGCCTGGCCGACGACAACGTGGTGGTCGCGCACACCCTGCGCCTGTCGTCCGCGCTGCTCGCGGCGGGGTACCCGCACGCCGTCCTGCCGCTGTCCGGTGTCACCCACATGACCCCCCAGGAGGCCGTCGCGGAGAACCTGCTGCTGCTCCAGCTCGACTTCCTGCGCCAGTCCCTGGGCGAGGGCCAGCCCTGAGGAATGTGAGGTCCCGCATAGGGCCGTTCGGCCCTGGTGAGGACCAGCCCGGACATATAGAAACTTCCGCACGAGCCCGTTCGGCCAGAAAATCGCGCGCCCGGCCGGTTCGGACGGGCAGTGTAGCAAGTGTCACAAGTGCGAACGGTAACCTGGGGCAGAATTTCGCGGTCTACTGGAATAAGTTCTTGAGCACACAAAACCCGCGGGCGACGTGGCATGGCCCGGAGCGGGCACGATCCATAACAACAAGGCAGCGAGGACGTCAAGGATGACGCGAGCTTTGGAATCGCCGGCGAGAACGCGGGCGCA
This sequence comes from uncultured Actinomycetes bacterium, assembly GCA_963805255.1. Classification (GTDB taxonomy): domain Bacteria; phylum Actinomycetota; class Actinomycetes; order Streptosporangiales; family Streptosporangiaceae; genus Bog-532. Next base: position 191,528 of record CAWDTK010000015.1, read on the forward strand.
GATCCCGGAGAAAACACTCCGCAAGGACCCGTGGTGGCGCCAGCCCGGCATCGTCCTTACGTTGCTCACCATCTGGGTCCTGTACGCAACCGTGCGCGTCTTCATGGGCAGTTACTACTGGGTACCGGCCTACCACTACCTGACGCCGTTCTACTCGCCGTGTATCAGCGGCGAGTGCGTCCCCGGATCCAGCACTCTCGGCCACTGGTTCCCGGCGGTGCCGCCGATCATCCCCTACGCGATCGTGTCGCTGGTGTTCGTGCTCGGCTTCCGGCTGACCTGCTACTACTACCGGCGCGCCTACTACCGCGCGTTCTGGCGGGCGCCGGCCGCGTGCGCGGTGCGTGAGCCGCACCAGCGCTACACCGGCGAGACCAGGTTCCCGCTGATCATGCAGAACCTGCACCGCTACTTCTTCTACGCCGTACTCCTCATCTCGGTCCTCAACACCTACGACGCGGTCAACGCGTTCCACGGCAAGAACGGCGGGATCGGCTTCGGCCTGGGCACACTGATCATCGTGGTGAACGTGGTGCTGCTGTGGGGGTACACGCTGTCCTGCCACTCGTGCCGGCACATAACCGGCGGCCGGCTGAAGAACTTTTCCAAGCATCCGGCGCGATACTGGGTGTGGACGCAGATCTCCAAGCTCAACGCGCGGCACATGCAGCTCGCGTGGACGACGCTCGGCACGCTCATGCTGACCGACCTGTACGTCCTGCTCGTGGCCAGCGGCACCATCAGCGACCTGCGATTCTTCAACTGAGGCGGCATTAGGCATGACCGATATCCAGCGTTTTTCCTACGACGTCGTAGTGATCGGCGCAGGCGGCTCCGGGCTCCGGGCCGCGATCGAGGCCCGGTCGCGGGGCAAGAAAACCGCGATCCTCTCCAAGTCCCTGTTCGGCAAGGCCCACACGGTCATGGCCGAGGGCGGCGCCGCCGCCGCGATGGGTAACGTCAACTCGCGCGACAACTGGCAGGTGCACTTCCGGGACACCATGCGCGGCGGCAAGCTCATCAACAACTGGCGGATGGCCGAACTGCACGCCAAGGAGGCGCCCGACCGCATCTGGGAGCTCGAGGCGTGGGGCGCGCTGTTCGACCGCACCAAGGACGGCAAGATCAGCCAGCGGAACTTCGGCGGCCACGAGTATCCCCGGCTGGCGCACGTCGGCGACCGGACCGGCCTGGAGATGATCCGCACGCTGCAGCAGAAGGTTGTCGCGCTGCAGCAGGAGGACGCCGCGTCGCGGGGCGACCCGGAGGCGATGATCAAGGTGTTCGCGGAGACCACGGTCACCCGGCTGGTCAAGGACGCGGCCGGGCGGATCGCGGGCGCGTTCGGCTATTTCCGGGACACCGGCAATCTCGTCTTCTTCGAGGCCCCGGCGGTGGTGCTGGCCACCGGCGGCATCGGCAAGACGTTCAAGGTCACCTCCAATTCCTGGGAGTACACCGGCGACGGGCACGCGCTGGCCCTGCTGGCGGGGGCGAACCTGCTCAACATGGAGTTCGTCCAGTTCCACCCGACCGGCATGGTCTGGCCCTTGTCGGTGCGCGGCCTGCTGGTCACCGAGTCGGTCCGCGGTGACGGCGGCGTGCTGCGCAACTCCGAGGGCAAGCGTTTCATGTTCAACTATGTGCCGGACGTGTTCCGCGCGCAGTACGCGGAGACCGAGGAAGAGGGCGACCGCTGGTATACCGACGCGGAGCACAACCGCCGCCCGCCGGAGCTGCTGCCCCGCGATGAGGTCGCCCGGTCGATCAACTCCGAGATCAAGGCGGGGCGGGGCTCACCGCACGGCGGCGTGTTCCTCGACGTGTCCACGCGGCTGCCTGCCGAGGAGATCTTGCGGAAGCTGCCGTCGATGCACCACCAGTTCCTGGAACTGGCCGGCGTCGACATCACCAAGGAGCCGATGGAGGTCGGCCCCACCTGCCACTACATGATGGGCGGCGTGGAGGTCGACCCGGACACCGCGGCCACCGCCGTGCCCGGGCTGTTCGCGGCGGGCGAGGTCGCGGGCGGTTTCCACGGGTCGAACCGGCTCGGCGGCAACTCCCTGTCCGACCTGGTCGTCTTCGGCCGGCGGCTGGCCTCGGCGCGGCGGACTACCTGGAAAGCATGACCGGACGCCCGGAGGCCCCGGCCGCCGACCTGGGCGCCGCCGCCGCTGAGGCGGCCGCGCCGCTGGAGCGGGCCGGCGGGGAGAACCCGTACGCTGTGCATGCCGACCTGCAGCAGACCATGAACGACCTGGTCGGGCTGATCCGGCGGGAGCCGGAGATGACGACCGCGCTGAAGGAACTGGAGAAGTACCGGCAGCGCGTCAGCCAGGTGAGCGCCGCGGGCGGGCCCGGCTACAACCCCGGCTGGCACCTCGCGCTCGACCTGCGCAACATGCTCCTTGTCGCCGAATGCGTGGGGATGGCGGCGCTGGAGCGGCAGGAGTCACGCGGCGGCCACACCCGCGACGACTACCCGGCCATGTCGCCGGAATGGCGGAAGGTCAACCTGATCTGCTCGATGTCCGGCGATCACGTGGCGATCTGGCGGCAGCCGGTCAAGCCGATGCGGCCTGACCTGATGGCGCTGTTCGACCGCTCGGAGCTGGCGAAGTACCTGACCGAAGAGGAACTCCCTGCGGAGGCCGCGGCCGCCACTCCCGGGACGGCCACGCAGACGGCCACGCAAGAGGAGACGCACTGACATGGGTTACCAGGCAAACCTGCGGGTGTGGCGCGGCGACGCGGGCGCCGGGCAGCTCACCGACTACCAGGTGGAGGTCAACGAGGGCGAGGTGGTCCTGGACGTACTGCACCGGCTGCAGGCCACCCAGACCGGCGACCTGGCCATCCGGTGGAACTGCAAGGCCGGCAAGTGCGGCTCCTGCTCGATGGAGATCAACGGGCGGCCCCGGCTCGCGTGCATGACGCGGATGTCGACCTTCGAGCCCGAGGAGGTCCTGGCCATCACCCCGCTGCGGACCTTCCCCGTCATCCGGGACCTGGTCACCGACGTCTCGTTCAACTACACCAAGGCCCGGCAGATCCCGTCGTTCTCCCCGGATCCGTCGATCAAGCTGGGCGAGTTCCGCATGCAGCAGATCGACGTGAACCGGTCGCAGGAGTTCCGCAAGTGCATCGAGTGCTACCTGTGCCAGAACACCTGCCACGTGATCCGTGACCACGCCGAGAACGAAGGCCCATTCGCCGGCCCGCGCTTCCTGATGCGCGTGGCCGAACTGGAGATGCACCCGGCCGACGAAGCCGACCGGCGCGAGATCGCACAAGACGACTTCGGCCTCGGCCTCTGCAACATCACCAAGTGCTGCACCGAGGTGTGCCCCGAGCACATCAAGATCACCGACAACGCGCTGATCCCGCTGAAGGAGCGGGTCGTCGGGCGCAAGTACGACCCGCTGATCTGGCTCGGCTCCAAGATCTCCCGCCGCCCGGCCCCGAAAGACACCCCCGAGGTCCCGAACACGGGCTGAGGCGGTCTTTTCCCGCCGAACGGGACATGGCAGAAGTCCGCCGTCGTGCTGGCGCCCTACCCGGCGCGGGTGCGGCGGCGAACTCATGCCAGCGGAAGGCGGCTCGCGTCACCGGCAGGAGCGGCGCGGGTCACCGGCAGGAGCGGCGCGGGGTCACCGATCACATGTTCGGGCACCTCACGTGCCTGGCCGGGATCAGCCGCCTGACCGGGATCAGCTGCCTGGCCGGGACCAGCTGCCTGGCCGGGACCAGCTGCCTGACCGGGACCAGCTGCCTGACCGGGACCAGCTGCCTGACCGGGACCAGCTGCCTGACCGGGACCAGCTGCCTGACCGGGACCGGCCGCCTGACCGGAGCCGGCCGCCTGACCGGAGCCGGCCGCCTGGCCGGGGCCGGCGGCCTGACCGGGACCTGCCGCCTGGCCGGGGCCGGCTGCCTGGCCACCGGAACACTGCCGCGCAGCGCGATCACCCCGCCCAGGACCGGCCCGGAGGTGCTGCCGCCGACTGCCCATAGGGTCGTCGTGCCCGGTACGTGCGCGAGGTCGGCGACGAATGTCGCGGCGCCGCTGATATCCGGCTGGACGGGACCGTGCCACTGGCCGCCGGTATAGTGCCACAGCCGCCAGCAGGAGCCGAGCGTGCACGACGCCAGGGCCCAGATGCCGCCCTGGCCGTCGGAAACCATCTGGACCAGCGCGTCCTCGGAGAAGTTCCTGACCGGCCGGAAGGTATCCGTGTTCCACTTTGTGCCGTTCCAGTGCGCCACCACGCCGTCACCGGTCTTCTTGGCTTTCCCGCCGACCCAGACATCAGCGTCCGACCGCGCGTACACGCTGTACAGCGTGGCCGAGGCGGTCAGCGCGGACGGCAGCGGCACGTGGATCCACCGGCTGCCGTTCCAGCGGGTGAGCGCGTCGCCGGATCCGGAGACCCCCGCGTTCATCAGGGCCCAGATGCCGGAGGGCGACACCGCGCTCTCGGCCGCGAAGCCGTAATGGCCGGACGCGGTGAACGGCTGCCAGGCGTGCCCGTTGAAACGCAGGCCGTAGGGAACGAGCGCGCCGCTGTTCGTCTGGTAGTCACCGAAGGCCCACACGTCGGAAGGGCTGAAGACCAGCGGTGAGCCGAGGTACGGCCCGAGGGCGGCCGACGCCGGCCTGGCCAGGCGTCCCGCCGTCCACTTCGCGCCGTTCCAGTGCAGCCAGTAGCCCCCGTCGCCGAACGCCCACACGTTGGACGGTGCGGACGCACCGATCGTGGCGTGCACGCTGGAGGTTCCCAGCGTCTTCAGCACATTGGCGGGCAGCGTCACCTGGCGCCAGGCGTGACCATCCCAGTGCTCGATGACCGGCTGGAAGCTGGCCTGGTTCGCCGTCCGCGCGGAGCCGATCGCCCAGGCGTCGTCCGCAGCGTCGGCGGCCACGTCACTGAGCTGGATCCGCTGGTTCTTCGCCTGGACGCTGGCCGCCACGCGCCAGCTGGCCGTGCCGGCGGCCCCGGCTGCACCTGTGGCCCCGGCGGCCCCGGCGGACCCAGCGGCCACGGCGGCGGTCGCCGCGAGGATCGGGACGGCAACGAGCGCGCCAGCCAGCAGTCCGGCCCCGAAACACCGTCTGAACACGCAGCACCCCGATCTCATGAAGGCGCTTGTGCCTCTCCGGCGCCAAGCGCTTGAATGCTCCCCAACTGCCAATAAAGCGTCCTTCACCGGCCAGGAATATACTCCCGTAGCCGAGCAAGACTGCGTAAGACAGGCCCGGCCGATCCACATATGTGCCCGGGGACGGCGGCCGCCCGCGGGTACTCTGTTCCTGCCCTCGCCGGGTGGACACCGGCGATAGCGGCGAGTCCACCACAGATCGTTCGGCGTCATCTTTGCTGGTTCACGCTGAGCCGGCGTCCCGCGGCAGCGAAAGGCTGACATGGTCCCCCACCTGACCTATCCGGAGGCACTGGTCATCGGCCTGTTCCAGGGGGTGACCGAGCTGTTCCCGGTGTCCAGCCTCGGCCACGCCGTGCTGATCCCGGCGCTGGTGGGCGGCAGCTGGGCGCAGGACCTGAACGTGTCCCGGCCGCATTCCCCGTACCTGGCGTTCATCGTGGGGCTGCACGTCGCGACCGCGATCGCCATGGTCATTTACTTCTGGCGGGACTGGCTGCGGATCGTCATCGGGTTCCTCACCTCGATCGCGCACCGGCGCATCGAGACCGTCGACCAGAAGCTCGCCTGGATGATCATCCTCGCGACCATCCCGGTCGGCATCGTCGGCGCGCTGCTTCAGCACACGGTCCAGGACACGTTCGCCAAGCCCGTGCTGACCGCGCTCTTCCTAGCCGTCAACGGCCTCATCCTGTTCGGCGGCGAACGCCTCCGGCGCCGCGAGGCCACCCCCCGGCCGCCGGCCGAGGAGACCTGGGTCGCCGGCCCCAATCCGGCGATGACCCCGGGAACCCGCCCGGCGCCGCGAGGCGGCGCCGCGATGACGCCCGGGTCCTCCCCGGGCGGCCGGGGCTGGCCAGCCGGGGCGCCGGGGTCCTCCGCCGGCGAGCAGGGTCCCGCGACGGCGGGGAACGCGCCGCGGGCGCAGGTTGCCGGGCGGCACTCGGCCGGCCAGCGCGCGGTCCGGCAGCAGGAGGTCAATGCGGCCATAGCGGCCGACGCCCGGCTGACCCAGGTCGGGTACCTGCGCGGGACGATCCTCGGCTCCTTGCAGATCTTCGCGCTGCTGCCCGGGATCAGCCGGGACGGTGTGGTCATGGTGGGCGGGATGGTCCGCGGGCTGTCGCGGCAGGATGCGGCGCGGTTCTCGTTCCTGCTGTCCGCGCCGGTCATCTTCGCCGCCGGGGCGCTCAAACTCGGCGAGCTGACCGGCCCGGACGGCGCCGGCATCCGCGGCCAGGTGCTGGCCGGCAGCATCGCGTCGGGCGTCGCCGCGTTCCTGGCACTTCGCTTCCTGATGCGCTACCTGCAGGACCGCTCCGGCACGCTGATGCCGTTCGCGATCTACTGCCTGGTGGCCGGCATCGGCAGCGCCGTGTACCTGTCCATCACCTCGTAGGTGCTGGGACAGCGGACATGGAGGCTGGCGGAGCGGGCGGGCGGCGCGCGGCAGCGGGGAGCGTGAGGATCACGGTGCGGCCGCCGCCGCTGCAGGTCTCCTCGCAACGGAGCATGTCGCCCATCGCTTCGGTAAGATCGCGGGCCAGCCTGAGCGCCAGGCCGTTCGTGCCATCGCCCTGTTGCGGGGCAGGCCCCTGGTCGGCGATGCGGATCTCCACGTGGCGTGCCAGGCCGACGGCGGTGAGGACGGGCGGGACGTCAGCGGGGCTGCGATGCAGGGCGTCGGCCATCAGGCTGGTCAGGATGCGAGTGAGGAACTCCGCGTCGGCGACCACATCGGGCAGGTTTTCGGACGTGCTGAGGGTGATCTGGTGGCCACCCGGGCCCAGGTCGTCGAGGGCCGCGGCGATAACGTCGTCAAGATCGACTGGCCGGAGATAGGTCTCCAGCGCCCCGGCGTGCAGCCGGCTGAGATCGCTGAGGTCGGTGACAAGCCTGCCGATGCGGTCCACCGCGCGGCGCGCAGCGGCGACCAGCGCGGCGCGATCGTCCGCTGTGGCAGCGGCTCCGTTGTCAGCCAGACCTGCCAGGGCCGCCTGGGCTGCGGCGAGCTGTTCGCGTGCATGCTGACTGGTGGCGGCGAACAGGGCGGAGCGGGAACGGAGGTCAGCCTCGTGCTGGGCGGCGTGGGCGTCCTGCTCGTCTTGGCGGCGGCAGGTAATGCCGGCCACCACCTCGACCGCGCAGGCGGACAGGACCCTCATGTCATCTGCGTCAAGCACGCGTCCCCGCCCGGCCAGCGTGTAGATGTCGCTGACCGGCAGTTCCACGTCGGCTCCGGGAGTTTCTGGCGGCCGTTCGCCTGCGCTGGCCACGATGTCGCAGCACGGGCCTGCGTTATCCTGCCGCCGTTCCAGCAGGCTGACCGCGGCCAGGCCGAACATCTCGCGTATCTCCTCGAGCAGGGCGGGCGGGTCGCCGCGCCCGCGCAGCACGCTGGCCGCGAGCCGGGTGAGCGCTGCCGCCTCCGCACTCGCACGCGCGGCCCGCCGACGGCGCGAGCGAAGCGCAGCCAGGAGCCCCGCGAGCGCGGGCCTGCGCCGGCTTGAACCGTTGTGGCTGACGAGGTGCACGTCCATGTGCTCGGCCCTGCGCCCGAGCCTCGTCGGGGTGCTCCTGCCCGCGAGCAGGGTGAGGAGCCGGCTACGGCGGCTCGCACCGAGAACCATCTGGGTGGCATTCTCGGCATAGGCGAACCGGAGCAGCGTGTCCGCCACGTCGTCACCGGGCAGCTGCTGAAAGCTGCCGCCGAGCAACGCCACAAGTGCCCGCTGGGCATCCAGCGCCTGGGCATCGCCGGCCGTCAAGCCGTCGTCGCAATACACGTGCACGGCGAGCAGGTCGCTGCCGGGGGTGCGGGCGGCGATCCGGGCGGCACGCCGGATGACGGCCTCATCGTCCCTCTCGCCGGCGATGCCAACGACAATTCGCTCCCTGGTCTCCCAGGGTGCGGCGATGGCGTGCTCGGCACGGTACCGCTGCAGGCCCTCCTCCACCCGGTCGGCCAGCCAGAGCAGGGCCAGCTCACGCAGTGCGGTGAGGTTCCCTGGCCGGAAGTAATGAGTGAGCGCGGCATCGATCCGGTCTGGCGGGTAGACATTGCCATGCACCATCCGCCGCCGCAGCGCCTCGGGGGTCATGTCGACCAGCTCGATCTGGTCAGCGCGGCGCGCTATCTCATCGGGCAGGGTCTCGTGCTGCTCTACGCCGGTGACCTGTTTCGCCACGTCGCTGAGCGACTCGAGGTGCTGGATGTTCAGGGTGGTGATGACGTCGATGCCCGCGTCGAGCAATTCATCGACGTCCTGCCACCGCTTGCGGTTCCTGGAGCCGGGCACGTTGGTGTGGGCGAGCTCGTCCACCAGCGCGACCTGGGGGTGCCGGGCGAGTACCGCGTCCAGGTCCATCTCGGTGAAGGCCGCGCCACGGTAGCTCATCGGGCGCGGCGGCACCAGCTCCAGTCCCTCGGCCATCGCCGCAGTCAGCCGGCGGCCGTGAGCCTCGAGGAGCGCAATGACCACTTCCGTGCCCCGTGACCTACGCCGCTGGCCTTCGGCGAGCATTGCGTAGGTCTTCCCGACACCGGGCGCTGCGCCGAGATAAACGCGGAGCTCTCCCCTTGCCACAGCCGCCACGCTCCTCGCACCTTGAGCCGCCAGACAGGGGAATTCCTCCCTACTTAAGGGGCCGAACGGCTCATCCATCTGCACCGCCACCCCAGCGGGAACAGCTGGTTCCACAACCGTTGGAGAACAATAACAATGCACGGCGAAGCGTGCCGTATAAGGCCGGGGCCGCTGCCGCCAGGGAAGCGGACGGTCAGGCGTCCTGGCTGCCGCGGGCCTTGCGGGCGCGCATGCGGCCCCGCTCCTTGGCGTCCAGGACGACCTTGCGCAGCCGGACGGCCGAGGGGGAGACCTCGACGCATTCGTCGTCGGCACAGAATTCGAGGGCCTGCTCCAGGCTGAGCAGCCGCGGCGGCACCAAACGCTCCAGTTCCTCGCCGGTGGACTGGCGGACGTTGGTCACCTTGCGCTCACGGCAGATGTTGACGTCCATTTCGTCGGAACGGGAGTTCTCGCCGACGATCATGCCTTCGTAGACCTCGGTGCCCGGCGAGACGAAGAGTGAGCCGCGCTCCTGCAGACTGAACATCGCGTACGCGGCGGCGTTCCCGGAACGGTCGGCGACCAGCGAGCCGGACGGCCGGGTCCGCAGATCCCCGGACCATGGCTCGTAGCCCTCGAACACGTGGTGCGCGATGCCGGTCCCCCGGGTGTCGGACAGGAACTGCGTGCGGAAGCCGATCAGGCCGCGGGAGGGGATCACGAAGTCGAGGCGGACCCACCCGGTGCCGTGGTTGGTCATGCTCTCCATCCGGCCCTTGCGCACGGCCAGCAGGGAGGTCACCGCACCGAGATAATCCTCGGGCACGTCGACGGCCAGCCGCTCCACCGGCTCGTGGACCTTCCCGTTCACCTCGCGGGTGACCACGCGGGGACGGCCGACGGTCAGCTCGTAGCCTTCGCGCCGCATGGTCTCCACCAGCACGGCCAGGGCCAGCTCGCCGCGGCCCTGCACCTCCCACGTGTCCGGCCGCTCAGTGGGCAGCACCCGCAGCGACACGTTGCCGACCAGTTCCCGGTCGAGGCGGTCCTTGACCAGCCGCGCGGTGACCTTGGTGCCCTTCTCGCGGCCTGCCAGCGGCGAGGTGTTCACGCCGATCGTCATGGAGATCGCGGGCTCGTCCACGGTGATGAGCGGCAGCGGGCGCGCGTCGTCCACGTCGGCGATCGTTTCGCCGATCATGATGTCCGGGATCCCGGCGATCGCGACGATGTCCCCCGGCCCGGCGGAATCGGCCGGCACGCGGTCCAGCGCCTCGGTCAGGAACAGCTCGGAGATCTTCACCCGCTCCAGGGAGCCGTCCCGGCGGCACAGCGCGGCCTGCCGGCCACGCGACATCGTGCCGTTGTAGATGCGGCACAGCGCGATCCGGCCCAGGTAGGACGACGCGTCCAGGTTCGTGACGTGTGCCTGCAGCGGCGCATCCGGGTCGTACGACGGCGCCGGCACGGTCTGACGGAGCACGTGGAACAGCGGCTCCAGGTCCGGGGAGCCGGGCTGTTCGCCGTTGGCCGGCCGGTCGAGGGACGCGCGCCCGGCGCGGGCGGACGCGTAGACGATCGGGAACTCGATCTGCTCCTCGCTCGCGTCCAGGTCGATGAACAGCTCGTAGCAGGCGTCCACCACCTCGGCGATCCGGGCGTCGGGCCGGTCGACCTTGTTGATCACGAGGATGACGGGAAGCTTGGCCTCCAGCGTCTTGCGCAGCACGAACCTGGTCTGCGGCAGCGGCCCCTCGCTCGCGTCCACGAGCAGGATGACGCCGTCCACCATGGACAGGCCGCGCTCGACCTCGCCGCCGAAATCCGCGTGCCCGGGCGTGTCCACGATGTTGATGACAAGCCCGTCGTGATGAACCGCGGTGTTCTTGGCCAGGATCGTGATGCCCTTTTCCCGCTCCAGATCACCGGAGTCGAGAACCCGGTCGGCCACGTTGGACCCGGCGCGGAACGCGCCCGACTGCCACAGCATGGCGTCTACCAGCGTGGTCTTGCCATGGTCGACATGCGCGACGATAGCGACGTTCCTGATCTCGTCGCGGGTCGCGAGCGTCTGCGGCGCGCCGGCGGCCGGTGCGGCCTGGGCATTACGTGTGGGCATGCGGGAATCTCGCTCGGTTCTGTGCCGGAGGTACCGCGCGATATGGCGGCCTGGCCAGTTTATTCGGCCCCGGCGGGCGCGCGGGTACTTAGCGCCGCACGGCGGGAACGCGCTGATCCCCGGGCTCCTGACCGTAAAACACACGCGTGCCCGGTGGCATTCCGGCGGGGACTCGCGGGGCTTGGGGACGCGGGTCCGGTGGCCGGTTCAGCCTTCCGGAACTGCCAGAGCCCGATGGCATCCTGGAGGGTATGAGACCGGGCGAGGTCAGCTCGGTCTTCACCGGCCGGGCGGCCGGGATCAGCCGGCGCCGTTGTTGACCGACTGGATCTCGTTGACGGTGACCGCATGGGTCCAGTTCAGCCCGTTGAGCTGGGCACCGGGTACGGGCCGGCAGTCAGCCGGAGCGGGCGGGCGGCCGCCGTTGACGGGCGCCCAGCAGGCCTGCCAGATCATCGTGGCCGTCAGGTGCCAGGTCGCCGGGGACATGAACGTCGCGCCGCAGTCGATGGGGGTACCGGGCCCCGCGTTGTCCACCATCTGGGCGTTGAGCATGTCCTGCGAGCCGAGGTACCCGCAGTTGGTGGTGCCGGGCCTGTACTGCGAGCCGCCGGACGCGCTGACCTGCAGATGGGACGGCTCGGCCCACACGGTCGCGGCCACATTTCCCAGCGTCGCGGTGACGGTGGCGTAGGGCATGCCGCTGAACGTCTCGTATCCGCCGCCGAGCGTCACCCGCAGGTAGGTCGGCAAATTCGTGTAGGTCTGCCCGCTGTCCGGGTTGAGGACCATCGTGCCGGCCGTCGGCATGGCCATCTTGGCCACCGCGAGCTGGGCCAGCGTCTGCGGCGGAATCTTGATGCCGGGGGGCGCCTGACCGGGCGGCACCCACGCGTACAGTGCCTCGTTCCGGCATTCCTGCACTTGCGCGGCGGTGTCCCCCGGGTTCACCGGCAGCTCGTACCACTCACCAGGCGCCGGCGGACTGGTTTTGACCAGCGTCTTGGCCTGCTGGACGGATTGCGGGATCTGATAGATGTCCGGGGCGCTGGTGCCGTAAATACTCAGGATGGCCCGGCTGCCGGTGTTCGCGTCGCCGATCGGCTCCCACAGGCAGGGCGGCGGCGTGATGCCGACGACGAGGTTGCTGGCGCCAGGCGAATAGTTCGCGCCGCTGAACTGGACCATCTTTTCCAGCATGACCGTGCAGCTGTCGCCGGTCGAGCAGCCCACGCTGGAGGTGCCGCTCCCGGCACTGGCGGGAGCGGCGGCCAGCGCCGGCGCGGCCAGCCCCGCCGCCAGGACGGCAATCGCGGCGATCCGGTGTTTCACGGCTTGCACTCCTTCGCCTGTGGATAGTAGATCCGGGGCAGATCAGAGATCACTTTCCACTGGCCAGCGGAATTCTTCGCGAGCTGGTCGGTGTAGCGGTAATAGTGCTGGCCGGCGGGCGTGGTGTCCGGGATGACCTGGCCCGTCTGCGCGTTGGTGTTCGACGACTGCGCGTTGTCGAAACAGGCGGACACGTCGAGGTACCCGCGGACCGTCGGGTCGGGCAGGACGCTCATATCGAAGAAGCCGATCGTCCCGGTGAAGGACTCACCGGTGACGTCGGGCTGGGACAGCGCGGTCTGCACCTCGGTCCGCATGGCGGGGCTGACGTAACCGGTCCAGCTGGTGTCCTGGCCGCTGGTGTACTCGGCGTAGAGGTAGGCCAGCTCGTAGTCCTTGTCGGTCAGTACGGCCTGGGCCTGGCTGGCGACAGAGGGCAGCCAGTTCGTCATCCCGACGTGCACGTTCTTGCCGAAGGCCGGCATGACGAGCGAGGTCCCGGACCCGCCCGGCGCGCCCGGCGCGCCCGGGGCCGCCGCGGGCATGCTTCCCTGCGGATGGAACGTCGCGGCCGCGCCGCTGCCGCTGCTCCCGCACGCGACCACGGCGAGCAGGCCCGCGCCGATCAGCGCGGCACCCGCGTACCCTTTCCGCATCACGCCTCCCGTGGCCGCTCGCCCGGACTCTCCGCCGTGCCCGTGTCCCCTTTCCGCACCGCCGGACCAGCCAGGCCGGCGCGTGTCACCCCGGCGGCTGGCCAGCGTGCCGAACCTGGGCCCGCGCCATATCCGCCATTACCGGGATGATGCGGTTGATGCGGTTGTGCCGGGCCGGCCAGCTGGCGACCGCAGTCGTTAGCACGTGCCGCGGGACGCTTCAGTTCGGCGCGGCGGCGGATAACTTGGCGGCGGGGGGATCCTCCCGGCCGGGCCCGTTCGGCATCCATGGGTGTATCCGCGGCCGCTACCAGGCCGCCGACGTGCGCCACGACGGCAGCAGCTCGTCGATGAGCGCCTCGGTTTCCGGTGCCATCCGCGGCATCACCTCGTCCAGTCCGGCGCGCGCCGACACCTCGCCGACCACCGCGCGCAGCACGTGTTCCTGGCCCGTCGCGGACGCGCCGAGCAGCAGCCCGCGCCAGAGCATCTCGTCGTTGAAGGCCAGCCGGAGCCCGGCCCGGGCGGCTGCCATGGCGCCTTCGGCGTCACCGGCCATCAGGCGCAGGGCGGACAGCCGGTGCGCGGCGTCGGCGATCAGCGCGGTCGCCTCGTACCCGAAGCCGTCGGCGCCGAGCCACGCGTACCGGCTGGGGTCGCGGCCGTCCAGGATCTGGCCGCGGACCAGCCCGAGCGCCCGGTCCAGGGCGGCGGCCTCCTCGTCGGTGCCGCCGCTTTCGGCCGCGTGCCCGGCCTGGGCGAGCAGGGCGCGGAAGACCAGCCAGTCCACCCGCACCTGGGACCCCAGGCGCAGCCGGCCGCTGGCGTCGGTGGTCAGATTGGGGCGCCCCAGATCGTCGGGGCCGAGCCAGGCCCGGACCCGGTCCAGGGCCGCGTCCCGCACCTCGGGCGGCACGCCGCGGGGCCAGATCGCGCCGGCCAGCACGTTGGGGTGAACCCCGCCGGGATGCGTGGCGAGGTAGACGGCGAGCTCGGTGAGCAGCGGCTGACGCGGCCCGTCGACCGGGCCCGGCGCGTCGATGGTGACCGGCCCCAGCAGCCCGATCTCCACCGGCATCCGGGAGCCCGGCACCAGCTGCGCGGCGGGGGCGCCGTCGCCCGACGGGTCGGTCAGGTCAACACCTTCGCCCTCGGCCGCCGACCGGAACAGCTCTGCCACGGCGCCGTACTGGTCGGCCGGCAGGAGCTGCGCGGTCAGGTCGAAGCCGAGCACGTCGGCCCTGAGCCGGCCGTCCTCGGTGACCTCCCAGGTCCACGTCGCGCCGCGGATGTCCCCGGCGACGACGAAGCCGAGCGCGGTCCGGTGCCGGGTACGGGCCAGCGTCAGCAGCCGCTCGCGCTGCGTGGGGGTGGGCGGGACGGCCATGATCAGGTAATGCGGCGCCCAGGTCTGCGCATCGGCGGTCCGGGACCGCCCGGTGAGCACGGAATCGCGGCCGGATTCGGCCAGCACCTGCTCGATCTCGGCGGCGCGCGCCTGCAGCCCGGGCAGCGCCTCATCCAGGGTGGCCACGGCCGTCACCCGGTCGGGCGCGATCATGGCCAGCTCCCCGCCGAAGCCGACCAGCGTGATCCGCATCTGGTCAGACCAGCGGCTGGTGGCCAGCTCGACGGCGAGCGCGGCCAGGGCCGCCTGGACCGGGCGGTACGGCCCGCGCACCGCGATCAGCCCGTGCGCGACCTCCAGGTCGACGAGGATCCGCCCGGCCGCGTTCGTTCCGATCGAAACGAGGCCGGGGTAGGGAGCGAGGACACCGCTCGCGCCGTCCAGGCCGGCCTTGGTCACGGCCGCCAGCGGAAGCCGCCACACCGCACCGCCGTCGGCGGCCGTCCACGGCTCCGGCGGGCTGGGATCGGCCGGGGCGACCCACAGATCCAGGTTCTCCACCCCGATGTGCGCCGCGAACACGGTCGGCAGGGCCCTGTCCTGGCTGGCCAGTGCCTGGGACAGGTGCCGGAGCCCGATGTCCAGCAGCCGGACCGACGGCTCGTCCGCCCCGATCCGCAGGGCACTCTCCGCCACCGCTGCGGCACCGTCCGGTGCGGCGATCCGCTGGCCGAACGCGCGCCGCCAGAGCTGCTCACGCCGCCGCCGGCCGAGCGCGGCGAGCAGCCCGGCCGCGAGCAGTGACGCGGCCGAGAGCTCGTAGGGATACGGCAGCGGACCCGAGGCGTCCGAGCCCTGCAGAGCAAGATCATTTTCACCCGGCCGGACGGGCCCGGCGGCGGGCTGCGCCCCGGCGGCGGAGCCCTGAGCCGCCGCACCCGGGGCCGCCGCACCCGGGGCCGCCGCGCCCTGAGCCACCGCGCCCGGCGCGCCCGTGTCCGGAATGGCCGCTCCCGGGGCCTGGGCGCCGGCACCGGCGTGAGAGCCCGCGGCGGCCTGGGCAGCCGGCCCCGGCTGGCCGCTGTTCGCGGCGGTGGCCTGCGTCGCGGCTTCGACGCCCGGTCCGTACGCGTCGCGCGGCATGCGCAGGATCCAGCCCGGCCGGATAAGGCCGGCGATCGTCAGCCGGCAGCCGTCCGGCTGCACCCGGTCCTTGTTCATCTCGTAGATCTCGGCGTAGCGCCGGCCGTCACCGAGGTGGTTCTCCGCGATTTCCCACAGGCTCTCGTGATACCGGCCCTCCGGCGGCTTGACGACGTAGATCTTGCCGGCGTCCGGCGCCTGGGCGACGGTGGGCGGCCGCACCAGCTGGGGCGGGGGGGGCTGCGGGCCCTGCTGCCCGCCGCCGTGCCCGCTCGGCACGACCGAGGAAACCGTATGGCTGGCCCGGGGCGGCCCGCCGTGCGCGAACGCGGGCGACAACGCGCCCCCCGCCGTGAACAGCAGCAACGCGGCGGTGACGAGGCGGTGCGCCGCGGACTGGGTGGAACCGGCCAGCAGGACCTGGGACGGCAGGCCGACGTTGCGGACCGCCGCCTTGATCTCGACGATCACGCACCACACCAATTGGAGCCAGGCCAGCCAGATGACGATGGAAAAGACCCGCAGGATGGCGCGAATGCCGAGCTGGTGGGTCAGCACGGACAGTCCGGGCGCGGCGTGCGGCCACGGAAACCCGATGACGGTGATCAGGGCGATCGGGACGCCTACGGTCAGCGCGGTCAGGGCGATGATCGCGAGGATTCCCACCAGCACGTCCCCGGCCGTCCGGGTCGGCACCCGCACGGGTTTTCTCAGCCCCGGAATCGGCGGCGCCATCAGCACACTCCTTGTTGAACTGCGTTCCCGCATTTAGACGTGGCGGTCCCGGTAGCGGTCTCGGTGAACGTGCCGAGAATCCCCCCGCCGATCAGCGGCTTCGTGGAAATCTGCACCGAGACCGCCGCCTGGGTCTGGCTGGAGGCCTGGGCCGGGCAGGCCGACATCGTGACCGTCGTCCCGGTCAGCCCGGCACCGTAGCGCTGCACGACCTGCTGCGCGTAGCCGCACGCGGTCGTCCAGTCGATGGGAAAGGCCCCGCCGGGGGCCGTCCCCTGGCGGAGGGCGGCCGGCGTGATGTCCCCGGCCGCGGCGCGGGCCGCCTGCCCGGCGATGTCGGCGGCGCGCTCCCGGGCGTTCATCGCGTTGCCGCCGTCGACGATAAGGGCGGTCAGGAAGATCACCGCCATCGCGAAGACCACGGTGAACACCGCCATCGACCCGCGGTCACGGTCGCGCGCGCGGCCGGGCCGGGCGCGGGCGAGCAGGCTCAGCAATTCGCCCCCCGGCACATGAAGGGGTCCAGCGGCGCGACCGCCGATCCCGTGACCGGCGACACCGCACTGAAGCCCAGGGCGGTGAACGGGGACATGTTCACATTGCAGCTCACGGTCACTGTCACGGCGTCGCCCGGCACGACGACAACACCGTCCGGAGGGAAGCCGGTGACCCCGGCGGTGACCGTGCCCCCGTCGCACCATCCCGAGGTGGCCAGGTCCGCGTCGGCAGACTGCTGCGCCAGCGAGACGGCGTTACCGGCCGTCCGCGCCACCGACGCGGCCCGCGCGGCGTCCCGGGCCGCGCCGTCGATCGCCCCGTGTGACTCGACCCACCGGCCGCCGGCCGCGACGAGCAGCAGCAGCAGAACCAGAGCCGGCGCGATGACCACCAGCTCGACCGACATGGAACCCCGGTCCGGCCCGGCTCCCCGGCGAGGCGCAGCTCGCTGGGCGGCTACCGGCGCCCGGCCAGGCCCAAAGTCCTGGGCCGCGCCAGCCCGTCGCCGCCTGCTCATCCGCACGCCCCCGCGGCTCCGGCCGGGCGGAAACATTCGACCGGGCCGCCGGCCGTCTCGGTGATCGTCCATTTGATGCCGAAGAAGCTGAAGACCGAGTACCCCATCGGCCCCGACACGGTGACAAAGACCTGGTTCGCCGGGTCCCGGTGGGCGTTGGCTTTCAGGCTGCTGAGCAGGCTGGTGTTGAGGGTGTTGTAGTAGCTGGACGACGCCTGCTCGGCCAGCGCCGGCCAGTTGGCGGTCGCCGCCGCGTTCTCCCGCGCCACCTGCGCTCCGGCCTGGGCCGCCGCCAGAGCCGCCTCGCGGGCGTTGAACCACAGCCCGAACTGCACGATCAGCATGATAATCATGAGAAAGGCCGGCGCCAGGACGGCCAGCTCCACCACGCTGGAGCCGCGGTCATCGCGGCGCAGGCGAGACCAGAACGGCACCGGGCGGGACCACGACAGGGGGCTTCGGAATCTCATAGCGGGAGTTCCGGGGCGGGAGGTCAGCCGTGGATCTGGCTGCTCTCGGACGAGACGAACGTCTTGATCACCGCGAGCAGGGCCACCGCGATGCCGAGGATGACCGCCGTGATGATGGCCAGCTCGACCGCGGAGGCGCCCACGTCGCCGCGGTCACGGGCGGAGGCGAGTCTTGCTCTGCGGGCGCCGAGCAATGCCCGCAGGTATTCCCGCACTGCGGTGTTGAAGTGGTACATCAAATCCCTCCCGGAATCTGCTATACGCAGAGAACTCTTTAATGTCCTTGGACACCCAGAAGCACTCCTACGACGGGGAAAACGAGAAACACCAGAAAACCTGCGACCAGAAACATCTGGGCAACGAGCATGGATTGCGAGCGCTCACCCGCCTGGCCTTCGAGGTCGGCCAGCTCGCGGCGGCGCAGGCTGACCGCGCGGGCGGTAAGCGACTCACGGACCTTCGCCCCGTCCTCCGCGACCAGGCTGAGCGCGGCGGCCAGGTCCCGCAGTTCGTCGACGCGGATCTCCTCACCAAGCGCACCGAGGGTCCGCCACGGGGTCTGCCCCGTGATCCGGGCGTTGGCCAGTGCGTCCCGGATCCGCCACATGGACCAGCCGCCGCCGATCTCACTGGCCGCCATCAGCGCCTCGGGCACGCCGCGGCCGCCGGCCAGGTTCATTCCGACCAGGTCCAGGAAGGCGCCGACCGCGTGCCGGAAATCCTTCCGCCGCTGCGCGGCCTGCTGCCTGACCTCGACGTAGGGCAGCAGTGAGAAAACCACCGCCAGCACCAGCCCCAGCCCCAGCCAGAGCGGGATCACGAAGGAAACTCCTACGCCGAGCACGGTCAGCAGGAGCAGCAGGATGGGGCCGATCAGGAAGCCGAATACGCCGAGCAGCGTGCTGGTGGCCAGGAAGTTCTCGAAGGATTTGCCGGCCAGGGCCAGATCATTCCGCAGGCCGGGCAACTCCCAGCCCTGTTCATTGCAGAACGCGGCCAGCCCGAGGCCGAGCCGGCGGGTGAACTCGCTTTCCTTCTCGCCGGGAAACCGCCGGACCGGCGCCGCGGACGCCGGCCGGGCGTCGAAGGCGGCCAGCTGCCGGGCCAGGCTCACCCGCCGCGGCAGCAGCGCCACGATCAGCAGGAAAACGCCGGTCCCGGCGATCGCCCCGGCGATGATGGCCGCGGTCATGAGCCGCCTCCCCGCCAGGCGGCTACCGTCTCCGGCGCCCTGACGGCCGGGCCCGCGGCGAGCGGCTCGGACAGCAGCCGTTCCGGCGCGTCGAAGTGCGCCAGCTTACGCAGCCAGAAGAAGCCCGCGGCGTAGAAGGCGGCCACCACGATCAGCACGATCTGGCCGAGCGGCTGGTCGTAGACCTTGACGTAGCTGTGGTTGAAGACGCCGAGCAGCAGCGCGACCGCGACGGCGACGAGGACCACGATCTGCACGCTCCGCCGGGTGGCGCGGCGGTCGGCGTTGATCTTCCGGCGCATGTCGAGTTCCTCGCGGACCGAAGTGGAAAGGCCGCCCAGCAGGTCACGCAGCCCGGGCCCGCGGAGCCGGGCGTTGATGATGAGCGCCGCGATGATGAGGTCGGCGCCGGGGTCGTCGAGATCGTCCGCGAACCGGCGCAGGGCGTCCGGCATGGGCATCCGGGTGTGCAGCCGGTCCACCAGCCGGGCCAGCGGCTCCTGCAGCGACGGCGCCGCGGCCCGCAGCGACGACGGGATAGCCTGCTCCAGGCCGACAGCGCCCGCGATCGTGTCCCGCAGCGACTCCGTCCAGGAGGCCAGGCCCTCGAGCCGGGCGATGGCCCGGCGCTCGGAGGTCGCGCCGCCCAGCGAGCGCCAGCCCAGCGCGAGCAGCGCGACACCGATCGCGGCGACCACCCAGCGCGTGGCCAGAAGCGTTAGCGCGCCCAGGACCAGGGCGGTCGCCCCGCGCGCCCCGGCCACGCCCCGCAGCGCCTGCTCCAGCTTCCGGGCGCGGGGGCTGCTGGGCTTGACGGGCACCCCGCGGATGGCCATGACCAGGAGGGAGATACCGCCGCCGGCGATGGCCCCGGCCACGATGCCGAACAGCGGGAAGAGCGCGGAACTGGTCATGCCCACCTCCCGGCCGACGGATCGTAGCCGTGCCGCATCAGCTCGTCGATGCAGGACACCGGGGCGTGCGGGACCGCGTGGCCGTCCGGGCCTGGGCCGAAGACCTCGCTGGACAGCACGCGGCCGTCGACCCCGGTGACCTCGCGCACGCTGTTGACGAACCGGCGCAGGCGGCCGCCGCGGGCGTAGTCGTTCCGCTTCTCGATGAAGACCACGAAGTCGATCGCGCCCGCGATGAGCAGGTGGGTGGCGTCCACCGGGAGCCGCTCCCGGGCCTGGATCGCGTACGTGGAGATGCGGTTGAACACCTCGAGTGAGGAGTTGGCGTGGATGGTCGACAGTGATCCGTCGTTGCCCTGCGTCATGGCGTTGAGCATGGTGACGATCTCGTCGCCGAGCACCTCTCCGACGATCACCCGGCTGGGGTTCATCCGCAGTGACCGGCGGACCAGCTCGGCCATGGTGATGGCGCCGTGTCCCTCCATGTTCGGCAGCCGCTCCTCGAACGCGACCGCGTTGGGATGCAGCTCGGGAAAGTGGTCCAGCCCCAGCTCCAGGGCCCGCTCCACGGTGATGAGCCGTTCCTCGGCCGGGATCTGGTTCGCCAGCGCGCGCAGCAGCGTGGTCTTCCCGGCGTTGGTGGCCCCGGCGATCATGATGTTCTTCCGCACGGCGACCGCGGCCGCGAGGAAGGACGCCACGCCGGGGCTGATCGTGGCGTTGCCGACCAGGTCAGCGAGGAACACCTTGCCCATCCGGGCCCGCCGGATGGAGATCGCCGGCCGCAGGGCCACGTCCATGACCGCGGACAGCCGGGAGCCGTCGGGCAGGCGCAGGTCGAGTTGCGGGTTGGCGGTGTCGAACGGCCGGCTGGACAGGCCCGAGTAGGCGGCCAGGACCTGGATCAGCTCGATCAGCTCTTCGTCGCTTTCCGCGACCGGCTGGGCCATGACCTCCCGGCCGTCGGCGTAGCCGATGAAGACCCGGTCGCACCCGTTGATGTCGATGTTCTCGATCTGCTGGTCCTCGAGCAGCGGCTGGAGCCGGCCGACGCCGAAGAGGGCGGCGTGAATGGCCTCGGCCAGCTCTTCCTCGTCCTGGGCGTTGAGCGGCGGCAGGCCCGCCGTGATTTCGCCGCGGGCGTACTCCTCGAGCACCCGGGAGATGAGGGCCCGCGCGAACTGGCGCTCGTCCTCACCCGACATCGGCGGGATGCCGGCCGCGGCGTCGAGACGGCGCTGCTCGGCCAGGCGGTCCCCGACGTCTCCGCGGAGCCGCTTGACGACGCTATGGTCCACCGCTCGTCACCGCCCCGGCTGGCCGGGCTCGGACTCGCCCGCCTGCTGCTGGTCGCGGCCGTGGGGCGGCTCCGCCGCGGGCGGGGCGGGCGGGGCGGGCGGGGTCAGGGGGACGGCGGCGTAGGTTCCGGGCTCGGCGGGCGGAGCCGTGGGGGCGGCAGCGCAGGTTCCGGGTCCGGCGGACGGGGTCGTGTGGGCGGCGCAGGCACCGGGCGGGCCGGCGCCCGGTACACCGGGCAGGCCGGCGCCGGTGACACCCGGCCGGCCGGCGGCGTGGCTCTCGTCCGGCGGGGGCTGGTGATTGCTGGGCGGTGCGGCCAGCGGCGGGTGGCCACGGACTGCGGCGTATCCCGCGCCGGGCGCCGCGGCCCAGGTGGCTGCGGACACCAGTGGCTCACCATCGGCGGTGGCGGCCGGATCGCGGTCCGGGCCGGCCGCCACTAGAGCGGGCAGCCGGGCCACCAGGTTCCCGGCGATGTCCCGGGCCGTCCGGATCAGCAGGGACTTGTCGAGCTTGCCGCTCCACTCGCCGCGGAGCAGTTCGGCCCCCTTGGGATCGTCGGCCAGGCCGCCGGCGACCCGTACCGGGGCGGACATCGGCTCGAGGACCTGGCCGATCTCGGCGATGGCGGTCCGGAGGTGCTTGTGGCCGGCGATGACGACGACCTCGGTGCCGGCCCGGCGCCGGCCCCGGCGCGGCCCCGCTTCCGGACCGCCGTCGCGACGGCGGCGACCCGGTCGCGGAGCCGGACGACCTCGCCGAGGCTGGCCCTGGTCACCAGCACCACCAGCGCGGCCTCCGCCAGCAGGTCGTACAGTGGGCCGTCCACGCCGAGCCGCCCGCAGTCGGCGATGACATCAGCCTGGGAACTGGCGGCCAGCGCGCGGCCGACCGGTCCCCACAGCAGGCTGAGCCCGGCGCCCTGCTCGGCGTTGGTCACCCCGGTCAGGATGTCGAGCCCGCCGCTGAGCTTCTGGGTGTGCTCCCAGACCTGGTGCGGCTGCAGGCCCCGCCGGGCCGCCACGGCCAGGCTGAGCAGCCCGCGCCGCGGGTCGAGACGGCCGCCGTCAGCCGCCGGGAGGCGGTAGACGAGGTCTCCCCCGGCCGGGTCGCATTCGGCGAGGAGTACGGGCCGTGGCCAGACGGCGGCGAGCGCCAGGGCCGTGGTCGTGACGCCGGGTGCGCCCTTGTCCGCCGTGACAGCGATCAGCGCCATCGGCTACCCGGCCCCGGTGCCGGTGCTCGTGGCTTTCTGGCCCGGGGTGATGCCCGCCGGCGATCCGCCGCCGAAACCGGCCGTGCCCTGGGACAGGAAACTGCCCGGCGCGACCGCGACGCTGAGGATTCCGTTGGAGGCGTTGCAGGCGACCGCGCCCGCGGTGGCCGGGTTGAGGGCCACCTCGACGTCCGCGACCGCGCTGCTGGACGTGGCCGACGGGGCCGAGATGCTGAGCACGACGGCATCCCCGGACAGCAGCGAGCCGGGCTGCCCGGGGCACGCCTCCGTCGCGTCGCTCACCTCGTAGATGTCGATGTGGTCGCCGGCGGTGAGACCGGCCGGAAGCTGACCATCCTTCAGGGCCAGCCCGATCGCGTCCCTGCCGTTGATCTGGGGGTCCGCCGCGACCGCCATGCTGCCGGTCAGCAGCGTGCCCTTCAAGATGGTGGCGGCGGCGAAGTAGTGCGCCACCTGGCTGGCCTCGGACCAGGGCACGTAGTCAAAGCCGCTGTTCGCCGCGACCTGCACCTCCTGCATGGCGCTCTGCGGTATCTGCTGGCCCTGCCCGATCTGCTGGGTGATCTCGATGGCGCCGGCCCGCTTGGCGCTCTGCAGCATGACGTATCCGACGGCGAGCGCGCCGCCCAGGATCAGCACGATGGCCAGCGCGGCCAGGGCGGGCTTGCGCTCGCGGGAAGCGCCGGGAAGTTTCCGGGCCGCCGGCGCGGTGGGCTGCGTCCACGGCTCCTGCTGGTCTACGCTCGGCGTCAGCCCCCGGTGTATCGTGCCACGATCACTGGACATCGAATCGGTGTCTCCCCTGCGCACAGCACGTATCCGGCTAGTACTTCATGACTTCGCTGTACCCGTGTGTAGCGGGTGCGAATGTATCCCAGGAAATGCAGCTTTGACCCCTACTTGACCAACCTGATAAGTACATTCCACCTGATCATGACCGTGCAGTGACGAACCATTGCGCCGGCGGTCATCGGCAAGCGCCAGCCGGCCGCCTGTTACCTACACGGGCCGCATCCGGCACCGGTTCATTGCGCCCGGCGGCGGCGCCTCGCTGGTGCCATTCCGGGCCGGGCGGGTCGGCCTGCACGCCGTCATCGATCGCCCGGCCAGCTCGCTCGCGGAGGTGATGGTGCGCTCAGAGGGCGCGGAGGACGAGGAGTGCCATGTCGTCGGTGCGCGGGGCGGCGCCGAAGTCCTCGGCCGCGCGCTGGATCCGGGCCGCGACGGCACCCGCGTTCAGGCCGCCGCACCGCGAAAGCAGCCAGGCCAGGCCGTCATCGTCGTCCAGCAGCCGGCGGGTGGCGTCTTTGCGTTCGGTGATGCCGTCGGTCACCGACAGCAGCAGGTCGCCTGGATAGAGCTGCACGGTCTGGGCGGTGAAGGTCAGGTCACCCATGACCCCGAGCAAGGGCTGCGGCTCGGCGGCCGGCAGCGGCAGCGCCGGGGCCCGGGCCGGGGCTGACGCCGGGCGCCGGGCGCGGAGCAGCAGCGGCAGCGGATGCCCGGCCGAGACGAGCCGCAGCCGGACGGTGGGCCTCTTCCCGTCCTCTCGTTCGGGGCAGAGCACACCGTCTTCCGCCAGGCCCAGGGAGGGGTCGCCGAGGACGGTGAGCTCACCGTGCAGCAGGGTGATGAACCGGGCCCGCGGCCCCTCTTCCAGGATGAGCTCGTTCAGCCGGCCGACGACGTCGGCGACGTCATGGCCTTCCCGGGCGAGGATCCGCAGCGCGTGCCGGGCCAGGCCGGTGACGGCGGCCGCTTCCGGCCCGGTGCCACAGACGTCACCGATCGCGAATCGCCACCGGTTCTCGCCGGCGGGAAACACGTCGTAGAAGTCGCCACCGACCTCGTTGCCCTCACCGGCGACCTCGTGCGCCACCGCGAGGTCCACGCCGGGGATCCGGGGCAGCTCCGGCGGCAGCAGGCTGCGCTGCAGCGCCTGGCTGGTCAGCTGCTGCTGCTCATACAGCCGCGCGTTGTCGAGCGCGAGCGCCGCGCGGCGGGCGAGGTCCTCGGTCAGTTCGAGCGCTTCTCGCGGCGGCCGGTCGCCGCGGGGACGGCCGATCGCGACCACGCCGAGACGGCGCCCGCGTGCCGCCAGCGGGAAGCACCAGGCGGCGTCGGAAGCCAGGACAACCGCTTCGTCGGTGAGGACCGGACCCGTGCCGATGGCCAGCGACCAGCTCCGGCCGGCTTCGTCTGCCTCCGGCGGCGCGGCGATGGCGAGCAGGCCAGCCAGCGGGTCGATGAGTGACTCGTCGGCGTGCCAGACGTGGGCGGGCTGCAGGCCACCGGTGTCGTCGGCCAGCAGCACCGCGCACCACGACGCCAGGCGCGGGACGATGAGCTGAGCGATCAGCGAGATCGTCTTCTCCTGATCCAGCGTGCTGGCCAGCAACTCGCTCGCCTCGGCGAGGAAACCGATCCGGCCGCGCCGCCTGCGCTCGAGCTCACTGAGGCGCGCCCGCTCGAGTGACATCGCCACCCGGTCGGCGACGCGCTGCAATTTCGCCGCGTCGCCGCCGTCGAACCGGTCGGGGGAGGTGGCGGCCGCCCCCAGCACGCCCGTCACCCGGCCGTCGACCAGGAACGGCACGGTTACCAGCGATCTGGCCGCGGCTCCGTCGGCGAACACCGCCGGGACCGACGGCGCGAACAGGGACTCGGAGACGCCGACACCGGCGGCCGCCCGGACCCGCAGCTCACCGTCCTCGTCGGCGACGAGAGCGTAGGCGGCGTCCGCCGTGACGACATCCCGGGCGGTCTCCACCGTGTGCCGGAGCAGTTCGTCGTAGCTGAGCGTGCCGAGATCCGGCCGCAGGGCCGCCAGGGCGTCATCGTCACCCGCGCGGCCCGGACGGCGGTCGCTTCCGGTCTCCCGCGGCCCTCCGCCCGCCGGTCTGCCACCGCCGCTGCGCTGGCCGTGACCGGCGCCAGGCGTGCCCGGAGTGGCCTGCGTCCCCGGCGTGGCGGGGGTATCCGGCGTGCCGGGGCTGCCCGGCGTCGCCTGCGTGCCCGGCCTGCTCAGGGGCGCCTGTGCGGCTGGCCCGGGCTGGGCCGCCATGGTGCCGGCCCCGGCCCCGGCCCGCCCGGTCGCCCCGGTGAGCATGACCGCGCCATGAGCCGTCCCGGCACCCGCGGGCACGGTCTCCGGCGGCGCGGAACCGGGCGGCAAGGTCTCCCCGGGCGCAGTCTCCGGCGGCACGGAACCGGGCGGCGAGGTCTCCCGGGACGCAGTCTCCGGCGGCACAGATGCGGGCGGCGGCGCCGAGGCCGGCGGTGCGGATTTCTGGGGCGGGGCGCCGGGAGCGTCCGCCTGCGCGGCCGCGCCGGAACTGGCCGCGAACACGCTGGCCCGGTCCGGGCTGGCCTCGTTGGCCCAGGCCTCGTCCGCGCCGCCGGCGGCGGTCGTCGCGGGAGGCGGGCAGGCCATCCCGTCAGCAGCCTCTTGGCCACGGTCGCGCGCCAGGCTCATGCGGAACCATACGGCCTTGGCGGTCCTCGCGTAGGTGACCCCCCACGACGAGGCCAGCGCGGAGGGCAGCAGCAGCCCCCGGCCGCGTTCCGCCGAAGTGCTGGTCGCCTTGGGAATGTCGGGGAGAGTCCGAGCCGGGTGACGATCGCGGACCGCCACCTCCAGCTCGCCGGAGGTCAGCCTGCAGGTGACGTCGAGCGCGGTCCCCGCGTGCACCACCGCGTTCGTGACCAGCTCGCTGGTGAGGAGGACGGCGTCATCGACCAGCCTGTCAGGATCCCAGGTCCGGGCCGCGATGTCCCAGGACTGCAGGATCTGGCGAACGAAACGGCGGGCGGCCGCGGCGGCCGCCGGCTCGGGATGGTACGCCGCGGATGCGACGAGATCGCTTCGTCCCCTCACGGTGCTCTCGGTCCTTACTAACTGACGTGCAAAATAATCGCGGTAAGCGCTGAGCCCTTTCCTCCATCGTGACAGACTCGTGAGGTTAATACTTTCTATCGAGCCATCCTAAAGAACTTACTAGAGAATGGTGGGCCGGCTTGACGAGGATGGGAGTACGGCCGCAAAGCATGCCGGCGCCACCCGCTGCGCGAAATGCCTGGAGGGAGCACCATGCCTCACACCGCGCCCAGCTCACCAGCAGAGGCCAGATACACCGACACCGACCTTGAGCCCATCCGGGACGCGCTGGCCGCGCTGGCCAACGGTGACTTCCGCACCCGGCCCCGGCGGTTCAGCGACGGCGGTGACAGCGCCATGCTCGTGGATATCGGGTCGATGGTCGATGAGGTAGCCACGCAGCTTTCCTCCCTCACGTCGGAGGTGGCCCAGAAGGCCGAGCAGGTCCGGGACATCGCCATGGTCACCACGGCCGTGGCGCGCGGCGACCTCACCCGCAAGGTCACGGTGGACGCCCAGGGCGAGATGCTCCAGCTCAAGCAGACCTTCAACACGATGGTCGACCAGCTGTCCGCCTTCGCCAACGAGGTCACCCGGGTGGCCCGCGAGGTCGGCACCGAAGGCCGCCTCGGCGGCCAGGCCCACGTCCGCGGGGTCTCCGGCGTGTGGGAAGACCTGACCGTCTCCGTCAACGGCATGGCGACCAACCTCACCATGCAGGTCCGGAACATCTCGCAGGTCGCCACGGCGGTCGCGGAAGGTGACCTGAGCCAGGAAATCACCGTCGACGCGCAGGGCGAGGTGCTCCAGCTCAAGCAGACCTTCAACACCATGGTGCGCCAGCTGTCCGCCTTCGCCGACGAGGTCACCCGGGTGGCCCGCGAGGTCGGCACCGAAGGCCGCCTCGGCGGCCAGGCCCACGTCCGCGGGGTCTCGGGGATCTGGAAAGACCTCACCGAGAACGTGAACTCGATGGCGAACAACCTGACCGCTCAGGTGCGTAACATCGCCCAGGTCACGACCGCGGTGGCGCAGGGCGACCTGAGCAAGAAGATCGACGTGGACGCGCGCGGGGAGATCCTGCAGCTCAAGCAGACCTTCAACACCATGGTGGGCCAGCTGTCCGCCTTCGCCGATGAGGTCACCCGGGTGGCCCGCGAGGTCGGCACCGAAGGCCGCCTCGGCGGCCAGGCGGAGGTCGAAGGCGTCTCCGGTACCTGGAAGCGGCTGACCGAGAGCGTGAACGGCCTGGCCAGTAACCTGACCACCCAGGTGCGAGCCATCGCGGGTGTGGCGAGCGCGGTCGCCGAGGGCGACCTCACCCAGTCCATCGCCGTCGACGCGCGCGGCGAGGTCGCCGAGCTCAAGGACAACATCAACCTGATGGTGGCCAACCTGCGGGAGACCACGCACGCCAACCGCGAGCAGGACTGGCTGAACACCAACCTGGCGCGCATCTCCGGCCTGATGCAGGGGCACCGGGACCTGCTGGAGGTCGCCCGGCTGATCATGAGCGAGCTGACTCCGCTCGCCTCCGCGCAATACGGCGCGTTCTATCTGGCGACACCACCCGGTTCCGAGCTGCCGGGGCGGGCGCTGCCGGGCGCCCACCAGGGCGAAATCACCAACGGCAGCGCCTCCCACGGCGCGGCCCCGCACGGCCGTAGCAGCACCGGCCCGGACGGCACCGCGGCGGACGGCGCGCAGGACAACAGGACGGCGGCGCCACCGGTGGATACCGGCCACGCGGGGGACTCCGGCCACGCCGGGCACTCAGGGCACTCAGGGCACGCCGAGGACGGCACGGGCAGCCACGCGCAGGACGGAAGCCAGGGGCCGGGCGGAAGCGACCGCCGCGGGACGGCGACGGGCACCGGCCGTGGCGCCGGCGCGGAGGCCGAGATTGAGGCGGAGATGGATTTCAGCCGGATCGCCACCTACGGCTTCCAGCGCGGCGGCATGAGCCGCTTCATGCTCGGCGAGAGCCTGGCCGGCCAGGCCGCGCTGGAGCGTAAGCGCATCCTGATCGAGAACGTGCCGCCCGGCTACCTGTCCGTCGGCTCCGGCCTCGGGGGCGCCTCGCCGGTCAGCGTGGTCATGCTGCCGATCCTGTTCGAGGACCAGGTGCTCGGCGTGCTCGAGCTGGCCTCGCTGCACCAGTTCAGCGACGTGCATCTGGCCTTCTTCGACCAGTTCGTGCCGACGATCGGCGTCACGATCAACACGATCATGGCGAACTCCCGCACCGAGGCGCTGCTGGCCGAGTCGCAGCGGCTCGCGACGCAGCTTCAGGAACGGACCAAGGAACTCCAGCGCCAGCAGGCCGAGCTGCGCAACTCCAACGCGGAACTGGAGGACAAGGCGACCCTGATGGCCAAGCAGAACCGTGCCATCGAGGTGCAGAACTTCCAGATCGAGCAGGCCCGGCGGACGCTGGAGGAACGCGCCCAGCAGCTCGCCACGTCGTCGCGGTACAAGTCGGAATTCCTCGCCAACATGTCGCACGAGCTGCGCACCCCGCTGAACAGCCTGCTCGTGCTGGCCAAGCTGCTGGCCGAGAACCCGGACAGCAACTTGTCGGCCAAGCAGGTCGAGTTCGCGATGACGATCCATGACGCGGGCTCGGACCTGCTGCGGCTGATCAACGACATCCTGGACCTGTCCAAGGTCGAGGCGGGCAAGATGGACGTGCACCCGTCGGAGATCCCGCTGGACGGCCTGGTGGAGTACCTCGACGCCACGTTCCGGCCGATGGCCGCGGAGAAGGGCCTCACCTTCGAGGTCGACACGGCGGCCAGCCTGCCGCACATGATCTACTCGGACGAGCAGCGCCTGCAGCAGGTACTGCGCAACCTGCTGTCCAACGCGGTGAAGTTCACCGCGCAGGGCGGCGTCCGGCTGCGGGTCGCCCCAGCCGAGGACGTGACGTTCACCGGGCCGCTGCGCGATGAGCAGGAGGTGATCGCGTTCTCGGTCTCCGACACCGGGATCGGGATCTCCGAGGAGAAGCAGCATCTGATCTTCGAGGCGTTCCAGCAGGCCGACGGGACCACCAGCCGCCGCTACGGCGGCACCGGACTGGGCCTGTCCATCAGCAAGGACATCGCACGCCTGCTGGGCGGGCAGATCAAGGCGACGAGCCGGCTCGGTCACGGCAGCACCTTCACGCTGTACCTGCCCGCGCGATCACTGCGGGCCGGCTCGGGGAGCGGGCCGCGGTGGGTCCTGGCCGCCGGCGCCGGGGCCGATGAGCACGGCGGTCTCGCCGGGCACCTCGACGGCAGGAACGGGTCCGGCTGGGCCCGGCAGGCGCAGGGGCGCCCAGGTGGGGAGATGGCGTCCCGGCCGGCCAGCCGGCCGGGTGCACCCGGGATGGCCGCTAGCGCCAGTCCCGCCCTGTCGGCGGTACCTGACCCGCACGACCCGCTCCACGGTGCCAAGATACTGATTGTGGACGACGACGTGCGGAACGTATTCGCGTTGACCAGCGTCTTCGAGCGATACGGAGCGGAGGTGCTCTATGCGGAAAACGGCCGCGAAGGCATCGAGGCGCTCGAGCGCAACGAGGACGTCCGGCTCGTCCTGATGGACATCATGATGCCTGAGCTGGACGGATACGCCACCACCGAGGCGATACGGAACATGCCCCAGTTCGCCGACCTGCCGATCATCGCGGTGACCGCGAAGGCCATGAAGGGCGACCGGGACAAGGCCATCGCGTCCGGCGCCACCGACTACATCACCAAGCCCGTGGACACGGGACACCTGCTGGCCGTCATGCGGACGTGCCTGGTCCGGGCGGCTGCACGATGAGCGGGCCGAAGGAGCTCCTGAAGTGACGAACAAGGCACGGATCCTGCTCGTCGATGACCGTTCCGAGAACCTGGTCGCGCTGGAGGCGATCCTGTCCTCCCTCAACCAGGTCCTCGTGCCGGTCCGTTCCGGCGAGGAAGCGCTGAAGGCGCTGCTGGTCAACGAGTTCGCGGTCATCCTGCTGGACGTGGTCATGCCCGGCATGGACGGCTTTGAGACCGCCGCGCACATCAAGCGGCGGCCGAAGACGCGTGACGTCCCGATCATCTACCTCACGGCGGCCAGCTCCGAGCCGGACCACGCGTTCCGCGGGTACGCGGCCGGGGCGGTGGACTACATTTCCAAGCCGTTCGACCCGTGGGTACTGCGCGCGAAGGTCTCCGTCTTCGTCGAGCTGTACGTCAAGAACCGGCAGCTGCGGGAGCAAGCTGAGCTGCTGCGGAGCCAGCTGGACAAGGGCGCGGCCCGGCGGACGGTCCCGGCCGCCGCCAGCCCGCCGGAATCCACCGATCCGGCTGCGGAGGCAGACGAGCTCCCGGGCCGCGCGGGGCACGCAGGGCACGCAGGGCCGGATGGGCCGGACAGCGACGCGGCGGCCACGGGCGGCGCGCAGCCGCTGCTGCTGGAGCTGTCGGGTCGCCTGGCGGCGGTGGAGGACCTGGTGGGCGTGCTCGCCATGCAGCCGGCGGTGAGTGCGGACCACGTGCTCGCCGACTGCGCCGCCCAGCTAGAACACCGGGTGGGGCGGCTCCGGGACGCCCTCGACGCGCTCCGGGTCGGCTAGGACGGCACTGAATAACTCGCGAACCCTGATGGGCGTGTTTTGCCGGCATCGTGTTCGATTCCCTGGGAGAATCGTGCCATGCAGGGGATGACGCGACCGGACCGGGACTTGTGGGACGCGGGCGAGGTCACCGGGCACTTGGTGCCGCCGGGCAGCGTGTTCGCGTTCCTGGCCGAGCACCGCACCGAGCTGTTCCCCGACAGCTTCACCGCGGACTTGTTCCCGTCGCGGACCGGGCGCCCGTCGCTGCCGGCGGACCTGGTCGGGTCGGTGCTAGTGCTCAAGGAGCTGTATGACCTGTCGGACACCCAGACCGCGGACGCGCTGAAGTTCGACATCCGGTGGAAGGTGGCCTGCGGCCGGTCGCTGCTGCAGATGAGCTTCGACCCGTCGGCGCTGGTGTACTGGCGCAAGCGCATCGCGAAGTCGAAGCGCCCGGACCGGGTGTTCGACGCGATGGCGGCGGTGATCGCGGAGACGGGGCTGCTGCGGGGCCGGCGGAAGCGGTGCGTGGACTCGACGGTTTTCGACGACGCGGTGGCCACGATGGATACTGTGTGCCAGCTGATGGCCGCGATGCGGAAAGTGGCGCGGGTGGTGCCCGGTGCCGCCGCGGTGATCGTCGGCGTGTGCCAGCTGGACTACTCCAGGCCGGGCAAGCCTGACATCGACTGGGACGACCCGGCTGCCAAGGAGCAGCTGGTATCGGATCTGGTGAATGACGCGCTGGCGGTGCTGGCGGAGCTCACCGGGGAGGGCGCGCCGGAGCGGGACGCCGCCGCGGCGGACGCGCTGGGCCTGCTGGCGCTGGTGGCGGGGCAGGACGTGGAGCCGGCTGGGGGTCGGACGGGACGGACGGGCGGTGGCGGATCGCCCGGAAGGTCGCCCCGGACCGGGTGATCTCGACGGTGGACCGCGAGGCCCGGCACACCCGCAAGTGCAAGTCCAAGCGGCGCGACGGGTTCCGGGGGCATGTGGCCGCCGAGCCGGAGTCTGGGCTGATCACCGACTGCGAGATGACGATGGCCGCCGGGCCGGGCAGCACGGACGCGGAGAACGGCGTCAAGATGGCCTGCCGCGACCGGTTTCATGGTGACAGTGCGAGCGCCGGTGACGGCGGGGATGACGCTGCCAGCGCCGGGCAGGGCGCGGATGCCGGCCCTGCGGCGGCGCAGCCGGGGCCGGGCACGGCCGCCGGGCCGGAGCCTGAAGCGCATCCGGAACCGGGACCTGAGCCTCAGCCGGAACCGGAGCGGGAGGGCACGGGTGAGCAAGGCCGGGCGGATGACCTGGAGGTTTACGGCGATTCCGCCTACGGCAGCGGGGAGGCCCGCGCCGCCTACCGCGACGCCGGGCATGACACCGTCATCAAGCCGAAGCCGCTGCGGCCGGCCGTGCCCGGCGGGTTCACCCTCGACGACTTCACCATCAGCGAGGACGACGGCACGGTCACCTGCCCGGCCGGGATCACCCGGCCGATGAGCCCCGCCCGGACCGTGACCTTCGGCGCCGCGTGCGCGGGCTGCCCGCTGCGCGAGCGGTGCACCACCGCCAGGGATGGCCGCTCCATGACCATCCACCCGCACGAGGGCCTGCTGCGCGCCGCCCGCGCCCAGTCCCGGACGGCGGAATTCAGGCAGGCCTACCCCACCCGGTCAATGATCGAGCGGGTCATCGCCTGGACCGCCACCCAGAACGGCCGCCGGGTCAAGCTCCGCTACATCGGCACCGCCAAAAACGACGCCTGGCTGCACAACCGGTGCGCCGCACTCAACCTGCGCACCCTGCTGCGGCACGGCCTGACCCGCTCCGGCGGGGCGTGGGTGCTGACCTGACCAGCCAGCACACCCCGGCCCGCCCTGGCGGCAGCCCCTGCGGCCCCCTCCGCGGTCTCTGCTGCCGCGCCGCAGCCGCCCGGCCCGCCGCGCGGCGGGCCAGCGGAAGGTTGCGGGCACCGGAGCCCGGCCAGCCGGCCACCAGGCCGTCCGCCCGATCCGGGTTGTTCAGTGGCGTCCTAGCGGCCGCTGGCCGGCCAGCGGCTCCCGGCCAGCTAGCGGGACCGGGCCAGCGCGGGACCGGGCGGGCCAGCGGGACCGGGCCGGCCAGCGGGACCGGGCCGGCCAGCGGGACCGGGCCGGCCAGCGGCTCCCGGTCGCTGCCGTCGGCCCGCATGGGCAGCCATCCGTCGCCGGCCACATAGGCGCGGATGACCTTGGCCGGGACCCCGGCCACCACGCAGCGGTCGGGGACGTGTCCCCGGACCACCGACCCGGCCGCCACGACGACGTTCCGCCCGATGACCGTGCCGGGCAGGATGATCGCCCCGGCGCCCAGCCAGCTGCCGGCGCCGACGGACACCGGCGCGTTGGCCGGCCACTGCCGCCCGATCGGGGCGTCGGGGTCGGCGTACCCGTGGTTCTGGTCGGTGATGTAGACGTACGGCCCGGTGAAAACGTCGTCTCCGATCACGATCGATTCGTGCGCGACGATGTGCGTGCCGCGGCCGATCACGCAGCGGTCACCGATCCGCAGCAGCGACGCCGGCCCCAGGTCCTGTCCGGGCACGGTGCCCGCGGATATCGAAACGTGCTTGCCGATGACCGTGTCGGTGCCGACCTCGATCCACGCCTCGCCGAAGATGGCCCCGGGCGGGAAGACAAGAATCGAGCCCGGCCCGAACGCCGCGAACCGGGCCCCGGCTGGGGTGTCCGCGGTGACCGCCCCCGCACGCTGGACGGCCTGCCAGGCCCAGTGCACGGCGCGCTGGCTCAGTGCCCTGCGATTCAGTGCCCTGCGATTCAGGGCCCGGCGATTCAGGGCCCGCCGGGTGCGGGCCAGAGCGGCTTGCCATGACACGCCGGACAACAGTGCGCCTCCCGGAGATCACAATCAAGGCCCGGCCGAACGAACCTTCCTGGGACATTCTGCTCAGCTGCGGCCTGGTCCCGCACCAGGGTTTCCGAGGTCCACCGGGGCGACCGGGCGCGACCCCGGGCCTTGGCCCGGGCGAGCGCCTGGTGCCACGGCGACAGTGAAGGGGGATGGGGGGGCGTCGCGGGAGGCTGCGGGCCATGGGATATCGGGGGTCTCCCCCGGGGAAGCAGAGCGTCCCCCCGGGCCAGCGCCAGCACCTGCGGCCAGCTGGCCGCAGGCACCGTCGATCTCCCGGCCGCGGGTGTCCCGGACCGTGACCGGCACGCCGTGGGCCTCCAGCCGGGCCACGAACTCGTCCTGCGCCGCGGGCCGCGAGGCGGTCCACCGGGATCCGGGCGTGGGGTTGAGCGGGATCAGGTTGACGTGCGCGAGACGGCCCGCCAGCAGGCCGCCGAGCAGGTCCGCGCGCCAGGCGTGGTCGTTGACGTCACGGATGAGAGCGTACTCGATGGAGACGCGGCGGCCGGTGACGTCGGCGTAGCGCCACGCCGCGTCCAGCACCTCGGCCACCTTCCAGCGCCGGTTGACGGGCACCAGCTCGTCCCGGGCCTCGTCGTCGGGGGCGTGCAGCGATACGGCCAGCGTCACCGGCAGGCCCTCGGCCGCGAGCCGGCCGATCGCCGGGACCAGGCCGACGGTGGACACGGTGACGCCGCGCGCCGAGATGCCGAGGCCGGCCGGCGCGGGCTCGGTGAGACGGCGTACCGCCTGCACCGCACTGCGGTAGTTGGCCAGCGGCTCGCCCATGCCCATGAAGACCACGTTGGAGACCCGGCCCGGGCCGCCCGGGACCTGGCCCCGGGCCAGCGCACGCGCCCCGGCCACGACCTGTTCCACGATCTCGGCGGTCGACAGGTTACGGGTCAGCCCGGCCTGCCCCGTGGCACAGAACGGGCAGGCCATCCCGCAGCCCGCCTGGGAGGAGACGCACATGGTGACGCGGCCCGGGTAGCGCATCAGCACCGACTCGACGTAGGCGCTGTCGAAGGTCCGCCACAGCGTCTTGCGTGTCGTGCCACCGTCGCAGACCAGCTCACGTTCGGCGGTCAGCAGGCGCGGCAGCAGGGCGTCCGCCAGTTCCTGGCGGGCGGACCGCGGCAGGTCCGTCATCTCACCCGGGTCCTCGGCCAGCCGCGCGAAATACTGCCGGGACAGCTGATCGGCGCGGAACGGGCGCTCCCCCAGCTCGGCCACGGCCGTCCGGCGCTCGGGCAGGCCCAGGTCGGCGAGGTGACGTGGGGGCTTGGGCAGGCCCTCCGAGCCCTGCGAGCCCGGCTGCCCGTTGCGCCCCGCCGCGAGCCCCGGCGGCAGGGCCGCCGCGCCGGCGGGCGCCAGTGGCGCGGTGGGCGGTGAGCTGGGTCGACGAGGGGACACAGTATTTCCGTTCAGCTGAATAGTGCGGCGACATAGTGCGGCGACGATCCAGGATAGGCGCTGGCCGGAGCCCGGCGGCGACGCCCCGCATGCGCGGAGGTCCGATTCGGTTAGCGTAAATTCAAACTATGCCGACGTTGCGCCGGGTGTCCGCGGGGCCGCAGCAGCCGAGGATGCTGCTGGAAAGCGTGAACCCTTATGAGAGCCGCCGGCTCACGGTCGAGTTCGATGGGGTGACGACCGCCGCCTACCTGCACGACGAAACGTCCACCGTGGCGGCGACCTGGGTCGCCAATCACGTGCCCGCCCCGGCCAGCCCCGATCACAGCCGGATCGAGGCCGGGCAGGCGCCCATCATGCCGGCCGGGCACACGAAACTGCCCGAGGGCCGCCCGCCGATCGAGCCCGGCGCGCTCGAGCCGCTGTGGTTCGAGGAGGGCGACGGGGTAGCCGTGCTGGAGAACGGGAAGCTGCTCGCGGTCATCCCGGGCTGGTCCGACGCCCGGCGCGGGATGCCCGGGTACAGCCGGGACATCCTCGGTCTGACCCCGTTCGGCTGGTCTCTGGACGACGCCATGGAGGGACTCGGCCCGCGGGTCGACCGCGCCCGCGCCTACTGGCAGTGGCGGCGTGACGAGCGATCGTGGGGCGTTTTCCAGCAGGGAGTGCTCGGCCACCTGGAGCGGCTCGGCCCGGGTGGGCACTATTGGGACGCGTCGATGGGCAAGCAGCCGATGGCGGGCATCTCCGAGCGACCGCCGGCCGGGAACCGCCCGTACACGGTGCTGTCCACGGTCGGGATGAGTTGCCAGCGGATGCCCGTGGTGGAGCGGCTCGTCCAGGATCCGGCATGCTACGCCCGGATCGAACTCGCGATGGCGACCACCATGCCGCCCGCTCGGGCCGCGCGGGTCTTCCTGTGGCTCGCGCCGTATCCGTGGCGCGCGGTCACCTGGTTCGGCCCCGGGCACAGCGTCCGGTGGCATCACGAGCCCAGCACGTTCCCGCTGGGTGGCGGTTACGAGGCGGTGCTCCTGCTCGACAAGCCCACCGGGCCCGGCGCCCTGCCGGGGCCGGACGCCCCGGACCTGTCCGGTTTCTCCTTCGGCGGGGACCCGGTGCGCTGGCTGTGGGTGGTGCCGATCTCCGAGGAAGAACGGCTGACCGCCAAGGAGCAGGGATCGGCAAGCCTGATCTCCCAGCTCGCCGCGCAGCGCCGGAGCTGGGTCGTCGGCGAGTAGGGCCGGGCACGCACCGGGCGGCTCTGCCCGGCCCGGGCGAGCCGGTGGCCGCGCGGCAGTTCCCCTGGACGCCCGCTGAGCCGGTCGGTGCCAAGGAGATCATCAAAAGCAGCAGGAGCCCGTATGTGCCACGCTTCGGGCCAGACACCGTTAATGGGCGCGGCGGCGCTATCGATGAGCGGAAACGAAGACCGCCAGCAGGAGCCAGATCACCGGCGCGGTCACCAGCAGCGAGTCGATCCGGTCCAGGATGCCGCCGTGGCCCGGCAGCACCGAGCCCATGTCCTTGATCTTCAGGTCCCGCTTGATCGCCGACTCGGCCAGGTCGCCCAGGACGGCGGCGGCCGCCGCCGCGGCGCCGGTCAGGATGCCCTGCCAGACGTGGCCGTGCAGCAGCACGGGGAGCAGCACGGCGCCCGCCACGAGGCAGGCCAGAACCGAGCCGGCCAATCCTTCCCAGGTCTTGTTCGGGCTGATGATGCGGGCCATCGGGTGCCGGCCCAGCAGGCTGCCGGCGAAGTAGCCGCCGATGTCGCTGCAAATGGTGAGGACCACGAAGAACAGGACCCGCCGCGCGCCGTCCGCCGGGGCCAGCATGGCCACCATGGACACCGCCAGCAGCGGCACGTAGGCGAGCACGAACACCCCGGCCATCACGTCCCGCAGATAACCGTCGGTGCCCCCCGGAAGGCGCCAGGCGAGGATCACCACCACGGTGAGGACAAGCGACGCGAGCACGGCGCGGTCACTCCACCAGTATTCGCACACCCACATCGCGGAGCCGCCCGCGGCGACCGGGAGGAACGGCGCGTGAATGCCCCGTGAACCGAGCGAACGGGCCAATTCCCACAACGCGGCAACCGCGGCGGCTCCCATGAAGATAAGGAAGGTCGCCTTTACCGTGAACAGCGTGAGCAGGACAATGCCGCCGAGCAATACGCCCACTCCGGCGGCAGCCGGGAGATTCCGCCCGGATCGGGGGGGCTTGGCGTCCGGCCCGGAAGCCGGCCGGGGCGGCCGGCCGGTTCCCGGGGGGCGGGTGTTTCCGCAACCGCGGGCGTTTCCGGATCGGCGGCGGCTGCGTCCGGCTGGTTGCCGTCGTCCACCTAGACCTCGAGAAGCTCGGATTCCTTGGTCTTGAGCAGATCGTCAACCTGGTCGACGTAGGTCTTGGTGAGCTCGTCGAGTTCGTGTCCCGCGCGACGGCCCTCGTCCTCGCCCGCCTCGCCGTTCTTGACGAGCTTGTCGATCCCGTCCTTGCCGTGCCGCCGGATGTTCCTGATGGAAACGCGGCTCTCCTCGGCCTTGTGCCGGGCGACCTTGATGTACTCCTTGCGGCGTTCCTGGGTCAGCTCGGGGAAGACAACCCGGATCACCGCGCCATCGTTGGTGGGGTTGACGCCCAGGTCGCTGTCCCGGATCGATCGCTCGATCGCGGCGAGGGAGGACTTGTCGTACGGCTGGACGATGACCATCCGCGCCTCGGGCAGATGGAACGAGGCGAGCTGGTTCAGCGGCGTGGGGGTCCCGTAGTACTCGGCCGTGAGCTTGTTGAACATGACCGGATGCGCGCGGCCGGTGCGGATCACGCCGAACTCTTCCTTGGCGACCGCAACCGCCTTCTGCATCTTCTCCTCCGTGTCGAGGAGTATGTCGTCGATCATTGCGGGCTCCTGTGGAGGCGAGGTCTGCTAAGGGTTCACGTTATCCAGGTAAGCGCGAGAGTACCCCCGCATGGCGCGTGGCGGCCGCTACCGGCTGGATCAGGCGCCCGTGGCGCACACGAGCGTGCCGACCTTCTCCCCCCGGATCGCCCGCACGACGTTGCCCGGACCCAGCAGGTCGAACACGACAATCGGCAGGCCATTGTCCATGCAGAGGCTCACCGCCGTGGCGTCCATGACCTTCAGGCCCCGGCTGAGCACTTCACCGTAGTCCACCCGGTCGAAGCGCACGGCCGCTGGGTTCTTTCGCGGGTCGGCGTCGTAGACGCCATCCACGGCCGTTCCCTTGAGCACCGCCTCGGCGCCGATCTCCAGCGCCCGCTGCGCGGCACAGGTGTCCGTCGAGAAAAAAGGCGCGCCGAGCCCCGCGCCGAAGATAACGACCCGGCCCTTCTCCAGGTGCCGGATGGCCTTCCGCGGGATGTAGGGCTCGGCGACCTGGCCCATGGTGATGGCGGTCTGCACGCGGGTGTCGACGCCCATCTTCTCGAGCACATCCTGCAGCGCCAGGCAGTTGATCACCGTGCCGAGCATGCCCATGTAGTCGGCGCGGGCGCGGTCGATGCCCCGTTCGGACAGGGACGCGCCGCGGAACATGTTGCCGCCGCCGACGACGGCGGCCACCTCGACGCCCTCTTTGACCGCCGACACCACCTCGGCCGCGATGTGGGCCACGGCGTCGGGCGAGATGCCGAGCGCCTCGTCACCGGCGAACGCCTCGCCGGA
Organism: uncultured Actinomycetes bacterium; assembly: GCA_963805255.1. Classification (GTDB taxonomy): domain Bacteria; phylum Actinomycetota; class Actinomycetes; order Streptosporangiales; family Streptosporangiaceae; genus Bog-532. Next base: position 230,193 of record CAWDTK010000015.1, read on the forward strand.
CAGCTTGAGCACGACCCGGTTCCACCGCGGATGGAAGGCCTCGGCCGCCCCGCCCGCGGAGACCACGCTCGCGGTCGCGGGCGGGACAAAAAATGCCCCGGCTTCCTTCGGGCCAGGGTCACCAATAGCAGCGGATGCCGCCCGGACCGCCGCAGCGGTCGCATCTTCGCCTGGCCTTGCGCCGGGCCCTGCACCGCGCCACATGCCGTCCGGCTGCTGCACCGAGTGACCTCCCTCAGGTCCGCTCGCCCCGTCTGCCGTGCTGGCCGGCGGGCAGCGCCCGCCGGCCAGGTCACGCTTGCTTAGGCCTGCCCGACCTGGAAGCGGGCGAAGCCACGCACGGTCACACCGCTCTCGGCGAGAACCTGCTTGATCGTCTTCTTCTGCTCCTTGACGAATGGCTGCTCGATGAGCACGACGTCCTTGAAGAAGGAGTTCAGCCGGCCGTCCACGATCCTGGGGATCGCCTGCTCGGGCCTGCCCTCCTCGCGGGTGATCTGCTCCGCGATCCGGCGCTCCTTCGCCACGACGTCCGCCGGGACCTCATCCCGCGTCGCGTACAGCGGCCGCATGGCGGCCACCTGCTGCGCCAGGTCCCTGGCCACCTCGGCGTCCCGGGTGTCGATCTGGACAAGCACGCCCAGGGTTGGCGGCAGCGCCGCATCGGACCGATGCAGGTAGCTGGCCACGTATCCGCCGTCGAAGCGGGCGAACCGGCCCAGCTCCAGCTTCTCCTTCAGGGCGGCGCTCGCCTCCTCGATGACCCGCTCCGCGGTCCGGCCCGGGCGGACCTCGGTGCCCAGCAGGGCCAGCCGGTCGGTCGCGCCGCTGGCCAGCGCCGCCCGCGCGATCTCGCCGGCGACCTGCTGGAACAGGTCGGTCTTGGCCACGAAGTCGGTCTCGCAGTTGAGCTCGACCAGTACCCCGGCGTCCGTTCCGGACAGTTCGGCCGCGACCAGCCCGTTGGCCGCGGTCCGGGTGGCGCGCTTGGTGACGTCCTTGGCGCCCTTCAGGCGCAGGATCTCAACCGCGTTGTCGATGTTGCCGCCGGCCTCTTCGAGGGCCCGCTTGCAGTCCATCATCCCGGCGCCGGTCTGGTCACGAAGCCGCTTTACCTCAGCGGCGGTGAAGTTCGCCATGTCCCTTGTCTCTCACTCTCGTCCTATGCAACTGTCTGCGTCGCCCGGCCTGCGTGCGTCGCCCGGCCTGCGTGCGTCGCCCGGCCTGCGTGCGTCGCCCGGCCTGCGTGCGTCGCCCGGCCTGCGTGCGTCGCCCGGCCTGCGTGCGTCGCCCGGCCTGCGTGCGTCGCCCGGCCTGCGTGCGTCGCCCGGCCTGCGTGCGTCGCCCGGCCTGCGTGCGTCGCCCGGCCCCGGCGAGGGCCCGCCGGGGCCGGGCGGCCCCGCGGGGCCGGCGAAAGCCACCGCCGCACGTGACCCGCGCCGGGCATGCGGTGGACCCCGGCGCCACGACACCGCCGGGTCCCGCCGATCCCGTACCGATGCCCCTATTCCGCGCTTTCGCGGGACTCGGCCGAACTGGTCGCGCTCACCGGCTCGCCCGGCTCCGCCTGGGTGCCGTTAGCGACGCTGACGGCGCCGGCGGGGGCGGGGCTGACGGCCTCAGTGTCGCCCGCCGGGGCCGCCGGGCCCGGGCTGGCGGCCTCAGCGTCGGCGAAAGCCGGGATGGCGTCGCCGACCGCCTCGGCGGTGACATCGGCCGGGGCGCTCTCGGCCATGGCACCCTCGGCGGGAGCGCTCCCGGCCGGGGCACCCTCGGCGGTGGCACCCTCGGGCTGGGTGGCGGTCCCGCTTTCGGCGAGCTCACGCTCCCATTCGGCCAGCGGCTCCTCGGTGCCGACCCCGCCGCCGGGCCGGTCGGCGGACGGCTTCTCCTCGCCGTCGGCGGCACCCGCCCGCGCGATCAGGCCGTCGGCCACCGCGTCGGCGACCACCCTGGTCAGCAGCGCAACACTGCGGATGGCGTCGTCATTCCCGGGAATCGGGTAGTTGACCTCGTCGGGGTCGCAGTTGGTGTCGAGGATGGCCACGACCGGGATACCTAGCTTGCGCGCCTCGCTGACGGCGATGTGCTCCTTCTTGGTGTCGACCACCCACACCGCGCTCGGGACCCGCGCCATGTGCCGGATCCCGCCAAGCGTGCGGTCGAGCTTGTCGCGCTCGCGACGCAGGTGCAGGAGCTCGCGCTTGGTCATACCGGAGCCTGACACATCGCCGAAGTCGATCTCCTCGAGCTCCTTGAGCCGCTGGAGACGCTTGAAGACGGTGGAGAAGTTGGTCAGCATGCCGCCCAGCCACCGCTGGTTGACGTACGGCATTCCGACCCGCCCCGCCTGCTCGGCGATGACTTCCTGGGCCTGCTTCTTGGTGCCGACGTACAGGATCGTGCCGCCGTGGGCGACCGTCTCCCTGATGAACTCGTACGCGCGGTCGATGTAGTCGAGAGACTGCTGGAGGTCGATGATGTAGATGCCGTTGCGCTCGGTGAAGATGTAGCGCTTCATCTTCGGGTTCCAGCGGCGGGTCTGGTGCCCGAAGTGAACGCCGCTCTCCAGGAGCTGCTTCATGGTGACGACCGGAGCCATGCCGGAGGTCCTTTCGTTCTCGCGCCGCGCCCGGGGGCGCTGACGCTGCTCGGTTTGCTTCCTGGCGCCCGTACGCACCTGCGGCGGGCCTGGTCAGGCCCACGGACCGAGCGGTGCGCACCAGCGGGACCTCACAGTTCCCGGATGGCTAGCGGGCGCGCGAACTTTGGCCGCCGGACGGGCACGAAGCACACGTTCGTCTGGCGGCCCAAACAAGTCTACGTGTCTTCTGAGGTAACCTGCCGCCGGGTTTCCGTGGATGCGGCCCGGGCCGGAGGATCCGGGGCCACCAGGGCCCGTTCGGCATGATGAGGGGACCTGGACGCGCCGGGACCCCGGGGGGACGGAGTGGGCGGAGACGACGATGGCGGTGGAGTGATGGGCGGGCAGCCGGCTAACTGGGCTCGCAACGTGGTGTTCGGCGCCAGGGAGTTGCGTGCGCCGTCCAGCGCCGGAGAGCTCCAGGAAATCGTCCGCGGCAGCGACCGCGTTCGCGCGCTGGGCAGCGGCCATTCGTTCAACCGGATCGCCGACACCACCGGGGTGCTCGTCTCCACATCCGGCCTGCCGCCGGTGATCGAGATCACCCCCGGCCGGTCCACCGTCCGGGTCGCCGGTGGGGTGCGCTACGGGGAGCTGGCCCAGCGGCTGCAGGCGGCCGGCTTCGCCCTGCGTAATCTCGGGTCCCTGCCGCACATTTCGGTCGCCGGGGCGTGTGCCACCGGGACGCATGGCTCCGGGGACGCCAACCAGAGCCTCGCCGCGTCCGTGACCGCCCTGGAGATGGTCACCGCCGACGGTGAGCTGGCCCGGCTGGAGCGGGGCAGCGCGGAGTTCGCGGGCGCGGTGGTCGGGCTCGGCGGCCTCGGCGTGGTGACCACGATGGAGCTGGCGATGGTCCCGGCGTTCGAGGTCCGGCAGTTCGTCTACGAGGACGTCCCGGCTTCGGCGGTGGTGGGCCACTTCGAGGAGATCTTCTCCAGCGCCTACAGCGTCAGTGTCTTCACCAACTGGGTCTTCACCGACTGGCGCGGCGGCTCCGGCAACCGGATCTGGCAGAAGCAGCGCGCTGACCTCTCCGGATCGGCCGTTTCCCGATCGGCCGTTTCCCGATCGGCCGTTTCCCGATCGGCTGATTCAGGGCCGGCCGTTGCCGGATCGGCGGGCGGCGGGCAAGCGACGTGGCTGGGCGGGCGGCTGGCCGATGGCCCGCGCAACCCGGTCCCCGGCGTGACCGCCGGCAACGCCACCGGGCAGCTGGGCGTGGCCGGACCGTGGCACGAGCGGCTGCCGCACTTCCGCCTGGCCTTCACCCCCAGCACCGGCGAGGAACTCCAGTCCGAATATCTGCTGCCCCGCGAGTTCGGCGGCGCGGCCATCGAGGCGCTGGCCCGTATCGGCGACCGCATCGCCCCGGTGCTCCAGATCGCCGAGATCCGCACGATCGCCGCCGATGACCTGTGGATGAGCATGGCGTTCGAGCAGGACACGGTGGGCTTTCACTTCACCTGGATCCAGGACGACGCCGCCGTCATTCCGGTCGCGTCGGCGATCGAGAACGCGCTGGCCCCGTTCGCCGCCCGGCCGCACTGGGGCAAGGTGTTCACCACGCCGCCGGAGACCCTGCGGGGCCTGTACCCGCGGTGGGCCCACTTCACGGCCCTGCTGCGGCGATACGACCCGGCCGGGAAGTTCCGCAATGAGTTCATGGACCGCTACTTCCCGCCGGCGCCCTGAGCTTTCGGGGCTGAGCTTCACCGGGTCCTTGCCGGTCGCGTCTTCGCGCCGAACGGACGCCGGCCCCGGCCGGGGTCAAGCGCGGGGGTGAGCCTGGCGGTAGCTCGCCTTGAGGCGTTCCACGGAGACGTGTGTGTAGATCTGGGTGGTCGCCAGCGAGGAGTGGCCGAGTATTTCCTGGACGCTCCGCAGGTCAGCGCCGCCCTCCAGCAGGTGGGTCGCGGCGGTGTGCCGCAGGCCGTGCGGCCCGGTGCCGGTGCGGACACCCGCCGCGCGCAACCGCTCGTGCACGACGCGGCGGGCCGTGCGGGGATCCATCCGGCCGCCGCGCACGCCCAGGAACAGCGCCGGCCCGCTGACCGCTGTCGCGAGAACCGGGCGGCCGGCCTGCTCCCACCGGCTCACCGCGCGGACCGCCGGTATGCCCACCGGTACCGTGCGTTCCTTTCGGCCCTTGCCGAACACGCGGACCGTCCGCCGGCCGAGGTCCAGCGCCCCGCGATCAAGCCCGCACAGCTCACTGACGCGGATACCGGTGGCGTACAGCAGTTCCAGTACCGCGGAATCGCGCAGCGCGACGGCGGCTTCCGCGGGGGTACGGCCCGGGGGCGGCTGCCCGATGCCGGCTGCCGATGACGCCAGCACGTCGGCGATCTCGGCCGGGCGCAGCACATGCGGCAGCGCCCGGCGCACCTTCGGCGTCCCGAGGCTGGTCCCGGGGTCGCTGGCCAGCCAGCCGCGGCGGTGAGCGAACGCAGTGAACGAGCGGGCCGCCGCCCCGCGCCGCGCCAGCGTCGCGCGCGACGCCCCCGCCGAATGCTGGACGGCCAGCCAGCTGCGCAGCACCGGCGCGCTCAGCTCACCCGGGCCAGCGGCACCGCACTGGCCGGCGTGCTCCAGCAGGGAACGGACGTCGCTGACGTACCCACGGACGGTGTGCGGCGACAGACCGCGCTCGGCGGCGACATGACGCTCGAAGGCCGCCGTCGCCTCGTCTACCCAAGCCGGTCCGGGCACTCCCCCAGTCTCGCCCCCGGCCGGCGTGTTCCCTAGCACCGGCTCGCGTGTCGCCCGGCGGCGGACGTGTCACCGGCTCGCGTGCCGCCCCGGCGGCGGACGTAGCACCGGCTCGCGTGCCGCCCGGCGGCGACGCTGCTCCGCTGATTTGCGGACGCACCTCCCCGCAGGCTCGTGGCTCAGGAAACTCGTGGCTCAGGAAAACACGGACGGATACCGCCCTGTCCAGAACACTCTGTCAGCAGGCGGCACGCGGACCGCGGGGCTAACTGGCCCAGGTGCGGATGCGCCAGCCTCGGGAGCAGCGCTCGACGTAACCGCCGGCCGCCAGGAGGCCGAGTGACCGCACGACCGTGTCGACGCCGAGTCCCGCGGCGACCGCGATCGTGGCCGGGCCGGCCCCCGGGCGGGTATGGCTTCAAGGACATCTATGGTCAGGGCATCCAGCGCGGCACGGGCCAGCAACGGGCCACGTCGGCGATCGGGCACGCCGGTCCCGCTGGTTCCGCTCCGAACGCCGTCGATGAGCGGTCCGGGCCACAGGCATTGCGGCACGGAGCCGGGACGTTCGCCGCGGCCGGAAAGCGGCCCGCCGGTGCCGGGTTCCCCCAGCGGGGTGAGCATCTCGATGACGTCGGCGGCGCCGGTCACGCAGACCGCTCCCCACTCCCGCATGATCTTGTGGCAGCCGGCCGATACGTCCGAGGTCACCGGGCCCGGCACCGCCATCAGGGGACGGCCGAGGTCGCGGGCGTGGCGGGCGGTGTTCAGGGCGCCGCTGCGCAGCCCGGCTTCGACCACGACGGTGCCCCGGGACAGGGCGCCGATCACACGGTTCCGGATCAGGAAGCGCCGCCGGGTCGGTGTCCGCCCGGGCGGCCACTCGCTGACCAGGACGCCCTGCGCGGTGACGGCGGCCAGCAGGTCCTGATGACCGGGCGGATAGGTCATGTCCACCCCGCAGGCCAGCACGGCGATGGTCACGCCGGCGGCGGCCAGGGCACCACGGTGCGCGCAGCCATCGATGCCGTACGCGCCGCCCGATATCACGGTCCAGCCCCGCTCGCCCAGAGCGGCGGCCATCTCGGTGCCGACGTGCGCTCCATAGGCCGTCGCGGCGCGGGCTCCCACGATCGACACCGAACGAAGGCAGCAGTGGCGCAGATCCGCTTCCCCGCGCAGCCACAGCGCGTACGGGCGGGCCGCGTCCAGCGTGTCAAGCTGCGTGGGCCATTCCGGTTCACCCGGGCAGACCAGGCGGATCCCGTCCCGGTGAAATCTGGCCAGGTCCATCCCGGCGGGGACGCCACCGAGCCGGTTCCGCCAGATCCCGACGGCGTGCTCCAGCCTCGCGGCCTCCGTGCAGCTGATTCGGCGTGCGCGTTCAGCTGGCTGTACCGCTGTCTGCACCGCATCGGGCTGCACCGCATCGGGCTGCACCGCATCGGGCTGAACCGCATCGGGCTGAACCGCATCGGGCTGCACTGCATCGGGCTGAACCGCATCGGGCTGCCCCGCACCGCGGCGGCTCAGAGGCAACGCGGGCAGGCGCCCGGCGGCCACTGCGGCGACGATGTCGGCGGGCTCGCTGACGTCGAGCAGGGTGGCGAGCACCGGATCGCCCGGCTCGGCCAGGTAGGTGAGGATGGCCCGCGCGACGCGCTGCTGGTGGAGGGCGGTGGTCAATTCACCACTCCCAGCCACAGGCCGAGGGCGTAACCGCATTCGTCGATGGTCGGCCGGTCCTGGCCGGCGAGGTCGGCCAGCGTCCAGGACACCCGCACCACCTTGTCGACGCCTCGCGCGCTGATCTCGCCGAGTTCCATGGCGCGTTCCAGCGGCGCAAGCGCGCCCCGGCCGGGCGTGTAGGAGCGCCGCAGCTCCGAACCGGGTACCTCGGCGTTGAGCCGCCAGGGAGTACCGGCGAGCCGCCGGGCCGCACGGTCACGGGCCTGGGCGACGCGCGCGGCCACGGTCGTGCTCGTCTCGGTGAACTTCCGGTCGTTCAGCAGCTCCGCGCGTCCGACGGGAAGCAGTTCCACCTTCACATCAACCCGGTCGAGCAACGGCCCGGACAGGCGCCCGAGGTAGCGGCGCTTGGTGGCCGGGCTGCACGAGCACGCGGCCCGCGGCGACGCTGCCGCCTTGGCGCACGGGCAGGGGTTGGCCGCCAGCACGAGCATAAACTTCGCCGGGAACCGCGCCGTGGCCCCCAACCGGGCGATCACCACCTCCCCCGATTCGAGCGGCTGGCGGAGCGCGTCCAGCACATCGCGGCCAAACTCGGGTGCCTCGTCCAAGAACAGGACTCCCCGGTGAGCGAGAGACGCGGCGCCCGGACAGATGATGCCACTGCCCCCGCCCACGATGGCCGCCTTGGTCGCCGTGTGATGCGGTCCGCAGAAGGGCGGGCCGGTCATCAGCGGGCAGGCGGCCGGCAGGGTGCCCGCGACCGAGTGAATCGACGTCACCTCAAGGGCCGCCTCGGTGTCGAGCCCGGGCAAGATCGTGGGAAGCCGCTCGGCGAGCATTGTCTTGCCGGCTCCCGGGGGCCCGAGCAGCGACAGGTGATGGCCGCCAGCGGCGCAGATCTCAGCCGCCCGCCGCGCGACCGGCTGGCCGAGCACGTCCGACAAATCCGGCGACGGAGCGCGACATGCCGCTGGTTTCCCGGGAAACGCATCGCCACCTGCGTCCGGGACGGCGGGAGCCGGGCCCGGGAGCGGCGTTATCGTCCCTCCGGTGAGCTCCTCGACGGCCGGGCCGTCTGCCCGGGGCTCGCCGCGCATCCACGTCAGGAGGGCCGCCAGAGCCGGGGCGGACAGCACGCGCAAGCCAGGGACGAGCGCGGCTTCCCGCGCGTTGGCGCGGGCCACGACGACGTCCCGGAAGCCCGCCGCAGCGGCCGCGACCGCCGCGGGCAGGACTCCGCGCACCGGGCGCACCTGGCCGTCGAGGCCAAGCTCGCCCAGAAACATCACGCCCGCCAGGGCGGCCGCCGGCACGACGCCCGCGGCGGCGAGGACGGCGATCGCGATGGGCACATCGAAGCCGCTGCCGCGCTTCGGCAGGCTGGCCGGGGACAGGCCGACCGTGATCCGGCGCTGCGGCCACCGCTCCCCGCTGTTGAGAATCGCCGAACGGATCCGGTCCCGGGCCTCGCGAAGTGCGGTGTCGGGCAGGCCCACCAAAACCATGCCGACCAGCCCGTCGGCGATGTCCGCCTCGACCTCCACGAGATGGCCGTGCACGCCCACCAGGGCGACCGAGTGTGTGCGGGCCAGGGCCATCTAGCCCACCCCCCGGACATGCTCGATCGTGAACCCGCCCGCTGGCTCGCACGCGACACCCACCACGTCGATCCGCACCTGGTCGAAATGCAGCCCGTAAGCCGTCAGCCAGCGCACCGAGAGCCGCCGGAGCCGGTTGTACTTGAGCCTGCTCACGGACTCGAGCGGGGTCCCGTAGCGGTTGCCGGACCGCGTCTTGACCTCGCAGACGACAAGGGTGTGCCGGTCCACGGCCACGATGTCGATCTCGCCGTCGGCGCAGCGCCAGTTCCGCGCGAGTATCCGGAAACCCTCGGTCTCCAGGTATTCGGCCGCGGCCTGCTCCCCGTTCCGGCCCAGGACGTCCTTGGCGCGCATGGTCACCACCTCCGGATACGACGATCGCCGGGAAGGACGGGGCAGCGACATGGCGAGATAGCCGCTGTGGACAGCGGCGGAGCAGGACGGCCGCCGGTGGAATACGTCGCCGGAATGTCGGTGGGGGGTGTTTAGGTGAGCGGGGGATCAGCGGCTGCCGGGGCACACAACGGCATGAACGGAGGCGCCCAGCGGGACGACAGGCCATGCTCAGGACCAGAGCGATTCCCGGCCTCGCGGCCGGGGGCCGGGGGCCGGGGGCCGGGGGCCGGGGGATGAACGCTACGACGAGAAGCCGGGCTTGTCGTCGGGGAGGTCAAGGTCGCTCTTGGCGAGCTCCTCGATGTTGACGTCCTTGAACGTCACGACGCGGACATTTTTCACGAACCGCGCGGGACGGTACATGTCCCAGACCCACGCGTCGCGCATGACGACCTCGAAGAAGACCTCACCGTTGTCGGAGTTGCGCACGTTCAGGTCGACCTCGTTGGTGAGGTAGAAACGGCGCTCGGTCTCGACCACGTGGCTGAACAGGCCGACGACATCGCGGTACTCGCGGTAAAGCTGAAGCTCCATCTCGGCTTCGTACTTTTCGAGATCTTCCGCGCTCATGTCTACCCCTCCGATCGCCCGTGGAAGGCGCTCGCCTGCCGCGCGCTCATCCGCATGCCCCGTCCCGCGGACCCGGTCCGGCCGAGCTTGCGGCATGCCATCGCCCGAACTCAGCCATAGATGCATTCTCCTCTCCTGCGCACGTGGCGGTGTCCCTAATTTAGCCGCCACCGCGTGGAGCGTCGGCCCAGGCGCTTTCCGCTCGGTTAACCTCAGCCGCAGCCACCTCTTCTGCCACGAAATCTGCCCACGCACCGGGGGTTTCAGTACCGTCGGCGAACGCCAGTTCTGCATTGGGCTCGCGAGCCGCGCCATCGTCCGCAGCCAGGTCATCATCGCCAGCCGACCCGGCACCGAGGTCCGGGGCATCGCCCTGCCAGCCGGTGGCCCAGCGGCGGTTCGCCTGCAGCACGTTGGTATACGAATAACGGTGCTCGGGGCACGGTCCATAGGCACACAGGGCGGTCATGTGCTCCGGTGTGGAGTAGCCCTTGTGCCGGGCGAAACCATAGGCGGGGTAGGAGCCGTCGAGCGCGACCATCATGCGGTCCCTGGTCACTTTGGCCACGACGGAAGCCGCCGCCACCGACGCGATGACCTGATCACCCTTCCACACGGCCAGGGCGGGCGTGCCGAGCCCGCGCACCGGGAAGCCGTCGGTAAGGACGTATCCCGGACGCCGGCGCAACCCCGCGAGGGCGCGGCGCATGCCCTCCACATTGCACACGTGCAGCCCGAGGGCGTCGACCTCCATGGGCGGGATGACGATCACGTGCCAGTCCAGCGTCCACCGCATGATGCCGGTGTACACGCTCTCGCGCTCGTCCGGGGTCAGCAGCTTGGAATCGGCGAGGCCCGGCATCCGGCGGATCGTCGCGCAGTCCAGGACGACGGCCGCCACGACGAGCGGCCCGGCGCAGGCCCCCCGGCCCGCCTCGTCGATCCCCGCGACCGGCGACAGGCCCGCGCGGGTCAGCACGTTCTCATACGCGGCCAGCCCGGCGTTTCGCCGGGGCGTGTGGCCGGAGTGCCGCCATTTGACCCGTTCCGGGCCGATGGCCGGCTTGCTGGAGGGGCGGAACATGACATTCGAAAGATTACGCCAGATTCCCGTGGCACGAGCCTGCTGCGGGCACGCCCCGGCGGAACAATGCCCCTCCTCTGGCCGGCGAAGCTACCGCCGGAACCGGCGGCGGGTAAGGGTACGCGGCTTGCGCTGCAGCAGTGTCAACGGAACCGCTCCGGCGAAGCCGAGCGCGAACGGCGCCGCGGGGGACGACGGATGCACCGGCCACGGCGGGCGCCTCCCCCGCCGGACGTTCCCGGGCTGACTAACCGCCCGCCGACGCGGTCAGCGCCGGCTGCTGGAACGTGGACGGAATCGGCAGCACCGCCCACTGGCTCAGCGGCCAGATCACGATGAAGGCGCGGCCGACCACAGCGCTTTCCGGGATCGAGCCGCCGCCGGGGTAGCCGTAGCGGTGGCCGCGGGAGTCCCAGGACACGTCGCGGTGATCGCCCATCACCCACAGGCTGCCGGCCGGGACGGTGACGCTGAACCGGTTCTCCGACGGAGAATCGCCGGGGAACAGGTAGGAGTTCTCGTTCAGCGGCACGCCGTTGACGGTCACCCGGCCTCCGGCATCACAGCACGCGACGTGGTCGCCCGGCACGCCGATGACCCGCTTGATGTAGTCGTTCTGGTCTCTGGCAAAGCCGAACATCGAGGCGGCGCTCTCGCCGAACTTGGCGATGAAGTTGCTGCTCGCAGGCGGGGTACCCGGATTCCAGGAACCGTCCCCGCTGAAGACCACGACGTCGCCGCGGTGAATGCTGCGGAAGTCGTAAACGACCTTGTTCACCAGGACCCGGTCGCCGATCCCCAGCGTGTTCTGCATCGAGCCGGAGGGAATGTAGAACGCCTGGATGGCGTAGGTCTTGATGATCAGGGTGAGGATCAGCGCGACGACGATGAGGATGGGCAGTTCCTTCCAGAAGGATCTGCCCTTCTTCACCGGCTTTTTCCCGGGCCTCTTCCCCGGGCTTTGGGCCGGGGCACCCGGCGAAGAGCCGGAAGCATTCGCGTCCGCTCCGCCGCCTGCGGCCCGGCCGCCGGCGCTGGCCTCGCTGGCGGCCGGGCCCGTGGCGGCCCCCCTCGCCCCGGCGGAGTCCTGCGGGCTGGTCCCCTTCATGCGCGCGCCTCCTGCGTCCCCGGTTCCCAGGCCGGAACGCTGTCCATCGGACGCCTGCCCCCGCCTGCCGCGCGCGTGCGTAACGGGCGGCTCACCGAGGCCGTCTCCCTCGTCGGTCATTGCCACGAGCCTAGCGTCATAATGCGGTAACGGAAGTAGCAACCGTACTCACTCCGGATAACTTCAGCCACATCAAGTACCCCGTTTGCACGCGAACCGTGCCATAGTGGCTTCTTTCCGCTGGCGCGGAAACGGGTGCCAACGCTGGCCTGGGACATCCGGCGGTGCTTAGCTCGCCGGAGTCTCGCGGCGCTCCCGGATACGGGCAGCCTTTCCGCGCAGTTCCCTGAGGTAGTACAGCTTTGCCCGGCGGACCTTACCGCGCGTCACCGTCTCGATCTTGTCGATCGACGGGCTGTGCACCGGGAACGTGCGCTCGACGCCGACCCCGTAGCTGATCTTGCGTACGGTGAACGTCTCCCGGATCCCGCCGCCCTGGCGCCGGATCACCACACCCTGGAACACCTGGATCCTGGAGCGGTTGCCCTCCTTGACGCGCACGTGGACCTTGAGCGTGTCTCCCGGGCGGAATTCCGGGATGTCGTCCCGGACCTGGGCCTGCTCTAGTTCGGCAATAGTGGTGTGCATGGCGGCGATTCCTCAGTGCTTATCGGCTGGGCGCGTGTGCGGGCATTCCAGCGCGAACCCAGTGTCAGTGGATCGGGCCCAGGCGCCAACGGGAAAGCACACGGCGACCTTCAGTGTGCCATATTCTCCGGACCGGATGGTAAGCGAGCCGGTTCCCCGGCCATCCCGCCCGCGTCCGGCTCGGCTCCTTCCCTCCGCACCACACCGGACAGCCCCATGGCGGACAGCACCTGCCAGTCGCGTGGGCTGAGCGTGCCCGGGTCCGCCGCCGCCCGCCAGATGAGATCGGGCCGGTTGGCCGCCGTCCGCAGCAGCGCCGCGTCGCGCCGCCACCGCGCGATCGCCGCGTGGTCGCCAGACAGCAGGACCTCCGGCACCTCACGTCCCCGCCAGACGCGGGGCCGGGTGTAGACCGGTCCCTCGAGAAGCCCGGCCATGCTCACGGCCGCCCCCGTTCCGCCGGAGGACCAGTCGCCGCCGGAAGACCAGCCGGCTTCGGAGGGCACGCCGGGAGGTACGGCACCGCCGGCGGACCCGCCATCCAGCGGGGCGCCGGTCCCGGACGACACGCCGCCGAACGAGTCGTCGCTGGCCGAACGTTCGTTGCCGAGGACCCCCGGCAGGAGCCGGCCGACGGCCTCGACCATGACCAGGACCGCCGCCTCACCGCCCGCCAGCACGTAGTCACCGATGCTGACCTCGTCCACGGGCATCCGCGAGCGAGCCTCCTCGATGAACCGGGCATCGATGCCCTCGTACCGGCCACAGGCGAAGATGAGCTGGGGGCAGCCCGCATACCTCGCCGCACCAGCCTGGGTGAACGGGACACCGCTGGGGGTGGGGACGATCAGCCGCGGCGCCGGGATCCAGGGAGCGGCCAGGAGCCCAGGAGCAGCCGGAACGGCGGCGAGCGGGGCGATCTCGTCCAGCGCTTCCGCCCAGACCTGCGCCTTCATCACCATGCCCGGGCCACCGCCGAACGGCGCGTCGTCCACTGTCCGGTGGATGTCGTGCGCCCACTGCCGCAGGTCGTGAACGTGAAACTCGATGTCACCCCGGGCCGCCGCCTTGCCGATGAGCGATACGCCCAGCGGCCCGAAGTACTCCGGGAAGATCGTGACGATGTCGATGCGCACAGCAGTCAAGCCTCGATCGCCTCGTCCGCGTCAAGCAGCCCAGGGGGCGGGTCGATAACGAGGCGGCCCGCCGCCACGTCGACGACCGTCACGATCGCGCTCACGAACGGCACGAGGGCTTCGGCCGCCTCCTGACTCAGGGATCCCCCTCGGACCTGGCCCGGCGAACCCTCCCGCCGGACCACGAGGAGATCCTGGCCGTGGTGCAGCACATCGGTCACGACACCGACCGGATCCCCCGCGGCGGTGACGACACCCAGCCCGATGAGCTGATGATCGTAGAACTCATCGGGGTCGGCCGGCGACGGGATCTGCGCCGAGTCCAGGATGAGCAGCGTGCCGCGCAGGTCCTCGGCGGCGGTCCGGTCACGGATGCCCTCGAGCGCGACGAGGAGGTGCGACGAATGCCACCGTGCCGCGGCCACCGTTAGTGGCCCGCGCTCCGGCGGTTCGGTGGCCAGCACCGCTCCCGGGGCAAAGCGGACCCCGGGTTCATCCGTCCGCACGGCGATGATGACTTCGCCGCGGATGCCGTGCGCGCGGAGGACCTGGCCGACGGCAATCTGCATGCGCGCGTACCCGGCTAGCGAATCTCGTCCGTGTCCAGGAGGTCGACGCGGACGTGCCGCCCGCCCGCCAGCGAGCCCATGACGGTTCGGAGCGCCCTGGCGGTGCGGCCACCCCGCCCGATGACCTTACCCAGGTCATCGGGGTGAACGCGCACCTCAAGGACACTGCCACGGCGCATCACGCGGCTGGATACCTGGACGTCGTCCGGACGCTCGACGATGCCCCGGACCAAGTGCTCGAGCGCCTCTTCCAGCACCTCAGGCTCCGCTGCCCGGCTCACTGCTCCCTGACGCACCGGCGGCCGCGGTGGCCTCGCCGGCCGCAGCGGTCTCACCGGCCGCAGTGGCCCGGCCGGCCGCAGCGGCGCTCTCGTCAGCGGACCCGGCGGCCGTGGTCTCGGCGCTGGCCGTGGTCTCGGCGCTGGCCGTGGTCTCGGCGGCGGCCTTGGACTTGGACCGGCCTGACTCGGGCTTGACCCCCGACTTGGCCGTGTCGGGCGTCTTGGCCGTGTCGGCCGCCTTAGCCGTGTCAGGCGCCTTCGTGTCGGCCGCCTTGGCCGTGTCAGGCGCCTTCGTGTCGGCCTTGGCGCTGTCAGACTTCGCGGCGTCAGACTTCCTGGCCCGGCTGCCACCCCTGGGCGCGGTCGTCGCGGTGTCGTCCTTGGCCGCGCTCTTCAGGGCCTCCGCGAAGCGCTCCTGCCTGTTCGCCGCCGGCTCCTTCGTGCGCAGCGTGCCCTCCGCGCCCGGCTCCCCCTTGAACTTCTGCCAATCGCCAGTGATCTTGAGAATGGTCAGGACCGGCTCGGTGGGCTGCGCGCCCACGGACAGCCAGTGCTGCGCCCGCTCTGAATTGACTTCGATGCGCGACGGCTCTTCCTTCGGGTGATACTTGCCGATCTCCTCGATGGCGCGCCCGTCGCGCTTGGTCCGGGCATCGGCCACGACGATCCGGTAGGTCGGCACCCTGGTCCTGCCCAGGCGCTTGAGCTTGATCTTTACAGCCACGGCTGCGGTCTTCTCCCAGCAAATAAAGGTACGGGCGGCGGCCCAGGGGCCAGGTGGGGACTGGCGGGACCACTCAGATGGACCGGTGTGCGGGGGTAGAGGGCCCCGCGCCACCAGTAGTCAAGACAACATTCTGCCAGATCGAGCGCCATGCGACGTACGGACCGGCACGGAGCGCTCCGCCTGGCTGGACAGCCCAGCCTAGTCCTGTTTGGAATAATGGACTTTTGGACTAACTAATAACACGCCGACCGCGGGCGCTACGGCACCCAAATGCGTGATGACCGGCCCGTCTCCATCATCGCCGGCTTTATGCCCAGCCGTAAGCCGCCCCGGTTCCGGCTGTGCCGCGCCAAGCCCGTAGCGCTGGTCCGCTGACGTAGGATGCCGCCCCGATCGGGCAGAATGCGAACGTGCTGCTGAGCGAGATGGCTGACGCCTCGGAGGTGGTGGCGGGGACCTCCTCCCGGCTGGCCAAGATCGGGGTCCTCGCCAAGGCCCTGCACGACGCGGGCCCGGCCGAGGTGACGATCGCGGTGGCCTACCTGTCCGGGGAACTGCCGCAGCGCCAGATCGGCGTGGGCTGGGCCACGCTCCGCGAGGCGGCGCCTCCGGCGGACCACCCCTCGCTGACGCTCACCGGCGTGGACGCCGCGTTCACCGCCATCGGCTCGGTGTCCGGCAAGGGGTCCGTCGCGGCCCGCAAGCAACTGGTGGACGCGCTGCTCGGCCGGGCGACCGCGCACGAGCAGTCGTTCCTGTTCCGCCTGCTGTCCGGTGAACTGCACCAGGGCGCGCTCGAGGGGGTCATGGCCGAGGCGATCGCGCGCGCTGCGCAGGTCCCCGCCGCCGAGGTGCGCCGGGCGCTGATGCTGTCCGGCTCTATGAACACCGTCGCGCAGACTGCCCTGGCAGCGGGCAGCGCCGGGCTGGCCAGTTTTGGCCTTGAGGTTGGGCGGCCGATCGGGCCGATGCTCGCCTCCAGTGCCCCGACGATCGAGGAGGCCCTCGCGCGAATCAGCCCGGCGGCGGTGGAGTGGAAGATGGACGGCATCCGGATCCAGGCGCATATCCGGGACGGCAGCGCCCGGCTGTTCACGCGCACGCTGGATGACATCACCGACCGTCTCCCCGAGGTGACCGGCGTCCTGGCCGGGCTGCCCGTACGCGACACCGTCCTGGACGGTGAGGTGATCGCGCTGCAGGAGGACGGCCGTCCGCACCCGTTTCAGATCACCGCCTCACGGACCGCGCGGCGTACCGGGGAGGCCGCCGCGGGCCTGTCGGCTTTCATCTTCGACATCGTGCACCTGGATGGCGAGGACCTGATCGACCGTCCGGGCGAGGAACGGTTCGCCGCGCTGGCCCGGGCCGTGCCGGAGTGGCTGCGCATGCCGCGCCTCGTGACCAGTTCGGCAGAGGAGGCGATACAGTTCTTCCGCGACTCGCTCGCGCACGGCCACGAGGGTGTCGTGGTCAAGTCGCTCGACACCCCGTACACGGCGGGCCGGCGGGGCGCGGGCTGGATCAAGGTAAAGCCCCGGCACACCCTCGACCTGGCCATCCTGGCGGCCGAATGGGGGCACGGCCGGCGCCGCGGCAAGCTGTCGAACCTGCACCTTGGGGCGCGCGACCCGGATACGGGCGGTTTCATCATGCTCGGGAAGACCTTCAAGGGCCTGACCGACGAAATGCTCGCCTGGCAGACCGAGCGCCTGCTCGCGCTGGAAGACCGGCGTGACGAGTACACCGTCTACGTCCGGCCGGAACTCGTCGCGGAGATCGCCTTCGACGGCGTGCAGCGCAGTCCCCGCTATCCGGGTGGCCTAGCGCTGCGGTTCGCCCGCGTGCTGCGATACCGGCTGGACAAGCCGGCTGCCGAGGCCGACACCATCGAGTCGGTCCGCGCCACCCAGCCACAGTAGCTCCCCTGGAGCTTCTGGGACCTCCGTGTCTCATGGGCACCGAAAAGAGTTTTACCCTCTCGATTCGGGACGGCTTCTCCGCTAATGGGGAGACGAGACAAATCCGAAAACTCGGCGGTGCTGGTGTCTGCGCTGGTGGCGGTGGTGCCGGGCTGGGCTGAATCGCATAGTTGTTCAGCGCCGGAACGTCTGATCTGATCCTGGCGGCGTGCGCCCAGGGCAGGCATCCCCGAGCTTCCGCAAAGAAGATCACGGGGAGGGCCGGCCTATATCCGGCATGCTCACGGTGTCGTCGCGCACTACCGCCCCGCAACCAGAACCCGAAGACCCCCGCATGCCCAGCCTCAATGACCGCGACCGGGCCATGCATGCTTACGTTGAATGACCGGCCAACACCGCGGGACGCTACTTCTTCTTGCGGCGCTTGCTGTTGCCCTGGGCGCGGAAGGCAGCGGGGACCTTGCTGTCGGGGGTACCGAGGCCGGGGAGGCCGCCCAGCCCGCCGGGCAGGCCGCCCTTCTGCAGGCTGGCGAGCTGCTCAGCCAGGTCCTGCGAGGAGAACCCGTCCGGCAGGCCGCCCGCGCGCCCGTTGCCCGGAACCGCGGTCGCGGCGTCCGGTTCGGCGGGCGCCCCGTTACCGGCGGCCTTGGCGGCCGCGCGGCGCGGGTCGCCGCCGGGGTGCTTCTTCTTCGGCTTCTTGCCTTTGACCGCCTTGTTCGCGGCGCGGCGCATGCCGGGCGGCAGTCCCGGCATGTTACCCAGCCCGCCGCCGAGAAGCTGCCTCATCTGCTTCTGACCCTCGAGGAAGTTCTGGATGAGCGCGCTCACCTGACCCGGAGTGACACCGGACCCGCCCGCTATCCGCGCCCGCCGGGAGCCATTGATGATCTTGGGGTTGCGCCGCTCCTCCGGCGTCATCGACTGGACGATCGCGGTGGCCCGGTCCAGGTCCTTGTCGTTGACCTGGCTGAGCAGCTCCTTGTTGCGCCCCGCCCCGGGCAGCATGCCGAGCAGGTTGCCGATCGGCCCCAGCTTGCGGACCATCTGGATCTGCTCGACGAAGTCCTCGAGGGTGAAGCCCTCACCGGAGACGAGCCGATCGGCGAGGGCGGCCGTCTGGTCCTCGTCGAAGGCCTTTTCCGCCTGCTCGATCAGGGTAAGCATGTCGCCCATGTCGAGGATGCGGGACGCCATCCGGTCGGGGTGGAAGACGTCGAAGTCCTCGAGCTTCTCCCCGGCGGACGCGAACATGATGGGGCGCCCGGTGAGCTGCGTGATCGACAGGGCGGCACCGCCGCGCGCGTCACCGTCGAGCTTGGTGAGCACCACCCCGTCGTAACCGACGCCGTCCAGGAACGCCTGCGCCGTGGCCACGGCATCCTGGCCGATCATTGCGTCCACGACAAAGAGGATCTCGTCCGGCTGGACCGCGGCCCGGATCGCCACGGCCTGCCGCATCATCTCCTCGTCAATGCCCAGGCGGCCCGCCGTGTCGATGATGATCATGTTCTGCTGCCGCCGCTGGGCCTCCTCCAGGGACCGGCGGGCTACCGCAACCGGGTCGCCGACGCCGTTGCCCGGCTCGGGCGCGTAGACCGGCACGCCGGCGCGCTCGCCCAGGACCTGGAGTTGCTGCACGGCGTTGGGGCGCTGAAGGTCGGCGGCGACGAGCATCGGCGTGTTGCCCTGCTGGCGCAGCCACAGGGCCAGCTTGCCGGCCAGCGTCGTCTTACCGGAACCCTGCAGGCCGGCCAGCATGATGATGGTGGGCGGGACCTTGGCGAACCGCAGCCTGCGGGTCTCGCCCCCGAGGACGTCGATCAGTTCCTCGTGGACGATCTTGATGACCTGCTGCGCCGGGTTCAGCGCGCCGGAAACCTCCGCGCCGCTCGCCCGCTCCTTGACCCGGGCGATGAACGCCCTGACGACCGGGAGTGCGACGTCGGCCTCGAGCAGCGCGATGCGTATCTCGCGCGCGGTCGCGTCGATATCGGCAGCCGACAGCCGCCCCTTGCCCCGCAGGGAGGAAAAGACCTGTGTGAGCCGTTCGGAGAGGGTTTCGAACACGTTTCTATGCCATCCTCACGCGTCCCAAGACGGGAACAACGAACTTGCCTTGCCCGTCGGGCAGGCATCCGGCCGGGCCGGAGTTGCCCGCTTGTCCAGACATAAAGGCTATCCGGTTCCCCTGGCAGGCCGACCGTAGCGCGGGCATACGAAGAAAATCTCTTACCGGCCCAACGAGTCCCGGGCCACCAGGCCCGGCGAGCGGCCGGTGTCACGGCGGGCACCGCAGCCGGGGCGCGAAGCGCAGCGGGGGGTCCGGGGGGTCGCCCCCCCCGGGCAAAACGGCCGGTGTCACGGCGGGCACCGCAGCCGGGGCGCGAAGCGCAGCGGGGGGTCCGGGGGGTCCCCCCCCCGGACAAAACGGCCGGTGTCACGGCGGGCACCGCAGCCGGGGCGCGAAGCGCAGCGGGGGGTCCGGGGGGTCCCCCCCCCGGGCAGAACGGCCGGTGTCACGGCGGGCACCGCAGGCGGGGCGCGAAGCGCAGCGGGGGGTCGCCCCCCAGGCAGCACAGCCAACACAATAATATAACGATGCCAGGGCGCCGAGGACGGCCTCGACGGTCGCTCGGCGGATGGTTTTGTCGGTCAGCGGCTTCCCTGATTCGTCGGCAACGTAAAAGACGTCGACCGCCTCGGCGCCGAGCGTTTCCACCCGCGCCGAACGCAGGTCGAGGCCGCAGCCGCCCAGCGCCCGGCCGACCCGCCAGAGCAGGCCGGGCTCGTCGTGGGCCCGGACCTCCACGACCGTCGCGGTCAGCGAGGCGTCATCAACGAGCGTCACCTTGGGTGGGGCGACCATCGCGCCGCGCGGCCGGGCGGCGCGCGCCCGGCGCTCCAGGCGCTCCTCGACGTCGAGGCGGCCCTCCAGTATCCGGCGCAGGTCGCTGGCGACCAGCGCGGTATCCGGCGGGTCACCGTACTCGGGCACGACGTTGAAGACGGCGACCGCGGTGGGCCCGACCGACGTGGCGTTGGCGCCCCGGACCGTCAGCCGGTGCGAGGCGAGCACACCGGCGGACCGCCATAGCAGGCCCGGCCGGTCCGGGCCCACGACCGTCACCTCGTCGCCCTTGATGACGGCGGCCGGGCCGCCCTCCTTGGCCAGCGCGAGCTGATCCTCGCGCAACGGCCTGGCGCGGGGCGGCGGATCGCCGGCCAGCACCGCAGCCACCCTCTTGACCAGGTCGGAGATGAGACCGGCCTTCCAGTCGTTCCAGGCGGCAGGCCCGGTAGCCATCCCGTCCGCCGCCGCCAGCGCGTGCAGCAGTTCCAGCAGCGGCAGGCCGCCTACGGTCCGTGCGACCTGCTCGACGGTTACCGGGTCGTCCAGGTCGCGCCGGGTCGCGATCATGGGCAGCAGCAGATGATGGCGTGCCGCCTGCGCGACCAGCTCGGCGTCCGCGTCGGAAAAGCCGACCCGATGGGCCACGTCACGTGCGACGACCTCGCCGCTGACACTGTGGTCTCCGGGCCACCCCTTGCCGAGGTCGTGCAGCAGGGCGGCGAGCAGCAGCAGGTCGGGGCGGGCGACATCCCGGGTCAGGGCGGCCGCGTACGCTGCGCACTCCACGAGGTGACGGTCGACGGTGAAGGTGTGCAGCGGGTTACGCTGCGGCCTGTTCCGCACCCGTTCCCAGTCCGGGATCAGCACGGTCACCAGACCCTCCTGGTCGAGCGCCTCCCAGACGCCGATCGCAGCGTGCCCGGCCCCGAGCAGGGAGATCAGCGCGTCACGGGCGTCCGCGGGCCAGGGCACCGGAAGCGGCGGGCAGTCCGCCAGGCGGGCCAGGGCACGGGGGGCCAGTGGCCGTCCCGCCTGGGCCGCGGCCGCCGCCGCTCGCAGGACCAGGACCGGATCGGTCACCGGATCGGCGGCGCGGGCCAGCACCACCTCGCCGTCCTGCTCGACCACACCGTCGGCGAGCGGGCGGCGCTCCAGCTTCCGCCGCCGTAGCCGCCGGCCCGCGGCCCGTTCGGCTTGCCGGAAGGCGTGATCGACGGCATAGGCCACAGTGCGCCCGGCGCCCGCGAGTTCGCGAAGCAGCGCGTCCCCGTCCAGCAGGCCGGCGGCGCGCGCCACCTCGTCATGCTCCTCGAGGACCAGCCGGTCGGAGGCGCGCCCGGTGATCTCGTGCAGGATGTGCCGGGCGTCAAGGATCGCCTCGTATGCGGCGCGGACGCGAGGGCCGGGGGCCGAGGCGACCCAGGCGGCCGCGATGGCCTGGATCGCGTGCACGTCCCGCAGGCCGCCCCTGGCCTCCTTGAGGTCGGGCTCGAGCAGGAAGGCCAGCTCGCCGAAGATCCTGGCCCGTTCGTTATGGAGGTCGCGCAGCTCGGCTAGCCTGGTCCGGGCCCCGGCCCGCCAGTCCTCCAGGGCACCCTCGCGCAACTGGGTTGTCAGGGCGGGGTCGCCCGCGACGTGCCGGGCACTGAGCAGCCCGAGGGCGACCTTGATGTCAGCCCGCGCGACACGGCGGGCCTGGGGGACGGTCCGCACGGCGTGGTCCAGTCGCGCCCCGGAGTCCCAGACCGGATACCAGATCCGGTCCGCGATCGACGCGATGCCCTCGCGCCCGGCGTGCAGCAGGAGGACGTCGAGGTCGCTGCCGGGCAACAGCTCGCGGCGACCGTAGCCGCCCACCGCGACCAGGGCCACGCCGGGCTCGGCCCCCAGCATGCCCGGCGAGCCACCGATCCGTCTCGGTAGTCCTACGAGCACGGTCCGCAGCGAACGACGTCATCAAAGCCACAAGGTTCCCCGGACGGCAGGATCGGTCTAGATCGCGTCGGGACCGCGTTCCCCCGTGCGAACTCTGACAACCGAGTCGACGGGCACCGCCCACACCTTCCCGTCGCCAATCCGGCCGGTCTGCGCGGCCTTCACGATGACGCCGATGAGATCGTCGACGTCCTCATCGTCACAGAGCACCTCGACCCGGACCTTGGGCACGAGGTCAATCTGGTACTCGGCGCCCCGGTACACCTCGGTATGCCCGCGTTGCCTGCCGTAACCGCTCGCCTCGACCACAGTCATGCCGTGCACCCCGAAGGCCTGCAGCGCGGCTTTGACGTCGTCCAGCTTGAACGGCTTGATGACCGCGGTGACGAGCTTCATACGACCACCCTTTCGCTCTCCTGGCAGGTACTTTCCGCCGTAGGAGTTTCCGGAGGCGTGCCGGAATGTATCGGCAGCGTGAAACCGGAGGGGTTTATGTTACGTACACGTTTCCTAGCATCTGACCCGCTTCAGTGCGAGCCGGCCCGCACCGGAACACCTCAGGACAAAAACGGCTCATGGGTGAGCGGCAGAGAATGAGCGGCAGAGAAACCGGCGGCGCGGGACCCGGAACTGACGGGGAGACGCGAAAACGGATGGACCGCTGGACGCAGCCTCGGGGGACGAGGCGGTGACGGGTGCGGTGACGGGCGCGGTGACGGGCGCGGTGAGCGGCATCACCGGTGCGGTACCGGCCCGGTTCCTGGCGTGCGCACGGCCGCGCAGCCGGCGCACCTCCTCGTAGCGCGTGGCCCGCTCTTCCAGCAGCCGGAATAGCTCCTTCTCGACGCGGGCACAGAAGCCCCGCACGTCGTCCTCGTCGAGCCCGCGGCGGCCCAGGCGCGCCTGGCGGAATGACATCGAGTGAACGTACCCGGGAGTCAGCCGGTCCCGATTCGGCGGCCGTAATGTCATCGGGGGCTCCCAACATGGGTCTTCGGCGTGGGTCCGGCCGGCGACCGGCCGGAAAGCACCAGCGTGACGGCGACTTCGGCGGGGCCGGCCGGGAAGACGCGTGGACGTGGGCTTCGGTCCGGGCGATGGCCGGGACGCGGGCGACCGTTACGGCGCCGTGACGGGACGCCGCAGTGAGCGCTCGGGCACCGGCTGTAGCGCCAGGCCGACGGGGCCTGCGCGATTCACCACGGTGCGTGTCGGCGCGCGCACCGGGCGGGGTCACACTCAGGCGCTGGGCATCCATGGCGATTTTCTCCGGGGATGACATCGGCTAGGGCCCGTCGACGGCATCATAACGGATTGGGCTGCCTTTTAAGCCAAAAAATGGCCGGAAATTTGCGGATCCGGCCAAACGGTGACTGTCAATTTGTGAAACACATTTGCGTTATCACCAAGTAAGCATATGGCGTGATCGCGCGGCATCCCTGTATCGGTATCGGTGCAGCTAATGTGATAAGGTCTATTACGGTCGATTTGCACCGCTATAACGGCCGCGTTTCGGGGCGTATGCCCGTATATGCGACGGAGCACCGCCGGATCCGGGCCGGACCGAAAAGCCGCCTAGGCCGCCAGGATCGCGTCCACGAATGTGGCCGGGTCAAACGGCGCCAGGTCATCTGGGCCCTCGCCCAGCCCCACCAGCTTCACGGGCACGCCCAGCTCGCGCTGGACGGCGACCACGATCCCGCCCTTGGCGGTGCCGTCCAGCTTCGTGAGGACGATGCCCGTGATGTCCACGACCTCGGCGAACACCCGCGCCTGCCGCAGCCCGTTCTGACCGGTGGTCGCGTCCAGGACGAGCAGCACCTCATCGACCGGGGTCCGCTTCTCGATGACGCGCTTGACCTTGCCGAGCTCATCCATCAGGCCGGTCTTGGTATGCAGGCGGCAGGCCGTGTCCACGAGCACGACGTCGACGCCGAGCTCGATCCCTTCCTTGACCGAGTCGAAGGCGACGCTGGCCGGGTCCGCCCCCGCACGGTCGGCCCGCACCGTCCGGGCGCCGACCCGCTCGCCCCACGTCTGCAGCTGGTCAACGGCGGCCGCGCGGAACGTGTCGGCGGCGCCGAGCAGCACGGTCTCGCCGTCGCCCACCAGCACGCGGGCCAGCTTCCCGCAGGTGGTGGTCTTGCCCGTGCCGTTCACGCCGACCATCAGCACGACCGCGGGGATGCCGTCGTGGCGCTGCGTGCGCAGGGAGCGGTCCATGTCCTCACCGATCTGGGCGATCAGCTCGGCCCGCAACAGGGCGCGAACCTCGTCGATGCCCCGGACGCCGAGCACCTTCACCTTGGTCCGCAGGTCATCGACGATCTGCCGGGCCGGGACCACGCCGACGTCGGCGGTGATGAGAACCTCCTCGATCTCATCCCACGTGTCGTCGTCGAGCCGGTCCCGCGACAGCAGCCCGAGCAGCACGGCGCCAACGGACGACTGCGAGCGCGACAGGCGGTCCCGGAGCCGGATGAGCCGTCCCGCCGATGGCGGCGGCTTCTCGATCTCCGGGGCGGGCGGCGGCGCCGGCTGGCGCGGCGGCGCCGTCGGGGCGATGACCGCCTGCGCGGACTCCGCTGCGCCCCGCCCCGGTACCTGCAGCTCGGGTTCCCCCGGCGCCTCGGGCGGCGAAACGACCTCGGTGGGAGGCGCCACGCCGCGGCGGCGCCGTGGCCGGACGAGGAGCAGCCAGCTCATCTCGGCGACGACGGCGACGAAAAAGACCGCCAGGACAATGATGAGAATTAGAGTTTCCATGACGTTCTCAGTCTCCCAGTCCGCTGTGCCCCTCAGACTACGGGGCCGGATCTCACGCTGGGCCGGACCTCATGCGGGGCCGGATGTCACGCACGGCCGGAGGTCAGGCCGGCTCGCGCTCGCTCAGGCGCTGGCTCACCACCGCGGAGACACCATCGCCTCGCATGCTGACCCCGTACAGTGCGTCGGCGACCTCCATCGTTCTCCTCTGGTGGGTCACGACGATGAGCTGGGAACTTTCCCTCAGCTCACTGAAGATAACCAGCAGCCGCTGCAGGTTGGTGTCGTCGAGCGCCGCTTCGACCTCGTCCAGCACGTAGAACGGGGAGGGCCGGGCCTTGAAGATCGCGCACAGGAAGGCGATGGCGGTCAGCGACCGCTCACCGCCGGACAGCAGGGACAGCCGCTTGACCTTCTTGCCGGGCGGCCGCGCCTCCACCTCGATGCCGGTGGCCAGCATGTCGTCGGGCTCGGTGAGCACGAGCCGTCCCTGGCCGCCGGGGAACAGCCGGGTGAAGATCTGCTCAAACTCCCGGGCGGTGTCGGCGTAGGCGGAGGTGAAGACCTCCTGCACCCGGTCGTCGACCTCCTTGACCACGGTGAGCAGGTCACGGCGGGTCTTCTTCAGGTCCTCGAGCTGGGTGGCCAGGAAGGCGTGCCGTTCCTGCAGCGCCGCGTACTCTTCCAGCGCGAGCGGGTTGACCTTGCCGAGCTTGACCAGATCACGCTGGGCGGCCTCGGCCCGGCGTTCCTGCACCGCCCGGTCGTAGCTGGTCGGCAGCTGGCCCTCGGCCGCGTCCGGCGGGGGCGGGATGGGAACGCCGGGGCCGTAGCCGGCGATCAGCTCCGGGGCCTGGACGCCGAACTCCTCGACCGCGTGCGCTTCCATCTGCTCCAGGCGCAGCCGGTGCTCGGCCCGGGCGATCTCCGCGCCGTGCGCGGTGCTGACCACGGTGTCCAGCTCGGCGGCGAGGTCGCGGACCCGGGCCCGCACGCCCTTGAGCTCCTCGGCCCCCTCGGCCGTCGCCGTCTCGGCCGCGGCCCGCCGGGCCAGGGCCTCGGCCACGGATCGCTCCGCGCTGGCTACGGCCAGCCGGGCGCCGTGGGCCACCGCGCGCGCCACGGCCGCCTCCGCGGCGCGCTGCCGGCGCCGGGCCTGCGCCCGCTCACGGGCCTGGCGCTCGGCCGCCGCGGCCGCCGTCAGCGTGTCCGCCCGCCCCTCGATGGCGCGGAACCGTTCCTCGACGGTGCGGACCTCGAGGCGGGCCTCCATCTCGGCGTTGCGCGCCATGGTGCACCGCTGCGCCAGCGTCTCCTTTACCGCCGCCGGCGCGCGGCCAGCCGCCGGGGCGCGGCCGGCGGCGTCTCCCACCGAGCCCGCGGCGGCCCCGGTGTCCTCGGTGTCCTGGGTGAGGGCGGCGGCCCGTTCGGCGGCCTCGGCCGCCTCGGCCTCCGCCAGGCGCCCAGTGAGCTCGGTCAGCCGCACGAGGTCCTTCTCGCTGGCCTGGCGGGCGGAGTCGATCGCCGCCTGCAGCCGCCGTACCTCGTCACCCGCGGCCCGGGCCGCTCCGGCGAGGCGGCCGAGACGCCCGGAGATCTCGGCGGCGGCCGAGTCGGCCTGGCGCATCCGGACCCGGGCCTCGTCCACCGCACGGCGCGCGGCGTCCTCGGTGCGGACGGCTACCGCCAGCCGCTGAGCGGCCTGTTCACCCTGTTCCTCGGCCTCTTCCAGGCCGGTAGCCGCGCCGTCGGCGGCCGCCCGTACCTCCAGCAGGCTCTGCTGCCCGGCGGAGCCGCCGGCCGCCCAGTGCGGCCCCAGCAGGTCCCCGTCCCGGGTGACCACGCGCTGGGCCGGGCTGGCGCGCAGCAGGTCGGACGCCTGCTCCAGGCTGGTGGCCACGACCACCCCGCTCAGCAGCTGGGTGACGGCCGGCCGGAGCTCATCGGACGCCCGGACGAGGTCCAGGGCGTACCGGGCGCCTGGGGGCAGCCTGGGACTGGCGGCGCGCGGCGGGCGGCCGGCGAGGGAATGGCCGGCTTCCGGGTAGCCGGCGATGACGAGCCCGGCGGTGCCGGCCCCGGATTCGCGCAGTACGGTCAGGATGGCGATGGCGGCGTTCAGGTCGGTGACCGCGACCGCGTTGGCGGCCGCCCCGAGCGCCGCCGCGACCGAGGTCTGGGCACCCTCCTCGACCGACAGGGCCTCGGCGAACGGGCCGATGATCCCGCTGAAGCGGTCGCTGGTGGCCAGCAGGTCCGCTGACGCGTCGGCGCCGCGCCGGAACGCCTCCCGGAGGGCCTCGACCCGGGCCCGGAGGGCGGCGTAGTGCCTGGTCGCCTGGCCCTCGGCGGCCCGCAGCTCGGCGACCCGGCCGGAAGCCTCCGCCAGCGCGGCGGCCGCCTCCTCGTGGGCCGCGGCCAGCTCGGCGCGGCCTTCGTCGTGCCCTGATACCACGTCCTGGACCTGGCTGTGCTCCTGCTGGGCGCGTTCGGCCCGGGTGCGGGCCCCGGCGGCGGAGGCGGCGAGCCGCTCGATCTCCTCCGCGGCCGCGCCCTGGCGGCTGCTGGCCGCGCCGACCTGGGCCCGCAGCCGGGCGAGACGATCGGCCCGGGTCGTGGCGGCGCGGGCGTCCTCGGCGATCCGGCGCTCCACCGCGGCGAGCTGCGCCTCGGCCCCGGAGCGCTCGGCGACCACCGCGCTGAGCCGGTCACGGCCGACCGCCAGCCGGGCCTGCAAGCTCTCTTCCTCCTCGCGGAACTCGGCCGCCTGCCGGTCGAGCTCGCCGGGATCCCGGCCGGGCCGCTCCGCTTCCGGTTCGGCCGACAGGTGCCGGTGCCGCTCCTCGGCGAGGCCGTGCGCCGAGCGGAGCCGTTCGGCCAGCGAAGACAGCCCGAACCAGGTTTCCTGGGCGCGGGCCAGGACCGCGCCGTGCTGCTGTGCGGCCGCGTCGAGCTCGGCCTCGCGGCGGCGGGCGCCGGCCAGGCTGGCCTCCAGCGCGGTCCGGCGGGCCAGCACGACAGCCTCGTCAGCCTCGTCGGCTTCCAGCTTCGCGGCGAGCGTCACGTAGTCGTCGCCCAGCAGCCGCAGCCTCGAATCACGCAGATCGGCCTGGATGACGGCGGCCCGGCGCGCGACCTCGGCCTGACGGCCAAGGGGCTTGAGGCGCCGGCTCAGCTCGGCGGTGAGATCCACCAGGCGGGTGAGGTTGGCCTGCATCGCCTCGAGCTTGCGCAGCGCCTTTTCCTTGCGCCGCCGGTGCTTGAGGACGCCGGCGGCCTCCTCGATGAGCGCACGCCTGGCCTCCGGGCCGGCGTGCAGCACGGTGTCAAGCTGGCCCTGCCCGACGATGACGTGCATCTCGCGGCCGAGACCGGAATCGGAAAGCAGCTCCTGGACGTCCAGCAGGCGGCAGCGGTCACCGTTGATGGCGTACTCGCTCTGCCCGGAGCGGAACATCAGCCGGCTGATCGTGACCTCGGCGTACTCGATGGGCAGCGCGCCGTCGCTGTTATCGATGGTCAGCGTCACCTCGGCCCGGCCCAGCGGCGCGCGCGAGGTGGTGCCGGCGAAGACGACGTCCTCCATCTTGCCGCCGCGCAGCGATTTGGCGCCCTGCTCGCCCATGACCCAGCACAGCGCGTCGACGACGTTGGACTTGCCCGAACCGTTCGGGCCGACGACACAGGTGATCCCCGTTTCGAGGCGCAACGAGGTGGCGGACGCGAAAGACTTGAAGCCTCGCAGGGTCAGGCTCTTGAGGTACATCCGGCCAGCCCCTCCCTCCTGCTCGGCCGCCCGCTGGGCCTGCCCCGCTGTACCTGGGCCGGTCACGCCGGTCGGCCGCTCGCGGCGACCTTACCGCGTGCCACCGTCAAGTCTGGCTATTCACCGCCCTCCAGGTGCGACTTCGCCGCAAACTGGCCGGCGGCCCGCGGAACTGGGCCGGTCACGGCGCGGGCGGGGGACGCGGGACGCGAACCGGGCAGCCGGAAGCACATTTTGGCTCCATTTGCGGGCGCGGACTCCGAATACCCCGAAACCGGGCGCCGGCGCGCCGGGAGAACGCGCCACCGAAGCCCTGAATACCATCGGCAGGACACCGGCGGCCGCCAACGTGAGGGCCGCTCGAGGGGCCGCTCACGGACGCGCCCGGGGACGGGTACCTGGCAGCCCGGCGGCGCCTGCCGAACCACGCCGCCGACCGCCAGCCTGCCGGGTGAGCGCCCGCACACCGTACGGGCGCAAGAGAAATAGGGGCGCCCGAGGCAGGCGCCCCTATTTCGTCCTGCTGGATGTTTCCGCTGTTCGCCTTGTTGTGTCAGGGCTCATCATGTGAGCGCTGGCTCGCGGCCCGCTACCAGGAGCTCATCATCGCTGGCTCCCGCCGCGAGTGCGTCATTCTCCTCCTGGAGCCGCATTAGCTCAGCTTCCAGGTCTCGCACTCGCTGCTGGAGTCGGCGCATCTCTGAGATCATCCGAGGATCGGGACCGCCAACGTGGCCAAGTAGAGCCTTCGCCATGGTATGGGGTCCTCCACGCTGAGTGACCAGAGTGGGCACACACTAAAGTCACGCTTAGCTGCGCACATTTAACTTTATCTAGGTTCTCACTAAGCGCTTTGCCGGTCAAGTTGAGCGCCCGCTTAGCGACTGTTATTTACCTTACATGCAGGAATAGACGCCACGGAAGCGCCGGCGCAGAGTAACGAGCACGGGTCACGCGCACCGCACGGCTGCCGCCACACGGATCCGCCCACGCGGCGCGGGCGCGTTAACGCTCCGCGAAGCCCCGGAGGTCACCGCGGGGCCTGCCCCAGCGGTGCGTCACGCGGGTCACCCGGCCGGGTGCCGCGCCGTTTTCCAGTTCGCTGAGCAACTGCCGGCAATCACTCTCCCGGCCCTCGGCGACCACCTCGACCCGGCCGTCCTCGCAGTTGGTCGCCGAACCGGTAAGACCGAGCTCAGCGGCTTTCTGCCGGACCCACCAGCGGAACCCGACGCCCTGCACGCGGCCGTCGGCCCACGCGGTCAGCCGCGCGGTCGCGGCGTCCCCGTCGCGGGCCGGGCCGGGATCGTCCTCAGCCGCGGTCAACTCGCGCCCCCTCCCGTTCGGCCATGATGAAATCCCCGCCGGCGCACCGACGGCCACCGCGGGCGCCCACGGTCACCAGCGGCCATTCCGCGGCCGCGGCTGGCACCGGGGGCAGGTGTAGGCGGACCGGTTCATGAACGGGTCCCGGCGGACGGGCGTCCCGCAGCGCGGGCACGGCCGGCCCGCCTGCCCGTAGACCGCGAGCGACCGGTCGAAGTAGCCGCTTTCCCCGTTGACGTTGACGTAGAGGCTGTCGAACGATGTGCCGCCCGCGGCCAGCGCGGTGATCATCACCTCGCGCACGGCGGCGACCAGCCGGGTGATCTCGGACCGGTTCAGGGTGTCGGTGGCGCGCGCCCAGTGCAGCCGCGCCCGCCACAGCGCCTCGTCGGCATAGATGTTGCCGACGCCACTGATCAGCGACTGGTCGAGCAGCGCCCGCTTGATGCCGGTCCGGCGCTTGCGCAGCGCCGCGGCGAATCCCGCCTCGTCGAAGGCCGGCTCCAGCGGGTCCGGCGCGATGTGCGCGATGGGACCCGGCAGGTCCGCCCCGCCCGGGACGAAAAGCAGATGGCCGAACGTCCGCTGGTCGGTGAACCGCAGGTCGGGCACGTAGGGCACATAGGGCACGTTGGGCCCGTCGCCGGTAAACGTGAACACGGCCCGGACGTGCGGGGACAGCGGGCGGGCCGGATCCCCCACGAGCAGCTGGCCGCTCATCCCGAGGTGCGCGAGCAGCGCATCCTCCCCGACCGGCAGCCACAGGTACTTCCCACGGCGGCGTACGCCGGCGACGGTGCGGCCCGCCAGGGCGCCGGCGAAGTCGGCGGCGCCGGCCAGATGGCGGCGGACGGCGCGGGGATGCAGGACGGTTACGTTGTCGATGGTGCGGCCGGCCAGGCGGCGCTCCAGGCCCTGCCGCACCACCTCAACTTCGGGTAGTTCGGGCACGCCTCACGGCTCCGGGTCGCATCCCTGGCCACGCTCGTCACGTGCGCCGAGGGCCGGGTCGCCGGCCGGGTCGCCGACGGCGATGCGGGCGCTGATGGTCATCCAGGCCGCTTCGGCGGCCTGCTGCTCGGCGGCCTTCTTGGACCGCCCCTCGCCGATGCCCAGGACATTCCCGCCGACCTTGACGAACGCGCGGAACGACTTCTGGTGGTCCGGGCCGCTCTCATCGACGTGGTACTCGGGCACGCCGAGCAACTGCGCTGCGGTCAGCTCCTGCAGCGAGGTCTTCCAGTCCAGGCCGGCGCCCAGCCGGGCCGAACGCTCGATGACCGGGTCGAACAGGCGGTGCACCAGGGCGCTGGCTTGCTCGGGCCCGCAGTCGATGTAGACCGCGCCGATCACCGCTTCGAGCGTGTCGGCGAGGATGGATGGCTTGTCCCGGCCGCCGGTGCCCTCTTCACCGCGGCCCAGGCGGACGTAGGCGCCCAGGTCCAGCCCGCGGGCCACGCCAGCCAGCGCGGTCATGTTGACGACGGCGGCGCGCAGCTTGGCGAGCTGCCCCTCCGGCAGGTTCGGGTAGCCGCGGAAGAGCGTGTCGGTCACGACGAGGCCCAGCACCGAGTCGCCGAGGAACTCCAGGCGCTCGTTGGTGGGCAGGCCGCCGTTCTCGTACGCGTAAGAACGGTGCGTCAGGGCACACTCCAGGAGCTTGTCGCCGAGCGGTACGCCCAGGGCGGACGGAAGCTCGGCGGGATCCCGGCCCGCAGCGGCCCCGCTGTCGCGGGGCCCATCCCTAACGACGCCCACAGACGCCTCCTCCAGGCACTCTCGCGATGGCCTGGTCAGCGACCCCGCCGTGGGCGCCGCGGTCGCGGAGCCACATTCTGCCGACCGTGCCGGACATGGGTCAGGACGGCATCAGCACCTGGCGGCGCCGGTACGTGCCGCACGTCGGGCACGCGACATGCGGAAGCTTCAGGTTGTGGCACTGCGGGCAACTGACGAGCGTGGGCGCAGCCGACTTCCACTGCGCGCGCCGGGAACGCGTGTTGCTGCGTGACATCCTCCGCTTGGGAACCGCCACCTCAGCCTCCTATCGGTCTCCGGCGCCGTTACGGCGGCCGGTCTGGTCTTCCGTGTCAAACCCATCAAACTGACGCAGTGCCTCCCACTCGGGGAGCACCGCGGCCTCGTGCCGGTGTCCCGGCCCTGCGTCGGCCAGCCGGACCCCGCACTCGGCACACAGCCCGGCGCAGTCGTCCGTGCAGAGCGGGGACAGCGGCAGCGCGAGCACCACCGCGTCGCGCAGCACCGGCTCCAGGTCGAGCAGGTCACCGTCCAGCAGCAACTCGTCCTCGTCGTCCTCCGCGGAGCCCGGCTCGTAGTGGTAGAGCTCCTGAAAGCTTGCTTCCACCGAAGAGGTCAGCGGCTCGAGGCAGCGTGCGCACTCACCAACCACGAGCGCTGTCGCGGTGCCGGTGACGAGGACGCCCTCGGACACCTCCGCCAGCCGCACGGACAGTTCGACGTCGGCCCCCGCGGGCACTCCCGCCAGCTCAACGCGCAGCGAGCCTGGCGCCGGGATGGTACGGGTCTCTTCCCGCGCGGCGCCGGGCTGGCGTCCCAGGGCTCGTGTGCCGAAAACGAGCACCCCGCGCGGGTCAAGGGTCGTTGGGGACTTTCTGCGTACATGAGGCATGACAGTTACCGGGATTGGTCAGTGCTGGACGATCGAGCTTACCGAGAGCTGGCAACGAATCCCAACTCAGCAGGCCGCCGTCCCATTCCCCGCGGTTACCTACCGTAGCTCATGATTCGGCGAGGCGTGCCCGGAGTTTGCCGATAACCTGCTCCGGGACGAGCCCGCTGACGTCTCCGCCGTACTTCGCCACCTCTCTGATCAGGCTGGAGCTGAGGAACGAATACAGCGGATTCGTGGTCATGAACATCGTCTCGACCTTGGCCATGCTGTAGTTCATCTGCGCCATCTGCATCTCGTAGTCGAAGTCGCTCACGGCGCGCAGTCCCTTCACGACGGCCGAGATGCCGTTGGTCTCGCAGAAGTCCACCAGCAGCCCGTGGAACCGGTCCACCCGGACGTTGCCGTACCGGGCGGTGACCTCCCGCAGCATCTCCATGCGCTCGTCCACCGTGAACAGGCTGCGCTTGGTGATGTTGATGAGTACTGCCACGACAACCTCGTCATAGAGCCGGGACGCCCGGCTGATGATGTCGAGGTGCCCGTTGGTCACAGGGTCAAAGGAGCCGGGGCAGACGACACGACGCACGCTGTTCCACCTCTTTCGCTTATCCGGTTACGATCCAGCGCCAGGCGGCGCCGGGACGGTGGTCGGGGCGGCCCCCGGCGTGGTCCCGGACCGGCCGGGCGCGGTCGCGATGGCTCCGTGCCCGGCTTCGGCCCCGGTGGCGTGACCGTACCAGAGCATGGCCTCGCCGTAGCGGCGTGAGCGGCTGGCCGAGAACCCCTCCGGCCAGCGCAAAGGCCCCGACCGGGCGCCACGTTCGACGATAACGAGCGCTCCGGGCACAAGCCAGCCCCCCGTCATGAGCCCCTCCAGAGTGGTGGTGACATCATCGTCGCTCACGGCGTACGGAGGATCGGCAAACACGACGTCGTAGGGCTCGCCGCCGGTGGGGAGCCCACGCGCGAGGATCCGCTCCACGCGGTCGTTCACCAGGCGCGCGCCCGGCAGCCCGACCGCGTCGATATTGGCGCGGATCACCCCGGCCGTGCGCGGATCCGCCTCTACCAGCAGCGCCGCCGTAGCCCCGCGGGACAATGCTTCCAGGCCGAACGCACCCGATCCGGCGTAGAGGTCGAGAACGCGTGTCCCGTCGAAGGAGCCCAGGACCGATCCCGCCGCGGCGAACACCGCCTCCCGGGCGCGGTCGCTAGTGGGGCGGGTCGTCCGGCCGCCCGGCACCGCGAGCCGCCGTCCCCGCGCCTGGCCGGCAATGACACGCGTCATGTGCTTAGTCTGCACGTCCACCTGCGGTGCAAACCACGGACCAAGGTCTCGTTGCTGACGGTGCCCACCAGGGCACAGCCCGGTTTCCCCGGCCGGTTTCCCCGGGCCGCCCGGTCCCGGCCGGCGGCGTAGGGTCGTGACATGTGCAGGAGCATCAAAACCTTGCGGGCGCCCTATACCGAACGGGTCACCGACGATGAATTGCACGCCGCCGCGCTGCAGTACGTCAGGAAGGTGAGCGGCTTCCGCGCCCCGGCGGCGCATAACGCCGACGCGTTCAACCAGGCGGTCGACGCCATCACGGAGGCGACCCGCGCCCTCCTGGGTCAGCTGGAAGTGCGCGGCGCGACCGCGAAAGTCCTCTTACCGGCCCAGCGAGCTACCACGGCGGGTCACGACGAGACGCTTGTACCGGCCCAGCGATCCCGGCCTTCAGGCCGGGTGAGCGGCCGGTATGCCGGCGAAGCAGCACCGCGCGGGCGCGGAGCGCATCCGGGGGGTCCAGGGGGTCGCCCCCTGGGCCAGCACCGCTTCAGGTCTTGTCGAGGAACTCGGCCCGCTGCGGGCCGAGCAGGTCACCGATCGCGGCGGCGAGCCCCTGATGCCGCGCCAGATCCGGATCCTCCGCCACGACGGCGGCGGCCTCCTCACGGGCCTGGCCGATCAGGTCCTCGTCCGAGAGCAGGCTGAGCAGCTTGAGGCTGGACCGGCGGCCGGCCTGCGCGGCGCCCAGCACGTCGCCCTCCCGGCGCTGCTCCAGGTCGAGGCGCGACAGGCTGAACCCGTCCACGGTCGCGGCCACCGCGTCCAGCCGCTCACGGGCCGGGCTGCCCGGCTCGGTCTCGGTGATGAGCAGGCACAGGCCCTCCGCCGTACCGCGGCCGACCCGGCCGCGTAGCTGGTGCAGCTGCGAGACGCCGAAGCGATCGGCGTCCATGACGACCATGACGGTCGCGTTCGGCACGTCGACGCCCACCTCGATGACCGTGGTGGCCACGAGGACGTCCAGGTCCCCCTCGGTGAAGGCGCGCATCACGCGTTCCTTCTCATCGGACGGCATCCGGCCGTGCAGCGCCGCCACGCGCAGTCCCGCGAGCGGCCCGTTCTCCAGCGCCGGGGCCATGTCCAGCACGGCCAGCGGTGGCCGCCGGCCGTCCGCTCCGGCACCGTCCGCTCCGGCACCGTCCGCTCCGGCACCGTCCGCTCCGGCACCGTCCCCGCCGGCACCGTCGTCCGGCTCACCGGCGCCAGTGCCCCCGACCCGCGGGCAGACCACGTACGCCTGGCGCCCACGGCCGGCTTCCTCGCGGACGCGCTCCCACGTCCGCTCGACGTACCGGGGCTTGTCGGCCGCGGGCACGACGTGCGTGGCGATCGGCGACCGTCCGGCCGGAAGCTCCCTGAGCGTCGATACCTCAAGGTCACCGTAAACGGTCATGGCGACGGTCCGCGGAATGGGCGTGGCCGTCATGACCAGGACGTGCGGCCGTCCGCCGGGCGCCTTCTCGCGGAGCGCGTCACGTTGCTCGACGCCGAACCGGTGCTGTTCGTCGATCACGATCAGCCCCAGGTCGGAGAACCGGACGTGCTCTTCGAGCAGGGCGTGCGTGCCGATGACGATGCCGGCGTCGCCGGTGAACACGTCGGTGAGTGCCTCGCGCCGCGCGGTGACGCCGACAGATCCGGTGAGCAGGGCCACCCGGGTCGCGTTCTCGGCGCCGCCCAGCCGGCCCGCCTGCCCGAGCGGCCCGAGCATCGCCGTGATCGACCGGAAGTGCTGCTGAGCGAGCACCTCGGTCGGGGCCAGCAGCGCGGCCTGGCCGCCCGCGTCGATGACCTGGAGGATGGCCCGGACGGCGATCACGGTCTTGCCCGAGCCGACCTCGCCCTGCAGCAGCCGGTGCATCGGGAACGCGCACGCCAGGTCGGCGGCGATCGTCTCGCCGGCGGCACGCTGGCCGTTGGTGAGGCTGAACGGCAGCCGCGCGTCGAACGCTTCGGCCAGGCCGCCGGGCTCCCGCGGGCGCGGGGTGGCCGGCATCGCGGCGGCGGCGTGCCTGCGCTGGGCGAGCGCGGCCTGGAGCACGAACGCCTCGTCCCACTTGAGGCGGTGGCGTGCCCGGCGGTAGTCATCCATGTCCAGCGGCCGGTGAATGGCCCGGATCGCCTCGGCGCGGCCGCCGAGGCCGTGCCGCTCGCGAAGCTCGGCGGACAGTGGATCTTCGCCGACGTCCAGGGTGTCGACCACGGTGCGGACCGCCCGGGCGATCTGCCAGGACGAGATCTTGGCGCTGGCCGGGTAGACCGGGATCAGCTCGGTGGCGTAGTCGGCCGCGATCTCGGCGGCGACGCCCAGCCCGCTGGTCTCGGGCAGCATCTCGCAGTCCGGATGGACCAGCTGCCGGCGACCGCGGAACGAGGAGACCGTGCCCGCGAACAATCCCAGCGCCTCCGGGCGGAGCATCTTCTGCCAGAATCCGACCCGGTGAAAGAATGTCAGGGTGAGGCGGGCCGTACCGTCGGTGACGGTCACCTCCAGGCGCTCACCGCGCCGGTTGCCGTTCGGCCTCCGCTGGGCCAGCGCGACTTTCGCGAGCACGGTGACGTGCTCGCCCTCCCGCAGCGAGGACAGCTCCGTCAGCTCGCCCCGGGTCGCGTACCGGCGGGGATAGTGCCGCAGCAGGTCCCCCACGGTCTGCAGGCCGAACGCGTCGCTCAGGGGCTTGGCCGTCTTGGCCCCGAGCACGCGGTCCAGCGGGTCACGCACGGTCGTCATAGGGGCAGGATAGAATCGGCTACGGACAGAAAAGTGCCCGGAACCGCCAGCGGCAGGGAGAAACCGCCCGAGGCGGGGCCGGAGCCACCCGGACGCGGGGTGCTTCTACGCAGGGTGCGCTGCTGCGGGTTCGCGCCCCGGCCCCCGAGTCGGCTATGATCTGACGGCTGTCCCCCTGCGCGCCGCGCGCGGACGGCGCTCAGACCACCCTCGACTTTGGAGTAGACCCGTGGCTTCCGTCTGCGACGTATGCGGCAAGGGGCCGGGCTTCGGCAATAACATCTCGCACTCGCACCGCCGCACCCGCCGCCGCTGGAACCCCAACATCCAGACCGTCCGCGCCATGGTCGGTCGCACGCGCAAGCGCATGAACGTGTGCACCTCGTGCATCAAGGCCGGCAAGGTCGCCCGCTAGAGATCCGCACGTCGCATCCCGGGCGCGTCGCGCGCCCGGGATCTTTGTGTCTGGCCGTCCCGCGCCACCGTACCGACGATGGTCCCAGCATGTGGTTGCGCCCAGGGTTCCGGCCGCGGTCCGCATAGGGCACGTTCGGCATAATCAGGGCCGCGGGGACTGGACCGAGCGGCGCCACGGGACGGCGGGCCTGTTTCCTTCCGCGAACGATTCGGCTGGGCCCGTATCGTCGCCGCGGGCTGCGTGACCCTCGGGATCGCCACCCTCTACCTGGGCTGGCGGGCTACCTGGCCTACCTGCGAGATTGCCAGGCGTGGTCGACGGGGCCGATCCCGGCCCCGAGCGGGAACCCGGCGCGGATCGCGCCCGTCACGTACTCGCGCGCCCGCGCCACCGCGTCCGGCACGTCCGCGCCGAGAGCCAGGTAGGACGCGATAGCCGACGCCAGCGTGCAGCCGGTCCCGTGGGTGTGCGGGGTGCCGATCCGCTCCCCGGCAAAACGCCACGTCCGCGTCCCGTCGAAGAGCAGGTCAACCGGGTCACCGGCGAGATGGCCACCCTTGACGAGAACCCAGCGCGGCCCGAGCCCGCTGATGACCCGGGCCACCGCCTGCATGCCGTCCTCGTCGGCCGCCTTGATCCCGGTGAGCTGCTCGGCCTCGTCGAGGTTCGGCGTGACGACGGTCGCCAGCGGCAGCAGCGACTCGCGCATCGTGTCGCCCGCGCCCGGCATCAGCAGCGAATGACCGTGCTTGGACACCGCCACCGGGTCGACGACCAGCGGTGCGCGCACGCCCGCGAGCACCTCCGCCACGACGCTGACGATCGCGCTGGACGCCAGCATGCCCGTCTTGATCGCCTGCACCGGAATGTCGGAAAGCACGGACTCAAGCTGGGCGCGGACTGCCTCCGGCGGAAGCTCCCAGAAGTTCTGCACGCCAACCGAATTCTGCGCGGTGACGGCGCACACCACGCTCATGCCGTGCATGCCCAGCGCCTGCATCGTCTTCAGGTCGGCCTGGATTCCGGCTCCCCCGCACGAGTCGGACCCAGCGATCGTCAGCACACACGGCGGTGTCACCGAGCCACCCATACCCCTACCCTAAATCCCTCGCCCGCCCGCCCCGCCCCTTCCCCGCCTCGCGCCCGCGCCAAACGTGTGCAGTTTCTGCCCCCTGCGACCGTTGCAGAATCGGCATGCCGACGTACGGCCTGGCCAGGGGCCTGACAGGACCTCGTGATGCCGCAGGGGGATCGCCGGGCCGGTTGCCCGGGATCAGCTGTTTGTGCCGGGGTGCCCGCCCGTCCCGCCCATGAAGTTCGCCCGCTCGGAATGGGTCCAGCTGATCTTGCGGAGGTGCAGGTGGGGCGTGGGTCAACGGAAGTGGTCCCAGCCGGGGGCGTCCCGGTAGGCGTGGCCGTCGACGAGGACGCCGCAGCCCTCGCGGACCACGCCGATCACCGACCATCGGGCCGGGAGCAGGACCCCCGGCGGGAACGTGGCCACCAAGGAGTGGTCCTCACCCCCGGTCAGCGCCCAACCTAGGGCGGCCGGTCCGGGGGCGCCGCCGGGATTCGCCTCGCTAGGGGCACTGCTGGGGGCCTCGCCGGGCGCACTGCCGAGGGCACCGTTCCGGATGGCGCGCGCGGCTGGCTCCAGGGCGGCGGTGTCCAGGGCGGCGGTACGAACGTCGATGGCGACGCCGCTCGCGTCGGCGATGTGCCCCAGATCGGCGAGTAGACCGTCGCTGACATCGATCATGGCGGTGGCCCCCAGCGTGGCGGCTTCGGGCCCGGCGTCGTAGGGCGGAGTGGGCCGGAGGTGCGCCGCGATCAGCCCGGCGACCTCAGCGAGCCGGGACGGGTCCGCGAGCCGGGACAGGTCCGCCAGCCGGGACAGGCCCGCGAGCCGGGACGGGTCCGCGAGCCGGGACGGGTCCGCGAGCCGGGACGGGTCCCCGAGCCGGGACGGGTCCCCGAGCCGGGACGGGTCCCCGAGCCGGGACGGGTCCCCGAGCCGGGACGGGTCCCCGAGCCGGGACGGGTCCCCGAGCCGGACCGCGAGGCCGGCCTGCAGCAGGGCCAGGCCCGCGGCCGAACGGCCCAGCGGGCCCGCGACCGCCACAACATCGCGGGGCCGGGCGCCGGAGCGCGTCACCGGGTTCCTGCCCTGCAGGTCACCGAGGCCAGTGACGGCCAGCAGCACAGTGCCGAACCGGGCCACGTCGCCGCCGGCCACCGAGGCGCCAGCACGGGCGCACTCGGCCGCGAGGCCATCCGCCATGCCGATGGCCCACGCCGCCGGCAGGCCGGAGGGTGCGGCGAAGGCGACGAGGAGCGCGGTCGCGACGGCGCCCATGGCCGCGACGTCGGCCAGGCTGCGTACCGCGGCGCGGTGACCGATGTCTACCGGACTGGCCCAGTCCCGGCGGAAGTGCCGTCCCTCCAGCAGGAAATCCGTGGTCGCGACGACCCGGCCGTCGGGCGCGGCGAGCACCGCGGCATCGTCGCCGATCCCGACCACCGTTCCGGGTCCCGGCCGCATCCGCGCCGCCATCTCGGCGATGAGCCCGAACTCGCCCAGATCCCCGATACTGCGCTCACCCGGGTCGCCAAAACCGCGGGCGTCGCCCCGGTCACCGAGGCGGCCATCACCGGCGCCGCCGGCGTCTCCCCGGCGCTGCCCTCGCTGATTACTCACAAACCCGGGCCATCCGTCAATTCAGCTGATCTCGCCCTGTGAGGGGCCTTGCGCACTAAGGTACCGTGGCCTCTCCGGGCAAATTTCACTGTCGATAACTATGCCCATGGAGGACGTCATGGTTCAGGCATACATCCTGGTCCAGACGGAGGTCGGCAAGGCCGCCGATGTCGCCAGGGAGATCGCCAAGATTGTCGGGGTCACCCAGGCGGAGGATGTAACCGGCCCGTACGACGTCATCGTCCGGGCCGAAGCGGACAACGTGGACGAGCTGGGCTCGCTCGTCGCCGCCGGAATCCAGTCCGTCGAGGGGATCACGCGCACCCTGACGTGCCCCGTCGTCTACATCTAGCGCGTTCGCCTGGCGTGCGTCGCGCACGCTAGCCGGCCGCGCGGAGAAGTTCCGCGGCGAGGGCGGCCGTCCGCGGGCCCAGCCCGAGCCGGGCGGCATCACGCAAGTCCTCCGGCGTGTCCACGTCCCGGCGCAGGCCCGCGATGCCCGGGAGCAGCAGCTCGGTGGCGCCCGCCCCGGCGTGCCGCCGCCGGGACTCCAGCCCGAACCCCGGCCGGAACGGCACGCCTGGCGCCGCCGTGTACAGGGTCGTCCCAGAGCCCTGCAGATCAGGCACGAACGCCTCCGGCCACAAGGCCGCGGTGCCGAGGGCCACGTCCATCTCGGCGGCCCGCAGTGCGGGCAGATCGCCGGACAGTGCGGCCATCGCGGACCCCGGCCAGAGCCGCTCCCCGCACGCCGCCCCGTAACTCAGGGCCGCGTTGAGGCCTGCCCGCGGCTCGTCCGGAACCACCGTCGCTCTCACGGCGGACAACTCCTCCGCCGCGACCGGATCGTCGGTGACCACGATGACGTGCCGGGCCGCCCGCGACGCGACGACCGCGCGGACCGTATCCGACGCCATGGCCAGGGCCAGCTCGGCCCGGCGCGGCCCGGCGAGGGGGGCGATCCGGGACTTGGCGCGGGCAAGTACCTTGACGGGGACCACCACCGCCCACGTGAACGGGGCATCATCGGACATACGTGTGATCCTGCCTCGACATTGAGCCACCTCAACCAGGAGACTGACCTGATGAAGACCGGAAGCTTCGCGCCATGAGCAAGCGGGAGCGAAGCTACTCGCCCGGCTGGCGGCGCTTCTCCGTTTTGGTTCTGCAGCCGTCGCTGCACGCCCTGATCAAGCAAAAAATGCAGGGCCGCGAGCACATCCCCCCGGATGGGGGCGTGATCCTGGCCCCCAATCATCTCTCGTACGCCGACTGGGGCACGGTGGCGCTGTTCAGCTACGAGGCCGGCCGCTACCCCACCTTTCTCATCAAATCCCCCATCTTCAACGTCAAGGGCGTCGGCCCGATCCTGCGCAAGCTCGGGCAGCTTCCGGTCTACCGTAATCGCGGTGATGCTGCGCTCGTGCTCCGGGACGCCGAGCGTGCCATCCATGACGGTGAATGCGTCGTCGTCTACCCGGAGGGTACGGCCTCGCGTGACCCGGATCTGTGGCCGATGAAGGCCAGGACGGGGGTGGCCCGGCTCGCGCTGGCGACCGGCGCGCCGGTGATCCCGATCGCGCACTGGGGCGCCCAGCACGTCCTGCCCTACGGGACCACGCGACCACACCTGTTCCCGCGCAGGACGGTCCGGATGATCGCCGGGCCGCCGGTCGACCTGTCGGCGTTCCGCGACCAGCCGCTGAACGCCACGACGCTGCGCGCGGCCACCGACGTCGTCATGGCGGACGTGACGGCACTGCTCGCGGGCCTGCGCGGGGAGGCACCGCCCGCCGTCCCCTACGACCCCACCGCCGCGGGAAAGGCATCGATCGGCCGAACGGACCTGGATGAGAGCCCCACCGGCAGCGATGACACGCAGGGCACGCAGGGCCCGGCCGGAGGGCCGGAGGCGGAGGCCCGCCCGACGTGAAGGCGGCCATCATGGGGGCCGGATCGTGGGGAACGACGTTCGGCCAGGTGCTCTGCGACGCCGGAACGCCGTCCGTCGTCTGCTGCCGCAGGCCGGAACTGGCCCGGGTGATCAACAAACGACATGAGAACCCCGACTACCTGCCCGGCGTCCCCCTCACCCCCGAGCTGCGGGCGGCGGCTAACCCCGTGGCGGCGCTTGAGGGTGCTGACCTCGTAATATTCGCTGTGCCCGCGCAATCGCTGCGGGAGAACCTGCGCCGCTGGGCACCGTTCATCCCGGCCGGCGCGCGGTTCGTCAGCCTGATCAAGGGGATCGAGCTCGATACGTGCAAGCGGATGAGTGAGGTCATCACCAACGTGCTCGAGGCCCGGGCCGGCCGGATCGGCGTCGTCTCCGGGCCGAACCTGGCCCGCGAGATCGCTCAGCGGCAGTACGCGGCGACCGTCGTCGCGTGCACGGACGAGCGGGCCGCGCTCAGCCTGCAGCAGGCCTGCCACACCCCCTATTTCCGGCCGTATACCAACACCAACGTCGTCGGGTGCGAGCTCGGCGGGGCGGTCAAGAACGTCATCGCCCTGGCCGTCGGCATCGCGGTCGCGATGGGGCTCGGTGACAACACCAGGGCCATGCTGATCACCCGCGGGCTGGCCGAGATCGCCCGGCTGGGAGCCGCCCTCGGCGCGTCCCCGCAAACCTTCGCGGGGCTGGCCGGCCTGGGCGACCTGGTTGCGACCTGCGGCTCGCCGCTGTCACGGAACCGGACCTTCGGCGAGAACGTGGGCCGCGGAATGTCGGTCACCAAGGCCTCCTCGATGAGCGGCCAGGTCGCCGAGGGTGTGAAATCGTCAGAATCCGTGCTCGCCCTGGCGCGCAAGCACGGCGTGGAGATGCCCATCACCGAGGTCGTGGCGGCGGTCATGCATGAGGGCCTGCCGGTCGGCGAGGCCGCTATCATGCTCGCCTCACGCTCGGCGAAGCCGGAATGGTACGGGTCGTAGACGGTGAGCCCGCACCGGGCGCGGTACGGTTCTCCATCAGACTCGAGGACACCGAGGACCTCATCTCCGACGCCTACGTAGCACTGGACTCTCTGGGCTGGCCCTGATCGGCTGGCCCTGATCGGCTGGCCCTGATCGGCTGGCCCTGATCGGCTGGCCCTGATCGGCTGGCCCTGATCGGCTGGCCCTGATCGGCTGGCCCTGATCGGCTGGCCCTGATCGGCAGGCCGCCGTTCGCGAGCCGGTGATCAGCGCTCAGGACGCGAGCGGAGGAACGAGCGGAGGAAACAGCGTGAACGAGCAACGCAAGATCCGGGTGGCTGTGGTTTTCGGCGGCCGGAGCTCGGAGCATTCGATCTCCTGCGCGAGCGCCGCCTACGTGCTGCCCGCGCTGGATCCGGCCCGGTATGAGATCGTGCCGATCGGCATCGCGCGGGACGGCCGGTGGCTCCAGGTCTCCGGCGACCTGGGGCGGCTCGCGATCGGCCGCGGCGGCGAACTGCCGTCGGTGGACGCCTTCGCCACGCCGGGGGCGGAGATCGCAGCGCGGCCGGGGGGCGCCTCGGGCGGCCTGACCGTGCTGAGCCCGGGCGACGTGCCCCGCGATCTCGGCGCGGTGGACGTCGTGCTCCCACTGCTGCACGGCGCCTACGGCGAGGACGGCACGATCCAGGGGCTGCTGGAGATGACCGGTGCGCGATACTGCGGCGCGGGTGTCTTCGCCAGCGCGGCCGGCATGGACAAGGAGTACATGAAGCTGATCTTCGCCGCGCACGGCCTGCCCATCGGGCCGTACGTGGTGGTACGCGACCGTGACTGGGCCGCCGCTCCCGCGGACACGCAGGGCGCGCAGGCGGCGCCCGGCACGGTCACGGCCGGCCCGGAACGCAAGCGCGTGCTCGATGACATCAGCGAGCTCGGCTGGCCGGTGTTCGTCAAGCCGGCCCGGGGCGGTTCGAGCGTGGGAACGTCGAAGGCACGCGATGCGACCGAGCTCAAGCAGGCGATCGAGACGGCGCGCGAGCACGACCCCAAGGTCCTGGTCGAGGCCGCGATCGACGGCATGGAGATCGAGTGCGCCGTCCTGGAGGGCGTCGGCGGTGGCCCGCCCGAAGCCAGCGTGCCCGGGCAGGTCGTGGTCGGCGGCGGTGCGGACTTCTACGACTTCGAGGCCAAATACCTGGCCGACGAGACCAGCATGGTCATCCCGGCCCCCCTTCCCGACCTGGCGATCGCCGAGGTCCGGCGGCTGGCCTGCGCGGCGTTCGACGCGATCTCCTGCGAGGGCCTGGCCCGGGTGGACTTCTTCTGCACGCCCGGCGGGCCCTCCGGGCGGGTCCTGGTCAATGAGATCAACACGATGCCGGGGATGACGCCCGCTTCAGGTTTCCCCAAGATGTGGGCGGCCACAGGGCTTCCGCTGCCGCAGCTCATGGACAGGATCATTCAGACCGCCCTGGGCAAGCGCCCGGGGCTGCGTTAGCCCGGGGGGACTACCCAGTGTCACCGGTCAAGTGGCTGACGGGATCTTGAGGGGCCGTGCCGGGGTCTGATGCTGGTGGGGTGTTGTGGTCGGCGCGGGCGTCGGCTAGCAGGTCGCGGAGGGCCTGGGCGGCCGGATCGGCGGGGTCGGCGGGCGTTTCCAGTTCGGTGATGAGGGCGGTCTCGGCGGTGCCGATTTGGGCGAGCTTGCGGCGGATGGCCCCGGCCTGGGTGCGGCGGCGCTGTTCGGCGGCGGCGGTGGCGGGTGAGCTGGAGCCGGTACCATTCGGCCACACCCTGCTTGACCCGGCGCACCAGGACGGCGGTCGCGCTGACGCCTTCCACGCTGACCGGCTCATCGGGTGGCGAACCCACCGGGTCGTTGCCGACGTAGACCACGGCGGCGGTGCTGTCGTGGCGGCGGACGATCTCATGGACGGCCGGGCTGGTGGGGAACCC
The DNA here is from genome assembly GCA_963805255.1 of uncultured Actinomycetes bacterium. GTDB lineage: Bacteria > Actinomycetota > Actinomycetes > Streptosporangiales > Streptosporangiaceae > Bog-532. The sequence goes on from CAWDTK010000015.1 coordinate 274,635, forward strand.
GGCGCCGAGGTCCACATACTGGCTGATGGCCTGGGCGAGCACGTAGTCCAGGGGACGGGCCAGGAACCGGCGGTTCTCGGCCACCATCTGCCGGGTGCCGGGATAGATGGCCACCAGCTTTTCGGCCAGTTCCCGGTGGGCGGCGAAGTTGTCCTTCCCGCCCAGAAGTTGTCCTTCCCGCCCAGTTAGTATTCGCATATCCGCTAAGTATTCACACACCCGCGCAGAGTTCGGCATAGGCGGATCGATGTCCACTGGGAAGGGAAGCGGAGTGCCGAAGGCCGTTCGCGGAGCCGACCCCGTACGTACATGAGGTAATCGCCAGCGCCCGAGAGTCCGGCCGGACAGTCGGCGCCGTCAGCAACAGCGCCCGAGCGGTAACCGCCTACCTGGACCGCCACGGCCTCAGCGACGGCATCCGCCTGGTCGTCGCCCGCACCAGCCACGACCCCGGCCTTCTCAAGCCGAGCCCGCACCTGATCAACAAAGCCATCCGCGGCCTGGACGCCGCCCCCGCCGCCTCCACCCTCGTCGGCGACTCCTTCACCGACATCGAGGCCGCTCACCGGGCAGACGTGGCCAGCATCGGCTACGCCAACGAGCCCGGCCAGCTAGAGCGCATGACACAGCTCTGAGCCCGAGCCGTCATCACCAGCATGGCCGACATTGCGCTCTCACTTCGAGCGCAAGGCCTGGGGGTGCTTCCTGCGGCGCGTTGTGACCGACTGGCAGGGTCTCGTGGGCATACTTTGCCCGAGAACTTGCCGCGGTAAGCTGCGCCGTCCCCGGTCGACCTGGCGCAGTTCGCATGGTTCGCTCCAGTCTAGCCGAAGGTGAAGCAGTAGGCCTGAGCACCTGGATCGGGGAAGGTGATCTCGAAGGTGCGGTCGGTGATGGGGCCGGGCTGGCGGATGAGCTGGTACACCCGCTGTTGCGAAAGGGTGCCGTTGCCGTCGGCGTCGGTGTCGGTTCCGTGCGCCTCGCCGGGTGGCTGTCCGTCGATTAGGACGCGGCATCGCACCGCGCTGCCTGGTGCTGCCGGTCCCATGACGAGGTTGAGGTCGCGGGCGCGGAAACGGCAGGCGATCTGCCCGCCCGCCGCGTTCAGCGTGGTCGCCTCCTGTTCCATGGTCCAGTCCCCCGACAGGGCCCACTGGTTGAGCCCCAGCCGCGCCGGGGCGGTATAGACGTGCGGCTTGCCCGGCACCGGGCCGCCGGGGGACGCGAAGCCCTCGGTGCGCTCGTAGCCGGTGTAATTTTCTGGTGATCTCAGGCTGGCCCAGCCGGCCGGGACTTCCAGGCCGCTGGGGTCGACCGAGACCATTTCAGTGCCCGCGCCGGTGGATCCGGCCTCGGCCAGCAGCTGCTGGATCACCATTTCCGACTGGGCGTATTCGCCCTCGCCGAAGTGGTGATGCCGGATACGCCCCTGCGCGTCGGCGAAGTAGAGCGCGGGCCAGTAATGGTTGCCGAAGGCCAGCCATACTGCATAGTCGTTATCGGTTGCGACCGGGTAATCGATCCTCATCTCCTGGGCGGCCCGGCGGACGTTATCGGCGTTTCTCTCGAAGGAGAACTCGGGTGTGTGGACGCCGATCACCACCAGCCGGTGGCCGGAGTATTTCTCGGCCCAGGCGCGGAGGTAGGGAAGCTGGCGGAGCCAGTTGATGCAGGTATAGGTCCAGAAATCGACCAGGACCACCTTCCCGCGCAGGCCTGCTGGCGTCAGCGGCGGCGAGTTGAGCCACCCGCTCGCGCCGTCCAACGAAGGCAGCTCACCCTCATCGGGCAGCTGGGCCGAGGCCGTGTGCAACCCGGCGGGCACGCGCCAGTGTACGTTCATGACAATGCTCTCCCTGTGGGCTCTCCCTGTGGCTGGATGTCCCGGGCTCTCCCTGTGGCTGGATGTCCCGGCCGGTGCCTAGCAGGTGCGGGGACGGCGCGCAACCGGTGCGCGCCGTCCGTCGGTGTCTAGTTAGCGCAATGACCGGAACGCGGCGCGTAGCTCAGCGGTGAACAGCGTCGGCTCCTGCCAGGCGGCGAAGTGGCAGCCCCGGTCGACCTCGTTGAAGTAGATGAGCTTGGGGTAGGCGCGTTCGGCCCAGCTGCGCGGGGCCTTGTAGATCTCCTTCGGGAAGACGGTCACGGCGGCCGGGATGTTGACGTTGTGGACGCCGAAGAAGTCGAACGTGTTCTCCCAGTACAGCCGCGCGGAGGAAATCCCTGTGTTCGTCAGCCAGTAGAACGTGACGTTGTCCAGGACCTCGTCCCGGGTCAGGTTGCCGACGGGGTGCCCGGCGACGGCGTCGGCGATGTCGGAGTAGCTGGCCGCGTCGTGGTTGATCATCCAGGCGGCCAGGCCGACGGGTGAGTCCGCGATCCCGTAGAGCGCTTGCGGCTGGGTGATCATTTCTATCCCGTACCCGATGCCCTTGGTGTAGTAGAAGTTCAGCTGCTCGTACGTGCGGCTTTCCTCAGCGGACAGGCCCGACGGCGGAGGGCCGCCGGCCCCCAGGACATTGCGCGCTAGCGCCGTTGAGGCATCGGCTGGAACAACGCCAGCCATGTTGGTGTGCATGCCGAGCAGTTCCGGGGGTGCCTGGGCGGCCATCACGTCGGTGATGATCGCGCCCCAGTCGCCGCCTTGCGCCACGAACCGGCTGTAGCCGAGGCGCTTCGTCAGCTCGGTCCAGGCCCGGGCGATGCGGTCTGGGCCCCAGCCGGTCTCGCGCGGCTTGCCGGAGTACCCGTAGCCCGGCATCGACGGGATCACCACGTCGAAGGCGTCCGCTGCGCTCGCGCCGTGGGCGGTGGGATTGGTGAGCGGGTCGATGATCGCCAGCAGCTCGATGATCGAGCCGGGCCATCCGTGCGTGATGATGACCGGCAGCGCGTTGGCATGCTCGGAGCGAACGTGGATGAAGTGGATGTCCAGCCCGTCGATCTCGGTCATGAAGTGCGGCAGGGCGCTTAGCTTCGCCTCGCACTTGCGCCAGTCGTATTCAGCCGCCCAGTAGCGGGCGAGTTCCTGCATGACCGCCAGCTTCGGGCCCTGCGAATGGTCGGCGACGAGTTCCTGGTCGGGCCAGCGGGTGGCCGTGACGCGCGCGCGTAGCGCCTCGATTTCTGCCTCGGGGGTGACCGGGATCGTGAACCGCCGGATCGCAGTAGCGCCCGCTGATTCTTCGGTGACAGACATGTGGATCTCCTCCTTTGGTTTGGTGGTCGATTCAGACAGTCAAGCCCGCTGCAGGGAGAACGGTACTCCTCCTGCCATACGTGCGAATTAACGCAGCGAGTATCAAACTGATACAAGTCAGGGCAACCTGGCAGCGGGTCGCCCGTGCCACGCCAGGAGCTTCTACGGTCAGTGGCGGTAACTCACGGATGAGGCGCCCGGCCCACCAGGGCATACGCCGGTCCTGCTCACGCCCGCTCTGGGATACCGACCTTCCAAGCTGGTGATTACGAAGCGCCGGCCGGACAGGTCAGGGTCACCAGCGTGGTCAAGGACCTCGCCCTCGGCTCCAGCCTCGACCTCGCCGCAGACCCAGGATCCGCCTCCCCAGCGGCGAGCAACTACAGCTACTCCTGGCTCGCCCGCCCAGCACGCGAGGCCGCTCATCGGCAGATCCGGGCTGCGCGGCGCGCAGAGCGACCTAATCTGCGCGCCTCGATCGATGATCGCCGAGGAGTCGCCGACCGACCAGAACGGCGGCTCTGGTTCGTACGCCCTGTCGCTAGGGGATGGTCACGAGCCTGGACGTGCCCGGAGGCCGAACACCCGGGCCAGGGCGCAGAGCACATCCTCGAAGGGCTGCCGTTCCCGGCCTTGTTCAAGACGGACGTAGTAGTCGGTGCTGACACTGGCCAGCATCGCCACTTCCTCGCGCCGCAGGCCCTGCACCCGGCGCCGGCCCGGATCTGCCAGGCCCAGGGCAGCCGGCTGGACCAGATCACGCCTGGCCCGCAGGAACTCCCCGAGCCAGTTGAGCTCGCCTACGCTCTCCAACCTACGGCCAGGCCCGGCAGGCCGGGTTATAGCCTGAAACCAAAGGACGCCCGAAGGTGCCGGGATCTAGCTCATCCAGGAGGCGCAGAATGAAGCACGTTTCGCTCGGCGGACTCGATGTTTCCCGGCTCGGCCTGGGAACGATGGGCATGTCCGCCTTCTACACGGGAGCGAACGCCGATGACGCGGAGTCGATCCGCACGATCCAGCGGGCCCTTGACCTTGGCATCACGCTCATCGACACCGCCGAGGCGTACGGTCCCTACCTCAACGAAGAATTGGTCGGGCGGGCGATCGCCGACCGCCGCGACGAGGTCGTGCTGGCTACCAAGTTCGGGCTGATCTCCCGCCGGGACGGCGAGCAGCGGGGGCTGGACAGCAGGCCGGAGAACGTCCGGATCGCCGCGGAGGGATCCTGCGCCGGCTCGGCACCGACCACATCGACCTGTACTACCAGCACCGCGTCGACCCGGACACCCCCATCGAGGACACGGTCGGCGCGCTGCACAACCTGGTCCAGGCGGGCAAGATCCGGCATATCGGCCTGTCGGAGGCGTCGCCCGGGACGATCCGCCGGGCCCACGCGGTGCACCCGGTCACCGCCCTGCAAAGCGAGTACTCGCTCTGGACGCGGGACCCCGAGGCCGAGGTCCTGCCCCTAGTCCGCGAGCTCGGTATCGGCTTCGTGGCCTACTCACCACTGGGCCGCGGGTTCCTGACCGGCCAGATCCGCTCGACAGACCAGTTGGACGCTGGCGACTTCCGGAGCAGTAATCCCCGTTTCGCGAAGGACAACCTCGAGCAGAACCTGCGCATCGTCGCGGAGGTCGAGGCGGTGGCAGCCGAAGCCAGGGCGATTCCCGCGCAGGTGGCGCTCGCGTGGCTGCTCGCCCAGGGCGACGAAGTCGTCCCGATCCCCGGCACCAAGCGGGTATCCCGGCTGGAGGAGAACGCCGCCGCCGCCGACCTCATCCTGACCCCGGACCACCTGGCCCGCCTCGGCGCGATCCGTCCCCCGGCCGGCGACCGGTATGCGGACATGTCCCCGATCAACGGCTGAGACCATCTGCCGATGGGGGTCTCGCCGCAGTCCACCGGCTCGGCATCCAAGAGGGAAGGTCACGGTGAAGGCGCGCTGCCGAGCCAGATCAACCTGATCTGCGTGCCCAGCTGATGAGCGCCGAGACACCGGTGGGCCGCGCCGAACAGGCGGTTACGCGCGCGGGGCCAACAAAACAAGCGGAACACTCTCCGTGACTGCTGGCATTCTCAGGCTCGGCCAGACAGCATGTGCACCCGGTCCTGCTTGCACAGCACCGCGTCAGCCAGCTCGGACAGCGCATCCGGGCGCTTCGCGAGGCACCGGTACAGCTCACCGCGGAACCACGCCCGCATCCTGCGCGCCCGTTCCTCATCCGCCTCGTCCTGGACCGCATCCTCCAGCCAGGCGATACTGAACGCCACGGCCACCGCCTCAACCGTCAGTTCCGTCAGACAGAACCAACCGTGTCGCGGTGGCCGCCCGCTGTCACGGCAACACGCCGGACAGCACGGACAGACCACGCAACAGGGAACAGCAGAGGTTAAATAACAAGCTAAGGGGCCGATCCGGTGCGGCGGTCCGGGCCACCGACGCAGCATCTACTGACTTGCCCCAGCTCATTCGTGAAAGTGACGAAACCGCCACGAGCAGCACCAGGACGAGGAGAGGAGCGTCTCACCGGACGGAGGCGGCGTCCTTCTCGCTGCCAAACAGCTGCATCAGCGAAGCCTGATCGGCGGAAGCGCCAGTGCCGGGGTTGCCTCGTCACCAAACCATACGAGCAACTCGTCCCCGGTTACCCGACAATCCGGCATTGGAAGCTTTGAACCGGGGCCCGGCCGACCGGGCCACGACCCGTGGATATCTTCGATAATCACATCCTGGATGCCATCCAATGTTGCTCGGACAGCCGTTTCAATTTTTTCGGCTACGTTACGGTCATCATTCTCGCCGATTATATCGAGAGCCGGCGATCCGCCCATCATTCGACCCGCCGAATAGACCTCGATTGCTTCGCCTGCCGAGCCGATAGACAAGCCGTCTGGCGCGAAATAATTGAGCCGCTCGGAGATTTCGGCGGCTAGGTCATGGGATGATACATTCATTGGGTATGCTTCCATGGTTCTTGCCGTTGGCGTCGGCGTGATGAGTTGCGGTTATATGAAAGATATTTCCTTTCTTTGCATTTACTGAGCTGACGCTGCCGTGCGGCGCATAGTCTTGCTTCTTGCTAATCGACCCTTTTTCTTTCCGACGTAAACACTCACAACCCATGGGCCGGTGCCCAGCTTTGGATTGTACATGTAAATACCACATTGGAGGTAGCCGTTGGAGTTAGTTTGCACGTGGATTGCTCCTGTGTTGCCTTTGTACGTGATTGCTACTGCATGAAGGAATCTCGGCAGCGGTAGTTTTCTGCGACCAGGCGCCAGCGTAGCTAGTGCTAGCGGCGACCATGCCTCCGGTGGGCTCCACGATGCTGCTTGCGAGCTGTTCACCGCAGAAGCGGAGGAAGAACTTAAGTGTTCACAGCCTGTGCTCCGCCGATGGCCACGACGTCGACCCGGTAGACCTCTTCCGCCTCATGCTTCAGACCCGACTCGATGCCGCGTACCAGTGACTTGACCTGGGCACCGCGCAGGCCATCGTCGATGTCAACCCGGGCGACAATCCATACCCGGCCCGGACCGACGAAGGTGAACAGGAGTTCGCGAATGTCGGTCACACCGGGGTACCCGAAGAGAAAGGCTCGTACTCTCTCCTCCTCAGCTGGCCGCAACGGCTGGGTGAAGCCACTAGGATCGCGGCTCCCCTCCTCTTCGGCCGACACCCAGGCGCCGACCAGGAAGTCGTGGCTGCGCCGGATAAGCCGGAGACTGACGCGGATCATCACCAGCGCGATGAGCACCGCGGCCACTCCCTGCGGTATCGACGACCCGGTGATCTGATTAAGGGCCAAGGCGGCAAACGCGATCACGTCTCCGAAGACCGACACCGCGTCCTCGACGAACACAGCCCGCAGCGAGGGTTCAGACGTGACCCTGGACTCCTGCAGGAGCTCCCGATGGTAATGGCGTGCCCGGCCGCTCATCTGGCCCGCTGACTGGCGAAATGACACCAGATCAAGGACAGCAGAGATCCCGAGCACGATATAGGCGACGGCGAACGATGAGGTGGCGCTGGGGTGGATTAGCTCGTCGATGCCATCACGCAGCGAGAACGCCGCACCGGCGACGAACACGCCGAGGGCCGCGATTAATGCCCAGAAGTAGGCTTCCCGCCCGTACCCCAGGGGATACCGGGCGTCGGGAGGGCGGCTGCTGCGGCGCTGAGCAATGAAGAGGGACAGGTCGTTGGCGTTATCGGCCAGTGAATGCGAAGCCTCGGCGGCCATAGCAGACGAACCAGTGAGCGCCGCTGCACCGACCTTGGCAAGCGTGACCCCAATGCCCGCCCCGAGGGCTACCAATACGGTCCGCGAGCTGTCGTCCGGCATCGCCCGACCTCCACTCTCCCTGGCGACCGCCCATGGCATGCTCGATCGGCAATACCACCTCCCCAGGCGAGAGTACGGAGCCCCTCGACTTCGGCTCCCGGCTCAGCAGCCTACCTGCGGTCCCGGCGCGACAGTAGCGCCGGCAGGTTGAGCCCTTAGGTCCTGATCCTCCGCGTTTCCTCGCAGGCGCCGGATCCTGGTGAGTGGATGCTGCGTCTACGTTCGGCGAGCCGATCACGCAGTGACCTACCAGAGCGACCTAGACGCGGCGGCAAGGAGCGGGAAAATGGATCGCCGAGGAAGACGGAATCATGCAGCAGCCCGGTTGCGTGGCTGGATGGGCCTGGATCAGCGGGTGGGCTGAGGCTGTTGGGGCCGACGCGCGCCGGCCGGGCCTTCCAAGGCAGAGGCCGGGCGCTGGCGTCGGCCCGCGGCGCGCAGCGCGCCGCCTTGATCAAGTAAAGCTTGATCAAGTAAGGCTTGATTCGGCACCGTCAGGTGCCGCCTGGACGGAGAAGACAGTGCCCGCAGGGCGCGATAAGGGGCTTGCCCGGGACGGCGGGTGCGCGGCATACGGCGGGTGGGCGTCCGGGCACGGGGCCGGGCGGGCGGGCCGCCCTTCCTTGCCGCTGCTGTTTCCGTGCCCGGTGCGCGCGGCCGGGCAGGAGTGCGGCGGCGCTCGCCCCGGCCTGCGCGCGGTCTGTCCTCCTCGGTGCCCGCCTTCCTCAGCCTGGGCGGCCGGCCCGGCTCGCCGCGTTAGCCCGGGGCGTGGTCACAGTTCAGTTGTCCACTCGATCACCAGCCGGCGACCAGGGTTCGGCGTTTGCCATTCGGGGTGGGGCGCCCCCCGGGAACCCCCCCGCTGCGCTTCGCGCCCCGCTGTGGTAACTCGCCGGCACACCGGCCGCTCGCCGGGCCTGAAGGCCCGGATCCGCTGGGCCGGTACGGGCGCCTCGCCATAGCCCGCCGCGGTACCCGCCGACACACCAGCCGCTCGCCGGGCTCTCAGCGCCCGCAGGCGGCACGGGAGGGCAACTGACTCCCCCCGTGCCGCACCGAGAGCCGGGTGCTTGCCCGAAGTTACTTCTTCTCGCCGTTGACGAGCGCCTTAAAGTCCGCACCGGGGCGGAACTTCGGCACCGAGGACTTGGGCACCTCGATGGCCGCCCCGGTGGCGGGGTTGCGGGCGGTACGCGCTGGCCGCTCGCTCTTCTCGAAGACACCGAAGCCGGTGATCGCGACCTTGTCACCCTTTGCAACCGCGTCCTGGATGGCGTCGAGCACGGCGTTCACGGCCTCGGTAGCGGACTTCTTGTCCCCCAGCCGGCCCGAGATCGCATCAATCAGATCACGCTTATTCATATCTCACTCCTGCGGTTCCCCCACGGGAGGTCGCACGGACATTGCACCCGAGAGCGCGCGACCTCTGACCTGCCCGAAAGTAGGCGATCCAACGCCGTTACACAATAACCATGGCCAACATTGCCCGGCGTGTCGGGGCCTTAACCGGCCAGCATTGAGATTTCTTGCCGAGCAGATCATCATATGGGCAACACAACAGGGCGCACCGGGGACAGAACGGCCAATAGTTTCGGTCCGTTTCAGATAGCCGGTCAGTGTGGCCGGATCCGTGTGGATCCGGCCGTCACGTGAGGTAACCGGCCTTCCGGTCTTTCCTGGCAGATGCCTCAGGCCGTCACCGGAAGCCAGGCCGGGCGTTCCTCCTCGAAGCGGGTGATGCCGTCGGCGTAGCGCAGGGTCAGGCCGATGTCATCGAGGCCCTCCATGAGCCGCCACCGCGTGTAGTCATCGATCTCGAACGGGGCCTTGATGGGCGCCGTCGCGTGACGAACCTCACGCGCCTGAAGATCCACAATGATCTCGCCGGCCGGGTCCGCCTCCGCCGCGTCCTGCAGCGCGGCGACTGTCTCCTCCGGCAGCCGGACCGGCAGCAGCCCGGCCTTGGTCGCGTTGCTGCGGAAGATGTCGCCGAAGCGCGGCGCGATCACGACACTAAAGCCGTAATCCACCAGCGCCCACACGGCATGCTCACGCGAGGACCCGATGCCGAAGTCGGTGCCCGCGACGAGGATCGTCGCTCCTTCGTAGGCCGGCTGGTTGAGGACGAACGAGGGGTCCTCGCGCCACGCGGCGAAAAGCCCGTCGCCGAACCCGGCGCGGCTGACGCGCTTCAGGTACTCCGCCGGGATGATCTGGTCGGTGTCGACGTTGCTCCGCCGCAGCGGCAGCACACGCCCCGTATGAGAGATGAACGGCTCCATGATGCTCTTTCTCCTAATGCCCGTGCGCTGGGCCGGTCAGAGGTGGGCGGGGGCGGTCAGGCGGCCAGTGACGGCGGTCGCGGCGGCCACCTCGGGGGAGACCAGATGGGTGCGGCCGCCCTTGCCCTGGCGTCCCTCGAAGTTGCGGTTGGACGTGGACGCGCTGCGCTCGCCCGGGGACAGCTTGTCCGGGTTCATGGCCAGGCACATCGAGCAGCCGGCCGCGCGCCACTCCGCGCCGGCGGCCGTGAACACCGCGTCCAGGCCTTCCTGCTCGGCCTGCGCCCGGACCGCCATGGAGCCCGGCACGACGAGCATCCGGACGCCTTCGGCGACCTTCCGGCCGGGCAGCACCCCGGCCGCCGCGCGCAGGTCCTCGATCCGGCCGTTGGTGCACGAGCCGACGAAGACCGTGTCCACGCAGATATCGGTCAGCGCGGTGCCCGGCGTCAGGTCCATATACCGCAGCGACCGCTCGGCGGCGGCGCGCTCGCCCGGGTCGGCCATGGCCGCGGGGTCCGGCACCGGCGAGGCCAGCGGGGCGGCCTGCGCCGGGTTGGTCCCCCAGGTCACGTACGGCGTGAGCTGCGTGGCGTCCAGCGTGACCTCGTGGTCGAAGGTCGCGTCGGCGTCGGCCGGCAGCGAGCGCCAGTAGTCCAGTGCGGCCTGCCACTCGGCGCCCTTTGGCGCGTGCGCCTTGCCCTCCAGGTAGCGGAAGGTGACCTCGTCCGGCGCCACCAGCCCGGCCCGCGCGCCCGCCTCGATCGACATGTTGCAGACGGTGAGACGGCCCTCCATGGACAGGCCACGCACGGCCTCGCCCCGGTACTCGACGATGTAACCCTGCCCGCCGCCGGTGCCGATCTTGGCGATGATCGCGAGGATCAGGTCCTTGGCCGTCACCCCGCAGGGGAGCCGCCCGTTGACCGTGACGGCCATGGTCCTGGGCCGGATCTGCGGCAGCGTCTGGGTGGCCAGCACGTGCTCCACCTCACTGGTACCGATGCCGAACGCCAGCGCGCCGAAAGCGCCGTGCGTACTGGTGTGCGAGTCGCCGCAGACGATCGTCATGCCGGGCTGGGTCAGCCCCAGCTGCGGGCCGATGACGTGCACGATGCCCTGGCCGGCGTCCCCCATCGGATGCAGGCGGATGCCGAACTCGGCGCAGTTCTTGCGCAGCGCCTCGACCTGGGTCCGCGAGACCGGGTCGGTGACCGGGCTGAACGGACCGTCCAGGGGCACCCCGGGCCCGGTGATCCCGGTGGTCGGGACGTTGTGGTCCTCGGTGGCGATCGTCAGACCGGGGCGGCGCACCGTGCGGTCAGCCATCCTGAGCCCGTCGAACGCCTGCGGGCTCGTCACCTCGTGCACCAGGTGCAGGTCAATGTAGAGCAGGTCAGGCTCACCCTCCGCGCTGCGGACCAGGTGGGCATCCCAGATTTTCTCGGCCAGCGTGCGGCCCATTGCGCCCTCTCCTCCAGCCCTTCGGCCTCTCCGGCCAGTTCCTCATCAGAAGCAGGTTCCCGATCAGGAATCGGCCGGCGCCGCTTCGGGCATCTCCGGTTGCATCTCGAATAGCGAGACGGCAGTATCAAGACATGAACAACTCTAGCGGAGTCGGCGTACTGGACAAGGCCGTTTGCGTGCTGACCGCCATGGAGACTGGCCCGGCTTCGCTCGCGCAGCTCGTCAGCACGACGGGCCTCGCGCGGCCCACGGCGCACCGGATCGCCGTCGCGCTGGAGCACCACCGGTTCGTGGCCCGTGATGCCCAGGGCCGTTTCGTCCTCGGGCCCCGGATCGCGGAGCTGGCCGCGGCGGCCGGCGAGGATCGGCTGCTGTCGGTCGCCCAGCCGATCCTCGGCTACCTGCGCGACGTGACCGGCGAGAGCGCACAACTGTACCGCCGGCAGGCGGACGCGCGGATCTGCGTCGCCGCCGCCGAGCGCGCCAGCGGCCTGCGCGACACCGTACCCGTGGGCGCGGCGCTGCCGATGACCGCCGGATCCGCCGCGCAGGTGCTGCTCGCCTGGGAGGACGCGGAACGCATGCACCGGGGCCTGCGCGGCGCCAAGTTCAGTGCCACGATGCTCGCCCAGGTGCGGCGGCGGGGCTGGGCGGCCAGTGTGGCCGAGCGCGAGCCGGGCATCGCCTCGGTATCCGCCCCGGTGCGCAGCGCGGCCGGCCGGGTCGTCGCCGCCGTGTCCGTGTCGGGCCCGATCGAGCGGCTGACGCGCTCACCCGGCCGGCTGCACGCGGCCGCCGTGGTCGGCGCGGGCGACAAGATCAGCGAACTGATCACGGATTGAGGCCGTTGGACCCGGACCTTGGTCCCAAAGCGCCGTGACGCAGGGCATCTGTCGCACCCCGAACGGCTGTCATATGGTCCCAATTAATGGGCCGGCCGGGTTGACGGAAGGCCCGGGAAGGGCGTAGGTCCCTAGACACGCCGCCCGCCCCGGGACATCGTTCGGATGGTCAAGTCCCCCGGCCCGGTCAGTAACGGAGCGAGGTCCCCGCATGAAGATAGCTGTCGTCAAGGAATACGCTCCGGGTGAGCGACGGGTCGCCCTGGTACCAGAGGCGGTACCCAAGCTGGTGGCCGCCGGCGCTGAGGTGCTGGTGGAGAACGGGGCCGGTGAGGCGGCGTGGTTCCCCGACGGCGTCTACGCCGACGCCGGCGCGGTCATCGTCACCGGCGCTGAGCTGTACGCCAAGGCCGACGTCATCCTCACCGTGACCCGTCCGGACGCCAAGGCCATCGCGCGGATGCGGGCCGGGCAGACCGTGGTCGGGATGCTGTCCACGCTGATCGACCCCGGACTGGCGCGTGACCTGGCCGCGCAAGGCGTCACCGCGGTCAGCCTGGACGGGCTGCCCCGCACCCTGTCCCGGGCCCAGACGATGGACGCGCTCAGCTCCCAGGCCAACGTCGCGGGGTACAAGGCGGTACTGATCGCCGCCAGCGCGTTCGGCCGGTTTTTCCCCCTGCTCATCACCGCGGCTGGCACCGCCCCGCCCGCCAAGCTCCTCGTGCTCGGCGCGGGCGTGGCCGGCCTGCAGGCGATCGGCACGGCGCGGCGGCTCGGCGCGGTCGTGAGCGGTTACGACGTCCGGCCCGCGTCCCAGGGCGAGGTCGAGTCGCTCGGGGCCACGTTCATCAAGCTGACCTCGGTGGAGAGCGCGGCGGGCGAGGGTGGTTACGCTCGCGAGCTGACCGCGGAGGAACGGCAGGCCCAGCAGGACGAGCTGGCCGGCCACATCGCCCGGCACGACGTGGTGATCACCACTGCCCAGGTGCCCGGGCGCAGGCCGCCGCTGCTGGTCACCGACGACGCGCTCAAGGCGATGTCGCCCGGCTCGGTCATCGTGGACATGGGCGCCAGCGCGCTCGGCGGCAACGTGACCGGATCCCGGCCTGGCGAGACGGTCGTCACCGGCAACGGGATCAGGATCATCGGGGCGGACAACCTGCCCGCCACCGTGCCCACGGCGTCATCGAATGCCTATTCGCGGAACATCTCCGCGCTGCTGCTGCACATGACCTCTGACGGAGCGCTCGCCATCGACACTGCCGACGAGATCCAGGCCGGCGTGGTGATCACGCACGGCGGCAAGGTCGTGAACGAGGCGGTCGCCCGCCTGCTGCCCGCACAAACGCTCACCAAGGGAGGCGTCGCCAATGTCAGCAGCACTACTGACTGACCTGACCATCTTCATCCTCGCATTGCTCGTCGGCATCGAGGTCATCGGGAAGGTCCCGGCCACGCTGCACACGCCGCTGATGTCGGCGACCAACGCGATCCACGGCATCGTGCTGGTCGGCGCCCTGCTGATAGGGGTGACGGCACACACGACGGTCGGGTACATCCTCGGGTTCGTGGCCGCCGTCTTCGCCGGCGCGAACGTCATGGGCGGGTACGTGGTGACCGGGCGGATGCTGAAGATGTTCCGCAAGAGGGCACCGCAGCCGGAACTGGAAACACTCGACGGTCACAAGGGCCTCAAGGGCCTGGCGGACAAGGTTGGCGTAGGCAGGGGCCAGTCATGACCGGATTCACGGGACACGTCGGATTCGCCGGATACATTCAGCTCGTCTACGTGCTGGCAGCGGCGCTGTTCGTGGTTGGCCTGCACCAGATGAACAGCCCGGCGACTGCTCGCCGCGGCAACCAGGTGTCCATGACCGGCATGATCATCGCGGTCATCGCCACCTTCGTCCTGCTGATCCATGCGGGAACGGTCACCACGACCGGCTGGATCGTGCTGCTCGCGGGCGGCCTGATCGGCTCCGGCGTGGGCCTGTACGCGGCCCAGAGGGTGCAGATGACGGCGATGCCGCAACTGGTGTCGGCGTTCAACGCGGTCGGCGGCGGCGCTGCCGCGCTGGTCGCGATCTACGGCTATTACCAGGCCGAGTCCACGGTGGGCGTCCTTGGCAGCACCTCGGTGTTCAGCGTGCTGGACGTGCTCATCGGCTCGGTGACGTTCTCCGGGTCGATCATCGCGGCCGGGAAGCTGCAGGGCTTCATCCCCGGCCAGCCGATCACCTTCAAGGGCGGCCGCCTGCTCAACATCGTGCTCGCCGTCGTGGCCCTCGGCTCCGGCGCGTACCTGTTCAGCACCCCCAGCCTCCCGGCGCTGCTGATCGTTGTGCTCGCCTCGCTGGGCTTCGGGGTGATGATGGTACTGCCGATCGGCGGCGCGGACATGCCGGTGGTAATCTCGCTGCTGAACGCGTTCACCGGCACCGCGGTGGCGATGGCCGGCTTCGTCATCCAGAACTGGGCGCTGATCGTGGCCGGCGCTCTGGTGGGCGCCTCCGGTAGCATCCTGACCAAGCTGATGGCCGACGCGATGAACCGGTCGCTGGCCAACATCATCATCGGCGGGTTCGGCACCGGCGACAGCGCCGTGGCCATCGGCGGGCCGGTCGACGCTCAGGTCCGCTCGGTCGCCGCCGACGACGCGGCCATCCAGCTGGCCTACGCGGCCAAGGTGATCATCGTGCCCGGCTACGGCCTGGCTGCGGCGCAGGCCCAGCACGGCGTGGCCGAGCTGGCCAAGGTCCTGGAGGACCATGGCGTCGAGGTCAGCTACGCGATCCACCCGGTGGCGGGCCGGATGCCCGGCCACATGAACGTACTGCTGGCCGAGGCGAACGTGCCCTACCCACAGCTGGTGGAGATGGACGAGATCAACCCGGAGTTCGCCCGGACCGACGTGGCCCTGGTCATCGGGGCGAACGACGTGACCAACCCGGCGGCCCGCCGCCCGGGCAACGAGATCTCCGGCATGCCGATCCTGAACGTGGACCAGGCTAAGTCCATCATCGTGATCAAGCGCTCGATGGGGCACGGCTACGCCGGCCTGGAAAACGAGCTGTACTACGACCCCAAGACCAGCATGTTCTTCGCCGACGCCAAGAAGGCGATGACCCAGCTGACCTCCGCGGTCAAGACGCTGGTTGGCTAGCGGCGGGTGATGGGCTCGCGCCCCTTGGGCTGGTGGGGACGCGGGCCCGCGTGGATGGCCGGGATCTTGAGCCGGATCGTCTTGTCGTCGAGCGTGTGCTGGTCGCCGTGGTGGAAGAAGGCGAGCGGTTCACCTTCGAGCAGCTCGTAGGTGGCCTCGTGCCGGGTCACCGTGACCCGGAACAGGCGCCCGCGGAACCGCATGCGGAACGACAGCCGGGTGATGCCGTTGGGCAGGCGCGGGCTGAAGGCGAGGGTGTCCTGCGCGTGCCGCATGCCGCCGAATCCCACGACCAGCGCCACCCATGCCCCGGCCAGCGACGCCATGTGCATGCCGTCGCGGGTGTTGCGCTCCACGTCGCGCAGGTCCATGAGCGCCGCCTCGGCGAGGTACTCATGGGCCAGCTCGAGATGCCCGACCTCCGCGGCCACCACCGCCTGCGTGCAGGCCGATAGTGACGAGTCGCGCACGGTCAACGGCTCGTAGTAGGCAAAGTTGCGCGCCTTCTCCGCGGCGGTGAACGCGTCGCCGCGCATGTGGATGGCCAGCACCAGATCGGCCTGCTTGACGACCTGCTTGCGGTACAGGTCGAAATAGGGGTAGTGCAGGAGCAGCGGGTAGTTCTCTCCCGGGGTGTGGGCGAAGTCCCAGACCGCGTGCTGGGTGAAGCCCTCGTGCTGGGGATGCACGCCCAGGCGCTCGTCGTAGGGCATCATCATGGCGGTGGCGGCGTCCCGCCACCCGGCCGCCTCCTCGCTGGTGACACCGAGGGCCGCCGCGATGTCATCGTGCTTCTCCACCACTTCGGCGGCGGCCGCCAGGTTCCGCTGGGCCATCAGGTTGGTGAAGATGTTGTTGTCCTTGATGGCGCTGTACTCGTCGGGGCCGGTCACCCCGTCAATGCGGAACCGCCCCTCGGCGTCGTGATGGCCGATGCTCCGCCACAGCCGCGCCGTCTCCACCAGCATCTCGACCCCGACCTCGCGCTCGAACTTCTCATCCCCGGTGGCGTGGATGTAGTTGACGACCGCGTCCGCGATGTCCGCATTAATGTGGAACGCGGCGGTGCCGGCCGGCCAGTACCCGGAGCACTCCTGGCCGTCGATGGTCCGCCAGGGGAATGCCGCGCCCTGCAGACCCAGGTCCCTGGCGCGTTCCCGGGCCAGCGGCAGGACGGAATGACGCCAGCGCAGGACGTCCGCGGCCGCCGCGGGCTGCGTGCAGGTCAGCACCGGCAGGACGAACGTCTCGGTGTCCCAGAACGTGTGCCCGTCGTAGCCGGGGCCGGTCAGCCCCTTCGCCGCGATGGGGCGCACCTCGGCGCGGGCCCCCGACTGCAGGACCTGGAACAGGGCGAACCGCACCGCCTGCTGGATCTCCGGGTCACCGGTCACCTCCACGTCGGCGCCGGCCCAGAAGTCATCCAGGAAGGCCCGCTGCTCGGCGAGCAGCTGGTCCCACCCGGTGAGCCGGGCCAGGGCCATGGCGGCCGCGACCTGATCGTGGACCGCGGGCCGGGAGCGGGTCGACGACCAGCCGTATCCGACGAACTTGATGATCTCCAGCTTCTCGCCGGACGGCACCTCCGCCGCGACCGTGGCCCGGCCCACGTCCGGGTACGCCTCGCTGTGCACGGCCATCCGCGCCGGGCCCTGCACCTCGTGAATCATCCCGGCCGCCATGCGCAGGCCGCTGACCCGCGTGCTGTGCACGAGAATGGCGCGGCACTGCCCGTCGTTGTCGGCCACATACTCCTCGCTGACCAGCGGGGAGCTTAGCGCGGCGGCCGTCCGCGGGTCCCGGCCCGTGTCCGGCAGTTGCTCGTTGGCCACGATCTCGGACTGCGCCACGACCCGGACCGCGCCCTCCACCGGCTCAACGGTGTAATTGATCGCCGTGATGGCCCGCTGGGTGAGCGAGACCATCCGCACCGAGGTGACCCGCACCCTGGACCCGGCGGGCGAGGTCCAGTCCACGCGCCGGGTCAGGGTCCCGGCACGCAGGTCGAGCACGCGCTCGTGCGCGTTGAGGGTGCCATAGCGGATGTCGAACGGCTCGTCGTCGACGAGCAGCCGGATCAGCTTGCCGTTGGTGACGTTGATGACCGTCTGCCCCGACTGGGGGTAGCCGTAGCCCGCCTCGGCGTACGGCAGCGGGCGCTGCTCGAAGAAAGAGTTGAGGTAGGTGCCCGGCATCCCGTGCGGTTCCCCCTCGTCGAGGTTGCCGCGGAGCCCGATGTGGCCATTGGAAAGGGCGAAGACGGACTCGCTCTGGGCGAGCAGGTCCATGTTGAGCCCGGACTCCCGGAGGCTCCACGGCTCGACCCCGTAAGCGGCCTGCTTGATCATGTAATTGCCCTTTCACGCTTCAGCCGGGACCGTCGCTCTCCCCGCTCAATCGAGCAGTTCCGCCAGGTCCTTCACGACGATGTCCGCGCCGTGTTTACGCAACTCTTCCGCCTGACCGACCCGGTCCACCCCGACGACGAGCGCAAAGTTCCCGGCACGCCCGGCCGCGACGCCTGACTGCGCGTCCTCGAAGACAGCGGCCTGCGCCGGGGTCACCCCCAGATCGTGGGCGGCAGCCAGGAAGGTATCCGGGGCCGGCTTGCCCGCCAGGTCGCGCTCCCGGGCCACGATGCCGTCGACCCGCGCGTCGAACAGGTCCGCGATCCCGGCCGCGTTGAGCACGTCGACGGTGTTGGCGCTGGACGAGACGATGGCGGTGCGCAGCCCGGCGGCGCGCACGGCCTTGATGTACCGGATGCTGCCGTCGTAGACCTTCACGCCCTCTGTGCGGATCTTCTCGACGACGAGGTTGTTCTTCTCGTTGCTCAGCCCATAGATGGTGGCAGTGCCCGGCTTGTCGTCGGGGCTGCCCTCCGGGAGGCTGATGCCGCGCGACTGCAGGAAGGCCCGCGTACCGTCCAGCCGCGGCTTCCCGTCGACGTATTCGTCGTAATCGTGGGAGGCATCGAACGGCACGGACTTCTCGCCGGTTTGCCCGGCCCACTGGCGCAGGAAGTTATCGAACATCTCCTTCCACGCCGCGGCATGTACCAGCGCCGTCTGCGTCACGACGCCATCCATATCGAAAAGGCAGGCTGAGATTCCCGCCGGGAGTCCAAACATGTTTTCCGACCTTCGCTGCTCGCAGTGCCGCCCTCGTCATCGCGCAGGTGCCAGGAGCCGCGCCGGCCGGTGCCAGTCAGGCTGCCTTGCGGCGATGGGCCTGGTTGCAGGCAGTCCCGACCGCCGGGCGTGCTTATCGTAGCCGCCAGACCTCAGCGTAACGGCGGCAGATGCCCGGCGTGCGAGCGGTGAGCCGTGCGGGCCGGGCCGCGCGCCGAGGCCGCTGCGACCCGCGGGGCCCCGTTTTCAGACCTGCCCGGGAGTGCCCGGCAGCGGGGGAAGGTTGCCTTCCTCGTCGAGGTCGAACTCGCCGTCCTTGACGCCGAGCACGAACGCGTCCCATTCGGCCTCGGTGAAGTACAGCTTCGGGCCGTCGGGATCGGCCGAATTCCGCATCACGTAGAGCTTTCCCTCACCGGCTTTGTGGGGGGCGCCGGAGGTGTCGGTGGTGATGATGACCTCGACACCACCCTGCTCTTCATCGCCCGGCACGCTCTCGTACTGCACGTGGCCGAAGGATTCCATTTTCGGGCACCTCGTACTTCCTGGTCTCGGCACTGCGCTGTCGGTCTCAGCACTGCATGGTCGGTGGGCTGGGCAAACAAGAAGGCCGCGCGCCTGCGGCGCGCGGCCTTCAGGGGTAGCCCCGACCGGAGTCGAACCGGCGTTACCGCCTTGAGAGGGCGGCGTCCTAGGCCACTAGACGACGGGGCCACGGCTTACCGTGAAATACATCAACCGCTGGAAGGCTAGCGCAGAGCCACAACCACGGCAAACGGAGCCCAATCGTGACCGGCCGGAGCCGGGCCTCACCAGCGCTTTCCTGAGCGCGATCTTCCAGAAACCTGGATCTGCCGGGAGATCGAGCTTCTTGCGTATATCAACCGCAGAATGGGGAATCAAGGGGCCATGGTCATCTTCATCATCGTTCTTCTGATCATTGGTCTCATCGCCGGCCTGATCGCGCGGCTGCTCGTCCCCGGTCCCGACCCGATCGGCCTCCTCGGCACCATCGTTCTCGGTGTCGTCGGGTCCTTCGTGGGCGGCTTCGTGGAGAACTTGATCGAATACCATTCGGTGTCCATCAATTCGTTCCACGCCACCGGAATCATCGGCTCCATCATCGGTGCCGTCATCCTCTTGCTCCTGCTGCGTCTCACGGGCCACGAACGTGGCCGCCCCCGCCGGCGCAGCTGGTAGCCGCCTTGGGAACGGGCCGGCCCGTGGTGAGGCCACCACCCCTGTCCAGCGCCCCGGGTCGGCCGCACGTCCCCCAACGTCCCCGCCCTCGTAAACCCCCCTGCGAGGGCGGGGGCCTCTTTTCAGGTTGCCGATGCCGGATGCGAGGTGCCCGGCCCCGGATGCTGAGTGCCGGGCCCCGGATGCGAGGTGCGGCGGGCGAATGCGGCGCGCGGGGTGCGGGGCGCCGGATGCCGGGCCCCGGATGCGAGGTGCGGCGGGCGAATGCGGCGCGCGGGGTGCCGGGTGCCGGGCCCCGGATGCGAGGTGCCGGATGCGAGGTGCGGCGCGGGATGCGGCGCCGAACCGCGAAGCCCACCAGGCCAGCAAACATCAACCGGGCGATCAGAGAGTGCCGCCGGGGGGTTCCGGGGGGTCGCCCCCCGGGCCAGCACCGCGGGCCCCCGCGAAATTGGCTACCGGCCAATGAGCAAGCAAAGCTGCCTCGGCTGGGGTACCAGGACTCGAACCTAGACTAACGGGGCCAGAACCCGTCGGGCTGCCAATTACCCCATACCCCATCGCGGCGGCCCGGGGAGCCGCTCGCGCCCACGCAGTCTAGCCCAGAACCGGTTCGGCAGCGAACGCAACCCGGCCCGCTTCCATGGTCATCCGCGGATACGCGGGCGGGCGGCTGCGCCGGTCACCGGGTACCGGAGATGAGCTGCATGAAGTACGGCTCGATCCCGAGCAGGCGGGCCGGCCTGTCGATGACCAGCCCAAACGCCGCGGCCCGGCCGTCGGACAGGGCGCGGGCGGCGCTGCTGGGCTGGAATCCCACCTCGGCCGCGATGGCGAGGATGCGAGAACCAGATCAGGCACCCGCGCCGGGCTCTCCCGGCTCAGCCGGGCCGGGCGGCTCCCGGGCCGGGCGCCTCCCGGCTGGGCTCAGTCGCGGATGATGACCCGGTTCCGGAGCGTCCCGATGCTCTCGATGGTCACGGACACCTCGTCCCCGTGCTGCAGCGGGCCCACACCCGCCGGAGTGCCGGTCAGCAGCACGTCGCCGGGCAGCAACGTCATCACCTGGCTGACGAAGGCGACCAGCGTCGGGACGTCGTGCACCATCTCGGATGTCCGCGCCCGCTGCCTGACCTCTCCGTTCACCGATGTGGTCAGGGCGAGGTCGGTCGGGTCGGCCATCGTCTCGATCCACGGCCCGATCGGGCAGAACGTGTCGAAGCCCTTGGCGCGCGTCCACTGGCCGTCCCGGGCCTGCAGGTCACGCGCGGTCACGTCGTTGGCGCACGTGTACCCGAAGATGACGTCCTGGGCGCGCTCGATCGGCACCTCGCGGCAGAGCCTGCCGATGATGACGGCCAGCTCGCCCTCGAAGTCGACCCGCTCCGTGAGCTTCACCGGATAGGCGATCGGGTCGCCCTGTCCGGTCACGGACGTCGACGGCTTGAGGAACAGCACCGGCTCGACCGGCGGCTCGCTGCCCCTCTCCTGCGCGTGGTCCGCGTAATTCTGGCCGACCGCCACGACCTTGCTGGGCAGCACCGGCGCGAGCAGCCGGACGTCAGCCAGCGGGAACCGCCTGCCGGTGTACCGGACGCCGGCCGGGTCTGTTCCGAACGGGTGCCCGCGCAGCTCAGCGATGGCCAGCGGCCGGTCCGGACCGCCGGAGACCCCGGAGGTGTCAATCCCCGGGGCAGGCGATGCGCTGTCACCCTGGTCCTCTTCGACCACGCCATAGGCGACATCGCCCCCCATGGCGAACCTTGCGATACGCACGGCTCTCCTTACACTCCCGCAGACGTGTTCCCACCCTCACCGATCCGCGCGCGGGGCCACGCGGCGGCGGGCTTCCCAGCCCTAGAGCCTACTGAGGCCATCGACCGCTACTGCTGGTAATTCTCGACCTCCGATACCGGGCGGACGTCTGCTGCGCCTGGGTCTTCGCCGTACTCGCGGCGGGCCCGCCGTTGCCGGAGCAGGTCCCAGCACTGGTCAAGAGCCTCCTCGGCCTCCCTGAGGCGCGCGCGCTCTTCGGCGCTGGACAGCTTTCCGTCCGCCAGGCGGGCGCGGAGCTCATGTTCGGTCCCGATGAGCTCATCGATGCGGGAGAGAATCTCCTTATCTTCCATATCTTCCATGTCACCACCGTAAGAGCTTTCGTCCCGCCGCGCGCGGGGGGGTGCCAGACCGGGGTCAGACGGCGGCACGCGGGGCGCCAGACCGGGGTCAGAGGCGGCACGCGGGGCGCCGGACCGGGGTCAGAGGCGGCACGCGGGGCGCCGGACCGGAGTCAGACGGCGGCGGGCCGGCCGCCACAGCCTGACGGCCGCGTGAGGCGGTGCCGCCGGATGAACCGGCGGGCAGGATGGTCCTGCGGCCGTTCAGCGATGATCAGCCAGCAGGAAGGTCAGGGCGATGACGCCGTAGCCGATCGCGTTCGCGTGTTCATTGCGCCCGCGCGGCGCCGGGGCGCATTCCCATGTCCACTTACAGATCAGTGCCACGTTGCGCGGCACCGTGCCGATGTTCGGCAGCGTCACCCGATCGGTGAAGTCCGCGCTCCGGAAGGCGCTGAACACGTCAGCGATGCGGGCGCCGAACTGCTGGTACACGTTGCCCAGCTTGCCGTTGAAGGCGACCACGAGTTGCTCGCTGGCCGTGGCGAACTCCTGCCCGGCCGGCCCGGTCAGCCACGCGGTGAGCTCGGGGACGTAGTAGGTCATGCCGATGATCCGCACGTTGCTGCCGCCGGCCGCGCGGAGTTCGGTCATGATCTGGGTGAGGTTCGCAACCACGGGCGGGAGGGTGTCCCCGACGCAGGCTTCGAGTGCGCTGAGGCTGGTCAGGACCACGCAGGGGCTGAGGTCGTTGGCCCCGATGTCGATGGTGATCAGCGGGGCCTGGCCGGGATGGTCGCGCAGGAAGCTGACCGCGGCGGCAAGCTGGGAGCCCTGCGGGTAGCTGCAGATCCCCCCGCTGATCATGGTGCCGGTGGTCTCGCCGGGGCAGCCGAGCTTGACCAGCCGCAGGCCTGGGTGGCCGAGGCGGAGTGCCGCGTGGAGCTGGTTCGGGTACCCCTGATTGGTCTCGACGCTGGTCCCGGCGGCATTGGGCTGGACCCCCTGCGCGAGCGAGTCGCCCAGGGACAGGTAATAGCTGGCCGCGGGCGGGGGAGCCGGCGGACCCAGGCTGGCGGCCATGGCCGGCGCGGCGACCGCGACGGCGAGGGCGAGGCCGGTGACGATGCGATGCATCATTTCCTCCGCATGGAGTTTGCCACCCGGCCGCGATGGTAACCCCTGTGCGGCCTGCACCAGGTCACCATCAACGCCACCATCACAGACGCCACCCCCCAGACCATCACCCGCCTGCTCACCGGCCCCCGCACCGGCCACGCCACCCCAGCACCGGCCCCCGCGCCCGCGACCGAAGATCATTTTTGCCATTCGGCAGCGTACCCGGGAGTACACGCAAAGGCGCCTTTGCCTGCAACGGTGCGGGGGCCGGGCACCTGCGCGGGGGCCACCCCGGAAGGGCCGGATTCAGGCGGGCTGGTGGCCGGCGCGGAGCAGGCAGTAGGTGACGGCTTCCTCCAGGGCCTGCCAGGACGCGGCGATGATGTTCTCGTCCACGCCCACCGTGTTCCAGGTGCGGCCGCTGCCGTCATCCGACTCGACCAGGACGCGGGTCACCGCGCCGGTGCCGTGGCTCCCCTCCAGGATGCGGACCTTGTAGTCGGCCAGCTCCAGGCTCGCCAGTTCCGGGTAGATCTTCTCGAGACCGATCCGGAGCGCCTTGTCCAGCGCGTTGACCGGGCCGTTCCCCTCCCCCGTGGCGACGACGCGCTCGCCCTTGGCGGTCAGCTTGACGGTCGCCTCGCTGACGACCTCGCCGTCCGTCCGCCGCTCGACGATGACGCGCCACGACTCTACGGAGAAGTACCGTTCGCCACCCGGGACCAGCTCGTCACGGAGCAGCAGCTCGAACGAGGCGTCGGCGGCCTCGAAGGTGTACCCCTTGGCCTCAAGCTCCTTCACCCGGTCCACCACGCGGCCGAGCGCGGCCTTGTCGCCGGACAGGTCGTAGCCGAGTTCCTTGCCCTTGAGCTCAACCGACGCCCGGCCCGCCATGTCGGAAACCAGCATGCGCATGTCGTTCCCAACTAGTTGCGGGTCGACGTGCTGGTACAGCATCGGGTCGACCTTGACCGCCGAAGCGTGCAGGCCCGCCTTGTGCGCGAAGGCCGACAGCCCCACGTACGGCTGATGGGTGCTGGGCGCCACGTTGGTGACTTCGCTGATCGAGTGGGCGATGCGGGTCATCTCGGGCAGGCAGCCGTCCGGCAGGACCGGGCGCCCCTTCTTCAGCTGGAGCCCGGCCACGACGCTGAACAGGTTGGCGTTGCCGGCCCGCTCGCCGTAACCGTTCGCGGTCCCCTGCACGTGCGTCACGCCGGCATCGACAGCGACGAGCGTGTTGGCCACGGCGCAGGCGGTGTCGTCATGGCAGTGGATGCCCAGTCGCGTCCCGGTCGCCGCGGCGACCGCCGTCACCACGTCCCCCAGCTCGCCCGGCATCATGCCGCCGTTGGTGTCGCAGAGCGCGACGACCTCCGCGCCGGCTTCGGCCGCGACGCGCACGACCTCGAGCGCGTAGGCCCGGTCGGAGCGGTAGCCGTCGAAGAAGTGCTCCGCGTCGAGGAACACCCGCTGGCCGCTGGCCCGCAGGTGCTCGACCGTCTCCCGCACCATCGCGAGGTTTTCCTCACATGTGGTGCGGAGGGCCAGCCGGACGTGCCGGTCGTGACTCTTGGCTACAAGGGTCACGACCGGCGCGCCCGACTCACGCAGCGCGGCGACCTGAGGGTCATCGGCCGCCTTCGCGCCGGGCCGGCGGGTCGCGCCGAACGCGGCGAGCTGCGCGTGCTTAAGGTCCAGCTCGCGCTGAGCGCGGCGGAAGAATTCGGTGTCCTTGGGGATGGCGCCGGGCCAGCCGCCCTCGATGAAGCCGACGCCCAGGCCGTCCAGCTGGGTGGCGATCGCGAGCTTGTCAGCGACCGTCAGGTTCAGTCCCTCTTGCTGTGCGCCGTCGCGCAGCGTGGTGTCGTAGACGTGGAAGCTGTCGTCAGGCATCAGCGATATTCCGTTTCTGGAAGGTGGTCTGCGGCCACAAAGCAAAAGACCCCTCGCGGCGTGCGAGAGGTCTGCGCGTCCAGGCGGGGGGTCCGGGGGGGCGTCCCCCGGGCTAGCACCGCGGGCTGGGGCGAAGCTGATCAAAGATCAGCAAGCAGCAGCCGCCGCCTCGGACGCGCCTGCCGATAATGATGCGGCCAGACGTCATAAGGGCAGTGTGCCACATCCAGCCGTCCACTGGCACATCAATCTCACCATCCGGGACGCCGTCGTCAGGCCCGCCCGGCCCTGCCTGGTGGCCAGCGACGAAGAGCCGGGGTGAAAGCGGCTCCGAGCAGGTCCGTTCAGCAAACTTTGTGGATCCAGCCGAAGGGGTCCGGGCGCTGGCCGTACTGGAGGCCGAGGAGTTCCTCGCGCAGACGCGTCGTGACCGGGCCTGGGGTGCCGTCGCCGATGAGCCATTCGCCGGCGGCCGTCTTGACCTTGCCCACCGGGGTGATGACGGCCGCCGTCCCGCACGCGAACACCTCGGTCAGCTCGCCGGACGCGCTGTCGGAGTAGCACTGGTCGGTCGAGATGCGGCCCTCGACGGCCGGGATCCCGAGATGGGGCGCGAGCTGGAGGAGGGAATCGCGCGTGATGCCGGGCAGCAGCGTCCCGGTGAGCGCGGGCGTCATGATCCGCGCGCCGGACCCGGACCCGTAGACGAAGAACAGGTTCATCCCGCCCATTTCCTCCACCCAGCGGTGCTCGGCGGAGTCGAGCCAGACGACCTGGTCGCAGCCGTTGTCGACGGCCTCCTGCTGGGCCACGAACGCGGCGGCGTAGTTGCCCCCGCATTTCACCTCGCCGGTGCCGCCGGGCGCGGCCCGGGTGAAGTCGTCACACAGCCAGACCGTCACCGGCTTGACCCCGCCGGGGAAGTACGCGCCCGCCGGTGAGGCGATGACCGAGAACAGGTACGACGAGGAGGGGTGGTTTATGCCCAGCGCGGGCTGCGTCGCGATCGCGAACGGGCGCAGGTAGAGGCTCTTCTCCATCTCCAGCGGCACCCAGTCCCGGTCCTGGGTCACCAGCACCTCGAGGGCGCGGAGGAACGTCTCCCCGGGCAGTTCCGGCATCGCCATCCGGCGGGCCGAGCTGTTGAACCGGGCCGCGTTCGCCTGCGGCCGGAACATCACCACCGACCCGTTCTCCTGACGGTAGGCCTTCAGGCCCTCGAAGAACTCCTGCGCGTAATGGAACACGGCCGTGGCCGGATCCAGGGTGAAGGGGCCGTACGGCTCCAGCTTCCCGTTGTGCCAGCCCTCGTCCTGCGTCCAGTGCAGGGTGACCATATGGTCGGTGAATCTCACGCCGAACGCGGGGGCGGCCAGCAGCCGTTCCCGTTCGGCCGCCGGGACCGGGTGATCGGACAGGCGGACGTCAAAGGCGATCTCGGTCTGCGGAATCGCGGTCATCGCGGAAATCCTCCTTACCGCCGGCCATGCGGCGGAGCATGCTAAACCATACGGGACGTTGACCGCGCGACACCAATGGTCAGTGGGCAAGTGACGTCCGCGTGGGCCGTCCCGGCTGGCAGGAACGGGTGACCAGGCTCACCCCGCCCGCGGTGTCCGGGCCGGTGTCCTGCTGGGCGATGCCGATGACGCAGCACCCCGATCTGGGACGGACGGCCCGGGTGGCGAGCCGCCCGATCGGAGGCGGGCCGCCCGGATAGCGCGCCGCCCGTAGGGCGGCGCGTGCAGCACCGCCCTAGCTGGCTACTCGCTCGGCGATGTCGTCGCCGATTTCCGGCGTGCTCCGGCGCGCCCAGGCACCCTGCCGCTCGACCAGGTCCTCCGCCACCGCCTGCTCGATCTTGGCTGCCTCGGCCGTCAGGCCCATGTGGTCGCAGAGCAGCGCGGCGGACAGAATCGCCGCGGTCGGGTCGGCCTGCTGGCGGCCTGCGATGTCGGGCGCGCTACCGTGCACCGGCTCGAACATGCTGGGAGCGGCGGCTTCGGGGTTGATGTTCCCGCTCGCCGCCAGGCCGATGCCGCCGGCGACGGCGGCGCCCAGGTCGGTGAGGATGTCGCCGAACAGGTTGTCGGTGACCACCACGTCGAAGCGCTCGGGCTGGGTCACGAAGAACATCGACGCCGCGTCCACGTGGCAGTAGTCCACGGACACGTCGGCGAACTCCTTGGCCAGGCTGTCGACGGTCCGCTGCCAGAGGTCGCCCGCATAGGTGAGCACGTTGGTCTTGTGCACGAGCGTGAGCTTGCGGCGGGGCCGGGCCATCGCCCGGCCGAACGCGTACCGGGCGACCCGGTGCACGCCGAACGCCGTGTTCAGGCTCTCCTGGGTGGCGATCTCGCCGGACGTGCCCTTGCGCATGACGCCGCCCGCTCCCGCGTACGGGCCCTCGGTCCCCTCCCGGACCACGACCATGTCGATGTTCTCGGCCCGCGCGGCGGCCAGCGGGGTGGCGACGCCCGGGTACAGCCGGACCGGGCGGAGGTTGACGTACTGGTCGAGCTCGAAGCGGAGCCTCAGCAGCAGCCCGCGCTCCAGCACGCCGCTGGGCACGCCGGGGTCCCCGACCGCGCCGAGCAGGATGGCGTCGTGCCCGCGGATCTCCTCGAGGACCGCGTCGGGCAGCGTCTCACCGGTTCGGTGCCAGCGGCGTGCGCCCAGTTCATAGCTGGTCTCATCGATGGTCACGGCACCGGCCGCGGCGCGAAGCACCTTGAGGGCCTCGGCGACGACCTCGGGCCCGATGCCGTCCCCGCCGATCACGGCGAGCCTGATGGTACGAGAAGCCATGTGAGAACCCTTAACGAGCAGACGGGGCGTGCGCCGCGAAACAGGTGGCCAATCCGGATAACGACAATAGCCGATGCCCGCCGCGGGTATACGCCTGCTCTATCTCATAATGTGAGACATCGGGGCCCCGGGCCGCCGTTCGTGGCGCGGCGGCCCGGGCCGTCCGGTTACTCCTCCTCGGCGCCGATCCAGCTCATCAGCGGGCGGAGCCGCGCGCCGACCTGCTCGATCTGCTCGTTGTGCTCGGCCTCACGCCGCTTGAGGAAGTTCGGCTTGCCCGCGTCGAATTCCTCAACGAGTTCGCGCGCGAACCGTCCGTCCTGGATCTCGGCGAGGATCTTGCGCATCTCTTCGCGGGTCTGCTCGTTGATGATGCGCGGGCCGCGGGTGTACCCGCCGAACTCTGCGGTGTCGGAGCACGACCAGTACATCTTGGAGATGCCGCCCTCGTACATGAGGTCCACGATGAGCTTCATCTCGTGCAGGCACTCGAAGTAGGCGATCTCGGGCTGGTAGCCGGCGTCCACGAGCGTGCCGAAGCCCGCCTTGATGAGCTCCGAGACGCCACCGCAGAGCACGGTCTGCTCGCCGAACAGGTCGGTCTCGGTCTCCTCGGTGAACGTCGTCTTCAGTGCGCCCGCGCGGGTGCCGCCGATGCCCTTGGCGTAGGCGAGGGTCAGCGGCCAGGCGCTGCCGGTCGCATCGCGCTCGACGGCGACCAGCACGGGGACGCCGCGGCCGACGTTGAACTGGCGCCGCACCAGGTGCCCTGGGCCCTTCGGCGCCACCATGCAGACGTCCACGCCCTGCGGGGGCTGAATCAGGTCGTACCGGATGTTCAGCCCGTGCGCGAAGAACAGCGCGTCGCCGTCGGCCAGGCTCGGCGCGATGGCCTCCGCGTACAGCGAGCGCTGCAGGTGGTCGGGAACCAGGACCATGATCAGGTCGGCCTGCTCGCACGCCTCGGCGGGCGCGGCCACCGGCAGGCCGTCATCTTCCGCCTTGGGCCGGCTGCCCGAACCCTCCGGCAGGCCAACCCGCACGTCCACCCCCGAGTCGCGGAGCGAAAGCGCGTGCGCGTGTCCCTGGCTGCCATACCCCAGCACGGCGACGTGCCGGCCCTGGATCGCCGCGAGGTTGGCGTCGTCGTCGTAGAAAATCTCTGCCACTGCCTGGCCTTTCTTGATGATGTGTATGAGCTGTGCTGGCCTGAGCTGGCGTCAGGCGCTGCGCTCGATGGGACGCAGCGCCCGGTCGGTGATCGACCGGCCGCCACGCCCGAGCGCCACCATGCCGGACTGCACCAGTTCCTTGATCCCGAAGGGCTCGAGCACCCTGATCAGCGCGTCAAGCTTTTCCCGGCTGCCGGTGGCCTCGACGGTCACCGCGTCAAGCGCCACGTCGACCACCTTGGCCCGGAAGAGCTGCACGGTCTCCAGCACCTTCGACCGGCTCTCGGTGTCGGCGCGGACCTTGATCAGGATGAGCTCGCGCTGGACCGCGAAGCCCTGCTCCAGCTCAACGATCTTGAGCACGTTGATCAGCTTGTTGAGCTGCTTGGTGACCTGCTCAAGCGGGCGCTCGTCGCAGTTCACCACGATCGTCATCCGGGAGATCTCCCCGTGCTCGGTCGGCCCGACCGCCAGCGAGTCGATGTTGAACCCGCGCCGCGAGAACAGCCCGGCGATCCTGACCAGAACGCCCGGCTTGTTCTCCACCAGCACGGACAGCGTATGCTTACTCATTGCCTCGGTGCCTTCCCTGCTCACTTAGGGCCCTTTCACCTGGGACTGCCGCGGTCACTTTCACCTGGGACTGCCGCGGTCACTCTGAACTGCCCCAGTCGGGGGCCATGTCGCGGGCGAACTGGATCTGGTCGTTGCTGGTGCCGGCCGCGACCATCGGCCAGACCATGGCGTCACGGTGCACGATGAAGTCGATCACGACCGGGCGGTCGTTGATCTCCATCGCCTGGTTGATCACCGCGTCCACGTCGCCCGGCTTCTCACAGCGGATACCGGCGCACCCGTAGGCTTCGGCCAGCTTGACGAAATCCGGAACGCGGGTGCCCGCGACCGGCCCGGCCCCGGCGGCCTCCGGGGCGCTGGGATTGGCCCCGGGCAACATCGCCGAGGTGCCGGCGCGGCGCAGGTCGGTGTTGGAGTAGCGCTCGTTGTAGAACAGCGTCTGCCACTGCCGGACCATGCCGAGGTTCCCGTTGTTGATGACCGCGATCTTGACCGGGATGCCTTCCAGCGCGCAGGTGGCGAGTTCCTGGTTGGTCATCTGGAAACAGCCGTCGCCGTCGATGGCCCACACGCACGCGTCCGGCCGCCCGACCTTCGCGCCCATCGCCGCGGGCACCGCGTAGCCCATGGTGCCGAGACCACCGGAGTTCAGCCACGTACGGGGGCGCTGATAGGAGATGAACTGAGCGGCCCACATCTGGTGCTGGCCCACGCCGGCCACGTAGACGGCCTCGGGACCCGCGATCTCGCCGATACGCTTGATCACGTACTGCGGGGCCAGCGAGCCGTCCGCCGGCTCCTCGTAACCCAGCGGGTAGGTGGTCCGCCAGTCGTCGAGCTGAGCCCACCAGGCGTCGTGCTGGCCCCGCTTCCCAGCCTGGTGCTCGGCCCGCACGGCCGTGATCAGGTCGGAGATCACCTCGCGGCAGTCACCGACGATCGGCACGTCGGCCCGCCGGTTCTTGGAGATCTCGGCCGGGTCGATGTCAGCGTGCACGATCGCGGCGTCGGGCGCGAACGACGCCAGGTTGCCCGTCACCCGGTCGTCGAACCGGGCGCCGAGCGCGATGATCAGGTCGGCCTTCTGCAGCGCGCCGACCGCGGCGACCGTACCGTGCATGCCGGGCATGCCGAGATGCTGCGGGTGCCCATCCGGGAAGGCGCCCCGGGCCATCAGCGTCGTGACGACCGGTATGCCGGTCAGTTCGGCCAGGGTCAGCAGTTCGGGCGCGGCGCCCGCCTTGATGATGCCGCCGCCGGCATACAGGACGGGCCGGTGTGCTCCGGTCATCATCCGCGCGGCCTCGCGGACCTGGCGGGAGTGCGGGCGGGTCACCGGATGATACCCGGGCAGGTCCAGCAGCACCGGCCAGGTGAAGTCGGTCTGCGCCTGCATCGCGTCCTTCGCGATGTCGACGAGGACCGGCCCGGGGCGCCCGGTGGAGGCCAGGTGGAACGCCTCCGCGATCGTCCTCGCGATGTCGCCGGCCTTGGTCACCAGGAAGTTGTGCTTGGTGACGGGGATGGTGATGCCGGAGATGTCGGCTTCCTGGAAGCCGTCCGTGCCGATGAGGCTGGTGGACACCTGCCCGGTGATCGCGACCAGCGGCACCGAGTCCATGTAGGCGTCCGCGATGGGGGTCACCAGGTTGGTCGCGCCCGGCCCCGAGGTGGCCATGCACACCCCGGTCCGCCCGGTCGCCTGCGCGTATCCGGTCGCGGCGTGCCCCGCGCCCTGCTCGTGCCGGACCAGGATGTGCCGGACCTCGGCAGAGTCCAGCAGCGGATCGTAGGCTGGCAGGATGGCGCCGCCCGGCAGGCCGAACACCACGTCCGCGCCGACCTTCTCCAGCGCGCGGACCAGGGCCTGGGCGCCGGTCATCCGGATCCGGGACGCGTGCCCGGCGTCCGTCCCGGCACCGCTGGCCGCCCCGCTCGCCGTCGCACCAGCGGAACCGGCCGCCGTCGCACCCGTGGCGCTGCCCGCCGTGGCGCTGCCCGCCGGGACGTTGCCCGCCGGGACGCCCGGAAGGCCGCCCCCGGCCGTGCCGGCGGCGCCGTTGACGACCGCACCGGGATCGGTAACAGCCTGCGGGCCAGCCGGAGCGGCGCCCTGCGGGGCGCTTCCGGCACCGTTCGGGCCAGCCGCAGCCGGGCCAGCCGCAGCCGGGCCTGGCGTGGCCGGGCCTGGCGTGGCCGGGCTGTCCTCGCCGCGGCTCGCCGCCTGCCCGGCTGGGGTGTCCGCGCCACTGGTGGCGGTTCCGGCGCAGTCACGATGCACCGCCCGCGCGGCCAGGTCCAGCGGCGTGGGGCTGGGCTGGGCGCGCGCAGGGGTGGCGGGTTTCGTCTGCTCAGTCATCTGATGGCTTCCTTGTCAGCGGGAGAGTCCGCTGCGAGCGCGTGCGCAAGCGGATGGGCATCAAAAAACCCCTCGTGCCTGACGGCAGTCGAGGGGAGCGCGCAGTAGCTGGCTTGGTCAGCGGCCTGCGCGCCGTCCAAGTACCAGAATGCGAGTGCTTTTCACACCACCCACCTTGTCCCATGGATCGCGCCGCGTCAACTTGAAGCCAAATACGTCTCACTGCGTGAGAAACACACCCGATCCGTGCCGATCTGGGGCGGGAAATCCGCAGATAGTGCGGAAGAGCCGCGCCAAATCCGGGGCCCAGGGGGGCCGGCGAGGGCGGGGATCAGGGGGCGGGAGCGGGGGTTTTGCCCTGGCGGGACACCCCTGGGCCGGCGTCACCCCGGCCGGCCTCGCGCTCGTCTAGGTCACAGTCGCCGCCAGCCGCGCGATCGCGGCCGGTTGCAAGCCCCGGGCCGGGGTTGCCGCCGTTGCCCCGGTCGCTGGGGAGGGTGCCGGTGAGGGACTCGATGCCGGGGGCGGCCATGGGCCGGCCCACCAGGAAACCCTGGCCGTAGCCGCAGCCCATCTCCCGGAGCAACTGCAGTTGCAGCGGGTCCTCGATGCCCTCCGCGACCACCTGGATGCCGAGATCGCGGCCAACCTGCACGATGGTCCTGGTCAGCAGGGTCAGCGTCTCGTCGTGGCCCAGCCCGGCCACGAACGACGGGTCGATCTTGATGATGTCGGCGGGCAGGCCGCGCAGGTAGGCGAGCGATGCGTACCCGGCGCCGAAGTCGTCGATGGCGAGCCGCACGCCCAGCCGGCGCAGGTCCGCGAGGCGCTCCGCCACCAGGCCGCCGTCTTCGACGAGCACGCGCTCGGTCACCTCCAGGGTGAGCGCCTCCGGCGGCAGGCCGCTGTCGGCGAGAGCGCCGGCCACCGACTCGGGGAACCGGGGCGAGTTGATCTGCCGCATCGACAGGTTCACCGACACCCCGATGGTCCACGAGGCGTCCCGCCACACGGCGGCCTGCCGACAGGCGGTAGCCAGCACCCACGCCCCGAGCGGCACGATCAGGCCTGAGTCCTCGGCTACGTCGAGGAAGTCGGCCGGCGGGACGGCCGCGCCGTCCCGCCACCACCGCAACAGCGCCTCGGCACCGGTCACGCGGGAGGTCTGCAGGTCGACCACCGGCTGGTACTGAGCGGTCAGTTCCTCCCGCGAGATCGCGCCCTGCAAGTCGCTCGCGAGTTCCAGCCGCCGGACCACGTTGGCGTGCATGTGGGCCGCGAACACCTCGACGCGGCCGCCGCTGTCCTTGGCCTTGGACATCGCGACGTCGGCGTTGCGCAGCACCAGCCCGGGTGGCGAACCGTCGGCCAGCGCCACGCCGACGCTCGCGGTCAGCGCGATGTCCCGGCTGGCCACGCGGAACGGCGCGGAGCTGATCGTCCCGGCCATCCGCTCGGCGATGTCCGCGATGTCCTGGACGCCGGGGGCGCCGTCGACAAGCACCGCGAACTCGTCACCGCCCCAGCGCGCCACCGTGTCGTGCGGCGGGACGATCGCGCGGAGCCGCCGGGCCGCCTGCGCGAGCACCAGGTCGCCGGCGCCGTGACCGACGGAATCGTTGACCGCGGTGAAGCCGTCCAGGTCGAGGAAGATGACGCCCGCTTCGGTGCCGTCACCGTGGCGGCGCAGCGCGTCCCGCGCCCGCTCTTCGAGGTAGGCCCGGTTCGGCAGCCCGGTCAGCCCGTCGTGGAAGGT
This sequence comes from uncultured Actinomycetes bacterium, assembly GCA_963805255.1. Lineage (GTDB taxonomy): Bacteria > Actinomycetota > Actinomycetes > Streptosporangiales > Streptosporangiaceae > Bog-532. The sequence continues at coordinate 308,077 of CAWDTK010000015.1, forward strand.
CAGGTGGGTGACCTGCTGGCGCAGCGCCACCTGATCGCTGATGTCGCGCGCGGTCACGAGCAGCTGGTCCGGCTCGCCGGGCACGCCGTACCGCATGACCGTCGACTCGATGTGCCGCCAGGTGCCGTCGGCGGTCCGGACCCGGACCGGGAACCGGCCCGGCACTTCACCAGCGCCGGAGTCCGGTACGCCCGCAGCGGCCGGAGCAGCACCCGCAGAATCCGGGGCAGCACTGGGCGGAGCCGGGGCAGCGTGCGGAGAGCCTGGGGCAGCGCCCGCAGAAGCCGGGGCGCCCACGGGTGGCGGCACATCGTCTTCGTCGTCCGGCTGGCCGGGCATCCCGAGCGCGGCGCGTACGGCACGGACGGCCATGGCCCGGTCCTCGGGGTGAACGAGATCTTCCAGCCGCAGGCCGGCCAGGTCCTCGGGCGAGTAGCCGAAGTCGGCCACCGCCGGGCTCGCGTAGCTGATCCGGCCCGCCAGGCCGGACACCAGGACCACGTCACTGGTCCGGTCCGCGAGCTCGCGCAGGCTGCCGCTTGAATCCCGCCACGCGCGCAGCACCGCACTGGTCTCCCAGACCAGCACGAGCACCCGCGCCACCAGGACCAGCAGCGCCGCGCTGCCGGCGACCGCCACGGCCAGGCCCGCCGGGCGGCTTGCGCCGACGACGGCGAGGCTCGAGCTGGGCGTGCCCACCAGTTCCCGCACCAGGACCACGAGCGTGGCGGCCGCGACGGCGAGGGCCGCGACGATGGTGGTGCGGCCGGACCCGACGATCCGCCCGGAGCCGGGAATGCCGCGGGGCAGCCTGCGCATCTCGGGCACGTGCGCCCGGGAGATCCAGGGCGTCAGCCCGAGCAGGCAGAACGCGAGGACCTGGGCCACCTGCTGGGCCAGGGACTGATGCGCGGACGACAGCCGGGACCCGACCCCCAGGGCGTCCCCGACGCCGATCGCGAACAGGGCGAGATAGGGCAGGCCCACCCGCCGCCAGCCCGCGGTCAGGGCGGGCAGCAGCATGCCCAGCACCGCGGTGTCCACGAGCGGGTGCACGAGGCTGAGCAGGAATGTGCCGGGCCCCTCCCCCGAACGCCGGAAGTCCGCGCCGAACAGGGTGACCCAGCCGATGACCAGCAGCGCGATGGCCGTGACGTAGCCATCGGCGAGCGAGGAAAGGATGGAGCGCCGGCCGGCATCTTCGGGCGTGATCGGGGGTTCTGCCCCGTCCGGCCAGCCGCCGTCCGGAGGCTCGGCGGCCAGCGCCGTGACACCGACCACGAACGGCCCCATGGCCAGCAGGGGGGCCACGTCAGCGAGCGAGAGCGGCCCGGACGTCCCGAAGGCGCCGGCGAACAACTGGTCGGCCAGCAGCCCCGCGAACCAGAACACCGCGGCCCCCGCGAGCCAGCGGTAACCGCGGGCGGCGCCGCCGGACTGGCGGGACGCGCCGGACAACAAGCTCACCACGGCGGCGCACGAAGCCAGGAGGCCGACGACGTTCATCTTCGGTTCCCCCAGATGAGCTCCAGCACGTGGCTCCTTTCGGCGTGACCCGGGTGTCTGCTCACCGGTCTGGTGAGGTCCGCAGGCACGCTCCTTTTTTCGGTGATGAGGGATGTTCCGGTGACCTTGAGTCACCGAGGGCTAGTGTCCCCAGGCGCCTGGCGCCGGCCGAAGTCGCCGGGAGCGAGCAAACGATCTCGGAATCGATAGTCGCGCTCACTCTATGTACCGGAGGTCACGCTTCGGTTGAGGAAGGGCCTACACCGGGAGACATCTACGATCACGGAGAGGTGTATGGAGAGGCGTAGGAGGTCATTGTTTTGGTTCATCCTAGAACGTCCGTCATGTGATCGAATGGAACACAAAGTAGTTACCCGCGGGCTGGGGCTGGCTCCCGGCCGGATCCGCTCGGCTCAGTGATGAACTTGCGGCGCTTTGCCATCATGGGCTTCCGGCGTGCCAACCAGGGGTAGATCGATGGGCGGGGGTGACGGCTAGAATCCGTACATTCCGCAAGTAAGGGCTTCCGCCGAAGCCCGACAGCAAACCTGCTTATGACCACCGAGCCGGAGGAGAGGTCGCCGTGCGGAAGGTCCTTATCGCGAACCGCGGCGAGATCGCGGTGCGCGTCATCCGGGCCTGCCGGGACGCGGGGCTGGCCAGCGTGGCCATCTACGCCGAACAGGACATCGACGGGCTGCACACGCGGCTGGCGGACGAATCGTATTCGCTGGACGGGGCCACCCCGGCGGAGACCTATCTCAACATCGAAAAGATCATCAAGGTCGCGGCCGAGTCCGGTGCGGACGCGATCCACCCGGGCTACGGTTTCCTGGCCGAGAACGCCGACTTCGCCCGGGCCGTCGTCGCGGCCGGGCTGACCTGGATCGGCCCGCCGGCCGAGGCCATCGAGGCGCTGGGCGACAAGGTGCGCGCCCGGCACATCGCCCGCGTGGTCAGCGCCCCGCTCGCGCCGGGAACCACCGACCCGGTCGCCGGCCCCGCAGAAGTGGTCACGTTCGCGCGCCGGTACGGGCTGCCGGTGGCCATCAAGGCCGCGTTCGGCGGCGGCGGGCGCGGGCTCAAGGTCGCCTGGACCATGGACGAGGTGGAGGACCAGTTCGCGTCCGCCGTGCGGGAAGCCGTGACCGCGTTCGGGCGCGGAGAATGTTTCGCCGAGCGGTACCTCGACCGGCCACGGCACGTCGAGACCCAGTGCCTCGCCGACGCTCACGACAACGTGGTGATTGTCTCGACGCGGGACTGCTCGCTGCAGCGCCGCCACCAGAAACTGGTCGAGGAGGCGCCGGCGCCGTTCCTGACCCGCGGGCAGATCTCGCTGATGCACGAGTCGTCCAAGGCCATCCTGCGCAAGGCCGGGTACCGGGGCGCGGGTACGTGCGAGTTCCTGGTCGGGCAGGACGGGACGGTCAGCTTCCTCGAGGTGAACACGCGGCTCCAGGTGGAGCACCCGGTGAGCGAGGAGATCACGGGCATCGACCTGGTGCGGGAGATGTTCCGGATCGCTGAGGGCGAGGAGATCGGGTACGACGATCCGCCCGTCCGCGGCCACTCGATCGAGTTCCGGATCAACGCCGAGGACCCGGGGCGGAACTTCATGCCCGCCCCCGGTACGATCCGTTCCTGGCAGCTCCCGGCCGGCCCGGGCGTCCGGATCGATGCGGGATACGAGCCGGGCATGACCGTGCCGCAGGCCTTCGACTCCCTGATCGCCAAGCTGATCGTCACCGGCGCCAACCGCCGCCAGGCCATCGAGCGGGCCCGGCGCGCCCTGGCGGAGTTCGAGGTGGAAGGGATGCCGACCGTGCTGCCCTTCCACCGCGCCCTCGTCAGCGACCCCGCCTTCACCAGCGAGCCGATGTTCGTGCACACGCGCTGGATCGAGGCCGATTTCAGGACCGAGATCCCGCTGCAGGGCAGCGCGCCCGGGGCGGAGCCGGTGGCGCGCGAGCGGATGGTCGTCGAGGTTGGCGGGAAACGGTTCGAGGTCGTGGTGCCGGCCGTGCTGACCCAGTCCGGTTCGGCTCCGGTGGCCGCGGGCGCTCCGCCCGAACGGCGTCGTGGTGGACCCCGGAAAAAGCATGCGGCGCCGACCGGAGGGGGGGCCGACCTGGCCAGCCCCATGCAGGGCACCATCGTCAAGATCGTCGCCGCGGACGGCCAGACCGTCGCGGCGGGCGACCCGATCGTCGTGCTCGAGGCGATGAAGATGGAGCAGCCGGTGCCCGCGCACAAGAACGGGACCGTGGAGGCTCTGTCCGTCGAGGTGGGCCAGACGTTGCCGGCGGGCAGCGTGATCTGCCGTATCGAGGACCCGAACGAGGACTGACGCCGCGTGCCCCGAATCCCTGGTGACCCGGGAATCGGCGGGAGACTTCGGTTCGCGATCGGGTTCCGGCTACCGCCCGGGAACCGCGAATGGGTGCGGCACGAGCTGACCGACGCGGGCTGGCGGGGCCGGACCGTGCTGCGCCACCTGATCGTGATGGTGCCCATCTGCTGCGTTCTGGCGGTGCTGCCCGGTCCGGTATGGCTGCGCATCATGGTGCCGGGACTCGCCATCGCCGGCAGCGTGTTCACGGTGGTCGCCTACGCCGACAATATCCGCGTCTCCCGGCTCCGCCAGCACCAGCTTCCGGTCCCCGACGACCCCGACCTGGGCCACCCAGCCCATTAGGACGTGCTGGCCCGGGGGGACGACCCCGCTGAAACCCCCCGCTGCGCTTCGCGCCCGCGCGGTGGTACTTCGCCGGCACACCGGCCGCTCACCCGGGCGGTTGGCCCGGGGTCGCTGGGCCGGTTCCCGTCGATGACCTCGACGCCCTCGGCCGCCACACGCGCCGCAACGTCGGCGGACTGCGCCCGGGCCAGCGCCTTGATGCGCCCGTACAGGCGGGCCGGCTCCACGAGCGGGCGCGCGCGGTGCCCGGCCGGCGCCCCGCCGGCGCTGGGGCCGCCCCCGCCGGGGCCGGTTCCCGTGCCGCCGCCGGCACCGTCCCATGGGCGGATGCCGAGATCAGCCGAGCCGTTCAGCACGCTGACCGTGCTGGAGGTCTCGATCAGCGTCTTGGAGGGGACGCAGTCGGTGAGCACGCAGGCTCCGCCGAGCCCGTCGCGTTCGGCCAGCGTGACCTCGGCGCCGAGTTGCGCGGCGACCAGCGCAGCCTCGTAACCGCCTGGCCCGCCGCCAATGATTGCGATATGTGCGCGTGAAGGCCTCACGTTGCGCAATTCTGTCAGGCGGCGGCGCCGGGCAGGGACTCGGTGGTGATCCGGGTGCTGTCGTCCCACAGCGCGTTGAGTGCGGTCCCGGCCAGCACGTGCACACCGGCCCCGATGGCGCGCTCGTCCACGTCGAAGGTGGGCTGGTGGATATCGATCTCCTGGGCGGAGCCGGGCGTGCGCACCCCGAGCCGGGCGTAGGCGCCGGGAACGGACTCCAGGTACCAGGCGAAATCCTCACCGCCGAGGCTCTGCGGCGTGCTCACCACGGCGTCGGGCCCGAGCGTCTGCTCGGCGGCGGCCACGAGCATCGCGGTGCTCATCGGGTCATTGACCGTCGGCGGCACGTTCCGCGAGTAGCTCATCTCGGCGAAGACGCCGTAGGCGCCGGCGACCGAATCGACGAGCTTCTGGAGCAGGTCCGGGGCGCCATGCCAGGCGTCGTCGTCCAGGCACCGGACGGTGCCCTCCACGATCCCGTCGTCGGGGATGGCGTTGGCGGCCGTGCCCGCGCTGATCCGGCCCCAGACCAGGCTCAGGCTGGACCGCGGGTCCACCCGCCGCGACAGCGCGGCCGGCAGCTCGGTGACGATCTTGCCGAGCGCGTACACGAGGTCCGCGGTCAGATGCGGCCGCGCGGTATGCCCGCCCGGCCCGGTGACGCGCACGGAGATCCGGTCGCACGCCGCGGTGATGGGACCGTTCCGGATCCCGATCTTGCCGACGTCGATCCGCGGGTCACAGTGCAGGGCGAAGATCCGGCCCACCGAGGTGATGCCGCCCGCGGCGAGCACGTCGAGCGCGCCGCCGGGAACCTCCTCGGCGGGCTGGAAGATCAGCCGGACCCGGCCGGGCAGCAGCCCCTGGGCGGCCTGCCCGGCCAGGAACAGGCCGGTACCGAGCAGTATGGTGGTATGCACATCGTGCCCGCAGGCGTGGCACACGTTGGGGATGGTGGAGCGGTAGGGGACGTTCTTCTCGTCCGGCATGCCCAGGGCGTCAATGTCGGCACGGAGCGCGATGACAGGGCGCGGCGCGGTCTCGTGGTCACGGTCGGTGCCGCCGATGTCGGCGATCAGGCCCGTACCCTTCGGCAGGATCACCGGGCGGAGGCCCGCGGCCGTCAGCCGCAACGCTATGCGACGCGTGGTCCGGTGCTCGGCGTAGCCGACTTCCGGATGGGCGTGCAGGTCGCGGCGGAACCCGATGAGCTCGGCCTCGTGCTCGGCGATGAAGGCTTCGAGATCGCCCGCCAGGTAATTTCCTTCCATGCCCGCCTTCCCCCGGGATGACGAAACGGTCCTCGGCAAACTCAGTGACAAGCGCGTCTACAACGTCGGTTATCTCGCCGACATGAGCGAGAACGGCACGCTGTCTCTCGTAAGAAGCCCCGTATTCAAGCACTTCTGAGGTTACTCGCAGCTCGCCAAGACAGCCAAGCCGGTCGGCGACGGGCTCGAGCTCGCGGACCAGCTCATACAGTTCGTCGCGAAGCGGCGCCGTCGTACCTGACTCATCGGTGATTACCGTCGCGTCAAGACCATATCTCGTTGCCCGCCACTTGTTGTCGCGAACGACCCAAGATGAGGGACTCGGCAGCCGATAACCACGGTCGATCTGGGCGTCGAAGAGCTGCACGAGGCTCTGGGAGAGAGCGGCGACCATCCCGACCTCGCGGGCCGTCGGCAGGCCGTCAAACATGCGGATCTCGACGGTGCCCAGGTCCGGATGCGGGCGGATGTCCCACCACACCTCCTTGATGCTGCGGATCGTCCTGGCCCGCAGCAGCGTGTCCATGTATTCCTCGAACTCGCCCCAGCCGGAAAGCCGGTGCGGGGGACCCGCAGTCGGCAGGTCACCGAAGATGATCGCCCTCGCCGAGGCGAGCCCGGTGTCCAGCCCGTTCCAGAACGGGCTGGACGCCGTGAGCGCCAGAAAATGCGGCAGATATGCGGCGAGCGCGTTGACCACGGGAATCGCCTTGGTTCCGTCCCGCAGCCCAACGTGGACGTGCACACCGAAGGTCTGAATCCTCCGGGCCAGCCATTGCATTTGCTCGACAAGTTCCGCGTAACGAGCAATAGGCGCCATCTTGGCGTCGCGCCAGTTGCTTACTGGATGCGTTCCGGCGCAGGCCAATTGGATACCGCGGTCTTCGGCAATCCGCTGGAGCTCTTCGATTGTCTTCCCGAGGTCGGCCTTGGCCTCTGAGACGGTACTGCAAACGCCCGTCACGATCTCCACGGTTGACTGCATGAGTTCATGGCGGATCTGCGGGTGCTCACCGCTGGCGTCGAGGCCGGGCAGTGCGGCGAGGACCGCTTCGGCATCCTGGCGCAGTAGCCTGCTCTGGGCGTCGATAAGCTGCAGTTCCCACTCGATCCCGAGCGTCGGGCCGCGAGAAGGATTCCAGCTGATGGTCACCGCCGACCTCCGTTTCGCGCATGCGGTTGCGACATAAGCGCGAAATAAGATACGTACAGAAAAGACAAAAAGAGGGAATTAGGCAAGCGTAAATGTGGGCCGGCCGATTAGTAAGCGTCCGGCGGCCGGTAAATCCCCCACACAGCACGAAGCGCGTCACAGACCTCGCCGAGGGTGGCATCCGCGCGCAGCGCCTCGCGCAGCGGGTACAGCATGTTCCCGGTGCCCTCCGCGGTGGTCTTGAGATCCGATATCCGGCGGGTGAATTCCGCCGCGTCACGGTGGGAGCGGAGACGCTCGAGCCGGGCGACCTGCTCCGTCTCGATGGCCGGGTCGACGGGCAGCAGCTCGTAGGGCTCCTCGCCGTCGGAGACGAACTTGTTCAGCCCGACGACCACCCGCTCGCCCGCATCGATCTCCCGGGCCACGTCGTAGGCGGCGCGCTCGATCTCGGCCTTCTGGAAACCGCGCTCGATCGCGGCGACGGCCCCGCCCATGTCCTCGATGGTGGTCATCAGCGCGTCGGCGGCATCCTCGATGTCGCTGGTCATGGACTCGATCGCGTAGGAGCCACCGAACGGATCCACCGTGGCGGTCAGGTCGGTCTCGTTGGCCAGTACCTGCTGGGTCCGCACCGCGAGCCGGGCCGCGTTCTGGCTCGGCAGCGCGATGGCCTCGTCAAAGGAGTTGGTGTGCAGCGACTGCGTGCCGCCGAGCGCCGCCGCGAGGGCCTGGATGGCCACCCGGACGATGTTCACGTCGGGCTGCTGGGCGGTCAGCTGGACGCCCGCGGTCTGGGTGTGGAACCGCAGCATCTGCGAGCGCGGGTCGGCCGCACCGAATTCGTCCCGCATGATCCGCGCCCACAGCCGCCGCGCGGCGCGGAACTTCGCCACCTCTTCCAGCAGCGTCGTGCGGGCCACGAAGAAGAACGACAGCCGCGGCGCGAATTCGTCCACGGCCAGGCCCGCGGCGATCGCGGCCCGGACGTACTCCCGGGCGTTCGCGAGCGTGAAGGCGATCTCCTGCACCGGAGTCGCGCCCGCCTCGGCCATGTGGTAACCGGAGATGGAGATGGTGTTCCACCGGGGCAGTTCCTTGCGGCAGTAGGCGAAGCTGTCCGCGACCAGGCGCAACGACGGGCGCGGCGGGTAGATGTAGGTGCCGCGCGCGATGTACTCCTTGAGCACGTCGTTCTGGATGGTCCCGGTGAGCGAGCCCGCGCTGCTGCCCTGGTCCTCCCCGACCATCTGGTAGAGCACGAGCAGGACCGCGGCGGGCGCGTTGATCGTCATCGAGGTGGAAACCCGGCCGAGCGGTATGCCGTCGAACAGGCGGCGCATGTCGCCGATCGAGTCGATCGCGACCCCCACCTTGCCGACCTCGCCGTGCGCGACCGGGGCGTCGGAGTCGTACCCCATCTGGGTCGGCAGATCGAAGGCGACCGACAGGCCGGTCGTCCCGGCCTCGATCAGCTGCTGAAAGCGCCGGTTGGACTCCGCGGCGCTGGCGAACCCGGCGTACTGCCGCATCGTCCAGGGCCGTTTCGTGTACATCGTCGGGTAGACGCCGCGGGTGTATGGATACGCTCCCGGCTCGCCCAGCTTTTCTTCCGGACGGAAATTTGTAAGCTGGGCCTGGTCGTAGACGGGTTCGATCGGCAATCCAGATTCCGACATGCGCTCCATAATCACAGGTTACGGCGAAGGCCCGGTTTTGGCGTGGGGGGCGACTTAGCATTCGGTGCGGGACCGCTCCGGTCCGGCCACATCCGTGCAGGCAGCGCGATCAGGAGAAGAAGGAGAAACCGGTGAACGCGAAGGGGGATCGGTGACGGAGCGTGTCCGCACGACTCTGTTCAGGGGCGCCGCCCTCCTCGCGGCGTGCTCCGTGGCGGGCGCGGCGGCGCTGAGTTCGCCCGCTCAGGCCCAGCCGGCGGTGGGGGCCGCCAGCCCGGTGCCTTCGCAGCAGGCGAGCGCCACGCAGGGCCTGCCGGGCCCGCCGGGCCAGCAGGGCACGCCGGGCACGCAGGACAGCGGCGCCGCATCACCCCAGCAGCGGGCGGCGGCCGCGGCGCTGCTACGGCAGGACGGCACCGGCGGGGAGCCGGGCAACCCGGCCACGGTGGGCGGCGCACAGCTGGCCGGCGGTGGCGTGGTCGTGAATGAGCCGGCCGCGCCGCTGCCCAAGGTCCCCGCTTCGGCGTACGTGATCGCCGACGCCGGGACCGGTCAGGTGCTCGCGGCCAAGGACCCGCATGGCCTGCTGCGGCCCGCGAGCACACTCAAGATGCTGACCGCGATCACGCTCGTCCCGCTGCTGAACCCGGACGCCACGGTGGTGGCCTCCCAGCAGGCCACCACCGTCACCCCGAACATCGCGGGGCTGCTGCACGGCCAGCCGTACAAGGTATCGGACCTGTTCTACGCCCTGCTGCTGATTTCCGCGAACGACGCCGCGATCGCGCTCGCTCAGGCAACCGGCTCGCTGAACAACGGCGTCGCCCTGATGAACGCCGAGGCGCACCGTCTTCAGGCGTACGACGTCGAAGCGAAGGACCCGAACGGGCTCGATGCTCCTGGCCAGCACGTCTCCGCCTATGACCTGGCGCTGATCGCCCGGCAGGCGCTGACCATGCCAAATCTCATGAAGTACGACTCGACGTGGGAAGCCCGTTTTCCGGTTACGTCCCGGAAGCCGGAGACGCTGGTCAACCAGAACGGGCTGCTGAAGAAGTACCGGGGCGGCATCGGTGGCAAGATCGGCTGGACCAGCGCCGCCGAGGCGACCTACATCGGGATGGCCCGCCGGAACGGCGTCACGCTGATCGTGACGATCCTGCACTGCCCGGCGCTGACCGAGGTGACCTACGCGTCGAAGCTGCTGGACTGGGGATTCGCCCAGGACGGCAAGGTCAGGCCGATCGGGAAGCTGGTCAGCCCGATCACGGCCGCCGCGGGCCCCGCCGGCCCCGCGGGCCCCGCCGGCCCCGCGGGGCCCGCGCCGGAACAGCGCGCGGTCACCTCGGGCACCATCACGGCCCCGAAGGTCCCCCGCGACCTGGCGGCCGCGTCCATCACGCTGATCACGCTCGCCGCCGCGGCCGCCATCGCGCTGATCCTGCTGCGGCGCCGCGCCACGTCACGCTGAGGCGCCGCGTCCCGCAAGGGGTCGCGCCCCGGCCTGCCGGGGGCCGCGCCGCGTCCTCCCGGGGAATGGCCGCGGCCGGGTCCGTTCGGTACCTGAAACAGGCGCGTCAGACGGCGCGGTCCAGGCGGGGGACGAATCCAATCCGGTCCCGGACCATGGCCATGGTCTTACGGGCCACCCGCCCGGCCCGCGCGGCGCCGTCGGCGAGCACCTTGTCGAGGCCCGCCTCGTCGGCCAGGACCTCCCTGGTCCTCTCCCGGATCGGCGCGAACGTGGCGACCACGACCTCAGCGAGGTCCTTCTTGAACTGACCGTAGCCCGCGCTGCCGTAGGACGCCTCGATCGCGGCGATCGAATCGCCGGTCAGCGCCGAGTAGATGCGCAGCAGGTTCGTGACGCCCGGCTTGGCGTCGGCGTCGGCGCGCACGTCGCCGCCGGCGTCGGTGACTGCGCGGGCGATCTTCCGGCGGATCTGCGCGGGGTCGTCCAGCACGTCCACGATGCCCTGCGCGGAGGACGTCGACTTGCTCATCTTGCTCGCCGGGTCCTGCAGGTCCGCGATCCGGGCCACCGACGCGAGGATGTACGGGTCGGGCAGCACGAAGGCCGCGCCGAACCGGTGGTTGAAGCGCTGGGCGAGATCCCGGGTCAGCTCCAGGTGCTGGCGCTGGTCCTCCCCCACCGGTACCTGGTCCGCCTCGTACAGCAGGATGTCGGCGGCCTGCAGGATCGGGTAGGTGAACAGGCCGACGGAGGCCTGCTCGGACCCGCCCTTGGCCGCCTTGTCCTTGAACTGCGTCATCCGGCTCGCCTCGCCGAACCCGGTCAGGCAGCTGAGGACCCAGGCGAGCTCGGCGTGCTCGGGCACGTGGCTCTGCAGGAACAGCGTGCAGCGCTCCGGCTCCAGGCCGGCCCCGATCAGCTGCGCCGCCGCGACCCGGCTCCGCCGCCGCAGCGTGGCCGGGTCGTGCGGGACCGTGATCGCGTGCAGGTCCACGACGCAGTAGAACGCGTCGTGGCCCTCCTGCAACTGCACCCACTGCCGGACAGCACCGAGGTAGTTGCCGAGGTGAAACGAGTCGGCAGTGGGCTGGATGCCGGAAAGCACGCGTGGCCGGTTCATGCCCCAGAGTCTATGAACCGGGACCGGCCGGACGCGACTCAGCCGGACGCGACTCAATAGCGTCCGCGGCCCGGCCACGGCGTCAGCATGGACGCCGTGGCCGCGACGTCAGCGCACGCGGGGGATGGGGCCGGTCGCGCTGAGCCCCGCACCCAGCTGGCCCATGGCGTTCTGCGGGCCGTGGGCGTCCCGGGGGGCGCCGGGAGCCACCACGACCTCGACGCGCTGGAACTCCTTGAGGTCGGAGTAACCGGCGGTGGCGATTGTCCGGCGCAGCGCGCCCATCAGGTTCATCGACCCGTCCGGCACCGCGGACGGCCCGTGCAGGATGCGCTCGATGGTCCCGGCCGTGCCCACGCTGACCCGCGCGCCGCGCGGCACCTCGGGGTGGCTGGCCTCGCTGCCCCAGTGGTAGCCGCGGCCGGGGGCCTGCTCCGCGCGGGCCAGCGGCGAGCCGACCATCACCGCGTCCGCACCGCAGGCCAGCGCCTTGGCTATGTCCCCGCTGCGGGTCATGCTGCCGTCGGCGATCACGTGCACGTACCGGCCGCCGGATTCGTCAAGGTAATCGCGCCGGGCCGCCGCGACGTCGGCGATGGCGGTCGCCATCGGCACCGCGACGCCGAGCACCGCCGCCGTCGTGTGACCGGAGCCGCCGCCGAAACCTACCAGCACCCCAGCCGCCCCGGTGCGCATGAGATGCAGGGCGGCGGTGTAGGTGGCGCAGCCGCCGACGATCACGGGCACGTCGAGCTCGTAGATGAACTGCTTCAGGTTCAGCGGCTCGGCCCGGCCGGACACGTGCTCGGCGGACACCGTGGTGCCCCGGATCACGAAGATGTCCACGCCCGCGTCGATGACCGCCTTGTAGTACCGGGCGGTCCGCTGCGGCGAGAGCCGGGCCGCGGAGGTGACCCCGGTCCGGCGGATCTCCTCGATCCGCCGGCCGATGAGTTCCTCCTTGATCGGCGCCGCGTACATCTCCTGCAGCCGGCGGGTGGCGGCCTGCTCGCCGAGCTCGGTCACCTCGGCGATGAGCGGGCTGGGATCGGTGTACCTCGTCCACAGGCCCTCGACGTCCAGCACCGCCAGGCCGCCCAGCCGCCCGATCTGGATGGCGGTCTCCGGCGAGACCACGCTGTCCATCGGGCAGGCGATCAGCGGCAGCTCGAACCGGTAGGCGTCGATCTGCCAGGCGATCGATACCTCCTCGGGGTCCCTGGTCCGGCGCGACGGGACGATGCCGATCTCGTCGAGCGAGTAGGCGCGGCGCCCGCTCTTGCCCCGCCCAATTTCCACTTGGGTCACGCTTTACCTGTCTCTCGTGCCTGCCCGCGTGCCTGCCCGCGTGCTTGCCCGCCTATGGACGGTGGCCACTGTAGTTCGGCGCCTCGACGGTCATCTGGATGTCGTGCGGGTGGCTCTCCTTCAGGCCGGCCGCGGTGATCCGGATGAACTGCGCCTGCTGAAGGGCGGCGATGGTCCGCACGCCGCAGTAGCCCATGGCGGCGCGCAGGCCCCCGACGAGCTGGGTGGCGACGGCGGCCAGGGGGCCGCGGTAGGGCACCTGGCCCTCGACGCCCTCGGGCACGAGCTTGTCCTCGCGCAGCACGTCGTCCTGGAAGTAGCGGTCCTTGGAGTAGGAGCGCCCGCGTTCCCGGTTGCGCATCGCGCCGAGCGAACCCATGCCGCGGTAGAGCTTGTACTGCTTGCCGTTGATGAACACCATCTCGCCGGGCGTCTCCTCGCACCCGGCGAGCAGGCTGCCGAGCATGACCGTGTCGGCACCCGCGGCGATGGCCTTGGCGATGTCGCCGGAGTACTGCAGCCCCCCGTCCCCGATCAGCGGGACGCGGGCCGGGTGCGCGGCCTGGGCCGCCCCGTAGATCGCGGTGACCTGGGGGACGCCCACCCCGGCCACCACCCGGGTGGTGCAGATCGAGCCGGGCCCCACCCCGACCTTGACCCCGTCCGCGCCGGCGTCGATCAGCGCCTGCGCGCCGACCCGGGTGGCCACGTTGCCGCCGATGACCTCGACGCCGGTGTTGGCCTTGAGCTGGGCGACCATCTCCAGGACCAGCCGGGCGTGGCCGTGCGCGGTGTCCACGACGAGGAAGTCCACCCCGGCGTCGATCAGCGCCTGCGCGCGGCGCTTGGCGTCCTCGCCCACCCCGACAGCCGCGCCGACGACGAGCCGGCCACCCGGGTCCTTGGTGGCCAGCGGATACTCCTCGCTCTTGGCGAAGTCCTTGACCGTGATCAGGCCGCGCAGCTTGCCCGCGTCGTCGATGAGCGGCAGTTTCTCGACCTTGTTGCGCTGGAGCAGGCCCAGCGCCTCGCCGGGGGCCACCCCGACGCGCGCGGTGACGAGCGGCATCGGCGTCATGACCTCGGACACGCGGCGGTCCCGGTCGGTCTCGAACCGGATGTCACGGTTGGTCACGATGCCGAGCAGCACGCCGTCATCGTCGGTGACCGGCAGGCCGGAGATCCGGTAACGGCCGCAGATCCGGTCGACGTCGGCCACGGTGGCGTCCGGGGTGCAGGTCACCGGGTCGGTGATCATGCCCGCCTCGGACCGCTTGACCACGTCGACCTGCTGGGCCTGGTCCTCGAGGGCGAGGTTGCGGTGCAGCACGCCGACGCCGCCCTGGCGGGCCATGGCCACGGCCATCCGCGCCTCGGTCACGGTGTCCATCGCCGACGACACGAGCGGCATCCGCAGGCTGATCCGCCGGGTGATCCGGGTACTGGTGTCGGCCTCGGCGGGCAGCACATCGGACGCGGCCGGGAGCAGCAGCACGTCGTCGAACGTCAGGCCGGCAGGAGCAAACTTGTCTGACTCGTTCATAGCACCTTCAGCGACGCAGCGGCTGGTGGACAGCTCCCATCCTAATGAGCGCCCGGGACCCCGCGGGGCCAGGCGGCCACGACGGTCCGTTACGCGGCAAGGGCCCCGGTATGCGGCCCGTGGGACGGAGCGGCGGGCCGGCCCCGTGTGCGGGCCGGCCCGCCGTGTGATACAGCAGCCGTACGCCGGTGCGCCTGAAGATCAGTGCGCCCGAAGATCAGTGCGCCTCAAGGTCAGTGCGCCTCAAGGTCAGTGCGCGTGGCCGTGGCTGTGGCCGTGCCCGGCCGTGGTGTTGTCGTCTTCCTCCGGCTTCTCCACCACGAGCACCTCGGTGGTGAGCAGCATGCCGGCGATGGAGGCCGCGTTCTGGACCGCGGAGCGCGTCACCTTGACCGGGTCGATCACGCCCTGGGCGATCAGGTCGCCGTACTCGCCGGTGGCGGCGTTGTAGCCGCTGCCGGGCGGGAGTGCAGCCACCTTGGCGGCCACCACAGAGCCCTCGGCGCCCGCGTTGATGGCGATCCACCGGCATGGCTCCGGCAGGGAGAGCCGCACGATGCGCACGCCGGTCGCCTCGTCACCGGTGCGGCCGAGGTCGTCGAGGTCGTTGGCGATCGCGACGAGGGCGCTGCCGCCGCCCGCCACGATGCCTTCCTCGATCGCCGCCCGCGTCGCGGAGATGGCGTCCTCCAGACGGTGCTTCTTCTCCTTGAGCTCGACCTCGGTGGCCGCGCCCGCGCGCAGCACGCATACCCCGCCGGACAGCTTGGCCAGCCGCTCCTGCAGCTTCTCGCGGTCCCAGTCGGAGTCGGTGCCCTCGATCTCGGTACGGATCTGGCGGATCCGGTCCTGGATCGCCGCCGGGTCGCCGGCGCCGTCGATGATCGTCGTCGTGTCCTTGCTCACCACGATCCGGCGGGCCCGGCCCAGGTCGTCCAGGCTGATGTTGTCCACGCGCAGGCCGAGCTCCTCGCTGACGACCTGGCCGCCGGTCAGCGTGGCCATGTCGGCGAGCATCGCCTTGCGGCGGTCACCGAAGCCCGGCGCCTTCACCGCGACCACGTTGAGCAGACCGCGGATCTTGTTCACGACCAGCGTCGACAGGGCCTCACCCTCGACATCTTCCGCGACCACGAGCAGCGGGATCTTGGACTCCGCGATCTTCTCCAGCAGCGGCAGGAACTCGCTCATCGAGGAGATCTTGCCCTGGGTGATGAGGATGTAGGCGTCCTCGAGCACGGCCTCGAGCCGGTCCTGGTCGGTGATGAAGTACGGGGAGATGTACCCCTTGTCGAACTGGAGGCCCTCGGTGAACTCCAGCTCGAGGCCCATCGTCGGGGCCTCCTCGACGGTGATGACGCCGTCCTTGCCGACCTTGCTGAACGCCTCGGCGATGAGCTCGCCGATCTTCTCGTCCTGCGCGGAGACGGTCGCGACGTGCGCGATCTCGCTCTGCTCCTCGACATCACGGGCCACGGCGAGCAGCCGCCTGGAGACCTCGGCGGCCGCGGCGTCGATGCCGCGCTTGAGCTCGGTCGGGCTGGCGCCGGCGGCCACGGAACGGAGCCCGTTGTGCACCATGGCCTGGGCGAGCACGGTCGCCGTGGTGGTGCCGTCGCCGGCGACGTCATTGGTCTTGGTGGCGACTTCCTTGGCGAGCTGGGCGCCGAGGTTCTCGTAATGATCCTCGAGCTCCACCTCCCGTGCCACGGTGACGCCGTCGTTGGTGATCGTGGGCGCGCCCCACTTCTTGTCGATCACGACGTTGCGGCCACGCGGGCCGAGCGTGATCTTAACGGTATCGGCCAGCCGGTCGACGCCGCGCTCCAGCGCGCTGCGCGCGTCCGCGCTGAACTCCAGGATTTTGGGCATTGACTACTACCTCACCCTACGAATTTTTTCATGAGAAGTCCGCGTCATGAGGCCACGCGGTGAGGGCGCCAGGCCAGCGACCGGCCTGGCGCCCTCATCCGCGCATCCTCTGCGATCTTACTTGTCTCTTACTTGTCGACGATGGCGAGTACGTCGCGGGCGGAGAGCACGAGGTACTCCTCGCCCGAGTACTTCACCTCGGTGCCGCCGTACTTGCTGTAGAGGACAATGTCCCCGACCTTGACGTCCAGGGGCACGCGCTTGGCGCCCGAGTCGTCAAAGCGGCCGGGGCCAACCGCCAGGACTTCGCCCTCCTGGGGCTTCTCCTTGGCGGTGTCCGGGATTACCAGGCCGGACGCTGTGGTCTGCTCCGCTTCGAGCGGGCGAACCACTATCCGGTCCTCAAGCGGCTTGAGAACAACCTTGGTGGCGGTCGTCACGATCTGACCTCCCCCTCCGGAAGGCTAAATGGTCAATTGCTAGAGAGGGCGAGCACGGCGGCCTGCCGTCGCGGATGCCAGACCTGCCTCGTCGCATTAGCACTCTACTTGTCAGAGTGCTAGTCCGACAGTATCCAGACCGCGCCGGGTCGTCAACACGGAGGCCGCCACTCCCGGTGCGCGCGACGTATTTTACGTTCCGTGCACAACCGATTACAGCCTGCTACTAAGGTAGACGCGTCCGCGCGAGGATTATCCAGCACTCGCCAGGGCCCCGCGCCGTAACGCTCGCCAGCGAGCACGGCCGGTGGACGTGGCGGCGGGATCCCCGGCCGCGGATCTGGATCACGCGAGCTTTCGGCACGGACCCGGCCAGGCATCAGGCCGGGGAGGCGGTCATATCTTGGCTAAGGAGCATCCCCGATGGATCAGTCGGCTAATCACATTTTGTTTCGCGGCAGCCAGCCCGGCGCCGCCGACCGCATGCGGGACCTGCTCGCCCGCACAGTCCAGGATCACGTTTCCGACTCCAGGTCGCACGGGAGTGCCCTGGAGGAGATCCGCAAGCACCTGGAGGGGCTGGAATGGCTGGTCAAGGACGTCGGGCAGGTCCGCCAGCATGAGCTGGCTGACCTGTCCGGCCGGCTGGCGGCCCAGACCGACGGACTGCTCCGGCAGCTGGCTGACGCCTGGGAGAACGCGCCGGCCTGGGCCGAGTCGCTGCCTGAGCACATTCGTGCGCTCTCTGTCCAGGTCAGACCGGTGGCCGAGCTTCCCGCCCTGTGGGCCGACCTTGGGATGGTGTCGGAGAATGTCGATCAGGTGCTACCCCGCCTGCAGGCCGTGTGCGACATGATCGCCCAGGCCCAGGAAACGCTGCAGGCCCAGGAGGAGCGCCTGGCCAGACTGCAGCAGAACGACGTCAGGCTGCAGCAGAGCATGGAGGCGGCGGCGGTGCGGTTCAGCCGTCTCGACAAGGCCATGGCCGAACTGTCCCAGCGCGCGGGCTACCTGGACAAGGAGATGTCCGCTGTCAAGGGCCGGATCGATCAGGGGTTCGCCGCGCAGACCGCGCGCCTCGAGCAGGGCATGGCGGTCCTTTCGGACACCCTGGAGCAGGGCCTGGCCGGGGCGACCGCCAAGGTGGACGGTCTGGCCGCCAGCATGTCGGGGCTGTCCGGGCAGGTCGACCTGATCGGCGGCCAGGTCCAGGTGGCGTACGGCCGGCTGGAGCGGCTGGACGATCGGCTCGGTGACACCGACGACAAGATCGGCACCGTGGACAGCAAGCTCGGCGCACTGGACGGCAAGCTGACTGGGACCGACGGCAAGGTGGGGGCGCTCGCCAACCGCATCGACCGGCTGGATGACCACATCGGCGACACCGACAACCGGGTCGGGCTCATCAACGAGCGGATCGCCTCCATCGACGACCGGATCGGCTCGATCGACGGCCATGTCGGCCTCGTCGATGAGCGGACCGCCCCGCTGGACGGCAGTCTCGGCGCGCTGGAGGCCACGCTGTCCGGGACGGACGGCAAGGTGGGTGCGCTGGCCGGCCGGATCGGACGGCTGGATAGCCGGATCGGCGAGAACACCGAGCAGATCGGGTGCGTCGACGAGAACGTCAACGCCGTCGACCTCAAGCTGGGCGCGCTGGACGGGCGGATGGACGGCCTCGATGGCCGCCTGGAAGGCGTCGGCGGCCGGATCGACGGCATGAGCGCGAAGTTCGAGGCGGTGGACGGCCGCATGGAGGCCGTCGGCGGCCACTTCGCCGGGATCGACGGCCGGATCAAGGCCCTCGGCGACCACCTCAGGGCCGTCGGGGAACGGCTGGACGGGGTCAATCAGCAGATCGCCCGCCTGCCGGCCTCGCTTGGCATCGAGGAGGCCCAGCGGCGGCTCACCGAACTGGCCGGGCAGTCCGCGGCCGAGCTGACGGCCCAGCTGGCGGGACGGCTGGGCGCCCTCGACGAGCGCCTGTCCGGCGCGCTGACGCCGCTGGCCGACGAAGTGCGGCTGCGGCCGGGGCACGCCGAGGTCGAGGAGGCCGTCGCGAAGGTGGTCAGCGCCGCGCAGGCGGAGATGACGGCCCGGCTGGACTCGCTGGAGGAGACCGTGCTCACCCTGGCCGAGGCGCTGCTCCGCCCGGCCCGCCGCGCCCCGGACCAGCGCCGCGAGGGCGACCGCGGCTAGCGCGGGGCCGCCCGGCGGGCCCCGCGTGTCACTCCCACTCGATCGTGCCGGGCGGCTTGCTCGTCACGTCGAGGACGATCCGGTTCACCTGCGGAACCTCGTTGGTGATCCGGGTGGAGATGTGCGCGAGGACATCGTCGGGCAGCCGCGCCCAGTCCGCGGTCATCGCGTCCTCGCTGGTGACCGGGCGGAGTACCACCGGATGCCCGTAGGTGCGGCCGTCTCCCTGCACGCCGACGGACCGGACGTCGGCCAGCAGCACGACCGGGCACTGCCAGATGCGCCGGTCCAGCCCCGCGCGGGACAGTTCCTCCCGGACGATCGCGTCGGCGTCGCGGAGCACGCCGAGCCGGTCCGCGGTCACCTCGCCGATGATCCGGATGGCCAGCCCTGGGCCGGGGAACGGCTGCCGCCACACGATGTCAGGTGGCAGGCCCAGCTCCGCGCCGACCCGCCGCACCTCGTCCTTGAACAGCGTCCGGAGCGGCTCCACCAGCTGGAACTTCAGGTCGCTGGGCAGCCCGCCGACGTTGTGGTGGGACTTGATGCTGGCCGCGCCCGTCCCGCCGCCGGACTCAACGACGTCCGGGTACAGGGTGCCCTGGACCAGGAACCGGGCCGACTCGCCGTGGCTCTGCGCGTCCTCGGAGATCTCCAGCGCGGCCCGCTCGAAGGCCCGGATGAACTCGCGGCCGATGACCTTCCGCTTTTGCTCGGGGCCGGTGACCCCGGCGAGCGCGCCCATGAACTGCCCCGCCGCGCTGACCACCTTCAGCCGGACGCCGGTCGCGGCGACGAAATCGTTCTCCACCTGCTCGGCCTCGCCCTTGCGGAGCAGGCCGTGGTCCACGAAGACGCAGGACAGGCGGTCGCCGATCGCGCGCTGGACCAGCGCCGCCGCGACGGCCGAATCCACGCCGCCGGACAGCCCGCAGACGGCGACGGCCCCGCCGACCTGCTCCCGGATGCGCTCGACCTGCTCGTCGATGATGCCGCGGGTCGTCCAGCCCGGCTGGCAGCCGGCCGCATCCAGGAAGCGCTGCAAGATGGCGGTGCCGTGGTCGGTATGCACCACCTCGGGGTGGAACTGCACCCCGTAGAGCTTGCGCCGGGGATCCTCGACGGCCGCGACGGGAGTGGCCGCGGTCTTGGCCGTGACGGCGAAGCCGGGCGGCGCCGCGGCGCACATATCCCCGTGTGACATCCACACCCGCTGGCGCCCCGGCAGGCCGGCCAGCAGGCCGCCCCCGCGGGCCCCACCGGCCCCGCGGGGTTCGCCGTCGCCGCCCGGGGCAAGCGCGTCCAGCGTGGTCGCGCCGTACTCGGCGGCGCCGGTGCGCCGCACGGTGCCGCCGAGGGCCTGGACCATGAGCTGGAAGCCGTAGCAGATGCCCAGCACCGGGACGCCCGCGCTGAACAGGTCCGGCGGCCCGTCCGGGGCGGGCGGGGCGCCGTCCGCGTACACAGACGCCGGGCCACCGGAGAGGATGATCGCCTTGGGCTTGCGGGCCAGCATCTCCGCGACGGGTACCGTGTGCGGAACGATCTCGGAGTACACGTGGCACTCACGGACGCGACGCGCGATGAGTTGCGCGTACTGGGCGCCGAAATCCACCACGAGGACGGTGTCGAAACTATCGGACGAGTGCACCTACCGAGTTTAGGGCATTTCCCCTGGCCGGCCGGTGAGCTGGGTATGGCCGTTCCGTTCGGCTGGTGCCTGGCCGTGCGGCCGCGTCTGGCCGCTGGGCTGGCTTTGCCCGTTTGACGGAACCTGCCCGCCCGCCCGTGGTGGCCCGTCCGGCTGGGCCGGACCGTCCGGCCGCGCCGGTACCGGGGCGGGCGCCGGCGCCGATCCGGGCGGCTGAGCGGGCGCCGGGGCTGGGGCCGGGGCGGCCGCCTGCGGCTGGCCGTCCAGCTGGCCGGGACCGCCGCTCGCCGGGGCGATCCGGAGCCGGGCGATCCGCCGCCCGTCCATCTCGGTGACGGTGATCCGGTGGTCGGCGACCTCCACCGACTGGCCCACCTCGGGCACCTCGCCGAGGCGGGAGAGCACGAAGCCGGCCGCCGTCTCGTAGGGGCCCTCGGGCAGGTCGATCCCGGTTTGCTCGGCGAACTCGTGCAGGTTGAGCAGGCCTTCCACCTCGACCTCACCGCCGCGCAGCCGCCGCGGCTCCCCCTCCTCGACGTCGTACTCGTCGCGGATGTCGCCGATCAGCTCCTCAACCAGGTCCTCCAGCGTGACGATGCCGGCCGTGCCGCCGTACTCATCGATCACGATCGCCAGGTGGGCGCTTTCCCGGCGCATCTCCGACAAGGCGGTGAGCACGGTCTTGCTGATCGGCAGGAACTTGACGTGCCGGGAGACCTGGCCCACGGTCAGCGTGCGGTGCGCCGGGGCCGGATCGAGAAGGTCGCGGATATGAACAAAACCGATCACATTGTCGTAGGAGTCCCGGTACACCGGCAGCCGTGAGTACGGCACGCTCACCGCGAGCTTGGCCGCCTGGCTGAGCGGGGTGCCGGCGGACACGAACTCCACCTCGGTGCGGGGCAGCAGCACCTCGCGGAGCTGCCGTTTACCCGCGTCAAACACCTCCGACACGATCTCCCGCTCGTCCCGGCTGAGCGCCTGGTTGCTGGCCACCAGGTCACGCAGTTCCTCCTCGGTCATGACTGTGCGGCTGGCCCGCGGGTTCCCGCCGAGGACCGAGACGACCAGGTTGGTCGACTTCGACAGCAGCCACACGATCGGCCGCGCCAGCACGGCGATCCGGTCCAGGATGGGCGCCGCAATCAGCGCCGTGCGCTCCGCCCGCTGCAGCGCGAGCCGCTTGGGAGCCAGCTCACCCAGAATCAGCGTGACATAGGTGATCGCCACCGTCACCAGAGCGAAGGAAAGGGGGGCGGCCAGATCCCGGGCCAGGTGCGCGCGGACCAGGGCCGAGGTCAGCATGCTGGCCAGGGTCGCGGCCCCGTACGCGCCGGTGAACAGGGTTGCGAGGGTCACCCCGATCTGCACCGCGGACAGGAACCGGTTCGGGTCCTGGGCGAGCTTCGCGGCCCGCTGGCCGCGCCTGCCGAGCTGCGCCAGCTTGCGCACCTGGCCCTCGCGCAGCGAAACCAGGGCCATCTCGGCTCCGGCGAAGAAGCCGCCGATGAGCACGATGACGAGGATGATGACAATATCCCCGATGAGCTTGCTCACGACGATCCCCGGATTCCCCGAGTGCGCCGCCAGCTGGGCGGCGGCCACTGGACGGTCTGTTCGGCCAGTCTAAGTGCACGTGTTCGTATGCTGGGCGATGTGCTGAGGACCGCCGCGCCGCGCCGCGGGCACAGGCCGGCCGCACGGGCCCGCGGGGTCCGGTGCGCTCCGCTCCCCCAGTGCAGCGGAGCGTGCCATTCAGGGCGATCCTGTGCGTTTCCCGAACGGCCCTGTGCGATCGAGAGCGTTCCCGGGGAGACCAGGATCGCGGGAACCCGGTAGCGTATGGGTCCTGTGGGCACTGAATCAACGCAGGCTGGCGGCGGCCAGCTCGCCTGGAAGAACAGTGCGCGGCTGGCGGACGGTCGCGAGATCATATATTTCGACGAGACGCCGGCCCTGAACCGGGCGCTGGCCAGTGATCTGCGCGAAGGCCTGGCTCCCGGGCCCGCGCCGGGCGCGTGGAGCCCGGAGCAGGCCGTGCGCTGGGATCCGCTGCTCGGCGAATGGGTGATCATCGCTGCGCAGCGCCAGGAACGCACCTTCCTGCCACCTCCTGACCAGTGCCCGCTCGACCCGTCGGCCCCCGGCAGGCCCACCGAAGTACCCGCCGACAGCTACAACGTGGTCGTCTTTGAGAACCGTTTCCCGTCTTTGCGCGGCGCAAGCGCAATTGAAGGCACCGAGGCCGGCGGCCGGGCGAACCCGGCTGGGCCGGCTGGGCCGGACCTGGACGACGGCATGTCACCGCAGCGCCCCGGCTACGGGCGCTGCGAAGTCGTCTGCTTCACCTCCGACCATGACGCGTCGTTCGCGAGCCTGACCCCGCGGCGGGTCCGGACCGTGATGGAGGCGTGGGCCGACCGCACCGCCACGCTCAGCGCCGTGCCCGGCATCGAGCAGATCTACTGCTTCGAGAACCGGGGCGAGGAAATCGGCGTCACCCTGCACCATCCGCACGGCCAGATCTATGCGTTCCCGTTCGTGACGCCGCGGACCAGGCAGATGGTCGCGCGGTCACGGGCCTGCACCGCGCAGGCCGGCCGGAACCTGTTCGACGATCTGGTCGCCGCGGAGCAGGCGGACGGCACGCGGATGGTGGCGGCCAACGACCACTGGACGGCCTTCGTCCCGCCGGCCGCCCGCTGGCCGTATGAGGTGCTGATCTTCCCCGCCCACCGGGTGCCCGACCTGGCCGCCCTGGACAACCCGGCCCGCGCGGCGTTCGGCGACCTGTATCTTGACGTGCTGCGCCGGTTCGACCGGCTCTTCGGCACGCCCGCACCCTACATCGCGGCGTGGCATCAGGCCCCGGTCACCGAGCACGAGGCGCGCCGGGAATTCGGGCTGCATCTCCAGGTCTTCACCATCCGCCGGGCGCCAGGCAAGCTCAAGTACCTCGCCGGGACGGAATCGGGCATGGCCGTGTGGGTCAGCGACATCGTGCCGGAAACGGCGGCGCGCAGACTTCGGGAGGCAGGATGAGGCTGCTCGTCACGGGCGGCGCGGGATACATCGGCAGTGTGGTCGCGTCGTCGCTGATCGAGGCGGGCCACGACGTGACGGTGCTGGACGACCTGTCCACCGGGCACGTGGACGCCGTGCCGCCCAAGGCGGCCTTCGTCCGCGGCACGCTGCGGGACGACGCGGCGCGCGTGCTGCCGGAGGGCATCGAGGCGGTCCTGCACTTCGCGGCGAAGTCACTGGTAGGCGAGTCGGTCGCGGACCCGGCCCGGTACTGGTCGCACAATCTGGGCGGCAGCCTGGCGCTGCTGGAGGCGATGCGCGAAACCGGCGTCCGCAGGATTGTCTTCTCCTCTACCGCGGCGGTCTACGGCGAGCCGGAGCGCACCCCGATCGAGGAGACCGCCCCCACCCGGCCTACCAGCCCCTACGGCGCCTCCAAGCTCGCCGTGGACACCAGCCTCACCGAGTTCGCGCGGATGTACGGCTTCGGCGCGGTCAGCCTGCGCTACTTCAACGTGGCGGGCGCGCACGAGGACTCCGGCGGGAAGTGGTACGGGGAACGCCACTTCCCCGAGACGCATTTGATCCCGAACGTGCTGAAGATGGCCCTGCCCCGCACGTCCGGCGCGGTCCCGGGCGCGGCTGCGGGGACGGGTGCCGGGGCGTCCCGTGCGGCGGCCCCGGGGACGGTCAAGATCTTCGGGGACGACTACCCCACGCCAGACGGGACCTGCGTGCGTGATTACATCCACGTCGCCGACCTCGCCGGCGCCCACCTGCTGGCCCTGGACACGTGTGAGCCGGGTCAGCACCACGTCTGTAACCTCGGCAACGGGGCCGGATTCTCCGTTCGTGAGGTCATCGACGTCTGCCGCGAAGTGACCGGCCGGGACATCCCGGCCGAGGTGGCCCCGCGCCGGGGCGGCGACCCCGCGGTGCTTGTCGCCTCGTCGGAGCGCACCAGCTCACGCCTCGGCTGGCACGCCGCACGCGACCTGCGGACGATGGTCGCCGACGCCTGGACGTTTATCCAGGCCGTTTCGGCGCGGGAAGAGGCGGGCACCCGATGACGTCGGGCCCGGCCGTCAGCGTCGCGGTAGGCCGGCGCGAGGTCGCTGACCGGAGCACGCGATGGTTCCGCGAGTGGTACGGGCGCGGGCCGGCGGGTGTGTGGTTCGCCCCGGGCCGGGTCAACCTGGCCGGCGAGCACACCGACTACAACGAGGGTTTCGTGCTGCCCTTCGCGCTCGGCCAGGGTGTCGTGGCCGCCGCCGCCCGGCGCGAGGACGATGTTATCGCACTGCGCACCCGGCGGGACCCGGCCGCGAGCGTCGACATCCCGCTGGCGCGGCTGCAGCCCGGCCCCGACGGGAAGCCGGTGCCGCCCGAAGTTATCCGGGACGGTATTCCGGGCTGGGCGAGATACCCGGCCGGGGTCGCCTGGGCGCTGCTGTCGGCCGGGCATCCGGTGGGGGGTGTCAGCCTGGCCATCGATTCGTGCCTGGCCGGCGGGGCCGGCCTGTCATCGTCCGCCGCCCTGGAATGCTCGGTCGCCCTGGCGCTGACCGGACTCGGCGCCCCGGACGGCCCCCGCGGCGCCCCCGGCGGTGCCGGCGCTTTGGATGCGGCGGGTGACGCGGCCGTTTCCCGGTGCGGGCTGGCGGCCATCGCCCGCCGGGCCGAGAACGAGTTCGTGGGCGTGCCGTCCGGGATCATGGACCAGTCCGCCGCCCTGCTGTGCCGGGCGGATCACGCGCTGTTGCTGGACTGCCGGTCGCTGGAAGCCAGCCAGGTGCCGTTTGATCCCGCCGCGGCCGGGTTCCGCGTGCTGGTGATCGACACCCGGGCCAGGCACGAACTGACCGACGGCGAGTACGGCGGCAGGCAAGCCGAATGCCGCGAGGCCGCCCGGCGGCTCGGGGTGCCGTCACTGCGCTCGGTCACGGACGTCAGCGAGCTGGCCGTTCTGAACGACCCGGTGCTGGAGCGCCGGGCCCGCCACGTGATCACCGACAACCAGCGCGTCCAGGAGGTGGCCGCACTGCTGCGCTCCTCCGGCGGCGGTGACGCGCGCACGCTCGGCGACGTCGGCGTGCTGCTCACGCAGTCGCACCGGTCGCTGCGCGATGACTTCGAGGTGTCCTGGCCGGAAGCCGACGTCGCGGTGGCCGCGGCCGTGGCCGCGGGCGCGCTGGGCGCCCGGATGACCGGCGGTGGCTTCGGCGGCTCCGCGATCGCCCTCGTCCCGGACACCGACGCCGGCCACGTCGAGTCGCAGATCCGGACCGCATACGCCGGCCGCGGCTGGACTGAGCCGGAATTCCTGACCGCGGTGCCCTCGGACGCCGCCCAGCGCATGCTCTGACCGGCTGACCGCCATCGCACCCTCCTCCTGCGTTCATGTTCACAAACGCGATCTTCGTCTTCACGGGGTGCAGCTCAAGACCCAGGGCCCCGAGCCGTGTGGCGATGGCGGCCCGCAGTTCCCCGGGGCTGTTCCTCACTGTCGCAGTGAGCGACGATGTCATCCGCGTAGCGCTCCAATGGGCAGCCCGGGAATTCCCCGTCCATCCACGTATCGAGCGCATAGTGCGTGAACAGGTTAGGTCGCGGCGCTGGAGGCGAAGCTGCCCGCCGCTGCGCAGCACCTGGACGAGGCCCGCGAGGAGATCCTCGCCTTCACCGCGTTCCCCCGAGCCGTGTGGCGGCAGGTCTGGTCCAACAATCCCCAGGAGCGCCTGAACAGGGAAATCAGGCGCCGGACCGACGTCGTGGGCATCTTCCCCCGGCCGCGACGTCATCATCCGGCTCGTCGGCGCCGTTTTCGCCGAGCAGGGCACGAGTGGACCGAGTCCCGCCGCTACATGGGCACCGAGATCCTCGCCGAATGCCGGAAAGCCGCGAGTAAAGCCCGCCAGGAAAAGGACGGCAAGCCTGATGATGTTACGGGAGTGACTGAATTGACAATTGGTACAATTCCCGCTTAAATAAGAACGAATCGTGAGGTGGTTTTCTCATACACCACCCCTCTGGACGTGGCCGCGGCCGATTCTGTAGGGATTCGCGTACATGGCCACTCGCGGGCCTAATCGGCCACTGCTTGGCCAGTCTTCAGCTAGCCTAGTCGGCCATTCGCGGCGTTCGAACAGGCACGGCGTTCCCGTGCCGCAACGCTACGGCTGGTGCCATCGAGCCGCAAGATGGCCGAATAGATCCGGTCCCTACAGGTGCGCAGGGAACCCGTATACCTGGCCACCCGCGATATGGCCGCTCCCGGAGAGTCCGGCAGTTTCCGCCCCGGAATTCGACCGGGGCCTTGCGCTCTCCAGCGGTGAAGCAGGGAAGGTTAGCTGCCCGGCTTGCCCGGCTGAAAAGCCGGGGCTTCGTCCGGTGCGGACCGCCCGAGACATCGCCCGCGAAGCGCTCCAGGCACATTGCTACGCCTTCCCGGTACCTGTCGAGCGAGAGACCGGCACCGCCGACGGCGCGGATGGGCCGGAGCGCAGTAAGCCGCGGTCCCCGAAGGTGAGCAGCGGGACGTCGTACAAGCCGGGGTTCGGCGGCCGGGTCATGGCAGGCGAGGTCACCTCGACCACGATCATCTCCACCAGGAACTGGACGCGGGCCGCGAGCAGGTGACTGGTGTACCCGGTCGCCGAGTGCTCCTTGAGGCCGAGCGTCGTGTGGACGTGTGGGACTATGCGTCCCTCCCGCTCGTCATAGGCGATGGTGCCGCAGCCGAACGCCTCGGCGTTGGCCAGGTGGACCTTCGACCAGACCGGGGCGGCCGGGTCGTCGAGCCTGTCGCACGTCCCAACGATGTCGGCCTCGGCGAACGCGGCCAGGAACATCGGGATGTATCCGCAACGGATGCCGTTGCTGCGGCACAGCTCCTCCATGGCGGGGAAGAAGCTCTCCCCCGCGTCGAACCGGACCCCGAGGGTGCGGCCCGTGGTCAGCTCGCGGCTGTGCATCAGCGGTCGCCGTCCTTACGTCGCTGGGAAGTTACGGCTGACCGTATCCGCCTACTGCCTGGAACGCGGCCGAGATCTGCTCGCATGCGGCACCGCCGGACAGCAGGACGTGCAGGAGCAGCCGGGCCTTGAGCGGGTCGAGGAACCCAGCACTGATAAGGCCGCGACCGAGAAGGTCCTGCTCGGAGCCCGGGAAGCCATAGGTCGCGGCCAGCACCGGTCCGGCGCCCGTCCTGGATGCCAGGACTACTGGGATCTGCCCGGCGAGGGCGTCCAATGCGGGGAGCGTGACGGCGGGGACGTGCCCGGCGCCGAACGCTGCCACCACGAGGCCGTCGAACCGGCCTGCGGCCGCTCGCAGCAGTTCGCCGTCGTCGCCGAGGGTCATGGTGATCAGGCCAGTTCGCACCTGCCTGGACAGGTCAGGTGCAGGCGGCGTGAACCGCCCGGCGGGGCGGACAAGGAGGCGGACCTGCCCTTCGACGATCCGGCCGAGCGGCCCTGTCGTCGGAGAGATGAACGCGGTGATGCTGGTGGCATCGGTCTTGCGGACGAACCGGGCAGCGTGGATCTCGTCCGAGCCCCGCACAGCCGTGCTGGCCGAGGTCGGCACAGCGCCGCCACAGCCAGTGCCAGTCCAGGCCGAGGTAGGCCGCTAGCGCCGCGAGGCGATGTCCCGGGGTCGCGGCCTCGGTCACTGAGTGCGCGTTGACGTGCCCGGTGACATCAGCGAAGGTGCGGACGGCTGGGCTGCGGCCAACGCAGTCGGCACGCCAGACGCTCCCAGCCCGGACCCAGGTCGCGATGATGGCGCGCTCACCGGGCAGGAGGACGAACCCGTCGACGTCCGCGTACTCCGGCTCGGCGCAGGTCTTGACACGGATGCCCAGGGACTCCATAAGCGCGACCGAGAGGAAAGCAGGACTCGCTCCCAGCGTACTGATGCCATCACGGCGTCCTCCGGGACGCAGAAGCCCCTGACCAGGGGATCGGCTGTGCCAGCGAACTGGCCGCTGATCTGCTGGAGGTAAGTGTGCTTGTGCCGGAAAAGCAGCCAGGCGCATGCCTCCTCGCCAGTCTGCTCGCGCGTCCAGAAGGCCGGCAGTCCTTGCGGGCTGGCCAGGTTGCGCAGGATGTGCCGGGCGCAGAAGCTCGAGCCGAGCCACATCCTCGCTGCCGCTGTCAGTCCGGCCGCCGCCTGGGAGCCGGCCGCCGAATGTGGAAGCTGCTCGAACTCGCGGAGCTGCTGCTGCCATTGGTCAAGGGCGCTGTCGTCGGCGAGCAGGGCGTCGTCCAGGCTGGTCACTGCCCAGATGATCCCGTAAGTGAGATCGTCGATCTCGTATGCGCGCGGGATGACGACAGCAGAAGGAACACCAGACGAATGGGCAATCTTGCGGTGTGCTTCCCGCAGGTCCACTCCGTACAGCCGCGCCGGCTCTTGCGGCTGCTGCTCGACACCGGCGAGCATTCCGCGATGGGACGTCGCCGCAAGCTGATCAAGCCGGTGCCCGCCGACAACCGGGAGATAGACGCTACCATCGCCAGCCGTCTTCAACGGGTGGGCCTGCACCGCCAGAGCCCCGGCCACGTCAAGCGTCCGGCCCGCCGGGAAGCGCACAAGCCAGTCCATGCCCTGGTCAGGCACCGGGACGGAAAGGCGGACATCCGGCCAGTTGGCGCGCATCATCAGCCCGAACGTGCGGGCGTCCGCCAGCCCGTGCACGGAGCCGATGGCCTCGACTCCGAGTCCGGAATGAGCGGGACCGGGCGCATAGCCGTTACTGGCTGTGGCCCCGATCGCGGCGATCTGCGGCACCCCGGGTTGCCCTTCGGGGGCCGCCGATGTCACGTACCCGGTTGACCCGGCGGCAAGGCCGGGGCGATGCTCGTATCTGCCCGGGACGGGGGATGCCCGCGCATTTCCCCGCCGGTCGCGGCTGTCCATGCATTCCCGACCGCTGCACCACCGCCGACTTCGAGATCGGGATCCCCGCGCCGCTGAAGGCCCGCACGCCAGTCATGACCTTGTCGTAGTCGCCGCGCACCCGGCGGAAGGTGGCTCGCGGCCCGTCGAACCCGATGTTCGCGAACGCGATCTTTCCCGCCAGCTTCGGGGCGATCACCACGCCGCGGGTCGCGTTCGTTGGCAACCCGATAATAAACCCCGAGAACATGTTCACGATGTCGACCAGATCGCGGCGCAGCAGCGGCTCCCCGCCAGACAGGAACACCCGGTGTACGCCCGCGAGGTTGTCCCGGATCGTCTCCAGTTGCGTGAGAGCGGGGTCCGGGAGCTGGAGGGTCTCAGAGCAGAACATGCACCCGAAGTCGCACCGTTTGGTCACCTGGACAATGACCGACAGCGGCGCCGTCGCCGCCTCAGCCAGCACGGCAGGGTCGGCCCCCTCGGCGGGAGAGAAGTAGTGCCCGCTGGTGAAGGAAATAGCGCCGGTAACAGCGCGTCCCTCCCTGGGCGGCATCGTCGGCATGCCGAGCGCCGTAGAACTGGTCATCGCTCATCTCCGGATTAGCTGACCGAACAGGAAGACGCCTTTCAGTCTCCGGGCGATTAGATGGCAGGTCATCACCCACGCTGAGAAGCTTCCCCTCCCGCCCAGCAGCCGCCCGCGAACAGCAGAAACCCGTCTTCTAAGGGCTTAATGCTCCCTCTGCCTTGCCACGTACGCGGCGATCATCCTTCAAGTTGTTGCCCGGGCTAATCCCTCCCACCATCCTCGGGCCGGAACCTGACAGCCGATGCGATCCCCAACCCATGCCGCCGAATGCGCGCCGTCCGCCTCTGTGGCTGGGTGCCCATGGAGCGGCAATCGGAGCTAATGCCATCGCGCTGCGGCCAGATCTTTCCCCGCTCGCTTACGGCCATTTAGAGCGAAACACTCATTGCTGGCGATAATGGTGCAGCAGGTAGCAGCGGAACGCAAAAGCAGGCACCGGAAATCCTGCTGTTGTCAGTCGTCAGTAGTTTCCGCGTTGCGGGACTGTATGCGGCTACAAAAGCAAGCCATCGCAGGTAGCTGGCTTGCAGCGGCCGGGACGGAAACCGTCTCACGGCGGGACATGACCACGGTATCGCCGAGTCCGCACAATGGAGCCCACCAAAAGACCTGCCCTTCGGTCCTGCATAGATGGGCACGTTCCTGCGGTGACCGGCTCGCCCTGGCGGCCGGCATTCCCGAGTCGCCGTCCCGACGACCGAACGCACGCCTGATCGCAGGCTCAGGGGCGCATCGCGCCTCAACTGCAAACGCAGCTAGCGAAGTAAAGGAACCGCGATGAGCGCACAGCGGCAGACCGCATGGGAGAGGCGCGATAGACAGCGGACGGCACGCGGGAGAGGTGCCTGCCCGGTTCAGGAAACGGGGCCCTCATGAGGGTGCTGGACGGCAGCAGCCAGTCGGAACGGCTGGACCCGTGGCCGCTGTCGAGCGAAATGCCGCCGCTCGCGGCCGTCACGACCGCCCCGGCATGTGTCCGCGCCTACCTGGGGACCGTCCTGGCCTCATGGCGCATGAAACAGCGCGCGGACGAGGTCCAGCTCATCGTGTCCGAACTGGTCGCCAACGCCGTTGCCGCGTCCGCTGACAAGTCCGGCAGCCCCCAGTACATCGAGGGCCGAATGCCGGTGATACGAGTGTGCCTGCTGAGCAACTGGGCACTGCTGCACGTCGAGGTCTGGGATCAGGCACCCGGAATCCCCCTGCTCCGGAATCCTGCCGACCTGGAGGAGTCAGGCCGCGGACTGGCTCTCGTCAGCCGCCTCAGTACCCGTTGGGGATGGCGCCCCGCAACCGGGCAGCCCGGGAAATGCGTCTGGGCAGAGATCCCACTGCCCGGCGCGCCGGGCCAGCGACTCCGGGCCTGAGCAGACCGAACCGCAACTCTCAGCTTGTTGTTTAACCTCTGCGGTGTCTAGTGACGGGTTTTGCCCGTGTTGCGGGCTGAGGTGGTTATTTCTTGGTCAGACCGCCGTCATGTAGGTCCTGGCTTGCGACTCTCCCTTGGGGTTCCGGAATTCACCATGTATTCGCCAGTCGGCCGGCCAGTGCGTCGTCCTCGGCGAGTTGGCTGCGGCACTTGTCGTATGCGTCGCCTCGATGTCGAGCAATAGAGCCTTACCTCGAGCAACCGATCGCGGAGGCGGACCTGCTCGGGCCGCCTGGCGAGTTCGGCGCGAGAGCCGCCCGGATGCCGCCAGGGTGGTCAGTGGGCTGGCTGCTCACCGGGTTGTGAAGTTCAGCGCGGCCACGGCGAGAACGAGCCCGGTGGCGATCGCGGATGCGGTGCGCAGGCCGGCGGTGGCTCCCAGGCCGGCCAGCAGCGAGCCGAACAGGGCGACGCCCAGCACGCTGCCGGTCTGGCGGAACGCGGTGAGCGTGCCGGACGCGATTCCGGACCAGGAGGAGTCCAGTTCAGGGTTTTGCCATTTGGCGTCGCACTCTCCAAGTGTGCCCAGTGGCACCGACGGGCCCTCGGTTCCTGCTTCGCGGCCCAGGGCTGGCGTGCGGTCAAAGTTGGGCGGTCCACTCGATGGCGAGCCTGCGGCCGCAGGCTTTCGGTTTTGTCTTCTAGCTGGAGGGATCCTGCGGAAATCCCCCAGCACGCCTGGGGCAGCAGTCCTCCGGCTCGGTGCCCGGAGCATCGCCGTGCCGGGGCACGGCCGTCAGGCATGATCGCCGCCATGCTGCCGCACGGTTTAATGTGGCAATATCGGGATGATCGCGAGAATCTGGCGAGGAGCGGTCCGGAC
Organism: uncultured Actinomycetes bacterium; assembly: GCA_963805255.1. Taxonomy (GTDB): domain Bacteria; phylum Actinomycetota; class Actinomycetes; order Streptosporangiales; family Streptosporangiaceae; genus Bog-532. Next base: position 340,305 of record CAWDTK010000015.1, read on the forward strand.
GCAGGACGCCGGCGAGTACGCCGCTCACATCCAGGGGACCGGTATCCAGAAGTGCCGGCAGCCGCCCGGCAATCGGGGGGCCTGGCTGTTCCGGCGCCCCGGCGGCGACCGGGCGGAGATCGTCTCCCTGAGCCTCCGGGACTCACTGCAGGCGATCGGGGGCTTCGCCGGCGCGGGCATCGAGAAGGGTCTTTACCCCGGGGACGATCGGTTTCTGATCGAACGCGAACTGCGGGTCACCCATTACGGGGTCCCCGTCACCGAGTGAGGCGAGCCGGGATCGGCAGGAAAGGAAGCACTGATGGCGCTACGTGAGGACGCCGCCGCGATCGCCGGTCAGCTGGCCGGCCTGCGGCACGCCATTCACCGGGAGCCCGAAATCGGGCTTGACCTGCCGCTTACGCAGGAGAAGGTGCTGGCGGCCCTGCACGGCCTGCCGGTGGAGGTGACCACCGGCCGGAAACTCAGCTCGGTGACGGCGGTGCTGCGCGGCGGGGCGGACGGCGGCCGGGCGGACGGCGGCGGCACGGACGGCGCGAGGCCGTCGGTGCTGCTGCGCGGGGACATGGACGCGCTGCCGGTGACGGAGGCGACCGGCCTGCCGTACGCCTCGCGTTTCGGGGGCGTCATGCACGCCTGCGGCCACGACCTGCATACCGCGATGCTGGCCGGGGCGGCCCGGCTGCTGTGCGGCCGGCGGGCCGAGCTGGCGGGAGACGTGATCTTCATGTTCCAGCCCGGCGAGGAGGGCTACAGCGGCGCGGACAAGATGATCGGCGAGGGCTTGCTGGACGCGGCCGGGGAGCGGTGGCCCGTCGCCGCGTACGCCCTGCACGTGTCGTCGACACAGCTTCCCTGCGGCGTGTTCACCACGAGGCCGGGGGCGATGCTGGCCGCCGCCGACATCATCCGGGTGACCGTGCGGGGCCGCGGCGGCCACGCGTCGCAGCCGCATCTGGCGGCCGATCCGATCACGGCGGCCTGCGAGATGGTGACCGCCCTGCAGACCCTGGTGACGCGGCAGTTCGACGTGTTCGACCCGGTCGTCATCACGGTGGGAAGCTTCCACGCGGGAACGACCGACAACGTGATCCCGGACGAGGCGCAGTTCCTGGGCACCGCACGGTCATACAGCCGGGCCGCGCGCGCGAAGCTCAAGGACACGACCGTCCGCCTGGTCAACGATATCGCGGGGGCCTACGGCCTGGCCGCAGAGGCCGAATACATCGAGGAGTACCCGGTCACCGTCAACGACGAGACCGAGGCCGCGTTCGCGCGGACCGTCGCGGCGGAGACGTTCGGCGAACTGCGCTCGGTGCCCAAGCAGCACCCCATGACCGGCGCCGAGGACTTCTCCTACATTCTCCAGCATGTGCCCGGCGCGTTCATCTTGGTGGGCGCGTGCCCGCTGGACCGGGACCCGGAGACCGCGCCATCCAACCACTCGGCCGAGGCGCTGTTCGACGATGCCGTGCTCGCCGACGGGTCCGCGCTCTACGCCGAGCTGGCCATGCGCCGTCTCGGGGTGGCCTGACCAGCCGCCCCGGGACGGCGCAACCGCCTCAGAGGCTGGCGACGTCGGCCTGCTTGGCGCGGACCGCCTCGGCCGCCGCACGCAGCCCGGCCAGCTCGGACTCGGTGAGGTCGCGCTGCACCACGCGCTTGACCCCGCCCGCGCCGATCTCCGCCTCGACGCCCAGGTACACGCCCGAGATCCCGTACTCGCCGTCGACCCAGGCGCAGACCGGCATGACCTGGCCGGAGTCCTCGGCCACCGCGCGGGCCATCCGCGCCGCCGCGGCCGACGGCGCGTAGTACGCCGAACCCGTCTTCAGCAGGGCCACGATCTCGGCCCCCCCGTTGCGGGTCCGGACGACCAGTTCCTCGATGTCACCGGCCTCCATCAGGCCGGTCAGCGGCTTGCCCCCCACCGCGCACGCCGACGGGACCGGCACCATGGTGTCGCCGTGCGAGCCGAGCGTCAGCGTGCGCACGGAACCGGCGGGCACACCCAGCTTCTGCGCCACGAAGTTGCTGAACCGGGCGGTGTCGAGCATGCCGGCCTGGCCCATCACCCGGTGGTGCGGGAACCCGGACACCTTGGCGGTCAGGGCCGTCATCTCGTCCAGCGGATTCGACACCACGATCAGCACGGCCTCGGGGGCGTGCTTGACCACGTTCTCCGTCACGTTGCGGACGATCTTCGCGTTGGTCTCGATCAGGTCCATCCGGCTCATGCCGGGCTTGCGCGCCAGCCCGGCGGTGATGATCACAATGTCCGACCCGGCGATCGCCTCGTAGCCCTCACCACCGGGACCGGTCGTCTGCCCGGTGACCTTGGTTTCGAAGCCCTCGATCGGCCGAGACTGGTTCATGTCCAGCGCGAGGCCTTCGGGCTTGCCCTCGACGATGTCGGTCAGCACGACCTCATCGAAGATGTCGTACTCGGCGAGCCGCTGCGCGGTGGTCGACCCGTAAAAGCCGGCCCCGACGACGGTCACCTTCCCCTTGCGTGCCATGTCCGGAGATCTCCCTTGTTCTCGGTGTTTTGTGCGGTGAAGACTCAGACCGCCAGTTCCTTACGCAGGTTGTCACCCACGGCCGTGAGAAACTCCTCCGTGGTCAGGAAAGGCGTATCCGGGCCGACAAGCAAGGCCAGGTCCTTCGTCAGCTGGCCGGCCTGCATGGTCTGCACGCACACACGTTCGAGGGCAAGGGCGAATCCGGACACCTCCGGCGTCCCGTCCAGCTGCGCGCGGTGGGCGAGGCCACGCGTCCACGCGAAGATCGACGCCACCGAGTTGGTCGAGGTGGGCTTGCCCTGCTCGTGCTGCCGGAAGTGCCGCGTGACGGTGCCGTGTGCGGCCTCCGCCTCTACGATCTTGCCGTCCGGCGTCATCAGGACGCTGGTCATCAGGCCGAGCGAGCCGAAGCCCTGGGCCACGATGTCGGATTGCACGTCGCCGTCGTAGTTCTTGGTCGCCCACACGATGCCGCCCTCCCACTTGAGGACCTGGGCCACCATGTCGTCGATCAGCCGGTGCTCGTAGCTGATCCCGGCGGCCTCGAAGCCGGCCTTGAATTCGGACTCGAAGATCTCCGCGAACAGGTCCTTGAAGCGGCCGTCATACGCCTTCAGGATCGTGTTCTTCGTGGACAGGTAGAGCGGGAACCGGCGGTTCAGCGCGTACCGCATCGTCGCCCGCGCGAAGTCGCGGATCGAGTCGTCGAAGTTGTACATGCCCATCGCCACGCCGCCGCCGGTGAACTTGGCCACTTCCAGCTCGATCGGGCGGTCGTCGCCGTCCGGCACGTAGGAGATCGTTACCGTGCCGGGGCCGGGGACGACGAAATCGGCGGCCTTGTACTGGTCGGCGTGCGCGTGCCTGCCGATGATGATCGGCTTCGTCCAGCCCGGGACGAGCCGGGGAATGTTGGACACCACGATCGGCTCGCGGAAGACGACGCCGCCGAGGATGTTACGGATGGTGCCGTTGGGCGACTTCCACATCTTTTTCAGGCCGAACTCACTGACCCGGGCCTCGTCCGGCGTGATCGTGGCGCACTTGACGCCGACCCCGCGGGCTTTGATCGCGTTCGCCGCGTCGATGGTCACCTGGTCGCCGGTCGCGTCCCTGTTCCCGATCGACAGGTCGTAATACTCCAGGTCGATATCCAGATGCGGCAATATCAGCTCATCCTTGATGAGCTGCCAGATGATCCGGGTCATCTCATCGCCATCGAGTTCGACGACCGGATTCGCCACCTTGATCTTGGGCATATTAGGTGATTCCCTTCATCTGCTGGCCAGGCCCCTGGTGAGGTTCACCGGCCGCGAGGCTGCCCGCCATGGTCAAGTCGGTGGCAGCACGAATGCAAGCACCAGCAGCCCGGCACCGAGTGTGCCGAGCGCCAGCACGTCAGCGAGCCGCCGTCGGCTGGCGAGCAGTCCTGCCGCGCTCTGCGGCAGGACGAGCCGGGCGACTGCGGCGGCGAACAGGGCCCCGCCGACCATCCCGGCGCCGTTGCCCACGTCGTGTGACCCGCGCCAGGCCCACCCAATGCCACCCGCCGTGCAGGCCAGCACCACCAGGTAGGGGACCTGGGCCAGCGCGGCCGCCGCACGCCGGCGCGCGGGCGGGGCCACCGCGTCGCGGGACGCGGGCCGGCCGGGAACCGCTACGGGAGCCGCGGTTGGAGGCCGGAGTCCGGGGCTGCGGGGCGCTGATTCATCCGAACGGGCCGGGGCGGGATGTGCCCCCCGGCTGCGGGGTTCCGGGGCCGGTTCCCACGGGGCGCCACCGGCATGAGCCGCGTACCGCAGTGCTCCGGCGGCGTCGGCCAGCGCCGCTTCCTCGCCCGGGGCCGTCCGGTCCGGGCGGTCCGCCCCGGGGTGCCGGCGCGGGAGCGGAGCATCACCGGGAGCGCCGGTGACTTCGGGGGCGCCGGACGCGCCAGGGGCACCGGCGACGCGGGTGAAGCCGTCGGCCGGGGTGTCCTCGGCGTTCCTCACCGCTGCTCCCGCTGCACAGGCTGCCTCCCGGGCTACTCGGTGGCAGTTTACCGGCGCGCCACATGATCAATGGCCGATGCCCCGCCGCGTGCTCGCCCGATCTCGGACAGTACGCGGCCGACGGTAGGCGGGGCGTGTGCCGGGGTAACTGATAGGTGATGGATACTCACGGCTCCGATAGGCGGGAGGCCCGTTGTGGGTACGCCTTACATTCGCATCGAGGACAGCGGCGACGTCGTGTCACTAACCGGCGAGGTGACCATCGTCGGCCGCGGCCGGGCGGTGGATGTGCGCCTGAACGATCCGAGCGTATCGCGGCTGCACGCAGAGATCGTCCGCCGCGGACCCTACGTCTACGTGGCTGATCTGGGATTATCACGCAACGGGACCAGGGTGAACGGCCGGCCGGTGGGCCGCCGGGTCCTGGAAGACGGCGACGTGGTGGCGTTCGGCGCGGCGCGATGCCGTGTCGGCGGCCTCCCCCGCGAGGATCTTGCCACCGAAGCCGAGCTGCGCCGCCCGGCCGTGCCGGAGCTGACCCGGCGGGAACTCGACGTGCTGACCTCCCTGTGCCGCCCCGCGCTGTCGGACGACGCCTTCGTGGCGCCGGCCACGGCCCGGGAGATCGCGGCCGATCTCGTCGTCACGGAAGCGGCGGTCAAGCAGCATCTGCTGCGCCTGTACCAGAAGTTCCGGATTTCCGGCGGGCTGAACCGGCGGATCCGGCTGGCCAACGAGGTGGTGGCGCTCGGCCTGGTCAGGCCCACCGACCAGGCGGCCCCCGCCGGGTACGTGCCGGAGGCCCGGCTGCCCTCCGATCCCGAGGTCACCGGCCCGCTGGCCTGAGCGGGCCGGCTCCCCGCGCCTGGGCGGGTCAGCCCAGGCGGGAGGGTCCCACGCCGAAGTGCGGCAGCCTGAGGTGCGGCAGATGCAGCAGATGCAGCAGGTTGTTCACGTTGGCCAGGTGCGGCAGCACGCCGCCGAGGGAAGGCCAGTACAGCGGAGGGTTCGCCGCCGCGGCGGCTACGGCCGCGGCCGCCAGGCAGAACATGACCAACGTCACGACCGCCGACGATCCCCTCGTCCGCGCGACCGCGCGGAACACCCGGTTCATTTCCCGCCGGGGACCGGCCGAGGCCGGCCCGATCCCGAAGAACGCCACCGCGGCGCCGGCCGCGTACGCCCCGGCGAGCGAAGTGGCCCCGGCGGTGCTCATGACCAGCGTCGCGGCGAACACGACCGCAGCGACCAGCGCCGCGAGCGGGGCGAGCAGGGCCAGGGTCAGCACCGAGCGGGCGATGGCCCAGGGCACGGTCAGCACTCCGACCAGGACGTCCGCGGCGCTCGGCCCGCGCACCGAACGCCGCACGGCGAGGGCGCTCTGCGCCCGGTCGCCGGCCCGCAGCAGGGTGATGGCGACGAGGGCGGCGATCGTCCCGGCGACCGGCAGCATGACGCTCACCGCGATGGCGATGACCATGGTGGCCAGGCCGAGCAGCCGGGACGGCTGGGCGCGCTGGTCGCTGCCCGCCTCGGGGCCCGGCGGGTCCGCCGGGCCCGGCGGGGCCGGCCGCAGGGCGCCGGTGTCACCGCCCCGGGCGGGCGCGGCCGGATACCCAGCGCCCTGGACGGAGCCGTATGGGGCGGCCACGGCCGCAGCGGGCCGGGCCCCCGCGCCCCCCGCCGCGGCGGGCGCGTACTGGACGGGCGGCAGCAGGTCGGCGTACTCGGCGGGCCTGATGGGCTGCGGTGCGCCCGGGGCGCGAGGCGCGTACGCGCCGTTGGGCACGTAGGCCGGGGCCTGGGTGGTGGCGCCCCGCAGCACCGGCGGCCCCCCGGCCAGGCCGGGCGACGCGCACTGGGCGCGCAGCCACGCCGCGGTGGGACGGCTCCGCGGGTCCCGGCCGAGCGCCGCCGACACCAGGTGCGCGAGCGGCCCCGGGATGCCCGCGATGTCGGCGTTGCCGTGCACGATGCGGTAGAACACGTTCTCGAACGACCCGTTGCCGAACGGCGGGCGCCCGGTGGCGGCGTAGGCGACGGTCGCGCCCCAGGAGTGGATGTCGGACGCCTCGCCGCTGGGCTGGCCCTCGATCACCTCGGGCGCGAGGTAGCCGGGCGTCCCCATGAACATCCCGGTCTGGGTGAGCCTGGTCGCGTCGCCGGTGTGCGCGATGCCGAAGTCGATGACGACCGGGTCGCCGTCGTGCAGCATCACGTTGCCCGGCTTCAGGTCGCGGTGCACGACGCCGGCCGCGTGCACGGCCACCAGCGCCTGGGCCAGCCCGCGGGCCAGCCGTTCGAGCGCCCACGGCGGGAGCGGCCCGTGCCGGCGCACCACGTCGTCCAGGGTGTGGCCGGGCACGTACCGGGTCACGATATACGGGAACTTGCCGGTGACGTCGGCGTCGAGCACCTCGGCGACGTACGGGCTGCGGACCCGGCGCATCGCCTCCACCTCGCGGGCCAGGCGGCGCCGGGCAGTCGGCTCGTCGGCGACCCGGCAGTGCAGCACCTTGACCGCGACCATCCGGCCATCCCGGTCGCGGGCCAGGTAGACCGCTCCCATGCCGCCTTCGCCGAGCCGCTCACGCAAGCGGTACGGCCCGAGCCTGTCCGGTATCCGGTCCTGTGTGGCCATCGCCCCACCAGACTACGGTGCAAGCGCAAACATCCCGGGGCGATTAGGCATATGCGCAGCTCAGAGCCTGCCGATCGGCTCAGCTTCCCGCGACCAGCTTGCGCAGCGCCTGGGCGGCGATGGCGTTGCGTTCCGCGTGCGCGACGAGCGCGCCCGCGAGCGCGGCCGTCCACTCGGGCAGCGGAACCGGCGTGCGGGACAGCACCACCCCGCGGACCTCCCGGCAGATTTCGGCGGCGGGCTGCCCGCGGCTGACGCTCAGGGTCATGATCTGGTCGCCCAGCCGGACGACAACCCGCGACACCTCGCCGGGGCGGCCGCGCATCCGGTCGGACATCGAGGGCTTGCGCTCGACGCTGACGGTGCCGGGCGGCAGCGCCTCGCTGAGCGATTCGGTCAGCACCCGCGCGTAGATCGCCACGTCGGCGCTGTCGGCCCGCAGCGCCGCCGCGACCAGGTTGAAGGAGGGCGCGTCATTGGATTCGGTCATGTCTCACCGGCCGCTGAACGCCGCTTTCCCGGGGCCGTTCGCCAGGAAGCTGCGCATTCCCGCCGCCTGGTCCTCGGTGCCGAACAGCCCGGTGAAGTGCAGCCGCTCGATCTCCAGGCCCGCGTCCAGGTCCCGTTCCAGGCCCTCGTCGATGGCCTGCTTGGCGGCGCGCAGCGCCAGCGGCGCTCCGCCGGTGTAGCGCGCCGCGAGCTGCCGGGCCGCCTCGTAGACCTCGGCGTCGGGCACCACCTGGTCGGCCAGGCCGATGCGCAGCGCCTCGGCCGCGTCGACGAAGCGCCCGCTGTAGACGAGGTCCTTGGCCCGGGACGGGCCGATCAGCCGCGGCAGCCGCTGGGTGCCGCCCGCGCCGGGTATGATGCCGAGCAGGATCTCCGGCTGGCCGACCCTGGCACGCTCGCCCAGCACCCGGAAGTCGGCGCACAGGGCCAGTTCCAGGCCGCCGCCCAGCGCGAACCCGGTGATCGCCGCGATGACCGGCTTGGGGATCCGGGCGACGGCCCTGAACGCGTTCTGGATGCCCGCGCCTATCTCCATCATCCGGACGTGGCTGGCCTCGGCCATCTCCTTGACGTCGGCGCCGGCGGCGAAGACCTTCTCGCCCCCGTAGAGGATGACGGCGCGCACCTCCGGGTCCGCGCTGACCTGCGCGGCCGCGGCGCCGATCTCCGCTTGCACCTGCGCGTTCAGCGCGTTCATCGGCGGCCGTTCCAGCCGGATGGTCGCGATGGCCGCCTCGGCCGCTATCCGGACGAAGTCATTCATGACAGTCCTCCACCTCATTCGCGGTGTCCCGCCTCAGCCTTCCCGGGTATCAGCCTCTCAGGAAGACCCGGCTCGCCGGGAGCCGCGGCCCGCCCCGCGCGCACGCCTCGCTCAGCGGAAGTCGCCGTTGGTCATCCCGGCCGGCGCGTCCGGCGCGGTCACCAGCCCGAGCTCGGCCCGGCTGGCCAGCAGCGGGTGGCTGGGCAGGACGCGGACCGTATAGCCGAACGGGCCCGGCTGGGAGAGCTCAATCGCACCCTTGTAGCGCACGGCCGCGCCCGGCTGCGGCTCACCCGCGGCACCGTCGGCCGCGGCGACGTCGCCGTCGGGTGACAGCGCGATGAAGGACGGGTCGGCCAGCTCATCGTGCTCGTTGGCCCGGCCGGAGACCACCTCGACGCAGACGTCGCCCGGGGCGAGGTCGCCGAGCGCCACCACCGCGCGCACCGTGAGCGGCGTGCCGAGCTGCGGTTCGCGCGCGTCCGCCTCGACATGCTCGATGTGCACGAGCGGCCAGGCCGCCTCGACCCGGCGCTTCCACGCGGCCAGCTCGCGGTCGGCGCGGTAGGTCCCGTCGTCCGCGAGGGTCCGGGAGGACTTCGTCGCGGGCGCGTACAGCGCGCTGACGTAGTCGCGGACCATCCGCTCGGCCGGAACACGCGGACCGAGCACCCGGAGCGTGTGCCGGATCATCTCCACCCAGCCGCCGGGCACCCCGTCCGCACCCTGGCCGTAAAACATCGGCGCCACCGAGTTGCCGAGCAGGTCGTACAGCGCCAGGGCCTCCAGCTCATCGCGGCGGTGCGGGTCGCGCACACCGCCGGCGGAGGGGATCGCCCAGCCGTCGCCGCCGTCGTACCACTCGTCCCACCAGCCGTCGCGCACCGACAGGTTCAGGCCGCCGTTCAGCGCGGCCTTCATCCCGGAGGTCCCGCAGGCCTCGAGCGGGCGGAGCGGGTTGTTCAGCCAGACGTCGCACCCGCGGACCAGGGCGCGCGCCATCTCCATGTCGTAGTCCGGCAGGAAGACGATGCGCCCGCGCACCCGCGGGTCGTCGGTGAACTGGACCATCTGCTGGATCAGCCGCTTGCCGCCCTCGTCGGCCGGGTGCGCCTTGCCCGCGATGACGATCTGGATCGGGCGCTCCGGGTCGAGCAGCAGCTCGGTGAGCCGGTCCTGGTCGTGCAGCATCAGCGTGAGGCGCTTGTAGGACGGCACGCGGCGGGCGAAGCCGATGGTCAGTGTGTCCGGATCGAACACGTCGTCGATCCAGGTCAGCTCGGCCTCGCTGGCCCCGCGCTGGCGCCAGGAAGTGCGCAGCCGGCTGCGGGTCTCCGCCACCAGGCTGGCGCGCAGCCCCCGGCGCACGGCCCAGATCCGGCTGGCGGGCAGGTCGGCCACCCGGTCCCAGTCCCAGTTCCCGCCCTCGCTCAGGACGTCGGCGCCGGGATCGGCGAGCTGCAGCATCTCGCGCGCGACCCAGGAGGCCGGGTGCACGCCGTTGGTGATGGAGCCGATCGGGACCTCGGCCTCCTCGAATCCGGGCCACAGGCCGGAGAACATCTGCCGGCTCACCGCGCCGTGCAGCTTGCTGACCCCGTTGACCCGCTGCGCGAGCCGCATGCCCATCACGGCCATGTTGAAGACGTCCGGGTCGCCGCCGGGGTAGGTCTCGGCCCCGAGCGCGAGCACGCGCTCGATCGGCAGCGCCGGGTCCGCGGTCTGCTTGCTGAAGTACCGCTCGATGAGTGCGCGGGGGAACCGGTCGATGCCGGCCGGGACGGGGGTGTGCGTGGTGAACACGGTGCCGGCCCGGCACGCCTCCAGCGCCGCGTCGAAGCTGAGGCCGCGGGCAATGTAGGTGCGGATGCGCTCCAGGCCGAGGAAACCCGCGTGGCCCTCGTTGGTGTGGAACACCTCTGGCTCCGGGTGCCCGGTGATCTCGCAGAACGCCCGGACGGCGCGCATGCCGCCGATGCCGAGCAGCAGTTCCTGGCGGAGCCGGTGCTCGGTGCCGCCGCCGTACAGCCGGTCGGTGACCTCGTGCAGGGCCGGCTCGTTGTCCTCCACGTAGGAGTCGAGCAGCAGCAGCGGGACCCGGCCCACCCGGGCCAGCCACACCTGGGCGTACAGCTGGTGGCCCTCGGCCAGGGTGACGGTGATCCGCACCGGCACGCCGGCGGTGTCCCGCAGCAGGTCGAGCGGGAGGCCGTGCGGATCGCCGGACGGGTAGCGCTCGGCCTGCCAGCCGTCCGCGGACAGCGACTGGGTGAAGTAGCCGTGCCGGTACAGCAGGCCCACCCCGATGAGCGGCACGCCCAGGTCGCTCGCGGCCTTGAGGTGGTCCCCGGCCAGGATGCCGAGACCGCCGGAGTACTGCGGGAGCACCTCGGTGAGGCCGTACTCGGGAGAGAAGTAGGCGATCGCGGCGGGCGCCGCGACCAGCGGCCCGGCGCCGACGGCATACTCGTCACGGGCCCGCTGGAACCAGCGCGGGCCGGTCAGGTAGCCATCCAGCACCTGCGCCGCGGCGTTCAGCCGCCCCAGGAAGTCCGGGTCCGACGCGAGCGCCGCCAGGCGCTCCGGACCCAGGGCGCTGAGCATGGTGATCGGGTCACCGCCGGACGCTGCCCACGCCGCCGGGTCGATCGACGCGAACAGGTCGGCGGTTTCGGGATGCCAGGACCAGCGGAGGTTGAGCATGAGGTCGCGCAGCGGAGCCAGTGGCCCGGGCAGCACGGTGCGGACGGTGAACCGGCGGATCGCTCTCACGGGAAGTGACCCTAGCCTGTCTGCGTCAGTGCGGGAGAATTGGCCGCCGCTTGCGTGCCGCTCGTCACATCTCTGCCCCGCCCTGCGCTGCTATCGGCACCAAAACCACGCTCAGCATACCGAACGGGCGCGCACGAAATTGCGGAGCTGCGGGGGCACCGCACTGGCATGCCTACCTGCGCTCTCGATAGCGTGACAGCCGTGATCGGACGTATTCCCATTCTCGACCTACGGCCCGCCGTGGAATGCGGCCGCCGGCCCGCGAAGGCGGTCGCCGGTGAGACCTTCCCGGTGAGCGCGACCGTGTTCCGCGACGGACACGGCATCATCGCCGCCGGAGTGGTCCTGCGCGGCCCGGCCGGGGTCCGCCAGCCGATGGAGATCCTGCACGAGCTGGCACCGGGTACCGACCGGTACGGCACGGACGTGACGGCGGGCAGCGAGGGCACCTGGACCTTCCGCGTCGAGGCGTGGGCGGATCCGATCGCCGACTGGCACCACGACGCGGCCATCAAGGTGCCGCGCGGCCAGGACATCGAGCTGATGATGGCCGAGGGCGCGATCCTGTTCGAGCGCGCGTCCAGGTCGATCATCAGGTCGTCCCGGATCCGGCTGCCCGGGCCGGATCCCGATGAGCCCGCGGCGGACGGCAAGCCGATCCCGCCGGACGTGGCCCGCGCCGCCCTGGCCGAGGTGGCGGCCATGCTCCGGGATCCCGGCCTCACGCCGTGGGACCGGCTGGCGGCGACCCGGGAGCCCGAGATCGCCCGGATCCTGTGCGCCTACCCGCTGCGCCAGTTCGTCACCCGGTCGCGGCGGATGCCGCTGGTCGTCGACCGCGAACGCGCGCTGTTCGGGTCCTGGTACGAGTTCTTCCCGCGGTCCGAGGGGGCCCAGATCGACCCGATGGGCCACCAGGAGCCGGTGTCGGGGACGCTGCGCACCGCGGCCCTGCGGCTGGACCAGATCGCCGCGATGGGATTCGATGTCGTCTACCTGCCGCCGGTTCACCCCATCGGCACGGCGTTCCGCAAGGGCCGGAACAACACGCTGGACCCGCAGCCCGGTGAGCCGGGCTCACCGTGGGCCATCGGCTCCGCGGACGGCGGCCACGATGCGATCCACCCGGCCCTGGGGACGTTCGATGATTTCGGCGCGTTCGTCGCGCGGACCCGCGAGCTCGGCATGGAGGTGGCGCTCGATTTCGCGCTGCAGGCGTCGCCGGATCATCCGTGGGTCAAAGAACATCCCGAGTGGTTCACCACCCGGGCCGACGGCACCATTGCTTACGCGGAGAATCCGCCCAAGAAATACCAGGACATTTTCCCGGTCAACTTTGACAATGACCCGGCCGGAATCTACGCGGAGTCGCTGCGGATCCTCCGGCTGTGGATGGATCACGGCGTCCGGATCTTCCGGGTGGACAACCCGCACACCAAGCCGCTGGCGTTCTGGGACCGGCTGCTGTCCGAAGTGCATGCGACCGATCCCGACGTGCTGTTCCTGGCCGAGGCGTTCACCCGGCCGGCCATGATGCGCGCGCTCGCGATGGTCGGCTTCCACCAGTCCTACACGTACTTCACCTGGCGAAACCACGCCGAAGAGCTGATCGGGTACCTGCGTGAGCTGTCCGGTCCCGCCGCGGCGTACATGCGGCCGAACTTCTTCACCAACACCCCGGACATCCTGCACGAGTACCTGCAGCACGGCGGCCCGCCGGCGTTCAAGATCAGGGCCGTCCTCGCCGCCATGCTTTCGCCGGCCTGGGGCATCTACTCGGGGTACGAGCTGTGCGAAAACATTCCGCTGCGGCCGGGCAGCGAGGAGTATATGGACTCAGAGAAATACCAGTACCGGCCGCGCGACTGGGACGAGGCGGCGCGCAACAACATCGGCATCATCTCGTTCATCACATCCCTCAATAGAATCCGGAAGTCACACCCGGCACTGCATCGGCTGCGTAACCTACGCTTTCATACTGTTGATCAGCCGGACTGGCTCTGCTTCTCCAAACGCGTTACCCCGCGGGAGGGACCGGCAGGAGAGTCCGGCGCAGCGCCCGGCGTCCCGCGAGCTGACACCGTCCTGGTGATCGTCAACCTCGATCCCCGCCGGGCACGTGAGGCCACCGTCTGGCTGGACCTGCCGGCGCTGGGGAAGGACTGGGGAGCCGGGTTCACAGTCACCGACGAGCTCACCGGCGAGTCGTACCGATGGGGCCGGGCCAACTACGTCCGCCTGGACCCGCTGACGAGGCCGGCGCACATCTTCACGGTCAGTCCCGATCGCCGGGGCTGACCGGCGGGGCTGACCGGCGGGGCCGATCGGCCAGGCTGATCGGCCAGGCTGATCGGCCAGGAATGTCATAGCCGAGCACTACGCAGGAGAAGCAGTCGTGAAAGAGTCCGACGCGGCGAGGGACCGGCCCGCTCCAGCCCCGCACCTGCCAGATTTCACGGCGTCGCCTGGCGAGCCCGTGCCCGATCCCTTCTCCTTCGACCGGCCCCGGGACCCCGACTGGTATAAGCGCGCCGTCTTCTACGAGGTGCTCGTCCGCGGGTTCCAGGACGCCACCGGGGACGGCGCCGGCGACGTCCGGGGGCTGACCTCACGGCTGGACTACCTGCAATGGCTCGGCATCGACTGCCTGTGGCTGCTGCCGATCTATGAATCGCCGCTGAAGGACGGCGGGTACGACATCTCCGACTTCATGAAGGTGCTCGACGAATACGGCACCATCGGGGACTTCGTCGAACTGGTCGAGGAGGCCCACAAGCGGGGCATCCGCGTCATCGCCGACCTGGTCATGAACCACACCAGCGACCAGCACCCCTGGTTCCAGGCCTCCCGGGCCGATCCGGACGGCCCGTTCGGCGACTTCTACGTGTGGTCCAGCACCGACGACAAGTTCGCCGAGGCGCGGGTCATCTTCGTCGACACCGAGCAGTCCAACTGGACCTACGACCCGGTGCGCGGCCAGTACTACTGGCACCGGTTCTTCTCCCACCAGCCCGACCTGAACTTCGAGAACCCGGCCGTCGCGGACGCGATGATCGAGGTCCTGCGGTTCTGGCTCGACCTCGGCATCGACGGCTTCCGGCTGGACGCCGTGCCCTACCTGTACGAGCGGGAGGGCACCAACTGCGAGAACCTCAAGGAGACGCACGAGTACCTCAAGCGGATCCGCGCCGAGGTGGACCGGCTGTATCCGGACCGGGTGCTGCTCGCCGAGGCGAACCAGTGGCCCGCCGACGTGGTGGAGTACTTCGGCGACCCCGCGACCGGCGGCGACGAGTGCCACATGGCGTTCCACTTCCCGCTGATGCCGCGCATCTTCATGGCCGTCCGGCGGGAGCAGCGCTACCCGATCTCGGAGATCATGGCGCAGACCCCGCAGATCCCGTCCCGCTGCCAGTGGGGCATCTTCCTGCGCAACCACGACGAGCTGACGCTCGAGATGGTGACCGACGACGAGCGCGACTACATGTACACCGAGTACGCCAAGGATCCCCGGATGAAGGCCAACATCGGGATCCGGCGGCGGCTCGCGCCGCTGCTCGACAACGACCGAAACCAGCTCCAGCTGTACACCGCGCTGCTGCTGTCGCTGCCGGGCTCGCCCGTGCTGTATTACGGCGACGAGATCGGCATGGGCGACAACATCTGGCTCGGTGACCGGGACGGCGTCCGCACCCCCATGCAGTGGACCCCGGACCGTAACGGCGGCTTCTCCAGCTCCGACCCGCAGCGGCTGTACCTGCCACCGATCATGGACCCGATCTACGGCTACCAGGCCCTCAACGTCGAGTCGCAGACGCGCAACCCGGGCTCGCTGCTGCACTGGACGCGGCGCATGATCGAGATCAGGAAGCGGCACCCGGTCTTCGGCACCGGCGCGTACGGGGAACTCACCTCCTCCAACCCGAGCGTGCTCGCGTTCGTCCGGACCACCGCCGAAACCGACCAGGGGCCCGACGGATCGGACATGATCCTGTGCGTCAACAACCTCTCCCGCTTCCCGCAGCCGGTCGAGCTGGACTTGCGGCGGTTCCGCGGGGTGACGCCGGTGGAGTGCATGGGCGGCGTCACGTTCCCCCGGATCGGCGAGCTGAACTACCTGCTGACCTTGCCGGGGCACGGCTTCTACTGGTTCCAGCTCCCCCCGCTGCGGGAGGATCACGAGCACTAGGTAACGATGGAGCCGCCGGCGTCTGCGTTTCACAGCTGCCGCTTTAACCCGGCCTGGCCCAAACACCGCGCCCGAATTCTCCCGGGACCCTCGATTCCCGGTAGTTTCAGGAGACCCTTCAGGGGGAGTGGGTATGTCAAGGTGATGAGACTCGAGGATGCACTCGCGACGTGGCTGCTGGAGCAGCGATGGTTCGCGGGCAAGGGCCGAACCCTCCGTGACCTGGCGGTGGTCGCCGATACCGAGGTCGCGGCGGGCGATCCTGCGCTGCGGCATCTGATCGTCCTGGTCTCGCACGGCGCCACCGCCGACCACTACCAGGTCCTGATCGGGCTGCGCTCGGAGCTGCCGGGCTGGCTGGAGCACGCCCGCATCAGCACGGCGGATGACGGCAAGCACGTCTACGACGCCCTGCACGATCCGGCGCTGACCCGGCACCTGCTCCGTGCCATCACGGCCGGCCAGACCATCGAGTCCCTGCACTTCTCCCGCGAGCCGGGCACCGGGATCGAGACCGAGCTGGACAGTATCGTGCTCACCGCGGAGCAGAGCAACACCAGCCTGGTGTTCGGCGAGCAGTCGATCCTGAAGGTGTTCCGCCGGGTCTCTCCCGGGCCCAACCCCGATCTGGAGGTCACCTCGGCGCTGTCCAGGCTCGGGTCGCCGCACGTGGCCGAGCCGTTCGGCTCGGTCGAGACGCTGATGGACGGGGTCACGACGACACTGGCGATCCTGTCCAAGTACCTGCGGACGGCCACCGACGGCTGGACGCTCGCGGCGACCAGCGTCCGCGATCTGTACGCCAGCGACCTGTACGCGAACGATCTGTACGCCACCGGCCCGTTCCCCGTCGTGACCGGTGCCGGCGAGTCCCCGGTGGCCAGCGTGGCCGATCTGGGCGACGGGGCGAGCGTGGCCGGCGCGGGCGGCGACTTCGCCGGCGAGGCGCACCGGCTCGGCGCCGCGACGGCCGAGGTGCACCAGGACCTCGCCGATGCGTTCGGCGCCGACGAGCTGTCCACGGACGCGCTGCGCGACATGGCCGAGCAGATGTACCGCCGCCTCGACCTGGCCACCGCCGCCGTGCCCGAGCTGGCCCGGCACGCCGACATGATCGGCGCCGCGTACTCCAGCCTGGCCAAGATCAACGAGCCGGTCCCGGCCCAGCGGGTGCACGGCGACTATCACCTGGGGCAGGTCATGCGGACCGAGACCGGGTGGATCCTGCTCGACTTCGAGGGCGAGCCGGCCAGCCCGCTGGCCCAGCGGCGGGCCCGGTCCTCCCCCATGCGCGACGTCGCCGGCATACTCCGCTCGTTCGACTACGCGGCCCGGTTCCAGCTGCTCAGCCACCCGGACGCCGAGCGGCTCCGCGGCGTGGCCCGGGAGTGGATACGGCGTAACAGCGCCGCGTTCTGCGCCGGGTACGCCGAGGCGGGGGGGCTCGACCCGGTCGCCAACGAGGTGCTGCTCCGCGCCCTGCAGCTCGATAAGGCGGTGTACGAAGTGATGTACGAAGCCAGGCACCGGCCATCCTGGCTGCAGATCCCGCTGGAGTCCCTGGCCGACTTTCCCGACTGATCACCACTGACGTACGGTCTTCTGACATGCCACCTTCTTCACCATCTTCTACCGGGCCCACCCAGGCGCCCGGCGTGCCTGACCGTCCTGACGTGCCGGACGTGACCGGCGGGACGGGGGTCCCCGGAGCGGCGCCAGAGCCAGCGCAGCCACGGCAGGCGGCGATCGCCGCCGGGGTCAACCTGGGCGAGATCGGGCGCATCGTCGCCGGCAGCCACCACGACCCGCACTCGATCCTCGGCGTGCACCCCGGCCCCGACGGGTTCGCGATCCGCACGCTCCGGCCGTTCGCCGCGACCGTAGCCGTGCTGCTCGAAGACGGGCGCCGGTTCCCGATGGACCACGTGCATCTGGGCATATTCGCGGTCACCGTGCCCTACGACGAGGCGCCCGGCGGGCGCGGTGCGTCCCCGGCGTACCGGATCGCCGTCGCCTACCCCAACCCGGACGGCACCGCCGGACCCGAGACGATCACCGACGACCCGTACCGGCACCTGCCCACCCTGGGCGAATTCGACCTGCACCTGATCGGTGAGGGGCGGCACGAAGAACTGTGGCGCGTCCTGGGGGCGCACGTCCGCGACCTCGGCCGGGACGGTTTCGGCGACATCACCGGCACGTCGTTCGCGGTCTGGGCCCCGAACGCCCGCGGCGTCCGCGTCATCGGCGACTTCAACCACTGGAACGGCCAGGGCCACCTGATGCGCTCGCTCGGCGGCTCCGGCATCTGGGAACTGTTCGTGCCCGGGATCGGCGAAGGGGCTTGCTACAAGTACGAGATCTGCGGGCCGGACGATAGGTGGCGGGCCAAGGCCGACCCGATGGCGGAGGGCACCGAGCGGCCACCCGCGACCGCTTCGGTCGTGGTGTCGTCGCGCCATGAGTGGCAGGACGGCGCCTGGATGACGGACCGGCCGCGACGGCAAGCCGTCCGTGAGCCGCTGAGCATCTACGAAGTGCACATCGGTTCCTGGCGGCCGGGCCTGTCGTACCGCCAGCTGGCGGAGGAGCTCCCGGCTTACGTCGCCGAGATGGGATTCACGCACGTTGAGTTCCTCCCGGTGGCGGAGCACCCATTCGGCGGGTCCTGGGGCTACCAGGTGACGTCGTACTACGCGCCGTCGTCCCGGTTCGGCAGCCCGGACGACTTCCGCTACCTGGTGGACCGGCTGCACCAGGCCGGCGTCGGCGTCATCATCGACTGGGTTCCCGCCCACTTCCCGCGGGACGACTGGGCGCTCGCCCGGTTCGACGGGACCGCGCTGTACGAGCACCCCGACCCGCGACGTGGCAGCCAACCGGACTGGGGCACGCTCATCTTCAACTACGGCCGGACCGAGGTGCGGAACTTCCTGGTGGCCAACGCCCTGTACTGGCTGTCGGAGTACCACATCGACGGCCTGCGCGTCGATGCCGTCGCGTCCATGCTCTACCTCGACTACTCCCGCGGGCCGGGCCAGTGGGCGCAGAACCAGTTCGGCGGGCGGGAGAATCTCGAAGCCGTGTCGTTCCTGCAGGAGGTCAACGCCACCTGCTACCGGCGCGAGCCCGGGATCATGATGATCGCCGAGGAGTCCACGGCGTGGCCCGGGGTGACCCGGCCGGTCCACCTCGGCGGCCTGGGATTCGGCTTCAAGTGGAACATGGGCTGGATGAACGACACCCTGACCTATCTGAGGCGGGACCCGGTCTACCGGCAGTACCACCAGAACGAGCTGACGTTCTCACTGGTCTACGCGTTCAGCGAGAACTTCATCCTGCCGCTGTCGCATGACGAGGTGGTGCACGGGAAGGGCTCGCTGCTGGACAAGATGCCCGGCGACGACTGGCGGCGGTTCGCGGGGCTGCGCACCCTGCTGGCCTACATGTGGGCGCACCCCGGCAAGCAGCTGCTGTTCATGGGCTCGGAGTTCGGCCAGGCGGCCGAATGGTCGGAGGAGCGCGGCCTGGACTGGTGGGTGCTCGGCGACGAGTACCACGCCGGGGTGCAGCGGCTCGTCCGCGACATGAACACGTTCTACCGGGCCTCGCCGGCGCTGTGGGTCCTGGACTCCTCCCCGGAGGGGTTCAGCTGGATCGACGCGAACGACGCGGCCGGGAACACGCTGTCCTTCCTGCGTTTCGCGTCGCCCGTCCCCTCGGAGGCGGCACCCCCGCCGCCCGTGCCGTCCGGGCTGGTCGCGGGGCAGGCCGCGGCCGTCACCTCGGCGGATCCGGACCTGGTTATCCCGGCTCTGGCCGCTCCGGCCCCGGCTGAACCGGAGGCGTCGCCGCCGGGCCCGGTGGGGTTCCCGGCCGCGGCTCAGGGCGCCACGACGCTCGCGTGCGTGACGAACTTCTCCGGCGCCCCGCACGAGAAGTACAAGCTCGGGCTGCCGCACGCCGGCCGCTGGCTGGAGGTCCTCAACACCGACGCGACGATCTACGGGGGCAGCGGCGTGGGCAACCTGGGCGCCGTGGAGGCGGTCGGGGAGAAGTGGCACGGCCGGCCCGCCTCCGCGACGATCAGGGTCCCGCCGCTCGGCGTCCTCTGGCTGGCCCCCGAGTCCTGACCGGCCGCCAGGCTGCAGCACCTGTCTGGCTATCCGGCTTTCAGATGGCCTGACGTAAGGAAGGGCGGGAGCCGTTGACCAGCGACCCGGCCGGTGCGCGGCGGCCGCCACGGGGCGGCCCGGGGTCCGGGCTCAGCTCCCTGGGCCGGCCGAACTCCATCGTCGCGCAGTTCAACTTCTGGGATGACAGATACGAGGGCCGGCGCCTGTTCGCCGAGGTTCTCGGCACCTTCTTCCTGGTCCTGGCGGCCACGGGCGGGGGGATGGTGAACGCCAGGTTCGGCGGCCATGCCATCCCGGTGGCGGCCCAGGTGGTCGCCCCGGCCCTGATGGTGATGGCGAGCATCCTGTTCATGGGGACCGTCTCAGGCGCGCACCTCAACCCGGTGGTGAGTGCCGCGTTCGCGCTGCGCGGCGACTTTCCCTGGAAACGCCTTCCCGCCTATGTCATAGCCCAGTTCGCCGGTGCCGTGCTGGCCGCGCTGCTGCTGTGGGCGCTCATCGGGCGGCACGGCAGCGCCGGCCTGACGCTGCCCGGCCGGGGCATCCCGGTGCCGGTCGCGATGGTCTGGGAAATGGTGCTGACGACCGGCCTGGTCAGCGTGATCCTCGGAACCGCGTCCGGCGCCCAGCAGGTGGGGGCGTTCGCCGCGATCGGGGTGGGCAGCTATATCGCGCTGGCGGGACTGTGGGGGTCGCCGGTCAGCGGCGCCTCGATGAACCCGGCCCGTTCGCTCGGGCCCGCCCTCGTGCTCGGTGACTGGACCGCCTGGTGGGCCTATCTGGCCGGCCCGGCGGCGGGCGGCCTGCTCGCCGTCGGCATCGCGCAGATCCTGCGGGGCCCGGGCGGCGGCATGCACGGCCGCCGGGCCGCGCAGGGCACGCTGGGGACGCTGTGGCTTCCGGGGCAGAGCGAGCCGCCGGCGGTGCCCCCGGAGGAGCCGGGCCATTCTGCTGACCGGCCGTCCCCCGCCGATCCGCCCGGCAACCCGCAGGGCAGGGGCCCGGCAAACCCGCGGGGCAGGGAGGTGGGTGGAAACGGGCGCGAGGGTCAGGTCACCGGGATGATGCGCGCCCGCCGGAGACGGCCGTCCGAGATCGTGAGCAGGCCAATCGTGCCGTGCGGCTGGCGCCTGCGGTCGGTGGGGGAACCGGGGTTGAAGATGCGGATGCCGTCGGCGGACTGATCCAGCGGGATATGGGAGTGCCCGAACAGCACCAGCCGGGCGCCGGGGAACCGGCGGCGCATCCGCGCGAGACGGCCGGCGGACGGGCCGCTGTCGTGAATCATCGCCACGCTGAGCCCCGCCAGGTCCAGTTCCAGGGTCTCCGGTGCGCCCCACGCCGCGACGTCCGGGCCGTCGTTGTTGCCCAGCACGGCGTGGACGGGCGCGAAGACGGACAGCTCATCAAGGACGGCGGCGGTACAGACGTCACCGGCGTGCAGGATGAGGTCGGCCGTGCGCAGGTGCGCAGCCACCCGCGGCGGGCAGGATCGCCAGCGCCGGGGCGCGTGAGTATCCGACAGCGCAACGATCTTCATCCCGCCATCATGCCGCCCCGCGGCGCAGGCTTTCCGGCCGGCGCGGCGCCATTTACGGGTGCGGAATTCCGCGCATTCCGCGGGGAACGTCACACGCCGATGCTGATGCCATCCGGACCAGCGCTGCGGCACCCGGAGGGCCAGGCGGGCGGCGCAGTCAGGGGCGGCGCAGTCAGGCGCGGCGCAGTCAGGCGCGGCGCAGTCAGGCGCGGCGCCGCGCTCAAACGCGGCGGGGGCCGCGCTCGTGGATGGCCGGCATCACCGACGTCAGCGCGGCGCTCGCTTGCTGGTGGGCTCTTCGGTCTCGTTCCCTGGCCTCGGCCCCGGCTGCGGCGGCGGCGAGGCGGTCGGCGGACCGGCGGCGGAGGCGGGCCCGCTTTCTGGCCTTCACACCGTAGTCAGCGGCGACAACCGAGATGGCGAGTAGGACAACAACGAAAACGGTGAGCGCAACCATCAGCCAGCATCTTCGGTAAGGGGTGAACGTTCAGGGGGACACTTCAATGCTACGTGCCGCGCGACCGTAACCGCCTACGCGGCACCGGGATCCAGGTCACAACAAGGCATACAGCCATGACGGCCCGGCCACGCGGGCGCCGGCGGCCAGGCACCGGCGGCGAAGCTCCCGGTCGGCCGTCACCACGATGCGGCGGCCCGGGCAGGACTGCGCCAGCCGGACGATCTCGTCGTCACCGGAGCCCGGCGCGGATACAACCTGGACGGTGCCGGCGTCCCCCTCCCGTTCCCGTCCGCCTTGCGCGGTGCGGGCCCGTTCGGCGATCCGGGGCGCGGCGGCGCGGGCTGCCCCCTCCAGCACCAGGACCACCACGACGGTCAGCAGGCCGGGGGAATCGCGGCCGGGGCAATCGCGGCCGGTGTCGGGAGACCCAGCTGGGTGGTCACCTTCCCCCGCCGCCAGAAGCTCCGCCGGGATGCCCGCGGCCCCGCGTGCGGCCAGTTTGGCCAGCTCGTCGTGCAGGCGGACCGCGGCCCCGGCCCGGTCCCGCCACCAGCCGTCGGGACGCGAGCCCACCACGTTGGCGCCGTCCACGATGACGGTGACCGCCGGCCCGGACGCGCCGCCCCCACGGCGGCGATCCTCGTAGCTCCCACCGGGGCCGGCTTCGTTGCCTGCGGTCATCCCCCAGCCCCTCCCGTTCGGCGCTGATGGACCGACCATAACGCGGTCGCGCAGAAATCGGGGACCCGTGCCTTTCCACGGCGGGAGCGTCGCCGCCTAAGCTGGCCGTATATCTAATGCGGTCGGAAGGCCGGTTTAGGCCGTGACAAGTGGAGGAAACTTGATCTTTAATCGCGACAAGCGCCCTGCGGTAACTGCCACTGCCGAGGACGTCACCACCGATCCCGCCGTGCCGGATTCCCTGGCCGTGCCGGTCGACCTCGCCGCCGCCGCTGAGCAGATGTCCCAGGAAGCCAGCGCGGCGCGTGATCGTGCCGAGCGGAGCCGGGCCGAGGCTCAGGTCATCGTCGCCGGCGCTGAGCAGGAGCCCGGAATTTCGCTCCTGTTCGCGCAAATGCCCAGGCCAGCATTCCTTGCGAACTCACGAGCGTTCGCGGCGAGCTGTCTCCGTCATCCTCTTATCAGCCGGTATGGCTGACAGCCGAAGAAGCGGCACGCATCGCGGAGGTGTCGGTGCAGCACATGCGGAGGTGTCTGCGTATTGGCCTGCGCGAGGTACGGCGATGGGCTGCGCGTGGCAGTCGCCCGGGCGTGTCGCCGTGGTGGGTGGTGCGTGATGACTGACGGGCTGACGAAGACGGCCGGCCGGATGCTTGCCTCACCGGCCGACGCGTCTGTGAAGGCGCGGCTTGTTGGCGTAGATGTCACTCGAGGGATCGCGCTAATTTCAATGCTTGCGGCGAACACCTTCGACGTGCTCAATGCCAACGGCACGCCGACGCTTGCGGGGATGACGGTGACGGGGCGGTCCGCGACCTTGTTCGTGATGGTGGCGGGCATCAGCCTGGCCTTCCTCACCGGTGGGCGGCACCCGGTACAAGGACGCGCTCGCCGGGCCGCGAGGGCGGGCATCGCCGTCCGGGCCCTGCTGATCACCGCCATTGGTCTTGCACTCGGCTACTTTGCGGGCGACCTGTCGGTGATCCTGGCCTACTACGGCGTGTTCTTCCTGCTTGCGATCCCGTTGATTGGCCTGCGGCCGCGCAGTCTGGCCTGCATCGCCGGTGTGCTGGTCGTGGTGGGCCCGCTCATCCTGCTGGCGTCATACAAGCTCGGCATGAACGCCGCATTCCCCGGTGGAACGGGACAGCCGGACGGCAGCCCCACGCTCGGCGCGCCCTTCACCCATCCGATCGGCTTCGTCCTGCAGCTCCTCGTCACCGGGGACTACCCCGCGGTCGTGTACATGGCCTACATCTGCGTGGGGCTTGCCATCGGGCGGCTCGACCTGTCCTCCACCAAGGTGGCTGCCCGGCTGCTGGCCGGCGGACTGGTGATGGCGGTCACCGCATGGTTCACGTCGTCGGCGATCCTGTTCCATCTGGGCGGCCTCCAGCACCTGCACGCTGCAGCCGATCCCAGCACGCCCGCGTCGCAGGTCACGAACACCATTGTCTGGGATCCGGGCAACCGGGTGGCATCGTGGTGGTGGCTGGCGATTCGCGCCCATCACACGGGCACACCGATCGACATGCTGCACACCCTTGGTTGTGCGATGGCCGTCCTCGGCGCTGTGCTCCTCGTGACCAAGCTCCGCGTTGCCCGGCGCCTGCTGTGGCCGGTGGGGGTGGCCGGGACGATGACCCTGACCATCTATTCCGCCCATGCGCTGGTCTTGAACGCGAATTGGGCACCGCTGAGCGGCAACGACTATATTGCGTACGCGGAGCAGGTGGCTGTTGCGCTCGCCTTCGCGGTCGTTTGGCACCGCTTTAGGGGGCAGGGACCGCTGGAACGGGTGGTCTCGGCGG
Source organism: uncultured Actinomycetes bacterium (assembly GCA_963805255.1). Classification (GTDB taxonomy): domain Bacteria; phylum Actinomycetota; class Actinomycetes; order Streptosporangiales; family Streptosporangiaceae; genus Bog-532. Next base: position 364,321 of record CAWDTK010000015.1, read on the forward strand.
CGTCGGGCCGCGCACGTCGTGCGGTGATGGCTCGTCCCGCCCAGGGGCGGAGCGAACCCCGCCGTGGCGCGGAACCGTCCGAACTAAAGGATGACCACACGGCGGAGACGGCCACGACCTTGACCGCCGCCGGCAGTCCGGCGAGAACCGCTGAGCCCGGCGAGCGCAGCCACGAGTTAGTGAGCACGATGCCGATGGTCGCCGCGACCCGGGTGTGGAGATCACGCCTCACGCACCGCGGCGATCAGGTCGGGCCCGCTGATCAGCCCGGCCTTCCAGGCGGCGGCAAACTTGGCGACGTGATAGCCGTCCGGGCCAGTGCCGCTGTACGCGCACGGTTCGCCTGCGAGCCCGCAGCAGTAGCCGCAGTCAGCGCGCCGCGCCGCCTCGCAGATCTCGTGCAGCGGGCGGGCCGCTGGCGGGCTGGTGGTCGTAGGGTTTGGCATTGATCCTTTCCTGTCGCGAGCGGGATTGGGTCCAGGTCCGCCGCGGTGCTCGAACACCGCGGCGGACCGCTTTGTAAGGGCATGGGTGGGCGGCCCTGGTGGCACATGAATGGCACAATGGGGGTTGCGCTGGCTTTTGCCGGCTTGCGGCGGCTTGGCCCTCAAACCACCGTTGACTTGCGCAGATTGCGCTGGCTTTCGCTAGCCTGCGCGTGCTTGGAGGTTCGCGAACGGATGGCAGATGCGATGCTTGCCGGACACATCACCAAGCTGCTGCAGCGGCGGACCGCGCCGCTCATCCTCGAGCTGGACCTCACGCAGGGCATCGCGGAGGGGCCGCCGGCCGATCCGGTGGCCGCGCTGCTGGCACGGCACAAGACGCGGCTGGCGGACGTGCTCGACGGCCTGCGGCGGGCCGGGGAGGACGCGCGGGTCAAAGCGCTTATCACCAAGGTCGGCGGTCAGCACATGGGCCTGGCCACGGTGCAGGAACTGCGCGAGGCGATCGGGCAGTTCCGCGGGGCGGGCAAGCCCGCGTACGTCTGGGCCGAGTCGTTCGGGGAGTTCTCGCGGGGCAACCTGCCGTATTTCCTCGCCACCGCGTTCGACCAGATCTACCTTCAGCCATCCGGCAGCCTCGGGCTCACCGGCATCGTGGTCGAGCAGTTGTTCCTCCGCTCGGCACTGGACAAGATCGGCGTCAGCTTCGAGGCCGCCCAGCGGCAGGAATACAAGACCGCGGCACACGCGCTGACCGAACGCGGCTTCACCGGGCCGGCCCGCGAGGCCACCGAGCACCTCGCTGCGTCCGTCGCCGGCCAGCTCACCGCCGCCATCGCCGAACGGCGGGGGAAGACCCCGGCCGGCGCGCGGGCCCTTCTCGACCGCGGCCCGTTCCTGCCGCACGAAGCTCTCGCCGAGGGACTCATCGACGCCGTGGGCTACCGCGACGAGGTCTACGCGGCGGTCCGCAAGCAGGCGGGCCAGGACGCGATCCTCCAGTACGTGGGCCGCTATCAGCGCACCCACACCCTGGCACAGCGGGCCCGCAAGCTGCCGAACCCCCGGGAGCGGTACGTCGCAGTCATCTACGCCACCGGGCCGATCCGGCAGGGCCGCAGCGGCCGGGGCCCGATGTCCGGACCCGCCATCGGCTCCAACACCGTCGCGGGCGCGCTGCGCGCCGCGGCCGCCGACGAGCGGGCGCGGGCCATCCTGCTCCGGGTCAACAGCCCCGGCGGCTCGTCCACGGCGTCCGACACGATCTGGCGCGAGGTCGTGCGGGCCCGGGCCGCCGGCACGCCGGTCGTGGTGTCCATGGGCGACGTCGCGGCGTCCGGCGGGTACTACATCTCGATGGCGGCGGACGAGATCGTCACGCAGCCGGGCACGATCACCGGCTCGATCGGCGTGGTGACCGGCAAGCCCGTCATCGAGCACCTGCTGGACCGGGCCGGCATCACCACCGACGCCGTGTCCGAGGGCGCGCACGGCCGGATGTTCACCCCCATCCACCCGTTCAGCGAGGACGAGTGGGCCATCGTCAACTCCTGGCTCGACCACATCTACGCCGACTTCACCGGAAAGGTGGCGGCCGGGCGCGGGATGTCCGGGGAGCAGGTGCAGGAGGTGGCCCGGGGCCGCGTCTGGACCGGCGCGGACGCCGTCAGCAACGGCCTGGCCGACTCGCTGGGCGGGCTGGCCGCGTCCGCTGCCGCGGCCCGGCGCCGGGGCGGCCTGCCCGCGGACGCACCGCTGCGGCTGTTCCCGAGGGTCACTCCGCTGGACCAGCTGAGGCCGCGCGAATCGAGCGAAGACCACGCCGCCGAGGCGGCCGCGGCCCTCGGCCTGCCCGGTGCCGTCCCGGCGCTGGCGGCGGCCCTGGCCCCTGGCCTGCTGGCCGGCCTCGGGGCCGAGGCCGAGACGTGGGGCGCGTGGGGCCCGGCCTGGCGGCTGGCCGCGCAGGCCGGGCTGCCGCCGTACGGACCGCTGATGATGCCGGGTTGCTGGAGAATCGGTTGACGGAACGGTCCCATGGCGGCCGTTCCGCTCCCGTGGCCCCTTCCGGACTGGACGGCGTGCTGTCCGCCTACGCGGCGGGCGTCACCCTCGTCACCATCGCCGACGGCCGCGACGACATCGGCACGACGGTCAGCGCGTTCTGCCCGGTGTCGCTCGATCCGCCGCTGGTGCTCATCTGCCTGCTGTCGGCGTCGTATCCGGCCGAACTGCTCGGCGCTGGCCGCGCCGCCGGCGGGGACGCTCCCGCGGCCGGCGGGGCGGCGGCGGGCCGGTTCGCCGTCTGCCTGCTGGCCTCGGGCCAGCGCATGCTGGCGGGCCGGTTCGCGGCCGCGGGCCGGCCGAACGCCCGGCGGATGCTGGACGCGGTCCCGTACACGCGGGGCGCACTGTCCGGTGCGCTGATTCCCGACGGCGGCCTGGCGGCGCTGGAATGCGAGGCGACCCAGCGCATCCCGGCCGGTGACCACCTGGTGGTCATCGCCCGGGTGCTCGCGGTCCCGTATCAGTCGCCGTCCGGCGATCCCCTGGTCCGCTTCCGCGGTCACTATCCCGCGCTCCGCTGAGGCCCGCTGCGGATTGCGCCCGCGCCCGGGCCCGGAGTTGGATATCGGCTAATTGCTCCGCCGCGGCGCGGCCAGCGCGGGAACCCCCGCGCTGGCCGCGCCGCCCGTCAGGCGGCGCGCTTGTAGGCGCGGACCGCGAGCGGCGAGAAGACCACGAAGATCCCGGCCAGCCACACAAGGCTCTTCCACAGGTTCGCCTCGACCGGGCCGCCCAGCGCCAGGGCGCGCATCGTGTTGACGACGAAGGTGACCGGCTGGTTGTTGGCGAAGGCCTGCAGCCAGCCCGGCATGGTCGCGATGGGCACGAACGCCGAGCTGAGGAACGTGATCGGGAACAGCCAGATCAGCCCAAACGCCTGCACCGACTCCTCGTCGCCGATGGCGAGCCCGGTGAACGCGGCGATCAGGCAGATTGAGATCCCGAACACGATGGACAGCAGGACCATGGCAATGGCCGCCGGGGCGCCGTTGTCGAACCGGAAGCCCACCGCGTACCCGACCCCGACGACGATCAGGATGGTCACCGTCATCCGCCCGGTATCGGCGACCAGCCGGCCGGCCAGCACGGCGGAACGCGCCATGGGCATCGACCGCAGCCGGTCGATGACCCCCTTCTGCAGTTCCTGGGCCAGCGCGATGGCGGTGCCGAAGCTGGCGAACGCCGCGGTCTGGGCGATGATCCCTGGCATCAGGAAGTTCACGTAGCCGCCCTCGACGTGCACGGGGATCGCGCCGCCGAAGACGTACCGGAACAGCAGCACGAACATGACCGGCTGGATCACGGTGAACACGAGGTAGGCGGGAACGCGCGCCCAGACCAGCAGGTTCCGCTTGCTGATGGTCAGGGTGTCGCTCACGGCCCAGCGGGCCTGCGTCAGCAGGCCGGGACTGTCCCGCGGCGGCTCCATGGCAATGGCGGTCATGACGCTGCTTCCTCCACGCTCTCGGCGCCCTTGCGGCGGCCGCGGCGCTTGCCGGCCTGATCCTCTTCCTCGGCGGCGTGCCCGGTCAGGGCCAGGAACACGTCGTCCAGCGATGGCCGGCGCAGTCCCAGCCCGCTGGTCTCGACGCCGGCCTCGTCCAGGCTGCGGACCGCCTGAATCAGCGCCTCGGAGCCGTTGCCGCCGACACCGGCGCTGACCACGCCGGTGCCGTCGTCGATGTGCGGCTCGCTCTCCGCGAGCTTGGCGATCGCGGCGACGGCGCCGCCCAGCCGGGAACGGTCGGGCACGGTGAACTCCAGCACGTCCCCGCCGACGCGGCCCTTCAGCTCCGTCGAGGTGCCGGCCGCGATGACCAGGCCACGGTCGATGACCACGATCTCGTCGGCCAGCTCGTCGGCCTCGTCCAGGTACTGGGTCGTCAGCAGCAGTGTCGTGCCCCCGGCGACCAGCGAGCGGATGATGTCCCACATCCCGAGGCGGGACCGCGGGTCCAGGCCTGTGGTCGGCTCGTCCAGGAACAGCACCTTGGGCAGGCCGACCAGGCTGGCGGCCAGGTCCAGACGGCGCTGCATGCCGCCGGAGAAGCCCTTGGCGGGCCGGTCGGCCGCGTCGATCAGGTCGAACCGGTCCAGCAGCTCGATGGCGCGAGCGCGGGCACTCCTGCGGCTCAGGTGGTACAGCCGCCCGATGATCTCCAGGTTCTCCCGGCCGGTGAGCTCCAGCTGAATGGCCGCCGACTGCCCGGCCAGCCCGATCGAGCGGCGGACCGCGCTCGCCTCCCGCACCACGTCGTGCCCCTCCACTATGGCGCGCCCGCCGTCCGGGCGCATCAACGTGGTCAGGATGCGGACGGCGGTCGTCTTGCCCGCGCCGTTCGGGCCGAGCACACCGAGCACGGTCCCACGCGGCACCGACAGGTCGATACCGCGCAGCGCATGCACTTCGCCGAACGATTTCGTCAGGTTCTCCACGAGAATCGCCGGCCCCGAGCCGATCTGTGACACCCCGATCTGTGACACCACGCCCTCCTCAGCGGACCGCCCCGTCAGCTTCCGCGGCATGAAACCCACGCCAGCGCGCTCCCCGCCGCGACCGAATAAACCGCTCACTGCCAGCATGCACGACGGGTATGACGAAACAGCAGCCGCATACTCATCGGCGGACGTCCGGTCAGTGCCCCAGGACCTGGGGGCGGGCGGCGGCCGGCCCGCGCGGGTCGATCACCGCGTTGCTGTCGCTGCCCAGGCTGATCGGGCTGGGGCACAGGCAGCAGCAGGTCTGCGATAACGAGGTACACACGGAGCGCGACATTAATACTACATAACGTTAAGATTTGGCGTTGCCGGACGCGGTGATGGTGTTGGCCGGGAAGATCCCGGGTCCATGCCGCAGAGAGGGGGGCCGCTGCGGCGGCCGAGGAGGAGGCGGGCAGCCGCGCCTGACGCGTGCGGCGGCCTTCAGGACCAGCCGCGCCTGCGCGGTCGGCGCGGTGTCGGCGGCACTGCGGGCGGCGTTCTCAATGCGTGTCATTGTCGCGACTCCGTTTCATTTTCTCCGGCAGCAATTCCCCTTTATTGCATTTCCGGTAGGGAATCCTCATCGGCGTTTCCGGATGCACGACGACGTGTATCTTGCCCTTTTCGCAGTAGTCAATGCCCTTTCTCCCCGGATGGATACGAGAATTTCCGTCAATTTTCCCCGGTGGCGGGCGCATTTCGTCACGCGCGGCCGCGGCCATGGCTGCTGACCGCCCGTGCGCCCTTCCGCGCCACCTGCCCCCGCCTCGCGTATGCTCCTGCCTCGCCCCGGCAACTCCAGGCGGGCTCGCACGTCCGGGTGCACGAGCACGGGAGTAATTACCTGGCGACATCTGCTACCCTGCCACACGTCAGAGATCACGCATTAACATACCAGACTGCATAGCCGCCGCGCCATTCAATAGTGTTTCACGAGCTATCCGCGTAATCAGTCTGGGAGTCCATGCGGAGGTTTATTATGGCGACGTCCTGCACACTCCCCCGGCACAGCGGGCTTCCACTCCCAGCAGGAACTCACAGACGCCGCTGGCGAGGATACGGAGTGGGCGGTGATGGTGGCGGTGTAGGGTCCGACGATGGCGCTGGGGGGGACTTTAACGATGGTGACGACGGGGAGTCCAGGGTGACGGTGGTGTTGCCGGTGACGTTGCTGGCGCTGACGACCGGCTCGTGGGCGGTGCTGAGCTCGGTCACCGGGACTGGGCCAAGGGTGGCTGGGTTGGTGGCCTGGCTGAGTGCGTGATGTTGTAGGAGGCGTTGCTGACGGGGATGGTCTCGGGCGGCGTGCTGCTGCTGGTGGCGAAGCTGGGGCGTGGAGATCGTCGCGGTCCAGCTTGGCCCTGAAGCGGCGCGGGTCTGGGACCTGCACGGGTGCCCAGGTCGGCGCCGCGAGGGACGCGGGCGACAAAGGCAGTGCCGAGGTTGGAGCTGGCGGCGGCGGCGACGGTCAGCGCGCCGCCGATGACCGGGACGGTGACAGCGCAGGGTGATCTGGTGCTCCCGGGCGGGCAGGCGTGGCCGGGATCGGCGGAGGTGGCGGCGTTGGACAGGACCTTGCTGCTGGTGTCGGGGTTGTCGACCGTGACCG
>CAWDTK010000016.1:0-141471 GCA_963805255.1 uncultured Actinomycetes bacterium
GCTAGACGGGCCCCAAGAGCGGGCAGCAGCGCCGGCACCCGCTGATCTGCCAGAAGCATGGCGGCGACTACCTGGTGGTGGCGTCCAAGGGCGGGCCGGACGGCCACAGCTGCGCGACGATCTCGGCCACGGTGTCCTCGGGCACCCCCTGCGGGGTGACGACGAGCACGTTCTGCTCGCCGTGCGGCACCTCCTGGTCGGCGAGCTGGCTGTCCAGCAGATCCTGCGGGAAGAAGTGCCCATGCCGCCCGGCCAGGTGACGGCTGAGGGTGTCCCGGTCGGCGAGCAGGTAGACCAGCCGGACGCCGGGGCGCCCGTCCAGGAGCGCTGCACGGTAGGCGCGCTGAAGCGCGGAGCAGGTCAGGACGGCCGACTCGCCCGCCGCGTTCCGTTCGTCGGCCCAGGCCCCGATCGCGTGCAGCCACGGCCAGCGGTCGGCGTCGGTGAGCGGCTGGCCCCGCCGCATCTTCTCGATGCTGGCCGGCGGATGGAACGAATCGGCGTCGGCGAACAGCCAGTGCAGGCGCCCGGCGAGCAGCGCTCCGACCGTCGTCTTGCCGCTGCCGGACGGGCCGGCGATGATCAGGATCACTCTGCTGGACTATACCGGCGTCCCGCACCGCGTCTAGTGCAGCAGGGCGTCCGCCGCCAGCGCCGCGAACAGCATGGTGAGGTAGATGTTCGACTCGTGGAAGAGCCGCATCGTCTGCACCGGCTGGCCACAGACCGCGCGCCGGTGCAATCGGTGCACCTCGGCCAGGAACGCGCCGCCGAGCAGGATCGCGGCCACGCCGAAAAGCGGGCCGGTGGCCAGCGGCCACACCGCGACAGACGCGGCCACCATGAGCCAGCTGTCCACGAGGCTCTCCGACAGCACCCGCCGTAGCGACGCCACGACCGGGAGCATCGGGATGTCGACGCTGCGGTAGTCGTCCTTGAACTTCACCGCGAGCGCCCAGAAGTGCGTGGGCTGCCAGAAGAAGACGACCAGGAAGAGCAGGAACGGTGACCACGACAACGATCCGCGCACGGTGGCCCAGGCGATGAGGACCGGTGCCGCCCCGCAGATGCCGCCCCACAGCGTGCTCTGGGACGTGCGCCGCTTGAGAATCATGGTATAGACGACGACGTAGTAGAGGATCGCCCCGAGGGTCAGCGCGGCGGCCAGCAGGTTGGCGGCGGCGGCGAACAGGCCCACCGAGACGACGCCGAGGGCCGTGCCGAAGATGAGAGCCGCGCGCGGTGACACGGTATGGGTGGCCAGCGGCCGGCCCCGGGTCCGCCGCATCACCTGGTCGATGTCCCGGTCGATGTAGCAGTTCAGCGCGTTGGCGCTGCCGGCGGCCAGCGTCCCGCCCGCCACCACGACGGCTGCGTCCAGCAGCGACGGCAGGCCGCGGTCGGCCAGGAACAGCACCGGCACGGCGGTGATCAGCAGCAGTTCGATGATCCGGGGCTTGCACAGGGCGACGTAAGCGCGGATGATCTGGCCGGGAGCAGGACGTGACGCGGTGCCGCGACGGGCGGCGTCCACGTCCGCGGAGCCCAGTGAGCTGGTCTCGTTGCCTGCGACGAGCGAGCTTCGCCCGGTGTCGACGGCACTCAACGAAAACCGACCACCTTCCGGCTGACGGGGGAAAAGCGGGGCGCGGTGGCGCCCGCAGCGTACGTGGGAGCCGGCCACGCGCACCGCGCGGCGGGCAAGGCAAGCATGGTGGCCCGACAGCCATCATGAAGCCTACATGGCGTCGTAATTCCGGTTGCAGGATCCCGCCCGTTACCTGCCCCGTCACGAGCCCGCCGGCACAGGTACGGCGTCCCGCCGGTGGTGCCGGCGTCGGCCATGGCCGCGCTGCCTCCGTAGTCCCGACGAGGGTAGCGGCCGTAGATAAGGATTTGCTGAGTGTCTGCTCAGCAACCGCAGGGGCCGGAGGCTTGGCGGGATGAGCGTGTGACGGAGTCCGCGCCAGGCGCGGACTCCGTCACACGATCCTGGGAGAGCCGTTATGTCGGGCGGCCGCCCCGGCGGGACAGGGCGTCCACGGTAACGGCCGCGAGCAGGACCAGGGCGGTCACGATGTAGGTTACGGCCGCGCTCAGGCCAAGCAGCCCGAGGCCGTTGTAGATCGCGGCGACCACGAGACCACCCAGCAGGGCGTGAATCATCTTGCCGTGCCCGCCGAACAGGTGCGTTCCGCCGATGACCGCCGCCGCAACGGCGAACAGCACCAGCTGACCGCCGTCGACGTCCGTCGAGATCGAGCCCAGCCGCGAGGCCAGGAGGATGCCGGCGATGGCGGCGGTCAGCCCGCACAGGGTGAAGGCGAGCGTCCTGATCAGGTTCAGGTTGACACCGGCTCGCCGCGCCGCTTCGGCGTTGCCGCCGATCGCGTAGATGTAGCGGCCGAAACGGGTCCGCCCGAGCAGGACCGTCCAGATGGTGAGCACGCCGAGCACGATGAGCACCACCCAGGGCACACCGCGCAGGGACACCAGCGCGGTGCCCCGGTCGGCGTTGCCCACGAGAACGACCACGATTCCGGCCACCGCCATGACCACGATCTTGAGCAAGGTGATGCTGAGCGGCGGGGTGACCAGGCCGGCGGACCGGCGCTGGCGGTCCCGCACCAGCAGGACGGCCGCGGCGACGGCCACGACGGCCACCATAACGATCCACCCGGCGGCCACGCTGAGGTTGCCGGTGGTCAAATCGTCGATGATCGAGTTGGAAATCGGGATCGAACCGCCCGGGCCGTGGCCGCTGCGGGCCACCAGCACGATCATCAGGCCCTGCAGGCCGAGCAGGCCGCTCAGGGTCACGACGAAGGACGGCAGCCGCAGCCTGGTGATCAGGACGCCGAAGATCAGGCCGAAGAACGCGCCGGTCGCCAGCCCGAGCAGGATAGCCACCCACCAGGGCAGCGTGAACACCGTCCACGCGGTGATCACGGCCGCGACGGCGCCGCTGTAGCCGACCGACAGGTCGATCTCGCCCAGCAGCAGGACGAATACTTCCGCCATGCCCAGGATGATGAACGGCGTGCCCTGGATCAGCAGGTTGACCAGGTTGCCGGGGGACAGGAAGAGCGAGTTGCGGGCCTGGAAGTAGATCACGATGGCGATCAGGCCGAGCGTCACCGGCAGCGCGCCGCTCTCGCCGTGCCGGATCCGCCGGAGCTGGATCCGCACGTACTCGCCCAGAGAGCCGGCGATCACCTCGGGAGCGGCCGTCCGGGCCGCTTCGGCGGATATGTCGTCGCCCTGCTCGGCGGACTCGGGCGGCTGGTGAGTTTCGGTACTCACGATGCCTCTCCTGCGTGATTTCCCATGGTGCCGTTGCCGGGCGTGCCCCCGCCGGCCGGGGCACCGGGACCGGCACCTGGCTGGCTCGCGGCGTGGACCGGTTCGCCCGGCCCCGCGGCGATGCGGCCGGACCGGCCGGTGGTCATCAGCTCGACGATCGACGCCGTATCGAGATCCTCGATGGGCGCGACGGCGGCGAGGCGGCCGAGGTACAAGACCGCCACCCGGTCCGCGCTGTTCAGGACGTCGTTCAGGTTGTGCGAGATCATCAGGACCGCGATGCCCCGGCTGGACAGCTGGTCGATCAGCTCCAGCACCACGGCGGTCTGGGTGACACCCAGCGCCGCCGTGGGCTCGTCCATGATCACGAGCTGGGCCTGCTGCATGACCGCCTTGGCCACGGCGACCGCCTGGCGCTGGCCTCCGGACAGCGAGCCGACCGGCTGGCGGATGGACTGGACCGTCACGACCGACAGGTCGGCGAGGGTCTGCTTCGCGCTCAGCTCCATGCCGATCTCGTCCAGCTGGAAGTGCCTGATCTCCTCGCGGCCGAGGAACATGTTCTGCACGATGTCCAGGTTGTCGCACAGGGCGAGGTCCTGGTAGACGGTGGCGATTCCGAGGTCGGTGGCCGCCTTCGGGCTGTGCAGTTGCACGGGGCGCCCCTGCCAGAAGATCTGGCCGTGATCCGGCTGCCAGATCCCGGAGATGGTCTTGATCAGGGTCGACTTTCCCGCCCCGTTGTCACCGACGAGAGCGGTCACCTGGCCCGCCGGGACTTCCAGATCGATGTCGCTCAGCGCCCGTACGGGGCCGAAGTTCTTGCCGATGCCGCGCAGCTCCAGCAGCGGTGGCGGCTGGGCGGTGCGGCCAGCTGGGTTCGTTGCCGCGGAAGACGGCGCCCGGCCGCCTGAGGCGGGCCGGGCGCCGTCGGCGGCGCTTGGTGTGGTCACCAAACACGTCCGTTCTGGCGCCGGGAATCTACGGTCATGGCGTGATGTGGCTGGCCGAGCAGTCGCTGGCGTAGGCGCCGGCGCACAGCTGCTTGGCCGCCACGAAGTTGTCCGCGATGACCGTGCTGGCCATGTCGGACGGGGTGACCCACAACGGCCTGAGCAGGACCGACGGGACAGCCACCTTGGCCTGCGGGTCGGGGGTCGAGCCGTTGGCCAGCCCGGCCGGCGGCTTTACGCCGGCGCGCAGGTACACGGCCAGCGCCGCGGCAGCCTGAGCCTCCAGGTAGATGGGCTTGTACGCGGTACCGCACTGGTAACCCGCGAGGATGTTCTGCAGCCCGACGAGCGTGGCGTCCTGCCCGGTGACCGGGAAGGTCCTGGGCTTGATGCTCAGCGACTGCAGGTAGTGGATGATCGGCGCGGCGTTCTCGTCGTTCGGCACGAGCACCGCGTTGATGTTCTTGTGCGCGGTGTACTGCTGCTGGAATTCGGTCTCCGCCGTGGGCGGGTCCCAGGTTCCGGCGGCCTGGCCGACGGACTTCCAGCTGCCGGAGAACTTCGGCGCCAGCACGGCGTCGTAGCCCTGGGCGAACAGGGTGGCGTTGTTGTCGGTCGGCGCGCCCTTCATGACGAGCACGTTCGGGCTCTTCACATTCCAGGCCGTGACACAGCTCACCAGGCCCTGCCCGATCAGCGTGCCCACCTGAACGTTGTTGAAGCTGACGTAGTACGCCCGGCTGCCGCCGAGGGTCAGCCGGTCGTAGTCGATCACCGCGACACCGTGCTGCTTCGCGTAGGACTCGATCTTGGCCCCGACCCCGGAGTCAAGCGGGTCCATGACCAGCACGGTGGCACCCTTGGTGATGTCCTCCTGTGCGTCGGTGAACTCCGTCGTGTCACTGCCCTGTGCGTTCTGCACGGAGTACTGCGACGACGACAGGCCCGCCGTCGAAAGGGCCTTCGCCAGGTACGGCGCGTCGAATTCGGTATAACGCGCTGACGTGACGGTGTCCGGCAGAATCACGCCCACGCTGCCCTTGCCCCTGGACGCAAGCGACTTCAGCTGCGACATAACAGAGAAGTCTCGGGTAAATGACGAAGCGGAAACGGATGGCGAGCCGCCGGACGAGCTGGAACTGGAGCTTGAGCTGGACGAAGACGGCGAGCTGCTACCGCTGCTGCTACATGCCGCAAGCGCGACGCCGGCGGTTACGGCGACCGCTGACGTCCAGCTAATTCTGGTGAACAAATTCAAACAAATCACCTCGACTGTATGCGAGGCCGCGGTAGGGGGTGCGACCTTGCGCCCTTCCGCGCGGGAGCCACTGCGGCCTCAGCTTTTGACCGAAACCATAAACCTATAGGAATTAACGCGCCCTTAACATCGCCGCGCCGTCATAAAAATAGTGTGAACAAGCCCGGCGCGAAAAAGGGCGGAAAGAGGGCCCTGCGGTTACTCCGGCGCAAAACGGTAGCCCGCCCGCGGCTGGGTGAGGATCAGCGGCTCGCCCCCCTCGACCTCCAATTTCGCCCGCAGACGGCGCACGTAGACGCGAACGTATTCGGTCTCGGTCTCGTAACCGTGGCCCCACACCCGGCGCAGCAGATGTGAATGCGTCAGCAGCTTGCCGCGATTTGTGGCCAGTTCCCGCAGCAGGGCGAACTCCGTGGGGGTCAGGTGTACCGGCTGGCCGAGCCTGGTCACCTGCTGGCGGGCGAGATCGATCGTGATGTCCCCCGCGACGACCACCGGTGTCTGCGGCTCGGGCAGGACAGCGGGCCGGGTACGGCGCAGCGTGGCCGTAATGCGGGCCAGCAGTTCCTCGATGCTGAACGGCTTGGTCAGGTAGTCGTCGGCGCCCATGTTGAGCGCCGTCACCTTGTCCCGTTCACCTCCGCGTGCCGAGACCACGATGATCCCGACGAGGGAGCGCTCGCGGATCAGCCGGCACAGCTCGAAGCCGTCGGCCTCGGGCAGCATCAGGTCGAGGAGCACGATGTCCGGGTCTTCGGTCTCCAGAAGCTTCAGGACCCGCATGCCGTCCTGTGAGACCACGGTGTCAAAACCCCGCACGGCCAGGTTCGACCGGATCAGGTCGACGATGTTGGGGTCATCCTCCACCACCAGGACGCGGGTGCTGGCGGCCGGATCAGCCATGGTGGTTTCCCCCCTCGCCGCCGGGCACCAGGGCCGCCACGTTGGCCGGGCCGGCCTCGCCGGGTGCGGGACCGGCGGCGACGGCGGCTGAAGGCTGGCCGGGACGGGCGGGACGGGCGGCCCGGGGCCCGGCCGTCCCGGTGGGATGCTCACCGGCCTCGGCCGGATGCCCGGCTGCCTCGACCGGAAGGAAAACTCTGAAGCGGGTGCCCTGGGTCAGGCGCTGCAACTCGATGCGGCCGCGATGCGCCGTGACGATTCCGTACGCGATGGACAGGCCGAGCCCGGCGCCGCTGGTGCGGGTCCGCCGCCGGTGCCCCGCCTCGAACGGCGCCACGGCCAGATCATCGGGTACGCCCGTGCCGTCATCGGTCACGCTGATCACGACCTCCGACGGTGCCACGCTGTCCGCGGTGACCCGGACCCGGGTCCCCGGCGGGTTGTGCCCGACCGCATTGTTGACCAGGTTGACGAACACCTGCTCCAGCCGGTCGTGATCGGCCCAGACCACGGGCAGCTCCGGAGCACACTGGACCGAGACGGTGGCGGTGCTGGCCGGGGGCAGGCAGGCGATGGCCGCCTGGAGCACCAGCGGTATATCGCACCAGTCCGGCTGCAGCCGCATGAGACCCGACTCGATCGTGGAGAAGTCGAGCAGGTCGTCGACGAGGCGTCCGAGGCGTGCCGACTCCGCCGCGATGCGGTCGAGGAAGCGGTCCTGGGAGCCCCGGTCCCAGGTCACGTCCGGCTGCATGAGACTTGAGGCGTATCCCCGGATCGCGGTCAGCGGCGTGCGCAGCTCATGGCTCAGCCGGGAGAGGAAGTCCCGCTGCAGCTCACCGGACCGGCGCAGCGCGGCGGCCTCCTGGTGGGCCAGGCCCGCCTCCTCCCGGTCCAGCGCGAGCCGGAGCGAGTGCGCGGCGTCTTCCATCAGGGCGTTTTCCTCTTGGGCGGCTTTACCGGCGCTGGGCTGTTTCCAGCTTGCGAGCAGCACGGCGAGACCGTTCGCCGCGGTAAAGGGGACCAGGCGCACCCGCCGTCCCTGGCAGCTCGTCAGCTGCCGCGCGGCACCATCACCGGGAGCTTCGGCCAGGACGGTGTCCGCGGCGGCGCGCAAGGCGGGTGACGCGGACAGCGGGTCATCGCCCGGCGACCCGGCGAACGCCCGCCACTGCGGGACCTCCCCGTCCGGCCTGGTGACCAGGGCGACCTCGTCGGCCTGCAGACCATGGCGCAGGGCCTGGACGGCGATGACGAGACCGTCGGTGACCGGGATGGGCCCCGCCAGGGTCTCCAGCATCTCGCGGATCGTCTCCAGCACGCGGTTGCGCGCGGTGGCCTGCTCCAGCAGCCGGTCGCGCTCTACCGTGCTCGCCGCGTACCCGGCGTACAGCGTGACGAGCTGAAGCTCCTGACGCTGCGGCAGGCCGGTCTCAGGCCGGAAGACCGTGATGACGCCGCTCAGGCCGCCCGGCCCGGCCACGGGAACCGACCAGCAACTCGCCACGCCGGCGATCCTGGCCAGGTCGCCCAACGGCAGCCACGCGGTACCGGCCCGCACGTTCCCTTCGATGACCGCCTTCTCAGACTGCGCCGCCAGCCCCACCGGGCCGCCCGCCGCGCCGAACGGCAGCTTCGCCCATCTGGCCAGCTGGCCTGGCACGAACCCGAGCGAGGCCGCGCAGGTCAGCGTCTGATCCCGGACCAGATGCATGCACAGCTGCGGCGTGCCGAGGGCCGCGCCGAGCGCGGACAGGATCAGCGAAAGGCTCGAGGAGGGATCGGCCGACACCAGCCGGTCAGCGAGGCCGTGCAGCCGGGTCAGCTGGCGGCGGGCGGTGGAGTCCACCGGCTGTCCCGACAGCAGGGCCACCACGTCGTCCGGGTGTGTGCTCAGCGGGTCCAGGTCGGCGACGATCTGGCCCTGCCGGAGCACCAGGATGCGGTCGGCAAGCCGGAACATCTGGTCAATGTCGTGGCACGCGAGCAGGATCGTCGTGCCCTTTTCCCGCAGCCCGGCGATGAGGTCCTCGACCTGTGCC
Organism: uncultured Actinomycetes bacterium; assembly: GCA_963805255.1. Classification (GTDB taxonomy): domain Bacteria; phylum Actinomycetota; class Actinomycetes; order Streptosporangiales; family Streptosporangiaceae; genus Bog-532. The sequence goes on from CAWDTK010000016.1 coordinate 8,460, forward strand.
GTCTCCATGACCCCGAGCGAGGCGGTGGGCTCGTCGAGCGCCAGCAGCCGCGGCTTGCTGCCCATGGCCCGGGCCACGGCCACCAGCTGGCGCTGGCCGCCCGACAGTGAGCTGACCCGCCGGGTGGTGTTCCGGATCGGGATACCGAGGCTGTCGAGCAGCGACGCCGCGGTCGCGTGGAACCGGCTGTCGGAGAGCATCATCCGGCGCGTTTCCCGGCCGAGCAGGACGTTGGCCGCGACGTCCAGGTTCTCGCACAGCGCCAGGTCCTGCCAGACCACGGCGACACCCTGACGGGCCGCGGCGGCCGGATCCGCGGCGACCCGGCGGCCGGAGAGGAAGATCTCGCCCTGCGTGGGGGCGATGTCGCCGGCGATGCAGCGGACCAGGGTCGTCTTGCCGGCGCCGTTCTCACCGGCCAGGGCGAGGAGCTCACCGGGGTGGACCGTGAGGTTCACCCCGTCCAGGGCGCGCACGGACCCATAACTGACACCGAGACCGGACACCGACAGCAGTGGTGCCGCCGCGGCCTGGGCCAATTCGGAAGCTGCAACCATTCCCTCATTGTGTGGCCTGTCCCGCAGCCTCGCTAGTTGAGGCGTCAGCTCCGGGCCGCGGCCGCTGGTGGTTCAGGCGGCCCGGCGCGGGGCCGAGTACCCGCGGAGAGGCTGGCAAGGCAACCGGCTGGCCGCCGGACAACGCCAGGGTCAGGAGCCGAGGGCGCGGGAGGCGGCGTCGACGGTGTCGTAGGAGGAGAAGACCTGATCCAGCCCGATGACGCGGAAGACGCGGGCGATGTCGGGGTTCAGGCCGGCCAGCGCGAGCACCGCTCCGGCCGCCTTGGCCCGGTGATAGGCGCTGACCAGGATGCTGATGCCGGTGGAGTCGCAGTAGGTCAGGCCGGACAAGTCAATGATCAGGCTGACGCCCTGGTCCAGCGGCACCTCGTCCAGGCCGGCGCGCAGCCGGGCCGCGGTGTGGTAGTCCAGCTCTCCGGCGACCGACATCAGGCACGCGCCATCGGGGTGCGGGCGCAGCGTGACCGCGAGATCTGGATCAGCCTGGGGCACCCTAGCCTCCCGAGCGATATCGTTCCGGAAGGGACGCGACGGCCGGACGCGGCGACGCTCCATATTCAGCGCCTCGTGGCCGGGTTTCTCGCCCTCACCGGACAGGTGCGCCTGCCGGGGAAGTTTGCATCAGAAACTTATCGTATCCCCGTAGCACCTCCGGGCAGGCAGCCGGCTGCCCGCGCGGGAGGCGGGCCGGAAAGATGGGCGCGATGAGGTGCGATGAGTAGTCCCGACCGCGCCGAACCGGTGGACGTGCTGTTTCCCGGTGACGGCGAGATGGCCCGCCGGATGCGCGGGTACCCGTGGCCGGAGTCGGCGCTGGGCGATCCGCGCGGCTGGCCGGCGAGCCTGCGCACCGCCTGCCAGATCTGCCTGACCTCACGTTTCCCGATGATCGTGTGGTGGGGCGAGCAGCTCCGCTTCTTCTACAACGACGCCTATCTCCCGCTGCTGGGTACCAAGCACCCGGCCCTGGCCAAGCCGGGCGAAGCGGTGTGGACCGAGATCTGGGACATCATCGGCCCGATGCTGGCCTCCGTGATGGCCAGCGGCCAGGCAACCTGGTCCGAAGACCTGCTGCTGCCGATGAACCGGCACGGCTACTGGGAGGAGACCTACTGGACGTACTCCTACAGCCCGCTGCACGATGACCAGGGCACTGTGCGGGGCGTGTTCACCGCGGTCAGCGACACCACCGAACGGGTGATCGGCGAACGCCGGCTCGCCGCTCTGCAGGACCTGGGGACCCTGGCGGGCAGCGCCCGCAGCGCGGCCGAGGCCTGCCACCTCGTCGCGCGGGCGCTGGGGCGCGCGGCCGCGGACATCCCGTTCGCCGGTATCTACCTGCGCGAGCCAGGCACAGACGAAACGGTCCTGGCCGCGAGCAGCCCGCCGGAGGAGATACCCGTGCCGCTCGCCCCGGGCCCGGGTGGCTGGCCGGTGGGTGAGGTCCTGCGCACCGGGCAGCCGGTGACGCTGACCGATGTGGACGCCCGGTTCGCCGCGCTGCCCGCCGGCGAGTGGCAGACCTCACCCACGCAGGCCATGGTCCTGCCGCTGCCGGGAGAGACCGGTGGCCAGACGGTCGGGGTGATTGTCCTCGCGGCCAGCGCCGGCCGCACGCTCGACGAGGCCTACGTATCCTTCCTCGGGCTGGTCGCCCAGCAGACCGCGGCCCTGATCAACGGGGCCGTGGCGTACCAGTTCCAGCATCGGCGGGCCGAGGAGCTCGCCGAGCTGGACCGGGCCAAGACCGCCTTCTTCTCCAACATCAGCCACGAGTTCCGGACGCCGCTCACCCTGATCATGGGGCCGCTGGAGGAACTGCGCGCCCGGCTGCCGGCCGATGACCAGGGCGCCCGGCAGGAACTCGACGTCATCCACCGCAATAGCCTGCGCCTCGGCAAGCTGGTCAACACTCTGCTCGACTTCTCTCGGATCAAGGCCGGCCGGATGCAGGCGCGCTACGAGCCGGTGGATCTGGCCGCGTTCACGGCCGATCTGGCCAGCGTCTTCCGTTCGGCGATGGAACGGGCCGGCCTGTCTTACCAGGTGGACTGCCCCGCCCTGGCTGAGCCCGTCTACATCGACCGGGAGATGTGGGAGAAGGTCGTCCTCAACTTGCTGAGCAACGCGCTGAAGTTCACCTTCGACGGCACCATCAGCGTGACACTACGGCCGGCGGACGGGCAGGCCACCCTGCAGATCACCGACACCGGAATCGGGGTGGCCGCGGACGAGATGCCCCATTTGTTCGAACGCTTCCACCGCATCGCCAACGCGCGCTCGCGGTCCAACGAGGGCAGCGGCATCGGCCTGGCCCTGGTCCGGGAGCTCGTCGGCCTGCACGGTGGCACGATCACCGCCGACAGTACCGAGGGTGCCGGGACCACCTTCGCCATCAGGCTGCCCCTCGGTCACGATCACCTGCGGGCCGCCAACGTGGCCCCGGCCGCGGGGCCGGACATGGTCTCGGCCGTCGCCGACCCCTTCGTCGAGGAGGCCCTGCGCTGGCTGCCCGGCGGTGAGGCATCCCTGGACGCGTTGCCGCCCGCCGTGGGTGCCCTGCTCCGGGAATCACCGGGCCCGGCGGGCCCGGCGGGTCCGGCGGGCCCGGCGGACCCGGCGTCCATGGCCCGGGTCCTGCTCGCGGACGACAACGCCGATATGCGCGAATACCTGCAGCGGCTGCTGCGGGCCAGCTACCAGGTCACGGCGGTGGCGGACGGGCTGACCGCGCTGGATGCGGTGCGCGCCGGCGCCTCCGATCTCGTCATCAGCGACGTAATGATGCCGGGCCTGGACGGCCTGGCCCTAGTCGCCGCGCTTCGGGCCGATCCGCGCACCGCCGACGTGCCGGTGCTGCTGCTGTCGGCGCGGGCCGGGCAGGAGGCCGCGATCGAAGGCCTGGAAGCGGGCGCGGACGACTATCTCGTCAAGCCGTTCTCCGCCGCCGAACTGCTCGCGCGGGTGCGGGCCAACGTGGAGCTGGCGCGGCTGCGCAACCACCACGCCCGGTGGCGAGCGGCCCTGATCGATTCGCTGCACGAGGCGTTCTTCCTGTGCGACGAGGCCGGCACCGTCGTTGAGATCAACGCCGCGTTCACCGACATGCTGGGCTACGGCCCCGAAGGGCTGCCGGATGCGGCCGAGTACGCATGGTGGCCACGGGAAGACACCGAGCCAGAGGCTCACCGCCAGGTCAGCGAGGCCTTCGGGCAGCTCATGCGGCAGAGCAAGGGAAGCTTCGTGGCGCCCGTCACCCATAAGGACGGCCACCGGCTGTGGGTGGCCGCCAGCTTCAACGAGGTCCAGGACCCGGACACCGGACGGCGCATGGTCGTCGGCACCATGCGCGACATCACCGCCGAGCACTACGCCGGGCAGCGCGAGGCGGCCCTGGCCGCCATGGGCCTGCTGCTGTCACAGGCCAGCAGCGTGCCGCAGGCGCTCCGGGGCGCCATCAACGAGCTGCGGCGGCTCTGGCAGGCCCGGCGCGTGCTCGCCGTCACCTGGAATGGCGGCGAGCAGCCGTCGGTGATGTCGACCGATGCGGAAACGAGTTGGCCGGAACTCCCGGCCCCGCTGCGCGAGAGGATCAGCGCGCTGCGCCGGCAGCCCCTGCTCAGCCCGGCCGAAGGCTCCCGCGCCGCGGCGCAGGGCGATGCCACGGCGGACGGCGCCTGGACCACGGCGGCCGGAATCACCGTTGAGCATCCGCTGGGCCTGCTGGCCGTCTGGATCGACGTGGACGCGGCCCGGCCGTTCAGCGCCGAGGACCGCGTCCTGCTGGCCCTGCTGTGCGGCTACCTGGGCCAGGCGCTGCACCGGGTGCACCAGACCGACCAGCAGCGGGAAACGGCCCTCGCCCTGCAGCGGGCCATTCTCGGGCCGGCCCGGCTGCCGGCCGGTTTCGCGGCGCGTTATGAGCCAGCCAGCCGCCCGCTCGAAGTCGGCGGCGACTGGTACAACATCGTCGAGCTGCCCGACGGGCGGATCGGGATCGTGGTCGGCGACTGCGTCGGGCACGGGCTGGACGCCGCGACCGTGATGGGTCAGCTCCGCAGCGCCTGCCGCGCCCTGCTGCTGCAGGACGCGAGCGCAGCCCAGACGCTCACCGCCATGGACCGCTTCGCCGCCCTCATCCCCGGAGCCATCTGCAGCACGGTCTTCTGCGGCATCCTTGACCGGGACGCGGGACGGCTGACCTACAGCAGCGCCGGACACCCGCCGGGCATCCTGGCGCTGCCCGACGGGCGCACCCGGCTGCTCGAGGACGGCCGCTCGTTCCCGCTCGCGGTGCGGCCCGGCATCGAGCGCACCGAGGCCAGCTGCATCGTGCCCGCCCGGGCGGCCCTGCTGCTGTACACCGATGGCCTGGTCGAGCGGCGCCGCCGCTCGCTGGATACCGGGATCGCCCAGGCCGGGGCGGCCGTCCACCGGGGTGGCGCCGCGGCCGTTGAGAACCTCGCCACCGCCATCATGACCACCATGGCCCCGGACAACGGCTACGAAGACGACGTCGCGCTGGTCCTCTACCGCCACCCCGCTCCGCTCGACCTGACCTTCCCGGCGGAATCGGCCCAGCTCGCACCGGTTCGGGCCACGCTGCGGACGTGGCTGAGCCGTTGCGACCTCAGCTATAAGACGGTCCAGGATGTGCTGGTCGCCGCGGGCGAAGCGTGTGCCAACGCCGTCGAGCACGGCCACCGGCACGCTCCCGGCCAGCAGATCCGGCTGCGGGCCGCCGCAACCGTCACCCAGCTCCGGCTGACCGTCACCGACACCGGCCGCTGGCAGAGCTCCCAGCCGACGGCCAGCAAGAACCGCGGGCACGGCATCCCGCTGATGCGCGCCCTCATGCAGCAGGTAACCATTGAGCCCGGCGATGCCGGCACCACCGTCGACATGCAGCTGAGGATCACCCCATGACCACTCCGCTCACCCTGTCCACCAGCTGGCGTCCCGACGGGACCCCGGTCGTGACCGCCGTCGGCGAGATCGACATGAGCAACGTCGGCACCTTCCGGGACGCGCTTACCCGGGCGTCGGCCAGTGCCGGCCCGATCGTCGTCGATCTCACCGGGGTGGAGTACCTGGACAGCGCCGGCCTCACGGTCCTTTTCACGCACGCGGCACACATCGAGCTGATCGCGACGCCGCTGCTCGCCCCGGTGCTGACGATCTCCGGCCTGGCCGGCATTCACGCGTCTGCACGGAATTGACGCCGCCGACGGCAACGGCACTCAGTGAGATTCGCGGTTGACCTGATCTCCGCTGGAACCATGAAGGAAGTCCAGGTCAGCTACGGTCCCGGCGCCCTGCACGCTGTTGACGTACAGCAGTTCCCGGTCCTGTCCGCCGTACCACTGGGCGCTGCGCAGATCGGCCATGGTTTCCGCTCCCGGCATCTCGACCTAGTATTCGGAACGCCATGGACGTTACCCTCGCAACTTCCGCGCCCGGCGCGCGGACCAGCAGGTAGCCCGGCGTGCGCGCGTTCGTCATCACCGGGCCGGGCCAGGGCGCGGTCCGCGACATCGACCCGCCGTCGCCGTCGCCGGGGCAGGTGGTCGTGGATGTCGAGCGGGCCGGTGTCTGCGGCACGGACATGGAGTTCTTTACCGGCCACATGGCCTACCTGCGCACCGGTGCAGCGCGGTACCCGGTGTGCATCGGCCACGAATGGTGCGGCGTCGTGCTCCAGGCCGGGGATGAGGCCACCGCGTCCTGGGTGGGGCAGCGGGTCACCGGGGACACGATGCTCGGCTGCGGCCGGTGCCGTCGCTGCCTCAGCGGCCGGCAGCACCTGTGCGTGGAGCGGTACGAGATCGGCATCCGGGGCGGCTGGCCGGGCGCCCTCGCCGAGCGGCTTCTCGTGCCGGCCAGCGCCCTGCACCCGATCCCGGCCGGTATTGACGCGACCACGGGCGCGCTCGCCGAACCGGGCGGCAACGCGCTGCGCGCCGTCCGCGCCGCGCTGGCGGGCGGCGGGCAGCGGCTGCTGGTCATGGGCCCGGGCACCATCGGGCTGCTCGCCGCGCAGATCGCGCGGTCGTTCGGCGCCGAGGTTCACCTGCTGGGCCGGGACGAGCGGTCGCTGCGGTTCGCGCGGGACCTCGGCTTCGGCCGCACCTGGTTCCGGGACACCCTTCCGGACCTGGCCTTCGATGCGGTCCTTGACGCGTCGACCGCGCAGGACCTGCCGTCGCTGGCCACCGGGATCGTTGAGCCGGGCGGCCGTGTCGTCTACATCGGCCTGTCCGCCGAGCCCAGCCTGGTCGACACGCGGACACTGGTCCTGAAGGACGTCACCGCGACCGGCGTGCTCAGCGCCTCCGGCGGCCTGGGCGAGACGATCTCCCTGTACGCCAGCGGGGCCGTCGATCCCCGGCCCATCGTTGCCGCCACGGTCGGGCTGGAGCAGGTGGCCACGGTGCTGGCCGGCCACCGGCCGCCCGAGTGGGGCGATGCCCCCAAGGTGCACGTCGACCCGCTGCTGGCCGCGGTCGACGGCTGACCTGCTGGAGCCCGGGTACCCGCCGCGGGGTCCGGGCTCCCGCGCGTATTCACCCCTGCCTGGCTTCGTTCGGCAAATCCAGTCTCCGCCGTAAGTTTCCTGACGCAATTCCGCAAAGCCCCAATCCCGTGGCGGCCTACTTCCGTAGTGAAGGTGAGCGACGGGTGACCGCCGGGCCTGGCACGGGCGCGGGCGATCGCACGCGCCGCCGCGAGCCGGGGGAGAGACCCGGGCCGGGTCTACTTCGTCAACGACGACACCAGCACCCTGAACGTCCTGCGCTGATCGCACGGGGGCACGAACGCTGCCGGCGGCCTGAGGGGGGCCGCCGGCAGCGACGCGTCAGGGTGGCTGCGAGCCGCGCCACCGCTCCTGCCCGGCGCCCTGGGGGCCTGCGCCCTAGGAATCGCGGCCGGCCCAGGCGAGGAACTCACGCGCGGCGCGTGTCCCGGACGCCATGGCGCCCTGGACCGACCCGGTGGCCCGGTGGTCGCCGCAGACGTAGCGGCGCGGCCCTATCCGGGTGGGGCGGCTTAGCGGATGCGGCGCGGGCATCGCCGGCAGCGCGCCGTACACCGGATAGGTGGCCAGGTGCTCCCAGCCGGACGTGTCGGCGCCGTACATCGCGCCGATCCGCGCCCGAACGTCGGGTTCGCGCCCGCTGGCGTCGCCGAGGACCGAGGTGCAGATGAGCGCCCGGCGGCCGGCCGCGTACGCCGGGGTGACCTCGGTGAGCACGACCGTGTTGAGGATCTTGCGCTCGGTATCGACCAGCAGGGTCGGCTCGGCCAGCGGGGCCCATGGCGCCGCGTGGTAGAAGGTGGTGACGGTACGCGTCGCCGGGACGCTCAGATCCGGGAGCAGGGCGGCGGCCTCGGCGGCGCCGGCGGCCACGATCACCGCCCGTGCCGCGATCCCGGTTCCGTCCTTCAGCGCAACACCGTCGCCGGTGAGCGCGCGGACGGGCTTTTCCAGCTGAACGGTCCCGGCCGGAAGCACGGCCGCGAGCTGCTCGGGAACCGCCTGGATGCCGCGCCGGGGCAGGCAGAGGGTCCCGCGCAGCATGCTGCGCCAGATCAGGTGAAAGAAGCGGCCCGACGTCTCCAGCTCGTCCTCGAGGAACACCCCGGACAGGAACGGGCGGAAGAACAGCTCATACAGGGCGGGCGAGAAGCCGGCTTCGGTCAGCGCTGCGAACGTGGTCCGGTCGGGCTGCCTTTTGATCAGGCTGACCGGCAGCAGCATGTCCGCGGCGCAGAGCCGCGCCAGCGCGATCGCGTCGGACGGCCCGGCGAGGCGGCCGCGCAGCAGGTCCGACGCGCCGCTGAGCCGCCGGGTCGGGTCGGCGAACCGCAGCCGGCGGTCCCCGGCGTGCAGCAGCACGCCGGGGGTGAATGGCCTCAACTGCAGGGCCCGCAGATCGATCCGCCGCTTCACCTGCGGATAGGACGTGTTGAACACCTGGAAGCCGCGGTCCAGCAGGAAACCCCCCTGCCGGTCGGTGCGCATCCGCCCGCCAACGCCGTCGGAGGCGTCCAGGACCCGCACCGGCACCCCGGCGGCCGTCAGGTCAAGCGCGCACGCCAGTCCCGCGACCCCCGCCCCGACGATGACCACGGGCGGTTCGCTGCTCGCTGGCATCGGTCTTTCCCCCCGGCTCTGGTGTCCTGGCTTTCACCTTCGTTTTACCCCTACCCGGCTTGCCGTAGCCAACCCGTTAAGCGGACATTCTGAGGGACGCTAATGCCCGCCATGGCGGCGGCATCTCAAGGGGCGGCCCGACCATCGTCATCCATGCCCGCGTGGAAAGCTCCTTCACGTCGGCCTGAACCTCCGTGTAGGTGGCTGGGTCGGTCAGGTGCGCGGCGTCCTGGACGACAGTCCGGTAAACAAAGTCGGAGACGATGATGCCGCGGTTGGCGTGGTTCTCGCACACAGCCTGCTTGAAGGCTGGAGCGTCCAGCAGCCGGGCCGCATCGATGATCACCCGCCCCGATACACCCGGGGGGCCGCACGTCACCGGGCCAACGTCGAGGGCCACCCTCAGCTGGATCTGCGCTCCGGCCGCATACAGGCCGTTGTGCCGCTTCAGGGCGATGGGCAGCGCGATGAGCAGGTATTCCAGCACCTGAACGGCCGCAATGTCCGGCGGCACCGTGACGAGAAGCCCGTCACCACGGTCCTCGCAGGAGCATTGGTCCCAGATGGCGCTCAGGGACGCGCGGGTCATCTCCCGCATCGCCTCCCTGACGACACGGCGATGGTCTTCGCTTCGCGCCAGCGCGCCGAAACCCACCACATCCGTAAAGATGACCAGGCAATACTGGCCGCTCAGCAATCGCGGGTAACCGGGCGCCGCGGGCGGCCCCGGACGGCCCGGGTCGTTCTCCCTGACGGGATGGATGCGGTCGCGCCCCCGCCGGGCGGGGTTCTCGGTCAGGCGTCCGTAGACATGATCCTGCACGATGTCGAGCACGTCCGGGTGGGCGCTGATGAAGGCGGCGAAGTCGCCTGTCTTCATGGCCAGAGCGTGCACGGTCCCCTCGGCGATGACGGTGGCCGAGCGGACGCTCACCTGCAGTGCGGCACGTTCCCCGATCAGCTGGCCGGGACCGCGATGAGCAACGACCCGCTCCCTACCGTCATCCTCGACGCAAATTCGCGTATGCCCGTCGAGGATGACGATCACGTGATCGGCAGTTTCCCCCTCGTTCATCAGCCGCGCCCCGCCCCCGAACGTCCTCTTGTCCGCCTGTGACAGGAAATCTTCTTTCGCGGCTGGCCCGATGGCATCCCAGAAGCCGGCTGAGCTACCCGTCATCGGGTCAGACGGGCGAGGCCGCCGCAGGTTCTTGGCAGCAGGCTGTACCTTCCGCAAGGGGATCGAGGTCAGGGAACGAACTCGCCGGCTCCCCCTGACCCTTCTGGGGAACAGCGCTCGCCGGGCGTGGTCCCAGTCATCGTCGCCGAACCGGGGTTCACGTGCCGTTTTCCCTGAGGTTGCGTGGGTTGCGCCGGCCTTCCTGGCCGCATATCGCCCGATGTTCAGATCGAGCATGAGGTCCTTATGGCGGAAGGAGAAATTCAGACTGCTGGACGGGGCACCCCGGCCTGCTGGGGCACCAGAGGATGGTGCGGTCTCCGGTGCCCCCTGAGGTTCAGGTGCCCCGGGAAGATTGCTCGGCCCGTTCACGCCCCCTCCTTCGGCTGGGACGGCAGGCAAGGCCGGCGCTCAATGACTCCTCGAGGTGAGAAATATCTGCTGTCCGGATGTCCTGGAGGCCGCGCTCCACCAACCGGGCCGGCCGGCCGGTACGTACCCGGCCGCCGTTCGCGACTGCTGACGGCTGGTTGCTTGCAGGCATCTGCGTTCAGCATCCCCTCTTAAGGCTCCCGGGTCCTCTCCGCTGCGCACCGCCGGGAACGGCAGGAGCACTGTGACCTAACAGGACAGCCGGGCTAAACCCAAGACATTCGGCTCTGTTTCAAATGGTATTTCCCCTATCACAATTTCGCAACGCGAGTTCGTCGCATCACGAGTTGTTACCACATTCCACGAAGCGTGCGTGTGATCTGCAATGTGGCAACTTGGCGGGCAGCAGCTCACAATGGTCCATTAAGTGACTGGTCAGGGGTAAACGTTCAGGTCCTTGGGCTTGCTGCTGCGGTGCGTGATCGACGGTTACGTTTTGGCGGCGGGCGTGGTGTTGCCGTGGTGGCTGAGCGTGGTTTCGGGGATGATCCGGGGCTGTGACCGATGTGCCGCCCGAGGATCCGCGTGATGCGCTGATCCGGGAGCAGGCGGAGCGGATTTCGGTGCTGGAGGCGGTGGTCGCTGACCTGCGGGAGCAGCTGGCCGCGGCGGAGCGGTCGGGGTCGCGGAACAGCGGGAACTCCTCGATGCCGCCGAGCTCGGATGACCTGCCCGGGAAGAAGCCGCCCCGGAAGCAGCGGCGGGCCGCGGAGCGGGCGGAGGCGAAGAAGCGGAAGCGGGGGAAGCAGCCGGGCAGCCCGGGGGCGTCCATGAGCTGGGAGGTCCCGGACCGGACCGAGGACCACTATCCGGAGGGTGCCTGCTCCTGCGGCCTTGATCTTTCGGAGGCCGCTGACCTGGGGGTTACCCGCTCGTTTCAGCAGGAGGAGATCCCGGCCGCGGCGGCGGAGCGGGTGCAGCACGACCTGCACGGCGGGAGGTGCGCCTGCGGGAAGGCGCACGTCGCGCCGCGCCCGGCGGGCGTGCCGGATTCCGCGCTGTCGATCGGCCCCAGGCTCCGGGCGCTGGCCGTGTACCTGGTGGTTTTTCAGCACGTTCCGGTGGAGCGGTGCCGGCAGCTGATCGCCGACGTGGCCGGCGCCGCCGTGTCAGAGGGGTTCATCCACTCGTGCCTGGCGAAGGCGGCGTCCCTGGCCGCGGAGGTGGTGGCGCTGATCCGCGCCCTGATCACCGCCGCGGGCGTGGCGGGGTTCGACGAGACGACGCTGCGGTCTGGGCCGGCCGGGGAGAAGAAATACGTCCACGGCGCCTTCACCGAGCGGTACTCCGCGTTCTGGCTGGGTGCCCGGAGCCTGGACTCGATGCAGGACGCCGGGATCCTGCCGGAATTCGCCGGGATCGTGGTCTCCGACCGGTACCAGAACTACTTCCACCCCCGGTGGGAGCACATCGCCGGGAACCAGGCGTGCCTGTCTCACCTGCTCAGGGACTACGAGGACTGTGCCGAGAGCTACCCGGGCGCGGTCTGGCCGGTGCAGGCGCAGCGGGCGCTGCGCGGCCTGATCTGTGCCTGGCACGCCACCCGCGAGCAGGGCCTGGACGCCATCCCCGCCGATGCGCGGAAACCGCTGGAGCACGAGTTCCGGCACGCCGTCCTCGCGGGCCTGGCCAGCGTGCCCCGCGTCCCCGGCCCGAAGAACAGCACGAAGCAGAAGCCAGGCCGCGAGCTGCTCGAATTTTGCCGCGACCGCCGCAGCGACGTGCTGCTGTTCACCGAGGACACCAGCGTGTGGCCCACGAACAACATCAGTGAGCGCGGCGTCCGCCCGCTGAAAACCCAGCAGAAGATCTCCGGCCGCCTGACCAGCGACGACGTCACCCAGGACCGGCTCGACATCCGCAGTTACATCGACACCGCACGCAAGCACGGCAAGCACGCCATGGACGTCCTGCACGACCTCATGCTCGGCAGGCCCTGGCGACCGCCCGCGCCAAGCATTCTCCCCGTAACCGGGCAATCGCAGCCCCCGCTACCCATCACCACGCGTGCATGGGCTGATTGTTTACGGTCAGGGCGCGGGCGCCGCCTCGATGACCGGACGCGCAGATCGGCACTTCGCCGCGGGCGCGCTCGTCCCCGGCAAGCCAGGACGATCGGCAACGTGATGGCGAGCCTTCTTGTGCTCTGGCAGCGATACGGTGTTAACTCTCGGGGTGAGCGCCCGGCGTGACGCCCGGACGAGGGACGCGGGAGTCACCCTGAAGGATGAGCACGGGAATAAATCCCATAGGGTATGCACGCTCTGCCGGCCGTGAGGCCGGGGAGCCGTCTCGTGCTGGCCCATGTTAGCCAATGCCTCAGCACCACGGACAGAACTAGGGAGATGAGCTGGTCAACGTTTCGCGTAGACCTTCGATGCCACGCGTCTAGACGCGTGGCGATCTCGTTCTTTCAGCCAGCATTCTTTCAGCCAGCATTCTTTCAGCCAGCATTGACCTGGGACGGGCTCTCGCCGGTCCAGTGCATGCCCGTAGGTCAGTTCAGTGCGTGTTTGAGATGGTTCAGTCTTTAGTCATTCTAAATCTCCAATTTACCGGAGAGCGGAGGCTTGTTCAGATGGGCGTTCAATCAGAGCGCTGTTTCCCGGTCAGCTGGCGTAAAAGCCGCTACAGCGCCGACCAGGGTAATTGTGTAGAGATAGCCGCGCTGCCAGCTGCGGTCCTTGTAAGGGATTCGCGGGCTGCCGCCGGCCGGGTCCTGGTGATTACGCCAGTTCAATGGGCAGAGTTTATTATGCACATCCGGAACGGGTAGCTGGACCGTCACCCGCCGGAAAAGATCAATCCAAGACGGGCGTCGACGTCAAGCGGCATACGTGCCGCCCTGAATGTTCATTCGTTCCGGTAGTATGCAGTCGCTGCATGCCGGCCTGCCGTCGCTCGGTTCTGCTGACTTTCGCGGGCCGGTCTGGTCACCGCAAACCGGCATGCGTGCGGTGGCTCAGTACGTCAGTTCGCGAACCGTGCGGTTCCAGACGGCTATCCGATGGCTGGGTGGCGCCCGCGCCACGGCCCGGCAATGTCACGTTATAGGCCTGCAACGACCGCCATACTGGTGGCATCGGCCAGTTCCTGGCCGAGCGGTAATTCCAGTACGGAGAGTGACCTCCCGTGGCGGTTGATCAAGGGCCGGTGGTTCAGAGCGCGATCCTCCGCGGCGAACTCGTCCGGTTGCGCAAGGAAAACGGGCTGACTCAAGGGGACGTAGCGCGGGCTCTGGAGTGGTCGCCATCCAAGCTGATCCGGGTGGAAGGAGGACGCAGCGGTATTACAAAGGTGGATCTTGATGCTCTCCTGGCCCAATACGGCGTCACCGCCGATGGCGAGCGCGGACGGTTCCAGCAACTGAATCGGGCGGCGCGACTGCGAGGCTGGTGGGATGCCTACCGAGATGATGTCTCTGCCCCCTATCTCAACTACGTAGGCTACGAGGCGGGGGCGACGTTCATCCGGCAGTTCCCGGGCACAGTAGTCCCAGGCCTGCTGCAGACCCAGGAATATGCGGAAGCGCTGACGGCAGCTACCACCGTCGAGGAGACGAAGATCGCTTCCGTAGTCAGGCTGCGACTGCAGCGGCAGAAGGAACTCGCTCAGCGTTCCAATCCGCCGCATCAGTACTACGTCCTGGACGAGGCGGTGATCCGCCGGCATATCGGGATTGACACCGATCCCGCGATCATGCCCAGCCAAATCCGGCACATTGCCGACGAAGCTGCCGGGAACGCCCTCATCACGGTCCGGCTAATCCCCTTCAGCGCTGGTGCGCACGCCGGGCTCGGCGGGGCCTTTACAGTGCTGGCGTTCGATGGCGGGGTACCGGATCTGCTCTACCTGGACGCGGGGAAGGGAGAGCGAGCCGACATCACCGATGATGATCCCCAGGTCGCCGAGTACACAGCCAATTTCGAAGTGCTCTTTGACCAGGCGCTGCCGGAAATCGAGTCGATCACGTTCATCAGAACTGCCGCTGAGGAGATGTTCTGACTGGATCGGTACCTCTGTGCCGGAGGTTTCCTGGCTCTTAATCTACAGCAGTGATGAAGCTGGGTTCTGTTCAGAAGCCTGACATCGAAATGTTCTATAATGAGATAGTCTGGCTACAGAAAGTGATATGCCATGGCTGCTGACCAGGGACCCGTCGTTCAGAGCGCGGTTCTCCGGGCCGATCTGATCCGCTTGCGCAAGACCAGGAGGGGGACTCACGAAGACGCTGCCCGCGATCTGAAGTGGCCGATGTCCAAGCTGATCAGGATCGAGGGAGGACGCAGTTCGATCACTCCGGGGGACCTGGATGCCCTGCTGGTTCTCTACGGCGTCACCTCTGAGACCGAGCGCGAGCGACTGCAGAGCCTTGGCCGGGGAGCACGCGAGATCGGCTGGTGGAATGCCTACCGCGACGAAATCTCCTCGCCCTACCTCAGCTACGTTGGTTACGAGGCTGGGGCGACCTTCATCCGGCAGTTCCCGGGTAGTGTCATTTCCGGCCTTCTGCAGACTGCCGAGTACGCCGAGGCGCTCACCGCCGGGACAGTCGACTCCGCGCACGTGGCCGCCGCCGTCGTCGGGCTGCGATTGCAGCGGCAGTCGGAACTGGCTCTCCGCGAGGATCCACCCCGTCGGTACTACGTTCTGGATGAAGCGGTGATCCGCCGCCACGTGGGGATCGGGACCGACCCGGACCCCATGCCTGCTCAGCTGCGCTATATCGCGGACATAGCCGCTGGGAATGAGCTCATTACGGTCCGGGTGATTCCGTTTCGGGCAGGCGTCCACGCAGGGCTGTCCGGGCCGTTTACGTTGATGGAGTTTGATGGCGGCCTGCCGGATCTTCTGTACCTGGATACCGGCCAGGGCGAACTCGCGGAAATCATCAGTGACGGTTCACGGGTGGCGGAGTATGCGGACAAGTTCGAGCTGATCCTTGACCGCGCCCTGCCAGAAAGCGAGTCAATCGCGTTTATCCGGAGTGCGGCCGATGAAATGTCCTCAGGCTGAGCCTTTGATTCCGGGTCCGCTTACGGCCATCGCGGAAGTTTGGCCTGACATCAACCGGACCGCCAGTCTGCGCTGATCACCAGCAATAATTAGGGCATCACCCGGGACTCGATCAGTTTGCGGAGTTCGGGCCAGGACTGGGCCAGGGCGGGGTGCAGGGCGTAGCTGTCAACCTCATCGACGGGGATCCAGCGCAGGTCGCTGGTCTCCCAGTCGGAGCGGATCGCGACGGGGGCGCCCGGCGGCAGGCGAACGGGGAACGTGGTGTAGACCCAGCCGCTGGCGCATCCGTACCGGTGGCTGTCCGCCGCCAGGGCTTCGGCCAGGTCCAGGCCGGCGGCCTCCTCGTTGGCTTCCCGGATGGCCGCCTCCCAGGGCGTCTCGCCGGGCTCGATCGCCCCGCCGATCGTGCCCCAGGTGCCGCCCTGGTGGGTGCCATGGCTGCGCAGGGCGAGCAGCACCCGCACGCCGCCGACGGTGACGGCGAACGGCAGCAGGCCGGCCGCGCCCCGGACGCCCCAGTGCCGCCCGTGCACCGCACACGTCAGCCACCCGCTCATTTCTGCGAGCCTAATTGTCTTTACGGGCTTCGTGGCCGGTGATGGGTACGCGGTTGGGCACCAGTAGAGCGGTGGGGCAGGTGAGAGAAGGCGTGATGCCGGGATTTCCGGGGTTCCGGATGAGCGGTCGGGTGACACCGCGGTACCGCCCGGGATCGATGTGAGCAGGCCGCATCCGGCGCGCATGTATGACTACTTCCTCAGCTTCCTCGGCGGCAAGGACAACATCGCCGCCGACCGGGCCGTCGCCAGCAAGGTGCTGGAAAGCCGCCCCCGAAAGGCTGGACGCAGCCGGCGGGCGGTTCGTTGATCAGATCTGGCGCACCCGCCGGGGTGCGGCCAATAAGGTTCTGGTGCGTGTTGCGCTCCATCCGCGCGTCACGCAGGCGCGCATATTCCGCGACGGGAGGCTGGCACGTGAAGGGGACGCCCGCCCGGCGTGCGAAGGCCACGCGGACGCTGGGGGCCCGCGCGGCCGCCGCGGCGGCCCTGCTGCTGGCGGCGTCGGTCCAGGGATGTACCGCTCACGCACCGGCACCACGTGCCCTCACCCGCACCAGCCCCGCTCCGGCGGACTCATCGGCCGGGCATGGTCCTATGGCCCGGCCCGCCAAAGGCGCGCCGCCGGACGCCGGGAAACGTCACACCGCCTCGCCGTCGCCCAGCCGGCGGCAGAATCCGCTCGGGAACGCGGCCGCCTCCTACGTCGCCTCCCGCAGTGACAATGTCGTGGCTGCCGTCTACGACGTCGATACGGGGCAGACCTGGAGTCTCGGGCCGCCACACCCGCAGGCGGAGGCGAGCATCGTCAAGCTCGACATCCTCGAGACGCTGTACGCGCAGCAGGGGAACAGCCCGGCCGGCGTGCCGGGCACGGATCAGTCGCTCGCGCAGCGGATGATGGAGGACAGCGACAATTCCGCCGCCACCAGCCTGTGGAACGCCGTGGGCGGCCCCGGGCGGATCCAGTCGTTCAACACCGCGGCCGGCCTGACCGGCACACTGCCCTCGTCCTGCGTGGACTGCCCGGGGTTCGCCTGGCCGGGATGGGGCCTGACGACCACAACCCCCGCCGATCAGATCACCCTGCTCCGCGAGCTCGTCGGGCCCAGCAAGCTGCTGACGGACGCGCAGCGCGACAACGTACTGGAGCTCATGGAGAACGTGGCGCCGGCGCAGCGGTGGGGGGTCACCGGCGGTGTGCCGCCGCAGGCGACGGTGGCCCTGAAAAACGGCTGGCTGCCGCTGAACAGCGCGAGAACCGACTGGCAGATCAACAGCATCGGGTGGGTGTCGGGCAGTGGGCGGAACTACCTGATGGCCGTGCTCACTACCGGTAACCCGACTGAGCAGTACGGCATCGACACGATCAACGAGCTGTCCGCCACGGTCTGGGGAAGTATGGGCGACCTCAGAGATACGCGCTGATCTGCCCGAACGGACCGGACCAGACAGCTGAACCGTCAGAGCTGGCTCGTCCGGTACCGGGTGAGCCCGTACTTCGCGGCGATCGCATTCCACATGGATACGAAGGCCGTCTTGTCGTTGGTCGCCTGGACGTCGGGGGCACTGGACGCCTGGAAGTTAGCGTCGGCGTGATCGTCCGGCTTGCAGCCCTCGGCCACCTCGTCCTGCGCCCATCGGCCGAGATCGGTATCCACGGCGGCCGACGCCTGCCACGCGCCGGTCAGTTCCTGGAGCATCGGCGCGGGCAGCGCAGGACGCCCGGACAGGCTCGCGAGCTGCTGGAGCAGACGCTGACGCGAGGCGGCGGCGTTCTGGAACGCCTGCGGGGTCTGCCCCAGGGCCGCCGTGCAGTGCTCAACGGCACCCACCGCGTTCACGATTGAGCTGCGGTCCGTGACCGTCTGGGCCAGCAGCGTGGCCACGCCGGCCGCCGCGGTCCGTTCCGGCGGCGCCGCGGCCGTAGCGCCGCGCGTCGGCTGCTTCGCGGTGGGCTGGACCGCGGCCGAGCCGCCGCCCGTGATGCCGTGGAAGGAGTGCGCGATCAGCAGGGCAGGCACGACGATGACCGCTGCCACCAGGGCAACGAGGCCAGCGACCAGCAGTCGGCGGGAACGCTCCCGATCTTTGGCGGGGCGCCCCGCCGCACCGGGGGGCGCCGATGCGGGCGACGGCTCCCACTGCGGGCTGAAGCCCACGTCGTTCATCCAGTTCTGCGAGAACTGAGCCGTATCCGTACCGGCCGGCGCCGGGTAGGCCGATCCGGCGGCGGGCGGCCCGGCGGCCGGAAGCGCGGCCGCGGCCGCCGGGTTGGCCGACGGCAAGGCCAGCCCCGTCGACGGGGCGGCCGGGCCGGTCTGCGCGGCGGCGGCGGTGTCGTCCCGGGGGGCGGTGTCGTCCCGGGGGAAGGAGACGCCCTCCGCGACGCCCGTCTCGTCCCGGGGAAGGGGAACGCCCTCCGGCGGGAAGCCGGGGCTCCGGGACGGCGGGACTTCCTGCCGGGGCAAGCCGAAGCTGCCTGGCGGCTCTGGGGGACTGCCGGGCGGCAGGCCGGGCCTGTCACCCGGAAAACCCGGCCTGTCACCCGGAAAACCGGGACCGCCGGATGGGAAGCCGGGGACGTCATGGGACCCAGCGGGACCGCCGGGCGGGAAACCGTAACCGTCCGCCGGGAGACGGGACTCGTCCGCCGGGAGACCGGAACCTTCCGCCGGGAGACGGGAACCTTCCGCCGGGAAGCGGGAGGCCGCGGGCAGGAGACGGGAGCCCTGCGGTGACAGACGGGAGCCTTCCGGCGGGAAAGGGGAGCCCTCGGGCGGAAAGGGGGAGCCCTTGGGCGGGAACCGGGAGGCCTCGGGCAGGAAACGGGAAGCCTCCGTTGGGAAAGGGGTGCTCTCCGGCGGGAACGGAGCGTCCTGCGGGGGAAAGCCGGAGCCTGGCGGGGGGAACAGGGCCCCGTCGGGCGAGACGGCCGAGACGGCCGAGGCATCCCAGGCGGGCGACGGAGGGGGGGCCTGGAGGTCGCGGGTGGCAACATCGTGCTCACCCGTCACGGCAGGCTGCGGGCTGTTCGCCGCGGCGGGCCGTCCGCAGTTCGCGCAGAAACGCGCTCCCTGCTTGAGCTCGCGGCCACATTGAACGCAAAACCGCCGGTAACCCCCCATGCGTCTCCTGATTCGCTCGCGGGTACGTCGGATGTGCGCGCGGAACGACCGGGAAGACCTCGATCGCGCCAATCCGGGCCAGCATATTGGCTTCACGTCCATCGAGAGGGCGCAATGCGACCTCTCGATGGCGGCCAGCTCAGGCGGTCTCGAAGAGCAGGAGGGTGGCCCTCAGCGGCCGCTGCGCCGGAAAGGGCAGGCCGATCTCGCCCAGTATGACGCCGGAAACCCCGGCGCTGGGACGTCCGGACCGGCCGGATGGCCAGGTGGCCGGGGCCGCCCCGGCCGCCGGGGCCGGGCGTCACGGGGCCACCAGGAACGGCGGGACCTGCGGGTCTGGTGCGCCCCGGCCGCGCGGGCACGGTCGCCGGCGGTCATGCTGGGCTCCGTCTGGATGTCCGCGCGCGCCCGGGTCACCGGGCGATGAACAGATACTCAGATACCGCGCGGCGGCGCGCGGTGGCGTGCGTGCCGAATGAGTAGGTGTGCTCGATGGGACGGATCTGCACATCGTCTTTGACCTCGTGCAGCAGCGCCTCGATGATGGCCACGTCCGGCACCGCGTTGGAGGAGTAGGACAGCACGATAGCGGAGCCGCAAAACTGCGCCAGGGTCCGGCGCAGCGCGCCGGTGACGGTACGGGGGTAGGAAAACGGCGTGTACCGCTTCGCCAGCTTCCTGGTCCGGGTGTGCGGCATGATCTGCTGGCCGCGCCAGTAGGTGCTCAGCCCTTCCAGGAAGTGGTACCGCTTGATGTAGCAGGTGTCGTCTCTCGGCGGCGCGTACGGCGGGTCGAGGTACACCACGTCGAAGGGCTGGGGGCCGACGTCGAAGACATCTCCGGTCAGGGCGGTGCAGGGCTGCCCGCTGTCGAAGACCACCCGGTTGTACGCGGCGGCCCGCTCCAGGAAGTGCTCGCTCATCGGCAGCCGCAGGTCACGGCGGCCGTCGTCGTAGCGCAGCCCGGTGACGGTGAAGACCCCGCGGGGCTGCTTGCGCGCCGCCGCGAGGACCAGGGCCGAGACCGCCACCGCCCGTTTCGTGCCGGTCATCCGGTCGATGTGGGACCACGCGGAGTCGAGAAACCGCCGGTCGTCGCCGGTGAAGTACAGGCCCTCGAACGTGCGCTGGATGAAGTCCCGGCCGTCGGCGGCCGGACCGCAGATCGCGGCGATGTCGTCCGCAGTCAGGATGACGCCCTGGTTGACCACGGTGGCCTCGGTGATGACCGCGGGAAAGTGCAGGAAGTCGTTGGCGGTGACCTGGTAGCCGAGCGCCTTCAGCAGGTAGGACACGACCCCGCTGCCGGAGAAGGCGTCGAGCGCGGTCGTGCCGCCCATCTCGGCGAAAACCGCGGCGAGGTGCGGGACGAGCCGGTATTTGGAACCCATGTAGCGCAGCCGGGGAAACGCGCTGGTCCGGGTGACGGCGCCCGGCAGGTCAGTGCCCGGCAGGTCAGCCTGGTACGGCCCGGCGGCGACAGTGGTCACGTGCATCATCGTCGCATCTTGCTGGCCGCCGGGTTCTGGGACGCGCCGCCATTCCGGCGGGCCGTCAGGTCACATCCGCGCCGATCCCGGCGGCGTGGCGAGGGTGAGCGCGGCGGGGGCGGTGAATGATCGTGCTCCGGTCGCGGCGTCGGCGAGCGCGGCGAGAGACGATCTGGCCAGCCGAACGCGGCCCGGACCGGCGGCGCGCCGCGGGAAGGTGATCAGCGCGCGGCTCTCAGCTCGGCCGACGCGTTGTGCGCCTCGTCCAGGGCGGCGGTCATCATGTCCGCCGCCTGGCTGGCGGCCGCGAGGGCCTCGGTCACCTCGGCGACGGACAGATCCGGATCCTGGCCGGAGTAGTGCGCGACCTGCCCGTCCTCGTGGTGGGTGACCAGAAAGCGGGCCAGCTCCTCGCACAGCTGCGGCAGGCCCTGGCCCATCAGCCCCAGGCTGGCGATGATGTCGCGGACCTCGCCGGGACTCGTCAGCTCTCCGCCGCCGTGCGTCAGGTGGTTCAGCGCGCGGATGGCTTCAGCCGCCTGGCGGGCGACCTCCCGCACCGTCATCGTGCTCGCCAGCTGGTTGGTCATCTGTCTCCTCGGGGGGCTTTCTCGTGCGCGGCCGCCACCACGCTACCCGCGTCGTAGCCCAGATCCACTCACGGCCGCCGGCCAGCCCGCACAGCCAGCCCGCCCGGCCAGCCCGCCCGGCCGGCCCGGTGAGCGCCGGGCGGGCGGTGCGTCAGGCCGCGTCGTGGAAGACGAGGCCGAGGGTGAAACGCTGGCCGGAGCGGATCACGGACACGCCGTGGCGGACCGGCGCGACCGACCAGCCGTGCCGGGACTTCACCGGACGGTCGCGGGTGGTGAACACCAGCCCGTGGCCGTGCGGGATCAGGGTGGCGGTAGCGCGCGACTGGGCCCGGGGCCGCTGCTCGTGCAGCAGGAACTCGCCGCCGGCGTGATCGGTCCCGGGGATGCTGAGGTTGATCACGACCTGAAGCGGGAACACCAGCTCGCCGTACAGGTCACGGTGCAGCGCGTTCCAGCCGCCGGCCTCATACCTGAGCAGGATCGGCGTCGGCTTGGCCTGGCCGGCGGCGTGGCACATCTCCAGCCACTCCTCCAGACGGTCCGGCCAGGGGGCCTCCCGGCCGAGCCGGGTCCACCAGTCGCGGGCGACCGGCAGCAGCTTCGGGTAGAGCGCCTGCTTGAGCGCGCTGACGGCCTCAGGCGAGTTATGTGGGTTGATCACGGCGCGTCGCGTTGATCATGAGATGGCCCCTGCGGCAGACAAGTGGTAGCTGAAACCCTTGTCCCGCAGAGGCCACCCCCATGCTGCCAACCGAAGACCTGTTCGTCTGCGTCTACGTGCTGATCGATGATGCGATCAAGGCCAGGGCCATCGTCATCCCGGCGCGGCCCGGCAGGCGCCCGGCTGCTCCGACGCGGAGATCCTGGCGATCACCCAGGTGCGCGTGCTGCTGGGCCGCCGCAGCGAGGCCGGGTTCCTCGCCGAGGTGGCCCGCGACTGGGCGCACCTGTTCCCGGTACTGCCGCACCAAAGCGAGCTCAACCGGCGGGCCCGCTGGCTGTGGGGCGCGTTCGAGCAGTTCCGCGCGGCGCTGGCGGCCCGCCTGCCCGAAGACGACTGCCAGCAGATCGACACCAGCGCGCTGCCGGTCAAGCACGCCTCCCGGGTCCGCGGCCCCGACGGCTGGACCGGCCCCAATGGCCTGCATGCCCGGTTCGGCCGCGACGCCGCGCACGCCGAGTGGTTCTACGGCTTCCGCCTGGCGGCCAAGACCGACCTGGGCAGCCGCATCGTGCGGGCCTGGAGCATCGTGCCCGCCGCCGTCAGCGAGCGTGACGTGGGCACCGACCTGCTGGAAGCCGGGCCGCCGCCCCGCGACCTGCTCGCGGACAAGGGGTTCAACGGCAAGGCGTTCGCCGCGTCCCAGGCTGCCCGCGGCACCGCCGTGCTGGTCCCGCCCACCAGGGACCAGCGCAAGACCATGCCGGCGATCCTGCAGAAGGTCATCGCCCAGTGGCGCAACCGCATCGAGACCACCTTCAAGGAGATCACCGACCAGATGGAGCTGGCCCGCCACGGCGCGCATACCTTCTGGGGCCTGCTCGCCCGGACAGCCGCGACCATCGCCGCCCATACCCTCATGCGGGCCTGCCTCGCCGCACCGTAGATCAACCCACATAACGCGCCTCAGGGAACGGCTCGGTGAAGTAGCGGTATTCACCCTCACCGAAGCGGTACCGGCTCATGTCGATCGTGGACCGGAACCGGGAGTCGTCGGGGTAGAGCGCCGCGATCCCGGCCGCCTCGCCCGGGGTGAGCAGCGGCCCGGTCAGGGCGCAGCCGTAGGCGTCCAGGTCGGCCCGGACGGTGTCCCAGCGGGTGGCGTCGACGCGGTCCTGCCATGGGGCGGTGGGAGTCATGCTGCTGCCTCCAGGCTGAGCAGGGTGCGTTTGGCGTCGGGGCCACCGAGGTAGCCGCCCATCCGGCCGTCGGACCGTATGACGCGGTGACAGGGCACGACGACCGGCAGCGGGTTGGTCGCGCAGGCCGTACCGACCGCGCGGACCGCCTTCGGGTGGCCGGCCAGCTGCGCGACGGCGGCGTAGCTCGCGGTGTGCCCGTAGCCGATCTCGGGCAGGTGGCTCAGCACGGTGCGCCGGAATCCGGCCGACAGCCGCAGGTCCAGCGGCAGGCCGAAGCGGCGGCGGCGGCCGGCGAAATACTCGCTGAGCTCCCGGGCGGCCGCCTCCAGGCGGCCGGGGGCGTGCAGGATGCGCGGGCTGATCCGCATCGCCAGGGCCTGCAGGACGGTCTCGTGGTTCTCGCTGGCGTAGGCGACGCGGATCAGGCCCTGCTCGGTCGCGGCCAGCAGCAGCGAGCCGACTGGGCTGTCGATGGTACGGTAGGCCACGTCCAGGATGCCGTCGCGCTGCGCCGCGGCCGCCAGCCGTTCGTGCAGCCGGCTCAGCTCGCCGGGGGTGTCAGGGAAGGCCCGCGCCAGGTCACGGGTCAGGTCATCCGTATTCATCGTTCGCTCCTCATGCGAGCGCCCGGAAACGAGCGCCGGAGTCTGGCGATGCCGTCGGCGGCGGCGCGCCGCGCGGCGTCGGCGGTGCCGCCCAGGATGGCGGCCACGTCGGTATAAGGAAGCCCGGCCAGGTAGTGGTAGGCCACGGCCTGCTTCTGCCGGGCTGGCAGCCTGGTCAGGGCCGCGGCGAGATCGCCGTCCAGGCCCAGGTCACCGTGGTCCGCGGTGTCCCCGGCAGCCGGGATCTCGGCGACCGGGATGGCCCGGCGGGCGGCCGCGCGGGTGACGTCGATGGCCTTGCGGTGCGCGATGGTCACCAGCCACGCCTCGACGTTCGCGTCGGCCGGCAGGCCCGGGTAGGCCTTCATCGCGGACAGGAACGTTTCCGACCAGGCGTCATCGGCGTCGGCCGGGCCGAGGACGGCGCGGCAGACGCGCAGGACGGTGCCGCCGTGCGCGGAGACGACCGTCTCGAACGGCGATTTGCCAGTCATGTTCTGAAGACGTCCCGAAGCTGGGTTCCGTGAGGTCGCGTGCGGTTAATTCTGCTCATGCCGCCCGGTCCGGGACACGTGGCGACCTCACGAACGGCGTCGCCGGCGCGTCTGCGGGGAGAAGCGGCCATTGAGGAGCAGACGATGACGGACACAGCCACGACGACAGCCGAGCACACGGTCCACGGCACACGGCTCGGCGACCTGACGATCGTGCGGGACGGGGACTGGCTCGCCGGCCTGTACTTCCCGCACCACTGGTACCGGCCCGAGCCGGCGACGTTCGGCGTGCGGAACGATCGTGGCTCCGGGGCCGTCACCCGCCAGCTGGACGAGTACCTGGCCGGCCAGCGGACCACGTTTGACCTGCCGCTCGACGCCCGGGGCAGCGAACTTCAGCGCCGCGCCTGGAATCTGATCGCGCAGGTACCGTACGGGCGGACGGCCACCTACGGCGACCTGGCCCGGCGGCTGGGCGGCGGGGTGACCGCCCAGGAGGCCGGCGTGGCGGTGGGCCGGAACCCGCTGTCCATCCTGATCCCGTGCCACCGGATCATCGGCAGTACCGGGAAGCTGACCGGCTACGCCGGCGGCCTGAAACGCAAGCGTTTCCTCCTGGATCTGGAGCGCGCCAACGACGCACGCCCCTGGTCTGTGGTGAGGCCCGCGCCGGAATAAATCATCAGCGTGCCGGTGCCGGTCCGGCAACGGCGGCGGCAGAACGGGCCGGCGGCAGAACGGGCCGTCCGCAGGGTGGTCGCCCCTCAGTCGGTGCAGCCGACGATACGCAGCGCGAATTCGCCGTACTCGCTGGCCACGTAGGTATCCGGATAACGGCCGCTGGACCGGAACCAGGACTTGGCGCCGTTGCCCATCTCGAGTACGGCGAGGCCGGCCAGTTGCGGTGTCCGCGTCCGGAACCGGCCGGTGCGGTGACCCCGCTCGATGATCCCGCGGACCCGTGCCCCGTACTGGTCCCGCTTGGCCACGATGGCCAGACGGTTAGCAGGTTCCAGGCTGCGCACCTCGTTGTTGCACACCGTCACCTCGGCCGGGTAACGCAGGAAATCCAGCACAAGCGATTCCGTCGCCCGCCGCAGTTGCTCCGACACGTCGTCGACCCCGGCGAGAGCCTCATCGAGCGCGGTGATCGCCCGGTCCATCGCCTTGTCCATGATCGCGTACAGGATCTCCTGCTTCGAGGCCACGTGGTTGTACAGGCCGGGCGCGCTCACCCCGAGTACCTGGGCGATGTCCTTCATGGACGTGCCGCGATAGCCGCGATCAGCGAACAGCGCGCAGGCGGCCTCCATGACGGTGGCCCGGTTCGCGGTTGACCTCTCCACATCCAGAAGCCTAGGGTTAATGAACGTTAATTCGGAAGACAGGCGCTGAGTGCGGCCGGCGGTGGCGGGGTTGGCCACATCGACGGCCGGCGGCCGCCGTTCATCCGGCCGCCGACGAAGTAGGTGAAGTCGCCGTCTACACCATCTTGTTCCCGGGGTTCGGCCCGGACGCGGAGGACCTGGCCGGGCTGCAGGCGGTGCAGCAGGCCGTGGCCGCCGAAGCCGCCCCCAGGGTGTGATTGGCCGTGTCCGGACTCTGGTTCGAGCAGCTCGAACCCGGCCTGCGGGTACAGCACGCGACGACGCGAACCGTCACCGAGACCGACAACGTGCTGTTCACGACGATGACCATGAACCCGCAGCCGCTGCACCTGGACGCGGAGTTCGCGGCCACCACCGAATTCGGGCGGCCGCTGGTGAACAGCCTGTTCACCCTGGGGCTGGTGGTCGGCCTGGCCGTCCCCGAGCTGACCCTCGGCACCACCGTCGCCAACCTCGGCTTCTCCCGGGTGGACTTCCCCGCCCCGGTGTTCGCCGGTGACACCATCCACGTGGCGACCGGCGTCATCGAGGCTCGCCGGTCGCGGTCCCGGCCCGGCACCGGGATCGTCACCTTCGAGCACCACGGCATCAACCAGCGCGGGGAGACGGTCTGCGTGGCCGTGCGGGCGGCGATGATGCGGTGCCGCCCGGACCCGGGGCCCGAGCCGGGGCCTGGGCCGGGGGAGGGCTGAGCGTCATGCCGGAGCTGACGCGCGTCCGGAGCATGCTGTTCATGCCCGGCACCCGGGCCGACATGATCGCGAAGATCCCCCGCTTCGCGCCCGACGTGGCGGTCGTCGATCTCGAGGACGCGGTGGCGGCCGGTGACAAGGCCGCCGCCCGGCACACCGCCGCCAGCGCGATCGACGCACTGGGCACGCAGGGCACGCAGGGACCGCCGAGCCCGGGCCCCGTGCTGGTCCGCGTGAACCCGGTCGGCACGCCGTGGTTCGCCGCCGACGTCGCCGCCGCCGCGGGCAGTGCCGCGGCCGGCATCGTCGTGCCGAAGCTGGCCACCCGGCAGCAACTGGGCCAGGTCCGGCAGGCGCTCGCGGAGCACTCCTGGACCGGCGCGCTGATCATCGCCGGGATCGAGACCGCGCTCGGCGTCGCCGACGTGCGGACCCTGCTGGCCGGCGACCCCGGCGACCCCGGCGGGCCTGGCGCAGCCTACTTCGGCGCGGAGGACTACATCGCCGACATCGGCGGGCGGCGCAGCCCCGGGGGCGAAGAGGTGCTGTACGCGCGAAGCCAGGTGTGCCTGGCCGCGTATCTCGCCGGCATCCCCGCCATCGACCAGGTCGTCGTCGACATCGCCGATGACGGCCAGTTCCTGGCCGATGCGCGCCGCGGGCGCGGCCTCGGCTACCAAGGCAAGATGTGCATCCATCCCCGTCAGGTCGGGCTGGCCCACCAGGCGTTCACGCCCACCCTGGAGGAGGCGGCGCAGGCGCGGGCCGTGGTCGCGGCCGGCGAGGCGGGCGTCGGGGTGGTCGACGGCCAGATGGTCGACGAGGTGCACGTGCGGATGGCCCGCGCCGTGCTGGCGCGCGCCCCTGGGACGCTGGGCCCGCTGGACCCGGCTGGGCCGCCGTGAGCTCGCCGAGGACCGCCGAGTTCAAACGGGTACTGATCGCCAACCGCGGCGAGATCGCGCTGCGGGTGGTGTGTGCGTGCCGCGACGCCGGGAGGGCCAGCATCGCGGTCTACGCCGCCCCCGACGAGGGTGCGCCCTTCGCCAGCCTGGCCGACGAGGCGGTCGCGCTAGACGGAACGGGCCCGGCTGACACGTATCTCAACGTCGGGAGGCTGCTGGCCGCGGCCGAGCCGACCGGCGCCGGCGCAGTGCATCCCAGGTACGGCTTCCCGGCCGAGGACGCCGGCAGGCTGGCCGCCCAGCCGGCTCGGCGCGGGCCCGCCCGCCGCAACGCGGACAGGTCCGCGTCACGGGACCGGAGCCACTGCAGGCCGATCACACCGCGGCCCGGGGCCGCCGCGCGATCAGGTGGCATTGAGCAGGTCGCGGGCGGCCGACTCGATGTGCTGGGCATCAATCCCGGCCGCGGCCAGCAGCTCATCGCCGGTGCCCGAGCCGGGCATCTCCCGGACGGCCAGGTGCGTCACCCACAGCTTCTGCGGGCCCGCCCGCAGCAGGGCGTCGGTGACGGCGGAGCCGAGCCCGCCTTCGGGGTGGTGGTCTTCGGCCACGATCAGGCGGCCGTTCGTCACCGCCGCGGCGGCGACGAGCGTCTCGGCGTCGATGGGCTTGACGGAATACAGGTCGATGACGCGGGCGTGGATGTCGTCCGCGGCGAGCCGGTCGGCGGCGGCCAGGCAGGCGTGCAGGGTGACGCCGGCGCCGATCAGTGTTACGACGTCCCGCTGACTCGAGCGCAGCACCTTCGATCCCCCGATGCGGAAGGTTTCCGCGGCGTCGTAGAGGACCGGGTAGCCGCCGCGGGTGGTCCGCAGGTAGCTGACGCCGGCCCGTTCGGCCATCTCGTGCACGAGGGCGGCCGTGCTCGTGGCGTCGCTTGGGTACAGGACCGTTGACCCCTGCACCGCCCGCATGATGGCCAGGTCTTCCAGCGCCATCTGGGACGGGCCGTCGGCGCCGATCTCGACGCCCGCATGCGAGCCCGAAAGCCGGATGTTCGCCTGCGAGATGGCCGCCATCCGGATGAAGTCGTAGGCGCGGGTGAAGAAGGCCGCGAAGGTGGAGGCGAAGGGCACATAGTGCCGGGCGCTGAGGCCGACCGCCGCGGCGATGAGCTGCTGCTCCGCGATGAACATCTCGAAAAAGCGTGCCGGGTAGGCCTTCGCGAACTCGGCCGCGTACGTGGAGTTGCTGACCTCGCCGTCCAGGGCCACGACCCGGGGGTGGTCTGCGCCAAGGGCGACGAGAGCGTCGCCGTAGGCCTTGCGCGTCGCGACCTTCTCGCCGATCGAGTACTTCGCCGCCGGCCCGGCTGTCTGCGCGGTACCCGGTGCCTGCGCCGCCGCCGGTGCATGCGGAGCCGGGCTGGGCCGCGGGCCGCGGACGGTCAGGTGGCGCTCACCGCCGAGCCCGGCGACGGCGCGGTCGGCCATGTCTGCGGGGAAGGGCCTGCCGTGCCAGCCGTTCTTGTTCTCGACCTCGGAGAACCCGCGCCCCTTGATGGTCCGGGCTAGCACCACGGTCGGCTGGCTGCCGGCCATGTCCCCGGCCGTTGCCAGGGCCTGGTCGATCTCGGCCAGGTCATGCCCGTTGATGGTCAGGACCCGCGCGCCGAACGCCCCCGCCCGCCGGGCGTAGGCCTCGAGGTCCCACTGCAGCTCGGTGGGCCCGCGCTGGCCGAGCCGGTTGACGTCGACGATCGCGATCAGGTTGGACAGCTGATAGTACGAGGCCTTGTCGATGGCCTCCCAGATGGAGCCCTCGGCCATCTCGCTGTCCCCGCACAGCACCCACACCCGGTAGGGAAGCTGGTCGAGGTACTTGCCGGCCAGGGCGACCCCCACCCCGTCGGGGAGTCCCTGGCCCAGGGATCCGGTGGCGACGTCCACCCATGGCAGCATCGGGGTGGGGTGGCCCTCCAGCCGTGACCCGAAGCGCCGGTACCCGGTCATCAGCTCCTCATCGGACACCACTCCGACCGCCTTGTAGATCGAGTAGAGCAGCGGGGAGGCGTGGCCCTTGGAGAAGATCAGGTGGTCGTTTCCGTCGTGGTGCGGGTCGTCCCAGTCGTAGCGCAGATAGCGGCCGACGAGCACCGCGAGCAGGTCGGCGGCGGACATACTTGACGTGGGATGACCGGACCCGGCGCTGGTGCTGGACCGGACAGAATCAACCCGGAGCTGAGCGGCGAGTTCCCCGGCTTCGGCGAGGTCGATCCCCGTTAGCGACTGAGGCGTGCTGGCCATGTCTGAGACTCTTTCCCTCGATCGTCGCTAGCCATCGAACAACTGCCGGCCCGTCGTTGTCCAGCCCTCCCGGCGCCGTCTCCCTGCCCCGCGGGCAGGATGACCGTTACTCTCATCGCCGGACGCTGGCCGGGGCGCCAGGGAAAGAATGGCATGGCATCCATGGCGTCAGCGGCGGCGGCCCGGGACTGATGCCCCGCCCGCGCCGGGACCTGGGGCCCTGCCTGCTTGCGGACCGCTCGGTCACGCTCACAGTGACCGGAGGCGCCGAGGCGGCCTCACGTGCGGAAGGGTCACCGACATGAGCGGATCGAGCCTGGTTCCCATCATTACGCCGATCGTCACGCTGCCCCTGATGGCGTTCTGGCTGATCATGGTGTTTCACGCGGACAGCCACCCTGGGTATCGCCACCGCCCGCCCCTGCCCGAGCCGGACGCCGTCGCGGGCGCGCCGCGTCCGCAGGTGACGCCGACGCAGCCCGGTGAAGTGGCGCCGACCGGGGCGCCGGCCGTCAGCGAGCAGCCGGATGAGGGCCAGCGCAAGGTTCCCGCCGGGCTTTAGTTAGCCCAAAGACCATGAAGTAGAAAGTCGCAGATCATTAACCCGTGACCTTGATCTTTGACATGGCCACGATGCCTTCTGCGGTCGTGAGCCTGGATAGATCGTCCCGGCTGGCGTGTGGTCCGGTCCCGGCCGGTGTGGCCTGCGGGGCAGGCGTGCTCGCGGCCGGGGTGGCTTTTTCGCGGCCTTCTGCCAGCGCCAGCGCACCGCCACGGCCCCCTGATCAAGCCCTCGCTGCTGCGCAACCGGGGCGGGCAAAGCGGTATTTCCCCGCCGCAGATATGGGCCTTTCGCCCCTGGCAACGCCATTGCCGCAGGTCAACCATGACTAGGCGGGCTGTGTCTCGCAGCGTCCGCGCGCAGCCGCACCACGGGGGAGGCGGAATGGATGAAACCGCAGTCCCGGCTCTCCCATGGCGCGCTCGTCACCATGGCGCTGGCTGTGCTTGTCGGCGTGGGGATCGTGGGCTACCTGAGCTTCGGCTACCCGCCGTGGGTGGCGGTGTCCATGACGCTGCTGACGCTGACCACGGTCGGCTTTCCCCCGGGAAGTCATCTCTCGACCGGCGAACTGGTGTTCACCGCCGGGCTGGCCTTCCTCGGCGTCGGCCTGTTCTTCGTCGTCCTGGCCCTGGCCGCCGCGGCGATCGTGGAGGGCCGGGTCAGCCTGTTTTCGCGGAGCCGCCGCATGCGCCGCCGCCTTGACGAGCTGCACGGGCACTTCATCGTGTGCGCCTACGGGCGGGTCGGCCGGGCCATCGCCCGGGAGCTGGCCGCCGGGGATGTGCCGTTCGTCGTCGTGGACAGCAACGCCGGGCTGAAGGCAGACCTGGAACAGGAGGACCGGTGCTACCTGATCGGCGACGCCTCGGACGAGGCGGTGCTCCGGAAGGCCGGGATCGAGCGGGCTAAGGCGCTGATCTGCGCGGTCGACTCGGACGCCGAGAACGTCTTCATCACCATCGTCGTCCGCTCGCTCAGCCCGGACCTGCGAATCGTGGCCCGGGCCGCGCGCGAGCAGTCGGCCGACCGGCTGTACCGGGCGGGCGCCACCCACGTGGTGTCCCCCTATGCCACCAGCGGCCGCCGGATGGCCAACCTCGCTGTCCGGCCGAGTGTGGTGGAGTTCTTCGACGTCGCCCGGGCCGGGCACCCCGACCTGCGGCTGGAGGAGCTGGCCATCACCGAAGGGTCCCCGCTGGCGGGCCGGCCCCTCAAAGAACTGCGCGGGCCGGCCGTGCCGCTGCTGGTCCGCCACCCCAGCGGGCAGCTGGTCGCCAACCCGGGCCGCGATCTGCGATTGCAGGCCGGCGACGTCCTGATCATCTTCGGTGAGGCCGGGGACCTGAGCCCGCTCGACGGCGAATAGGACATGGCGTCGGCAGGAGCACGATCATGGGCAATATTACGGGCCGCTCCGGCGCTAACGTCATAGAGCCGGAACACACCAGGAGGGCAGCGCAATGACCAGCGAACACGAGAAGGCCATCCTCGCCGGGGGCTGCTTCTGGGGAGTGCAGGATCTCATCCGCAAACTCCCCGGCGTGATCTCCACGAGAGTCGGGTACACCGGCGGCGGCGTGCCGAACGCGACCTACCGGAACCACGCCGGACACGCCGAAGCCATCGAGATCATCTTCGACCCGGTGAAGATCCCCTACCGGGATCTGCTCGAGTTCTTCTTCCAGATCCACGACCCGACCACGCGGAACCGGCAGGGCAACGACATCGGGACGAGCTACCGGTCGGCCATCTTCTACACCAGCGGCCAGCAGAAGCAGATCGCCGAGGACACCATCGCCGACGTCGACGCCTCAGGCCTGTGGCCGGGCAAGGTCGTCACCGAGGTCGAGCCCGCCGGTCCCTTCTGGGAAGCCGAGCCCGAGCACCAGGACTACCTGGAGCACTACCCGGACGGCTACACCTGTCACTTCGTCCGCCCAGGCTGGAAGCTGCCGCACCGTTCGGACAAGGTCACGCAATAACGGAACAGGCCCCGCCGCGGCTGCGGCGGGGCCGCGCGGACGGCGGGGCGGACTCGCCGGGCGGTTCCTCGCCGGCGGCGGCCTGGGGCAGGCGGAAGGCGCCCCGGCACTGGGTGATGAGCTCTCGCGGGGCCGGTGACGTCACGAGGGTCCAGATCACCGCCAGAACGGCCGGGGTCCGGATGTCGTCGATGACCGGCAGATCCGCCGGGCCGCACTGACGGGCGACACCGGGCGGCCCAGCCAGCGGAGCTGACGGAGAATCAGCCGATGGCGGCGGCGATGATCTCCTGCGCCTGCTTCTGGATCGCGGCGAGCTCGTCAGGCCCGCGGAAGGACTCGGCGTACAGCTTGTAGACGTCTTCGGTCCCGGACGGGCGGGCGGCGAACCAGCCAGACGCGGTGACCACCTTGAGGCCGCCGATCGGGGCACCGTTGCCGGGGGCGGTGGTCAGCTTGGCGATGATCTTCTCACCCGCGAGCTCGCTCGCCGTGACCTGGCCGGGGGAGAGCCTGGCCAGCGCGGCCTTCTGCTCGCGGGTGGCCGCGGTGTCGATGCGGGCGTAGGCGGGCGCCCCGTAGCGCTCGGTCAGGTCACCGTAGAGCTGCGAGGGCGAGCGCCCGGTCACGGCGGTGATCTCGGAGGCGAGCAGGGCGAGGATGATCCCGTCCTTGTCCGTGGTCCACACCGATCCGTCGCGCTGCAGGAATGACGCCCCGGCGCTCTCCTCACCGCCGAAGGCCACGGAACCGTCCAGCAGCCCGGGCACGAACCACTTGAACCCGACCGGGACCTCCAGCAGCGCCCGGCCCAGGCCCTCGGCGACCCGGTCGATCATCGACGAGCTGACCAGCGTCTTGCCCACCGCGGCCCCGGCCGGCCAGCCGTCCCGGTGCCGGTACAGGTAGTCGATGGCGACCGCGAGGTAATGGTTGGGGTTCATCAGCCCCGCGTCGGGTGTGACGATGCCGTGCCGGTCGGAGTCGGTGTCGTTCCCGGTCGCGATCGCGAACTCGTGCTGGCGTTCGATCAGGCTGGCCATCGCGTACGGCGATGAGCAGTCCATCCGGATCTTGCCGTCCCAGTCCAGCGTCATGAACCGGAACGTTTCGTCGACGTACGGGTTGACGACGTTCAGGTCCAGGCCGTACCGCTCGCCGATCTCACCCCAGTACGCCACGCTCGCCCCGCCGAGCGGGTCGGCGCCGATCCGCACCCCGGCGGCCCTGATCGCGGCCAGGTCCACGACCTGATCCAGAGCCGAGCCATACTCGTCGAGGAAGTCGAACTTCCCGGTGGTATCGGCTGCGACCGCGCGCGCGTACGGTACCCGGCGCACTGCCTTCAGCCCGTCGGCGAGCAGTTTGTTCGCCCGGTCCTGAATCTGCCCGGTGATGTCGGTGCCGGCCGGTCCCCCGTCGGGCGGGTTGTACTTGAAGCCGCCGTCCGGCGGCGGGTTGTGCGACGGCGTGACCACGATCCCGTCGGCGCGGGGCCCTGTCCCGGAAGCGTTGTGCGCCAGGATCGCGCGGGACACCGCGGGAGTCGGCGTGTAACCGCTGCGCGCGTCGGCAAGCACGTGGACGCTGTTCGCGGCCAGCACTTCCAGCGCGCTGGCCTGGGCGGGCTCGGACAGCGCGTGCGTGTCCGCGCCCAGGTACAGCGGCCCGTCGATGCCCTGTCCGGCGCGGTACTCACAGATCGCCTGGGTGGTGGCCAGGATGTGATCCTCGTTGAACGTCGCCGTGAACGCGGATCCGCGGTGACCGGACGTGCCGAACGACACCCGCTGAACGGGATCGGCTGGATCGGGATGCACCGCGTAGTAGGCGGTGACCAGCTTCGCGACGTCGACGAGATCCTCAGCAGCAGCGGGCTGTCCCGCACGTGGATCCACCATGCCGTCATACTGACACGCGCAGCGGCCCATAAACACCCGGGGCCGCGGCACCGTGAACCTGCCCGGCGAAACGAGCAGAGGCAGCGAACCGGGTCCGCGGCCTCTGCCCGGGTCATGCGCTGGTCAGCTGCCGAAGACCTGGAACTCCCAGAGGCTGTATCCCCACTGGGTGGCGCGCGTGGCGCCGTACATGCGGATGTAGCGGCCCGTCCCTGCGACGTTGAGCGTCTGGGTGCCGGCGGTTCCGGTGGTGGTGGAGTGGATGATGGTCCAGGTGGAGCCGTCGTTGGAGGTCTGGATCTGGCATGGCGGCCGTCACCAGGACTACCAGGCCGTATCGGGGCATCCTCAACGGTGCCGGCCGGGGCGCCGGACGGCTAGCCGGGGCGCGCGATGCGGTCCTCGATGACCCGGACGCCCTCGCGGAAGGCCGGGCGGCCCGCAGACCAGCGCTGCGCCGCGGTCTCCTCGGCCAGGGCGTCCGCGTACTCCTGGATGGACAGCGCGGTGCGCAGCGTGACCACCAGTCGCTGTACGTAGACCTTCTCCTGGTGCGCCAGGCGCTGGCCGAGCGCGACGGCGGCGTCCACCAGGTCCTCCGTAACCAGCATCGCGGCCAGGCCCACGTCGACCGCGGCCCGGGCGTCCCAGACCTCGCCGAACAGGCAGGCGAGGGTGGCCTGCTGCTGGCCGACCGCGCGGGCCAGCATCCAGGCGTGGCCACCGCCGGGGTGCAGCCGCAGGGCCGTGAAACGCGTGTCGAACATCGCCCCCGGACCCGCCAGCCGGACGTCGCAGGCCAGAGCCAGATTGAATCCGGCGCCGACGGCCGGTCCGTTGACCGCGGCGATTGTCGGCAGCGGGCAGTCCCGCACCCGCAGGAAGCCCTGGTAGACCGTTTCCACGTCGTCGAATTCGCCGTTCGCGGCGCCCCGCAGCGTCGCCACCTCCGCCCCCGCGCAGAAGGCGCTCCCGGCCCCGGTGACCACGACGGACCGGGTGGCCTTGTCGCGCTCGGCGCGGTCCATGGCCGCGGCCAAGGCGTGCACCAGCGGGCCGCTGAAGACGTTGCGGCGCGCCGGGTCGTCGAGGATCACCACCGCGACCCCGCCCCGCTGCTCGAGCCTGACCAGGTCAGCCCCGTCGTCCGGCACGTGCCTCGCCTCCTCCGTCACGGCCTGACAGTACCGCGCAGCTGGAAACAGAGGGGAGGACCGTGGCGGGCCGTCCCGGCGGCTAGCGGCCGCGGGGAACTACGCGGGCAGGTTTAGGGCACGGGGCGGCTTAGGCGGCGAGGGCGGCGTAGCGGCCGTCGCCGGCGATGAGGCTGGCGTGGGTGCCGGCCTCGGCGGTGTGCCCGTGGTCCAGGACGACGATCTGGTCCGCGTTGCGTACGGTGGAGAGCCGGTGGGCGATGGTGATCGTGGTACGGCCGCGGGCCAGGGCGTCGAACGCCTTCTGCACGGAGCGCTCGGTTTCGGTGTCCAGGGCGCTGGTGGCTTCGTCCAGCACGAGCACGCGCGGGTCGCGCAGCAGGGTCCGGGCGATCGCGATGCGCTGCTTCTCGCCGCCGGAGAAGCGGTGCCCGCGGGAGCCGACCGTGGTGTCGTAACCGTCGGGCAGGCTGGCGATCAGGTCGTGGATCTGGGCGGCCCGCGCCGCGGCCTCGATCTCGGCGTCGGTGGCCCCGGGCCGGGCGTAGCGCAGGTTCTCCCGCACCGTGGTGTGCAGCAGGTAGGTCTCCTGGCTGACCACGCCCACGATCGCGGCGAGATCGGCGAACCGCATGTCGCGGAGGTCGATGCCGTCGATGCGGACGCTGCCGCTGTCCGGGTCGTAGAGCCGGGCGATCAGTGACGCCAGCGTGGTCTTGCCCGATCCGGTCTCGCCGACCAAAGCGAGTGTGCTCCCGGCCGGGACGTCCAGATCGACGCCGGTGACGGCCGGCCGGTCGGCACCGGGGTAGGCGAAGCTGACGCCGGTGAGGCGGACGTGCCCAGTGACCTGGGCCGGATCGATCTCGACCGGGTTTGCGGGCTCGTCGACCTCCACCGGCAGGTCGAGGTATTCGAAGATCCGGGCGAACAGCGCCAGCGAGCTGATCACGGATACGCTGGTGTTGAGCAGCCCGGTCAGCGGCCGGAACAGGCTGTTCTGCAGGGTGGTGAAGGCGATCAGGGTGCCGATGGTGACTGCGCCGGCGGTGACCGGCAGCCCGGCGGCGAGGTAGATGATCGCGGGGATCGCGGCGAAGATGATGCTGAGGGAGGCCATCCGCCAGCGCCCGGCCAGCTGGGAGCGCAGCTCCAGATCGATCAGCCGGGCCGAGGAGGCCGTGAACCGCTGGACCAGGGACGGGCCGGTGCCCATCGTCTTGGCCAGCTGGACGCCGTTGATCGACAGTCCTTCCTCGATGGTGACGTTGAGGTTGGCCAGTTCGCGCTGCTGCTCGGCGGTGATGGCGCGGCGCATGCGGGCGACCTTGCGGGTCAGGTAGATGGCCGGTGGCATGACGACCAGCGAGATGAGGGACAGCCGCCACGACAGCGCGACCATGGCGACCGCGGTGGCGACCGCGGTGGTGAGGTTGGCGGCGATCGAGGTCGCGGTGGAGGTCACGACCGATTCCATGCCGCCGATGTCGTTGGTGATGCGGGACTGGACCTCGCCGGTGCGGGTCCGGGTGAAGAAGGCGATCGACTGGCGCTGCAGGTGAGCGAAGACGCTGGTGCGCAGCCCGTGCATGACCTGCTGGCCGACCCTGGTGCTGATCCAGGTCTGGATCACGCCGAACGCGGAGGTGATTGCGGCCACGGCGACCATGCCGATGACCAGCCAGGCCAGCAGTTGCAGATTCCGGGCCGGCAGGGCGGTGTCGATGACCGCGCGGAGCAGGAACGGTGAGGCCAGCCCGACGAGGGAGGAGGCGACGATGATGGCGGTGACGATCGCCAGCGGCCAGCGGTAGGGGGTGAACAGCCGCCCGATGCGGGGCAGGGACACCTCGCGGGCCTGTGCCTTCTCCGTGGCCGTGATGGACTTCGGGCCCCGAGTCCGGCCCGTGCTGCTGATGTCTCGATTCGTGGGTGGTGACGCCAAGAGCTTCTCGATTCTGCCGGGGTGGGCCCGTGCCCGGACGCATGGGCCCCGGGAATGCCTATGCTGAGGTAACCTCAATGTGAGGCTACAACAGGAAAAGCTGATAGGCTATTCCGCGTGGCCCAGGAGCGTGATACGGCGGGCGTCCGGGAATCAGCCGGCGACGAGCCGCTGTCCGAAGCCTTCTGGGCGGTGGCGCGCCGGCTGCGTGAGATGTCCCAGGAGACGCTGACCCCGTGGGACATTACCCCGTCTCACCTGCGGGCGCTGCGCATGCTGAAGCGGCACGGCACGATGCGCCTCTCGGAATTGTCGGACCATCTGCACATCGCGCCCCGGTCGGCCACGGAGGTCGTCGACGCGCTCGAATCCCGCGGCCTGGTCCGGCGGCGCCCCGACCCCGGCGACCGGCGGGCCACCCTGGTCGAGGTGACCGACCAGGGCGCCCGTGTCCTCGAGGCGATCCACGCGGCCCGCGGGACCGAGGCCGGACGGGTCTTCGGCCGGCTCAGCCCGGCCGATCGCACCGACCTCGCCCGCATTCTCCGCAAGCTTCAGGACTGAGCCGCCCGCATTCTCCGCAAGGTTCAGGGGCGGGGGGCGCGGGTTCGACGGCCGGCCAGCCCGGGTTCGACGGCGGCGGAGCCTAGCGGCCTGGCTTCTTGACCGTCGCGTTGCCGTCGACGACCAGCTCGCCTTTCTGATTCGACACCGTGGTCCTGAGCTTGATGATCCGCTTGTCGTCACGCTTCTCCGTCACGGTCGCGGTGACCGTTACGGTGTCGCCAATTTTGACCGGAGCGGTGAATTTGAGTTCCTGGCCGAGGTAGATGGCGTTCGGCCCGGGTAGCTGCATGCCCAGTACCGTCGAGATGAAGCCAGCCATGAGCATGCCGTGCGCGATGCGCTCCCCGAACATCGACTGCTGTGCGAATTCGGCATCGACATGAACTGGGTTGAAGTCCCCGGTGATGCCGGCAAAATTCACGACGTGTGCTTCTGTGATCGTTCTGGTCAGCGACGCATCATCACCGATCTTTATGTCGGCATAGGCTAGCTCGGGCATATTTCACGCTCCGTCAATCATGGTGCGGGCTTCGGCGATCCGTTGCGGGTGCAGGCTAACTCGTCCGCGTGCCCGGGGGACATGCCTGGTTCGTCCACCATCAAGCGTTTACTTAACTGTTTCTATTAATTCTTAATAGACAAGTTACGAAAACGTGACTCACACTGGAAGAAGGCCCAAACGTGACTCACACTGGAGGGAGGCCGCAGCGCAGCGGCCGGGACAGGGTCGCAGCGTGGCCCGGACATTCGCACATGGTTGCCGCCACCGGCGTGGCGGTGCAGTCTCCCCGGACGCCCTGCGCCCATGACGCAAGGTACGGCCCGGCAGGAGGCAGTCATGAAAGAAGTTCTCAGCACCATCCTTGACCCCAGCAGCCAGACGGAAGACTTTGCCGCGCTCCCGCTGCCCGAGACTTACCGGGCAGTCACCCTGCACCGGGACGAGGAGCACATGTTCGACGGTCTCGACGCCCGTGACCGTGATCCCCGCAAGTCGCTGCACGTGGAAGACGTACCGGTCCCCGAACTCGGCCTCGGCGAGGCGCTCATCGCGGTCATGGCGAGCGCGGTCAACTACAACACCGTGTGGAGCTCCATCTTCTCCCCGGTTTCCACCTTCGCCTTCCTGCGCCGCTACGGAAAGCTCTCCGAGCTCACCGCGCGGCACGACCTGCCCTATCACGTGGTCGGCTCGGACCTCGCGGGCGTGGTGCTGCGCACCGGTCCCGGGGTGAACGTGTGGAAGCCCGGCGAGGAGGTCGTCGCCCACTGCCTGTCCGTCGAGCTGGAGAGCTCCGACGGCCACAATGACACCATGATGGACCCGGAGCAGCGCATCTGGGGCTTCGAGACCAACTTCGGCGGCCTCGCCGAGCTGGCCATCGTCAAGACCAATCAGCTGATGCCCAAACCTAGGCACCTCACCTGGGAGGAGGCCGCGACGCCGGGGCTGGTGAACTCCACCGCATTCCGGCAGCTGGTCTCGCGCAACGGCGCCGGCCTGAAGCAGGGCGACAACGTCCTCATCTGGGGGGCCAGCGGCGGTCTCGGCGCCTACGCCACCCAGTACGCCCTGGCGGGCGGCGCCATCCCGATCTGCGTCGTCTCCAGCGAGCGGAAGGCCGAACTCTGCCGGTCGATGGGCGCCGAACTCGTCATTGACCGCAACGCCGAGGACTACCGATTCTGGAAGGACGAACGCACCCAGGACCCCAAGGAGTGGAAGCGCTTGGGCGGCAGGATCCGTGACCTGACCGGCGGCGAGGACGTGGACATCGTCTTCGAGCACCCCGGCCGGGAGACGTTCGGCGCCTCGGTCTACGTGACCCGCCGCGGTGGCACCATCGCGACCTGCGCCTCGACCTCCGGGTTTATGCACGAGTACGATAACCGCTACCTGTGGATGAGCCTCAAGCGCATCATCGGCTCGCACTTCGCCAACTACCGCGAGGCATGGCAGGCCAACCGCCTGATCTCGAAGGGCATGATTCACCCGACCATGTCGGTCGTCTACCCGCTCGACCAGACCGGGCAGGCCGCCCTGGACGTTCACCACAACCTGCATCATGGAAAGGTCGGGGTGCTGTGCCTGGCACCAAAGGAGGGCCTGGGCGTGCGTAGTCCCGAGCTGCGCGCCAAGCACCTGACGGAGATCAACCGGTTCCGGAACGTGTAGGAGCGGCACTGGCATGACCGAGTTGAACGAGCAGCGGCCACAGCGGCCCCCCCGGGACCGTCCCTGGCTGCTGCGGACCTACGCGGGGCACTCGTCCGCGACGGAGTCCAACGCGCTGTACCGCGGCAACCTCGCCAAAGGCCAGACTGGCCTGTCAGTCGCGTTCGACTTGCCCACGCAGACCGGGTACGACGCCGACCACGTGCTCGCCCGCGGCGAGGTCGGGCGGGTCGGCGTCCCGGTCGGGCATCTGGGGGACATGCGCACCCTCTTCGACGGCATCCCGCTGGACCAGACCAACACCTCGATGACGATCAACGCCACCGCGATGTGGCTGATGGCGCTTTACCAGGTGGTTGCCGAGGAGCAGGGCGCCGACATCGGCAAGCTCACCGGCACCATCCAGAACGACATCGTCAAGGAATACCTCTCCCGCGGGACATATGTCTTCCCGCCCGGACCGTCGATGCGGCTGACTACCGACGTGATCGCCTACACGGTCACCCACCTCCCCAAGTGGAACCCGATCAACGTCTGCAGCTATCACCTCCAGGAAGCCGGGGCCACCCCGGTGCAGGAGATCGCGTTCGCGATGTGCACCGCGATCTCCGTCCTGGACGCCGTCCGCGACTCGGGGCAGGTTCCGCCGGAGGGGATGGGCGAGGTCGTCGGGCGGATCTCCTTCTTCGTCAACGCGGGTGTCCGCTTCGTCGAGGAGATGTGCAAGATGCGTGCCTTGTCCCGGCTCTGGGACACCATCACCCAGCAGCGGTACGGGATCAGCGACCCCGCCCGCCGCCGCTTCCGCTATGGCGTGCAGGTCAACTCGCTGGGGCTGACCGAGGCGCAGCCGGAGAACAACATTCAGCGGATCGTTCTGGAGATGCTGGCCGTCACCCTGTCCCGGGACGTCCGTGCCCGGGCTGTGCAGCTGCCGGCCTGGAACGAGGCGCTCGGCCTGCCGCGGCCCTGGGACCAGCAGTGGAGCATGCGCATCCAGCAGGTGCTCGCGTACGAGTCCGACCTGCTGGAGTACGGCGACCTGTTCAACGGATCCCCCGTGGTGGAGGCCAAGACCGCGGAGCTGATGGCCGGCGCCGAGGCGGAGATCGCCAAGGTACTGAACATGGGCGGGGTGATACCGGCGGTGGAGTCCGGCTACCTCAAGGCCGAGCTCG
This sequence comes from uncultured Actinomycetes bacterium, assembly GCA_963805255.1. Taxonomy (GTDB): domain Bacteria; phylum Actinomycetota; class Actinomycetes; order Streptosporangiales; family Streptosporangiaceae; genus Bog-532. The sequence continues at coordinate 49,313 of CAWDTK010000016.1, forward strand.
TGGCCGCGCACGCGGCGCGGCGCGCGCGCATCGAGTCGGGCGAGGACAAGGTCGTTGGCGTCAACTGCTTCAAGACCACCGAGCCCAATCCGCTCACCGCCGACCTCGATGCCGCAGTCCAGCAGGTAGACCCGGCCGCGGAGCAGGAGATACTGGTCCAGCTGGCGCAGTGGCGCAAGCATCGCGACAAGGCCGGGGTGCTTGCCGCGCTCGATCGGCTCAGGACTGACGCGGCACGCGGTGGCGTCAACCTGATGGCGGCCAGCCTGGCATGCGCCCGGGCGGGCGTGACCACCGGCGAATGGTCCTTCGCGCTGCGGGATGTCTTCGGTGAGTACCGCGCACCCACCGGAGTCAGCAGCGCGCCGGTGGCAATGGCCGCCGAGCCGGGCGGGGAGCTGGCCGCCGTCCGCGCGGCCGTGGCGGCCACCGCCGAGGAGCTCGGGGTGGGCAGGCTCCGGCTGCTGGTGGGCAAGCCCGGGCTGGACGGGCACTCCAACGGTGCTGAGCAGATCGCCGTACGGGCCCGCGACGCCGGGTTCGAGGTGATCTACCAGGGCATCCGGCTCACGCCCGAGCAGATTGTGGCGGCCGCGGTCGCCGAGGACGTGCACTGCGTGGGATTGTCAATCCTGTCCGGCGGCCACGCCGAGCTGGTACCCGACGTGCTGCAGCGGCTGCGCCAGGCCGGCGCGGGAGACATCCCCGTGGTGGTCGGCGGGATCATCCCGGCGTCCGATGCCGAGGCCCTGCGCGCCCAGGGCGTAGCCGCCATCTTCACCCCCAGGGACTTCGGCATCACCACCATCATCGGCCGCATCGTCGACGAGATACGGCTCGCCCACAAGCTCCAGCCATGGCAGGGCCGGCAGGGCAACCTGGCCGGGACGGGCTAGCGGCCCCGGGATGGACGCGCCGCAGCAGGTACCACCACTTGGCTGCGGACAGCCTTCCGGGGCATCCTGACCTTAAGCCGCCGCCGCGCAATGACTGCCGGCCACCACCGCAACCAACGAAGGACGGCACGACCCGACATGATGACCGAACCCGCCGTCGCGACCGACCGCCAGCGTCCGCGCCGCTCCTGCCTGGCCGTGCCCGGCAGCAACCCGCGGTTCCTGGAGAAGGCCCAGGGCCTGCCCGCCGACCAGGTATTCCTGGACCTCGAGGACGCCTGCGCGCCGCTGGTCAAGGAGAGCGCCCGGCACACCGTCGTCGACGCGCTCAACCAGGGTGACTGGAGCGGCAAGATCCGCGTCGTCCGGGTCAACGACTGGACCACGCACTGGACCTACCGGGACGTGATCACCGTGGTCGAGGGCGCGGGCCCCAACCTGGACTGCATCATGCTGCCGAAGGTGCAGGACGCCGAGCAGGTCAAGGCGCTGGACCTGCTGCTCACCCAGATCGAGAAGACGATGGGCTTCGAGGTCGGCCGGATCGGCGTCGAAGCGCAGATCGAGAACGCCCGGGGACTGGTGAACGTCGACGAGATCGCCGCTTCCTCGCCGCGGCTGGAGACCATCATCTTCGGCCCGGCCGACTTCATGGCCTCGATCAATATGAAGTCGCTGGTGGTCGGCGAGCAGCCTCCTGGCTACCCGGCGGACGCCTACCATTACATCCTGATGCGCATCCTGATGGCCGCCCGCGCCCACGACCTGCAGGCCGTCGACGGCCCCTACCTGCAGATCCGCAATACCGAAGGCTACCGCGCGGTGGCCTGGCGGGCCGCGGCCCTGGGGTTCGACGGCAAGTGGGTGCTGCACCCCGATCAGATCGCGGCCGCCAACGAGATCTTCTCCCCCTCCCAGGAGGACTACGACCACGCGGAGCTGATCCTGGACGCCTACGACTGGTGTACCTCGGATGCGGGCGGAGCCAGGGGGTCGGCGATGCTCGGTGACGAGATGATCGACGAGGCCTCACGCAAGATGGCCCTGGTCGTCGCCGGCAAGGGCCGGGCCGCGGGCATGCAGCGCGCCTCCAAGTTCGAGCCCCCGCACGCCTGACGCGGCGGCTTCCCGGCGAGAGACACAACCCGTACCCGGAGCAGAAGGACAACGGCGATGCAGTTCGGACGGATCTACGAGGAGTTCGAGGTCGGGGCGGTCTACAAGCACTGGCCCGGTAAGACGGTCACCGAATACGACGACCACCTGTTCTGCCTGCTCACCATGAACCACCATCCGCTGCACCTGGACGCGAACTACGCCGAAGCCACCGACTTCGGCCGCAACGTCGTGGTCGGCAACTACATCTATTCGCTGCTGCTCGGCATGTCGGTACCGGATGTCTCGGGCAAGGCCATCGCGAACCTCGAGGTCGAGTCGCTGAAGCACGTGGCGCCGACCTTTCACGGCGACACCATCTACGGCGAGACCACCGTGCTCGGCAAGTGGCCGTCCACGTCGAAGAGCGACCGGGGCATCGTCCAGGTTGAGACGCGCGGCTACAAGCAGGACGGCACCCTGGTGTGCGTGTTCCGCCGCAAGGTGATGGTGCCGACCGAGGCCTACATCAAGGAGCGTGGCGGTGAGCAGCCCGGACGTCCCGAGCCGACCACCTGAGCTTCTCACGACCAGCAGAACGGAGCCGCGCCATGGAACGCCTCGCGAAAACCGAAGGCCTGACCGACATCCAGCGGGACATCCTCGCCACGGTGCGGGAGTTCGTCGACAAGGAGATCATCCCGGTCGCCAGCGAGCTTGAGCACAAGGACGAGTACCCGGCCCAGATCGTCGAGGGGATGAAGGAACTCGGCCTGTTCGGGCTGACGATTCCCGAGGAGTACGGCGGCCTCGGCGAGTCGCTGCTCACCTACGCGCTGGTGGTGGAGCAGATCGCCCGCGGGTGGATGTCGGTGTCGGGCATCGTCAACACCCACTTCATCGTCGCCTACATGATCGGCCAGCACGGCACGCAGGAGCAGAAGGAGTACTTCCTGCCCAGGATGGCGGCCGGCGACGTGCGCGGCGCCTTCTCCATGTCGGAGCCCGGCATGGGCTCGGATGTCTCGGCGATCCGCACCAGGGCAGAGCGCGACGGCGATGACTACGTCATCAACGGCCAGAAGATGTGGCTGACCAACGGGGGCACCTCCAACCTGGTGGCGGTGCTATGCCGGACCGACGAGGGCCACGACGCGCCGCACCGGAACATGACCACGTTCCTGATCGAGAAGGAGCCGGGCTTCGGCGCCAACCCGACGGTGCCGGGCCTGACCGTGCCGGGGAAGATCGAGAAGATGGGTTACAAGGGGGTCGACACCACCGAGCTGATCCTCCATGACGTCCGCGTCCCCGTCACCCGGGTTCTCGGCGGTGCCCCCGGCCAGGGCTTCTACCAGATGATGGACGGTGTCGAGGTCGGCCGCGTCAACGTCGCCGCCCGTGGCTGCGGAGTCGCCCTGCGCGCCTTCGAGCTGGGCATCGCGTACGCGCAGATCCGGCATGCCTTCGGCAAGCCGATCGTCGAGCACCAGGCCATCCAGTTCAAGCTGGCCGAGATGGCCATCAAGGTCGAGGCCGCCCATCAGATGATGGCCGTGGCGGCCCGCAAGAAGGACTCCGGCGAGCGCAACGACCTCGAAGCCGGCATGGCCAAGTACCTGGCCTCCGAGTACGCCAAGGAGGTCGTGGAAGACTCCTTCCGCATCCACGGCGGTTATGGCTTCTCCAAGGAGTACGAGATCGAGCGCCTTTACCGGGAGGTGCCCATGCTCCTGATCGGCGAGGGCACGGCAGAGATCCAGAAGATGATCATTGGACGCCGGCTGCTGGAGGAGTACAGGATCCCCCGCTAGCTGTCCGGTGCCTGCTGCGGGTCCCCGGGGGCCCCGGGAGCCGGGCTGGCCTCGGGCTCGTAGGCCAGCCACACGACGCCGAGGGGCGGCAGCGTGAGTGCGGCGGAGTAATCGAGGCCGTGCCAGGCATTGGCCTCGGCGGTGACGGCACCAACGAGGGCGTTACTGCCGCCGAACGTCGCGCTGTCGGAGTTGAAGATCTCCACCCAGCGCCCGGGCTGGGGGAGCCCGACGCGGTAGTCGCAGCGGAGCACCGGGGTGAGATTCGCCAGGCAGGCGACGCTGCGCCCGCCTGGCGCCGGGAACCGGAGAAACGACAGCACACTGTTGTCGGAATCGTTCGGGTCGATCCAGCGGAAGCCGGTCCAGTCGAAATCCTGCTCCCACATGGCGGGTTCCTGGCGGTAAACGGTATTGAGCGCCCGGACCAGGGCCTGCATCCCGGCGTGCTCGGGATAGTCGAGCAGGTGCCAGTCCACGCTGGCGTCGTGCCGCCACTCGTCGTTCTGCGCGATCTCGCCGCCCATGAACAGCAGCGGCCGGCCGGGATGCGCCCACATCCAGGCGAGCAACGCGCGCAGGTTGGCGAACTGCTGCCAGCGGTCCCCCGGCATCTTGCCGATCAGCGATCCCTTTCCGTGCGCCACCTCGTCGTGGCTCAGGGGCAGGATGAAGTTCTCGGTGAAGGCGTACAGCAGGGCGAACGTGAGCTCGTGGTGGTGGTAGCGCCGGTGCACCGGATCTTTGGAGAAATACACCAAAGTGTCGTTCATCCACCCCATGTTCCATTTGAACCCGAAGCCGAGGCCGCCCAGGTAGGTGGGGCGGGAGACGGCCGGCCAGGACGTGGACTCCTCGGCCACGAGCATGACGGAGGGGTGGTGGCGGTAGACTACCTCGTTGAATTCCTTGATGAAGTCGATGGCTTCCAGGTTTTCCCGGCCCCCGAACCGGTTGGTGATCCACTCGCCCTGCTGGCGCGAATAGTCCAGGTAGAGCATCGATGCGACCGCATCCACGCGCAGGCCGTCGAGGTGGAACTCCTCGATCCAGAACAGCGCGTTGGCGAGCAGGAAGTTCCGCACCTCGTGGCGTCCATAGTTGAACACCAGGGTGCCCCAGTCGGGGTGTTCGCCCATGCGGGGGTCGGCATGCTCGTACAGCGCGGTGCCGTCGAAGCGCGCCAGCGCCCAGTCGTCCTTGGGGAAGTGCCCGACGACCCAGTCGACGAGGACCCCGATGCCCGCCTGGTGCAGCCGGTCGACCAGATAGCGGAAGTCGTCGGGCGTCCCGAACCGTGCCGTCGGCGCGTAGTAACCGGTCACCTGATAACCCCAGGAGCCGGAAAACGGATACTCCGCGACCGGGAGGAACTCGACGTGAGTGAATCCGAGGTCGGCGAGGTACGCGGGCAGCACCTCAGCCGCCTCACGGTAGGTCAGCGGGCGCCACCCGCCGCCGGCGTCCCGGGTGAACCGCCACGAGCCCAGATGGCACTCATAGATCGACATCGGAGCGTGCAGCAGGTCGGTGGCAGCCCGCTTGGCGAACCAGGCCGCGTCCTGCCAGTTGTGATGGCTCTTGGTCACGACACTCGCGTTGGCCGGCGGCACCTCGGTGGCGAAGGCAAAGGGGTCCGCCCGCAGGCTCAGCTGCCCGTGCTGGCTGACCACCTCGAACTTGTAGTGAGCGCCGGGGCCCACCCCAGGCAGGAAGACCTCCCACACGCCCGAGCTGCCCAGGGCCCGCATCGGGTGCGCCCGGCCGTCCCAGCCGTTGAAGTCGCCCACGACCCGGACCGCTTGAGCGCCCGGCGCCCACACCGCGAACGACGTACCGGACATCCCCTGATGCACGCGTACGTGTGCGCCGAGATGACGCCACAGCCCCTCGTGCCGGCCCTCGGCCAGCAGATGAAGGTCAAGCGACCCCAGGGTGGGCCAGAACCGGTACGGGTCATCGACCGCCACCACCGCACCGTCTGGATAGATCGTCTCCAGGAGATAGTCCGGGACGGCCCTCCCGTCCAGCGCGCCGGCGAACACCCCGGCCGGGTGCACACAGCGCATCTCCAGTCGCTGCTTGCCGACAAGAATGGCCATGCCGGCCGCGCCGGGACGCCACCCGCGGATCACCACATGCTCGCGGCCGTCGGCGTCTCGTGCAAGGTGGGCACCCAGCACATGGTGCGGATCGTGATGCTGTCCGGCGACCAGGCGGTCCAGGTCGGAATCCTCGCCGATGAGGACGGATTCGCTCAGTGTGCTCATAGTGGCCCCTTCTTTGCGGCGATTCCATGCAAGCGCAGATCGAGCGTACGCACCATGCCTGGATCGGATCCTAACGGCCACCGTGCGATCAGCCGCCGCGCGGGGAGCGGCTCACGGGGAAGCGCGCGGCGCTCGGCCGGGCCAGCCAGCAGGGGCAGGTAATCGTCCCGTGGCATGAGTTCCGCCCCCAGCGACCGCAGGAAGGGGCTGTCCCACTGCGCGTCGATCAGCGTGCCGCCGGCCAGGGCGAATCGTGCGGCCATATCCGCGACCGCGATTCTCGCCGCATTCGGGCGCCGGTTGAAGATCGAATCTCCGCTGAGCGCGCGGCCGACGCCGACGCCGAAGGCGCCGCCGATCAGATCACCGTCCTGCCATACCTCAATGCTGTGCGCCCAGCCTTGCTCGTGCAGCTCCACCATGCTCGCCAGCAGCGCGTCGGTGAACCAGCGCGGCTCACGCCGCACGCGGCATTCCTCAGCGACCCGCCGGAACGAATGGTCGGCTGTCGTCCACTCCTGACCACGCCGCAGCTGTTTCCTGACATTGCGGCCGAGGTGAATATCGCCGGCCCTGATCACCGGTCTCGGATCAGGCGACCACCACGCCACCCGGAACGGATCGTCATGCGGGCTGCCGACCACGCCGATCACTCCCGCGGCGACCTGGTCCTCATACCGGAATTCGTTGACATTGCGGGCATACTCATCGGCCGCCGGGATCGGGAAAATCCCATTCTTGTAGGCGTCCAGCATGCTGGCCGGGCTCAGATCCGCGCAGAAGGCGACCGGGCCGCCCGCTGCGGACGGCGTGATCTTAAAGGAGTCCCAGTCGGGACAGCAGCGAACCGGCATGGGTCAGGCCTGCCAGGCATTGGCTGTGCGGGGCCGGGAAGAATCCCCCGTCCCGCCAGGATCCCGCAGGTACCCGGTGACGATAAGGCGGTCAAGGTTGAGATCAAGAAGCTCTTCGCCGACAGCCGGGAAAACGATGCCGCTGCCGCGCAGCGCCTGCTCCGTCCGTGACCGGGTGTAGGCCGGGAAAATGTGCTCGAGGTGCATTTCCGCCACCGCGAGCCCGGAATCCCTGCACCGGTCCACGAAGAGCGGCACGAAGGCGCTCATCGGGTGACCGGGATGATCGGCGGCGTATCCCAGCAGCTCGTCAACCCACTGGCGGTACGGTATGTTGGGCCTGGAGTGAGTCGCCGCCCAGCAGGAAGAAACCGTCGTCCAGGCCCACCGGCCCGGTCTTGAGGACACTGGACCACAGGTGAGACATGCCTGCCTGCAGCGGCGTATATCCCCCGCCGGAGCTTCCGCCGGACGCGATCCCGGGATACGGGAGGGCCTGCCGGTCGACCTTGCCGCCCGGCGTCAGCGGCATCTGGTCCACCTCGGCGAACAGCCCGGGAACCATGAAATCCGGCAGCCGGGCGGACAGGAACGCGCGGAGGTCCGCCGCGGACGGCAGATCCGGGGCCTGATCGCCGGCGGATCCGTTCCGCGGGGCGGTGCTGCGGCGGCTGTAGTACGCGACGAGCTGCTGGTGGCCAGGATCGGATTCGTGCGCGATGACGGCCGCCTTATCGACACCGGGGTGGCCGGTGAGCGCGTTCTCGATCTCCGCGGGCTCAACGCGGAAACCGCGGATCTTGATCTGGCGGTCCGCGCGCCCGGTGATCTCCAGTTGCTGGTCCGCGCGCCAGCGGCCCACATCTCCGGTCCGGTACATCCTGCTCCCCGGCACGGCGGCGTACGGGTTCGGCAGGAACCGTTCTGCCGTGAGCTCTGGCCGGCCCAGGTAGCCCCGGCCGACACCGCAGCCGCCGAGGTAGATCTCGCCGGCGCCGCCCGCAGGCACCGGGGCCAGTTTTTCGTCAAGCACGAGCACCTGCGTGTGCGGGAGCGGCCCGCCCACCGCCACCGGGCCGGACGGCGTCCCGGTGATCAGGTCCTCGCCCACGTCGGCCAGGGTGGAAGTGATCGTTGTCTCGGTCAGCCCGTAGGCGTTGACCAGTCTGGCCCCGCGCACCGCCCGCATAGCCGCCGCACAGTCCGCGCGGCTGGCCATGTCCCCTCCGGTGATCATGAGCCGAACGGGCCCGAGCCGCTCGTCGTCCGGTTCGGTGAGCGCGAGCATCTGGTGCCAGTACGCGGGAGTCAGGTCGATGACGGTGATCCTCTCTGCCGCGATGTAGCGGAGGAGATCGGTGGGCGCGACCGGTCCCGCGGTCGGCAGCATCAGAGTCGCTCCGCCGAGCAAGGTCACGAGTATCTGCTCGACCGACGTGTCAAAGCCGAGGGATGCCAGCTGCAGAACCCGGTCCCGGGGAGAGATCTGGTAGTGATGGGAAAGCTGCCGGCTGACACACGCCAGGGATCCGTGGCTGACGGCGACCGCCTTGGGGCGGCCGGTGGATCCTGAGGTGTAGATGGCGTAGGCGATATTTTCCCCGCGCAAACGAATGGCGGAGACAGTCGCCGGCTCGTCCGCCGGCCGGAGGGCCAGCTCGTCGGGCAAAAGCACCGTTGCGCCAATTCCCGTGAACGTTCCGGCGTTCGCGCGTTCCGTCAGGATGATCCTGGGGCGGGCTTCGCCGCACATTTGGGTGAGGCGCGCCGCCGGGAGCGACGGATCCAGGGGCAGGTACGCACCACCCGACTTCAGGATCGCCAGCAGGCAGCGAATCACCTGGGGGCCGCGCTCGAGGCACACACCGACCAGGGTCTCGGGGCCGACGCCCATTCCCTGGAGATGGCGGGCCAGTTCATTTGCCGATTTGTCCAGCTGGCGATATGTCAGCCGCCCGGTTGCGGAGATTACCGCGGCCGAGTGAGGCTGGCGGGATGCGCGCTCACCGAACAGGTCATGCACATATCGCGCATGGTGCCCGTGCGGGTCGCCGCCGGTGAATCGGGCATCGTGTGCTGGCGCGCCGCGGTGGCCCGTTTCCGGTCCGGCGGCACGAAGGCTGTCCGGGGTGATGTCCTGCCACCTGGCGGCGATGGCCGCCAGGCACACGCGTTCGGGCATCGTGGCCGACTGCCGCCTCCAGCCGACTGGGAGGGCCAGTTCCGCCGGCCACATCGCGTGCTGCCCCTCGTCGTTGACGACGACCGTAAAACCGTCTCTTTCCCGTGACCCCGCCGTCTGCTGATCCGCCGCGATATTCAATTTATCCCTATTGACCATTTTCGACAGTTCTGCTCTTACGCACGCGCCAGTTGTCCGCCCTCAGCGTGCCCCGGCCGTTCCGCCGTGCGGGCGATTGTTCTTCATCAGTTACTTACTACCCTCAGTGCGCAAGCTGACACACTTAAGGTCATTGAACGTCAAGACCGGGCGTGCGATTTAATACATAGAAGACTTACCAGTCTGCTGATAGCGCGTGACGGCGGCGCATGCGCTGATGCGCTGGGGGAAAGATGATGCTGAGGGCGCGGTGCAGTAACGGGGAAGCGTGCCGAGGCGGAAAGTGAGCTTTGGGGGGATTGTTTTGACATTTCGGCGGCATGTGCTGGTGGCCTATGTCATCTGGATGACGTTGCTCACCGCGGCCTATTACGGGTTGCCCAGCCTGCGCGCCGAAGCGTGGGGCCTGCTTGGCCTGAGCGGCATAAGCGCCACCATAGCCGGTGTCGTCATCAACCGCCCGGCCCGCAGGGCTCCGTGGCTGCTGCTGGCCGGCGCGAACCTGAGTTTCATCGCCGGTCAGGTGAGCTTTCTCGTCCTGACCCAGATCATGGCGGCCAAGGTCCCCTTTCCCTCGTTTGCGGACATCCTGTACCTGCTGGAGTATCCGCTGTACGCGGCCGGCCTGCTGATCTTCATCTGGTGGCGCACCCCGGACCGGGACCGCCGCAGCCTGATCGATGCCCTGACCCTGACCGTCGGGCTGGCCCTGCTGTCATGGATCTACCTGATCCTGCCCTATGTGCACAACCCCGGGTTGTCGTGGCTTCAGAAAATTGTCGCGATCGCCTACCCGCTCGGTGATGTGCTCGTCCTGGCCATGCTCGCGCGGCTCCTCGCGCCGGGGACCGCCCGCAGCAGGTCCGTTCAGCTGCTGACCCTCGGCACCATCGGCGTACTCGTCTCCGACGTGTCGTTCGGCTTGATGCAGCTCTATGGGTCTTTTCACAACGGGACGATTGTCGACCTCGGCTGGGCGGTGTTCTACGGCGCGTGGGGCGCCGCGGCGCTTCACCCGACGATGGCGGAGCTGACCCAGCCGGTTTCGCGGCAGCAGGCTGAAACGTCGCCCATTCGGCTGACTGTGCTTATGCTCGCGTCATTTATCGCTCCCGCCGTGCTGTTCATCCAGTCGGTCAGGGGCCAGCACGGGGACGACGGCGTGATCGCGGTGTTTTCCGCGATCTTGTTCCTGCTGGTGCTTTCGCGCCTGTGGGACGTTGCGGCTTCGCATCGCCGCGCTCTGGACCGTGAACGTGCCGTGCGGCTGGCTGGCGCGTCCGTGGCCTCGGCGGCCACCGTGGAGGAGGCAGCGCTCGCGGTGCGGGGTGCGGCCGCCACTCTTATCGGGCCACGCAGCCGGCGCGAGGCGCTGCTGCTGGTCCGGGACGAAGGCACCTTCCGCCCCGTGGCCACCGAGCCCCGCGATCCGGCTGGGACAGGTCAGCTCGGGGCGCTGGCCGAAACCTGGCTGCCGCTGCTCACCGGATCGGTACCGCTCTTCGTGTCGGCGGTGAAACTCGGCGCACAGGGCAGAGCGCTGCTGGCCGACGAGGGCGGGATCCTGCTCTGCCCGCTGACGCTCAGGGACCGGCCGTCGGGCGACCCGCTCATCGGCGTGCTGGCGGTGTTCGGTAAGCAGCGAATCCTGGCCGACCTGACCGTGACGTTCGAAGTCCTCGCCCATCAGGTTGCTCTGGCGGTCGAGCGTGTCACGCTCAGCCAGGAAGTGATCCGCCAGCGCAGCGAGGCCTACTTCCGCACCCTGGTCCAGGACACCTCCGACGTCATCCTGATCGTCGGCGACGGCGGCACGGTCCGTTACGCGACCCCCTCGGCCATAAGCATCTTCGGCGACGTCAGCGTGGAGGGCAGCTACCTCTGGGACCTCGTGACCGACGGCGGGCGTGATGAGGTCGTCCGTGCGCTGGCGCGCATGCGGAGGTACGTGGGGAACGGTTCCTACCACGAGGACTGGCAGATCACGAGCCGTGCTGGCCGCAGTGTTCAGGCCCAGGTCAGATGCAGCGATCTCCGCAGCGACAACACGGTCGGCGGCCTGGTGCTCACCCTGCGGGACGTGACCCAGCAACGCCAGCTAGAGAATGAACTGAAGTACCGGGCCTTCCATGATGCGCTGACCGGGCTCCCCAACCGGCTGCTGTTCCAGGACCGGGCCGCCCACGCGCTCGCCCGGGCCAGGCGCGACGGGACGACCATCGGCGTGCTGTTCGTGGACCTGGACGACTTCAAGGTCACGAACGACACGATGGGCCACAGCGTCGGCGACGAACTGCTGGCGGCGGCCGGGATGCGGCTCTCGGCCGTGGTCGGTGAATCTGACACGGCGGCGCGGCTGGGCGGTGACGAGTTCGCGCTGCTCATCGAGGACGTCGCTGATCCGGCCGCGGTGGAAGCGTTCGCCGAGCGCGTCGTCCGGGCGTTCAGCGAGCCGTTTGCGCTCGCCGATGGGTCAGTGATCACAACGGCCACGGTCGGCCTGGCCACGACGGAAGACAGTGCCGACGTGGACGAACTGCTCCGTCACGCGGACCTGGCCCTGTACGCCGCCAAGACGGCCGGCAAACGGCAGTGGCGGCGCTACCTTCCTGTCCTGAGTGCCGGGATGATCCGGCGGCGGGAGGTGCAGGCCGCACTGGAAGAGGCGGTGAACAGCTCCGGGTTCACCCTCGTCTACCAGCCCATCGTGTGCCTGACCAGCGGTGAAATCGCCGGTTTCGAGGCCCTGGTACGGTGGCCGCATCCGCAGTGGGGCATGATGCAGCCCGGCCAGTTCATCGAACTGGCCGAAGAGACCGGCCACATCGTCCCCCTCGGGTCCTGGGTGCTCGGGCAGGCCGCGACGGAGATCGTCCGGTGGCGGCACCGGCTGCCGCACGAGACACCGCTGTACGTCAGCGTGAACGTCTCGGCTCGCCAGTTCCGTGATCCCGGCTTCACCGATGGCGTGCGGCGGGTCCTCGCCGAGTCGGACCTGGCGCCCTCGGCGCTGATGCTTGAGCTCACCGAGAGCGTCCTGCTGCGCCGGGACGAACGGATCCATTCCGATCTCATGGAACTGAGGGCCATCGGCGTGAAGCTGGCGATCGACGATTTCGGTACCGGCTACTCCTCGCTCAGCTATCTGCGGGAGCTGCCGATAGACGTGCTCAAGATAGACAAGTCGTTCGTCGACGGCATCGCCGTCTCAGAGCAGCGGCTGGCCCTCGTCGAGGGCATCATCCGGATCGCCGGGACGCTGCATCTTGCCGTGATCGCCGAGGGCATCGAGACCGAGGTACAGCGCGATCTGCTGGTCTCGATGGGCTGCCGGTTCGGGCAGGGCTACCTGCTGGCGATGCCCGTGGCCGCGGACCAGGCGGAGGCGCTCCTCCGGGTCAGCCGCAGCCTGGTTCCGGAGCTTCCCCGCGTCGGTCATTGACGGACTCCCGCGCCGGATCGGCATAGCCCCTAGCCTCCCAGAAAGGCGCGCCATCGGCCCGGCTCCCTGGCACTCGCGAGCGCTGGCTCAGCAGCATGGGGGGGCGGGGAGACGTGATATTGTCTTGCCCGCTGGAGGGCGTGATGGCGAATCTGAGTTCCATGCTGGCCAAAGCGGCGGCCGGTCATGGCGAGCACGCGGCCGTGCGCCTGGACGACCTGGTGCTGACCTATTCGCAGCTGCGCGACGCCGCCAGCAGCGCGGCGTCCCTGCTGGCGTCCCTGGGGGTGATGCCAGGGGACCGGGTCGGCGTCATGCTGCCGAACGTGCCCGCCTTCCCGATCGCCTGCTACGGTGCGCTCGGCGCCGGGGCCACCGTCGTGCCGATGAACCCGCTGCTGAAGAACCGCGAGGTCGCCTACTACCTCGAAGATTCCGGGGCGAAAGTCCTGTTCGCCTGGCACGAGGCGGCGGTGGAAGCGGCCAAGGGCGCCGCCGGGACGGGCGTGCAGGTCCTGCAGGTCGACGAGCCCGGCATGGGCGCCCTGCTCGCCGGGCGCCCCCCGGCCGCCGCAACGGCGGAGCAGGCCGGTGATGACGACGCCGTGATCCTGTATACCTCGGGAACCACCGGCAGGCCCAAGGGCGCCGAGCTCACGCACGCGGGCCTGACCCGCAACGCCGAGCTCACGGCGGTCACCCTGCTGAAGGCCGGCCCCGGCGATGTGGTCATGGGCTGCCTGCCGCTGTTCCACGTCTTCGGCCTGACCTGCGGCCTGAACGCGGCGGTCGCCGCCGGCGCCACCTTGACGCTGCTGCCCCGGTTCGACGCCGGCAAGGCCCTGGAGATCATCGGGCGCGACAAGGTGACGATCTTCGAGGGCGTGCCGACGATGTACGCGGCGATGCTGCACCACCGGGCCCACGCCAGCGCCGACACCTCGTCCCTGCGGACCTGCATCTCCGGCGGCGCCGCGATGCCGGTGGAGATCATGCGCGGATTCGAGCAGACCTTCGGGTGCATGATCCTGGAAGGCTACGGGCTGTCGGAGACCTCACCCGTCGCGTCCTTCAACCACCCGGACCGGGTGCGCAAGCCCGGGTCGATCGGCACGCCGATGGAGGGGGTCGAGATGCGCGTCGTGGACGCCGGAGGAGCCAGCCGCCCCGCCGGTGAGGTCGGTGAGATCGCCATCCGGGGGCACAACGTCATGGCGGGCTACTGGCGCAAGCCCGAGGCCACCGCCGAGGCGATCCCGGACGGCTGGTTCCGCACCGGCGACCTGGCCCAGGTGGACGAGGACGGTTATTTCTTCATCGTGGGCCGCATGAAGGACCTCATCATCCGCGGCGGGTACAACGTGTACCCGCGCGAGATCGAGGAGGCCCTGCACGAGCACCAGGCCGTCGCCGAGGTTGCCGTGATCGGGATCCCGCACGTCGACCTGGGCGAGGAAGTCGGCGCCGCCGTGCGGCTCAAGCCGGGTGCGACCGCCACACCGGCTGAGCTGCGCGCGTTCGCCCGGGAACGGGTGGCGGCCTACAAGTACCCACGGCACGTCTGGCTCGTCCGCGAGCTGCCCAAGGGCGCCACCGGCAAGATCCTCCACCGCGAAGTGCAGCCGCCGCAAGACCTCCTCCCGTGACCGCCAGCGCCCCGGGCCCGTGAGGCCCGCTGGGCTACGGATGCCCTGCTGGCCCCAACGCCCGGCCCGCCAGCGTGCTCCCTGGTGGGCAGGGGCGATACCGCTGCCAGGGATTCACCCTGCGGTCCGGCAGGCGCAGCGGCGGCACCGGGAGCCGGACAGCTAGGTGAACCTGTTGTTGCCTGCGCAGCGCCTATAGGTGAGAGTCTTAGGAAGCGTAATACCGAAAAGTTGCTCTGGACCCTGGCAGCTGCGCCCGTGAACATGGCGGGAGCAGCGCAGTATCCGGGTTTTTTGCGTCCGGGCTGGCGCGCCGGGAAGCGCAACGGCCCCCCGGAAAAGGGGCGGCCTGCGTGGAGACGGATCGGCACCCGGACAGGTGCCGTCTGCCGCGCTGCTGCCTGGGCCGGACAAGCGGCAGACGGCCATTCCGCCCCCCGATGTCCCGCCGACGCGTCCGTCCTTGCCGAATAATCCACCAAAGGCAGGCCACCGTGAGTATCGACAGGAAGATCGCGCATAAGGCCGAAGCGGCCGGATGCGCCGCCATGAAGACGGTCAGCCGTGTCACCGGTAGCTGGTCCGCAGATCCGGCAGCAGATGGAGCCCGACGGTGACAGCCATAGGTTCCCCGGCGGCGGCTCCGCTTTACGACGCCCGGCGCGGTGTCTACTACGCCAAGCCACTCCTTCGTGGCTGGCTGCACCTGCTCTGGTTCACGGCGTCGCTGGTGCTCGGCCCTCTGCTGCTGGCCCGCGCGTACGGAGCCGCGCAGATCACGGCGGCCGCCATCTACTCAGTCAGCGTGAGCGCGCTGTTCGGGTTCAGCGCACTGTATCACCGCGGTACCTGGACCGCTGTCTGGCGGCGCCGCCTGCAGCGCCTGGACCACGCGATGATCTTCTTCCTCATCGCCGGCACGGCAACTCCCGTTTTCCTCCTCACTGCCCGCGGCGCCTTCGGGCTGGTCTGCCTGACGGTGATGTGGACACTGACACTTGCCGCGGCTGTGATCCACCTGGCGTGGATGAGCGCACCCGAGCTTCTGGTCGGCGCGACATTCGTTGGGCTGGGTTCGGCAGCCGGCCTTGCGCTGCCGTGGGTGTGGATCCACGCCGGCGTGGCGCCCGCGGTACTGATGCTCGCTGGTGGCCTGCTCTACATAGCTGGAGCGCTTTCCTACCATCGTCGCTGGCCCGACCCGTACCCGTCGGTGTTCGGCTACCACGAAGTCTTTCATGTCTACGTCTGCGCCGCCGCAGCCTGCCAGTACGTCGCGATAGCGTGGTTTATCGCCTGACTTTGCGTGACCACCTCTTGCGTAGTGACCTCCAGCCCTCATCAGATCCGGCGGCGGGGTGATCGGCAGGTACGATAACGAACCGGCCTGGCAGCGGCCCCATCTATCGGTATCGCGCGCGCCCGATTACCTTCGAATCATGCTCAAGCGGAAAATTGAGCTGCCGCCGGTACACCTCTACCCAGCGGACGAATGGCGCATCGTAGAGGCGCGGTACTCGGATGAGTTCGTCGGTCTCACCGAGACCGTCTATTCGCTTGGCAACGGTTTCGTCGGCGTCCGCGGCAGCTTCGAGGAGGGGCGCCCGGGGCTGGTCCCTGGGACGTTCATCAACGGCTTCCACGAGACATGGCCGATTGTGCATGCCGAAGGAGCGCCCGCGCTCGCCAGGACCGGCCAGACGATCGTGAACGTGCCCGACACGACGATCCTCAAGCTCTACGTGGACGACGAGCCGTTCTTCCTGCCGACTGCGCGCATCCAGGACTACGGGCGAGTCCTCGATATGCGGGCTGGGACGCTGACGCGTGAGCTGGTGTGGGTCACTGGTGCCGGCAAGCATGTTCGGATCCGCTCGCGCCGGATCGTCTCGCTCGAGCACCGCCACCTGATCGCAATGACCTATGAGGTCACGATGCTCGACGAGCCGGCGCCCGTCGTGATCTCCTCGCTGGTGCTCAACCGCCAGGACGCCCACCTGACCGGCGACCTGCCCGAGCACCGGCCGGGCGATCCCCGCCTGGCGACCGTGCTGCCGCACCGGGTACTTAATATGCGGGCTGCCGACCTGGCTGACCGGCGCATCCTTTTTGGCTACCAGACGACCAACAGCGGGATGACGCTGGGCGTCGGCGCCGACCACGTGATCGACGCGGCATGTTCCTATCACGCGGCGGGGTCCGTCACTGACGAGACGGGCGAGGTACTCCTCACGGCCGATGCGGTGCCAGGCGTACCGATCCGGGTCACCAAGTACGCGACCTACCAGGCCTCGCGGAGCATCCCGGTGCCCGAGCTCGTCGACCGGTGCCGCCGGACGCTGGACCGCGCGGTCCGCGACGGGTTCGACATACTCCTCACGAGCCAGCGCGCGAATCTCGCCCGGTTCTGGGACCGCGCCGACGTCCAGGTGCAGGCCCGGCTCAATCCGGTGCGGCAGCAGCAGGCGGTCCGGTGGAATCTCTATCAGGTCGCGCAGGCGACGTGGCGCGCCGAAGGGGCCGGAGTCCCGGCGAAGGGACTGACCGGGCAGGCCTACGAGGGCCACTACTTCTGGGACACCGAGATCTACGTCCTGCCGTTCCTGACGTACACCCAGCCGAGGATCGCCCATAACCTGCTGGCGGTCCGGCACAGCATGCTGGGCCGCGCGCGGGAGCGGGCGGCCGAGATGAGCCAGCGAGGGGCGCTCTTCCCGTGGCGGACCATCAACGGCGAGGAGGCTTCGCCCAACTTCCAGCAGGGCACCGCCCAGTATCACATCAACGCCGATATCGCTTACGCGGTCATGCGCTACGCCCACGTGGAGGGCAGCGGACGCCTGCTCGGCGAGATCGGCGCCCAGATCCTCGTCGAAACCGCCCGGCTGTGGGCGGACCTCGGTTTCTACGGTGCCGATAGGAGGTTCCACATCCATGGCGTAACCGGGCCCGACGAGTACACCACCGTGGTCAACGACAACGCCTACACCAACCTCATGGCGCGGCTGAATCTCAATTTCGCCGCCGCTACAGTGCGCCGGCTGCGAAAGGAGCGGCCGGAGGACTACACCGTATTGGCGCATACGGTCAGACTCCGGTCCGAAGAGGTCGAGTCCTGGGAGCGCGCGGCGGCCACCATGTACATACCGTTCGACCAGGAACGCGGCATCCACCCCCAGGATGAGACGTTCCTTGACCGGGAGGCGTGGGACCTCGACGCCACGCCGCGGGAGAAATTCCCGCTGCTGCTGCACTACCACCCGCTGGTGATCTACCGGCGCCAGGTACTCAAGCAGGCCGACATCGTACTGGCGATGTTCCTGCTCGGCGACGAGTTCCCCGAGGAGCAGAAGCGCCGTAACTTCGACTACTACGACCCGCTCACCACCGGCGACTCGTCCTTGTCGGCGTGCGTGCAAAGCATCATCGCCGCGGAGATCGGCCGGGAGCGCCAGGCCCTGGAATACTTCCAGTACGCGCTGCTGATGGACCTGGGCAACGTGGCGGGCAACGCCTCAGACGGCGTCCACATTGCCTCCGCCGCCAGCGTATGGTCATCGCTCGTCTTCGGGTTCGGCGGCGTCCGGGATTTCGACGGCCGGCTGTCCTTCGCGCCCCGGCTGCCACACGCCTGGAACGAACTCGCCTTCTCGCTGCTATTCTGCGGACGCCAGATCCGGGTCAAGCTCACCCACGACGACGAACGCTACCTCGTGGAAAACGGCGCTCCGCTTAACGTGCTCATCCGGGGTGAGCCCCATCTGCTCAGCATGGGTGCCCCCGTGGCGATCAAGCTCCCGCCGCCGTGACCCGGACGCTGAGCGTAATCATCGGTCTCCAGCGCCCGTGCAAGCACGCTGGGATGATTCTCCGTCAATCACAGTGCGTCTTGTTCCGGATCTGGTCAGGGATCGGTGCGGCTGACGTCCTCCGGGTCTAGCACCTCGTGGGTCACCGGAGGCTGAGATGCGGGCCGCCGGGCCTCCTCATCGCCGGGTAGCGCCTCCGGCGCCACGGTGGCGCCCGCCACCGCCATATCCGCCTCGGGCACTTCTGCGCCGGCCTCGGGCCACTGCCTGAGCTCAACCTGCGGGATCAGCCAGGTGGCCAGGAAGGCGAGCGCGGCGATCGGCACCGCGACGAGAAACACGGTCTGGATCGACTCGGCGTAGCCGGCCACGAAGCCCTGGTGCACCGCGGCGGGGAGGTGACTGAGCAGTGCCGGGGTGGCGTCCGCGCTGCTGAAGCCATGCGGAAGGGTGACCCCGCGCAGGTGCCTGGCCAGGTTGCCGACCAGTACGTTGGCGAAGATCGCGCCGAAGATCGCGGTACCGAACGAGCCGCCGATCGAGCGGAAGAACGTGGCACCGGAGGTCGCGACGCCCAGTTCGCTGTGCGGCACACCGTTCTGCACGATGATGACCAGCACCTGCATGACACCGCCGATGCCCATGCCCAGTATGAGCATGTAGAACGCGTCCTGGACGGTTGACGAGCCCACGCCCATCAGCGAGAGCAGGTACATGCCGAGGGATATCAGCGCGGAACCGGCGATCGGGAAGAACCGGTACTTGCCGGTCTTGGAGATGATCTGCCCGGACCCGATGGAGGTCACGAGCAGGCCGGCCATCAGTGGCAGCAGGTACACCCCGGAGATCGTCGGCGAGATGCCCCGGACGACCTGGAAGAACGCGGGAAGGTAGGTGATCGCGCCGAACATCGCGAAACCGACGATGAAGCCGACCAGGCTGGTCACTGAGAAAATGCGCAGCTTGAACAGGTGCAGTGGCAGGACCGGCTCGGCGGCCCGTCGCTCGACCAGCACGAACACCCCGATCAGCAGCGCGCCGGCTACGCCCAGGGTGTAGATGGGTGCCGACCGCCACGGGTACGTGGTGCCGCCCAGGCTGGTCAGCAGGATCAGCGCGGTGGCAGCCAGCGACAGCACGAGCGTGCCGAGGTAATCGATCACGTGGTGCACCCGGCGCAGGTGGCCGGGTACCTGGCTGGCCACCACGAGCAGCGCTATCACGCCGATCGGCACGTTGATGTAGAAGATCCAGCGCCAGGACAGATTGTCCACGAAAACGCCGCCGAGCAGCGGGCCGACCACGCTGGCAAATCCGAAGACCGCGCCGAACAGCCCTACGTAACGGCCCCGTTCCCGGGGCGAGACGATGTCGCCGACGATGGCCTGGGCGCCGACCATCAGGCCGCCGCTGCCCAGCCCCTGCACCGCGCGGAACGCGATCAGCTCGACCAAGGAGCTGCTGATACCGGACAGGATCGAGCCAGCCACGAAGATGACGATCGCCGCCTGGAAGAAGATCTTGCGGCCGTACTGGTCGCCCAGCTTCCCCCAGAGCGGGGTGGACACCGTGGTGGCGAGCAGGTAGGCGGTGATGACCCAGGCGATGTGGGAACCGCCCTTGAGGTCGCCGACGATCGTCGGCAGCGCCGTGGACACGATCGTCTGGTCGAGCGCGGCGAGCAGCATGCCAAGCATGAGCGCGCCGATGATAAGCAGGACGCGGCGGCGGCTGAGCCCGGGCAGGGCGCCGTTGCCGGCGACGTCCGCGGCGGGCGACTGGGAGCCGTCGCCGGGCGCGGGAGTGGCTGAGGCCATCAGTGGTTGTCCTTCCTGTCCGCCACGTTCCCAGTGACGTGACGCAAAGCGCAGTGCTCAGGCAGCCCGTCGGCGAGCGCCCGGAACGCCAGGTCGATGAGCTGGCTGAGCGGCACCGCGCCGCCGGAACTGGCCCAGAACGTCATGCTGGCGCGGAATACACCGGCTGCCAGTGCAGCCAGCAGTCCCGGATAGGGATCCCGTTCCGGATCGGTGCCGAGCCGCTCGGCGAGCCCTTCAGTGATGGCTCGCTCGACCATCGCCATCTGCGCCGCGTGTGCCGCACGCAGGTGCGGGTCGGTACGGGCCTCCTTCATCCGGCGCAGCCAGCCCGCCGGGTCGCCGCCGAGCTCACTAAGCTCATCGGCCACCGCCTGGGCGTCGCTGACCATAACCATGCGCAGCACATCCAGGACCGGCTCGCCGGGCGCCTGATGCGCGACGCGCTCGCGCAGTGCGGTGACCCGGTCCGGATCCGTGCCGAACAGCGCGGCTTCCTTGGACGGGAAGTAGTTGAAGAACGTGCGCGTCGACACATCCGCCGCCACCGCGATGTCGTCCACGGTGACGTGCGCGAAGCCGCGCTCGGCGACCAGGTCGAGCGCCACCCGGCGCAGCGACCGGTGGGTAGCCAGCTTCTTGCGCTCGCGCAGCGAGGCGGGTGGCCCGCCTGCGGGAACCGTACGCGGAAGTGTCATCGTGTGATCACGGCAACTTTGCATGAGATATAAATTTGCATCTTGAGCAAGGTTACACGAAGTGTACCGGGACCGGGACCGGGGTGGACGCGCTCACCCTGGCCTGCAGCGGCTCGGTCGTGGCGGGGTCAGCGCCGTGCCGGCCTCAGTTCCGTCATAGGTTCGCGACGGCTCTGGCCGGATCGGGCTCCGGCGTTCCACTGGGCTCCCAGTCCCCGTCTGATCGCGCGTATGGATACCAGCGGAGATCACGGCCGAGCCGGACCTGCAGCCGGCCCGCGGTGACCCGGTTGCCCTGGACGCTTTCCGCCGCACCGGTCTTGGTGCGCAGCGCCACCCGGGCCGCCTTGAGCAGCTCAGCGGAATCTGGCTCCTCTGTGGCCGGGTCCCACTCGGTGTTCAGCAGCTCCAGGCCGGTCATGCCGCCGTGCCGCCAGGCGAGCGCCTTCCGGGCGAGTTCACGTCCGCCGACGCCGGAACGCGCCGCGAGCATAGTGAAAGCGTGCGTGCCCAGTGCCCGGGAGGCCCGGCGGGCCAGGTCTGTGTCCGGGTCGAGGGTCAGCCCGGCGTCGGTGCTGAGGCCCACCGCCATTTCCCATGCCCGCGCGGCCGCGTCGGCGGCTAGCTCCAGCAGGTCCTCGCGAAGGCTGCCCGCTGACGGCGGCGGCTCCACCGGCAGTGCCGCCGGGGCCCCAGGGCGCCCAGGTGGCAGCTGCGGAGCAGGGATTGGTGCCGACGACGGCCGCGCGCTGAACGCTGCCCGGGCATCGATGCCCTCGTCGGTGGATGCCTGGCCGGCCTTCGTCGATGGCTGCGGGCCGGGGCCGGCTTGACCAACCTCCGTCGTTCCCGGCTCGCCCGCCCGGCCGGAAGCCGCGCCGCGACGGCGTGTCCGGACCCCGGCCATTATCTGGTCGCGGGTCCGGCCGCGCAGTAGCAGAAGGACAAATGGGTCAGCGTCCAGGGCATCGGTGACGAGGTAGCAGGCCGCTGCCGCATGCTTGCACGGGTCCGCATCGTCCGGGCAGGTGCAGCGCGGCCCGATCTCGCCGCCGCCGGGTAGCAGGTCGAGCCCGGCGTGGGCCGCATCGTCGGCGATTTCGGGTGGCAGCTCGCCGTCCAGCAGCGCCGCCGCGTGACCAAGTTGGGCGGAGATGGCGTTGAGTACCCGGTCCCATTCGTCGTCGGTGAAGCGCCGCACCCGGATCCGGACCTCGTATGGATGTGTCTTGCGGCCCTGTACCTGAGCTCGCACCTCGCCCGGCGCCATGATGAGCTCGCCGGCAGAGCCGCAGCGCGCGTAGTCCCGGCCGCGCGGCAGCCGGTTGGGGTCTAGCCGGGCCCGCTGCTCCAGCGCTTCCAGCCATGCCCGGCCCCACCAGGTTCGGCCGAATTCCGGTTGCTCCCGGTTCATCCCGGCCGGGTTGCCGGTCCTGTCGCTCATGTGGCGGCTCGAAGGCTGACGAGTTCGGCGATCTGGTCGTCGGAAAGCCCGGCGATCCAGCCCTCGCCAGAGCCGATCACAGCCTCGGCGAGGTCGCGCTTCTTTTCCAGCAGGGCCGCTATGCGGTCTTCGAGCGTTCCCTCGGTGATGAGCCGGTGTACCTGCACCGGGCGGTCCTGGCCGATCCGGTACGCGCGATCGGTTGCCTGATCCTCCACCGCGGGGTTCCACCACCGGTCGTAGTGCAGCACGTGGGTGGCGCGGGTCAGCGTCAGGCCAGTGCCGCCCGCCTTAAGCGACAGCAGAAACACCGGAGCCTTACCGGCCTGGAACTCCGCCACCATTTCGTCTCTGCGCCGCACGGGAACCCCGCCGTGCAGGAACAGCGACCCGATTCCGCGGGCGTCAAGGTGCTGCTGCAGCAGCGTCGCCATCTGGGTGTATTGCGTGAAGACGAGCATCGATTCACCGCCGGCCAGGATTACATCGGTCAGCTCGTCGAACGCGGCCAGCTTCCCGGATCGGCCGGCCAGTGGTCCCGGCTGCTTAAGGTACTGGGCTGGGTGGTTGCAGATCTGCTTCAGCGCAGTCAGAAGCTTGAAAACCAGCCCGGCGCGCTCGATGCCCTCCTTGGCGGCGATCGCTTCCATCGTCTCGCGGACCATCGCCTCGTAGAGCGTGACCTGCTCGGCGGTGAGCGGCACGAACTGGTCCGTTTCAGTCTTACGCGGCAGCTCGGGCGCGATCCCGGGATCTGTCTTCCGGCGCCGGAGCAGGAACGGCCGGATCAGGGCCGCGAACCGGGCGGTCGCCTCGGCGTCACGGTAACGCTCGACCGGTACCGCCACCCTGCGGGTGAATGGCTCCAGGTGCCCGAGCAGGCCAGGTGTTGTCCAATCGAGGATCGCCCACAGCTCCGACAACCGGTTCTCCACCGGCGTTCCGGTCGAGCGCGACCCTGGCAGGCGCGGGTACGGCCCGCAGCTCACGGGCGGTGCGCGACAGCGGGTTCTTCACGTGCTGAGCCTCATCGGCGACGACGAGACCCCACCCGATCTGGGCGAGCCGCGCCGAGTCACGCAGGATCACACCATAAGTGGCCAGGACGACCTCATCGACGGCCAGGTCCTGCAGGTGCCGGGCGCCCCCGTGGTAGCGGCGGACAGGGACGTCGGGAGCGAATCGGCGTGCCTCGCGTTCCCAGGTGCCAAGCAGCGAAGCCGGGCACACAACGAGCGTCGGTCCCGCCTTCGAACCCCGCCGGTGCAGGTGCAGCGCGATCACCTGGATCGTCTTACCGAGCCCCATGTCGTCGGCGAGGCAGCCGCCGAGCCCGGCGCCGCACATCCCGGCCAGCCAGTCCAGGCCCCGCTGCTGGTACGGCCGCAGCGTCGCCATGAGGCCTGGCGGAGGTTCGAGCGGTTCGGGGGCTGACGCGATGCTCGCGACCTGGCGGGCGAGGTCGGCGAGCGGGCCTTCGGCGACGACCGGCACGATCTCGCCGTCGATCTCTGCCGAGCCCGTGAGTACCGCACCGAGTGCTTCGCAGCTGCGCATCCGCGTCCGCGGCGGGCGACGCAGCCTGTCAAGCAGGGCCGGATCGAGGATCACCCAGCGGCCACGCAGCCTGATCAGCGGCCGCTTCGCCTCGGCGAGGGCGGTGATCTCATCGGCGTCAAGCAGCGCACCGCCGAGCGTAAGCTGCCAGCGGAAATCCAGCAGCGCGTCGAGCCCGAGCCCAGCTTCCGTGAGCTTCTCCGGTGCTGGTGTGGCGACAGCCCGCAACTTCAGGCCGCCGTCGAGCATGCTGGACGGCCACAGCACTTCAATGCCGGCGCCCGCCAGTTCTTCGGCTGCCGGGCCGAGCAGGCTGGTAAGCGCATCGTCGTCGAGGTCGATCACCGACGGGCCGGCCTGCCGCAGCACCTCAGCGAGCGGCGGCCACACTGATGCGCCGCGCCGCAGCGCGAGCAGCAGATCCGTCTCCGCCTGCGGGCCAAACCTGGCGAGCACCGTTTCCGGCTGATTCCACAGTGCGGCGGCGTCAACGATCAGGCTCGGGTCTGCGGTACTACGTAGCTGCAGCACCAGCCGGAACGCGGGCGTGTCCGCGCCGGGACCCTCTTCTTCCTGGTCTGCCTCGCCTAGCTCCTCGTCCGCAGTGTCCATGGGGGATGCCGCGACCGCCTCGATCCGCAGGCCCAGTCGCGCTCCGGCCGAAAGGCCTTCGCGCGTGTCGGCGAGCCAATCCGCGAGATCGCTGACCCGGGTCGGCTCAGCCGCAGCGAACGCCGGTGACGTGGTGGTCCGGGGAGCAGCGGGCGACCGTGCGATGGTGTCGGCGATCGCGTCCCAAAGTTCGCGGACCAGTGCTTCCGGAGAGCGGAGCCGCATCGGGCGCGAGCCGGGAACTCCCAGGGCATGCGCGGTCGGCGGGAAGACGGCAGCGAGTTCGTGCAGCCAGCTGAGGTCGGCCGGATCGAGCGGTCCAGCACGCCAGACGTCGATGTCGTCCGCACCGACGGTCGGCAGAAGCCGGCCGCGCGCGACCAGGCCCACTCCTGCGGCCGCAGCCGCCGCCCAGACCTGGGCACTCCGCATCCGCGGCCCGGCGTGGCTGGGATCGATGGCGAGCAATGCCGGGAGAGCCTCGGCGAGCGGGATGATTTCTGCCGGGACCGGGCGCTTGCGTATGCCGTATGTGCCGCCGGGGAAGACCAGCTCCAGCTTGGCCGATCCCGAGCCGTTACCCCAGAGCGCGAACACGCCTCGCCGGGGAATATCGCCCGGTATAAAGATCAGCTCGCCGTCCAGCACGCAACCGCACGATACCGGTTCTCTCGTCCAGCCGGCCGGGACTTCCCCACAATGTCGCATTCGATCATGCTTATGATGTCCCCGGGCATTGCCGGTTCAGCGCGGGTTCGCTCGCGGCTGCGGGACGTCCACCTGGTCCGGCCCGTTACGCCAGGCTACGAGGATCCGGTCCAGGGCGGGTCTGATCCGCTCGAGCGGCCCCGCAGCCATTCCCCGGAAACCAGCCCGCGCCCGGCACGCCCGGCACGCCCGGCACGCCCGGCACGCCCGGCACGCCCGGCACGCCCGGCACGCCCGGCACGCCCGGCACGCCCGGCACGCCCGGCACGCCCGGTGATGCACCCGGTGCCAGGGGCGCGGCTACTCAACGATGTCTGTGGCGGAGGGGCCGAAGATCGTCAGATGGTCGAGGAGGGCGGACGGGTCACCGGACCAGTCCAGGCGTGCGAGTTGTGCCCGGCTGCGGCGCCCCATCCGCCAGCGGAAGGCTTCAAACCGGCTAGTGGTGAGCCGCAGCTCGGTCCCGTTGCCCGGCCCGGTCCGGAACTCCCCATCTTCCACCGTCACGCGCAGCGGAACGGGGGGCCGCAGCCGGGTCAGCAGCCAGTCGGCGCTGTGCCAGACGACGTCGGTGTCCCTGGCTCCCGGCCTGCCCAAAGCGGCCCGGATGTCCTGCTCGTGGGAGGCGAGGTCGATCACTGCGGGCCATATCTTCCGGGTGCCGACGAGTTGCCCGAACTGCGGCGCGGCCTCCTCCCACGCGGCGAGGATCCCCGCCACGTCGTGACCTTTGAACCGGGCCACCTGGGCGGCTGTCTCCTGCTCGGTAGCGATTCTGGTCAGGCGGCCCGCCAGCACATCCTCGGAAGCTGCGCACAGATGAGCCGCCACCTCCCGGACCGACCAGGCGGGGCATGCCGGGACGCGGGTTGCCAGCTCCGCGTCATCCAGCTCAGACAGCAGCAGAATCAGGCGCTCCCGCGTGTCGTGATACAGCCGGGTTAGATCCGGATCGGCTGCAATGCGCCGGCCGTTGTCGTCGACGTGCTGAGTAGTCATGGCTCGCTCCCAGGTTTGGTTTTGAGGACGCGGTGTGCTGCCCGCTGCTCCGCCTCGAGCACGGTCACCCCGAGCACGGTCATGAGGCCACCTTCGAGTCTCGGGGCGGATCGTTCCCTCGAAGCGGTCTCGAGGCAGCGGATGCCCGCTAGTACGGCAGCCGCATTTGGCTAGCTGACCAGGGCAATTTCGGCGTCGCGGGTGAGTCTGGCGCGTTTGTGGAACCATCGTGAGCGGGCCTGGTGGCGGCGGGTCCATGTGTCCCAGTGGATGACGTGCCGCAGGGGCATGGGCCGGGTGGTGAGGGCGGCGAGGAGCCGCTTGATCTCCGGGATGGTCAGCGGGATCATGCCGGGTTCTGGCGGTGGCGGCTGATCGGGCCTGACCGGGGGTGGCGCCTGGGTATCGGTGCGATCTTTGACCTGGGCGGCGGTGACGGCGCAGATCGCCAGGGCGGCCATGACGAGCACGGCGTGGCGGAGGATCGCGGTGTAGAGGCGGGCTTGGCACTGGTCAAGCCCGAAGCAGGCCTTGCCGAATTCGAAATCTTCTTCTACTGGCCATCTGAGCCCGGCGGCGCGGATCAGCCGGGTCTTGGTCAGCAGCTGCCCTTCGGGCACGTGGCAGTAATGGAAGGCCAGCTCGCCGGTCTTGATGTGGCGGCGGACCAGCAGGTGATGGCGCGGGGAGGCGGTGGCGATCCACGCCCAGGCATACCAGCGCTCGCCTTTGGCGCCGCCGCCGGCGGAGCGGATCTCCCAGCGCCGCTGCTGCTTCAGCAGCGCCTTGACCGCTTCCGCGCAGGTCAGCTTCGTGCCCGCGGCCAGGGTGAGGGTGAAGTCCGACGGCACGCGCAGCACGTACGCCTGGCCGCGGGTCTCGAAGAACTCCCGCAGCTGGGTGCAGTTGCCGTAGACCTCGTCGCCGCAGGCGAAATCGAAGCGGATGCCGTCGGCGTACGCGCTGGCGCAGATGCCGGTGGCCAGCTGTCCCTTGGTGCGGAACTCAAGGTCCGCCGGCAGGCCCATGAGCAGGGATTTCACCGGATCGTCGAGGTGCTCGCGGGGTATCCACTGGCGGGCGCCGATCAGCGCGTGCCCGGTCTTTTCCCGCACGTACGACAGGTGCACGGTGTTGATCCCGTTCGCGACCCGGCCGGCGCACCCCAGGTACTGCCTTTTCACTCCCGCGGTGGCTTCGCCGGCCTTTTCCTGCCCGGTCTCGTCGATCGCGCCGACCACCAGGCCGCGGCGCCGGCGGCCGCGCCGGGCGGCCTGCTCCAGCCCGGCCACGGCGAACCGGCGCACCACCGCCATCGCGGCGAAGGTGTCCCAGCTGGCGTGATTGAGCAGCCGCTGGGTCTTATCCGGCGTCCGGTCCCCGGCATGCCGGGCGATGCTCCACCCGTTCCGCTCCGGCAGCTCGCTCATCACCGCGGCGGTGTACTTGCCCGCCTGCAGCCACGGCTCCACCCGCGCGAAACATGGCCGCAGCAGCGCCAGCAGCTCAGCCCGTTTCTGCAGCGCCAGCCCGGCGCCTATGCTGACGGCAGCAGCCGTCTCTGATCTTGGACTCGTCACACAGACATGATCACGAGGCGGCTGCGCTCACACCCGCCTATCCCGTAACAAGATCATATCAACCACCAGACGGCTTCCCCCAGCTCACAGCACCAAATGCGGCTGCCGTACTAGGCTGAATGGTAGTGGTGCTCTGTCGGTTCGGGGCGTCACTCAATCATCGTCACCCGGCCGCTGAGCCCGTGTCGTCAGGTCGTAACTATTCGGAAGTCCTGTGGTCCGGTTCGCGTTTGCCCTAGTAGACGCGGTCCAGCTCGCCCCCAGCCACACGATTTCCGAATACGTACGTCAGGTCTGCCCCTAGATTTGACCCTGGTTGTGGCCCGGCCCGGGTCTGTACCCATCGCGGGCAGGCCGGTGGCGGCCGCTTACCGCGACCCAGGTTGCCCGTTCCAGCGCTTTACTTCGGGTACTAACCAAAACGGGCGGCAAGCGCCCGGAAGGTCCCGGGCGCGGCGCCGTGCAGCCACGCCGGGAAGCCGAGCCAGCGCGGGACAAAAGTCACCGCCTGGTCACGCTCGATTGCGGTCAGTACGGCCCGGGCAACCCGCTGCGCGGATACCGGAATGGGCCTTCTGCGGCCGTAGGGATTCCCTCGCCGAGCGAAGAACGGCGTGTTGACGACACCGGGAACGACCACCGACACACCTACTTCCGTGCCCGCCAGTTCGTACCTGAGGCTCTCGGCGAAGCACCCAAGTCCGGCCTTTGTCGCCGCGTAGACCGCCTCTTGCGTCACTCCGGTAGTGCCCGCGATAGAGGAGATGAAGACCACCCGACCCCGGCCACCGGCGCCGAGCGCGGGCGTCAGCGGCCTCGTCAGCTCGATAGGCGCTGTCAGGTTCACGGCAACCACGTGGGCAACCTGCCCGGCGGCCATCTCGGTCAGGGGGCCGGCCCAGCCGATGCCTGCGTTGTTGATCAGGATATCGATGCCGTTCGTCGCAGGCAGGGCTCCCGTCGGCGGCCGCCCTGCAGGCCCAGCCTGGGCCTGGGGCACTGTGGCTATCGCAATCCCGTCGGTCGTGGATCCAGGCCCGGGCGGACCAGGCAGCGGTGCGGGCCAGTTCATCGGCTTCCTCGGCACCGGTATCCGCGCCTGGAGCGGGACCGCGTTGGCTGCGGCCTCGTATCCGTCGGAGTCCCAGACGGTGGCGGCCCGCATCGCCGCCTCGGCGAGCGCCGCAGCGCCGTCCGGCACCGCAAGATCGGCCGCGAGCGCGATTCCGCCCGTCTCCGCGGCTATCGCCCGCAGACGCGCTGCGTTTCGTCCCGCCACGAGGATTCTGGCGCCCGCGGCGGCCAGCGTCCTCGCCGTTGCCGCGCCAATGCCGGAAGATCCACCCGTCAGCAGCACCGTCGCCCCCGAGAGCCCCACGGCGTCCCACTTTCCCTTATTTGCCGCGCCCAACCGCGCCGGGATAATTCTCTTGACGTGGTCCGTCCCCATTCCGGCGCCCCGGGTTCCCATTATCGGTTAACGCGGACCGTCAGCGCTGCCTAGCGTACCGGCTCGCATTGGCCGACGGACGCCGGCTGACCGGGTACGGACGCTTCCGACAAGCAGGACCACAGGCAGGGCCTCGGCCGCGGCGCGACCAGGTTCGCGCCCGTCACGTTGCGCGAGGAGAAGATCCGCAGCGGCATGAGCGGGTTGCGAGCGGTTCGCAGCGCCTCGCCCGGGAGTTCGACGTCGGCGGCGGCCAGCTGTGACTCCGGATGCTCTGGCCGGCGGTTGGCCGGGGACCGCTGGCATGTGCCGTTTCCAGCGGATAGCGTCTGGATTGACACCGTTGCGAGGCGGGCCTGCTCGAACACGGGCACGACCTGGTTCAGGTCGCCCATGGCCCTAGCGGCTGCCCCGGGTGGCCAGGGGCCGCACCGGCCGCGCTCTGACCACGTGCACGTACGTCCGAATGGATCCCGCGATGACCAACGGCGCCCTGCCCGACCTTGAGGACCGGCCGGATCTGATCGCTCAGGCTTCTATCCATGACGCGATGGAGTCGCTTGCCGGCCGGGCAAGCTGCGCACCTACCTTGGGATTGCCCCTGGGGTGGGGAAGACCTACGCGATGCTGCGGGACGGACGCGCCCGGCGATGCTCGGGCGTCGACGCGGTCGTGGCTTACCGGGAGCGGCACGGGCGGGCGGCGACCGCTGCTCAGCTCGCCGATCTCGAAGTGCTCCCTACCCGCACGGTCACCTACCGGGGCGCCAGCTTTGCGGAGCTGGATACCACCGCAGTCCTAGACCGCAGGCCCGAACTGGCCCTGGTGGACGAGCTCGCCCACGCGAACCTCCCCGGTGAGCGGCACGCGAAACGCTGGCAGGACGTCGGCGACCTGCTCGCCAACGGCATCGAGGTCTATACGACCCTCAACGTCGCCAACGTAGAATCGCTGGGCGCGCTGGTCTCCCGGGTCACCGGCGTGCACCCGGCCGAGCCGGTGCCGGATGCGTTCCTGCGGGCTGGCGAGATCAAGCTCGTCGACCTGGCGCCCGCGGCGCTTCGCCGCCGGCTGGCCCAGGGCCTGGTTGTTCCCAAAGAACGCGTGGATGCGGCATTGTCGCACTATTTCCGCTTCGCGAATCTCGCCGCCCTGCAGGAGCTCGGGCAGCTGTGGCTGGATGACTCAGTTCCCGATCCGGTCACGGCGTTCCTGGCCGCCCGCGGTGTCAGCGAGCCTGTGCAAGCCTCGGTCATCGTGGTCGGCCTGGAGGGGTCGCCCGCCGACGAATGGCTCATCCGCTACGCCGCCTGTCTGGCCGGGCTGTCAGACGCCAGGCTCCAGGGGGTGCACGTGCGGGCCATCGACAACCTCGATCGGCCAGCGGGAGCGCGGCTGGAGCAGGACCGCCGGCTGCTTGGCGAGCTGCACGGGACTTTGGCCGAGGTCAGGGCCGGCGACACCGCTTCGGGACTGATCCGGGCCGCACGCCAAGCCGGTGCCTGCCAGCTGGTGATCGGGTCGCGCCGCCGCTCGCACTGGCCGCGTCTGCTGAAAGGATCCACGGTGGCGGACCAGGTGCTCCGCGCGGCTGGCGACCTGCCCGTCCAGGTCGTGAACGTTGGGCAGCCGGACAAGACCAGCGACGAGTGGCGTCGCCCTGGACACGACCTCAGGCAACGCCGCCGGGCCTGAGGCCGCCCGGGATCGGATGCTGTCGGCTGCCCGCTTCCACGCCGTTACCGCGTCACCCCCGGCCACAGACGACTGTCTTGGCGGATCTTGACATCCAAGTCCCTGGTCCGGATCTCGGCCATGGCTTTTCCCCGGCCCGGTATGCGACCCCACGAACGGAGGTCCATGATGCGGCAAGACGGTGCCGCGGGCCGGCCGTGCCATGGCCAGCGCCGGGCGCGCAGCTTCATTAACTTTCGCGATATATCTTGCCAATCCGAGAACGCGATGTAACTTCATATTTACCGGCGCCGCAGCCGGGACGAGGCTGACAAGGACGGAGCGGGCCATGTTCGAGCGGTTCACCGATCGGTCGCGGCGGGTCATGGTCCTGGCTCAGGAAGAGGCCAGGATGCTCCGCCACGACTACATCGCCGCCGAGCGCATCCTGACCGGCCTCATTCAGGGGGGCGCCGGGCCGGCGGCGCCGGCGCTGGAGTCGCTGATGAGCCGGGCGGTGCCAGGTTATGCCCGGCCGGGCCGGCGAGGGGCAGCCATGTCTTCGGCCGCTGAACGCATCCCGCGGGAGGCACGGCCCGGCACGCGGACGGTCGTGGTGGCCGGGACGCCGCTGCGGGTCGCGATCCGGCCCGGCACCGGGGCGGGGCCCCCGCTGCTGCTCGCCAACGGCATCGGCGCCAGCCTGGAGACCCTCCAGCCGTTCGTCGACGCCCTCGACCCGGCGATCGAGGTGATCCGCTTCGACGTTCCCGGCGTGGGCGGCTCCCCGCTGCCCGCCCGGCCCTACCGGTTCGCCACCCTGGCCTGGCTGCTGCGCGCGCTGCTCGGCAAGCTCGGCTACTATTCCGCCGACATCCTCGGCATCTCCTGGGGCGGCGGGCTGGCCCAGCAGTTCGCGCTCTCCAGCCGGCTCCGGTGCCGGCGGCTGATCCTGGTGGCGACAGCAACCGGGCCGCAGACGATGGTTCCGGGCAATCCGCTGGTGCTGGCGAAGATGCTCTCGCAGCGCCGGTACCGGGATGGGGATCACACCCGCCGGATCGCCGGCGCGCTGTACGGAGGAAGCGCGAGAACAGATGCGGACACGATCGCCGGGATCCTCCACCAGGCACCCACCGGCCCGATGCGGGGTTACCTGTACCAGCACGCCGCCGGGCTGGGGTGGACCTCGCTGCCGTTCCTGCCGCTCATCCGCCAGCCCACCCTGGTCCTCGCGGGCGACGACGACCCGATCATCCCGCTGGCCAACGCCAGGATCCTGGCCGCGCTGATCCCCAGCGCGCGGCTGCATGTCTACCACGGCGGCCACCTTGAGCTGGTAACCCGGCCAGGCCTGCTCGCACCCGTGGTCGCCGGCTTCCTGGCCCCGGGCAGCCCGCGCGCGGCCTCAACCGTGCACACAGACAACCCCTGACAAGCCCGTCCAGGCCGCCCATCCCGCACCGATAAGCCGCGGCGGGACCGCTGACCGGCGACCCGGCCTGCCCGGGCTGGCGATCTTCATCGCGGGCTGGGCGGCAATCGGCCTGGTGCTTGCCGCTGTCGTGCCCGCACGACACTAAGCTGCATCCGACGACGGCCGCGACGCCTTCGAACGAGTACTGTCCCGCGGGCTGAGCCGCCCAGAGCTGGCGGATCTGGCCGCTCACGCCACAACTAACCGGTCGCCTGCCCATCCGCTCCGATTTCGGCGCTCGGTGCCCGCCGCCCTAAATCGGCGTGATTGCGCTACGTAATCGATTGTCTGTGACGTGGTGCGCACCGGATCTGCCGTTGCTGGCCCTCGCCCGGGTCGTCAGCCTGGCCGCTGTGCGACGTGCCAGCACGCGGATCACTGGGGGAACTTCCGGTTAGCCCCAGGATGGGTCGTAGCCGAAGATCTCCTGGACTGTGCGGGACCCGAGGTGCCCGTCGAGTATCTCGATGCGGTCCGGGCCGACCAGCCCGGGATGGGTGACTCCGCAGGCGTGGCTGAGCTCAAGCAGCTCGTGGCGGAGCGCCGAGATGTAGTTGGCTAGGCGCACGGACTTGAGGGCAGGGTCGAGCCCGTGGGTGCGCCAGGCGGAGTGGGTGGTGATCCCGACCGGGCAGCGCCCGGTGTGGCAGCGTTGCGACTGGATGCACCCGATAGCCAGCATTGCTTCTCTTGCGACGTTGATCATGTCGCATCCGAGGGTCATGGCGAGAAGAGCGGTTTCGGGCATGCCGAGCCGCCCTGAGCCGATGAACACAACGTCGTCGGTGAGTCCTCGCTCGGCGAATGCGCGGTATACGCGGCTGATCGCCAGTTTGAAGGGCTGTGATACGTGGTCGCTGAAGGCCAGGGGGGCGTCACCGGTGCCTCCCTCCCCGCCGTCTACGGTGATGAAGTCCACACCCCGGCCCGTGCCGCCCATGCTGTCTGCCAGCCTGTCCCAGAAGGTGACGCTGCCTACGGCCGATTTGATGCCGACGGGCAGGCCGGTGCGTTCGGCGATGGTCTCGACGAAGTCGAGCAGGCTGCCGACGTCTGAGAACGCGCTGTGCCGGGACGGGCTGCGGCAGTCTCGCCCCGTCTCGATGCCTCTTGCCGCGGCGATCTCTGGTGTGACTTTCGCGGCTGGGAGCACCCCGCCCAGACCCGGCTTGGCGCCCTGGCTGAGCTTGATCTCGATCGCCCGTACCGGGTGTTCAGCGCACAGGTCCGCCAGCTGGTCGAGGTCGAAGCGCCCATTACGGTCGCGGCATCCGAAGTAGCCGGTGCCGATCTGAAACACCAGCTCGCCTCCGTGCAGGTGGTGGGGCGTCAGGCCGCCCTCCCCGGTGTTGTGCAGGCAACCGGCCAGGGCGCAGCCCTGGTTGATGGCCTCGACGGCTACCCCGCTCAGGGCTCCAAAGCTCATGGCGGACACGTTGACCACCGACGCCGGGCGGAACATGCCGGGCCGCTGCCTGGCCGAGCCGAGCACCTTTGTGCAGGCGAGCGTATCCTCCTCCGGGTCCGGGCGCGGCAGGGGGAACATGCTCTGGTCGATGATTATGTGGCCCGATGCGGCGTCGAGGTCCTCGTCGGAGCCGAACCCGAAGTTGTTGTTGATGCCTTTGGCCGAGGTGTAGATCCACCGGCGCTGGTCCCGGTCGAAGGGCCGTTCTTGGCGGTTGTCAGTGACTATGTACTGGCGCAACTCGGGCCCGACCGATTCGAGGAAGTAGCGCAGATGACCGATTACCGGGAAGTTACGGAGGATGGCGTGCCGGTGCTGGGTCAAGTCGTAGGCGGCAACCACAACCAGGATCAAGCCAACGGCCGACCCGAACCACACCCATCCAGACACAGGGCAACGATCATCTCCTGACCCGGACTCTGGTCAGGGCCGTTCGGCTCGTTATTGCGGGACGCTTGTCACGACAAGGGGGACAATTCCGGGCTGCCCGGGTCAAGATCGCCCTGAGCCAGAGTCCGTCCTCCTGGATGTCGTGGGTTCCGAAGCCCGTCAACCAGGTCAAGAGGACGTTCCTTCACGCAAACTGAAAAGAACAACAGCTATTTACTTCGCCAACGCCCGGCCCATTACACGCCACGGCGACGGGCCGCGCGCTGTTTCTTCGAAACCAGAGCCCAGTAAAGTGCTGCCTATGCCGTTGTTCCACATCACCGTGAGAGAGCACACGTACACCGGGCGGTTCTATAACGACGTCGTGGAGGCCGGGTCCTTCGAAGAGGCGCTGCAACTGGCCGCCGACCAGGCCACCGCACACCGACCGCCGCCTGGTTCCACGCCGCGGCCAGACGGCGTGAATCACCGGAGGTGCGCCGATGTCTGGGTCTACTCCCTGTTGCATTGCGAGCTGGTGCAGGGACACGATCCGCCGCATATGGCCGTCGCGCGCGGGTACTGGCGTCCTGCGAGGTGGGCGAGGGACGATCGCGGCCTCGCGCATGCATTGCCGGAGCCAGCCTTGCCGCCCCAGTGCCCGGCCGCCTCGTAGGTGCCGCGCCTGAGATCACCGCGCCGTTGGCGCCCATTGTCTCCTCCAGCCAGGCCTTGTCCTCGCCGGCCGGCTCCCCGCGACCGGGCGGGTCATAGCTCCAGGGCCCACCGAACACCCAGTAGTGCAGGCGCTCGCCGCCGACCCCGAGCCCGCAGCCAGGGCCATCGCCGGGCCCGGTGATGAAGCCGTCCACGGAGATGGTGATCCCTGCGAGCACCTTGCCCATCGGCTCTCTCCTCTAGCAGTCAGGCCGCCGGCGTCGGCGTGATGTATCAGACGGCCGGCACGGGCCGAAATCATCGCTCGGCCATGGACCGCAGGTACACCCGAAGACATGGCCGGGCGTCCTATATGAGTGGGAGGGTCCTGCGCGCGGCTTACCTGACCCTGCCAGGTAGCCGCTCGGCTTTACTCTGAAGGAGATGCACCCAGCCGCCCCGCGTCATGGAGGCACACCGGTAGGCTCAGCCTCCGGGTGGCCTTCCGTCGGACAATCCCCTGGTGGGAAAATCATGAGAATCGCCATCACGATCGTCGCGGCACTCACGGCCGCCGTCACGGCCATGGGCACAGCGTCAGCTGCTACCCAAAGCAAGGCCCAGTCACTGACCGTGCCCCAGGTGCTGATGCTAAACCAGCTGAACGGCACCGCGTATGCATACCAGCAACCGGCTACGCTCAACGTTGAGCTGGATGTGCCGCCCTACCCGCCATCACGGGTGCTCCGCGATCTGCACTGGGCACGCTGGAACGCTGCCTCGGCAGCTGGCACGGGTCTGCTCTGGGTCGAAGGCAATTCCGGGCTCGGCCCGCCACCCCCTGCAACCCAGCATTGCTCGGCCGTCATTGACCTCGTATGGCGGTATTGCTCCGTTAACGTTACTTTGCAAGATCCAGAATACGACAGCCAGGCGCACCTCAGATTCTTCTCGCAGCTGCTGATCTCCAGTCGGCTCAGCGAGGGGGTGGCAGGCGGCGGGCAGTACGACTGGGAATGGCAGCCGCACGGCTGGGTGCAGGTGCAAGGGGTATGATCTACTCGTTAATGAGTTTGGTGGATCATTAGGTGGCTGGGCTCGTCACTGGCCCGACCTAGCTGCCGGTGCAGATGGCGAGCACCTCGATCGGGTGACGGCGTGGCTCAGCGGCGGCACCACCTGCAGGCGCATCGCGATCTCACCGTTCATCCCGCTACGGCCGCGGGTGCGGGTGGCGCGCCAGCGCAAACCCGCCTAACTGATGGCGGATCAGAGCAGAACGTGACGTTGGTCCGCGGTTGCCTGCCCTGAGATCCTATGCGGCCAGCTTCCGGCCAGGTAAAGGCGAAAGCGAAGCTGAGAAGGTGTGAGGCGCATGGGCAGGTTCTTGTACATCAACCGTGCCGTGGCTGGCAGCTTCCGGCCAGGTACAAAGCGAAAGCGAAGCTGAGAAGGTGTGAGGCGCATGAGCAGGTTCTTGCACATCAACCGTGCCGTGGCTGGCGGCATCGCGGTGGCGTGCATCGCGCTCGCGGGCGCGGTGCCGGGGGTCGCATCGGCGGCCGGGCGGACGTCTGCGGCGGCAACCGTCCAGCCGGCGGCGGCCCGCGTGACGTCGTCCGCGTACACGCCGGCCAACCGCACGCTCGAGTACGGCATGCACGGCAACGACGTAAGGGCACTCCAGCAGCGGCTGGCACAGCTCGCGTACTACCCGGGCGCTGCGAACGGCCAGTTCGGCTCAGACACGCTGGAAGCGGTCTGGGCGTTCCAGGAGGTGCAGGGGCTGAGCGCCGACGGCACCGTCGGCCCGGCTGCAGAGCACGCGCTGATGAGCCCCCGCGCTCCGCAATCGCGCGATCCGCTGGGCGGTGCGCTACGGGTGGAAGTGAACCTCCAACTGCGGGTGCTCCTGCTCTACCGGAACAATGATCTGTCACTTGTCAGCCACGTCTCCGCCGGCGGCGGATACTACTACTGCAGTGACGGCTCCTGCGGTTACGCCATCACACCGACCGGTCATTTCACGAGCACCGTTTTCATGCCCGGCTGGGTCACGGTGCCGCTCGGCCAGCTGTACAACCCGGTGTTCTTCATCGGCACCGCCTACGCGATCCACGGCGACACCTACGTGCCGCTGCAGCCCGTCTCGCACGGCTGCGTGCGGATCCCGATGGACACTGCCGCCTTCTTCCACACTCTGGTCAAGGCACCTGGCACCCCCGTATACATCTACAACTAGAGGGTTAGCCCCAGATACCGATGGCGCGGCGCCGTACCCGACGAACACCATGGCGGCATTGATCCCGATGGCCAGCTCGCGCCAGCCAGTGATGAGTGGCTGCGTTTCCTCGGGAGTGCCAACCTGGGAAAGGGCCTGGCAGAAGAAGCCGGAGCGCCCAGAATGAAAGCCATGGTGCGACGCTGGTCTGTTCGGTTCGCGGGCGCGCTGGCCACTTCGGCGCTCGTCGTGACCGCATGTGGCGGTGGTCCGGGCGACCCGGGTCCGCCGCCGGCTTACCTCGGCACCGTGCTGGACAAGCCGGCACCGGACTCGGTCGCGGATCTGCCGCTTACCACGGACACGGGCCAGGCAACAAGCCTCGCCGCCCTGCACGGCCAGGTGGTGGTACTCGCGGATTTTCTCACCCTGTGCCAGGAGACCTGCCCGCTGACAACTGGAAACCTGCTGATGATGGATCGCGCTGCCGCCGCGGCAGGGCTGGCGGACCGGGTGCGCTTCGTGGAGCTCACCGTCGACCCGAACCGGGACACGCCGTTCCGGCTGCGCGCCTATCGAACGCTGGTAGGGGCCCCGGCGAACTGGTCCCTGCTCACCGGCAGCCCGGCCGTGATCGAGCGGATCTGGCGGTACTTCAGCGTCTGGTATCAGCAGGTCGCCGAGGGCAACCCGCCCGGGACGGACTGGCTGACCGGTAAACCGCTGAGCTACGATATCGCTCACCAAGACGCCCTGGTCTACCTCGACGCGAGAGGGCGGGAGCGCTTCCTCGTCGTGGGCTCGCCTAACGCCGCTGGGGCTCCCATCGCGCCTGCGTTGCGCCGCTTTCTCAGCGCCCAGGGCCACATCGACCTCAGCCACCCCGACGCGAGTACCTGGACGGCGGCCGAAGCGCTCAGCCCGATCGCCTGGCTGACCGGACGGCCGATCCACCCACCCAGCTGAGCGCGCACGAAACGTCGCGGCTGGCGTTGCGACCCGCGGCAGCCGTGCCGATGACCTGATCAGCGCGGGGTCAGGCGTGGTCGACAGGCAGGTGGACGGTGACCGACCCGGAGTGCGCGAAGTACAAAGTGATCGCCAAGATCCCGCCAGCCGGCAGGGTGGTGACCGGCTGCACCGTCAAGGTCGCGTCGGCGGGCGGGGACGGGCCGCCGGAGCGTCCGGGGACCAGCAGCGGCCCGTAGTGGAGCCAGTGGTCCACCACGCCGGGCGGGGGGGTGTCACCGCCGCAGCCGGCCAGATCCGGGATCTCCCCGACGCTGACCCGCTGGTGATAGACCCCCACCGGGGCGCCGTCCGCGGCGATCGCGGCGTCGAGCTGATCGGAGGGTTGCCCGCTGGTGGTGACCTGCACGATGGTGGTCAGCGTTC
The DNA here is from genome assembly GCA_963805255.1 of uncultured Actinomycetes bacterium. Lineage (GTDB taxonomy): Bacteria > Actinomycetota > Actinomycetes > Streptosporangiales > Streptosporangiaceae > Bog-532. The sequence goes on from CAWDTK010000016.1 coordinate 87,606, forward strand.
CCGAAGGTCCGGGGTGCAGCGCGGTGGTGCTGACTGTGATACTTCCCACCCGGGTGATGACATCGCCGGCCCCGGGGGCTGGGGCCGTCCCCGCCAGTCCGGCAAGTAGCAGTGCCAGCCCCCCCAGCGTCCCTCCGGCGCGGCGGACACGTCGACCGGGGCCTTCGGGCCGGAAACGTGACACGTTCATCGGGTGATTCCGGTGTGGCCCAGGGAGTAGCGGCCCGGCTGGGGCCACGCGCACAGCCCGTGCGGCTGCACCCCCACCGGGATCTTGGCCAGCAGGTGGCCGGTAACGGTGGAGACAGCGTAGACGACGGAGTCGTAGCGCCCGGACAGCCAGAACACCTTCCCGTCCGGGGACAGCCCGCCCATGTCCGGGCTGCCCCCGCCGGGGATCCACCAGGTCGTGACGATCTTCTTGGTCGCGAAGCTGATGACGGTGATCGAGCCGTTGCCGCGGTTGGTCACGTACAGGTAGCGCGCATCGCGGCTGGGGTACAGGCCGTGCGCGTCCGGGCCGGTGGGGATGAAACTGTCTGGCCGGAAGGTCGCGGCGTCGATCAGCCATACCCCGGCATGGGTCTTGTCGGCGACATAGAAGGTGCGTCCGGCAGGATCCAGCTTGATGTCCTGCGGCGCGGAGCCCGGCAGGTTCAGGTAACCGGCCACCTTCAGCGTGTGCAGGTCGACTCGGACGAGGCGGCCGGAGAACTCGCAGGTGGCGATCAGGTAGGCTCCGCTGGCCGCGAAGTCGATATGGTCCACGCCCGCGCAGTCGACCCTGATCGTGTGTTCGAGCGCGAAGGTGTGCGGGTTGCGGAAGTCCAGGTGCTGGCGGGTCTCCGCCACCACGATGGCGTAGCGCCCGTCGGGGGTGAAGTACATGTTGTACGGGTCATCCACCGGGATGTTCGGGCCGGCCGGCCGCCCGGTTCGGGGGCTGATCGGGGTGAGACTGTTGCCCAGGTCGTTGGTCACATACAGCGTGCGCAGGTCGTAGGCGGGCACGACGTGCTGCGGGTTGGGCCCGGTCTGGTAACTCCCGATCACCCGGTAGGTGGCCGGGTCGATGACAGTCACTGTGGAACCGCCGCTGTTCGGCACGTAGATCCGGTACGGCACCCCCCGTACGGCCGCGCTGAGCATGTTGGGCCCGGCGTCAGCGTAGATGTTCGCCGGGTCTGCCGCTGGCGGCATCCCCGCCAGCGGTGTCGACAGGTCCGGCACGGGGCCCGCGACCTGCCAGGTCACAGCCGAATGCGTTGCCGGGCGGGCGCGCGAGGCAGGTGCCGCTGCCGGGTGAGGCGCCCGGGCGGAATCGTCCGTGTCCGCTAGCAGCCGGAAGACCACCGCAAAGACCACGACCACGGCCACGACGGCCAAAGACAGGCAACTGAACCAGATCAAGCGCCTGGCCTGCCGATCCACCGGCCGGCCAGTCCTACCCATGCCAATCCTCTCTGCGGCGTTTATCCCTTACCCACACCAGAATGCTACGACGTTACGCTGATCAACCGGAGATCCTTTCGAGCAGTCGCGGCCCGGTGGCAACAATGCGGCAGACCTGTGCCCAGCGCCCGGGCCTGCTCCGGCGATGCCAGCCCACGTCGTGGTCGCGGACTTCCACCCCGTTGGGCATGCCCGATGCGCAACGGGGCGCGGGTGCCGCGACAAGATCATCCGGAGATGCGAGGCGTGCCTTTTTCCGCGGTGCGTACAGATGGTCGCCTCGCAGCGGGAGCCGGTTTTCAGGCAGCCGTGGAGGATGGCTGCCAGCTGACCAGGCGGCGGCCCCGGACCAGGCCCGGCCAGGTCCTGGACGACAAGGCCTACTCCAGCAGGGCGATCCGCACTCACCTGCGGCGACGCGGCATCAAGGCCGCCATCCCCGAACCCGCCGACCAGATCCGCCACCGCCTCCGGCGCGGCAGCAGGGGCGGGCGGCCGCCCGCATTCGACCCCATCGCCTACAAGCAGCGCAACACCGTCGCGCGCGCCTTCAACCGGCTCCGCCAATACCGGACGGTCGCCACCCGGCCCGACAAGCGCGACTTCGTCTACCGGGAACCTTCGACGTGCCGCGATCCGGATCTGGCTCCGCGACCCCATCCCATGATCTACGGGACGCCCTAATGCAGCCGTTGCGCGGTGGGGCTGAGACACCCCAGGGCTTAAGTTGTCAAATCGGGGCCATTCGGACGGGTTGGCGGTGACTTTCGTCTGGGCATGCTTACGCCGCCGTCCGGCCGGGGTCAGGTGCCGGAAGGCTCGGGTGCGGAGCGGGGTTACCTGGTGGTCATGCGGCCTGCCTGAGCCCGGTGCGGTGGTTCGATGCGACAGCTTCGTCGTATTCGCGGCGGTGCTTGACGCATCCGTGCAGGATGCCGGTGAGGCGGCTGGCGACGCGGCGCAGCGCGTCGTCGTGGCCGGTGTCGCCGGCTCGGAGCTCGTCGTAGTAGGCGCGGGCGCCGGGGGAGGCGGTGAGCGCCGCGAACGCCTGGGCGTGCAGGGCGTCGATGAGGTGCCGGTTGCGGATGTACCGGGCGTGCACGGTTCTCTTCTTGCCGGACTCGATGGTCAGCGGGGAGGTTCCGGCGTAGTTCTTGCGGGCCTTGGCCGAAGCGTAGCGGCCGGGGGCGTCGCCGAACTCGCCGAGGACGCGGGCGCCGGTGATGTCCCCGATGCCGGGCTGGGACAGGTAGATCCCGGCATCAGGGTGGCGGCGAAAAGCTCGCTCACCTTGGCTTCCATGACTTTGGCCTGCCCGTTGAGGGCCGTGATCACGGCGGCGGCGGCCTGCACCGAGGCCGCGTAGGCCTCGGTGATCACGGCGGGCTGGGCTAGGTGCAATGCCGGGGAGTTAAGCGTTTCGCCTTGTAGTCAAGCGGTTTGCCGGGATCGTGGCTTCGGGCGGACATGGCAACGGAGGCTGCGGTAGGACGGGTGTCGACCAAAACGGCCCGTGTACCGGAGACCTCCGTTGCCTGCCCAGTCTGTCATTGAGGTGCCCCGAGGCTTCCAGACGCCCATCCATTAGGATGGGCGTCTGGAAAGGTGAAGTATTTTGCCCCGGCCGAAGAAGAGCTTCTCACCGGAATTCAAGGATGAAGCCGTGAAGATGGTGATCGAGACGTCGCGCCCGATAGCCAGAGTGGCAAAGGAGCTCGGGATTAACGAAGGCACCCTCGGCAACTGGGTCGCTTCCTATCGCCGTGAGCATGCCGGCGAGGAACCGCCGCTGACCGTGAATGAGCGGGCGCGGCTGCGCGAGCTTGAGCGGGAAACCCGGGAACTGAAGATGGAAAACGAGTTTTTGAAAAAAGCCGCGGCGTACTTCGCCCGCGACCATCGGTGACCGATAAATTCGAGTTCATCGACGCGGAGTACGCGGCTTACCAGGAATCGAGTGATGAGTACGTGCCGTCGATCGTGATGATGTGCCGGTGGATGGAGGTATCGCGGTCCGGGTTTTACGAATGGCGGAGCGCGCCGGAATCGGCGACGGCGAAAAGGCGCGGGATGCTTGCTTTGATCGTGCGGAAGTCATTCGATGAATCGGATGAGACATACGGGTACCGCCGGGTGCATGCGGACCTGGTGGCCTGGGGCGTGCCCGCGGGGCCGGAGCTGGTGCGGTCCATCATGCGCGAGCTGGGCCTGGAGCCCTGCCAGCCGCGGCCGTGGCGGGTCAGCCTGACCGAGGGCGACGGCCAGGAGCACGACATTCCCGACCTCGTGAAACGCGATTTGTAAACGTTCAGGTCCTTGGGCTTGCTGCTGCGGTGCGTGATCGACGGTTACGTTTTGGCGGCGGGCGTGGTGTTGCCGTGGTGGCTGAGCGTGGTTTCGGGGATGATCCGGGGCTGTGACCGATGTGCCGCCCGAGGATCCGCGTGATGCGCTGATCCGGGAGCAGGCGGAGCGGATTTCGGTGCTGGAGGCGGTGGTCGCTGACCTGCGGGAGCAGCTGGCCGCGGCGGAGCGGTCGGGGTCGCGGAACAGCGGGAACTCCTCGATGCCGCCGAGCTCGGATGACCTGCCCGGGAAGAAGCCGCCCCGGAAGCAGCGGCGGGCCGCGGAGCGGGCGGAGGCGAAGAAGCGGAAGCGGGGGAAGCAGCCGGGCAGCCCGGGGGCGTCCATGAGCTGGGAGGTCCCGGACCGGACCGAGGACCACTATCCGGAGGGTGCCTGCTCCTGCGGCCTTGATCTTTCGGAGGCCGCTGACCTGGGGGTTACCCGCTCGTTTCAGCAGGAGGAGATCCCGGCCGCGGCGGCGGAGCGGGTGCAGCACGACCTGCACGGCGGGAGGTGCGCCTGCGGGAAGGCGCACGTCGCGCCGCGCCCGGCGGGCGTGCCGGATTCCGCGCTGTCGATCGGCCCCAGGCTCCGGGCGCTGGCCGTGTACCTGGTGGTTTTTCAGCACGTTCCGGTGGAGCGGTGCCGGCAGCTGATCGCCGACGTGGCCGGCGCCGCCGTGTCAGAGGGGTTCATCCACTCGTGCCTGGCGAAGGCGGCGTCCCTGGCCGCGGAGGTGGTGGCGCTGATCCGCGCCCTGATCACCGCCGCGGGCGTGGCGGGGTTCGACGAGACGACGCTGCGGTCTAGGCAGGCCGGGGAGAAGAAATACGTCCACGGCGCCTTCACCGAGCGGTACTCCGCGTTCTGGCTGGGTGCCCGGAGCCTGGACTCGATGCAGGACGCCGGGATCCTGCCGGAATTCGCCGGGATCGTGGTCTCCGACCGGTACCAGAACTACTTCCACCCCCGGTGGGAGCACATCGCCGGGAACCAGGCGTGCCTGTCTCACCTGCTCAGGGACTACGAGGACTGTGCCGAGAGCTACCCGGGCGCGGTCTGGCCGGTGCAGGCGCAGCGGGCGCTGCGCGGCCTGATCTGTGCCTGGCACGCCACCCGCGAGCAGGGCCTGGACGCCATCCCCGCCGATGCGCGGAAACCGCTGGAGCACGAGTTCCGGCACGCCGTCCTCGCGGGCCTGGCCAGCGTGCCCCGCGTCCCCGGCCCGAAGAACAGCACGAAGCAGAAGCCAGGCCGCGAGCTGCTCGAATTTTGCCGCGACCGCCGCAGCGACGTGCTGCTGTTCACCGAGGACACCAGCGTGTGGCCCACGAACAACATCAGTGAGCGCGGCGTCCGCCCGCTGAAAACCCAGCAGAAGATCTCCGGCCGCCTGACCAGCGACGACGTCACCCAGGACCGGCTCGACATCCGCAGTTACATCGACACCGCACGCAAGCACGGCAAGCACGCCATGGACGTCCTGCACGACCTCATGCTCGGCAGGCCCTGGCGACCGCCCGCGCCAAGCATTCTCCCCGTAACCGGGCAATCGCAGCCCCCGCTACCCATCACCACACGTGCATGGGCTGATTGTTTACCGCGATTTCACTGCGGCCGCGCCGGGCGAGAAAATGGTCGGCGACATCACTTACATTCCGACATGGGAGGGCTGGCTTTACCTGGCGACGGTTATCGACTGCCATACAAAGGAAGTCATCGGCTGGGCAGCGGGCGATAACTACAAGACGCCGCTCATCGAGAAGGCCATCGAGATCGCCGCCCGTAATTTTCCTCTCGCCGCTAATGCGATTTTCCACTCCGACCGCGGCAGCAATTACACATCCCGGCAGTTTGCGGAGACGCTCAAGAAGCATAATCTCCGGCAGTCCGTCGGCCGCACCGGTATCTGTTACGATAATGCAATGGCCGAATCGTTCTTCGCCGCGCTGAAGAACGAGCGTGTTCACCGCACTCAGTATCCGACCCGCGAGCACGCGCGCCGCGACGTTGTGAGGTACATCGAATTCTGGTACAATTCCAGACGTCGGCACTCCGGGCTTCAGTACCGGACCCCGCAGCAAGTCCGCAATGAGTACCTGGAACGGCAGTCCGCAGCGTGAATTAACCACAAATCCGCTGTCCGGAAAGCTCGGGGCAGATCACATCCGTTCTGCTGTCACGTCGGTCACGACGACGATCACCGTGGCCGCCGGGGTGTTTGCTGCCGGTCACCTCGGCGAGCTCACGCGGATCGTGCCGTTCGAGCTCGCCGATGCGGTGCTGGAGGAAGAAGGCGGGCTGGAGAGGCGGGTACGGCTGGCGCCGTCGCGGGCGGGCCTGTATTTCCTGCTGGCGATGTGCCTGTTCCCGCGGGCCGGTTATCGGGGAGTATGGGGCAAGCTGACCGCGGGGCTGCGGGTGCTGGGGCTGGCGGCGCCTTCGGGGAAGGCCCTGCGGGACCTGCGCCGGCGTATCGGGATCCCGCCGGTGAGGCGGCTGTTCGAGATCCTGGCCGGGCCGCTGGGGCAGCCGCGCACGCCCGGGATCATGTTCCGCGGGTACCGGACGGTCTCGTTCGACGGCTGCAAGTCGGTCAAGGTGCCCGATACGGCGAAGAACCGGGCGTGGCTGGGCAAGCAGAAGGCGTCCAACGGGGAGACCGGCTACCCGGGGCTCGCGCTGATGGCCCTGGTGGAGACAGGTACCCGGGCGCTGCTCGGCGCGGTCTTCGGCCCGGGAGCCGAGGGGGAGACGGGCCAGGCGCGGGAGCTGCTGCCCCTGCTGGATGAGTCCATGCTGGTGCTGATCGACCGCGGCTTCGACGGCGGGGACTTCCTCGCCGCGGTCGCCGCCACGAAGGCGCAGTTCCTGGTCCGGCTCACCAGCACCCGCCGCCTGCCAGTCCTGCGGCACTTGCCCGACGGGTCGTTCCTGTCAGTCATCGGCGGCGTGAAGGTCCGCATCATCACCGCGGCCGTGACCGTCACCTGCCACGACGGCACCACCTACGGCGGCACTTACCGGCTGGCCACGACCCTGCTGGGCCACCGCGCATACCCGGCGGACGCGCTGATGACGCTGTACCACGAGCGCTGGCAGCACGAGATCACCTACCTCGCGCTGCGCCACACCCTGCTTCAGGGCCGCGTGCTCCGCTCGGGGGACCCCGCCGGCATCGAGCAGGAGATGTGGGCGCTGCTGGCCGTCTACCAGGCGCTGCGGACCGCTGTCACCGATGCCGTCCAGTCCGTGCCCGGCACTGACCCCGACCGGGCCAGCTACCAGATCGCCGTCGAGACCGCCCAGAACCTCCTCATCACCGCGCAGAACATCACCGATCCCGGCGGGGACCTGACCGGCGGCATCGGCCGCGCCGTCCTCGCGAGCCTGCACGGCCCCCGGCGGCCCCGCGTCTGCGCCCGCAAGGTCAAGTCCCCGCTCAGCCGCTGGAACAAGCACCCCGACGGCAAACCCCGCGCAAACCATCGCATAACCAGCATCACCGCCCACGTCGACCCCAGCTATCACCAGCCTGCGACACGCCGCCGGAAATCCGTGACAAACGCTGAAGGACCCTAACTCCCCGGCATTGTTGCGCCACGCGCGCGGAAAGGAGTCGTTATAGGTAGGAAAGCGGCTTCTTGATGTGTTGCTGTGCAGAAGATGGAGGATTTGTGGCCCTCCGGCGTCGCTCTACGGGGAGAGATGCCAAACCACCTCAAGCTGCGTTAGCCAATGACTGTCGTGGTGAGCGTTGAGGAAAAGGCGGTGTAAGAGCCGTCAGGTAGGGACCAGGAAGACGAACGCAAGTGAACCGCTGATGACGTGCCGAGATTTAGGAAACGACATCGAAACCGGGGTGTCAATGCGATCCCGAGATGAGCCTGGCGAGAGCCCGTCTATTGGCCAGGTGGTGTCCGGTATGGAGGCGGCGTGAGTCTGGTCTGCGGCTTCTGCACGGAACGTGGGAAGGCATGCGCTGATACGGCTCCTGCGCCGTTCTTCAGGTGGCAGGAGCGAGAGGGAGTGCGCCGAGCGGCAGAAACCGGGAGGCGCCGAGTACCGTTGCGGCGCATGCTGGCGGACCGGCTCGTAGTAGTGAAGAAACTCCTGTAATGGGAGCGGAGCGAAGGGGCCGGCTCATCTGGGGTTTGTTCGCGCGAGCAACCAGGCGATGCTCTGGGAGGAGACGAGTGGGCAAGTCAGGTCCGGAAGGAAAACCGTTTCAGATACCGAAGTGGCTTGTGTGGGAGGCGTATAAGAGCGTCAAGCGGAACAAGGGTGCCGCCCACGGCCCCGGCGAGTTTGATGTCTGTGCCTGAGTGAGTCCGTCAGCGTGCTTCCGCACCGCTATGTCTGGTCTGGGGTTAATGCCCGGTTTGACAGGCGGGCACGGCTTTCCAAGATCAAAGGTGCCAACCTCAGACGACCTTCGGAAAGCCCGTGCCCGTGCTGCTATCTTCTCTGATCGACGTCCCGGCCGGGGAGCTGGCCGGGGTTCTTGCCGCTGATGAATCCCGCCGCTGCCTGCGCGAGTGGCTGGCCCGCGTCCCTGACCCGCGGTCGCGGCTGGGCCGGTGGCATCCGCTGGAGTTCGTGCTGGCCCTGGCGATCTGCGCGGTCACCGCCGCCGGGCACGACTCCCCGGCCGCGGTTGCCGAGTGGGCGGCCGGCTGCGCGCAGGACACGCTGGCCGTCCTGGGCGGGCGGCGCGACCCGTGGACCAGGCGGATCCGCCCGCCTAGTGTCCGTACCTTCTCCCGGGTCTTCAAGGACATCGACGCCGCGGCGTTCAACGCGGTGCTGTACGGGTACCTCGCCGCGAGGCCCGCCGGACGCCTTGCCTGCCGTGACCCGGCACGAGCGTGAGCAGCGCCGCGCCTCCGCGGCGACCGCCCGGCCAGGGCCGCCCGGCCTGCTGGAGCAGGCCGCCGCGGACGGCAAGACGGTCCGCGGCGCGGTCCGCGCTGATGGCAGCCAGGTCCACCTGCTGTCCGTGCTGGACGTAGCCACGGGGTGCGTGCGTGCCCAGCGGGAAATCGACGCCAAGACCAACGAGATCCCGGAACTGGCCCCGGCGATCGCGCACCTGGATCTCATCGGTACCGTCGTCACCCTGGACGCGCTGCACACTCAGGCCGAAACCGCCCGCCACCTGGCCGAAGACAAGCACGCACACTACCTGATGATCATCAAGGGCAACCAGCCTTCCCTGCTGCAGGCCGTCGCGAAGGCCCTGGCCGGCCCCGACGCCGGCTTCCCGGGCGCGTCCTGGGCCGAACAGGACACAGGGCACGGCCGCCGCGAGCGGCGGGCCATCCGCACCGCCCCGGCCGACGGCATCAGCTGGCCGCACGCCACCCAGGTCATGCGCATCCGCCGCGACTCCGGCCCAACCCACGGCCCGTGGACGCACAAGGAGATCGCCTACGGCATCACCAGCTTGCCCGCAGACCTGGCCGGCCCCGCCACCTGGGCATCTACGCCCGCAACCACTGGGCCATAGAAAACCGCGAGCACTACGTGCGCGACAAGACATTCGGCGAAGACCTCCAGCAGGTCCGCACCGGGAGCCAGCCCAATGCCTATGCCGCCATCCGCAACCTCGTCACCGGCGCATTCCGCCGCGCCGGGTTCGCTAACACCGCCCACGCCCGCCGCTACTACGGCCGCGACGACAAGCGCATACTCGCGCTCTACGGATACGCGTAAACAGACATCAAGACCAGCGGGTCACATAACACAAACACGCCGGGGCCGTGGGGTGCCGCCGGGGTGGACGGGCAGTCGATTGAGGACTTCGAAGCCGATCTGAGGAACAATCTCTATAAGATCTGGAACAGGATGTCCTCGGGGACGTACTTTCCTCCTCCGGTGCGGGCAGTCGAAATACCGAAACCGCACGGCGGGGGCACAAGAATGCTCGGCGTGCCCACTGTCGCCGACAGAATCGCGCAAACAGTGGCCGCGCTGCAGCTGGAGCCGCGTACGGAGCAGATCTTCCATGAGGACTCCTACGGGTACCGGCCGGGCAGGTCACCGCTGGATGCGGTCGCCAAGTGCCGCGAGCGATGCTGGACGAGGGACTGGATTCTTGACCTTGATGTCGAGAAGTTCTTCGACTCGGTTGACCATGATCTTATGGTCAAGGCGGTGGAGGCGAACACCGACCAGAAATGGGTGGTGCTGTATGTGAAGCGGTGGCTGAAAGCGCCGATTCAGATGCCCGATGGCAGGCTGGCGGAACGGGAACGCGGGACCCCGCAGGGGTCCGCGGTATCACCAGCGCTCGCCAACCTGTTCATGCATTATGCGTTCGACTCGTGGCTGGGGCGGGAGTTCCCAGCCGTGGAGTTCGAGCGGTTCGCTGATGACGCTGTGGTGCACTGTGCGACCGAGCGGCAAGCCCTCCAAGTGCGGGCGGCGCTGTCGGAACGTCTGGAGGAAGTCGGGCTGCGATTGCACCCTGACAAGACGAAGGTGGTGTATTGCAAGGACAGGAAGCGGCGGCTCGACTATGAGTGCACGTCGTTCACGTTCCTTGGATATACCTTCCGTGTCAGGAAAGCTCCGACGAGAGACGGGAGGAGCATGTTCGCAGCGTTCCTCCCGGCGATCAGCGGGGACGCCCTGAAAGACAAAGGTCGCATCATTCGCGGGTGGCGGATCAACCTGCGCACCACCTCGGACCTGGCGGAGCTCGCCGAGTGGCTGAATCCGGTCATCCGTGGCTGGATGAACTATTACGGCAAGTTCTACCGGACCGAGATGTTCACCCTCCTGCGCCGCATCAACACCTACCTGGTGCGGTGGGCTCGCAGGAAGTTCAAGCGGTTGAGGGCATTCAAGCGAGCAAAACGCTGGTGGAACGGGCTCCTGCAAAGAGAGCCGCAGCTGTTTGTCCACTGGGCGTGGATGCCCGAGTTCTAACGGATTCGATGAGAAGAGCCGTGTAACGGGAGACTGTTAAGCACGGTTCCGTGGGGGCCTCGGGGTGAAATTCCCCGGGGCTACCCGGCGGGCTAGGTGCGGCGTGCGCAGCGCGGCCTGGATGTCCCGGGCGCGCGCGGGCAGGTCGCCGCGCCGCCGGGCCCGCTTGAGCGTGGCGGTGATCTGCGTGACGGTCAGCTTCGCCGCCGACGCCGGATCCGGTGCCCGGTTCAGCAGTTCCAGGGCGTCCGGGCCGGCCAGGGTCAGGGTGGCGTAGGCCTCCAGCGCGGCGGGGAAGTACTCCCGCAGCGCCGACCGCATCCGCAGCAGGTGCCTGGTGCGCTCCCACACCAGCTTCTGATGCGCCCGGGCGGCGATCTTCACCGCCTCGGCGATGTCGCTGTCGGCGGCCAGCTCCCGGATCTGGTGCCGCCGGGTGCGGCCCATGTCCGCCAGGCAGGACGCGTCGAAAAAGTCGTCCTTCTTCCCCGACACCGAGATCGTCTCCTTGTGCCGCGCCGCCTGCTTCGGGTTCACCGGGTACACCCGGTACCCGGCCGCGGCCAGCGTCTTCACCCATGGCCCCCGCTCAGTCTCGATCACGATCACGACCTGCGCCGGGTCCGGCTCACTGTCCTCCCCGCAGCATGATGCGATCAGCTCGTGGAACCGGGCGATCCCGTCCACGCCCTCCGGCAGCCGCCGCCGGGCCAGCGTCTTCCCGGCATCGTCCTGCACGACCACGTCATGGTGGCCTTCGGCCCAGTCATCACCGATGAACAGCAATCCCTCATCCTTCCCATACTCTCCGTCACATCCGGCAGCATCAGGGAGAACCGCCAGCGCCCTAATGGATCCAGTGCTCACGGCCTGTGCCGGGCACGCCACCCCATCAGCAGTCCATTCTCCCCGGCGGGCCGGCGGGGGCACGGTCTCAGCCCAGGGCTCAGGCCCGGAGTTTTTATAGTGCTCACCCGCCGGCTGCTACCGGTGACAAGTCTCCCGCACCAGGCATCCCGCCCAGCACAGGTGACCCGCTAGTTCCCATTAGGGTGATGAGCTTGACCGAGCACAGGCCTTTGTGCACGGACTGTGATGTACGGGCTCCATATCCCGTGCCGTAGCCAGCGGGGGCGCAGATGGGCGGAGGCAGTAGCGGATGGATGGAAATAGCAAAAGAGGCGCCATGGGAGAGCAGTGGGAGGGTTGGGGGTTTCAGCGCGGATCGCCGTCGCGTACTGAAGGGTGCGCTGGTACTGGGGGCGGTGCCGGTGGCCGGCGGCTTGTCCGGGACTCAGGACGCGATGGCTGGCCAGCGCGCCAGATTGCTGCGGACGCGTGCGCGGGCTCGGTTGTCGTCGCAGCAGATGGCCGGGCAGCGCGTGATCTTTTCTTATCCGGGACTGACGGTGCCGTCGGCGCTGCTACAGCAGATCACCGCGGGCGAGGCGGCGGGGGTCATTTTCTTTGGCGGCAACATTTCCAGCGAAGCGCAGATCGCATCGGTTATCCGGCAGTTGCGCGCGGCGCAGCAGAAAAGTCCGGTGCCGTCGCCGTTGCTCTTGATGACCGACCAGGAAGGCGGTGAGGTGCGTCGTCTGCCCGGTGCGCCGCCGCTGCCGGAAAAACAGATCGGAGAGTCGGCGAATCCGACGATGGCGGCAGCCCGGGCCGGAACGGGCGCCGGGCAGAATCTGGTCGGCGTCGGCATGAATGTCAACCTGGCACCGGTGCTGGACGTGTTTTACAAGTCCGGCAATTTCGTCGACGAGTACCAGCGCTCTTACAGCAATAATGCGGCGACGGTCACCTCTTGCGGACAGGCCTTCATCAGGGCGCAGCAGCAGACCGGGGTGGCGGCCACCGCGAAGCATTTCCCGGGTCTGGGCTCGGCGGCGAAATCGCAGAATACCGACGCCTGCCGGTCACCCTGACCGTGCCGCTGCCGCAATTGCGGAGCCTGGATGAGGCGCCGTATCCGGCGGCGATCGCCGCCGGAGTCAAGCTCGTCATGGCCTCCTGGGCGGTCTATCCCGCGCTCGACGCCACTTTCCCGGCGGGGCTATCCCGTACCGTCATCCAGAGTGAACTCCGCGGCCGGCTCGGCTTTAAGGGAGTGACTATTACCGACGCGGTAGAGGCTGGCGCGCTAACCAGCTTCGGCATCCATGGACGGCGCGCGGTGCTGGCCGCCGCAGCCGGGATGGACCTGCTCTTGTGCGCGGCGCAGGACGTCAGCCAGGGACAGTCCGTCACTCAGGCGCTGGCCAGCGCCCTTGACGGCGGGCAGCTCCACGCCGGGGACTTCACCGCAGCCGTGCAGCGGGTCACCGCACTGCGCAACGCCCTGCATTGATGCCCGGCCCTGGCGCCCGCTGTTCCCCGCAGGCAGCCTTGACCGTGTGAAGGCGGGCGCTTGCACCAGCGGGTGGCGGCGGTCACAATGACCGTGGCGATGAGGCTCGCCCGAAGGGCGGGATGATGCACCCGCTGATGGCCTCTACCACCTGCATGGCTGGCCGCGGGGAGAAGGGGAGGCCGGCATGATCGCGAATGCCGGGCGAGACCGGGCGATGGGACCGGGCCGATGACGGCCGCATCGTTCCGGCGGGTGCTGGTCGGATGGGACTGCTCCGCCGGCGCTGCGGCGGCGCTGCAGGCCGCCACGTCGATCGCCGGGGACGGGACAGCGCATGTCGTGGCGCTCGCTGTCCTTGACGGCGTGCCGCACGGGGAGTGCAGCGAGGACCGCGCGCGGGATCGGGCCGAGCGACGGCAGTACACCGAGCGGCTTTTCTATGAGGCCAGAGGCAGCGTGCCAGCCGCGGCGCGCGTCCGGGTGAGCCTGCAGATCATCGAGAATAGTGACCCGGCCCGCGCCGTGTGTGATTACGCGGCCGAGCACGGTTTCGACTTGCTCGTCCTCGGCCGTCATGGTGACGGCGGGGTGCTGCACCGGGGTCTCGGCCAGGTCGCCGAGACCGCGGCCAGGGCCGGCAAGCTGCCCGTGCTGCTGCTGGACGGCCGGTGAGAGGCGCTGCGGGACTCACCGAGCAGGAGTGCGCAGAGATAGAAGCATTCGGGAAAGAATAAGGGGAAGCCGGGAAGCAGGAGCATGCGCACAGGCCTGCCGCCGCAACGGTCGGCTCCGGCCCAGCCGTGCCTGGGCAGCATGTGGCTGCCGTGACATCACGTCTTACACCCTATTTCCTGGCTCCATTTCCTGGCTCCGCTGCATACGGTGCCGGTCGCATGAGCGCGGGCGTGCCGGGGCGGGTTGCGGGCCGCGGATCACCTAAGAGACAATGTTGCCCGGCGATGAGGCTCGCCATAACCGCGTGGCGTCAGCCGCGCTGATGGCCTCTAATCCCTGTTCGCGCATTTGTGCCGTCTGGGTTTAGGAGGCCTTGGTGACGCAGGATACGGCGGAACGTCCCGGCGACGACATCGGGGCTGTGCGGTGAGCACGGCCTTCCCGATCCTGGTTATCCAGCTGCTGCAGGTCCTGACGGTGGCGGTCGCGGCGCCCGGGCTGACGGGCGTGATCGCGCGGATGGAGGCGCGGTTGCAGGGCCGCGCCGGGCCGCGCGTGCTGCAGCCTTACTACGACCTGGCGAAGCTGTTCCGCAAGGAGGCGCTGGCCCCGGAGAGCGCGGGCTGGTTCTTCCTGGCTGCGCCGGTGGTCGCGGTGGCTGCCTACCTGACCGTGCCGCTGCTGATCCCGGTGCTGACCACCTTTGGGCTGCCGCTGGGCTACATGGGCGACATCCTGGGTGGCGGGTTCATGCTGTCGCTGGCCAGCTTCCTGGTCGCGACGGCGGCGCTGGAGTCGGGCGGCCCGTACGCGCAGCTCGGCTCGAGCCGGGCGAAGACGTTCTCGGCGATCACCGAGCCGGTGGTGCTGTTCGTCGTGTTCACGGTGGCGCTGCTGACCGGTACCGACCTGCCGTACGCGCTCGCGGCGACGGTGCGGTCCTCGGCCGGGCAGATCGTGCGGCCCGCACATCTGCTCGCTTCCGCCGCGCTGTTCATGGTGATTTTGAGCGAGACGGGCCGGATCCCGGTGGAGACGCACACCGGGACCAATGAGTTCGGGATGATCGACGAGGCCCGGTCCTTCGAGCATTCCGGCCCCTATTTCGCGCTGCTGAAGTGGGGATCTGAGCTGAAGCAGCTCATCTTGTACACGATCCTCGCCAACGTCTTCCTCGCTCCCTGGGGGCTGGCGTCCACCCAGCAGGCCGGTTCCGTGCTGCTGGCCATCGTGGCCCTGCTGGCGAAGGCCACGGCGATCGGTGCGGTGGTCGCGGTGATCGACAACTCGTTCGCCAAGCTGAGACTGTTTAAGATCACCGAATTCGTCGCCGGGGCGTTCCTGCTCGCCGTGCTCGGCGTGTTCACGCTCTACCTGGGGGGTGGGTGATGGATCCCGTCCAGGCTCCGGGCGTCTACCAGGGCGCCGCCAACGTGATCGCGGCGCTCATGCTGCTGCTGGAGTTCGGCATGCTGCGGCAGGCGCTGATCCGGGACCAGATCCGCCTGTATGCGGCGCAATCCGCGCTGATCTCGGTGCTGGCCATCGTCATCGCCGCCGACCGCGGCCTGCCCGACCTGTACGCGCTGGCGGCGCTTTCGGCGGCGCTGAAGGTGGTGGCCGTCCCGGTGGTCGTGCGCCGCCTGCTCGGCCGGACGGGCCACGACGAGGCGCCGGGCGTGGCCGGAAGCTACACGCTCGGCGTGGCCAGCACCGTGCTGGGTTCGATCGGCCTGGCCGCGTACGGGTTCTTCTGCTTCGGCGCGCTCGGCATCCACTCACCGGTGGCCCCGGCGGCCGCGCTGGCCATCGCCGGGGCGATGGTGCTCGTCGCGTTCGGCCTGATGATCGTGCGGCGCGATGTCGCCTCCCAGGCCATCGGGTTCTTCTCGCTGGAGAACGCCATCTCGCTGGCCGCGCTGGTGGTCGCGGCCGGGCTGCCGCTGATCCTGGAGACCGCGTTCCTGTTCGACCTGCTGGTCGCCGTGGTGGTCTTCGCGATGCTGATGCGGGCCCACCACACCCGCGCCGAGTCGCTGTCCACGGCCGACCTCACCCAGCTGCGAGGGTAGGGCATGCTCGCCGTCATTCTTGCCCTGGTCTTCGTCCCGCTCGCGGCGGGGATCGCGTCGCCGGCCGCGTCGCCCCGCACGGGAGCGGCGATCACCGTGATGTCGGGCATCGCAAGCTTCGGCCTGGTGCTCGCGCTGGTCCCGGCGGCGGCTCACCGCACCCTCGGCTACGGGTCGTATGTCCGGGTCGATGCCATCAGCGCCATCTTCATGCTGGCCAGCGGATTCCTGTATGCGGCGGTGGCTGTGTACGCGACCGGTTACGTGGCGAAGGAGACCGAGGGGGAGGACCCTGCCGCCGCGCGCCGTTACGCGCGCCGGTTCTATGCCCTGTTCAACGTGTTCGGCTGGTCGATGCTGGTCGCGCCGATGATGAACAGCCTGGCGCTGCTGTGGATCGCCGTCGAGGTGACGACCGTCGTCTCCGCGTTGCTCGTTGCCCTGGAGAACAGCGACGCGGCCGTGGAGGCCGCGTGGAAGTACGTGCTCATCGCCTCGGCCGGGCTGGGCCTGGCGCTGCTGGCCACGATCTTCGCCTACTTCGCCGGCGCGCAGATACTGGGCCAGCATTACGACCTCGCGCTGAATTCGATCTTGCCGGTCGGCGGGCGGCTCGCGCATACGCCGGTGCGGCTTGCCTTCATGCTGGCGGTGCTGGGCTATGGCACGAAGGTGGGCTTGTTCCCAGTGCACACCTGGCTACCCGACGCGCACTCCGAGGCGCCGACACCGGTCTCCGCGCTGCTGTCCGGGTCGCTGCTCGCGGTCAGCTTCTACGCGATCCTGCGTTACTACCAGATCGCCACCGCCACGTTCGGCAGTGCCTTCCCGCGTGACGTGCTGCTGGCCTTCGGGGTCGCCTCGCTGCTGCTGGCGGCGCTGTACCTGCTGGACCAGCGGGACCTGAAACGGCTGCTGGCCTACTCCAGCGTCGAGCACATGGGCATCCTGGCTATCGGAGTGAGCTTCGGCGCGCCGGTCGCGCTGGCCGGGGTGATGCTGCATGTGCTCGCGCATGCGGCGGCCAAGGGGAACGCGTTCATGGGCGCCGGGGTGCTGGTGATCAAGTTCGGCAGCAAGCAGATCTCCGCGCAGCGGGGTGCGATGGACCTGCTGCCGTGGAGCGGGCCGCTGTTCCTGCTCGCGGTGCTCGCGCTGTCCGCGATGCCGCCGTTCGGGATCTTCAGGAGCGAGTTCCAGATCGTCGCCGGGGGCCTCAGCTCACACGGTTATGCTGCTGCGGCGGTCCTGGTCGTTCTCGTCACTGTGGCGTTCTTCGGCCTCACAGCCTCCACAACCAGCATGCTCTTCAGGTCCCCCCGGCCTGCCGGGGGACGCGCAGCGCCTGCTGCAGAATCCGCCGCACCTGCCGTGCCTCCATCGCCGGGGGACAATGGGCGTCCGGGCGGCCATGGCTCACGGGAGCCCGCCGGTACGGCGGGGGTCGCGGTGCTTGAGCGGACAGGAACGGGCCGGGCGCTCACCCGCAGTGAGCCCAGCGCATGGATGGTCGTACCGGTGCTGGCGGGGATCGCTGTGCTGCTGGTCCTCGGATTGCACCCGCCCGGCGAACTGACCCAGCTCATCTCGCGGGCCGTGGCCCAGCTCGGGGGGGCAGCATGACGTTCCCGGCGACCGAGGCGGGCATCGCGGAGCTGTGGGAAAAACTGGCTGCGCGGATCGCCGCCGGGGACCGGTTCGCCGGCCTGTTCGCCGCCGTCCGCCCCCCGGACTCCAGCGACGCCGGCGCGGAGGCCGCGCTGGTCCTATCCGCGCATGTGGCGGCCGGGGGCAGGATCGACACCATGGAAGTGGCGCTGCCGCCGGGCGCGGCGAGCTATCCCGCGCTGACGCCGCTGGTGGGCGCGGCGTTCTGGTATGAGCGGGTGATCCATGACCAGTTCGGCGTGGTTCCGCGGGGGCATCCCCGGCTGGCGCCGCTGGTGCTGCACGGTTCGCCGGAAGACCACGCGCTGCCCCGGCACGTGGCCGGGTACGGGATGTTCACGATGCCGCACGGCCCGGTCCGCTCGGGGGTGATGGAGTCCATCGAGTACCTGGTCGAAACCCCGGGTGAGGCGATCCCGCACCTGAACATGCGCGTCTTCTACAAGCACCGCGGCATTGAGCAACGGTTCGAGGGCATGAGTGCCGCGGACGGCGTGCTGCTCGCCGAGCGGTCCGAGGGAATCGCCTCCGTCGCCCACGCGCTGGCCTACTGCCACGCGATCGAGCGCATTGCCGGATGTGTCCCGCCGGAATCGGCCGGCCTGGTGCGAGTGCTGCACGCAGAGATGGAGCGGATCGCCAACCACGTCGACGTGGCCGCAAAGCTGGCGGACGCGGCCGGCCTGGCGGTGGCCGCGGCCCGGTTCGCCGTCCACAAGGAGCGGGTGCTGCGGCTGGTCAGCGGGCTGTGCGGCAGCCGGTTCGGCCGGGGCGTCGTCGTGCCTGGCGGCGTCAGCGCGTTGCCCCGGATGAGCCCTGACGCCCTCCTGGCCGAGTTCGGCCGGCTGGAGAAGGCCGTGATGGCGGACGCCGATTCACTGATGGCCACCTCCTCGTTCCTGGACCGGCTGCGCACTACCGGCCCGTTGCCCCCGGCGCGGGCGCGGGAGCACGGGGCGCTGGGCCCCATCGGCAAAGCCTCCGGGTTCTCCGACGACGCGCGGGTCGAGCGGCCCTATGATGCCTATCCGTCGCTTGGCATGCTGCCCGGCCGCGCGCATGAGGCGGGGGATGCGCTGGCCCGGCTGGCGGTGCGCTGGGATGAGGTCGCTGCGTCCTTCCACCTGCTGCGCCAGGTCGCCGACGAGCTGGCCGGGCGGGTAGGTGACGCCAGACCGACGGCAGCCGCGTGTGGGCCGGTCGCCGGGCGGGCGGTCGGGTGGGCCGAGGCGCCGCAGGGCGAGGTGCTCTACGACCTGACGCTGGAGGACGGCCGGATCAGCCGCTGCCATCCCCGGTCGGCGTCCTTCCACAACCTGGTGCTCATGCACGAGGTGTTCGCCGGGGACATCCTCACCGACTTCCCGTTCATCGAGGCGAGCTTCGGCCTGTCGGTCGCGGGAGTGGCGCTGTGACGGGCCCGGCGGGACACCTGGAAGGCGGGGCGGCATGAGCCTGTGGGTGCTGCGGGGAATGCGCGACGGCGTGGTCACCACCCGGTGGCCGAAGCGGCCCGACGGCTACGCGGACGGCTGGCGCGGCCCGGCGACTGTACGTGATTCGCACACTGCCGGCACCGCCGCGCTCGGTGAGCTGTGCCCGACCGGCGCCATCTCCGTCACCGGCCAGCCCGGTGCCGTGCGGCTCGACCAGGGCCGGTGCATCCTCTGCGGCCGGTGCGTCGACGCGCGTCCCGACGTGTTCGCCTGGTCCGCGGGCGCGACCAGGCACGGTGCCGCCGCGCTCACCCGGGACGGGCTCGTCATCCCGGAGGTCACGGAAACCGATGCGGCGGTCGGAGCGGTCCGCGCGCGCCTGCGCGAGCGCACCGTCGCGTTGCGGCGCAGCGTGCATGTGCGCCACGTCGACGCCGGATCGGATGGCAGCGAGGAATGGGAGGTCCTCGCGCTGCTCGGCCCCATCTACGACGTGCACCGGCTCGGCGTCTTCTTCACTGCCAGCCCGCGTCACGCGGACATTCTGCTGGTCACGGGTGTGGGCACGACCGGGATGACCGGGCCGCTGCGGGCCACGTATGAGGCGATGCCCGATCCCCGGGTCGTCATCGCCGCCGGAACCAACGCGGTCAGCGGCGGGCTGCTGCGCGAGGGCGACGTCACCGCGGGCGGGGTTTCGGGCAGCGTCCCAGTGGACATGTGGGTGCCAGGGTCTCCGCCGTCTCCGTTCGGCATCCTCAACGCCTTGCTGATCGCCGTGGGCTGGCTCGGCAGCAACCGGAAGGGGACGCGGTGAGCTGGCTATTCGGAGCCGGGCTGATCCTGCTGGCCGTCGCCGCGGCGGCGGACCTGCTCGGCGTCCCGCGCCCTGGGCGGGGACGGGTGAGCGGGCTGCCGTACCTGCTCGGCGCCGTCGGCTGCGGATGCCTGGCCGCGGCCGGCGGGGCCGCGCTAGCAGGGAACACGGTGCGCCCGGCCACCGGCCGGCTGCTTGGCCAGGTCCTGCCCGGGCAGCAGGCGCTCGGGCTGTCCGCCGACCGGCTGTCCGGGATATTCCTCGTCGTGGCGCTCGGCGCAGCCGTGCCAGTCTCGGTTGCGTTCGCCAGCTGGGCGGCACGGCCCGGCGCGGTCGGCCGGAGGGGCCTAGGCGCTGGCTACGCGCTCGCGGTTGGCTCGGTCGCGGTGTTCGTGACGGCCACCGACGCGTTCACCGTGCTGTTCGGATGGGAGTCGCTGACCGTCGCGTTCTATCTGCTCGCCGGGTTCGAGCGCGGCCGGGCGGGCCGGGCGGGGGCAGCGCAGATCACGCTCGCATTCGGCCAGATCAGCGGGGCCGCGCTGCTGACTGGGCTGCTGCTCCTGGCCAGCGAATCGCACTCGATCGCGCTGGCCTCGTTCGCGCGTGTGCCCGGCGGCGCGGCAAGGACCACCGCGCTGGTGCTGCTGCTCGGCGGGTTCGCGGTCAAGGCCGGCCTGGTGCCGTTCCAGGTGTGGCTGCCGCGCGGTTACGCCGCCGCGCCCGGGCCGGCTCGGGCGGTCATGGCCGGAGTCTGCATCAACGTGGCGTTCTACGGGATGTGGCGGACGTTTGCCCTGCTAGGGCATCCGCCTGGCTGGCTGGCTGGCGCGCTGCTCCTGCTGGGCGGGTTCACCGCGCTGCTCGGCATCGCCCACGCCGCGGTGCAGAACCGGCTGCCAACGGTCATCGCCTATTCCAGCGTGGAGAACAGCGGGCTTATCATCGTCGGCTTCGGCGTCGCGCTGACCGGGGCGGCCGTACGGGACGAGCGGCTGGTCGCGGTGGGCCTGCTGGCCGCCACCTTGCAGATGATCGCGCACACCGCGGCCAAGTCCCTGCTCTTCACCTCCAGCGCGGGCATTGAGGCGGTGGCCGGCGGCGATGACCTGGAGATGCTCCGGGGGATGGGCCGGCGGGCGCCGTGGAGCAGTACCGGGCTGGCCATTGGCTCGCTAACTCTGGCCGGGCTGCCGCCGACTGCGGGGTTCGTGTCGGAGTGGTTCCTGCTCGAATCGCTGATGCAGCAGTTCCGGGTGCCCGGGCTCGGGTACCGGCTGGTGCTCGCGCTGGCCGGGGCCGCGGTCGCGCTGACCGTGGGTTTCGCCGGGGTCACGTTCGTCCGCCTGGTCGGCCTCGTGGTCCTCGGCCCGGGCCGGCCGGCGGGGCCCTCCGGCGACGCCCGCCGCCGCGACTACGGCTGGGCCGGTCGGGCAGCTGTCGCCGTGCTCGCCGCGTGCCCGCTGGCGCTCGCCGCGGTGACCCCGCTGGAGATCCGGGTCATCGCTGCCGGGCTATCGCCCGTCGTGCCGGCCGCTGTCACATTGGCGGCGCTGAAATCCCCGTGGGTCCTGCAACCCGTCTTCGCCGGGTTCTCGATCCTGTCACCGTCCTGGCTGTGGATTGATATCCCCGCGCTCGTCGTGCTGGTAGGGCTCTTCACCTGGGCCGTGTCCGGTCGTCGGATGCTGCGGGTACGACGGGTTCCCGCGTGGCGTTCGGCGACGATGGGCGTCGAGGGGCCCGATTCCTATACCGCGTTCGGCTACGCCAATCCGACCCGCCGGGTGCTCGCCAATGTCCTGCACACCCGGTCCGAGGTGCGGGTGCTGACTGCCGAGCGGGACATCGCGCCCGCGAATGATACGAGCGGAGCACTGGAAGCCGATGGTGGCCCTAACGTCACGCGAGGGGACGCCGAGCCGGGCGGCGGCGCGGAGCTGGGGGGCGGTACCGAAGAGCCGGGTGCGAACGTCGGGGGACCGCATCTCGGCTACAGCTCCGATGTGATCGAGGTCGTGGAAACCTACCTGTACCGTCCGGCGTTCCGCCTCGTCAAGGTGATCGTCGCAGCGGCGAAACGGCTGCAGTCTGGCCGCCTTGATGCCTACCTGCTGTACCTGCTCATTGCGCTCATCGCCGTGATCGCCGTGGTCACCGCACTCGCCTGAGGCCCGAGGATCACAGGTGATGCTCTGCACACCGGCTGACGGAGAACCACGGTTTCTGGCCTGTCCTGATCTACCGGTCACCGCCTCGGCTATGAGGAGCTGGCGAAGGTCGGCAACAACATCGAACGACTGTCCAGGCGGTATGAGAAGGTCCGCGCATGGGATACGTTCGGTGCATCTCAGGCAGAGCCTGCCGCGCCCGCGCTGGCCCGCTGCCGCCAGGCACTTGATCGATTTACCCGCGCTGTTCACCGGGCCGCCGCGAAACCCGGATGATTGGTTCGCAGCACCCGCGTCAGGTGGGCTCGTCCAGCAACTGCCTCGCCACAAGCTGGGCGTCCGCGCGGCGCGGGCACGACACAACACGAGTGGCGAGCAATTCAGCCGCCGTTCCGCCATCTCCGGCGATCACAGGCTGGCGCCCGGGCCGGCCCGCTGCCAGCCGCACAAAACTGACCGGATCGGAACGCACCTCAGCGACCGGCCTGCCTCCTCATCATTTCCGGGGTAAAATCCTGCCCCAGGCGACGAAGCCCGCCTCAACCGCCGCAGTGGCTGACGGCTTCTACCGGATGGGCAACCGGTGGAGGCATATGTGCGCCGATGTGACCACCAGGAACCGCATCCTGATCGGTAAGGCGCTAAGTTCGGTCAGCTGAGGAGGCATGGTGGAAGTTGAGGTTATCGTCGAGATCCCGCAGGGCTCACGGAACAAGTACGAGATGGATCACGAGACCGGCCGGATCCGGCTGGACCGGATGCTGTTCACCTCAACCCGTTATCCGCACGATTATGGCTTCATCCCGGAGACGCTGGCCGAGGACGGCGATCCGCTGGACGCGATGGTGATGCTAGAAGAACCGACCTTTCCCGGCTGCCTGGTAACCGTCCGTCCCATCGGCGTGGTCTGGATGCAGGACGAGCACGGCCCGGACGCAAAGGTACTGACTGTCCCCGTCCATGACCCCCGGTACGCCGAACTGCAGGACCTGGGCGACGTTGCCCCGCACGTGACCGCCGAGATCGGGCATTTTTTCGACATCTATAAGGAACTGGAGCCAGGGAAGGGCACAGACGTTCGCGGCTGGCAGGACCGCACCATGGCAATCGAGGTCATCGAGGCCGCGTTCCAGCGTGCCCGTAACCTCCTGCGCCGATCGGCGCAGGGAAGCCGGCCTGAGACTTGAGTCGGTCATCGTCACCGGCTACCGCCCCGGCCGCGGGGTCGCTGGGATCGTGGACGGCGGTGACCGCGCTCGCGCCGTTCGCCCTGGCCGGCGGGAAGTCACGCATGGACAAGCTGGTCCGTGACTGTCCCGGCCTGGGAGATGGCGATGGCACCGTACGGATCGGCCATGACGTTGCGGTGCCGGCGAAGGTACCTGAAGTGACCATTGCCCAGGTCTTTGCGTCCCGCACAAATCCCGTAACTCCGGAAGCCAGTGAAGATCAACACGGGAATAACACGGCAAAAATGGCATTCTCCGGCACACGACGACACGACTGGCAGAATGCGTACATTGGCCTACTGGCCAGCATCAATGTGGGCGAGCTGGGTTGATAAATCGTCATTATCACGCTCCCGCCAGGCGTGATAGGACTCCTCCTATCAGCAGGAGGTTGCCTTTCCTTTGGATATTGTGCAGGTCCCGGCCTGGTGACCGGTTGTCCCCGAAGTAGGTAAACGTTCCGGTATAGTACTACAGGGCATGCCGCGGTCCACTCATTTGCATCCCCCGGGACAGCAGGCGCCGGGCCATCGGGAGGCCGAGATGGCTGATTGGGATGAATTTATCGCGCACCTTCTGGACGCCCTCAGGCGATTTGTCGAAGGTGACGCCGAGCCGTACAAGCGCTTGTGGTCGCGGCGGGACGATGTGACGATCTTCGGCGGCTGGGGCGGCTACGAGCGGGGCTGGGCCGAGGTTGGGCCTCGTCTTGACTGGGCTGCCTCGCGTTACTCAGAGGGCTGGCTTGACCGGGAGAATCTCGGACAGGGTGTTAACCAGAACATTGCATATTCGGTCGACGTTGAACGCAGCGGTGGACGATTCGATAACAGTCCCGATGTCCGCGAGGCATCGCTGCGTGTGACGCACATATTCCGCCGCGAGGACGGAAGGTGGCGGATTGTTCATCGGCACGCCGATTTCCTTCAGCCACGTCAGGAGCCTCGCTGATCTGCCTTCGGCGCTTGGCCATCCCGCCAGCGTCATCTGCGTAGATGACACGCATCACCTTCGGCGCGAACATGCGCACAAACAGGCCGCCGATCCGGCCTTCGCCATCCCAGGTTGCAGAGATCTGCACGAGCGAGGCACCGCCCTGGGAAGAGACCGTGGTCGTGGTGACCAGGCTTGAGCCCGTGCCGGACTCGGTGAGAACCCGGCCCGGGTCAGGCTCGGCGACCGTCATCCGGTACTCGCGGTTATGCCCGCCGCCGTCACCTTAAAGTGTCGCCCGGGCAAGAAAGTGCCGCCCGGGCAAGCCGGCGGAATCGCAGCTCGGCTGAGGCGGGCATGGGCGTTCCTCCTCCTTGTTCCCGGGCACCGGGTTTTCAGCCATCTTGTTCCTGGGCACCGGGTTTTCAGCCGTCCAGCTGCGACGGGGTCATGTTGGCGCCGCTGATGATGACGGCGACGCGCTCGCCGGGCACGGGCTTGTACGCGCCGGTGAGCAGGGCCGCGACGCCGACCGAGGCAGCCGGCTCGGCCGCGATGCGCGCGGTCTGCCAAAGCGTGCGCTGCGCCCCCCGGATGGCGTCATCGTCCACGAGCACCACGTCCTCGACGTAGCTCTGGGTGATCGGGAAGACCAGGTCGCCGACGCGGCGCGGGGCGAGGGCATCCACGGCGATGCTGCCGGCCGGGGCATCGACCGGCGCGCCGGCCGCCCGGGCGCGGACGAGGGTCGGCGCGCCGTCGGGCTCCACGCCGATGACCCGGGCGGTGCCCGCGAAGTACGAGGCGATTCCGGCGATGAGGCCGCCGCCGCCGACCGGGACCAGCACCGTGTCCACCGGCCCGGCCTGGTCGTCGAGCTCGAGGGCGAGCGTGGCCTGACCGAGTATGGTCTCCCGATGGTCGTAGGCGGGCACGCTCATCGCGCCGGACGTCGCGATCCACTGCTGCGCGGCCTCTAGCGCGTCGGCGTAACGATCGCCTCCGATCACCAGGTCCGCCAGCTGACGAATGCGCTCCATTTTGGCCGGGGAGGACACGGTGGGCACGAAGATCCTGGCCGGGATGCCCAGCCGGTGCGCGGCGTACGCGACGGCGACGCCGTGGTTGCCACCCGACGCGGCCGCCACCCCGGCCGGCGGCACGTCCCGCAGCAGGAGGTTCGTGAACGCGCCGCGGGCCTTGAACGACCCCGCGCACTGCAGCTGCTCCAGCTTGAGGGTCACCGGCCCGGTCAGGTCGAGCTGGACGACCGGCGTCCGGCGCAGGTAGGGGCGGATCGTGTCGTAGGCACGGTGAATGTCGTCACGCGTAATCACGAGATGCTGCCCTCCGTCAGGAGCCGAGCTCGGCGATGGCCCCGGCCTCGACCGGGGTGCCGAGGGGGAGCCGCCTCGACGCCGATCGCGGAGCGGGCATGCGCCGGCTGCGCCGGCCACGACCTCGCGTTCCCTCTTGTGAGGGTTTCCATGCCCGCTGCGGCGATCGCGTCTGGCGGCCGGGCGACGAATTCGCCGATCAGGCGGCGCGTGACCGCAGCGCGGATACCCGCTCCCGCATGCCGATCAGGCCCAGCCCGGGTCCTGCGGACATCGTGCTCACGCCCTTTCCATCGTCGTTGACCTGGACTGTCAGGGCGTTCTGCGCGTAGTGCAGCTGCCACATCCGGAACGCCACGGCCATGGCCCGGGCCGAGATGAGCCAGCCGGCCGCGTAGAACCTTCGCCAGCCGCGATCGGTGCGCATTCTCTGAGCCTACGCGCCCGCCTCGGAGGCGCATCGGCTCGGTGTAGCGGCCGGCCGGTTTAGTACCCAGGTCGCCGGGCAGCGGTACCGGCATGTCGCTTATGTCCCGCCTCGAGCAGGCGACCGGCCTCGACCCGATCGTTTCGGCTGGGCAGCGCGCCGCCCGGGTCGTCGTGGTCCGGGTCAACGGGTGGTCCGGGTGCTGGCTGACCGGTGCAGTCACATGTCAGGCCCGCTGACCGGCGGCGACCTCGACGGCGCCTGCCTGACCTGCCCGTGGCACGGCAGCTCGTTTCGTGTCGCGGACGGGTCGGTGGCGCGCGGCCCCGCCACCGCACCCCAGCCCGTCTTTCAGGTTCGTGAGGCCGGCGGCGCGCTCCAGGTCATGCTCCCAGGAGCCGGATGACCCCGTTCCCCGGCCGCACGGCGCATTGTCCTAAACGCACCTCGGCCAGGAACGAAGCCTCCCGGCCTGTTGCCAGGATCCGGCCAGGCGGCCCGGGTGTTACCCGCAGTGCTGAGGTCCCGCAGGTAGCTGGAGAATCCGTGCAGTACCCCGGCCATGGTGCCGGGCACTCCGCCAGCCCGGCAATGTCGTTGCGGCTGCAGCGGCGCCTGACCTGGCGGCCGGGGCCGGTCCGGGCCGGCCGGGATCACCGGGCAGCCGGTGCTGCGCGGACGGGCGCGTGTGTGAGCGGTCCCGTTCCGGGTAGCGGGGCTCCGCACCGCCGGGACCGGATCGGGAAGGGGACAACGCGTGGCGACCAGCCGCAGAACAGGCCACGGGACCGGAGTCAGTCATGGGACGAAAGCGGACCAGCCGATGCCGGACGGCCTGGCTCCCCCGCAGTTCCCGCTGCACGTGCTGTCGGAGTATGCGCTGCTGGCCGACGGCGAGTGGGGGATCCTGGCTGGGCCGCGCGGCGACTTCGTGTGGATGTGCGCGCCCCGCTGGGATTCCGATGCCGTGTTCTCCTCGCTGATCGGCGGGAAGGGCGTGTACGCCGTGACCCCGGCCGCATCCTCGTTCGTCTGGGGCGGTCACTACGAGCCCGGCACCCTGATCTGGCACAGCCGCTGGGTGACAACCGCGCAGGTCATCGAGTGCCGGGAGGGGCTGGCCCGGCCCGGCGACCCGCACACAGCGGTGGCGCTGCGCCGCATCCTGGCCGTGGACGGGGAGACCCGGGTGCACGTGCTGCTCGATCCGCACGCCGGGTTCGGCGCCCGCCCGCTGCGGGACCTGCGCCGGCAAGACGGGATCTGGACCGCGCGATGCGGCCCGCTGTACCTGCGCTGGTCGGGTGCGGACAAGGCAGAGCGGCGGCCGGACGGCGCGCTGCACACGCTGATCACCGTGCCCGGTGGCGGCCATCACGATCTGGTGCTGGAGATCTCCGACCGGCCGCTCGGCGAGCATCCACGGGAACCGGGCCGGGCCTGGAAAGCGACGGGCGCGGCCTGGGACCAGGCCGTGCCGGAGCTGTCCGGCACCATCGCTGACCGCGACGCCCGGCACGCCTACGCGGTGATGACCGGCCTGACCAGTGCCAGCGGGGGGATGGCGGCCGCGGCGACGATGAGCCTGCCGGAGCGGGCCGAGGAGGGGCGCAACTACGACTACCGGTACGCCTGGATCCGGGACCAGTGCTTCGCCGGGCAGGCGGCGGCCGCTGCCGGCCCGCTCCCATTGCTCGACAACGCCATCCGGTTCGTCACCGAGCGAATTCTGGCCGACGGTCCGCAGCTCAAGCCCGCCTACACGGTCTCCGGCGGCCCGGTACCCGACGAGCGGCGGCTGCACCTGGCCGGGTATCCGGGCGGCTGGGACAAGGCCGGCAACCGGGTCAACCAGCAGTTCCAGCTCGACGTGTTCGGTGAGGCGCTCCTACTGCTGGCCGCGGCGGCCGGGCATGACCGGATCGACAGCGAGCACTGGCAGGGCGCCGAGGCCGCCGTCGGCGCGATCCGCAAGCGCGGCAGTGACCCGGACGCCGGGATCTGGGAACTTGACGACCGGCGCTGGGCCCATTCCCGTCTGACCTGCGCGGCCGGGTTGCGGGCCATCGCCGCCTCCGCACCCGCCGGGCAGGGCGCGGCGTGGACCGGGCTGGCTGACGCGCTGCTGGCCGACGTGACGGCCGACTGCCTGCACCCGTCGGGCCGCTGGCAGCGGGCCCCCGGGGATCCGCGGATCGACGCCGCGTTGCTGCTGCCCACGATCCGCGGCGCGACCCCGGCCGGGGACCCGCGGGCGCTGGCGGCGCTGGAGACCGCCCGCACCGAGCTGGGCCAGGACGGCTACATGTACCGCTACCGCCCGGACGAGCGGCCGCTGGGCGAGGCCGAGGGCGCGTTCCTGTTCTGCGGGTTCGCCACCGCGCTGGCCCTGCACCAGCAGGGCCAGGCCACCGAGGCCGCCCGCTGGTTCGAGCGCAACCGGGCCGCCTGCGGGCCACCAGGCCTGCTCACCGAGGAATACGACGTGACGCAGCGGCAGGTGCGCGGCAACGTACCGCAGGCTTTCGTGCACGCGCTGCTGCTCGAATCGGCCCAGCGGCTGGCCGCACCCTGGCCCGCCCGCCCGCAGCCGGCCCGCTGAGCCACCAGACATGCACCCGCGACGGAGAGGAAACCCATGAGCAGCAGACATGCCGGACAGGTCGTGGTGGTGACCGGCTCCAGCGGCGGCATCGGGCGCGCCAGCGCGCTGGCCTTCGCCGCACGCGGGGCCAAGGTGGCCCTGCTGGCCCGGGGCGAGGCGGCCTGGCCGGCGCGGCCCGGGACGTCGAGCAGGCGGGCGGCGTGGCGCTGCCCATCCCCACCGACGTGGCCGACCCGGACCAGGTCGAAACGGCCGCGGCCAAGGCCGAGGAGACCCTCGGCCCCCTCGACGTCTGGGTCAACGTCGCCTTCACCTCGGTGTTCGCTCAGTTCCGTGACATCAAGCCCGCCGAGTACAAGCGGGTCACCGAGGTGAGCTACCTCGGCTACGTCTACGGCACGATGGCCGCGCTCAGCCGGATGCTGCCCCGGGACGCCGGCACCATCGTCCAGGTCGGCTCTGCGCTGGCCTACCGCGGCATCCCGCTGCAGAGCGCCTACTGCGGCGCCAAGCACGCCATCCAGGGCTTCCACGAGTCGCTGCGCTGCGAGCTGCTGCACGACAAGAGCAACGTCCGCGTGACCATGGTGCAGATGCCGGCGGTCAACACCCCGCAGTTCGACTGGGTGGTGTCCCGGCTGCCGAAACCGGCTCAGCCGGTGCCGCCGATATACCAGCCCGAGGTCGCCGCGCGCGGCGTCCTGTATGCGGCCGACCACCCGCGGCGCCGGGAATACTGGGTCGGCGGGACCACCGCGGGCACCCTGGCGGCCAACGCGATCGCGCCGGGCCTGCTGGATCGCTACCTGGGCCGTACAGGTTTCTCATCGCAGCAGGACAACCGGGCGGAGTCGCCGTCCCGGCCGGTCAACCTGTGGGAACCCGCGGACGGCCCCGGCGGGCATGACCACACCGCGCACGGCAGTTTCGACGACGAGGCCAAGCCGCGTAGCGCCCAGCTCTGGGCCTCCCAGCACCACGGCCTGCTCGGCGGCGGTGCAGCCGCCGCGGCCGGGGCCACCGTCACGGCGGTCTCCGCGCTGCGGCGGCGAGGCCGCCGGTGAGCGTGGCCCCGGAAACCGTACTGGCCGCGGTGCGGGCCGGCTACGGCGCGGTCCAGCTGGCCGTGCCCGGCTGGTCGGCCGAGCAGTTGCTGGGCGGCCCCATGGACCCGGCCGGCGCGCTTCGTCCGGGTGCTGGGGGCCCGCCAGGCCGCGCAGGTGGGCCTGGCCGTATCGTTCCCGGACGAGCCGCTGCTCGGGGCTGGGCGCCGGGGTGGACGCCGCGCACGCGCTGAGCATGGCCGCACTCGCCGCGGGCGGCTCCCGCTGGCGCCGCCCGGCGCTGGTCAGCGGCTTGATCGCCATCGCTTTCGCAGCCGCCGGGGTACTGGCCGCCCGCCATACCGCGCCGTCGCACCCGATCGCGCGTCCCGCCCGGCCAGCTAACTAATTGGAGGAAACAGCCATGCCACCCACTGTCCTGCTGCGGGGCCGCCCGGAGCCGGCGCACGGCATCGACCGGCTGGTCCGCAACGTGCGGACCGGGCGCTTCGAGCGCAGCCTGTCCGCCCTGACCGCGGCCGGTGCGCTGGTCACCGCGGCGGAGATCTTCTTTGAGCACGACAGCGCCAGCTTCGGCAACAAGATGATGTGGCTCCCGGTCGCGCTTGGGCCGGTCGGTGCGGCGGCCGGGGTCGCCGGGTTCTTCAGCCGCCGGATGGCCAGGACCGCGCTGCCGGTCGCCTCGGCGGCGATCGTGGCCAACGGCCTGCAGGGCACCTACCTGCACGCCCGGGGCATCGCGCAGAAGCCCGGCGGCTGGTCGAACGCCCGGTACAACATCGAGATGGGGCCGCCGGTGCTGGCCCCCCTGCTGGTCACCATGGTCGGCGGGATGGGCCTGCTCGCCGCGATCCTGCGGCGGGAGCAGTGAACGCCCCCCGCCAGAGCGAACCCGCCCCGCCCGGTTCCGGCCCAGCCCACCGCCGCCGCCAGGTCGGCGTCACGGACCGGTTCCCCGGGTTCGACGTCATGAGCCAGGCCCGGCACTGGGACCGGGTCACCGCGGAGCTGGTCACGTCGCGGCTGGCCGCGCCACCGCCACTGGCGTTTTTCCATCCTGGCGAACAGGACTGTGCGGGGGCCCTCCTCAACCTGCTCGCGGGCCAGGAAGACGAGCCCAGCATCCCCGTCCTGGAGATGATCGACGCCCGGCTGGCGGCCGGGCAGACCGATGGCTGGCGCTATGCGGACATGCCCGAGGACGGCCAGGCCTGGCGGGACACCGTGGCCTATCTGGACGACGACGCCAGGCAGCGCTGCGGGACAACGTTCGCCGGCGCGCCGCGCACGGACCAGATGGCCCTGATCCAGGGCGTGCAGGACCTGAAGTCCGGCGACTGGCACGGGCTGAACGCGGCGCATGTGTGGAGCCTGTGGACCCGGTATGCCTGCACGGCGCTGTACGCCCACCCGCACGCCTGGGACGAGATTGGCTTCCCCGGCCCGGCCTACCCCCGTGGCTATAGGAACGCCGGTGTGGGGAAGCGCGAGCCGTTCGAGGTGCCGGACGCGCGCCCGGCCCGCGACCCGGTGCGGGAAGGAGCCTGATGCCCGGGGTGACCTCCGGCGCCCGGGCCCGCAACGAGTCGGCCTGGCTGCTGCCTAACGACGGCTCCCGTACCAGCCACCGGCTCCACGCCGGCATGCGGCGTTTCGCCGACGAGGACGAGATCAACCTGGTCATCGTGGGCTGTGGGGCGGGTGGCTCGGTGCTGGCGCAGCGGCTGGCCCGGGCTGGCTGGCGGGTGGCCGCGCTGGATGCCGGGCCGTTCTGGGATCCGGACGCCGACTGGGTCAGCGACGAGGCGGGCTCGCACCACCTGTACTGGACCGAGCCCCGGGTGATCACCGGCACCGACCCGGTGCCGCTGGGCTCGAACAACTCCGGCCGCGGCGTCGGCGGGTCGATGGTGCACTACGCGGGCTACACCCCGCGCTTCCACCCCAGCGACTTCGCCACCCGGACCCGGGACGGGGTGGGCGCCGACTGGCCGCTCAGCTATCCCGAGCTGCGGCCCTACTACGAGCAGATCGAGCAGGAACTGCCGGTCGCCGGGGAACACTGGCCCTGGGGTGACCCGCACGGCTACCCCTACCGGCCGCACCCGGTGGGCGGCAACGGGGAGATCTTCCTGCGCGGCGCCCGGGCACTGGGCATCACCGCCAAGGTGGGCCCGGTGGCCATCACCAACGGCCGGTTCGGTAACCGGCCGCACTGCATCTACCGCGGGTTCTGCCTGCAGGGCTGCAAGGTCAACGCCAAGGCCTCACCGCTGATCACCCACATTCCTGACGCGCTGGCGCACGGCGCCGAGGTACGGGCCGACGCCATGGTGACCCGCATCGCCATCGACGGCCAGACCGGCCGGGCCCTCGGCGTGCACTACGTCCGGGACGGCCGGGAACGCTTCCAGCGAGCGGCCATGGTCGCGGTGGCCGGATACTCGATCGAGACGCCCCGGCTGCTGCTCAACTCCGCCTGCAACCGGTTCCCGGACGGCGTTGGCAACGACTTCGACCAGGTCGGCCGCTACCTCATGGTGCAGGGCGCGCCGCAGACCGCGGGCCGGTTCGACGCCGAGGTACGGATGTACAAGGCGCCGCCGCCCGAGGTCAGCACCGAACAGTTCTACGAGACCGACCCGGCCGCCGGCTACCAGCGCGGCTTCTCCATCCAGACCGTCTCCCCGCTGCCCATCACCTGGGCCGAGCACGTCGCCGCCCAGGGTCACTGGGGCGGCGCACTGCGCGAATACATGAGCGACTACGTGCACTGGGCCTGCCTGGGGGCACTGTGCGAGTTCCTGCCGCAGGCGCAGAACCGGGTCACCCTGGCCGGGGAAAAGGACCGCCACGGGCTGCCAGTGGCGCAGTTCTCCTACTCCCAGTGCGACAACGACCGGGCCCTGGCGAGGGCCGCCCAGACCGTCATGGAGGACATCCTGCACGCCGCCGGAGCCGATGAGGTGATCATTATTCAGCGGTATGCGCACCTGGTCGGCGGGGCACGGATGGCCCGGGACGAACGCAACGGCGTGGTCGACCGGTTCTGCCGCAGCTTCGCCGTGCCCAACCTGTACATCACCGACGGCAGCGTGCTGCCCACCCAGGGCAGCGCCAACCCGGCCCTGACCATCATGGCCGTCGCCGCGCGGGCCGCCGATCACCTGGCCGCCGGGGCCCGTTCCGGGACCGCGTCATGAACGATCTGGTGATCGGCTCGGTCGGCGCCGCGGCCTACACCGTGCCCACCGACGCGCCGGAGGCCGACGGCACGCTCAGCTGGGACGCCACGACGCTGGTGCTGGCCCGGGTGTGCGCGGGCGGGGAGGAAGGCATCGGCTGGACCTACGGGGCGGCCGCGTCCGCCGCGCTGATCAGCGGCCAGCTGGCCAGCGTGGTGCGCGGCCGGCCGGCCATGGACGTGGGCGACAACGCCGTCCTGACCTGTGACAGCGGGACGATCGCGACCTGGGCGGCCCGGCACTGGACGATCCGCGGCAACCGGCAGTTCTACCTGTCGGGCAACCTGGCCACCATGGCCCCGGGGCTGCCGTACGCGATCGGCATCCAGCACGCCTTCCCCGGCCGGCAGGTGATCGCCTACGTCGGCGACGGCGGTTTCGCGATGCTGATGGCCGAGTTCCTGACCGCGGTGCGCAATGGCCGGCCGGTCAAGGTGATCATCAACAACAACGGCTCGCTCGGGCAGATCCTGTGGGAGCAGATGGTGCTGGGCTATCCCGAGTACGGCGTCCGGTTCCCGCAGCCGGTCGCGGACTTCGCGGCCTGGGCCACCGCGTGCGGCGGCTACGGCGCGAAGGTCGACAACCCCAAGAAGGTCGAATCGGCGATCGCGGAGGCGCTGGCGTTCGACGGCCCGGCGATCGTCGATATCGACGTCGACCCCAACGAGCCGCCGCTGCCCGGCAAGGTCGCCTACGACCAGGCCAAAAAGTTCGCCCAGGCCTTCCTCAAAGGCCAGCCGCACAAGGCCGCCATCGCCACCACGTTGTTCAAGGACAAGATCGAGCAGCTTGGCCGCTGACGGTGACCGGCCCGGGCCCGCTGGAGGGCGGCCGCCGGCTCCGGTTTGCCGGGGCCGGCCCCGGGAACAGACAGCGGGTGACAGCGGGTGACAGCGATGATCAAGGTCGTGCGGTGACGCACAGCAACGGGCTGCCCGCCGATGAGCCCCGCCGGAGAGCCGGCCAGTTCCCGCCGCTCGCCGTGCCGGCACGTGGCTGGTGTGGTGGGTGCTGCTGATGGGCTTGTGGATCGCGGTCGATGATTCCGTTGGCCTGGCCGAGCTGGGCGCCGGGGCGGGCGCGGCTGCGCTGGGTGCCCTGCTGGCCGAGGTGGCCGGGTACCAGGCGTCCACCCGGTTCCGGATGCGGATCGGCTGGCTCGGCCCCGCGGCCCGGCTGCCGGGTCAGGTGGCCGGCGACACGCTGCTCGTGTTCGGTGCGCTGTGGCGGCTGTGCGTGCACGGTGAGCAGCCGGACAGCGGTTTCCGCGAGCGGCCGGTCCGCTACGGCGACGACAGCGACGAGGGGATCACCCGCCGGGTGCTGCTGGTGGCGGCGAACTCGCTGGCCCCTAACACCATCGTGGCCGGCATCGACCGGGACCGGGACGTGATGGTGGTGCACGAGCTGGTGCCGGCCCGCGGGAGGGCCGGGCGGTGACCGGCTTCGTCGTGACCGCCATCGTCATGCTGATCGGCGTGATCCCGTGCGGGATCGTGATGTGCCGCGGCACGATCGTGGAGGCCATAGTGGCTTACGAGGCGGTCAGCTCGATCGCGGTGCTGGTCCTGGTGCTGCTGGCCCAGGGATTCCGCCGTCCCGCCGAGTTCGAGCTGCCGGTCCTGCTCGCCGTGCTGCTCCTCGGCAGCGGGCTGGTCTTCGTCCGGGCGCTGGAGCGCTGGCTGTGATCAGGGAGGCCGTCGCGGACGTTCTCCTCGGCCTGGCCGCGGTGACCGTCCTGGCCTCCGCGCTCGGCATCTTGCTCATGCGCGGCGTGTACCGGAAGCTTCATTTCGTCACCCCGGTCGCGCTGGTCGCCCCGGTGCTGGTGGCCGGGGCGGTGTTCGTGCGGCAGGGCTTCGGCGAAAACACCGGGCAGACCCTGCTGGCTCTGCTGTTCGTGGTGTTCGCCGGTCCCTTCCTGACCCACGCGACCATCCGGGCGGCCCGGATCCGTGAGCAGGGGGACTGGCGGCCCCGCCGGGGCGGGCCGGGCTCACCGCGGCAGGAGGCACCATGACCCCGCACATCGCCGCGGTGACCACGCCGTACACGGTGGCGCCCGCCCTGATGGACACGCTGCAGGTCACGGTGCTGGTCCTGGTCGCGGCCGGGGCGACCGCGGTGGTGCTCACCCGGCAGCCGTTCCGCCAGGTCGTCGTGCTCAGTGGCTACGGCCTGCTGCTGGCCATCTTGTTCATGGTCTTCCAGGCACCCGACGTGACCTTGTCCGAGCTGACCGCCGGCGCGGTGGTGCTGCCGATCCTGCTGCTGCTCGCGCTGGCCAAGGTCCGGAGGCAGGAGGAATGACCCCGGCGGCGCGCCGGTACATCTTTCTCGTTGCGGGAGCCGGTTTTCTCGCCTTCTACCTGTGGGGCCTGGCGGGCCTGCCCGGCTTCGGCCGCTATCCCGGGCCCTACGGCACCGTCATCAACGGCATCGCGGTGGCCCAGACCAAGGCAACCGGCGTCGTTTCGGCCATCAACTTCTCCTACCGCGGGTTCAACACCGTCGGTGAGGAGTTCATCCTGTTCGCCGCGGCCACCGGGATGAGCATCGTGCTGCGGCACCTGCGCGGTGAGCGGGAGCGGCCCGCCCTGGACGAGGCCATGGGCCGCACCGTCCCGGCCACGAGCGACGCGGTCCGGATGGCGGCGCTGCTGCTGGCGGGGCCCACGGTGGTGGTCGGCTGGTATCTGGCCTCACACGCGCAGACCAGCCCGTCCGGCGGGTTCCAGGGCGGCGTGGTCCTGGCCACCGCGTTCATCCTCATCTATCTGGCCGGCCAGTTCCTGGTCTTCGAGCGGGTCAGCCCCACCGCCATCACCGACGCGACCGAGGCGGTCGGCGCGGCTGGCTTCGTCTGCATCGGGCTCAGCGCGGTGCCGCTCGGGCTGCCGTATCTCAGTAACGTGCTGCCCCTCGGCACCACCCCCGGCGCGGTCGACTCGTCCGGGACCATCGCCCTGATCAGCTTCTTCGTCGGGGTCGAGGTGGCGGCCGCGTTCGTGCTGATCGCCGGCGAGCTGCTGGAGCAGACCCTGCTGGTCCGGCAGGAGGGCCGCTGATGCACATCGTCCCGTTC
The DNA here is from genome assembly GCA_963805255.1 of uncultured Actinomycetes bacterium. GTDB lineage: Bacteria > Actinomycetota > Actinomycetes > Streptosporangiales > Streptosporangiaceae > Bog-532. Next base: position 123,463 of record CAWDTK010000016.1, read on the forward strand.
GTGGTGGTGGCCTGGATCGCCGGAGTCGGCCTGTACGGGCTGGTCACCAGCCGCCATCTGATCCACCAGATCGTCTGCCTGATCGTGCTGCAGTCATCGACCTACGTGCTGCTGCTCGGGGTCGGCTACGTCACCGGCGCGGTCGCACCTTACTTCTACGACATCCCGGTACACACCCCGGCGGTGGACCCGGTGGTGCAGGCGCTGGCCCTGACCGACGTGGTGGTGGAAGCGGCGGTGACCGCGCTGCTGCTGTCTTTCGCCATCCAGGCGCACAAGCGGTTCGGCACGCTCGACCCGCAAGAGCTCGCCGAGCTCAGAGGCTGACGGGCCCGCTCGTGGACCAGTTGCTGGCCCTGGCCGTCACCGTCCCGCTCATCGTGGCGGCCGGGGTCTCCGCCGCCGGCCCGGCCTTCCGGAAACGGCGGCCGGTCCTGGACAGCATCGCCATCCTGACCGCCGCCTGCGTCACCGCCATGCTCGCCGTGGTCATGGCCCGGGCCGCGGGCCGCGGGCAGGTCTACTGGTTCGCCGGATTCCGGCCCGTGCACGGCGTCGCCATCGGCGTCGACTTCGCGGTGGGCCCGCTGAACGCCGGGCTGGCCTGCCTGGCCGCGCTGCTGGTCACCGCAGCCATGGTGTCCTCCTGGCGGTACTTCGAGCGGGTCGCCACTTACTACCACGCGCTGATGCTCGTGTTCCTGGCGGGTATGACAGGGTTCTGCCTGACCGGTGACATCTTCGACTTGTTCGTGTGGTTCGAGCTGATGGGCGTGGCGGCCTACGCGCTGACCGCGTACCGGCCGGAGGAACGCGGCCCGGTGCAGGGTGCGCTCAACTTCGCCCTCACCAACAGCGTGGGCGCCTACCTGTCGCTGTCCGGCATCGGGCTCCTCTACGGGCGGACCGGTGCCCTCAACATGGCCCAGATCGGCCGGGACCTCGCCCGGCACCGGCCGGACGGGCTGGTCGTGGTGGCGTTCGTGCTGATCCTGGCGGGGCTGCTGGTCAAGAGCGCCGTGGTGCCGTTCCACTTCTGGCTGGCCGATGCGCACGCGGTGGCGCCCACCCCGGTCTGCGTGCTGTTCTCCGGGGTCATGGTGGAGCTGGGCCTGTACGGCATCGCCCGGGTCTACTGGTCCATGTTCGGCGACGGCCTCGGCCACCGCGGCGCGATTTCCGCCGTGTTCCTGACCCTGGGCCTGCTCACCGCGGTCGTCGGGGCGCTGTTCTGCTTCCGCGAGCGGCACCTCAAACGGCTGCTGGCCTTCTCCACCATCAGCCACGCCGGGATGTTCCTGGCCGGATTGTCCTGGCTGACGCCGCTCGGCCTGACCGGCGCCGCCGTCTACGTGCTCGGGCACGGCCTGGTCAAGGCCGCGCTGTTCCTGTGCACCGGGATCGTGCTGCACCGGCTCGGGTCGGTCAACGAGACCTGGCTGCACGGCCGGGGCCGCCGCCTGCCGGTCACCGGGGCGATCTTCACTCTGGCCGCGCTGGGCCTGGCCGACCTGCCGCCGTTCGGCACCTACCTGGGCAAGGGCTGGATCGAGGACACCGGCAGCGCCCGCGGCGCCCCGTGGGCAGCGGCGGTACTTATCGCCTGCTCGATCCTGGTCGGCGGGGCCGTGCTCCGGGTGGCGGGCGGCGTCTTCTACGGGCTGGGCGACCCCCCGGCCGAGGATCCCGACATGGCCCAGGCCGCCTCGGAGGAAACGAGCGAGACCGGTGAGGGCCGTCAGCGCACCCCGCTAACCATGATCATCCCGCCCGCCGTGCTGGTGATAGCGGCGATCGCGGTGGGCCTGCTGCCGCACCTGGGAGCGGTGGTGCAGACCGCCGCCGTGCGGTTCCAGGACCAGCACGCCTACAACGCCGCCGTGCTCTCCGGCGTGGACCTGGCCCATCCGGCCGCGCCGCAGGCGGCGGAGAGCACCGCGGTCACGCTGGCCGACGTGCTCAGTGGCGCAGGCTCCGCGGCCGGTGGCCTGCTGCTGGCCGCCCTGGCCCTGTACTGGCGGCGCATCCCGCTGCTTCGCCGCGGCACCGGGCCCGACCTGGTGCTGGCCGGCCCAGTCCGGCGGTTCCAGAGCGGGGTCGTCAACGACTACATCACCTGGCTCGTGATCGGCCTGACCGGCCTGGGCGCCGCCCTCGCCCTCACCATCCACTGAGGCCCGGTGCGCGACGCCGAAGCCGTGCCGTGTTTGACCAGGCACCAACGGGTAGCAGGGCCTGCGGGCGCGCGCACCGCGCACCAGTAACACGCAGCAGAGGCGGGGAGAGAACGTGGCTGAATCAGCGCTGCGCAGCCCCGGGCACCGAAAGGCACCTGTGATAATGGCGACGAAAAAATCCCCGATACAGTGGCAGAGCCTGGGGGAACGTGCCACCGCGACCCTGGTCAGGGCCCGGGCGCCGCAGGGCCGCCAGGGGCTGCTGGGCATCTACCTGAACGATCACCTGGCCGGGGCGACCATCGGTACCGAGCTGGCGCAGCGGATCGCCGGTTCGCGTCAGGAAGCCGCTGACCGGGAGACGTTGCGGCGCCTGGCTGGCGAGATCAGCAGCGACCGGCAGGCCCTGCTCGCCGTGATGGGCGCCCTGGGAGTGCCGGTCCGCCGGTGCAAGGCGGGCGCGGCCTGGGTGGCGGAGAAAACGGGCCGGCTGAAGCTGAACGGCCATCTGCTGACCCGGTCACCGCTCAGCAGCCTGGAAGAGCTGGAACTGCTGCGGCTCGGCGTGAAAGGCAAGGCGGCCGGCTGGCGTACCCTGCGCGAGCTGGCCCAATCCGACCCGCGCCTGGACCGGGCCCGGCTGGATGGGCTGATCTCCAGGGCGCGGGAACAGGCCGATCTGCTGGAGGAACTGCGCGTCCGCGCTGCGGCCCGCCTCATAGAGAGCCGTCCCTGATTGCGACCGGGGCAATGGAGGAATTTTACGCTGAACGCATGCGAGAACTAACGACCGAGATCGGACAGTTGGGGCGAGAGCCCGGGAACTATGCGGCCGGGGACCGGGGTTCCGTCTCACTGCATCCAGGGGAAGGGGACGAGCAGCTCGGGCAGCGGGAGATCGCCGAAGCCGGCGCGGGCCGCTCGTTCAGCCGGCGGAAGCTGCTCAGAAGCGGCGTCCTGGGCCCGGGGGCCGCCGCGGTCCTCGGCGCCGGCTTCCAGGGTGCCGCGGCCGCGGCCTCCGGTGCCCCGGCGTCCACGCCCGCGCCTTTCCAGCTCTTCAGCCAGTCTGATCTTGAGTTTGAGACCCTCGTCATGCTCGGAGGCGCCGCCTACGGGGTCTCGGAGGTCGGTGAGATCGTCACCGCGGTCAACGCCATCAACGCTCAGGGCGTGACCTACCAGGCTTACTTCAACCAGTTCCAGGCCCTGGCCCAGCGGGTGAGCCACCTCGCCGGCCAGGAACTGCAGGCCGGGCACCGGGCGAGTGCCCGCAGCGCGTACCTGCGGGCCGCCGGCTACTACGACCTGTGCCTGTACTTCGTCCTCGCCACCACCGCACGGGCGCAGGAGGCCGGCGCGTACGCGGCCGTGCAGGCCTGCTGGGACCAGGCCACCCAGCTGTTCAACCCGCCCTTCGAACGGGTCCGTATCCCCTGCGAGAACACCTGGATGCCCGGATACCTGCTCAAGCCCGATGCTCGTAACATCCGCCGGCCGACCGTCATCCTCAACAACGGAAGCGACACCGCGAGCGTCGACATGTATGTCTTCGGCGGGACCGCCGCCTTCGAGCGCGGATACAATGCCCTGATCTTCGAGGGCCCGGGGCAGGGCTCGATGCTGTTCGAGCGGCAGATCCCCTACCGGGCCGACTGGGAGAAGGTGGTCACCCCCGTCGTGGACTACCTGCACACCCGGGCAGACGTCGATCCGGCCCGCATCGCCCTCCTCGGGCTGTCCATGTGCGGGGAGGCAGCGGTCCGCGCCGCGGCCTTCGAGCACCGGCTGGCCGCGGTGATCCCTGACCCCGGGGTGGTGAATGCCTGGCTGTCGTGGCCAGCCTCCATCAGGGACCTGTTCACCCACGGCGCCACCAAGGCCGAGGTGAATCACATTTGGCAAACCGACATCATCCCGGAGCTCGACCCCATCGAGCGGTTCACCGTCATCAAGCGAGCCGAGCTGTTCGGCGCCCAGTTCATGCTGGCCGGCCGGGCCGGGAACGTGTTCTCCGACCTGTGGGACCTCGGACAGGCGATCATGAAGGTTGACTGCAGCTCCGTCGCCGGCAAAGTCACCTCACCCACCCTGGTAACCCAGTACCAGGACGATGCGTTCTACCCGGGCCAGGGTCAGCAGCTCTACGGCCTGCTGCGCAGTCCCAAGACCTTCCACGAGTTCACCACCGCCGAGAGCGGGGCCCAATACCACGACGCCCCCATGGCACCCCAGACCCGCAACCAGGTCATCTGCGACCGGCTCGACTCACTCCTCGGGACCGGCTGACAGAGCAGTGCCGCCAAGCCCATCGCCCAGCGACGCGCCCCGAACGGCCTGTCGCGCTCGGGGCGCGTCGCATGGTTTACCTGGTCCGTGACGGCGTGGGCCGGGACTGCGGCACCAGCGTGCGGGAATGCAAGAACCACCAGCGCTGCCGGAGGGGGAACGGCGCACGGCGTGCCGGCAGATCGATTTCTGGACAGGGGCATGCCGCAATGCCATGGACTTCAGCCTGATCTGCCACCCGGCAGCTACGCGACCCCGACGCCCGAGACGATGACGAGGAAGACTTCGACGAGGACGACTCCCCGTAGAGCCGCCGGAGGTCACGGCGCTTGCTGGAGCGCCCGGTAGATGATGCCGCGGCCGACGCGGGGTCAGCCGCTAATCGCGGGTTTTCGTTCCGATGCAGGTCCACCCCGACTTCTTGGCCAATCTCCGTTGAGCCACCGGGTGGCTAGTGTGGGAGGTGTCCCCGGCCGGTCTGAGCCGGTGAGGTTGACGAGCACCGTATCCGCGGGCGGGATGCCGCCGAGCCGGCGGAGCTTGGCCAGGCCCGCGAGGGCGGTCGCGGCGTTGAAGCATGCTGGGATTCCCTCAAGCGTTTCGATCAGCTCGCGGGCATCGCGGATCTGCTGCTCTGAGACGGAGGTCATGGTGCCACCGCTGTCGCTGACGATCCGGCGGATGCGCGGGTAGGTGCGCGTCGGGTCCCCGCGCAGGATCGCCTTGGCGATCCCGGCTGGCCGCTGGACGATGTCCGCGGGGCGGATGCGGCCCGACCCGGCATTCCAGGCGGTGACCATCGGGGCGCAGGTTTCCTGCTGGACGCAGAGCAGGCGGGGGACGCGGTCGCTGAGGTTGAGCTGTACCAGCTCGCGGGCTGCCTTATAGGCGCCGTAGACGCCCATCGCCGAGCTAACCGCCTGCACATACCAGTCGATCGGCCGGGGGACCTGCTCGGCGGCCTCCAGCCACGCCACCTTGAGCCCCTCGCGGCGCCCGGGATTGAAGAACCCGGTCTCCGGCGCCAGGCCATGGTCTCTGGCGAACGTCCCTGCGGCGGCGAACGCTTCCACGAACGTCGCGTCCTCAAGCACGACGTCGATCACCTGATCACCCGCAGGCAGGGTCAGCCGATCGCGGAACGCCGATGCCGTGAACACGTACATCATCAATTCGGGAATTCGCGGGATCGCGTGCGCGTAGGCGCTTGAGCTGTTCCCCGTCGAGGAGGTCGTAAAGCCTCGTACCCCTCGCTCGTAGAGGTACGGCAGCGCGACCGCAGCCATCCGGTCCTTCGTGGTTCCGGTCGGATGCGCGGTTTCGTCCTTGAGGTAGAGCCATGGCATCGCGAGCTGCTCACCGAGCCTGTGGGCGTGGACGGCCGGGGTGTAGCGGGCATCGCGCGGGAGGAGCTCCGTGTCGGTGACCGGCAGTAAATCGATGAACCGGTGATACGGGTTCGCGGACTCGCGCAGGCGGACCGCATCGAGGTCGTAGCTCACCTCCGACATCCCGCCGCAAGGGCAGAGGGGGAAGTACCCATCGTGCAGGTCGCGACCGCAGCCGCTGCAGCTGACCGCAAACGCCGCGCGCCGCGCAACCGTGTCACGGACCAGGCCCGTTATCGTCACTTCTTCCTCCAGCGATCCGGTGCGCAGTTCCCGATTGGTACCTTCGTGCTCCCAGTAACGAGTAGTTCGGCGCTGGCCAGCCCAAGCACGGCGCCCAGCAGCATCCCCTTCCGGCCACCTCCGGCCGCGACACAAACGTTCTCCCACCCGTCCGGGATTCCAACGATCGGAAGGCCGTCCGCAGTTACCGGCCGCAGCCCCGCGATCTGCCGCACGACCCGCAACGGGCCAAGGCCCGGCAGCAACTGCCGGACCCCAGCGAGGATCCGCTCGCGCGCCGAGGCCGTCGTAGCTGAGTCGAACCCGGCGTGGTCATCGGTTCCGCCCAGCCACGCCCGCGTCGGCGAAGACCCGTACAGGCCAACGCCGCCCCAGGTCACCTCACCAGCCGGCACCCCTTCAGGTGATTCACCGAGCAGCATCTCCCCCTTCACCGGCTGCAGCGGCAGCGGCACACCCAGCCACCGGGCTGGCCCGGCGCACCACGTGCCGGTCGCGATGACCACCCCGTCGCAATCCAGGACACCGGACTCGGTGATCACGCCCGTCACCCGGCCACCCCGTTCGCGGAGCCCGCGCGCCTGCGCCCGTACAACCTTCGCTCCCAGAGCGACGGCGGCTGCCGCAACCGCCTGCGTATACGGGCCAGGGTTGACAAGCGCGTTGCCCTCGGTCCACAGTCCGCCGGCCGCCTCCGCGGACAGCCGTGGCTCGATCCGCCGTAGCTGCGATCCGGTCAGCCAGCGCGCCGAGCACCCGCTGGCGGCGTTGTACAGCGCCTCGCGGGAGGCGAGGGTGGCCGCCTCGCGGTCATCCATCGCCACGTGCACTCTTGGCGTGAAGCGCCCGCCGAACCCGGTGCCCGACAGCCGCCCGATTGAGGTGCCCCGAGGCTTCCGGACAGTCCATCCATTAGGATGGGCGTCTGGAAAGGTGAAGTATTTTGCCCCGGCCGAAGAAGAGCTTCTCACCGGAATTCAAGGATGAAGCCGTGAAGATGGTGATCGAGACGTCGCGCCCGATAGCCAGAGTGGCAAAGGAGCTCGGGATTAACGAAGGCACCCTCGGCAACTGGGTCGCTTCCTATCGCCGTGAGCATGCCGGCGAGGAACCGCCGCTGACCGTGAATGAGCGGGCGCGGCTGCGCGAGCTTGAGCGGGAAACCCGGGAACTGAAGATGGAAAACGAGTTTTTGAAAAAAGCCGCGGCGTACTTCGCCCGCGACCATCGGTGACCGATAAATTCGAGTTCATCGACGCGGAGTACGCGGCTTACCAGGAATCGAGTGATGAGTACGTGCCGTCGATCGTGATGATGTGCCGGTGGATGGAGGTATCGCGGTCCGGGTTTTACGAATGGCGGAGCGCGCCGGAATCGGCGACGGCGAAAAGGCGCGGGATGCTTGCTTTGATCGTGCGGAAGTCATTCGATGAATCGGATGAGACATACGGGTACCGCCGGGTGCATGCGGACCTGGTGGCCTGGGGCGTGCCCGCGGGGCCGGAGCTGGTGCGGTCCATCATGCGTGAGCTGGGCCTGGAGCCCTGCCAGCCGCGGCCGTGGCGGGTCAGCCTGACCGAGGGCGACGGCCAGGAGCACGACATTCCCGACCTCGTGAAACGCGATTTCACCGCGGCCGCGCCGGGCGAGAAAATGGTCGGCGACATCACTTACATTCCGACATGGGAGGGCTGGCTTTACCTGGCGACGGTTATCGACTGCCATACAAAGGAAGTCATCGGCTGGGCAGCGGGCGATAACTACAAGACGCCGCTCATCGAGAAGGCCATCGAGATCGCCGCCCGTAATTTTCCTCTCGCCGCTAATGCGATTTTCCACTCCGACCGCGGCAGCAATTACACATCCCGGCAGTTTGCGGAGACGCTCAAGAAGCATAATCTCCGGCAGTCCGTCGGCCGCACCGGTATCTGTTACGATAATGCAATGGCCGAATCGTTCTTCGCCGCGCTGAAGAACGAGCGTGTTCACCGCACTCAGTATCCGACCCGCGAGCACGCGCGCCGCGACGTTGTGAGGTACATCGAATTCTGGTACAATTCCAGACGTCGGCACTCCGGGCTTCAGTACCGGACCCCGCAGCAAGTCCGCAATGAGTACCTGGAACGGCAGTCCGCAGCGTGAATTAACCACAAATCCGCTGTCCGGAAAGCTCGGGGCAGATCAGATCGCCTCCCAGTGATCCAGGTGCAGGCGCAGCGACACCATCGCGAGATCCTGCAGCGGCCCTGGAATCCCGAGGCCGTGCAGCGGGTTCAGGCCGCCGTGGTTGTGCCCTGATGCCTCTCCGGCCACCTGGCCACGCTCAGCGACAACCACCTCCTCCGCACCCAGTCGGGCGAGGAAATAGGCCGCGAACACCCCCCCAATACCGCCGCCAACCACCACCAGCCGAGAACGCGCATTCGCCACAAAGCTCACCTACCGCCTACAGAACGCTATGTATATGTAACGGTCCTATCGCTTACCGGTTCAGTTGTGGTGGCTTGGTCCTGCGGTCCATGCCGGTGATGTTCCTAAAGTGACCTGGGAGCAGCGTCTTATGGGTGTTATGGCGGCTCGGTGCCGCAGGCCGATTTGCCGCTGGCAGCGTGTTCTGGGCGGGTGCTCATTGTTGCCGCAGCGGCACTTCGGCGATCGTCTGCCAGCTGCCTGGTGCCGCGTTGCCTGTCATCAGCCAGACGCGGCTGATGTGCGCCCGGATGGGCAGCGAGCGGAGCACATCAGCCTCGGCAGCCCGCAGCGCGGCGACACTGCCAGCCGGCCTGTCACCGATCGTCAGGTGTGGGACGACGTCGCTGTGCACGCCGCCGTAAGGCAGACATCCGGGAAAGGCTGCCATCACGGCGTGCGTCAGCGCACGGAACGGCCCAGCGGGCCGGGGCGCCAGCCAGAGCACGTCCTGGCCGAACCAGCCGGTCGCCGGGAACTCGCACTCAAACGCACCAACTGCCCCGGCGGCAGCCGCGAGGGCCGCGACCACGCCAGCGTTCATCTCAGCCGGCGCCACGAACGGGAAGATCACCGTCACGTGCGCGGGAACACCCAGCGCCGCAGCCCGGTCCAGCCTGCCACGATGACCGCTGACCACCCCCTCGGCCTCCGGCACCGGGATCACCACAGCGCTCTGCGCCAGCGCGGTCGGAAACGCTACCGCTCCCATGCGCCCATCATCACCTGCGACGCGAACGCCGTCCTCTCTCTTCCGCCAGGGGATGGTGCAAAATGACCGGTCCGCAGACAACCGTTCGATGAGCGTGGCGAGCCACCGATGAGTTAGCCAACCGGAAAGGGTCTATAACTGCAGACTGCAGGCTGTGAACATGATCAGTTAGGAGGCACCATGACCGCCGCCGCACTACCACCCGTCGTCGACGCCGGCACTTGGCAGCGCCAACTCGACGCACTGCGTGCCCGGGAGAAGGCCGCGACCCGAGAACTCGACGCGATCGCCGAGCAGCGCCGGCGACTGCCGATGGTCAAGATGCCCGACTACACCCTGGAGGGTGAGCAGGGACCGATCCGGCTCGCCGACGTCTTCGGCCGCAAGTCACAGCTGATCGTCTACAACCACATGTGGTTTCCCGGCGAGCAGTGGCAGTGCCCGGGCTGCACAGGGTTCACCTCGCAGTTCACTCGGCTGGAGTTCCTGGACAGCTACGATGCCCGGTTCGTCATCGTCACCCAGGGCCCAATCGACGAGGCACTCGCGTACAAGCGGCGGGTCGGGAACAAAATGACCTGGTACTCCACGGCGAACAGTCCATTCGGCAGCGACGTCGGCGCACCGCCTGGCGGCGGATTCGCTGTCAATGTGTTCCTGCGCGATGGCGACACGGTGTATCGCACCTGGCACACCAACGGCCGTGGCACCGAGCAGCTTAGTTACGCCTTTGCGCTGATCGATCTGCTGCCCTACGGGCGGCAGGAGGAGTGGCAGCACTCGCCCGAGGGCTGGCCGCAGTCGCCCACCTACAGCCGGTGGGCCAGCTCCGAAGACATTGCCGCGCTCTGCGGGCCAGATGTGTGAGGACGCTACCTGCATACGGAGAGACGTGGCCCCTGTATCAGTGATCGCGGTCAACTTATCGCTGAGCGCGTAAGTAGCCGCCGTTTGCTCAGGGACAAGCTGCCTAGCCAGGAACGCTGCGCCATCATACCCGGCTGCGGCCCGGGCAAGAGCCACCTCGGACAGGTCGATCCCGCTCACCTGCCAGCCAGCCGGCGCGAGGTGGCCCGCCTCCTCCAGCCGGGCGCTGCCGGGCGAGTCGATGCCACCATGAGCGAAGTTCTGGTGGCATTCGGTTGTTTCCCCGCTCCGGGCGGGGGAGGATATTTGTGACGTTCACCATACGTCGTTGGCAGCGGCGAGCCCGCCACCCTCGTTATCACAGGAGCTCGCATGGCTAAGCTGCTCATGATCGTATCCAGCGCGCGGACGATCAGATTGGCGGACGGCGGCAATCATCCGACCGGCTACCGGGCAGAAGAGGTCCGCAAACCCCATGAGGCGTTCGTCGCCGCGGGCGTCGACGTGGTGATCGCCACTCCTGATGGGAAAGTGCCACAGCCGGACCCGTGGGGCCTCGAGCCCTTCTTCCACTATCCGCAGGTGGACGAGGACTTCATGTTCTCGGTGCTGCGCAGGTTCGCCTATCACCCAGATCGTGTGCGGGTGACATTCACGCATTTCAGCGAGCTGAACCTGGTGGCGATCCGGCGGGTCTACCTCGCCCTGCTTGATACTGGCATGGAGCCGGCCGAGGCGCGCAAGGCAGTCGAATCGGCAGCACACAGGGCTTGGCGGCGCAACACTGACTTCATCGAGGTGCTCGCGGAGGACGATGAGGTGACGAGCCGACTCTCCGTGGAGCGGATCAGGGAGATCCGGGACGAGGTGTGGCAGGCCAGCCAGGCCAGGTCGCAAAGTGCGGCCGGGACTCTCGCGAGGCTTTCCGGGCTGCACCAGCCCGGCAATCTGACCGCGCTCACCGATGAGGAGATCCTGGACTTCGACGGAGCATTCATCCCGGGCGGCCACGGGGCGATGGTTGACCTTGCGGACAGCCCTGATATCGGCCGTGTCCTGCGGTTGATGCACGGCGCGGGCAAGACCATAGCCGCGCTGTGCCACGGGCCGGCGGCACTGCTATCCGCCCCGGAGATCGACGGTGCGTGGATGTTCGATGGCTACCGGATGACCGCATTCACCGACGAGGAAGAGGACCAGACCAAGGCGGGGAAGATCGGCATGCCCTGGTATCTGGAGGCAGCGCTCAAGAACCGCGGCGCGATCTTCGACGACGGCGACGCGGCCTGGGTGTCCCATGTGGTCATTGACCGGAACCTGACCACCGGGCAGAACCCGGGATCGGCCGAAGCTGCCGCTGGCGCCATGCTGAAGCGGCTGAAGGCGTGAACTTTGAGCGCGCGCAGCCTGGCGGAGGAGTTCTTCACCCGCATGGAGGCCGGAGACGCAGACGAGATCCTGGGCATGATGACGCCGGAGGCCACCGTGTCCCTGGTACCGCTGAACTGGCATGGCCCGATGGCGGCCGAGGGTGCGTCCTATCTGCGTGAGCTGGCCAGGTCCTTCCCTGACCTGCTGGTGCGCGTACGGCGGCTGTTCGTGACCGGCGACAACACCGCGGTGGCCGAGATCACCATCGACGGCACCCAGGCCGATGCCTTTCTTGCGGTGGCCAACCAGGAGAAGCACTTCGATCTCGACCAGGCCTGGATGCTCAAGGTCACGCCGGACGACCGGATCAGCGCTGTCATCGCGTACTGGGACCAGAACCAGCTCTATCGCCGGCTCGGCGTCAAACGGCTCGATAAGATCACGATTACGGCGGGGTGAGATGGGGATGACTGCCGGGGCAGTCCGGGCCGGCGCCGGTACGGCACCTCGCGAAGAGAGCGCTGAGGCGACGGTTCGCGCGTTCTTTGACGCCTACCAGGCACATGATGTCGAGCGCATGGTTGACCTGTGTGCGGGCAACGCCGGCTTTCGCTACGTGCCGTTCGAGGTACGGGGCCGTCAGCGAGTGCTGTACGGCGAAGGCAAGGTGTGCACCGTCGGCAAGGTGATCTGGACAACTTTGATTGACGCATTCCCCGATCTGGCCAACGCCGTGACCAGCCTCCGCGCTGACGGAGATGGGAATGTCGCGGCGGAGGTCGGCATCGGCGGGGTGCAGGCCAAGGACTTCGGCATTATCGCCTGCACCGGCGGCCACTACGAGGGTAAACGTTCAGGTCCTTGGGCTTGCTGCTGCGGTGCGTGATCGACGGTTACGTTTTGGCGGCGGGCGTGGTGTTGCCGTGGTGGCTGAGCGTGGTTTCGGGGATGATCCGGGGCTGTGACCGATGTGCCGCCCGAGGATCCGCGTGATGCGCTGATCCGGGAGCAGGCGGAGCGGATTTCGGTGCTGGAGGCGGTGGTCGCTGACCTGCGGGAGCAGCTGGCCGCGGCGGAGCGGTCGGGGTCGCGGAACAGCGGGAACTCCTCGATGCCGCCGAGCTCGGATGACCTGCCCGGGAAGAAGCCGCCCCGGAAGCAGCGGCGGGCCGCGGAGCGGGCGGAGGCGAAGAAGCGGAAGCGGGGGAAGCAGCCGGGCAGCCCGGGGGCGTCCATGAGCTGGGAGGTCCCGGACCGGACCGAGGACCACTATCCGGAGGGTGCCTGCTCCTGCGGCCTTGATCTTTCGGAGGCCGCTGACCTGGGGGTTACCCGCTCGTTTCAGCAGGAGGAGATCCCGGCCGCGGCGGCGGAGCGGGTGCAGCACGACCTGCACGGCGGGAGGTGCGCCTGCGGGAAGGCGCACGTCGCGCCGCGCCCGGCGGGCGTGCCGGATTCCGCGCTGTCGATCGGCCCCAGGCTCCGGGCGCTGGCCGTGTACCTGGTGGTTTTTCAGCACGTTCCGGTGGAGCGGTGCCGGCAGCTGATCGCCGACGTGGCCGGCGCCGCCGTGTCAGAGGGGTTCATCCACTCGTGCCTGGCGAAGGCGGCGTCCCTGGCCGCGGAGGTGGTGGCGCTGATCCGCGCCCTGATCACCGCCGCGGGCGTGGCGGGGTTCGACGAGACGACGCTGCGGTCTGGGCCGGCCGGGGAGAAGAAATACGTCCACGGCGCCTTCACCGAGCGGTACTCCGCGTTCTGGCTGGGTGCCCGGAGCCTGGACTCGATGCAGGACGCCGGGATCCTGCCGGAATTCGCCGGGATCGTGGTCTCCGACCGGTACCAGAACTACTTCCACCCCCGGTGGGAGCACATCGCCGGGAACCAGGCGTGCCTGTCTCACCTGCTCAGGGACTACGAGGACTGTGCCGAGAGCTACCCGGGCGCGGTCTGGCCGGTGCAGGCGCAGCGGGCGCTGCGCGGCCTGATCTGTGCCTGGCACGCCACCCGCGAGCAGGGCCTGGACGCCATCCCCGCCGATGCGCGGAAACCGCTGGAGCACGAGTTCCGGCACGCCGTCCTCGCGGGCCTGGCCAGCGTGCCCCGCGTCCCCGGCCCGAAGAACAGCACGAAGCAGAAGCCAGGCCGCGAGCTGCTCGAATTTTGCCGCGACCGCCGCAGCGACGTGCTGCTGTTCACCGAGGACACCAGCGTGTGGCCCACGAACAACATCAGTGAGCGCGGCGTCCGCCCGCTGAAAACCCAGCAGAAGATCTCCGGCCGCCTGACCAGCGACGACGTCACCCAGGACCGGCTCGACATCCGCAGTTACATCGACACCGCACGCAAGCACGGCAAGCACGCCATGGACGTCCTGCACGACCTCATGCTCGGCAGGCCCTGGCGACCGCCCGCGCCAAGCATTCTCCCCGTAACCGGGCAATCGCAGCCCCCGCTACCCATCACCACGCGTGCATGGGCTGATTGTTTACCTACGAGGTACCGCATCTGTTCTTGTTCCATGTGACCGGCGACGGGTTGATCGACGACATCGTCGCCTACTGGGACAACGTGGCCTGGAAGAAGCAACTGGGCTGCCTGGAGGTCGATTAGGCCTTGTCTTATGCAAAAGTTCGAGTTATGCAAAGACCCGCTGTGGTTGCTGACCGTGGCGCCTGCACCGGCGCCGGGTAGCCCCGGGGAATTTCACCCCGAGGCCCCCACGGAACCGTGCTTAACAGTCTCCCGTTACACGGCTCTTCTCATCGAATCCGTTAGAACTCGGGCATCCACGCCCAGTGGACAAACAGCTGCGGCTCTCTTTGCAGGAGCCCGTTCCACCAGCGTTTTGCTCGCTTGAATGCCCTCAACCGCTTGAACTTCCTGCGAGCCCACCGCACCAGGTAGGTGTTGATGCGGCGCAGGAGGGTGAACATCTCGGTCCGGTAGAACTTGCCGTAATAGTTCATCCAGCCACGGATGACCGGATTCAGCCACTCGGCGAGCTCCGCCAGGTCCGAGGTGGTGCGCAGGTTGATCCGCCACCCGCGAATGATGCGACCTTTGTCTTTCAGGGCGTCCCCGCTGATCGCCGGGAGGAACGCTGCGAACATGCTCCTCCCGTCTCTCGTCGGAGCTTTCCTGACACGGAAGGTATATCCAAGGAACGTGAACGACGTGCACTCATAGTCGAGCCGCCGCTTCCTGTCCTTGCAATACACCACCTTCGTCTTGTCAGGGTGCAATCGCAGCCCGACTTCCTCCAGACGTTCCGACAGCGCCGCCCGCACTTGGAGGGCTTGCCGCTCGGTCGCACAGTGCACCACAGCGTCATCGTAAGAATTCGGTGATCCCGTGGGCTGTTACTGAGCGGGCGGGGTGGTGAGGATCTGCCGCCAGCGCCGGTGCAGCGGGTAGAGGTAGATGTCCTTGACCGGCAGGGCGTGTTCATGGCGGCGGTCGAGCTTGCCCCTGCCCTTGGTCTGGCCAATGCGGGTCCAGTTGGCGGCGCGGTAGCTGGCGCCGGTGAACCGGCCGGCCTTGACGAAGGTCTCGGCCAGGACCGGGGCGTAGCCGTAGCGGGCCCGCCAGTCGGCGGGCAGCCGGCGGGTGACGGCGGCGAGCAGCGAGGAGGCGAGGTTGGGGACCGCCAGGTCGGGGCGGATGAGGAACCGGGCGTTGCCGCAGATCAGGTTCAGGTTGGCGCGGCGGGTGGCGGGGTCCCAGCCGATCCAGTCGTCGCGGGGGGCGCATTTCCAGGCGCTGGCGGCGAAGGCGAAGGCGGCGATCGGGCCGGCGGCGGGGGCGGCGGCGAGGTAGCGGATCTGGGCGCCGGCCAGCGGGGTGTAGCCGAGGTAGTGGTGGTCGCGGATGAGCTGGTTCCACTGCCGGGAGGCCTGGCGGCTGTCGACGACGCTGATGGTGACCGGGCCGAGATCGGCCAAGGTGGCGGCGGGGTGCGCCGGCAGCGGCAGGGCGAGCTGGCCGGGGTGCCCGTGCCGGGGGTGGCGTCCGTTGCCGTTGCCGTTGCGCGGCGGCGGCAGGGTGATCAGGCCGTCGGCGGCCATCCGGCCCAGGGCGACGCGGGCGGTCATGTCCTTGCGCCGCCCGCCGGGGGTCTGCCAGCCGAGCGCGTCGCAGATCGCGTCGGCGATCGCGCGGCGGGTCGGCAGCGTCGCCGCCAGGGAGCGGATCTCCTCCAGCTCGGCGAGGGTGAAGTCCCTGCCGCAGTAGCGGGCCGGGTACTGGCCGGGCGTGCCGGTCACGGTCACGGCGGCTGGTCCTTCCTGCCGTCTGGCTCGCCGGGCTGGCCGGTCAGGGTGATGTTCCAGGGCAGCAGGGCTTCCAGGGCCTGCCCAGCCGGCGGCTTGCCGCCGTTTGCGGCGCAGGCCTGCAGGTAGGCGTCCAGGTAGGCGCGGGGGTTGTGCCCGGTGATCCGGGCGGTGCCCAGGACGGTCCAGGCGTGGCCGGCCAGGTCAGCGGACCATTCCGCGCCGGAGCCGTTGTAGTTCTTGCGGCCCACGACCGGGGTGCGGATCGCCCGCTCGGCGGTGTTGTTATCCAGCGGCAGGTCCGGGAAGTCCCGGTGGCGCACCAGCCCGCCCCATTCGCGGTCCAAGGTGGCCAGCGCCTTCGCCGCGGCCGGGTGCAGCAGGTCCGGGCGGCGTCTCCTCGAATAGGCGGTAGGCGTCGATCTCCTCCAGCGCCGCATCGAACGCGGCGGCCGCCCAGGCATGCTCGCCAGTGCCCCCGGGGGCGGCGGCCAGGGCGCGGTGCGCGGCGGATAGTGCGGCGAACCGGCCGGTCCAGGCATCAGCCCAGCTGCCCAGCTCCTTGCGGTGGGCGTCGCTGGCCGGATGAACCGCCGCCGGATATGGGCCCAGCACCAGGGAGGTGACGCTGTCCAGCTCGGAAAACGACCGGTACACCGAGTAGAAGTCCGAGCTGATGACCAGCGGCCTCGGCCCTCCGGCAGCTGGCCGGCCTGCACGCCGTAATCGTCTTCGAGCACCTTCAGCGACCGCGACGCCGCGATCGTGTACACCACCGTTCCGCGGCAGTGAACACCCACAGCCACCAGCGGCTGCCTCCGTTATCGGCGGGCTGGCCGAATACCCGCCACGACGTCTCGACCGCGTGCGCGTGCCCGGCGGCGGCGTTCCCGCGGCGATCGCGGCCGCCAGCGGCGCAACAGCTCTCCAGCCGCCGGGCCACCCCGGCCAGCGGGCCCGGCGCCACCTCCAGGCCCTGCATCGCCAGCATCGCGATCACCCGGTTGAACGGCAGCCCGAGCGCGTACTTCGCGAGTCGCCAGGTTCACGCAGAACTCCGTCGTGAACAGGCCCCTGGGAATCAGCGTCGCCGGGCCGGGCGCGGTCCGCACCGCCGGCACCGGGCACTGGCAGCACCGGGCATCTTTGCGCCGCCGGTGCGCCGCCCGCCACACCCGGACCCGCCACGATACCTGCTCGCTGGCATCCTCCCCGAACAGCTCATAGGCCCGGCCGCACCCGCGGGCAGCGCCGCTCGCCCTCCGGAATGTCATGGACCTGCTCCTCGGTCTCCAGGTGCTCATGCCGGCGCCGCCCATGCCCGGCCGATCCCGGCCGCTGACCCCGGCGCCGCCCGCCCGCAGCGCCGCCATCCCCTGCCGGGGCGTCATCCCCGCCGCCGGCGTCGGCGGCTTGCCCGCCCGCCTGCCGCTTACCGGCGCCGTCTTTCTCGCTGGAGGTGCCGAACAGCATCCGGCTCAGCGTCACCACCCGCTGCTTCAGCGCGGCCAGCTGCTCCTGCTGCGCGGCCACCGTCGCGGCCAGCGTGGCGTTCTCCGCCTCCAGCCGCACGTTCTCCCCGGCCAGCCGCGTGTTCTGTGCCTCCAGCAGCTCCGCCCGCTCACGCCAGAACGCCGCCTCATCAGCGGGCCGGGAACAAGTACGCGCAGCCATCACGCCAAGGCTGCACCACCACCAGTCCCTGTGTCCAGCACCGCCGCACCCGCCCCGCCAGCGTGTCGCCCGCGCCGGCCAGCCACGCTCAGCCCACCGGAATCACCGAATACTTACAACAGGTTGGCGAGCGCTGGTGATACCGCGGACCCCTGCGGGGTCCCGCGTTCCCGTTCCGCCAGCCTGCCATCGGGCATCTGAATCGGCGCTTTCAGCCACCGCTTCACATACAGCACCACCCATTTCTGGTCGGTGTTCGCCTCCACCGCCTTGACCATAAGATCATGGTCAACCGAGTCGAAGAACTTCTCGACATCAAGGTCAAGAATCCAGTCCCTCGTCCAGCATCGCTCGCGGCACTTGGCGACCGCATCCAGCGGTGACCTGCCCGGCCGGTACCCGTAGGAGTCCTCATGGAAGATCTGCTCCGTACGCGGCTCCAGCTGCAGCGCGGCCACTGTTTGCGCGATTCTGTCGGCGACAGTGGGCACGCCGAGCATTCTTGTGCCCCCGCCGTGCGGTTTCGGTATTTCGACTGCCCGCACCGGAGG
>CAWDTK010000017.1:0-148373 GCA_963805255.1 uncultured Actinomycetes bacterium
GTCCGGTCTTCGTCACCTGGGCCAGCGCGTTCCCGCTGACGAACCCCAGATTGATCGTCGCCTTCACGTCACCGTTGCCCGCGTCGGACAGGGTGAGCCCGTCCCCGATCCCCCCCGCGCGGCTCAGCGCGCCGAACGTGACCAGCGCGGTGCCGTTCAGCTGGTCGACGGTGGCGCCGTTGAAGCCCGAATTGATATGCACGCCGCGCAGGGTCGCGTTGACGCTGGCGATGTCGAGCGGGCCCTCGGTCACATTGTTCGCGCTGATGTTCATTTGATGGAAGTCACGCGCGGCCAGCTGAGTGAGGAAGGGGAAGCCCGTGATTGTCACCTTGGGCTTGACCGGGAATCCCTGCGACTTGATCTGGTTAGCGACCTCATTTTCGGCGATGCCCGCCGCGACGCGGTCCGCCACGACCAGCAGAATGAGCAGCACTACGACGACGATCGCAGTGATGGCCAGGCCCCGGTGCCTGCGGCCCCCGCGGCGGCCCCGCCGTGGCGCCTCGCCGGGGTAACCGGCCTCCGGCAGCCGGGCTGTGCCCGGCGGCGACCGGTACCCGTCTTGCGGTCCGTACCCCTGGCCGTACCCGCCGTCCGGGCCGTACCCCTGGTCATGCCCGCGGTCCGGCCCGTAGCCGTCCCGCGGCCCGAAGTCTTGTGACGAGCCGTAATCGCCCGGCGGCCCGTAGTCCCGCGCCGGGTCCCGTGCAGAGCCGTACCCGCCCGGTGAGCCGTACTCCCCGGGCCTGATCGGTCGGGTCGGGTCTTCGCTCATGACACCAGCTCCACTATCCGGGGGCGGATCAGAGTTTAATGTAGAAACGGACGATAGAAGAAAGAGGACCAGCATATTCCGGTTTATGAGCTGCGCCCCTAGACTCGGTAGACATGTCATCGCTGCGTTCCGGCCCGGCGGGGGCTGGCCCGGTGCTTGTGGTGCGTACGCGGGAATCGGATTTCCGATTGCACGCGGGGACCTCTTACCGACTGGGCCGGGATCCGGGTTCCGACATCGTCATGTCCGACGCGCGTGTGTCGTGGCGTCACGCGATTCTCCGGTATGAACCGGACGCCTGGATACTTGAGGACGTCGGGAGTACGAACGGGACATTTGCCGGGACGCAGCGTATAGACCGGATCACCATCAGTTCTGACTGCGTTATCCGGTTTGGTAACCCAGCGGACGGCCCGGTCCTGCGCTGCGTGCCAGCCGCCCGTCCGGTGCACGCGCCGACGGAAATATCCGCGCCCGCCGCCGGTTCCCGCACGCTCGAAGGCGACCGCCGGAACGCCGTCGAGGCCCCGCGCGGGCCCAGGATACCTCATCCTGAGGTACCCCGCCGGGATGAGCCGCGCCGGGATGAGGCCTTCCGCGACGAGCCACACCGTGCTGAGCCCTTCGGTGACGAGCCCTTCGGTGACGAGCTCTTCCGTGCTGAGCCCCGCCGCGACGGGCCCCGCCGCGATGACCGCCCCGCGGCCCCCGCGCCGGGCGCCGGTATGCCAGGCGCCGGCGTGCCGGGCAGCCCGCGGAGCCCGGGCGGCAATGGCCGGGGCGGACTGGACGGTAACGGCTATGGCAGGCCGGGCGCCAACGGCGCGGGAAGCGGCGGCCGCGGCAGCGGCGCCCCCGGGAGCGGCCGTGGCCGGGGGGTCCAGGAGGACGACTACCGGCCGAGCGTGGACCGGCGACCCACGTCGGTGCTGCCCCTGCCGGTGCGCCGGCTCCGGATCGGCCGAACGTCCGACAATGACCTCGTCCTCGCCGACCTCAGTATCTCCCGGCATCACGCTGAATTGCGCAGATCCAGCAGCGGAGAGTACGAGATCGTCGACCTGGGCAGTCACAATGGCACATTTGTCAACGGGCAGCGTGTTACCTCCGCCACGCTCACCGAGAAAGACATTGTTGGCATCGGGCACGCCACATACCGGCTGACCGACGGTGAGCTGCGCGAATACATTGACACCGGCGATGTGTCGCTGGTCGCGCAGGATCTGGTGGTGGAGGTCTCCGGGGGCAAGGTCCTGCTGGACCACGTGAGCTTCCCGATCGCCGAGCGGTGCCTGGTCGGCATCATTGGCCCCAGCGGCGCCGGCAAGTCGACTCTGCTCGGTGCGCTGACGGGGATGCGCCCGGCCGACCGGGGCGTGGTCCTGTACGACAACCGCGACCTGTACAAGGACTACGCGGAGCTGCGGACCCGGATCGGCCTGGTCCCGCAGGACAGCATCATGCACACTCAGCTCACCACTCAGCGGGCGCTGAGGTACGCCGCTGAGCTGCGTTTCCCGCCCGATACGCATGCCCGCGAGCGGAACGCCCGGGTCAACGAGGTCATGAGCGAGCTGGCGCTGACCCGGCACGCGGACACCCGCGCCGACAAGCTGTCGGGCGGCCAGCTCAAGCGGGTCAACGTGGCGCTGGAGCTGCTGACCAAGCCGTCGCTGCTGTTCCTGGACGAGCCCACCTCCGGGCTGGACCCGGGGCTGGACAAGTCGCTGATGGGGCAGATGCGCGACCTGGCGCACGACGGCCGCACCGTCATCGTGGTCACCCACAGCGTCGCCAACCTGGACGTCTGCGACCGGTTGCTGGTCCTGGTGCCCGGCGGCCGGATCGCGTTCTACGGGCCGCCGCGGGAGGGGCTGAGCTACTTCGGCCAGCCCGGCTGGGCCGAGGTCTTCCAGGCCTTCGACCGCTACCCGGACCGCGACTGGGCGGGCGAGTTCGCCGGCTCACCGGTTTATGAGGAGTACGTCACCCGGCCGCAGTCCATTCCGGCCGTGACCGGCGGCCCGAAGGCGGCGGGTACCCTGGCCACACCGGTCCGGCACGGCCGGCTGCGCCAGGTCTGGACGCTGTGCCGCCGGTACGCGCGGGTCATCGCGGCCGACCGCGGCTACCTGGCCTTCATGGGCCTGCTGCCGGTCGTGCTCGGGGTGCTGATCCGCCTGGTGGCGGGCAAGCAGGGGCTGGCTGGTCCCTTCGGCACCAACACCAGTGCCCAGGAACTGCTGGTCATACTGGTCGTCTCCGTCTGCCTGGCCGGCACCGCCAGCTCGGTCCGGGAGCTGGTCAAGGAAAGATCGATCTACGTGCGGGAACGCGCGGCCGGGCTGTCGTCCGGGGCCTACCTGTGCTCGAAGCTGGCGGTGCTGGGCGTGATCAGCATCATGCAGGTGCTGATCCTGGTGGCGATCGGGCTGCTCGGCCACCCGATGCCGCCGCAGGGGTCGTTCCTGGTCAGCCAGCCGTTCCTGGAACTGATCCTCGGCATAGCGCTGCTCGGCATCGCCTCCATGTGCCTGGGCCTGATGGTCTCCTCCATGGTCAACACGTCGGAAAAGGCCATGCCGTTCCTCGTGCTGCTCACGATGGCGCAGGTCATCCTGTCCGGCGGGGTGCTGTCGATCAACGGCAAGGCCGGGCTCGACCAGCTCGCCTGGCTGGCCCCCGCGCGCTGGGGTTTCGCCGCCGTCGCCTCCACCGCCAACCTGAACCGCATCATCCCGCCCGCGTCAATGACCACGGACCCGCTATGGGACCATCAGGCCAGCACCTGGCTGACAAACATGGGGGCGATGATCGCCCTCACTGTCGTGTTCATCCTCATCACTTGGTGGCGGCTGAACCGGCTCAGCCCAGGCCGGCGTTAGGGCATCTGATCACCGAACGGCCCCCGGCCGGGACTGGTCCGTCAGCACTTCGCGCAACTGGCGCAGACTCAGGCGTCTACCGGGCACTATGGATCCGCTCGCCGCCCGTGTCCGGCGATCTGTGCCGGCTGGGGCCAGGGTGAGGCGATGGCAGAGCGGTTGCGGGACGCGCGGGGAACGCGGCCTCGCCACTGGCGGGGTGACGCTAGGATCGCACGCGATGATCGCGCCCGCCACCACTCCGGCCGTTCCGGCCGTCTTCCGCCGCAGCCGCGGTCTTAACGTGCTGACCTGGCCGGCCTTCGACTCCTGCGCCGTCGACGTCCTGGTCACGACCCGCTCCGGCGGGGTGTCCGCCGGCCCTTACGCCAGCCTGAACCTGAGCCTGAACGTGGGCGACGACGCCGCCGCTGTGCTGGAGAACCGGCGGCGGGCGGCGGCCGCGCTCGGCGGGCGGCCGGGTGACGTCGTTTTCTGCGAGCAGGTCCACGGCGGGGTGGCCGAGGTGGTCGGCGCACCGGACCGTGGCCGGGGCACCCGGTCGGCCGCCGGCGCCGTGCCGGGCGCCGACGCGCTGGTGACGGCCGACCCCGGCACCGTGCTGGCCGTGCTGGCGGCCGACTGCGTGCCCGTAGTCCTCTATGATCCCGTTGCGCACGTGCTGGCTTGCGCGCACGCGGGCTGGCGGGGTACGGTCGCCCGCGTGGCCGCGTCCGCCGTGGCCGCCATGCGGTCGCTGGGCACCCGGCCCGCCGACGTGATCGCCGGGATCGGCCCCGCGATCGCCCCGGACCGCTACCAGGTCGGCGCGGAGGTCGCCGGGGCGGCGGCGAGCGCCTTCGGCTGCCACGCCCCCGCTGTGCTCCGCGCTTCCGGGCCCGGGCAATGGCAGTTCGACCTGTGGACGGCGAACCGCCTCGTGCTGCAGGAGACAGGCGTCCCCGATCGCCATATCTACGTCAGTGGCGTGCCGACGGGCCCCGCGGGCCCGGCGGGCGTCACGGGCCCCACCGGCCCCACCGGCCCGGCGGGCTCTAGGGGCTCGTTCTTCAGTCACCGCGCGGAGCGGCCCTCCGGCCGGTTCGCGGCCATGGCCCGCCTGCGGCCCCGGGAGACCCGATGAGCACCCAGACGGCGGACGCGGCGAGCGCCGCCGGGGCCCGGCGCGGCCAGCGATTCCGGTACGAGTCCTACCGGGCCGATCCCGGTACCGGCCTGCTGATCTGCCGGTACAGCGTGGACGGGCGGCCGTTCGAGGAGCGGGTCACGTTCCGTCCGGCGGATCCCGCGGGCCCGGCGGATCCCGCAGGTTCCACGGACCCCGCAGGTTCCACGGACCCCGCGGGTTCCACGGACACCATATTCCCTACTGGCCCCGTGAACCGCTGGGACCGCCCGGCCGTGGCCGCGGCCGCCCGGCTCGTCTTCCTGCTCGCCGGTGTCTCCGCCTACAAGACGGCCGCGCCGCCCGTCATCGACACGGGGGAGACCGCGCTGACCCGCCGGGAGCGGGACTTCCTCCGCGACTTCTACGTCCGCGGGCTGGGCGAGTTCGCGTACCGCAACGGCATCGACCTGTCCGGCCTTCGCATCGAGGGCCCGGAGGCGCCGGAGACTACGGCGGTGCCGGAGACAACGGTGGCCGCCGTCCGCCACCCGGCCGCGGAACCGCCCATAGCCGGGGAAGCGCGCGCTCTCGTCCCGTTCGGCGGGGGAATTGACTCCATCGTCACCGTTGAGATGGTCTGCCACCGCGCCGACGTGGCGCTTTTCGTGGTCAGCCGGCCCGGCGACCGGTTCGACGCGATCGAGTACCCGGCCGCCGTCACCGGGCTGCCGGTGGTCCGCGCCGAGCGGGAAATCGACGCCCAGTTGCTGCGCTCGCGTGAGCTGGGGTTCCTCAACGGCCACGTCCCGGTGACCGGCATCATCTCGGCGATCGCGGTCATGGCGGCGGCGCTGGAGGGCCGGGACGCCGTGGTGATGTCCAACGAATGGTCCGCGTCGGTGCCCACGGTGCAGGCCGGCGATCACGCAGTCAACCACCAGTACTCCAAGAGCGCGGCGTTCGAGGCGGCCTTCCGCGGCGTGCTCGCCGAGACGTCGGCCCGCCTGCCCGCGGGTGAGGGTATGCCGGACTACTTCTCGGCGCTGCGGGCCCGCACCGAGCTGTGGATCGCGGAGCGGTTCGCCCGGCTGAAGCCATACCACGGGACGTTCCGCAGCTGTAACCGCGCCTTCCATATCGACCGGGCGAAGCGGCTCGACCACTGGTGCGGGCAGTGCGACAAGTGCTGCTTCATCGACCTGATCCTGGCGCCGTTCGTGCCGGCCGCGGACCTCGGGGCCATCTTCGGCGGCCGGGAGCCGCTCGCCGACCCGTCCCTGGGGGGCCGGTTCCGCGCGCTGCTGGGCGACGCCGACCTCAGCAAACCGTTCGAATGTGTCGGGGAGGTCAACGAGTGCCGCGCGGCGCTGCTGCTCGCGGACCAGCGCGGTGACCGGGCCGGCTTTCCGCTGCTGCACGAACTGGCCGCCGAGGTGCGGGCACTGCCCGGCCAGCCGTCGACGGAGGGCCTGCTGCAGCCCGTCGGAGAGCACTTCATTCCCGCCCTCTATGCGGAGGAATTCCTGGCGTGACCGGTACACGTCCCAAGCTTGCCTGGTCAGATCTGAGCGGCGCCCGGGCCGGGGTGTGGGGCCTCGGCCGTGAGGGCATGGCGAATGTCCGCAAGCTCTGCGCGATGGGCATCGATCCGGTGCTGGTCGATGACCACCCGCAGGCCGTCGCGATCAGCGGGATGCCCGTGCTCACGACCGGCTACGGCGCGCTCACCGCGCTGGAGAAGTGCGACGTGGTCGTCAAGTCGCCCGGGATCAGCCGCTACCGCCCGGAGGTCGTGCGACTGGAAGAGCGGGGCGTTCCGGTGGCCGGCGGCCTGGGCCTGTGGCTGCAGGAAACCGATCCCGCCCGCGTGCTGCTCATCACCGGCACCAAGGGCAAGAGCACGACCGCCGCGGTCACGGGCCACCTGCTGAACGGCCTCGGTCACCGTTGCGTGGTCGGGGGCAACATCGGCCAGCCGCCCTGGGATTCCGGAATGCCCGCCCGGGCCGGCCAGCGCGCCCAGCGTGCCCGGTGCGCCCAGCGCGCCCGGTGCGGCCGGCGGGGACGAGCCGTGGGACTTCTGGGTCATCGAGGTTTCCAGCTACCAGGCCATGGATCTGCCGTGTTCCACGCCCGTCGTGGCCGTCACCTCGCTGCACCCCGATCACCTCGACTGGCACGGCGGCGTGCAGAACTACTACCGGGACAAGCTGTCGGCGTGCTCGCAGCCGGGCGCGGACCTGACCGTCGCCAACGGCGACAGTGACCTGCTGCGCGAGCGGGCCGCCCTGCTCGGGCCGCGGGTGGACTGGGTGCACGCCGCCGACGACCCGGACGCCTCCTGGATGGAGCCGCTGGGCCTGCTCGGCAGCCACAACCGCCGCAACGCGCTGATCGCACGGCGCTGCCTGCAGGCGCTCGGCGTCGCCGGGGCGTCCGCCGAGGCGGCACTGCGCGCCGCGGCCATGGGCTTCCACCACCTGGATCACCGGCTGCAGGTGGCCGGGGAGGTCGCGGGCGTCACGTTCGTGGACGACAGCCTGTCCACCAACGTGCTGCCCACTCTGGCCGCGCTGGACGCGTTTCCCGGCCGGCGGATGGCCCTGATCGCCGGGGGCCACGACCGCGGCATAGACTACGCACCGCTCGCGGCCGCCCTGCGGGACCGCGCGGCCCCCACCCTGGTGCTCACCCTGCCCGGCAGCGGCCCGCGCATCCACACGGAACTTGATGCTGCCGGCATGACGAACGCCGAGGACTGCCCCGATCTGGACGCGGCGGTCGCGCGCGCGTTTGACTGGGCCCGCCCGGACGGCGTGGTGCTGCTGTCGCCGGCCGCGCCGAGCTTCGGCCAGTTCCGAGACTACCGCGAGCGCGGCGAGGCGTTCACCCGTGCGATGCAGGCCTGCCGCCCGTTAACTTTCCACTAAACTTGCAGGGATCCCGCCAATTAGCCAGGTCGCTTGACTCAACACCGCATTTCGGGTAAGTAAATGGCTGTCTGGTTTCTGGCTGAAAGTGGCCATTGCATGACCGTTGGTCAGAAAATGTTACGGGATCGTCTGCTGGCCGGGTTCTTTCCCGGAACCCCTGACGATCCCGCGTACCGGCCCGTAGCCTGTCAGTGCAGGTGAAGGAGTGGAGGGGGCACCGGTGGTTTGCGGAGTATCGGCGGCTGTGCACGCGGGACACCAGTTGGCCCTTCCGGCCGAGGCGGCGGAGTTCCGCGGCCGGAGATGGTCACGGACATTCCGGCCCCGGCGAGGAGGCTGGACGGCGATCCGCTGCTGCCGCGCCGCAGGCCGGTCGCCGTGCTGCCGGACGCGCCGGGGGATCACGCCGGGCCGGCCGGCAAAATGGGTGGAGGCCCGGGCCCTGGCGAGGTCTCGTCCCGGCCGGACCTGCATGTACTGGCTCAGGCCCGCCATGCACTGGCTCAGGTCCGCCGGGGACTTCGGCGCCTGGCCTGACGCGCCCGGCCTGGGTCAGAGATAAGGCGTCGGCGCCTGGCCTGACGCGCCCGGGCTGGGCCAGAGATAAGAGCGGCCGCGTCATATTTCCCGAATTGCCGGGCGATCCCCGGCGTATTTTATTTGTATGCATCCCGTTAAGTAGTTCCGGTACTGGTCACCTTACGTGCGGCCAGCCTGTCCCTATCCGGCCCGTCCCGGGCAAATTTATGGATGATCATTTTTGCCGTTTCTCCGTACCTGCCGATACCGTGTCGCCGATCGGTCACGTAAGGTACCGGTCGAGTGCCTGAGTTATGACTCGCGAGTGTTTCCTTAGGGACCTTCGGCCCCTTTCGTGATCTGCGCGTATCATCTTATTCTGGCTGATCGTGCCATATGTCGCCGCACATCGGAGGCGGTACGGAGGGCCCGCGACGGTGCGGGCGGCGGCGCCGGAGGAACTCTTTTACGCCTGACTGGGAGGGCACGCTTTGGCTGAGCCTGGCCGGCAGATGCCAGCAGATCAGATCGTCGGCGACCAGATCGTCGGCAAACTGACCGAACTCGGTCACCGTGGCGCGTCCGCCGCCGTGGAAATCAGCGGGCAGCCTGGCGGAATTGTGTACCTGAGCAACGGGCGCCTGGCCTTCGCCGAATCACCCGCCGTGCCCGATCTGGGCACCCGGCTGGTCCGGTCACGGCGCCTGGCGCCTGATGTGTGGGATCAGATAGCCCGGGACAGCCGCCCGGACGGCGCAGTCGGCGCCGCTCTGGTCGGCCGGGCTCACGTCACCCCTGCCGAGCTGCAGCGACTGCTCCAGTCGATCGCGCTCGACGCGCTTCTCGCGCTGACCACGCCGTTCGCCGGGGAGTGCTGCGCGAGAGGCATCTGGTTCGCGCCGCAGCGATCACATTGGGCGGAAACGGTCCTGGCCATGGACGTGGAGTCGGTGGGGCAGTACATCGCGCACATGACACAGCGGCTAGCCTGGTACGACGTCACCCCGCGATGGTGCCCGCAGTGGTCCGCCCCGGCTCCACCGGGGGCGCTCGTGAATTCCGGGCAGCGGACCGTCGCCGGCCTGATCGACGGGCGGACCACGGTCAGCGAGCTGGCCTGGCGGGGCGGTCTTTCCCTGCACGAAACGATGGAGTCCGTCGGCCGTCTCGTGCAGGCGGGCCTGTGCGTACTTCCCGCTCGTGATGCGGTTCCCGTCGTTCCCGAGCGCCCTGCCTCGCCCGGGCGCCTCGCCGTTGCTGAGTGCCCCTCGCCGGCCAAGCTGCCCCGAAGGGGCCAGCCGGGTGAGGCGCGCGCGGCGCATCAGGCCCGCGCCACGCCCCTGGATCTTGGGCTGCTGTACAGGGTCCGGCAGGGGCTGGAGCGGATGACCTGACGCCGCCCGGCGGCCCGGTGACGGCATCACGATGCCGAGACGGCTGATCGGGTTCAGCCAGGAACTGGTCGCGGTGTCACGGGCCGTAGGTGTCTTTGAGCTCGATGCCGAGCTGGCGGGCCAGCGCCGGGGCCAGCGAGAGGAACTGAGCCGTGGTCATGATGGCGCCGCGGAGCGACTCGAACCCCGCGGTGATATCCAGCTCCGCCCCGCGCAGGTCGACCTTCTCCAGGGTGGCGCGGGAGAAGTCGGCACGCGTCAGCGTCGATCCGGGGAACCGGGTCCGCTTCAGCGTCGCGTCGGCGAAATCAACGTCGCGCAGCAGGCAGTTCTCGAACGTGACGTCCGCGAGCGCGGCGCCACGGAAGTTCACCGAGTCCAGTTTGCATTCGTGGAAGACGACCCGGCGGAGAGCTGAATCGAACGCCTGGACCCCGGCGGCCGCGCAGCCGATGAACGTCGCATCCAGCCAGGTGCTTTCCGCCAGGTCCGCGGACAGGAGACGGACGTCGCGCAGCCACACGTCGCTGAGCCGGCTCCGGCGCATACTGACGTCCTCCAGCGTCACGTCGGAGAACGCGCACTCCACGAAGCGGCCGTTGTCCGCCCGCGCGGCGGTGAAGGCCAGGCCCGTGAAGTGGCAGCCGTCGTAGTGCTCCCCGGGCGCCAGATCCCCCTCGTAGCCGATCAGCGCATTGGCGTAGGGGAGGTCGCCAAGTTCGCGCGGCAGCTTCATCGCGCCTAACCTAGCGCCTGACCCGGATCTTCGACGAGCCGCTCGCGGTGATCCCGTGCCCGGAGGAGACATCACGCCAGCTCTGGGCCCGCCACCCGTCTGGCGTCCGCACGCTGCAGGCTTAGTGCCGCACCCAAAGATCGGCGTCGGTTTTCCGCAGGATCGGCGGAAAACCGACGCCGATCATGGGATTGCCCCGGCCCTACAGCTCGCGCAGCGCCGGGAGCAGTTCCTGCTGCGACCAGGACAGGAACTCCGCCTGCTGCGCGGCGCCCACCGCGACCAGGGCCACGTGCGTGAATCCCGCGTCCGCGTACTCCTTCACCGCCTTGACGTGCGTGCCGACGTCAGGCCCGCACGAGACGGCAGACGCGATGTCGTCGGCGGTGACGGTGGCGGAGTAGGCGTCGAACGACTCGGGATCGGGCAGCTCCGCGTTCACCTTCCAGCCGCCGACGCCCCACCGCCAGAGCTTCCTGGCCCGTTCGCGGGCCACATCCTCGTCGGCGTCGTAGGAGATCGGCAGCTGGCCGAACTTGGGTTTGCCCGGCCCGCCGGCGGCGGCGTCGAAGGCCCCCACCAGGTCCCCGTCCGGCTCGACCGAGATCAGCCCGTCGCCCTTCTCGGCGGCGGTCCGCACCGAGGCTGGCCCGGAGGCGGCGACGTGGATGGGTACCGGCTGGTCCGGCAGGTCGTACAGCTTCGCCCTGGTGACGCGGAAATGCTCGCCGTGGTAGCTGACGAAGTCCCCGCTGAACAGCGTGCGGATGATGTCCAGCGCCTCGCTCAGCTTCTGCTGGCGAACCTCCCGCGACGGCCAGCCCTGGCCGATCACATGCTCGTTCAGGTTCTCACCCGAGCCGATCCCGAGAGAGAACCGCCCGTCGGACAGCACGCCCATGGTGGCGGCCTTCTGCGCGACCACGGCCGGGTGGTAGCGCGTCGTCGGGCAGGTGACGAACGTCATCAGCGGCAGCCGCTGGGTCGCCTGCGCCGCCGCGCCGAGCACCGACCAGGCGTATCCCGAGTGACCCTGTTCCTCGAGCCACGGGAAGTAGTGATCAGACATGACCGAGAAATCGAAACCCGCGGCTTCGGCGCCGGCCAGGTCACTGACGAGCTGCTTGACGGGCGTCTGTTCACACATCGCGGTGTAACCGATCTGAACCATGGGGTCTCGGCTACCCACAGCGGCATCGCCCTACCGTCGTAAGCCAGCGTTTTTCCGCGCGAATTGGGGAACGACCAAGGAGGAGGGGCTCAATGGGAGCGGCACAGGGCGCGAGACCGGCCGCCACGCCAGCGACATCGGCACCGGGCTGTTTTGCCGGGCGGCTGGCCGGGTATCGCGCCGCAAACAGCGATGCGAGAGTGGTGCGAGTAACGTGCGGTTCGAAGAATGGCGACCTGATTCGATCTGGCCCGTTGACCTCCTGGCCCGCTGCCTTTCCGGGCATCGCCGCGCAGGCCACCGGATCGTCTTCACCAGCGGGTGCTTCGATGTCCTTCACCGTGGCCACGTCGAATGCCTTCAGCAGGCCGCGTCCCTCGGCGACGTGCTGGTGGTCGGGGTCAACTCCGATGAGACCGTGCGCAAGCTGAAGGGAGCGGACCGCCCGGTCAGCCCGGCCGAGGACCGGGCGGCGGTCGTCGCGGCGATCGGCTGCGTCGAGTACGTGACCATCTTCGCGGACGACAGCCCGATCCGGCTCCTGGAGGCGGTCCGGCCGGACATCTACGTCAAGGGCGGCGACCACGACGCGGACACGCTGCCGGAGAGACTCGCGGTCGAGTGCTACGGCGGCCGGGTGGTGACGGTCGGTTACCTCCCGGGCCGGTCGACGGACGGCATCGTTGAGCGCATCCGCGGCGCGGCCGGGTCCCCGCGCGTACCGGCTGAACAGCTGAATCATCGGTAGGAACGATCCAGTTGTTTACCCGCCGCCCGCCGCGGTAGCTAACTGACGGTGCCTAAGGCGCGTTATGTGGGTTGATCTACGGTGCGGCGAGGCAGGCCCGCATGAGGGTATGGGCGGCGATGGTCGCGGCTGTCCGGGCGAGCAGGCCCCAGAAGGTATGCGCGCCGTGGCGGGCCAGCTCCATCTGGTCGGTGATCTCCTTGAAGGTGGTCTCGATGCGGTTGCGCCACTGGGCGATGACCTTCTGCAGGATCGCCGGCATGGTCTTGCGCTGGTCCCTGGTGGGCGGGACCAGCACTGCGGTGCCGCGGGCAGCCTGGGACGCGGCGAACGCCTTGCCGTTGAACCCCTTGTCCGCGAGCAGGTCGCGGGGCGGCGGCCCGGCTTCCAGCAGGTCGGTGCCCACGTCACGCTCGCTGACGGCGGCGGGCACGATGCTCCAGGCCCGCACGATGCGGCTGCCCAGGTCGGTCTTGGCCGCCAGGCGGAAGCCGTAGAACCACTCGGCGTGCGCGGCGTCGCGGCCGAACCGGGCATGCAGGCCATTGGGGCCGGTCCAGCCGTCGGGGCCGCGGACCCGGGAGGCGTGCTTGACCGGCAGCGCGCTGGTGTCGATCTGCTGGCAGTCGTCTTCGGGCAGGCGGGCCGCCAGCGCCGCGCGGAACTGCTCGAACGCGCCCCACAGCCAGCGGGCCCGCCGGTTGAGCTCGCTTTGGTGCGGCAGTACCGGGAACAGGTGCGCCCAGTCGCGGGCCACCTCGGCGAGGAACCCGGCCTCGCTGCGGCGGCCCAGCAGCACGCGCACCTGGGTGATCGCCAGGATCTCCGCGTCGGAGCAGCCGGGCGCCGGCCCGGGCCGCGCCGGGATGACGATGGCCCTGGCCTTGATCGCATCATCGATCAGCACGTAGACGTAGACGAACAGGTCTTCGGTTGGCAGCATGGGGGTGGCCTCTGCGGGACAAGGGTTTCAGCTACCACTTGTCTGCCGCAGGGGCCATCTCATGATCAACGCGACGCGCCGTGATCAACCCACATAACTCGCCTAAGACGCAGGTATGCGAAAGCTTCACGGGCTTCGGCCCAAGGGGAGTTATGCATGCCCATGAAGATCGCCCTTGTCTCGGAGCACGCCAGCCCGCTCGCGGCCGTCGGCGGTGCCGAATCCGGCGGGCAGAACGTGCATGTGGCCGAGCTGGCCTGTGCGTTCGGCGCCCAGGGGCATCAGGTAACCGTCTTTACCCGGCGGGCGGCCCGTCCGCGGGGCGCCTGCGCGGCGACGCCGAGTACCGGCGGCTGTCGCGGCTGGCCGCCGAGCTCGGCGTGGCCGAACGGGTGTCGTTCCGCGGCCGGGTCGGCCGGCCGGACATGCCGGCCCTGCTGCGGTCCGCGGACCTGGTGGTGAGCGTTCCCTGGTACGAGCCGTCCGGCTTGGTACCGCTGGAGGCGATGGCCTGCGGCGTCCCGGTGGTCGCCTCCGCCGTCGGCGGCCACACCGATACCGTGCGGGACGGCGTTACTGGCGCCCTCGTCCCGCCGCGTGACCCGGCGAGCTGGCCCGCGTCGTGTCCGGACTGCTGGGCCGCGAGGATCTGCCCCGGTACGGGTCCGCCGCCGCCGAGCACGCCCGGGACCGGTACTCGTGGGGGCGGATCGCCCAGGAGACAGTTGCGGGTATGACCAGGTGCGCTCCCCCCGCGGCGCCGCACGCGCTGCCGCGGTCCGGGGCACCCCGCGCACCATTGCGGCCCGGTGAGCCGCGCCCGTCACGTGCCCGGTCCGGACGGGGCGCTGGTCAGGTACGTCGCGCTCAGGTCCTCGTCGCCGTGCTCAGGCACGCCCTGCGCCAGCCGGTCGTGGATCACCCTCGCCAGCGGCACGTCCACGCCGGCCGGTCCGTGCCCGCATGGGCGGGCGCGCGACGGGTAGTGCTGCCGCTATGCCTGAGCTCACGACACTGAAGGAACGCCTCACCCATGGCTGGCGCCGCCAGCAGCAGGAGTACGCGCACGGGGAGGACTTCCCGCTCGGCGGGTACGCCACCGCGATGTCGGTGTACGGCGGGGTGGTGGCCACCATCGCCGCGGCCGTCCGGCTGACTGGCACCCGCCTGCCGGACCGGATCAGTCCGTGGGACACGGCCATAACCGCCGTTGCCACGCACAAGCTCAGCAGGATCATCGCCAAGGACCCGGTGACCAGCCCGCTGCGGGCCCCGTTCACGGTCTTCGAGGGCACGTCCGGGCCCGCCGAGCTGGCCGAGGACGTGCGCGATGGCGACGGCCGCCGCAAGACCGTGGGAGAGCTGATCAGCTGCCCGTTCTGCATCGGGATGTGGGTGTCGACCGGCTTTACCGCCGGTTACATCTTCATGCCCCGGGCCACCCGTCTCGCGGCGACGACACTGGCCACGCTGGCCGGGTCCGACTTCCTCCAGTTCGCCTACGCCTACGCGGAGCAGAAAGCCGGCTGACGGCACTACGGGCGGCGGCGGTCGGTGGCGCTGGCCACGTTGGCGACGATCACGGCGAACGGCGGGATGACCAGGGCCACGGCCGACATGATGACCGCCGCGAGCACCGAATACCGGTCCACCACGGCCCAGGAAACGACGAACAGGCCGATGCAGATCGTCATCAGCACGACGTAGCGGCGCTTATCCGTACGCGTCGGCTCAGGACCAGCACGCCCAGCGGTCCCGCCAGCCTTGCCCGCAGCACTAGGCCCGTCGGTGCCGCCAGGAACGCCCGCACGACCAGCCCCGCCCGTATCGCCAGCCTCGCCCGCAGCACTAGGCCCGTCGGTGCCGCCAGGAACGCCCGGACGACCAGCCCCGCCCGTATCGCCAGCCTCGCCCGCGCCGCCGGGGTCGGCCCGCGAGCCGCCCGGCCGTCCGTCAGCTGCCACGTCCGCCTGCCTCTCCAGCTGTCACCAGCTTGCCCGCGCCTTGCGTCCAGCGGCAACCGGCCTGTCCGCGTCACGCGGTACCCCGGGCCGCCCAGCATCCCAAACGCACCTGTCCGGGGGCCGGTCATTGTCTTGACGTTCACGGCGCTGGGCGCGGTGCAGATCGAGAACCAGGCGCGTATTTGACACTCCTCCACCGTCCCCGGTCTGGGGACCAGTTTCGGGCGCGGCGGCGCGACCACGTTCCTGCAGGACCTGCAGAACGCCGGCTGCATCCTCATTGAGGGCTCGAACATGGCCGAAGCGCAGCCGGTCGGCTTCCAGTGGGTGATGGAGGCCAAGGCCCGCGGCGCGGCGGTCATCCACGTGGACCCGCGGTTCAGCCGCACCAGCGCCATGGCCGACCTGCACGTGCCGATCCGCGCGGGCAGTGACATCGCGTTCCCCGGCGGGATCATCAACCACGTCCTGCGGACTGAGCAGTACTTCCGCGACTACATGCTGGCCTACACCAACGCGTCCGCCATCCTCAGCGAGGACTTCGTGGACACCCAAGACCTCGACGGGCTGGCCGGGGCCGGCCTGTCACGGCGCAGCCCGGCCGGCTCGGCGCTGTCCGGCCTCGCGCTGCTCGGGGCCTCCGCCCTCACCCGGTTCGGCATCTTCGAGGCGGGCCGCATCTCCGCCCGCTATCGGGAGTATACGATCGTGCCGCAGCGGGAGCGCATACAGGCCCAGCACGCCCACGCGGCCCGTGCGGCCCAGGTGACCCCACCGGGCCAGGCGGGCGCGGCAACCCCGCCGGGCCAGGCGGGCCAGCCGGGCCAGGCGGGCCAGCCGGGCCGGTAACCGGCTGCGGGCGTCTAGGCTGACGGAAGTGGCAGGCCCAGGGAGGTTGCGTTGCCGATTTACGCGCTGGGGGACATCGAGCCCGAGATTCATCCCGCCGCCTTCGTCCACCCGGACGCGGTGGTCATCGGGAGCGTGCGGCTGAGCGCCGAAGCGTCGGTCTGGCCGTGCGCCGTGCTCCGCGGCGACCACGGGACGATCGAGATCGGCGCGCGCACGTCGATCCAGGACGGAACGGTGGTGCACTGCACCCACGACTGGCCGACGGTCATCGGCGCGGAATGCGTCGTCGGCCACAACACCCACCTCGAGGGCTGCATGGTCGGGGACCGGTGCCTCATCGGGTCGGGATCGGTCACCCTCAACCGGGCGGTTGTGGGGGATGGCGCGCTGGTCGGCGCGGGCGCGCTCGTTCCGGAGGGATTCAAGGTGCCGCCCCGTGCCATGGCCATCGGCGTCCCGTGCCGCGTCCGCGAGCTGACCCAGCCCGGCGGGTGGATCGACGAGCCCATGCAGGCCTACCTCGAATCGGCCCGGCGCTACCGCACTGAGCTCCGCCGCATCGGTTAGCGCCATGCCAGCGTCAGCCGCGCAATCGGTCGCGCCCTGCATACGTGATTGCGCGCTTCGCGGGTAGGTTGGCGCCGTGGACTACGCGATCACGCTGGTGGCGGCTCTGCTGCTGGGCATTGGCTTTGTCCTTCAGCAGCAGACCGCCGAGACGGCGCCGGAGTCCCATTTTCTCAGCTTGCGGCTCTTCGGCGACCTGTTGCGCAAGCGGAAATGGCTGGCCGGGATCGGCTGCATGATCCTGGGGCAGGTGCTCGCCGCGTGGTCGCTCGGGCACCTCTCGCTGTCCATCGTCGAGCCGCTGCTGACCACGAACCTGCTGTTCGCCCTGATCCTGGCCGTCCCGCTGTCCCATCAGACGGTCCGTGTCACCGAGGTCGCCGGCGCCTTGCTGCTCATCGCCGGCGAGACGATCCTCTCGCTGGCCCAGTACACCCAGCCCATCGGCGAGTCCTTCGGGTCGTTCTCGCACTGGCCAGCCGCGGCGGGCATCGCCTGCATCGCGTTCGTCGCGGTGCAGGCCGGGCGGCACCGATCCGGCAACCGGCGCGCCACCCTGACCGGGCTCGGGGCCGGCCTGGTCTTCGGCATCCAGGACGCGCTGACCCGGCAGACCCTGCAGATCCTGCAGCACCATGGGATGTCCGGCCTGGCGCACAGCTGGTCCGCGTACTGCCTGGTGGCCACGGGCGCCGTCGGCCTGCTGCTGATGCAGAGCGCGTTCAACGCCGGGCCGCTGCACTCCTCGCTGCCGACGATCACCGCGGGCGAGCCCATCGCCGGCATCCTGCTCGGCATCATCGTGTTCGGCGACCGGATATCGCTGACCCCCGGCAGCCTGGCGCAGCATGCTGGCGGCCTCTTCGCCCTGGTGGCCGGGGTCATCCTGGTGGCTCGCGCGCCCGCGCTGAGCAACCTCCGCAAGGCGGTCGTCGAGCCCGTGCACCTGCCCCGCCGCCGGGACACCGGACCGCACCGGATTCCGTCCCGCGCGCCCACCGCAAATTCCCGCCGGCCGGGCCCGGCCGGCCCGGGCGTATCGCCGGCCCGCAACGGCGACGCCGGATTCACCCTTCCCGCCGAGCCGCCGTCGCCGGCCTGCCATGGCGACGCCGGGTTCGCCCTGCCGTCCGAGCCGCCGTCGCCGGCCTGCCATGGCGACGCCGGGTTCGCCCTGCCGTCCGAGCCGCCGTCGCCGGCCCGCCATGGCGACGCCGGGTTCGCCCTCCCGTCCAAGCCGCCCACCCCCGTTCCGCCCACCCCCGTTCCGCCCGACCCGCCCCGTTAGCGGAACGACGGGAATCCCGGTTCCGCCTGCATATCGGGTCCGCCGGCGGGCAGAAGCTACGCCACGCCCCATCCGGCCAGCAGGAATCTGGAGGCCTAGTGCCAGCAACGCAACCGGCGACCGGGCTGCTACGTCGCCGGGACTGGCTCGCTGACGGCGCTTGCCGCGACGAGGATCCCGATCTCTTCTTCCCCAGCACGTCACAAGGGCCCTCCGCCCGGCAGATCCTGGCCGCCAAGGCCGTATGCGCCAGCTGTGCGGTAAGGCGCGAATGCCTCGGTTACGCGCTGGAAGACACCCATAGTTACGGCGTCTGGGGCGGTACGACCGAAGAGGAGCGCAAGGCGATGCGGCGCACCAGCGCCCGGGAGCGCCGGTCGCTGAGCCAGGTGACGGCCGTCGTGAGCTGAACACCGTCCTCCTGGCCGTCCGGCAGCCGGCGCGGCTACCCCCGTGGACCGTTCCCGCTGCTCAGCCAGGTGGCGCTGAAGCTCCCGCCGCTGAGCGCGGATATTCTGTCCTCCGCCGCGCCGTTGCCCGAGACCATGGTGATGCCAGCCGGGTGGAACCTGCTGAGCGACGACCCGTTGACCGTCGGACCCAGGAAACTGACCGTGCCGAAGTCGGCCAGCGGCAGGATGCCGCCGTTTCCGGTGCAGCAGGGCGCCTCGGCGATGACCTCCGCGGAGGACCTGGCTGTCCCGAACAAGATCTTGGTGACTGTGTGGCTCCAGCCCTGCGTGGTGTCCGAGAGCTTGAGGGTAAAGCTGATGAGCCCGGTGAACGTCACCGATCCGGTGAAGTGGTCGCCTGGCCTGACCGTGTTGCTGAAGTTGACCGGGTAGGCCGGGTACATCTCGTACCAGGAGTAATACACAGGCGTGCGGCCGGCGCAGTCGACTTCGGAGCCGGTCTGCTCGACGGAGTTGCTGTTGTACCCGTCCAGGCCCACCCAGAAGCTGGAGTACTGCTCACCCGAGCTGCACGTGCCCGTCGGCTCCACCCAGCTCGATGAAACGCTCCTGAACGCGCCGGCGCCCCCGGTCGCCGCGTATCCCGACCAGTTCGTGCTGGTGCTGGTCGCATTCCTGGCCCCCGGGTGGGTGGTGCGCGGGCCGACCAGGTGGCTGACCCCGCCGGGCTGCACGAAGGCCCCGTCCAGAGTTCGCGGTCCCGCCGCAGCGAAGGTGGCGGCAGGCACGGCGGAGTGGCCCGGCGCGGCGGCGTGGGCGGGCGCCACCAACGTGAAGCCAGCCAGGACCGAGCTTCCCGCGATGACCAGCGCGCGCCTCCGGGCGCTATGACTCATGTATCTCCCCTTCGCTCGCGCGTTCCTTTTTGTGAAGGAGAACGCTGGTCGGTCCAAGAGTGGTACGACCAGACCGGATCCAACACCACAGCAACGTAAAGAAAAGTGAAAAAAATATGCAAGCTCTAAGATTGCATTTTGCTTGCTAAAGACGGATAAATCTGTTATGCAGACGTTGTCAAATGCGGCCAAGAGATACATACCGGCGTTCTGTTTCATGATCATTGGGCCGCGCAATTGCACAGCATGGGCTCGCTGTCGTCCCTGGCGACGGTGGCTGACCGGCCGTTCCGTGCGACGCTCCGTCAGCCGCGCATCCGCGATGAGCTCTTCCTCGGGCAGGGCCAGCATGATAACGATCAGGGTCAGGAAGCTGAAATGCCGATGCCCGGAACGAGGGGCAGCACATATACCGGGAAAAGATAGCACGGCATGTCACGATATAGGCAAGGTGACGGAATTATCCGGGCGCCCAGTTACCTATAACGCGCACATCACAAAGTGGATCTTGCCGGTGGCTCACCATCTTACCTGTGGCTTACCTCTGGGTCGCGCTGCCGCCCGGTGGTGGTACATTAGGTGCCTGCGTTCCCCGGCTTTTGACGCGCACCGGGCCCTCCTCTAGAGTCGCGCCGGAGCGAGCGGACCCGGACATTTACCGCCAGGGTCGCGCAGGTGGGCCGCCGGGCCCGCAGGGCCCGCTGGCCCGGCCGGGTGACGCCGGCGCCGCCCAGGTCCGCCCGGGTACACGGCATGCACGGGCCAGGCTCGGTGATGGCCAGGCTCGGTGATGGCCAGGCTCGGTGCTGGCTTTGAGTAGCGTGAATCCTGGCTGGAGGAGGCCGTGACGGCGCCACTACCCAATATGATAGGGAACCGGCAGCCGGGCCTGGGGGCGCCATCCGGCGGACTGCCACAGACCCGGAATGGGCAGCCGCCGTGAGTCAGCGGGGCGCCCCCCGGCGGTAACCGCCGCTGGGCCAGTGAAGCGAGAGGCTAGGTTACGGCACGCGATGGGTAAGGCAAGCAGGGCCAAGCAGGACGGCACCCGCCGGGAGAGAGTCGCGGCCCAGCAGGCCGCTGCGCGCAGGGCCGAGGTCCGCAACAAGGTGCTGATGTTCTCGGGTGTCGTCGTGGTGATCATCGCGATCGTCGTGGGCTTCGTGGTGTTCAAGCCGAACTCCAAGTCCGGCGCCACGGCCGCCGGGGTCAGCAACGGCCCGACCGGCAGCGCGCTGGCCAGCGTGGTCACCGGCACCACCGGCGTCCCCGCGGGCACCCTCAACGCGGTCGGCGCCGGCAGCGGCCTATCGGGCCTCCCGATAGCGATCAGGGGCGGGTCACCGCTCACGTCCGGCGGTAAGCCGGAGGTGCTGTACATGGGCGCCGAGTACTGCCCGTACTGCGCAGCCGAGCGGTGGGCGATGGTGGTCGCGCTGAGCAGGTTCGGCACCTTCTCCGGCCTCAGCACGGTGCATTCGTCCAGCACGGATCAGTATCCCAACACCCCGACGTTGACGTTCGCCAATGCCAAGTACACCAGCAAGTACCTGACGTTCACGCCAGTCGAGATGCAGACCAACATCCCGGACGGCCAGTCCTACACCACCCTGCAGACGCCCACATCAGCTCAGCAGGCGCTGCTGGCCAAGTACGACGCGCCGCCCTACGTTTCCTCGGCGAACTCGGGCGCCATCCCCTTCCTCGACTTCGGCAACGAGTACATGCTCAGCGGGGCCAGCTACAACCCGCAGGTACTCCAGGGCAAGAGCTGGAGCCAGATCGCCTCGGCCCTCAAGGACCCGGCGAGCCCGATCGCCCAGGCGGTTGACGGCACGGCTAACTACCTGACCGCCACGATCTGCAAGCTGACCAGCAACCAGCCGGCCACGGCGTGCACCCCGGTGGTCAAGCAGCTGGAGGCGAAGATCTGATGGCCAAGGCGGCCCGCACCCCGGCCAGATCGGCCAGATCGGCCACCCAGCGGAACACGCCCCAGAAGACGGCCGCTCCGCGCAACGGGCGCAGCGGGACCCAGAAGAACGCGGCCCAGAAGAACGCGGCACCGCGGAACGGGACCCAGCAGGCCCGGGCGCGGCGGGATGCCGTGGCGCCGCCGCCCGCCCCGCAGCCCGCCGGGCCGCCCGGCTGGCTGCGGTGGTCAACCTTCGCCCTCGCGATCCTTGGCCTGGCCGCGTCGGCCTACCTCACGTACGTGCACTACACGCAGTCGGCGCTGGCGGGCTGCACGGAGACCACGGGTGCCATCAACTGCGGCAAGGTGACGACCAGCCCCCAGTCGATCGTGTTCGGCATTCCGGTCGCCGTCCTCGGGCTCGGCTTCTACGTCTTCCTGGTCGCGATCATGAGCCCGCACGCCTGGCGGTCCGGCCGCCGGGAGATCGCCCTGATCCGCATGGCCTCCCTGGTCGTGGGGATCGGCTTCGTGCTGTACCTGCTGTACGCCGAGCTGTTCCAGATCGGCAGCATCTGCCTGTACTGCACGAGCGTCCACGTCATAACGTTCCTGCTGTTCGTCCTCACCGGCCTCGCCGTGGCCATCTGGGGACTGACCCCGCGGCCGCCGGGCCCGGCGCGACCCGCGCGCCCGGCCAGCCGCTAGCACCTCCGCACCAGGCAACCTCCAGCCAGACTGACCGCTGGCTGAGCCTTAGGGCCCTCCGAAGATTTACTTCCGTGATGTCGGGCGTGTTGGCCGTGGGGCGGGCAGCAGGGAGTAGTTCCATTCCCCATGGAAAGCGTGTCGCCTGATCGAGCGCTCCTCCAGATCCTGCATCTGCTTATCGGGGATCTTGATGCCCTTCTCGTAGGTGCCGGTGTCGAGGGCGGCCTGGACGGTCAGCCCGGTCGTGGTGGTGGTCGCGGCGATCGTCTCGACGATAACTTCGTGGCTGGTCAGCGGCCTGCCGCGCCAGTTCATGGAGATCTGGGCGAAGAGCCGGTGCTCGATCCGGTTCCATTTCGACGTGCCCGGCGGGAAGTGGGACACGCTGATCTCCAGGCCGAGTTCTTCCGCGAGCCGGGCCAGCTCCACCTTCCACAGCCGCAGCCGGCTGCCATTGGAACCGCCCGCGTCGGCGGTGATGAGCAGCCTGCTGGCGTGCGGGTAGGCGGTCCGGCCGGTTTTCTGCCACCAGCGGCGGATCGACTCGACGGCGAACGCCCCGGTGTCCGCGTCGGTGCCGACGTTCACCCAGCCAGCGTTGGCGCTCATGTCATAGACGCCGTAGGGGACGGCCCGCCCCAGGTCGCCCTTGAAGTCGTGCACCTCCACCCGCTCGGGCTCACCGCGCCGATGCCACTCCCTCCCGCCGTTCTTATAGTTGCCGACCAGTTCCTTTTTCTTGGTGTCCACGCTGATTACTGGCTCCCCGGCGGCCTGGAACTCCCGCACCAGCTCATTGATGAGCCGGAACTGGCCGTCCCGGTCCGGGTGCTGCTTTCCCTCCACCGTCTTGGCGTTGCCCTGCAGGCTGTAACCGTCCTCTTTCAGCAGCCGCCCCACCGTGTCGGGCGACACCGGATGGCCCGCGGCTGCCAGCTCACCGGCCAGCTTCTCCGTCGACGTGGTCGTCCACCGCAGCGGCGACTCCGGGTCACCGCGGCTGGCCGGATCCACCAGGCGGTTCAACGCCGGCACCAGGGCCGGATCCGCCTCCGCCGCCCGGGGCCGCCCCGCCCCAGCCTGGCGGACCCTGTCATCCGGCTCAATCCCGGCCTCCAGTTCCCGCGCCCCGCGGCCCACCGTGTCCGGGTGAACCCCGGCCAGCGCCGCCACCCGCTTGATCCCGCCCCGGCCCAGCGACCGCGCCTGCGCCCCCAGCAGCAGCCGCCACTGCAGCTCATTCAGATGCGGGCGCACCTCCGCCAGCATTCCGGCGAACCGGTCCTCATCCACCGCCAGCTGTCTCATACCACAACCGTAGACAACTATCCCGGACAAACCCACTTAATTTTGCGGGGAGCCCTTAGCTGACGGATATGTCAGCGCTCCGCCGGACAGTCCGGCGTGCCGGGCTACCGGAACGTTAGGATGAAGATCAAGTGGGCGTAGCTGTCTGTAACCGTCCCGATGCCCGCGTTACAGTCCCTCAGTTCGGCGCTCGAGCCACAGGAGGGCTCTCATGCGATTTCCGCCCGCCAGGGTTTTCCTCATATTCGCCCTCGGCGCCGTCATGGCCGTCGCGGCGTGCAGCAGCAGCGGTGGCGGCGAGCCAAGCGCCACGCCTACGCCGGCCGCGCCGTCCTCGGCGGCGCCGTCGTCCGGCGGCTCCTCCGCCGCGGTCACCCAGATCGAGGCGAACTGGGGGACGTTCTTCAATCCCAAGACGTCCGTGGCGAAGCGGGCCAGCCTGCTGCAGAACGGCCAGGCGTTCCAGTCGATCATCCAGGCCCAGGCCGGTTCGCCCCTCGCGTCCACGGCCACATCGACGGTCAGCACCGTGACCGTCGAGTCACCCGCCCAGGCCAAGGTGATCTACTCGATCCTGGTCGGCGGGACGCCGGAGCTGAAGAACCAGCCCGGTGTGGCCGTCTTCCAGAACGGCATCTGGAAGGTCGGCGACCAGAGTTTCTGCGCCCTGCTGACGCTGGAGAACAGCGGTAAGGCGCCGTCGGCCTGCGCCAGCGCCGCCAGCTAGCCGGCCGGTGGACTCGGGGAGCTTTACCCAGACGCGGGCCGAGGACCCCGAGGGCCCCGAGGGCCCGGTGGCCGCCCGCCACGGCGGACGATCGCTGGCCCTCGCCGTGCTGTGCACGCTGCTGTTCCTGACCTTTGTCGACAACACGGTCGTGAGCGTCGCGCTGGGCAGCGTGCAGACCACCCTGCACGCCGGGGTCTCCGCCCTGCAATGGGTCGTCGGGGCCTACGCGCTGACCTTCGCGAGTGTGATGCTCGCGTGCGGGATGATCGGCGACGAGCTGGGCCGCAAGATCGTGATGCTGTCCGGGGCCGGCGTCTTCTGCGCCGGGTCGGTCCTGTGCGCCCTGGCGCCGAATCCCGGCGTGCTGATCGCCGGGCGCGCGGTCATGGGACTGGGCGCCGCCGCCAGCGAGCCCGGCACGCTGTCGATGCTGCGGCAGCTGTACACCGATCAGCGCAGCCGGGACCAGGCCATCGGCGTATGGGCGGCCGTGTCGGGCCTGGCCCTCGCCCTGGGGCCGGTGGCCGGCGGCGCGCTCGTCGGCTTGTGGAACTGGCGGGCCATCTTCTGGTTCAACCTCGCCTTCGGGCTGGCCGCACTCGTGCTCGCCACGGTGATTCTGCCGGAAAGCGCCGACCCGGACGCGCACCGCGTCGACACCGCCGGCGCGCTGCTCGGCGCGGCCGTCCTGGCCACCATGGTGTTCGCGATCATCGATGCGGAAACGGCCGGATTCGGCGCACCCGAGGTCATCGCGCTGTTCTGCGTGGGCGCCGTGGCGGCCGTGGCGTTCGGCTGGCGGGAGGCCAGAGCCGCTCATCCGCTCATCGACCTGAAATATCTGCGCGTGGCCCGTTTCACGACCGCGAACGTCGTGGCCTTCTGCACCTACTTCGCGACCTTCGCCATCTTCTTCTTCACCGCGCTGTACCTGTTCGAGGTCGTCGGGCTGTCGGGTTACCGCATCGCGCTGGTCTTCCTGCCGATGACCGTGCTCATGATCGTCGCGTCGCTGCTGACCGGTCGCTGGCTGGATGCCATCGGCCTGCGCTGGGCCATCTTCGGCGGCTGCGTGCTGTTCGCGGCCGGCCTGTGGCTGTCCGGCCTGAACCTCAGCCCGCATCCGCACTATTTTCCGCTGCTGGTGGCGCTCGCCCTCACCGGGATCGGCATCGGTGCCACGGTCGTGCCCGTCACGTCCTCGGCGCTGTCGGCGGTGCCGCCGGAGCGATCGGGCATGGCGGCCTCGGCCACGAACACCAGCCGCGAGGTGGGCGCGGTGACCGGGGTGGCGGTGCTCGGTGCCCTGGTCAACGGCCAGCTCAGCGCGAGCATCGTCGGCCAGCTGCGTGCGCTCGGGCTGCCGGCCAGCATCCAGTCCATCGTCATCCGTGGCGTCGAGACGGGCGAGGTTCCCTCCAGCAGCAGCTCGGGGGCGGGGCCCGCGGGTCAGGGCGCCCTCGTCCAGAAGGTCATCAACGCCGCGTACACCGCCTTCCACGACGGCCTGCGCGATGCCCTGGTCGCCTCGGCCGGCCTGGTCCTGGCGGCCGGGCTGCTCGCCCTGGTGACGCTCCGATCCCGGTCCGCGCATGCTGATTAGGCCACAGGTAAAGCCAGCACGTGCGCGATGGCGTGTCTTTGGGCACGTTCCCGGTTGTGGCGGCCGCCGGGGAAGGCGGGCGCCTGAAATCACGTCAGGAAGGCGGGCCCAGGCGGGCTGACGCGGGGAACGGGCGGCGCCGGAATGGCAGCGGGCCGACCAGCGCCGGACGGATGGCGGACCGAGCCGGCCCTGCCTCATCGGGGCTGCCCGTGCCCCGCCTTCCGGAGAAGAGGTCACGGGGCCGGGCCTCTCCGGGGGCGTTACTTCTCCGGGGGGAGTGAACGCTGGGGGGGATGGCGTTCGCTCCCCCCGGAGAGCGGTGGACGATCCTGTTACCGGGCCCGCCCGGCCTGACGCCCGCATTCGCTCCGGGGGGGAGGAGCGAATGAGGCGCCCGCCTGGACGGGCCCTGAGGAACGTCCACCCGTCTGGGGATCATCGGCCGGCCGCTGAAGGTTGTGACGCAGGCGCTCGCAGCGGACTCGTTCGGCGAGTTCGCGGAGCAGCCGTTCGCCGATCCCCTCCTCCAGACCGTCCGCCGACCGGATTTCGGACGGCCGGTTCTGTGGCGCCGTATCCCAGTGCCAGGAGCGCACGAGGCCAACCGGGCCACCAGCGCTGCCGGATGCCCCATTGGTCACGCTCGCCCTGCCGGTCACGACCGTCACCGTCTTCCCTTAGTAAGGTCAGCTTCCGCTGGTGGCGGGAAACCGGGCGTGCACCGACGCTCCCGAGTCCCGGAACCGTCAGCCGCGTACTGTTTCCCGCCTCCCCTAGTGAAAGGCACCGGTCCCTACGTGTTCTGGATTTTTTCTGGATGCATCACACATATGCTATAGCTCCGGCCAAAGGGCCGCGTCGGGGAGAGACAGCGATGGCCATCGATGACGTGGACGACGGCAGTCAGTACCTTGAGTCACTGCGCCTTGAGTCACTGCGCCTTGAGTCACTGCGCCTCGAGTCACTGCGTGTCGGCGTCCTCGGGCCCGTGCGGGCCTGCCTCTCCGGCCGGGAGCTTCCGACCGGTCCGCCCAGGCAGCAGGCCGTACTGGGCATGCTCGCCATGCGGGCGAACCGGACCGTATCGCGCGATGAACTCGTCGATGCCGTGTGGGGTCAGGACGCTCCGGCCAGCGCCGAGGGCGGGGTGCACACCTACGTGGCCGGGCTCCGGCGGGTCCTGGAACCGCGCCGC
Organism: uncultured Actinomycetes bacterium; assembly: GCA_963805255.1. Lineage (GTDB taxonomy): Bacteria > Actinomycetota > Actinomycetes > Streptosporangiales > Streptosporangiaceae > Bog-532. The sequence continues at coordinate 26,661 of CAWDTK010000017.1, forward strand.
TCCCGGCGGGGGCCCAGCAAGGCCCTGGCGTCGGCGGGTGCCGGGTACGTGCTGCGCGTGGACGGCGGGAACGTGGACGCCCTCGTCTTCGAGCGCAGCCTGCAGCGCGGCCGCAGGCTGCGCGCGTCCGGAGACCTGACCGGGGCGGTCGCGGCGCTGGAGATCGCACTGAGCGAATGGCACGGGTCCGCGTTCGCCGGGGTGCCGGGGCCGTTCGCCACGGCCGAGCGGGTCCGCCTCGCCGAGCTGCGGTCGGCCGCCGCGGAAGAGCGCGCCGATGTCCTGCTTGACCTGGGCCGCCACGAGCAGGCCGTTCCCGAGCTCGTCGCGCTCGTCGCGGAGCACCCGCTGCGCGAGCGCATGCGGGGGCTGCTGATGATCGCGCTGTACCGCTGCGGCCGCCAGGCCGAAGCGCTGCAGGCCTTCCACGAGGCCCGCCAGGTGCTGGACGATGAGCTGGGTATCGGTCCCGGCCCCGAGCTCAGCCGCATCCACCAGCAGATCCTGGCTCTGGACCCCGACCTGGAGGCCCCCGGGCGGGCCCCGGTTCCGGCCCCGGCGCCGCCCGCTGCCAGCGCCGTTCCCGATCCGGCCCCCGCGCAGCTTCCCCTGGAGGCGCCGGGTTTTTCGGGCCGGCACGCGGAACTGGACCGCATGCACCGCGTGGCCGGGCCGGCCCCGGGCGAGGAGCCCGACGGGCTCTCGCCGGGCACGGTGCAGATCATCGCGATCACCGGGACGGCCGGGGTCGGAAAAACGGCCCTCGCCATCCGGTTTGCCCGGCAGGTCGCCAAGCGTTTCCCCGATGGCCAGCTGTATGCGAACCTGCGCGGCTTCGACCCGTCCGGGTCGGCGACGAGCCCCGACGACGCGCTGCGCTACTTCCTGGACGCCCTGGCCGTGCCGCCGCAGCGGATGCCCGCTGACCTGCAGGCCCGGGCTGCCCTGTTCCGCAGCATGCTGGACGGCAAGCGGGTGCTGGTCGTCCTGGACAACGCGCGGGACACCGACCAGGTGCGCCCGCTGCTGCCCGGCTCGCCGGGGTCGCTGGTCCTGGTGACCAGCCGGTCGCAGCTCACCGGGCTGGTCGCGGCCGAGGGGGCCGCACCGCTCAGCCTGGACGTGCTGACCGAGGACGAAGCGCACGAGCTGCTGGGCCGCCCGGCTGGGCCCGGAGGTCGTCGCGGCCGAGCCGCGGGCCGCCGGCGAGCTGATCGCCTTGTGCGCGCGGCTGCCGCTGGCGCTCGGTGTGGCGGCGGGCCGCGCCGCGACCCGGCCCGTGCTGTCGCTGGCCGCGCTGGCGGCCGAGCTGCGGGACACCCGGAACCGGCTGGAGGCGCTGGATGTCGGTGATGCGGCCACCGACGTGCGCGCGGTGCTGTCCTGGTCGTATGAGCAGCTGAGCGAGCCGGCCGCCCGGATGTTCCGTTTGCTCGGCCTGCATCCGGGGCCGGACGTGTCGGTGACCGCCGCGGCGAGCCTGGCCGGCGTCTCACGCGCGGACGCGACGGCCGCGCTGCGCGAGCTGACCCGGACCCACGTGGTGGCCGAGCATCAGCCGGGCCGGTTCGCGTTCCACGACCTGCTCCGGGCCTACGCCTTCCAGCAGGCGGAAACCGTGGACAGCGAAGCGGACCGGGCGGCCGCCGCGCGCCGCTGCCTCGGCCATTACCTGCACACGGCGCACGCGGGCGCGCTGGAGTCGAACCGTGTCCGCAAGCCGCTCGACCTGGCGCCGCCGGAGCCGGGGGCGGTGCCGGCCGAATTCTCCGGCCGCGGACAGGCACTGGCCTGGTTCGAGGCCGAATATCCGGTCATGGTCGGCCTGCTGGCCCACGCCATCTCCGGCGGCGACGACGAATCGGTGTGGCAGATCGCCTGGACCCTGGCGCCGTTCCTCTACCGGCGCGGCCGCTGGCACGAATGCACCGGCATCCAGCGCCTGTCGCTGCGGGCCGCACAGCGCCTGGGCGGCCCGGCCGGCCTCGGGCACGCGCACTACGAGCTGGGGCGCGGGCTCGTCAACGTCGGTAATTTCGCTGATGCCGAGCCGCATCTGTCCAAGGCGCTCGATATCTTCGGCCAGCTCGGTGACCGGGCCAACGAGGCCACCGTGCATCAGGGTTTCGGTGCGCTGTTCGAGCAGCAGGGACGGTACGCCCAGTCGCTGGTACACGCGCGGGAGGCGCTGGGCGTGGTGCGGGAGACCGGCCCCGCCTCGACCGTGGCCAGCGTCGAGAACAGTGTCGGCTGGCTGTACGCCCACCTCGGGCAGTGCGAGGAGGCCCTCGTCTACTGCCAGCGCTCGCTGAAGTTCCAGCGCGACATCGGCTACCGGGGCGGCGAAGCCGACACCCTGGACAGCATCGGTTATGCGCACAGCCGGATGAACGACTACCAGCAGGCCGCCGAGTGCTACGCCCAGGCGGTCGAGATCTACCACGAGATCGGCGACCAGTACCACGAGGCCGGCTCGCATATCGGCCTCGGCGACGCGCAGCACCACGCCGGCGACCCGGCCGCGGCCCGTAAGAACTGGGAGCAGGCCCTGGCTATCCTGGAGAGCATCCCGCACCAGGACGCCGAGCAGGCTCGCGTCCGGCTGAATCAGGTCGGCCCCGAGGACCCGCCCCACGGGGATCCGCTGCCGGGCCCGCCGCCGGAGTGAGCAGCGCCTGAGGCGGTCACCACCTCCCTTAGGCTCCCTTAGGCTAGTTGGCGCGCGGCCATCTTAGGCTAGATAGCGCGCGGCCATGTCCGCCCGGGCACGATCACCCGGCGAAACGCGCGTGGCCGCATCGGGACGCAAGGGGATTGGGGTGCTGACGCTGAACACGACGAAGCCGCCGATGCGGGCGCTGCTGCTGGAGAACATCCACCCGGACGCGACGGCCCGGCTGACCAAGGCCGGCTACGAGGTCGAGACGCGGAAGGGCGCGCTGAGCGAGGACGAGCTGATCAAGGCGCTGCCCGGGGTCAGCCTGCTCGGTATCCGCTCCCAGACGCAGCTCACCGAGCGGGCCCTGGCGGCGGCACCGGACCTCGTGGCCGTGGGCGCGTTCTGCATCGGCGTCAACCAGATCGACCTGGCCGCCGCGTCGCATCACGGCGTCGCGGCCTTCAACGCGCCGTTCTCCAACACGCGCAGCGTGGTCGAGCTGGTGCTGGCCGAGATCATCTCGCTCGCCCGGCGGCTGCCGGACAAGAACGCCAAGATGCACCTGGGGGAGTGGGACAAGTCCGCCTCCGGCAGCCACGAGATCCGCGGCCGGCGGCTCGGCATCGTCGGCTACGGCAACATCGGTGCGCAGCTGTCCGTGCTCGCGGAGAACCTGGGCATGTCGGTGTACTTCTACGACATCGCCGACAAGCTGGCGCTGGGGAACGCGCGCCGCTGCGGCACCCTGACCGAGCTGCTCGAGACCGTGGAGGCCGTCACCCTGCACGTGGACGGCCGCCCGGGCAATAGCGGGCTGTTCGGGGACGCCGAGTTCGCCGCGATGCAGCCGCGCAGCCTGTTCCTGAACCTGTCCCGGGGCTTCGTGGTGGACCACGCGGCCCTGCGGCGGAGCATCGAGAGCGGCCACATCGCCGGCGCCGCCATCGACGTGTTCCCCGAGGAGCCGAAGGGCACCGGCGAGGAGTTCACCTCGGTGCTGCGCGGCCTGCCGAACGTGATCCTGACCCCGCACGTGGGCGGCTCGACCGAGGAAGCCCAGCAGGACATCGGCGAGTTCACGGCCGGCAAGCTGACCGACTATGTCTCGGCCGGGGTGACCTCGCTCAGCGTCAACCTGCCCGGGATCGCGCTGCCGACCGTGCCGGGGACGCATCGCCTGGTGCACATTCACCAGAACGTCCCGGGTGTGCTGGCGTCCATCAACCGGGTGCTGGCCGATCACCACGTCAACGTCGAGGGCCAGATGCTCGGCACCCGCGACGACATCGGCTACGCCATCACCGATATCGGCACCGAGTACAGCGCCGAGGTCCTGGCTCAGCTGCGTGCGATGGAGGTCACCATCCGGCTGCGAACGATTCGCTGCGCCTAACGGGCCACGCCGCGGCCTCCCCTACAGCGGGGTGACGTACGCGCCGGAGATGCCGCCGTCGACCAGGAACGACGACGCCGTGATGAACGAGGCGTCGTCGCTGGCCAGGAAGGCCACGGCCGCGGCGATCTCGTCGGCCTCGGCGAACCGGCCCATCGGGATGTGCACGAGCCGCCGCGCCACGCGCTCCGGATCCTTGGCGAACAGCTCCTGCAGCAGGGGCGTGTTCACCGGGCCGGGGCACAGCGCGTTGACCCGGATTCCCTCGCGGGCGAACTGCACGCCCAGCTCGCGGCTGAGCGCGAGCACGCCCCCCTTCGAGGCCGTGTAGGAGATCTGGGACGTGGCCGCGCCCATCACGGCAACGAACGACGCGGTGTTGATGATGGCGCCCTTGCCCTGGCGCTGCATGTACGGGATGGCCGCACGGCAGCACAGGAAGACCGAGGTGAGGTTGACCTCCTGGACACGGCGCCAGGTGTCCAGGCCCGTGGTCAGGATCGAGTCGTCGTCCGGCGGTGAGATGCCCGCGTTGTTGAACGCGACATCGACCGAGCCGTACGTGCCGAACGCCGCCGCGAACGCGTCCGCCACCTGCTCCGGCACGGTCATGTCAGCCGGCACGAACAGGCCCCCGGCCTGGGCGGCCGCCTTCTCGCCTGCCGGCGCGTCGATGTCGACGGCCACCACGTTCGCGCCCTCGGCCGCGAAACGGCGGACGGTGGCCAGCCCGATCCCGCTCCCGGCGCCGGTGATCACGGCGGTCCGTCCCTCGAGTCGCCCCACGATGCACGCTCCCGATCTAACCGATCGCGATGAAGACGTTTTTCTCTTCGGTAAAGGCCAGCGGCGCGTCCGGGCCGAGTTCGCGGCCGAGTCCCGACTGCTTGAACCCGCCGAACGGGGTCGAGTACCGTACCGAGGAGTGCGAGTTGACCGAGAGGTTGCCGCTCTGCACCGCGCGCGCCACCCGGACCGCCCGGCCCACGTCCTGCGTCCAGATCGAGCCGGACAGGCCGTACCGCGTGTCGTTGGCGATCGCGACGGCCTCGTCCTCGGACTCGAACGACGTGACGCACGCCACCGGGCCGAAGACCTCCTCCCGCCACGCGGGCCACCCGGTCAGCCCCGGCCCGGCCAGTACCGTGGGCGGGAACCAGAAGCCGGGCCCCGCCGGGCCCGCCGGGGCGCTGCCCCGGAACGCGACGGGAGCGTCCGCGGGCACGAAGCCCGCCACCTGGTCCCGGTGTGCCGCGGAGATCAGCGGGCCCATCTCGGTGGCGTCGTCGGCGGGGTCGCCGACCACCAGGCCGTTGACCGCCGCCTCGAACATCGCCATGAACCGGTCGAAGACCGGCCGCTGCACGAGGATGCGGGAGCGGGCACAGCAGTCCTGCCCGGCGTTGTCGAAGACGGCGTACGGCGCCGTGGCCGCCGCGCGTTCCAGGTCCGCGTCGGCGAAGACGATGTTCGGGCTCTTGCCGCCCAGTTCCAGCGTGACCCGCTTGGTCTGCCCGGCACACGCGGCCATGATGGCCTGGCCGACCGGCACCGAGCCGGTGAAGCAGATCTTGCGTACCGCCTCGTGCCCGACCAGGAAACGGCCGACGACCGCGCCCCGCCCGGGCAGGACCTGCAGCACGCCCTCCGGCAGGCCAGCCTCCAGCCCCAGCGCCGCCAGGCGCCGGGCCGTCAGGGGGGTCAGTTCCGCGGGCTTGAGCAGCACCGCGTTGCCGGCCGCCAGCGCCGGGGCGAACCCCCAGGACGCGATCGGCATGGGAAAGTTCCAGGGGACGATCACGCCGACCACGCCGAGCGGCTCGCGGAAGGTGACGTCGAGGCCGCCGGCCACCGGGATCTGCCGCCCGCTCAGTCGTTCCGGTGCCCCCGCGTAGTAGGCGAGCACGTCCCGCACTGCGGCCGCCTCGCCCCGGGCGCTCGCGATCGGATGCCCGGCCTCGGCCACTTCCAGCCGGGCCAGGGTCTCCACGTCACGATCGACGAGCCCGGCGAACGCGCGCAGCAGCCCGGCCCGGTCCGCGGGGGAAACCTGAGCCCACCCGGCGGCCGCCCGGGCCGCCCGCCGCACCGCCGTCTCAGCCTCCCCGGCCGAGGTCTCCGCGACGGTCTCGACCGCCTCTTCGGTGGCCGGGTTCACCACCACATGGGACACCGGAAGTTCATGAGTCACCGGCGCCATGGACGCCTCACAGCCGTTCGAAGCAACGGCGGAGTTCCCAGTCCGTCACGGCGGCGTGGTAGGAGTCCAGCTCGACCCGGGCCATGTTGGCGTAGTGCGCCACCACGTCCGGGCCGAACGCGCCGGCCGCCAGCGCGGAGTCCGACCACAGCACCGCCGCCTCGTCCAGGGTGACCGGCATCCGGGGCCCGTTGCTGGCGTAGGCGTTGCCGGAGGTCGGCGGCGGCAGCGGCAGTTCCTGCCCGACCCCGGTGAGCGCGGCCGCCACCAGCCCGGACATGGCCAGGTACGGGTTCACGTCGCCGCCGGGGACCCGGCACTCGACCCGCAGCGACGGCCCGTGGCCGACCAGGCGCAGGGCACACGTCCGGTTGTCCGGGCCCCACGCCACGGTGGTGGGAGCGAAGCTGCCGTCCTGGAACCGCTTGTAGGAGTTGACGTTCGGCGCGAGCAGCAGGGTCAGCTCGCGCAGCCCGGCGAGCAGCCCGGCGATCATCTGCCCGCCCGTCTCCGAGAGCCCGTACGGGCCGTCCCCCGCCATCACCGGCCGTCCGTCACGGTCACGGAACGACATGTGGATATGGCAGGAGTTGCCTTCCTTATCGTTCGGCTTGGCCATGAAGGTCAGGCTGCAGCCGTGCGCCGCCGCGATCTCCTTGGCGCCGGTCTTGTACACGACATGCTGGTCGCACGTGGTGAGGGCGTCCCGGTAGAGGAACGCGATCTCGTGCTGGCCGGGATTGCATTCGCCCTTGGCCGACTCGACCGTCATCCCCGCCCCGGCCATGCCGAGCCGGATGTCGCGCAGCAGCGGCTCGATGCGGGACGTGCCGAGTACCGAGTAGTCGACGTTGTACCGGTTGGCCGGGGTGAGGCCGCGGTAGCCGAGATCCCACGCCCGCTCGTAGGAGTCCTCGAAGACGATGAACTCCAGCTCGGTGCCCGCGTAGCAGGTCCAGCCGCGGTCGGCGGCCCGGGCCAGCTGCCTCTTCAGCATCTGCCGGGGTGACGGGGCCACCTCGGTGCCGTCGGGCCAGCGTATGTCGGCCAGGACCAGCGCCGTGCGTTCCTGCCACGGCAGCATGCGGATCGTGGCCGGGTCGGGGATCAGCTCGAAGTCCCCGTACCCGCGGTCCCACGACGTGAGGTCGTAACCGTTCACCGTGTTCATGTCGATGTCCACGGCGAGCAGGTAGGAGCAGGCTTCGGTGCCGTGCCGGATGACCTGGTTGACGAAGAACGGTGCGTGCAGCCGCTTGCCCTGCAGGCGCCCCTGCATATCGGTCAGGGCGACGATCACGGTGTCGACGGTACCCGCCCCGACCGCCACGCTGATCCCCTCGAAGCTGGCGGCCGCGTGCCCGGCGTGCCCGGTCAGATGGTTCGTCGCCGCGTCTCCCATGTCACCCACTAGGCCAGCGACTCCAGTTCATGCTCGATCGCGGCCAGTTCTTCCGCGCTGCCCTGCACCTTCGGACCCTTGAACCAGCGCCGCGCCGAGACGAACCAGTACGTCGTGGCGAAGCCGAGCACGGCGACCACCGCGACCACGGTGTAGTTGAAGTTCGCCGCCTTGATCGGCGACGCGGTGGGCAGCATGAACAGGATCGAGATGAACGCGACCCAGCCGACCGAGATGATCCCGATGAGCCGCGACCACCGGCCGAGGTGCCACGGCCCCGGCACGAAGTCCGCGCCGCGCATCAGCCGCAGCAGCGTCGGCAGCACGTACGCGACGTACAGCCCGATCACCGCGATCGACGTCACCGCCGCGTACGCGGTGCTGTTCCACAGGTACGGCAGGCCGAGGATGAGCGCGCCCGCCGCCGCCAGCCAGATGGCGTTGGTGGGAGTGCGGGTCCGCGGGTTGATCTTGTGCCAGAGCGCCGAGCCGGGCAGCGCGCCGTCCCGGGAGAAGGCGTAGATCATCCGCGAGTTCGCGGTCACCGACGCCATGCCGCAGAACAGCTGCGCCCCGATGGCCACGACGAGCAGCAGCTTGCCGCCGGTGTTCCCGATCGCGTCGACGAAGATCTGGGCGGGTGGCACGGTCGCCGCCGACTCGGCGCCGTAATGCTGGATGGCGAAGGTGACGCCGATCAGCAGCACCCAGCCCGCGGCGAGCGAGACCAGGATCGAGGTGACGATCCCGCGCGGGCCGGCCGTGGCCGCGTCCCGGGTCTCCTCGGTCATGTGCGCGGAGGCGTCGTACCCGGTGAACGTGTACTGCGCCAGCAGCAGGCCGAGCAGCGCTACGTAGAACGTCGACCCCCAGCCGGTGTTGTTCACGAAGTGCCCGAACACGAACGACGCGGACTGGTGATGCGACGGGACGAGGGCCAGCACGCTGACGATGAGCAGCACCCCGACGATGTGCCACCAGACGCTGACATCGTTCAGCTTGGCCACGATGCTCACACCGAACTGGTTGATCGACCCGTGCAGGACCAGTATCGCGGCGAACAGCACGATGGTGTGCCACGGCCGGGTGTCGAAGCCCCACTGCAGGTCGAGCAGGGCGTTCAGGAAGAACGCCGCGCCGAAGTCGATGCCCGCCGTGACCGCGACCTGGCCCAGGAAGTTGAACCAGCCGGTGTACCACGACCAGGCCGGCGCGTTCCGCTTGGCGAGCTTGGCCGACCAGTAGTACAGGCCGCCGGCGGTCGGGTAGCTGGAGCAGACCTCGGCCATCGCCAGGCCGACGATCAGCGTCATCACCCCGACGAAGGGCCAGCCCCAGGTGATCAGCGCGGGGCCGCCGGTGTTCATCCCGGTCCCGTACAGGGTGAGGCACCCGGACAGGATCGAGATGATCGTGAACGAGACGGCGAAGTTGGAGAAGCCGGACATGTGCCGCCGCAGTTCCTGCGCGTAGCCCATCTCGTGCAGGCGGCGCTCGTCGACGTTGATCGCCGTGGCGGCAGCCGGAGCGCCCGGCGCGCTGCCGCTCGCGGTACCGGGCGGGATGGCGGTCTCATCGGCTGGCACGGGGCCTCCCAGGACAACAGCTCAGCCAAAGCAGCAGCGCATATGGACCGGTCCGGACCGGGCGGAACACCGCGTCGGTGATAGCGGACGAGCCTTCCGGCACGGCTGGGCTGCCTCCCGGCTGGATGCAGCGGTGGTTCCGGCTGCGTAATGGACCAAGAATAGACCGGGGCCGCGCGGATGGCACCTGGCCAGTAACCAGACTTAGGCCGGCGGCGGGACCGGCGCGCCGCGGGCCGCCCGGGCCAGGGCGCGGAACAGGCGCGGGTCGTCACCCTCTTCCGGATGCCACTGCACGCCGATCGCGAATCCTGCCGGGTCCGGCGCGCCCGCTGGGCCCGCTGGGCCTGGCGCGCCGGCGAACTCGACGGCCTCTACTGTCCCGTCCGCCGCCCACGCCGTGGCGGCCAGTCCCTCGCCGAGCCGGTCGACCGCCTGATGGTGATGGGTGGGCACCTCCAGCCAGTGCCCGTCCCGGGCCGGCCAGTCGAAACCAGCCGCCCGGTGCCCGTTAGAGCTGGACCCGTTAGCGCTGGACCCGTTGGCGCTGGGCCCGTTCGGCGTGAGAATCCGGCCGATCGCGCCCGCCTCGCCGATGCGGACCATGTGGCGGCCGAAGTCGTCGGCGATCCCGGAGTGCTCCTCGTGCCCGACGACGTGCGGCAGGTGCTGGTGCAACGTCCCGCCCCGGATGACGTTGAGTAGCTGGATGCCGCGGCAGATGGCCAGCAGCGGCAGCCCGGCCTCCAGCGCGCAGTCGAGCATGGCCAGCTCCCAGGCGTCGCGTTCGGCGTCGGGCGCGCCGGTCGCGGGGTGCATGGCCGCCCCGTACCGGGATGGGTCCACGTCCCCGCCGCCGGCCACGACCAGGCCGTCGAGGTCGGCGATGGTAGTGGCCGCCTCCGCGGCGGTGCCGCCGGGCGGCAGCAGCACCGGCCGCCCGCCGGCCCGGCGCACCGCGTCCACGTAGGATCGCGGCAGCACCGCGGCGGGCGCCGACCAGTCGCGCCACCGCGCGACATCGTTGTACGTCGTGATGCCGATCAGGGGGATCATAAGAACAAAAGTTACCTGGGACGCAAAGGAACACTTGGCAGCGGCGGCGCCGCCAGCGGCTCACCCGGATAACCGGGCACCTCGCCGAACCTTCCCGCCGCCCAGCCGGCGCGGAACTGGGCGATCTCCTCGCCGGTCCGGGCGACGAAGTTCCACCACATCACCAGGCGCTCGGCGAACGGTTCCCCGCCCACCACGAAGAACCGCCCGCCGTCGGGGCCGGACGGCGCCAGCCGCACCGAGGAGCCTCCCGTGGGCAGGTGAGCCATCAGCCCGGGCTCGGCGTGCGCCCCGGGCGCCGGGCCTACCGAAGCGGGCCCGTCGACCGCGAGCACGCCGTACTCGAAGTCCGGGCGCAGCGCCAGCGCCGCCGCCGCCCCGGCCGGGACGGTGACCTCCAGCCCCACCAGCGGGGTGTACACGGTGGCGGGGGACCGCTCGCCGCGGTACTCGCCGGCCACGACGGTCACGGTCGCGTCCCCCTCGCGCAGCACGGGCAGGCCGGCATGGTGCGCGAAGCCCGGCTCGGTGAACCGGTCGGCGGCCGGCAGCGCGATCCACAGCTGCGCGCCGTGCAGCACGGCGGGCCGCTGTGCCGGGGACTCCTCCGAATGGACGATCCCGCGGCCCGAGGTCATCAGGTTGAGCTCGCCGGGGCGGATCAGTTGCTCGCTGCCGAGGCTGTCCCGGTGCAGCACCAGTCCGCCGAACAGCCAGCTCGCCGTCTGCAGGCCGGTGTGCGGATGCGGCGGCACCTGCATGCCGGGACCGGCGCTCACCTCGTCGGGGCCGTAGTGGTCGAGAAAGCACCACGCACCGATGGTCCGCAGGACCCGCTGCGGCAGCAGCCGGCGCACTTCGGTGCCGTCTCCCACCGAGGCCTTCCGCGCTTCGATCACGTCGACGGCGCGCAGCACGCCGGGCGAGGCTCCCCGGTCGCCGGTCAGGCTGATCGGCTGGGGAAATGGATCCAGGTTGCTCACGATCCGACGGTACGCGACCGGGCCGCCTACGGGGCCGCCGGGTGGGCGGTACTGGCCGACGACGCGACCAGGGCCGCGATCTGTTCGGCGAACGGCCCGGGCGCCTCCTCGGCGATGTGGTGGCCGGATTCGATCGGCGTGCCCGACACATCGTCCGCCCACGCCCGCCAGACCGCGATCACGTCCCCGTACAGGTCTTCCATGTCGTCGCGGGTCGCCCACACGATCCGGGTGGGGCAGCGGATCCGCCGTCCGGCGGCCCGGTCGGCGTCGTCGGCGGCCCGGTCGGGCCCGAGCCCGGCGCGGTAGTCCTCGCACATGGCCTGCACGGTGGCGGGATCGTGGATCGCGGCCATGAAGTCCGCCCAGTTCTCCTCGCCCATCTGCGGGCGCTTGTCCTGGCTGTGGTACCAGGCGTCCGGGTCGGCGCTGATGATGCGGTGCGCCCCGGCCACCGGGCTGCCGAGAAAGAACCAGTGCCACCAGGCCTGGGCGAACCGCGCGTCACAGCGGGCCAGCGCCTCGCCGATCGGGACGGCGTCCGCGATGAGCAGGTGGCTGACGGCGTCGGGGTGGTCCATGGCGAGCCGGAACGCGACGTAGGCGCCCCGGTCGTGGCCGGCCACGGCGAACCGGTCGTAGCCGAGTTCCCGCATCAGGGTCAGGCAGTCCGCGGCCATGGCGCGTTTGCCGTAGCTGCTGTGATCGTCGGTGGCCGGCGGTTTCGACGACTGGCCGTAGCCGCGCAGGTCTGGGCAGACGACGCTGAGGTCCGGTGCGAGCAGCGGGGCGACCCGGTGCCAGGTGGCGTGTGTGCGCGGATGGCCGTGCAGCAGCAGTACCGGGTACCCCGACCCGCCGTGCCGGACCCGGAGCCGCACCGGGCCCACGTCGACGTACTCCAGCGCGAATTTTTCGAACACGGCCGCCACCTCCCCCTTTACTTCGCGCGAACTTACTGTGCTTCTACTGGGCGCCCAGCAGCAAGCCCGTCCCGCCCAGGGTAGTGAGGTGGTGCCCGAAGCCGGACGGGGCCCGGTACCGGGGCCGGGCCGACGTGACGACCGGCAGGGACGACGCGCGCAGCACCCGCCGGCCCTGCGCCTGGAAGGCGGCCACCAGCGCGCGGTCCTCACCGGTGCGCAGCGGCGGGAAGCCGCCCACGGCCAGGTAGGCCGGCGCGGTGAAACCGAGGTTGGCCCCGTGCACGTGCGGATGCGGGCCCCGCCATACCCCGTACTGGCGGCCGAACTCGGCCGCCGTGCCCGGGGCGTGTCCGGTCCAGTCGGTCACCGTCACTGTCCCGGCGACCGCCTCCCAGCCGGCCTCGGCGTACCGCAGCTGCCGCGCCAGCCAGTCCGGCGGCACCCGCGAGTCCGCGTCGGTCGTCGCGAGCCAGATTCCCGTTCCCGCCGGTCGCGCTCCGGCCAGAATCTCGCGCAGGCCGGCGGCGCGTGCCACACCGGCACTCCGGGCGCTGGCCGCCACCACCGTCGCGCCGGCCCGCCGGGCGAGGGCGGCCGTGCCGTCGGAGCAGGCGTCGGCGGTCACCACGACCCGGACCGCCAGCCCCGGCCGCTCCGCCACCGCCGCGGCGGCCGCGATGCGCAGCGTGGCCAGGCAGGCGGGCAGCAGTTCTTCCTCGTCGTGGGCAGGCACGACGACACCGACGGATCTGATCACCCGCGCCCCGCGCGCCCTGTGAGCGCGGCGCGCCCGGTCACGTGAGGCCCTCGGCAGCGGCGGCGGACACCGACGCGGGGTCGGTGCCGGCCGGGACGGCCAGGTACACCTGGGCCAGGAAGTCCGGCTCCCGGTGGTCGGCGGCCAGGGTGAGCTCCCGGCGCGCGGCGATCGCCTCGTGTACCTCATCGCCGGTCCGCGGCCAGGAGGCCACCGGATGCCGCCAGTGCACGGCGAGCAGGGTGCCGCCGGGCTGCAGCGCGGCCGTCGCGAGATCCAGGGTCCGGGTCAGGTCGCCGTCGCCCAGGTAGTAGAGCAGCTCGGACAGCACCACGAGGTCGAAACGCCCGTCTGCCCCGCCCGGCGCGCCCGGCGCGGCGGGCTCGATGGGCCAGTCCCGCGGAACCGCCCGCTGCTCGGCGCGGACCTGCGGGAACGCCTCTGTCCGCGCGGCCGCCGCCGCGACCGCGACCGCGGACAGGTCACACGCCAGCAGGGCCTCGCACCGGGGCGCGAGCAGTGCGGTCAGCACCCCGATCGAGCAGCCCGGCTCGAACGCCCTCCGGTACCGCGCCGACGGCAGCATCGCCACGCTGATCGCGTACTTCCGCTGTTCGTACCACCGGGACGCGAACCCGTACGGATCCGGCGACGCCGCGTACCTGTCGTCGAAGTGACCCGCGTCCAGCGTCTCCCGGCGCGCCGGGTGGCCGGTGCCTTCCGCCCCGCCCGTCAACTGAGCAGCACTTCCTGGTCGCGGATGAAATGCTCGATGACCTCGGGCGGCAGTACCGGGGCACGCAGCGGGCCCCGCGGCCGGAGCTGGCTGACGAAGCAGTCGATGGCCGCGCGCTTGTGCCGGGCGGCCCCGGCCGGCAGCGGCACCCGGGCCGCGTGCTCCCAGGGCACCCGCGGATCACGGGGACGGGCCCAGTGCCACGTCCAGATCGGATAGGACAGCAGGCCGGTGCCCGCCGCCGCGCACGCGCCGCGGGCGGCGCGGCCCGCGGCCTCGTGATCGGCGTGCAGGTCCCCGTCCCACGGCGCGAGGCACACCCGGAAACCGGACACGAGCCCGCGGAGCGCCTCGTGCACCTCCGGTTCCCGGCGGCCGACGCTGGTGTCCGGTATCCGCAGCCGCACGATCTCGGCCGGTGCGCCCAGGCGGCGCAGCGCCGTGGCCGTCTCGGCCGCGCGCCGTCCGGCCAGCTGCCGGGCCGACACTTGGTCCATCCCGGGATGGGAGGCTTCCCCGTCCGTGATCGCCACCAGCCGCAGCCGGGCGCGGGCGGCCGCCAGCATGGCCAGCAGGCCGCCGACGCCGAGCACCTCGTCGTCCGGGTGCGCGGCGACGACCACGACGCTCGACCACCCGCTGATGTCCAGGACGGGGAGCTCGTTCAGCTGGCGCCAGGCCCGCCACTCCTGCTCCGCGGTGCCCGGCGCGTCGATCGGATTGGGCTCGGCATCACCCCCGTGCCCTGCGTCCTGTGTCGCCGTCACCAGCCGTTCCCGTCCCTGGCCACCAGCCGCCCCAGCCCTTCCAGATCCCGTTCGGCGTGATGCTGCCGCAGGTAGACCATGAGGTCGGCCGCCCGCCGGGCGTGGCCGGCGTCGTGGCCTAGCGGCCCCGCGCCAAGGGCGTGCCCCACCCGGGTCATGACGTCGGCGGCGACGCCTTCCACCAGCGTCCGGACCCGCAGCGTCCGGCGCGCGGCGGCGTCCTTGCGGTCGAGCGGGTCATCGTCGATCTCGTCGGCGGCCTGATCCAGCGCGGTGGACGCCGTCCGCAGCCCGATGTCGATGGCGCCCAGGTGGGCGAACGTGTGCGGCCCGATGTCGCGGTCCCGCGCGGCGGCCAGCAGCGGCCGCGCCAGGCCCCGCGCACCGCCGTACCAGCAGGCGGCCACCCCGCAGCCGCCGTGGCCGAATCCCGGCCGCGCGGTGTAGCCGCCGGGCGGCCCGACCGGTTCGGCGGGCACGTTCCCGAAGCGCACATCGAGGGTGTCGCTGCCCGCCATGCCGACCGCGGGCCAGCTGCCGGGGATCGGCCGCACGCCGTCCTCGCTGATGCGGACCGCGAACAGCCGCACGCCGCCGGCGGTGTCGGCGGTGACCAGGGCGTGCGTGCACACCCGGGCGCCTGAGCAGTACTGTTTGGTGCCCGCCAGCCACCAGGTGCCGTCGCGCTGCTGCGCGGACAGGGACGTCCCCGGCGGCCGGGCCGCCCACACGCCCCACCGGGTGTGCGGCGTGCCCGGCGTGCCCGGCGAGCCGCCCAGCTCGCCGAGGATCGCGATCGCGTCGGCGTGCCCCTCACTCAGCCGTGCCAGCGACAGGTCCGTTTCGGCCAGGCCAGCCAGCGCGGCCCACCGGACCCGGGTCCGCCCGTGCCCCGGCAGCGGCAGGTCGAGCCGTCCCGCATCCACGGCGGCGGTGAACGCCCGCGCCGTCTCTTCCCAGGGCTGTGGCACGTCAGGAATGATCATCACGCCCGCCAGCTACCCCGTCATCCGCATCTCTACCATCCGGCGGCCAACCGGCCCGGGCCAGGATCATCCGCCGTCTCGCCGGCCCGGGCCGGCCCGGGCAGGCGCCGGGCGCACCGGGCCTGCCGGGCGTCCGCAGCCGATCGCTGACGCGTCCCTTCTGCCGGGTCAGCTAC
This sequence comes from uncultured Actinomycetes bacterium, assembly GCA_963805255.1. Lineage (GTDB taxonomy): Bacteria > Actinomycetota > Actinomycetes > Streptosporangiales > Streptosporangiaceae > Bog-532. The sequence goes on from CAWDTK010000017.1 coordinate 42,288, forward strand.
CGCACCACGAGGTGATCATGCGGGGCCCGGCCGTGCGGCGGCCCTGGCCCGGGAAACTGCCCGGTAAAACATGAAAAGTTAACTATGTGCTCTGAGACTTGTTCAGGTACTCCTTGGCGGATCCGCGCGGAGGTACGATCCGGTCGTGCCGTGGCCACCGACCAGGAGGATGCTGAGCAGGAGGGCGTTCCTGGCGGCAGTGGGTGCCGCGGCAGGGGCGGCGGCCGTCGGGGGCGTGGCCGGGGGCGACGCGCTGGAGGTCGCCCCGCCCGCCTGGCCTCCGATCATGACCGGTTACGCCCCGGACGGCAGCGCGGGGGCGACCGCCGCGTTCCCGCCGTCTCAGGTGCGGCTCCTCGCAGGCCCGTTCCGGGAAAATCAGCGCCGCAACACCAGCTATCTGCTGTTCGTGGACCCGGACCGGCTGCTGCGTTCCTTCCGGCTGAACTACGGCCTCACGTCAACGGCGCGCCCGTGCGGCGGCTGGGAAGCGCCGCATATTCAGGTGCGGGGGCACAACTCCGGCCACCTCATGTCGGCCCTCGCCCTCACCTGGGCGAACACCGGTGACCGGGACGCCCTGGACAAGGGGCGGTACCTGGTCCGGGAGCTCGCCGCGCTGCAGGGCCGCGCCGCGGCGGCCGGGTTCAGCACCGGCTACCTGTCCGCCTTCCCGGAGAGCTTCTTCGACCAGCTCGAGGCCGGGAAACCGGTCTGGTCGCCGTACTACATGATCCACAAGTACCTGGCCGGGTTCATCGACCAGTACCAGCTGGCCGGCGACGAGGTCGCGCTCGAGGCCGCGATCTCGCTGGGGGACTGGGTGGACTGGCGCACCGGGCGGCTCACCTACGCCCACATGCAGCGGGTCCTGGAGGTCGAGTACGGCGGCCTGCCCGAGGCGCTCGCCAACCTGTACACGATCACCGGCGAACAGCGGTACCTGCTGGCCGCCGAGCGGTTCTACCACGCCCGCGTCCTGGATCCGATGGGCCGGGGACAGGACCGGCTGGATGGCCTGCACGCCAACACCACGGTGCCGAAGGTCATCGCCTGCCTGCGGCTGTGGGAGGAAACCGGCACTGATCTTTACCGCCGGGTCGCGGTGAACTTCTGGCGGATGGTGGCCCGGGACCACACCTACGCCATCGGCGGGGCCAGCAACTACGAGCATTTCCACCGGCCGGGGGTCATCGCCGGGCAGCTGTCCAATTACACCTGCGAGAACTGCGTCAGCTACAACATGCTGAAGCTGACCCGCCTGCTGCACTTCCACCAGCAGGACCGGACCGACCTGGTGGACTACTACGAGCGCGCGCTGTTCAACCAGATGCTCGGCGAGCAGGACCCGGACTCGGCGCACGGGTTCAACATCTACTACACCGGCTTGTCGCCCGGCGCCTTCAAGCAGCAGCCGCTGAACTATTTCGCGGACGGCAACCCGGACGTCTACGCCACCGACTACGGCAATTTCACCTGCGACAACGCGACCGGGATGGAGACGCAGGCGAAGTTCGCCGACACGATCTACTCCAGGGACGAACGCGGGATCTTCGTCAACCTGTTCGTCGGATCCGAGCTGACCTGCGCCGACCGCGCGGTGACGCTGCGCCAGACGACCCGCTTCCCGGACGAGCCGCGCACCCGGATTGAGATCACCGCGGGCCTGGCGCTGATGACGATCCGCGTCCGCGTCCCGGGCTGGGCGGCGTCGGTGCCCGCCGCGTGGCTGAACGGCCAGCCGATTCATGTGACGGCGCGCGCGGGCGGCTGGCTCGCCGTGGACCGGCTCTGGCAGCAGGGCGACAGCCTGGAGGTGACGCTGCCAATGCGGCTGACGCTCGAGCCCGCGCCGGACGACCGGACCGTGCAGGCGGCGGCGTACGGGCCGGTCGTGCTGGGCGGCGCCTACGGCCGGGACGAGCGGACCACGATGCCGCATCTGCGGCCCGGGTCGCTGGCCCCGGCCGGCGGATCGCTGACGTTCAGTGCCAAGGCCGACGGCCAGGACGTTCGGCTGCTCCCGCTGGCCCGGACCCAGCACCAGCACTACAGCGTCTACTGGAAAACCGCCTGACGCACGGCTGGGCGACCGCTGGCGTCATCGCGGCCGGTGGAGCGGTATCCCGCGGGGGCCGTTCGGCATCCGCGTCCTACTGGATAACCGCCGCAGGTGGTCAGCGCCACCAGGGCTGCTGGCGCAGTTCGGCCAGCCGGGTGGCGGGAGCACTGATCGCGTGCACCTGCGCGCTGAGATGCTGCAGATGCTCATGAACCCAGAGGAACTGCGGGCGGATTCCCCGCAACGCGTCCGTCACCGCGGCGGTATCCGCCGCGACCAGGCTCTCCGCCATCGCCACGTCTTCCTCCGCCACGATCGCGCCCGGGGATGATTCGCCGCCCGGCGCGATCGCCGAGGCTGGATCGGCCAGGTGCACGGGCTCCAGGGCGGCCGGGCTGACCGGTGCCGCCACGCTGGCCAGCGGCCAGAACACCCGCGGAACGTGCCCGTCGTGCCCCGCGTAACTCGCGTTCCCCGCATGTCCCGCATGTCCCGCGTGCCTGGCGTGCCCAGCGTGCCCGACCTGGACCGCCACCCGACCGTAGAAGCCGGCGAGCTCCGCCGCGCGATGCTGCAGCCGCATCCGCGCCCCGTCGGGATGGCCGTCGCGGGGGGCGGTCCCGCGCAGCCCGGCCAGCGAGTGCGCGGTCAGCCGCAGCCGCATGGACGCCATGACCAGGCGCCACAGGTCGTCCTTGCTCAGCCGCTTGGCCCCCTGCTCGGCGAGGAACCCGCGGAGCGCGTCGTCGAGCCGGAGCCCGGCGGTCACCGCGGCGATCGCCGTGTCCGGCTCGTCCGGCCGAAGGCCGAGCGCCCAGTCCACCGCCTGGGTCAGGTAGGCGCTGCCCCGGCGGAACGCATCCGCGAGGTCGTCACCGACCACGGCCGCCGCGCCGTGCGGCCAGAACAGGATCCCGATCACGAGGCTGACGGCACAGCCGAGCGCGACGTCCTGGATCCGCAGCAGGCCGATCTGCCAGCCCGCCGGCGCCAGCAGGTTGAACAGGACCACGACGGTGACCGTGAACGCGGCCTGGCCGACCAGGAACGGCGCGGTCCCCGGTGCGTACGTCGCGACGAACACCGCGATGGGCAGCGCCACCCACAAGGCGACCGGCCCGGTGCCGATGGCCGCCAGCAGGACCGCGCCGACAGCGAACCCGAGCACGGTCCCGGCTAGTGCCCGCCACGCCGTGGACCCGGTCGACGCGGCGCTGGTACGCAGCACAGACACGGTGCCCAGCACCACCCAGAACCCGTGCTGCACCCCGGTGAGGTCCGCGACGGCCACGGCGACGGCCAGGGCAACCGCGCCCCGGGTGGCGTTCAGGAACCATACCGAACGGAAGCTGGCGTGCCTCGACACCACGCCGAGGCTGTCCAGCAGCGCGACGAGCCGTGACTCCCGCTTCGGCGGGCCGGTCTCGGATTGGCCGTACCAGGCCCGGCGCTCGGCGGCGATCGTCTCGGGGTCCGCGCGCCGCGTCGCGATGAGCGCATCCGCGGCCGCGGCGCGCGCGGCGAGCGCGATCGTCTGCGCGTGGAAGGCGTGCGCCGCCGCCGTCCGGACCGCGTCCGGGTCACCCGACAGGCCGGCCTGGTGAGCGGCGCTCGCGGCGCGGGCCGCCTCCAGCCGGTCGAAGTCGGGCCGGACGTCGGCGCCGGCCAGCAGTGCGGCGGTGTCGCCCAGCACGCTGGCGGCCACGCCCAGCAGGTCCCGGTCGGCCGCGGCGGCGTGGCCAAGGTCCACGTGGCCATCCCTGGCGTCGCCGGTTAGGACGGCGCACCACTCGAGCACCTGAACGACGTTGGCCATCGCCTGGTCGGCGGTGGCCAGGCCGGTCGGCCGGTACGGCGTGGCCGTGAACGTCTCCACCAGCTTGTGCTTGGCGGCGACGGAATCGTCCCGGTCGGCGGGCGTCGCCTCGGCGCGGACGGCCGCGTGCAGGTAACGGCTGAGCGCCGCGGCCGCCGCCGACGCACTGGCCTGCAGCCGGTCTCCGGGGCTCTTCGGTGACAGCAGCAGGACCGCTGCGGTGCCGACCGCCGAGGCGAGCCACCAGCCCTCCAGCCGGGAGGGGATGGTGGACACGCCGCCCGCCGAGGCGACCGGGAGCACGTAGCCGAGCAGCGCGCCGGACACGCCGGAGGCGGCGTTGGGGCCGATCACGCCCGCGAAGAAGATGGCGAACGCGACGGGGATGGTGACCAGCGCGGCCAGCCAGGTGCTCCCGCTGACCGCGGTGCCGATGATCAGCGCGAGGCTGCCGGTGACGGCGAGACCGAGGTGTGCCGTGAGCTTGTCCCGCCACGTGCCGCCGAAGTTGGCGAAGATCAGCGTGGCGAACCCGCCGAAGGTGGCGAACAGGGTCATCTGCACGTCGCCGATGACCCTGAACGTCAGCGCGAACAGGCCGGGCACGACGATGGTGGCCCGGACCGCCCGCATCGCGGCCGGAACCGACCACGTCACCCGCCAGGGCGAGTCGCCTGCCGCCCGAGGCCGCCGCGGGCGGAACCGGCGTGATGACGGCACCGCCGCGGCTGGCTCAGACACGTGGGACATTCTACGAAAGGTGCGAACGGATACATAGCGCGTGGTGCCGGAAACCGCAGCGGGCAACGGAGCACCGCCCGTCAGCGGGACAGCACAGTCAGCGGGCCTCGGCGGCGCCGGCGTCCATGACGAGCCGGACCCGGCTGCCCGAGACGGCGGCCAGTGTCCGGTTACAGCGTCCGGCGTGTCCCGGTCAGCCAGCCGCGCGCCAGCCGGGCGAAGTCAGCGCAGAACCGGCTCCCGGTCAGGCGACGGGCGCCTCGATCGGGACGTAGGCCGGGACGCCGGTGAAGTGGGCGGTCAGCGCGGCCCGCAGCCGCGGGAGGAAAAAGGACGGCAGGTAGTCGCCGAATTCAGCCGGGTCGGTGAACCGCCAGTCGTCGAGCTCTTCTGCCTGGAGCTTGATGCTGCCCGGGTCGGCCAGGACACCGCCCTCGAAGACGAAGCTGATCATCGGCTTGCGCCGCTCACCGTCGGGAGCCGTCCAGCCCACCGCCAGCATCGGCCCGGCGGGCAGCCGCAGGCCGAGCTCCTCTTCCACCTCGCGGAAGCAGCCCACGTGCGGCGGCTCTCCCTCCTCCAGGATCCCGCCGGGCAGTGACCACCGTTCCCGGTAGTTGGGCTTGACCAGGAGTACCCGCGCGGACGGGCCGCCGGTGTCGGTGATCAGCGCGGCGGCCGATCCGTACATGGTGGGGAGAGAGGCGAACCAGCTCCCGGTGTCCATCAGGGCCACAAAGCCCCAGTTTAGAGCGGACGCAGGAGCCGCAGCTGGAATGCCGGTGTCGCGTCGCTGACGACTACCAGAGCGTCGCATCCTGCGCGGCCATCGCCGCCGCGCCTTCCAGCCGGAGCAGCAGTTCCTTGCGGTCCAGGCCGCCGCCGTATCCGGTCAGGCCACCGTCCGCGCCGATGACCCGGTGGCAAGGGACGATGACCGCGATCGGGTTCTGCCCGTTGGCCGCGCCCACCGCCCGGGACGCCGCGGGCGACTTGCCGAGCTGGCGCGCGATCGCGCCGTAACTGGTCGTGGTGCCGTAGGGGATCCGGGTCAGCGCGGACCACACCGCCAGCTGGAACGGCGAGCCCGCCGGGGACAGCGGCACGTCGAAGTTGCGTCGCTCGCCCGCGAAGTAGGCCCGCAGTTGCGCCACGACCCTGACGAACGCCCCCGGCTCACGCCGCGCCCCGGGCGAGGTGCGCCCCGGGCGCCCGCCCGCGGCGCCCAGCATGTACAGCCCGGTCAGCGCGTCGTCGCTGCCGGTGAGCAGCAGGTCGCCGATCGGCGAGGTCACCCGGTCGAAGTAGTACGGAGCGGCCGGGTCCGGCACGACGAACGGCGCGATCATGAGTTCTCCTTCTCGGTGATGGCCCACAGATGCTGGAGCGCGTAGGAACGCCATGGCCGCCAGCTTTCGGCCTGCCGCGCGGCGGACGCCGGGTCCGAACGGACCCCCAGGGCGGCCAGCCCGTGCCGGACCCCGGCGTCCGTGGGCAGGAACGCGTCCGGGTCGGACAGCGCCCGCATCCGGATGTAGCCGGCCGTCCACGGTCCGATGCCGGGCAGCGCCAGCAGCCGCACCTCGGCGTCGTCCCGGCTGGCCCCCGGGTCCAGGCTCAGTGCCCCGGACGCGAGCGCCGTGGCCAGCCCGACCAGGGCCCGGGAGCGGCTGCGCGGCATCGGCAGGGTGCCCGGGTCCGCCTCGGCCAGCGTTTCCGCGGCCGGGAAACAGTGCGTAAGCCCATCAGCAGGACTTTCCAGCGGCTTGCCGTAGGCGGTGGTCAGCCGCGCGCCGAGCCGGCGGGCAGCCGCCACGGACACCTGCTGGCCGAGCACCGCCCGGATCGCCAGCTCATCCCCGTCCACGTGCCCGGGCACCCGCCGCCCGGGGCAGGCCGCCACGGCCGGCCGCAGGGTCTGGCTGCGGGACAGGAACGCCGTGACCGCGGCCGGGTCGGCGTCCAGATCGAGCAGCCGCCGGCAGCGCTGGACCGCGGGTGCAAGGTCCCGGAGGTCCTGAAGCTGAAGCGCGCACTCGATATAGGAGGCCTGGGGTTCCGCCGCAGGACGTAGCGCAGCCACCCCAATCCCGTTCGGAAGATTGATCGTTCTCCGGTAGGTGCCATCGGCCACCGTCTCCAGGCCCGGGATGGTGCGTGCGGCCAGGAACCGGAGCATCCGGCCGATGTCGATCGGCGGCCGGTAGGCGAGCCGGAGCCGGATGATGCCCGGGGCGGGGCCAGCCGCCGGCCGGGCCGCCGGACGCCCTGGCCGCCGGCGCAGCGGCCGGCCGACGGCGGGCGGCGTGTTCCCGCAACTCGCCCGGCGTCGCTGCGAAGACAGCGCGGATCGTCGCGTTGAACTGCCGGATGCTGGCGAATCCGGAGGCGAACGCGATCTCGGACAGCGGCAGGGAGGTGGTCTCGGTGAGTACGCGTGCGGTCTGGGCGCGCTGCGCACGGGCCAGGGCGAGCGGTCCCGCTCCGAGCTCGGCGGTCACTGTCCGGTTGACCTGGCGCTCGCCGTAGCCCAGCCGCCGGGCGAGCCCGGTGACGCCCTCCCGGTCCACCACGCCGTCGCCGATCAGCCGCATCGCGCGGCAGGCCAGGTCGGCGCGGAGGTTCCATTCGGGCGAGCCGGGGGAGGCGTCCGGATGGCACCGCTTGCAGGCGCGGAAGCCCGCCTCCTGGGCCGCCGCGGCGCTGGGGTAGAAGCGCATGTTCGCGCGTTTCGGCGTGATCGCCGGGCAGCTGGGACGGCAGTAGATCCCGGTCGAGGTGACCGCGATGAAGAAGACGCCGTCGAATCGGGCGTCCTTGCTGACCGCCGCCTCGTGCCGCTGCTCGTCGCGCATGCCTCCACCCTGCCAGCGGGACGGGGCGCGGGGCTAGCGGAAATCGGACATCGACAGTGCCGGCCGGTAACCGCTTTCGCTGGTAGCGTGCACGGCAAGGGCCACGGCGTTCGCCGCGCGAAGGAGCAGTCATGCAGGCGGAAATCAAGGGCACCACCATGCCGGTACTGGAAGTCACGGTCCAGCCCGGTGAGCAGCTGATCTCCACCCACGGCGAGCTGTCCTGGATGACAGCGAACATGCAGATGTCGCAGAGCACGGGCGGCGGCGGCCTCATGCACGGCCTCAGGCGCGTGATGGGCGGCGGCGGTATCTTCCTCACCCGCTATGAGCCGTCGGGCGGCCCGGGCATGATCGCGTTCGCCGCGAAGATGCCTGGCCACATCGTGCCCGTCGACATCAATTCCGGGCACTCTTACCTGGTGCACCGGAACGGCTGGCTGTGCGGCACGGCCGGCATCGCGCCGAGCATCGGCCTCCAGCAGTCCTTCCGCGGCGGCCTGTGGGGCGGGGACGGGTTCGTGCTGCAGCGGCTCGACGGTGAGGGCCGGGCCTGGATCGAACTGTCCGGCGAACTGGTGCACTACACCCTGGGTCCCGGCCAGACGCTGATGGTGCATCCCGGCCACATCGGGATGTTCGAAGCCAGCGTTCGGTTCCAGATCACGCGCGTACCGGGCATCACCAACCTCCTCTTCGGCCAGGACGGCTTTCACCTGGTCGCGCTCACCGGCCCGGGCCAGATCTGGCTGCAGTCGATGCCGCTGCCCAACCTCGCCCACGCGCTCGCGCCCTATATCGCCCAGCAGGTCGCACCGGACGCGGCCGGTGCCGACGCGGCCGCCGGCACGGTCGGCGGCATCCTCGGCAACCTCATGCGCAGCTGACGTCACTGCTCCCCGGTGAGCGAACTCCGGGTGGTCCCCACGGGCCCCCCGGCTCGCCTGATCCCGGTGCGGTTTTCTGTAACTCCCGAGGCCGGATGCGAAACGCGCCTATGGAGTGGGTCTGGCTGCCGCACCGGGCACTTGATGTGCGGATGGGCCTGCCGTGCGCGCCTGGATTCCAGGAGCGATCGCCGTCACTGACCCGGGCCGCCTTCTCGATCCTTGACCTGCGCAAACGGCGGCTTAACGGCCGCCTTCCAATGGTCCCGTTACCGGTACCACGTGCAAACGGCCCTATCGGCTCGCCCAGGCCGGCATCCAGGCGCGCGGCGACGATTCAGGGTCGTCACTGAGCGGGGCCGGGCCATGCGGGGGCCGGGCCATGCGGGGGCCGGGCCATGCGGGGGCCGGGCCATGCAGCCGCACGGCGCCATCCTGGCGGGGGCTGATCTACGTGGTTGGGCTTTGGGGGCCTCTACGTGGTTGGGCTTTGGGGGCCGGTGATGTAGGTCCAGCCGGATGGGGTGATCCAGGCGAAGATGCCGGGTTCGGGTTGGGCGAGGCGCCAGCCTTGGGAGTGTTTGACGCGGTGATGGTGGCGGCAGAGGGGGCCGATGTTGCATTCGCAGGTGCGGCCGCCGTGGCTGTAGGGGATGGTGTGCTCGTCGTCGCATCTGGTGGCGGGCATGCGGCAGCCGGGGGCGGTGCAGGCCGGGTTGCGGATCTGGGTGAGGTGCGATAGCGACGGCGGTGGCCGGTAGTGGCTGCTTTGCCGTTGGTGGCTGCAGTCGGTGACGGCCAGGGCGCTCAGCTTGATGGTGAACGCCCAGCCGGGGTCGCCGGGTGGGCCGGGGGAGCGGGCGCCGGGTGGGCCGGGGGAGCGGGCGCCGGGTGGGCCGGGGGAGCGGGCGCCGGGTGGGCCGGGGGAGCGGGCGCCGGGTGGGCCGGGGGAGCGGGCGCCGGGTGGGCCGGGGGAGCGGGCGCCGGGTGGGGCGGCGCGGGCCCGGGTGGCGCGGGCCCGGGTGGCGCAGCCGTGGCCGGTGGGCTGGCCGTTGTCGCCGGTGGTGGTCAGGCACCATCGGACGGCGGGGCTGGCCAGCGTGCTGGTAGCGAGGTCGCGTGCGGTGCGGGCGGTGATGGGGCCGAATCCGCCGAGGTCGCCGGGGGTCTGGGTGAGGCCGAGCAGGGTGGTCAGCGGAATGGTGAGGTTCACCGTGCCGGTGAGGCCGCCGGGCCCGCCGGGCCGGGCGGACCCGGCGGGCTTGGCGGCTGCGGTGCTGTGTTCGGCTGCGGTGCTGTGTTCGGCTGCGGTGCTGTGTTCGGCTGCGGTGCTGTGTTCGGCTGCGGTGCTGTGTTCGGCTGCGGTGCTGTGTTCGGCTGCGGTGCTGTGTTCGGCTGCGGTGCTGTGTTCGGCTGCGGTGCTGTGTTCGGCTGCGGTGCTGTTGTTTCCCGCTGCGCCCGTGACCGGGTGGCTGGCTGGGGTGGTGGCCTGGCCGGACAGGAGCGTGAGGTAGGCGTGGACGCGGAGCTGGTCCAGGGTGCCGCCGGCGCCGGCGTCTTTGAGCTGGCGGGCGACGGCGGTGATGTGGTTCCAGGCCGCCACGGTGGCGGGGACCGGCAGGTAGCGGCCGGTCAGCGTGGCGGTGACCCCGCCTGTTTCGGGGGCCCGCTCGATGCGGGCGTGTTTTTCCTCGTTCTGGCGGCGGCGTTCGGCGGCGCCGGGGTCGGCGGCGAGCAGGGCCCGGTTCAGGGCGGCCCGCAGCTGCCCGGTCGTCTGGGCCGGGGCGCGGCCGATGAGCTGCGCCTCGATGGCCCGGGCCAGGCCGGGTTCCTGGCCGGCCAGGCCCGTGATCAGGACGAGGGCCTTGGGCAGGTCGATCCGCCCGGCGCGCAGGGCGGCAGCGGTCGCGGGCAGGTCACCCAGGGCGGCCGCGCGGTCGAGCAGCAGCTCGGCGGACCGGCCGGTCAGGGTCAACGCGGCGGCGATCTCGTCCGATGCGGCGTCGATCGCGGTACTGTCCCATTGCCCGGCGGCCTTGGCCTGGCCATGCCGGCGGCAGGCCAGTTCGGCGACCGCGGCCAGTTCGCACCCGGCGGCCAGGGAGGCGATCTTCCGCCACCCGCGGATGATCCCGATCAGCGCGTCATCGCCGCACGCCGCCAGACCGGGCACCTGGCCCGTGCCTGCCAGGTGCCCCCCGTCGCCCGCGGCTGTGCTGCTGGGGTCCGTGGCTGTGCTGCTGGGGTCCGTGGCTGTGCTGCTGGGGTCCGTGGCTGTGCTGCTGGGGTCCGTGGCTGTGCTGCTGGGGTCCGCGGCTGTGCTGCTGGGGTCCGTGGCTGTGCTGCTGGGGTCCGTGGCTGTGCTGCTGGGGTCCGTGGCTGTGCTGCTGGGGTCCGTGGCTGTGCTGCTGGGGTCCGCGGCGGTGCTGCTGGGGGTGGTGGCCTCGGTGAGGAAGGCGGTCAGTGCCGGGCCGGGCGGCATCGCGTCGAGCGGGCCGCCCTGGCAGAACCCGGCGGCGACCGCCGGAGTGCCGTCCGCGCCCGGAACGCCTCGGCTTAAAGCCTCCAGCAGTTCCGCTGGCAGCCACGTCGAAGCGGTCAGCCACATGCCCGGCGCGGCCGCATCCTCGCCGTCTTCAATGCCGGCCGGGGGAGACTCGCCGGCGCTATCGCCGATCCCGCCCCGGAATAGGTCATCGGCACCTTCCGGCGAAACATTGTCTGAGGGCAAGCTATCTGACACCGCGTTCAACCTCCCTGGGCAAATGTCAGCCCTATGGAACACGGAGGGTTATTCACAGAGTCGGGTTAATTCGCTAGGAAGTACGCAAAGCATCGGCGCGCCTAAGTGAAAGACGGCCCGCTTCTCGAAAGGATTGGGTTACCACGCTCAATCCAGAGAAACGAGCCGCCAAATGTATAATACCACGGGTTTCACCAGGGATGAGATCATCGAGCTCTGCGCCATGATCAACGCAACCGAACTGGAACCCGGGACGAAACTCTGGCCACCGATCCTGGGATTGTTCAGGTCGGCTGTCGTCGCTCTTACCTATATGCGGCGTAACCGCGTCCAAGCGGAAATCGCTGAATCATTCGGCGTCTCGCAGCCCACAGTGAGCCGGGCGATTTCAGCAATGACCTCGATCATAAAGAAAGCTCTTGCCCCCTATGTCCCCACCGCAGACGAGCTCGAGGAGAACATGCAGTACATCATCGACGGAACTCTGCTCCCGTGCTGGTCATGGGCCGCCCGGCCGGAACTGTACTCCGGCAAGCACAAGACCACTGGCATGAACATCCAGGTCGCGTGCAACCTTGCGGGGCGCCTCGCGTGGATTTCCGATCCTGTCGACGGCAGCCGCCACGACAGCTATTGCATGGATGAATCAGGAGTTCTCATCACGATGGATCCCGGTAACTGGGCTGGCGATAAAGGATATGTCGGCCATGGCATGATCACTCCATTTAAGAAGCCCGCCGGAGGCGAGCTTCTCGACTGGCAGAAGGAATTCAACACTCAGGTCAATAAGCTCCGCTACGTCATTGAGCAAGTCATCGCGAACTTCAAAACCTGGCGGATCATGCACACCGACTATCGGCGGCCGATCGAAACTTTCTCTACCACAATCTCAGCTGTTATTGCTCTGCACTTCTGCAAGATCGCCTGAATAACCCTCACGATATCGTTTATTTCGCAATAAGGCAATATATATACGATATTAGGTTCGAAAAATCATTGTGTGTACTTTTCCGCGAACTGGCGGGGCAAATATATGTTGAACATGACTTCGCAGTCGCAGCAGATCCCGCCGCGCTCTGCGAGGCGATCCAGCAGCGCGGTGGCGCGCGGCGCGCGCAGATCGCGCCACCGGGTGGTCCATCGGTGCGTGTTGTAACATCCGAACGCGTTCAGCATCCGTACTAAATAACAGCGCAGGCATTCACGCTTACCGGGTTCGGTCAGACGTTGGGGAAACTCGGCGAGTTCACGCTCGGCTGCGTCAGCGGCAGAGGTATTCATGGCGTAGTAATAGGACAACGCGCTAGAGGCCGTTGTGGAGCGGGGATGTGGCTGATGCAGGAACGTCCTCCTGGTGCGGTAGTACGGGCTTGGTGTCCCAAACGCAGCGAGGAGGACGTTCTGTGGGTAAGGGTAGCGGCAGCGGCATGACGCGGGGTGACCGGAGGCGGAACGCCCGGCGGGAGCGGCTGCGTGGGCTGCTGCCGCGTGACGGCGCGGTGATCGGGATCGATCTGGCCGAGGATAAGCAGGCGATCGCGGTGATCGATCATGATGTCCGGGTGATCGCGCGGAAGACGGTACGGGTGAAGGCGTTCCGGCTGGGTGAGGCACTGGACTGGGCAGCTGGGCAGGCGCGGGCGAAGGGGTTCGTGCACGTGACGGTGGCGTGCGAGCCGACCGGGCCGCGCTGGATGCAGGTGCAGCGGCTGTGCGCGGAGCGGGGCCTGCCGCTGGTGTGCATCCAGCCGCTGATGTCCCATATTGCCCGTGAGCAGCAGGACTATACGACACACAAGACTGATGAGTCCGATTGCGTGATGATCGCCCGGCTGGCGGTCGAGCTGCACTGTTATATCCCGGAGGAGCTCGATGAGACGTGGGCGCACCTGCGGCAGCTGGGCCGGCGCCGGGCGCAGCTGGTCACCGCAGCGACCGCGTTGGCGCACCGGATCCAGGACTTCTTGTCCGTCGCGTGGCCTGCCGTGATGGAGACGTGCGCCCAGCCGCTGCTGTCCAGGACCTGGCTGGCGGCCCTGCAGGTGGTCACCAGCCGGTGCGGCGGGCAGCCGGGCAGGCTGGCCGAGATGGGCGAGGAGGCGTTCACCGCCCTGGTCCGCGGCGCGGCCGGTGACTGGGGCGCCTGCAAGGCCTGGGGCCCGATCTGCCGCCGGATCTTCGCCGCGCTGACCGACACCGAGGGAGTAGTCGCCTGGTCCCGGCGCGGGCTACTGCGCCGGGTCGCTGACGAGCTGGGCGACCTGCAGCGCACCCGCGCCCAGCTGCGCGCCGTGGAGGCTGACATGGCGGCCGTGCTCGACGAGCTCGGCCTGTCCCGGCTGGCGGGCATTCCCGCCTTGACTGCGGTCGGCGCGGCGGCGATCCTGGCCGAGACCGGTGACCCGCACCGGTATGACAGCTCATCCTCGCTGGTCAAGCACGCCGGGCTGTCCCCCTCTGACAACGCGTCCGGCACCTTCCTGGGCGAGGCGCACATCTCCCGCCGGGGACGGCCGGGCCTGCGGCTGGCCGTCTGGCGCATGGTATGGCCGATGCTCCAGTTCAACCCCGTGATGGCCGCCAAGTACCAGGCGATGACCCAGGCCGCCGGCGACCCCGCAGAGCACGCCGCCGCCGGCACCGGCAGGCCAGCGCGGCGGCCGCCGCAGCACGGGCGCGGCGCGCCAAGGCCCGTGTCGCCTGCGCCGCCTCGCTGCTGCGCTGGATCTACTCCATGATCGTCCACGGCACCAGCTGGGATGCTGCCGTCGCCGCCGGCGAGACCGCCCGCCAGCACGCCCCCCGCCCGGCGGAGGCTGCCTGACCAGCGATACCGCCTCGATCCAGCATCGGCGCCCCGAAGACCTTCCTCCCTGACGAGGGGGAGAGCGAGCCCGTCCCGGCGTCGGGGACCACCCCGTACGACACCCTGGGCAGCTCTCCCCCGGTCGCCTGGAGCTTCTCACCAGCCCGGTTGAACGCTGTAGGAGCAGGCCTGCCCGCCACGCCGCGGGCAGGCCGAGCCCGCTTGCACTACGTAGAGCGAGAAGACCCAGGTGACGGGCGGCCCCGCAACCGCGGCACGGCGATCATCACGCCGCTGCTGGACTTCATCATGCGCTCACTCGCGCTCCCGTACCACGCGTACGCGACGCCGGCGTCACCCGTAGTAAGAACCCCAAGGCCGCGAACCGTCACCACCATCAACGCAAGACTCGCCCCGTACCGCTTGACAACTTCTTCTTACGCTGGTGTCTCCTCGGGAGGTATGCGATTACATGCCCGAGTTGTACCGCGAGCCAGTGACATTCCGGCCGCCACAGGATCACCCCGTCCGCCCCTAGACTAGGGCACCAGTCCAGCCACCCGCAGTCCCCGCCCGCAGCCCCGCCGGCCGAAACTCCGCGATCGTCAGCGACGCCAGAAGTCGAAACGGTCCCGCCCGGCGCGGAACCCGGCTGCCGCCACGATGTCGACGGCGGTGCCGAAGCGGTCGCCGACGCGCCAGTCCTGATGGGAGTCGCTGCCGAAGGACACCGCCCGGCCGCCCTCGTCCCGCCACCACCCCAGCAGTTGCACTGAAGCCAGCGGGCTTTTCGTGTTCATCTCGAGCACGCGGCCGGACTGGGCCAGCGCGCGCAGCACCGTGCGGTACTCCTCCTCGAACTCCTTTTCCTCATACGGTCCGGCGCTCGCGGGCCAGTAGCGGCGCGGGAAATCGAGGTGCGCCAGGACCTGAAACAGGCCGCTGCCCTCGACCAGTCGCAGTAGCTCGGCGAAGTAGCGGCGCAGCACCTCATCCGGCCCGAACATGCCGAACATGGCCGGCAGCCCCATCAGCCGGCCCCGTAGCGGCACCGCGTGCAGCGAACCCAGGATGCGGTCAAAACGGTGCCCGCCGACGACGGCACCGGCGCTGGCCGCGAACAGGTGTGCCTCGCCCGCCTCTACCCCGGACAGAATGCGCAGGTCAGGAAAGCGCTGCCGACACTCCTCGACCGCCGCGAGGTACCCGGCGACGTCCAGGGGCCGGATCCTGGTGCTGCGGCGCGGCTCGACACGGGCCGCGGCCCCCGGATCGTTCGCCCCCCACCGGGTGAAGTCGAGGTGCTCGGTAAAGGCGACCGCGGGAACGCCGACGTCCAGAGCACGCTCGCACGCCCCTGTCATCGACGCTTGACCGGTAGTGTCGTAAGACCACTCTGAGTGTACGTGGTTATCCATCGGGGGACACCAGTCCTGGCTGGTCAAAGCGGGTATGTCGCCTCTCCATGTGCAGCCTGACGGCCGAGACTCGCGACCCGGAGGGACCAGGGGATGAGCCCCACAGATGATCTTATCGCCAGCAACCACTACCCCCAGGAGACTCCCGTGTTCGTGCGCTACCCGCTGACCAGCGAGCAAGAGTACGGGGAACGCGCCGCGTGGCCGTGGCTCCCTGGCACCATCGTTGAGCAGTGCGGCCCGGACGAATGGCAGGTCTGCGTCGAGGATATGTCCGTGGCCGTGCGCAAGGACGGCAGCAAGCCGACACCCCGCACGCCGCGGAACCGGCTGTACTACCCGCTGTGCTACCGGGATTCGAGCGAGATCAAGCGGCGGCAGCAAGCCTAACCGCAGGTCAGACCCCTTATCCGGGCCGTGGTGCCGCATACGTGCCGCGGCCCGGCACTGTATATGCGTATCCCTCAACGATGAGCACGCCGACAGCCCGGCGCACGGTGTTGACCGCGAGCCCGGTTTCCTGCTTGATGCGGGTGATGGACGGCAACGGTTCGTCCGGCCCGATCTCGCCGGACTCGATCCGCTCGCGGAGCTGCCGGGCTACCTGTCTGTAGCTCGGCTCGCTGCTGCGCAGATCCACCGTGAGCGGGTCCATGCCAGCCAGGCTAAACATGCTGATCATGGCTGCATTGGCAGGCCATGCTAGCCATATCTGATATATCTGATATAGCTGATATAGCTTAGGTCAGTGAGCAGCGAGTGGGACGAACCGCTGAGCGCGCTCCGATGGCACTGGGGCGACGCTTACCAGATTGCCAATCCCGAACCGGATTTGTGGATTGCAGTCCGCAGGGAC
Source organism: uncultured Actinomycetes bacterium (assembly GCA_963805255.1). Classification (GTDB taxonomy): domain Bacteria; phylum Actinomycetota; class Actinomycetes; order Streptosporangiales; family Streptosporangiaceae; genus Bog-532. The sequence goes on from CAWDTK010000017.1 coordinate 58,472, forward strand.
ACCCGTGAGACGCTGCGCAGCGACACGCCGCTGAGCCTGCGCGATGCGATAATCGCCGACTACAGCGCCAAGCCGGTACCCAGGACGTAGAAGGGGGGATGACGATGCCAAGCCGCAGCTTTGATCGAGTGCCGCAGCTCGTACAGCCGAAGTACAGGGACATGGACAAGATGATGTCCGATGCCCACGCCACCTGGGACAGGATGGCGGCGAACATGGCGTCCAGCGCCTGCCAGATGCCTGGCTCTGCCGGGATTCCGCCGGCAGAGCCATTCACTCCACCCGTGCCCGTCCAGCGGCAGCCTGAGAGCGAGCGGGGCTGCATCCTCATCGGCATCATCGTCCTAGTGGTCGTGATCGCCATCGTGCGGCTGATCGTGGCGCTGGCCAGGAGGACCAGGGCAACGTGGCGACGATGGGCGGCACTGACAAACAAGAAAAAACGGAACAGCGCCCGTCCCACTCGGAACAGTGGCGCTGTTCACTTGCTTTTGAAGCTTCCAGACGCTGAAAGCTATCCGTGAACTACGGCAATTCATCTCACGCACGCACGCGAGAGATGACCTGCACTCAGTTACTTGTTGTAAAGGTTCCGCTCTCCGGTATCCTGGCGGTCATGTCCGCATGGTGAGAGAGGCACGTCCCGCATAGCAGTACGACTGGCTCGTGGTAAGATGTCCGCAGTAGGCCATCAAGCCGAGCCCTCGTACCGTTACTCCACTTCCGGTACGAGGGCTGCTCACGTTAGCGGGCAATTCCCCTTATCATCGAGATGGAGCGCCTGAGCAACGCTCACCATCGAGAAGTGGAGTCATCAATGAGCTTTCGCAATGAATCACGCCTGCATGATCAGTTAGCGACGGCGGCAGCAGAAAACGCAGCACGTGGCTAGCGCGAACCGCCAGCGCTGCAGCATTGCGCACAAGACCTGGACCACGCTGGCACGCTGCATCCGGCCGTACGCCGAGGTCGCCAGCGAAGGTCCTTACGCGGTCATCTACGCGCCGCGGCAGTACTCGAAAATGCTCGTGCTGCTTTTCCCCACACGCGAGCAGGCCGACGAAGAGTTACGGGTTGGTCACGGCGGGCGGACATTCCGCGAACTGTTCCCGCATCCGCATCCGGGCGAGGTGGCCTAGGTGATCATCGCCAAGGAAATTGTGCACCGCGTCCTGCTGGACCAGGACGCAGGCCAGTTCCTCCGGGCGGGTGTCAGCGAAGCATGGGCTGTCGATCCCCAGATGGCCGGGCTGTTCGGCAGCGAACCAGCACACGCGAACGCATTCCGGTACGTCTTCCGGCATGTCCGGCAGCATGGGCGCCCGCCATCAATGGAATTGTTCCGGCGGAACTTCCCGGAGTCCGGGTACAAGCTTCAGAGCGAACCTCCGCTGCCTTCAGAGCTGATCGAGGAGGCCGAGTACACCCGGAAAATGGGGCTGTCCGTCTGGGCGATGCAGGCCATCCAGGACCTCTACTTGACCCCCGGGTTCGTCCAGGGTGACCGGGAGCACATCGATCAGATGGTGCAGCGGATCGCCCAGGCACATGAGAACCTCCAGGCGGCCAGCAGCAGCAAGCAGAAGTACCGCACGGCAACGCTGGACGACCTGCTAAGCCTGCCCGATCCGGAAGCCCTCATCGACGGCGCACTCGACGCGGGGACGGTGTGCATGCTGTCCGGGCCGTCTGGGAAGGGCAAAAGTTTCATCGCAGTCGACTGGTCGTTGTGCGTCGCCAGCGGCAACGACTGGCTAGGAAGGGCAACCCGGCAAGGTAGCGTCTGCTACGTAGCGGCGGAAGGTTTCCGCTCTCTCGGCCACCGTGGCAAAGCCTGGCAGCATGAGTTCGGCAAGGTCCAGCCGGAAACCGTCACCTTCGTAACTGAGCCCGTGCAGCTGGATGACCCGGGCACCGCCTACCTGACCGGGCTAATCCGGGAAACCGGCGCGGACCTGCTGGTAATCGACACGCTAGCCAGATGCACGGTCGGCATGGAGGAAAATTCCGCCCGGGACATGGGACTGGTGGTCGACCGGCTGTATAAGCTGCGCGACTCCATCGAAGAATGCGGAACGACGATCCTGACCGTGCACCACTCGGGTTACAACGACAAGCGCGCACGCGGAAGCTCAGCCCTCGCCGCCGGCATGGATTGCGTGACAGACATCCAGGGCAACGACCCGCACGAGGCCGTGATCCTGAGCAGCTCCAAGCGCAAAGACGGCGAGCCGTTCCGGGATATCACGGTGAAACTGCGCGAAACATACGGCAGCTGCGTACTGGAGGAACACGGGCTGCCAGCAGGCGAACCAAACCTGCGCGACCTTCTGGACGGCCCTGGCGTAACGGTAGCCGAGCTGGCCAAGGTGCTGAGAAAAGAACGGAGCACGATAACCAAGCAACTGGGAAAAATGGAAAAAGCAGGCACGGCGGTGCGGGAGCAACAGCAGGGCGCCGGTGACCTGTGGCAGAAAAACAAAGAGTGACCAGGCAAACACAGGTGTGCAAGCCCATTCACACCTGTGCACGCCACTTGCACACACGGGTGTGCATCCTCATCCCTATAGGATGCACAGTGCACACCCCCGTGAACACGTGCGGTTCCGGCGGAAAACCTGCCCCTGGCGAATATCCAGGCAGCAACCCACGTCCAGCCGGGAACCGGACGGAAATCCTCAGCCTCCTGGACACTAAAAATCAAAAGTGACTTTTCGGGTTTCCGGGACGTAGCAAGTAAAAAAGAAAACCGACCGGTACCCGTAGGATGCCCAGCATGACCCGCGATCAACTCCAGGCAGACATCATCCGCTATGGCACTAGTAGGCGAACTACCCGAAGAGCCCGCTGGCGTTCTCGGAGTTGCGCCGCGTGCTCGACGACGACGGCTACATCGATGTGATGACCGTGCCGGGGGCCGCTTGCCGGTCGCTGGTCATGACGCGCCTCACGGCTTGTAGTTGCTGTAGGCGCCTCCGGCCCGGTCGTAGGTGTTTCCCAGCTCGTCCTGCGTGATCTTGGCGGCTCCTTCGTCCGGCGTGAGGACCAGGTCTTGTTCGAGCACCACGGCGCGGAAGTTCCAGCCCGGCGCCGGATTCAGGCGGGCGCCGAGGTCCTTGAGGCTCTCGTAGGTCTGGTTGGGGTCAACGATGAGGCTGGCCGACTTCATGCACCACGAATCGCCGTCGGGGTCGTCGAGGAGGAAGGCCGGGGAGCCCGTGTTGATGCCGAACTGCGTGTCCCGCTGCACGTTTATGGGCTTGTAGGCGACGCTCTTGTGCTTGCGCATCTCCTTCGGCACGTCGAGCCAGGTCACCCAGCGCGCGTGCAGGCCGTTGAAGTTCCGCTCCTTCCCCACCATGGCCTCGATCCAGTCGAGGCACCACAGCCGCGGGCCGTTCTTGAACGCCCGGATGAGGTCGTACTCCTCCTCCAGGGCATCGACATCAACCTGGTCCAGCACGGCCTGCGGGCAGGTATCTCCGGTCCCGGCGGGGTCGTTCAGGCCGATCGTGTTGTAGACCCCGCCGACCAGGTGGCGGGTGATCACGTGGCCACCGATCAGGAAGATCTCGGTGTAGCGCTGGCCGCGGACGTCCTCGAAGCGCACAAGCTTCGCGCCTTCGTTATCCGATGGCACCTTGGCTGACAGCTTCATTTCCTGCTCCTTCCCTAGCGACCTTCCCGAAGTTCACCGGCGGCAGCGTGTAGGTGCCGCCGGGCACCGCGTCCGTCGGCCAGGAGATCCGAACCGTGAGGCTGGACGGCCCGCTCGCGGGCGCGGGCGCGGGCAGCCAGTTCGGCTGATTGTTAGCACCTGGCTGGCGGCGCGTGGCTGGCGGTCATGTGCCGGCCTGGTGTTCATGTGAGCGGGGTGATCCCCGGGCATTCCCACTTGGCCTGGATCACCGCGGGATGAGGCCGGTACATGCGCAAGATCACAAACCAGGGGTGCTCGGCGGAGGTGGGCAGCCAGTTCGGTTCCCGCTCCTTGCCGGGCGAGCCGGGCTGCAGGTAGATGGTCAGCCCGCCGTCTGGGTCGTGCGCCAGCCCGGGGGTCCGGTCGCCGACCGAATAGCGGTGGGCGGTGTTGGGGATCAGGTTCATGTCTTGTTCGGTGTAGGCGGCAAGTGACCAGAACGAGTCCACCGGGGGAAGATCGCCGACGCCGAAACGCAGTGCGTAGCGGCCCTGGGAGGACAGCTTGGCGCCGTTTGCGTCGGTGAAGTTCACCAGGTAGACGGCTTCTGCCGGGTCGTTGGCGGTGATGCCGGCCAGGGACTGGTCGGCGGCGCGCTGCAGGAAGTCGTCACCGAAACGCCCTTCCTCGGCCGGCGGGTAACGCCAGCCGTTGACCACGGTGGCCCACTCCCCGCTGAGGAACTGCCGCTGGAGCAGCCCCATCCCTGTCATGGCGGCCCGGGTCAGGCCCTGTTTGACCGCCTCCGGCTGGGCGTCCACATCCAGGCCGGGCCCGACGCCGATGCGCGCGAACTGGCCCAGCACCAGGGCGTGATGCGGCGGCGGCGGGTTCTCGGCCAGCATCGCGTTGAGCGTCTTCCACGGCCCGAGCGGATCTTGTGCCGCCTCGGCCGGGGTATAGACGTCGCGGCGCTCCGGCACCTGGGCCCCGGGCTTGCCCCACAGGCTCAGCGGAGTGAGCCGGTACCGCGCCTGCAGCGCGTGCACGTTCGCCAGGTCCGCGTCACCGTCGACCAAAGTGCGCCCCAAAACCAGCACCCACGGGGTCGGCGCGGGTGCCACCGCCTGCACCCCGGCCGGCAGCTCCCCCTGCCAGCCCGGCCCGCAGATAGCGAAATGCCCGGCCTTGCTGCCGGTCGTGCGCTGCCCGACGTAGTCGAAGTTGTCGGAGGTGAACCCCATCAGCTCGAAGGTGAAGTAACGGTCGGCCATGTCCGGGTGGGACAAGATGACCGGTTCGCCGCCCAGATCCAGCCACGCCAGCGAGTACAGCGTGTCGTTGTTCGGGCAGCCGCCGTCCCGGTAGGTCGCATCCAGCACGCGTGCGGCATGCCAGAAATGGTTGACCGCGGCGTAGGGGATGACGGCCGGGTCCCGGGCCTGGGTCACCCAGTCATGCCGCAGCTTGGCGTTGTAGATATACGGAAAGCCATAGATGAACGCCTGCATCCCGATGGTGTAGGCGTACTCGGCCTTCCAGTCCAACTGTGCCATGTCCGTATCCCCCTGCTGATGAAAGCCAAAGCCGAATCGCGACCGGTACGTGCGGCCAGCTTGATCGTCTAGCTCACGGTTACCTCAACAGTCCCCTTTCGGTGCCGGTCCGTCCAAGAGGGCGGCCCTGCCGCAAACGGTTGGCGGGCCCGCGGCCTGACTTCCACACTCACCCGGCGGCAGGGAATGTTCTTAGGGCCACAGGTCCTGACCTCTGACCAGTTGGCCGAGTGCCAGGCGCCTGCCAAGCCTCCGCACCGCGGATACTCCACGGCTCGGGCTGATCGCTAGTCGCGCCGCCGGATCCGCGATCCGCTGAAGCTGTAAGCCGCGCACGCGGCCAATTCCGGCTGCGGGCCCGCCCACGCCACGAGCCGCCCGGCCTGGGTCGCCCACGAGCGCACCTGCAGCTCGCCCAGCAGCTCCTCGGTGCCGTCGATCGCCGCCGCCGTGTACGAGCCCTTGTGCGGGTCTGCAACGATCATCACTGCCGCCATCAACCGCTCCTCCGTCATCTTCTAGGGGTGGACCGTACCCGCTTCGGTGGACACCCGGCTTAGCTGCCCGATTTGTCGGGAGAGCGAGAAATGGGTTCGACACGCCGCTCATTTACGCCGGAGTACAAGGCGCAGTCGGTAGAATTCGGTGATTGAAGGCGGCGGCGCGGTAGCTGGCGCCGGTGAACCGGCCGGCCTCGATGAAGGTCTCGGCCAGGACCGGGGCGTAGCCGTAGCGGGCCCGCCAGTCGGCGGGCAGCCGGCGGGTGACGGCGGCGAGCAGCGAGGAGGCGAGGTTGGGGACCGCCAGGTCGGGGCGGATGAGGAACCGGGCGTTGCCGCAGATCAGGTTCAGGTTGGCGCGGCGGGTGGCGGGGTCCCAGCCGATCCAGTCGTCGCGGGGGGCGCATTTCCAGGCGCTGGCGGCGAAGGCGAAGGCGGCGATCAGGCCGGCGGCGGGGGCGGCGGCGAGGTAGCGGATCTGGGCGCCGGCCAGCGGGGTGTAGCCGAGGTAGTGGTGGTCGCGGATGAGCTGGTTCCACTGCCGGGAGGCCTGGCGGCTGTCGACGACGCTGATGGTGACCGGGCCGAGATCGGCCAAGGTGGCGGCGGGGTGCGCCGGCAGCGGCAGGGCGAGCTGGCCGGGGTGCCGTGCCGGGGGTGGCGTCCGTTGCCGTTGCCGTTGCGCGGCGGCGGCAGGGTGATCAGGCCGTCGGCGGCCATCCGGCCCAGGGCGACGCGGGCGGTCATGTCCTTGCGCCGCCCGCCGGGGGTCTGCCAGCCGAGCGCGTCGCAGATCGCGTCGGCGATCGCGCGGCGGGTCGGCAGCGTCGCCGCCAGGGAGCGGATCTCCTCCAGCTCGGCGAGGGTGAAGTCCCTGCCGCAGTAGCGGGCCGGGTACTGGCCGGGCGTGCCGGTCACGGTCACGGCGGCTGGTCCTTCCTGCCGTCTGGCTCGCCGGGCTGGCCGGTCAGGGTGATGTTCCAGGGCAGCAGGGCTTCCAGGGCCTGCCCACCGGCGGCTTGCCGCCGTTTGCGGCGCAGGCCTGCAGGTAGGCGTCCAGGTAGGCGCGGGGGTTGTGCCCGGTGATCCGGGCGGTGCCCAGGACGGTCCAGGCATGGCCGGCCAGGTCAGCGGACCATTCCGCGCCGGAGCCGTTGTAGTTCTTGCGGCCCACGACCGGGGTGCGGATCGCCCGCTCGGCGGTGTTGTTATCCAGCGGCAGGTCCGGGAAGTCCCGGTGGCGCACCAGCCCGCCCCATTCGCGGTCCAAGGTGGCCAGCGCCTTCGCCGCGGCGGGTGCAGCAGGTCCGGGCGGCGACCTGAATACGGCGGTAGGCGTCGATCTCCTCCAGCGCCGCATCGAACGCGGCGGCCGCCCGGGCGTGCTCGCCAGTGCCCCGGGGGCGGCGGCCAGGGCGCGGTGCGCGGCGTATAGTGCGGCGAACCGGCCGGTCCAGGCATCAGCCCAGCTGCCCAGCTCCTTGCGGTGGGCATCGCCGGCCCGGATGAACCGCCGCCGGATATGGGCCCAGCACCAGAGGGAGGTGACGCCGTCCAGCTCGGAAAACGACCGGTACACCGAGTAGAAGTCCGAGCTGATGACCAGCGGCCTGCGGCCCTCCGGCAGCTGGCCGGCCTGCACGCCGTAATGGTCTTCGAGCACCTTCAGCGACCGCGACGCCGCGATCGTGTACACCACCGTGTCCGCGGCAGTGAACACCCACAGCCACCAGCGGCTGCCTCCGTTATCGGCGGGCTGGCCGAATACCCGCCACGACGTCTCGTCCACGTGCGCGTGCCCGGCGGCGGCGTTTCGCGCGGCGATCGCGGCCGCCAGCGGCGCAAGCAGCTCCTCCAGCCGCCGGGCCACCCCGGCCAGCGTGCCCGGCGCCACCTCCAGGCCCTGCATCGCCAGCATCGCGATCACCCGGTTGAACGGCAGCCCGAGCGCGTACTTGGCGACAAGCAGGTTCACGCAGAACTCCGTCGTGAACAGGCCCCTGGGAATCAGCGTCGCCGGGCCGGGCGCGGTCCGCACCGCCGGCACCGGGCACTGGCAGCACCGGGCGTACTTGCGCCGCCGGTGCACCACCCGCCACACCCGGACCCGCCACGATACCTGCTCGCTGGCATCCTCCCCGAACAGCTCATAGGCCCGGCCGCACCGCGGGCAGCGCCGCTCGCCCTCCGGAATGTCATGGACCTGCTCCTCGGTCTCCAGGTGCTCATGCCGGCGCCGCCCATGCCCGGCCGATCCCGGCCGCTGACCCCGGCGCCGCCCGCCCGCAGCGCCGCCATCCCCTGCCGGGGCGTCATCCCCGCCGCCGGCGTTGGCGGCTTGCCCGCCCGCCTGCCGCTTACCGGCGCCGTCTTTCTCGCTGGAGGTGCCGAACAGCATCCGGCTCAGCGTCACCACCCGCTGCTTCAGCGCGGCCAGCTGCTCCTGCTGCGCGGCCACCGTCGCGGCCAGCGTGGCGTTCTCCGCCTCCAGCCGCACGTTCTCCCCGGCCAGCCGCGTGTTCTGTGCATCCAGCAGCTCCGCCCGCTCACGCCAGAACGCCGCCTCATCAGCGGGCCGGGAACAAGTACGCGCAGCCATCACGCCAAGGCTGCACCACCACCAGTCCCTGTGTCCAGCACCGCCGCACCCGCCCCGCCAGCGTGTCGCCTGCGCCGGCCAGCCACGCTCAGCCCACCGGAATCACCGAATACAGTCGGTAGCTTTCGTCATTGACGGCGGCCGCCCGGTTGCTGAGGTCGCCCGTAACATCGGCGTCCATGAGATGACTCTTGGCAAGTGGGTGAAAGTGGCACGAGATGCCGCGGAGTCCGGGAAGTCACCGGATACGCCGCTGGGCGAGTCCGAGCGGGCCGAGCTGGTCCGGCTGCGGGCTGAGTCCAGGGACGATAAGTCGACGATCGCCGAGCTGCGGATGCAGGTGGAGTTCGCAAAAAAAGTAGCGACCTGGTTCGCGAAAGGCAGTCAGTAAGATTCGCTGCTATCGCGGGCTGGGCTGATTCGGGCACCTACCCGGTGTCATTCATGTGCGCCTGGCTTGAAGTTTCACGTTCCGGCTATTACGCCTGGCGGGGCGCGGGGCCGTCCCAGCGGTCGGAGGACGATTCCGCGCTTATCGCGGTGATGAAAAAGGTGCATGAGGAGGCGCGGGGCAATCCTGGCGTGCGCCGAATGCGGGCGGGCCTGGCGGCGCTGGGCCACCTGGTGTCGCACAAGCGTGTTCACCGGCTGATGCAGGCCGCTGGCCTGCGCGGGCGCCATCCGCGGGCCTGGCGGCGGACCACGATCGGCGGGGATCGCCCGGTCCCGGCCCCGGACCTGGTCGGCCGGGACTTCACCGCTGCCCTGCCCGATACGAAGTGGTGCGGCGACGTTACGTACATAAAGACATGGGATGGGTGGGCTTATCTCGCGACCGTCATTGATCTTTACTCACGCAAAGTCGTTGGCTGGGCCGTCGCCGCGCATATGCGGACGAGCCTGGTCACCGCCGCCCTTGATATGGCCGTTGCCGCCCGGAAGCCGCCGGCCAGGGTGATATTTCATTCCGATCGCGGTTGCCAGCCCGAGTATACGTCCTCGATGTTCGACGGGTACTGCACAGAGAACAATATCAGGCGGTCACTGGGAAGGACAGGAATCTGTTACGATAATGCCGTATCGGAATCGTTCTTCGCGACGTACAAGAAAGAGCTGATCCACACCCGTCCGTGGCCGACGCTCGCAAGCCTGGAAAGGGAGACGTCCGACTGGATTGGCAACTATTACAATCCGGTCCGGAGACATTCAACGCTTGGGTACTTGACACCCGAGGAATACGAACTAGGGTATAAGAAACTCAGTCAGTTGGCAGCCTAATTCGGTGTCCAAAAAAGCGGGAACACTCCAGGGAAGGACCGTGGCGGGCATGCCTGATTTCGGATCGGTCGGCGCTCGCGCCTCTTTCGACCCACATGACGGCGAGACCCGACGGGCCGACACCTCGTTATTAAGCCAGACCCCAAACGGTCGGCCAGGCGGTTCGGGAGCCAAGCCCATCGGACCTCTGAACGCTACGACCAAGCCGTAACGCCTTGGATTCTCAATCAGGCGGTTCGGGCGCGCCGCGCTATCGGAACCCGGTCACGTTCCGTCACAACGTGCCGCCTCCGAGCTGCCGCTGCGAGCGTCCCGCAGGCCGATCCAGGCGGCAGGACCGTCACGGTGAACATCACCGCGTCATCGTGAACGTCGTGGCGGGATTTCGGTCAGGCTCATCCGATGTTCCATATCCATCGGGAGTGACGTTCTGTGTTCATAATGAATGGCGGGCATTCTCCTGAGGGGCGAAGGGAGTTCACGCCATAGGACAGCACGCCGCTGTCCGCTGTCCGCCGTCCATCGCGGCATCTCGGCAGCGTGGGGCGCAAGACTGTGTCGCAGGGGGATAGGAGGAGTGCTGCCTGCCGGGTCGACGGACAATTCAGGAGATCACGACAGGAAGATATCGATACCTCCAGGGGGAAGGGCCCACAGTCCGAAATGACTGATTTGCCCTCATCTCTTGTGATCCAGATGGACTCAGCGTCAGCATAGGGGAAAGCTGGCACGACCGTCAGCGCAGCGAGTGGAGGCCCGCCATGAGCCGCAAACCGTGGACCGTCAGCGCAACGAGCCGCCTGCGAGTCCGTCGACGGAGACTCCTGGCCGGGGCGGCCGCCTCGGCCATGCTGGCCACGATGGCTGCCGTGGCTCCCCAGGCTGTCGCGGCCACGTCGCAGCCCCCGCCCACCAGCACCCTTCACCTGACGGGTCTGCGGAACGTGCGGTACTGCGAGATCTTCCTGATCAACCCGGGGCCCAACCAGACCACGGTCTACAACACCACCGGTAAGGACAACTGCCCCACCGCGCAGTGGACGTCGCTGAACCCGACGGCCGTGGCCAAGCAGTACCACGTGCAGTCGGTGTTCAAGAACGGTCAGCGGTTCTGGGTGCTCGATTCATTGATCCAGGCCAACACCAAGGAGACCGACAACTTTAACGGAATCCTTGCCACCAACTGGGGAGTCACCACGATCAGCGGCAGCACCCCGCCGCCGTACACAGTCCAGAAGGTCACGCGCACGTCGCAGTGGATTTACAACGCCGGCACGGTCATCTATGAGCTGCTCGCCCCAGGCGGCAAGCGCTATGTCATGCAGGCTTACAGCACCATCGTCGACCCGACGCTGAAGTATGACGACCTGCTGCAGCTCGGCTACCGCATCCACCCGCCGAAGGGCTGGACCTACAAGGTCGAAGTGCTGGACCGCCAACTCTCACTGAACACGGTGAACAACAACGCCAACGTCGTCCAGGACGAGCTTCAGGACAGCTACATGCTGGACCAGGGCTGACCGCTTCGGCGCGTTGATTGTGAAGTCGCACGAAACTGTCATCTTCACGCCGCACCGCGTGTCAGCGCACAAACCGCAGTACATGTCACCCGCTCAATCGACGGTCAGCAACTGTTCGAAGAAGCCCCCGTTGCCGCGCTCTCGATCCACGAAGTGGATCGAGAGGATCCAATGGTAACGGTCCAGCCAAGTGAGCGACCCAGCGGCCAACGCAGGCGGTAGCTTATTATCCGCCGGAAATTTATCCGCCGGAAATGTCAGCGGTCAGCGCTCACTGCTTTTGCCCAAACCACGGGGGAGCGCCACCGGCACCTACGCGGGTCACCGCGTTCCGTAGCGGGAGGGGAGACCCGTATGGGACGGCATTCAACCCGCGTAAGACCGGACGGTTCCGGTCGGCCCTGGAGTCCGGAGTCGACGTCAAATCAGCAGCCCATGCCACCGTGCAACCGCTGCGGAGCACCATTCGCCGCTCATGCATCCGGGATCTGCCCGCAGCCCTCTGCCAGTACCGAGCGCGATACGCCTCAACAGCCTTGAGGTGCCCCGAGGCTTCCGGACAGTCCATCCATTAGGATGGGCGTCTGGAAAGGTGAAGTATTTTGCCCCGGCCGAAGAAGAGCTTCTCACCGGAATTCAAGGATGAAGCCGTGAAGATGGTGATCGAGACGTCGCGCCCGATAGCCAGAGTGGCAAAGGAGCTCGGGATTAACGAAGGCACCCTCGGCAACTGGGTCGCTTCCTATCGCCGTGAGCATGCCGGCGAGGAACCGCCGCTGACCGTGAATGAGCGGGCGCGGCTGCGCGAGCTTGAGCGGGAAACCCGGGAACTGAAGATGGAAAACGAGTTTTTGAAAAAAGCCGCGGCGTACTTCGCCCGCGACCATCGGTGACCGATAAATTCGAGTTCATCGACGCGGAGTACGCGGCTTACCAGGAATCGAGTGATGAGTACGTGCCGTCGATCGTGATGATGTGCCGGTGGATGGAGGTATCGCGGTCCGGGTTTTACGAATGGCGGAGCGCGCCGGAATCGGCGACGGCGAAAAGGCGCGGGATGCTTGCTTTGATCGTGCGGAAGTCATTCGATGAATCGGATGAGACATACGGGTACCGCCGGGTGCATGCGGACCTGGTGGCCTGGGGCGTGCCCGCGGGGCCGGAGCTGGTGCGGTCCATCATGCGTGAGCTGGGCCTGGAGCCCTGCCAGCCGCGGCCGTGGCGGGTCAGCCTGACCGAGGGCGACGGCCAGGAGCACGACATTCCCGACCTCGTGAAACGCGATTTCACCGCGGCCGCGCCGGGCGAGAAAATGGTCGGCGACATCACTTACATTCCGACATGGGAGGGCTGGCTTTACCTGGCGACGGTTATCGACTGCCATACAAAGGAAGTCATCGGCTGGGCAGCGGGCGATAACTACAAGACGCCGCTCATCGAGAAGGCCATCGAGATCGCCGCCCGTAATTTTCCTCTCGCCGCTAATGCGATTTTCCACTCCGACCGCGGCAGCAATTACACATCCCGGCAGTTTGCGGAGACGCTCAAGAAGCATAATCTCCGGCAGTCCGTCGGCCGCACCGGTATCTGTTACGATAATGCAATGGCCGAATCGTTCTTCGCCGCGCTGAAGAACGAGCGTGTTCACCGCACTCAGTATCCGACCCGCGAGCACGCGCGCCGCGACGTTGTGAGGTACATCGAATTCTGGTACAATTCCAGACGTCGGCACTCCGGGCTTCAGTACCGGACCCCGCAGCAAGTCCGCAATGAGTACCTGGAACGGCAGTCCGCAGCGTGAATTAACCACAAATCCGCTGTCCGGAAAGCTCGGGGCAGATCACCTGGCTTCACGGGTTCCGGTCAGCAGCGCTGGGCCGCCCCCATGCAGGGAGCGCCTCAGCCACAAGCGCCCTGGACTCCCCCGTCAGCCGCGCCGCAAATGGGTGCGACCACGCCGATCCGGCCGAAGTGGCCACGGCGGCACCCGTGGATGACCGGCATCATCAGCATCCTCGTCGTGCCGTGTGTCAGTGTCGGGATCATCCGTGCGGCCATCAAGTCAAACGGCACTGGCGCAGCACAAAGTGGCCCGAGCGCTCAGATGGAGGCTGGGCAGATCCTCCAGAACAACGGGTTCACGGTCGACATCCCAGGATCCAATACGCAAGCGACGCCGCCCACCGTGGCTGGGTTCGCAATGAGCAACAGCCCCGCAGGCAGCTCCAGCGCCGAGGCCGTGATCGTGTTCAAGGACTCCGCCGACGCGGACAACGCCGCCGCCGGTATGGCCCATACGGCGGATTCCTACGGAGGCACCGTTAGCCCGAACGGCCTGGTGGTGACGGTCGACGGCAGTTCTGACTCGGTAGCGCAGATCCTCTTCTCGCCTTGGTAGCAACTACCGCCTGCCCGAACCACGTATCGCGGTTGTGATGGCGACTAGGTAGCCCCATCAGACGGCTATCCCGTAGTCCTGGACTCGGGTCACGGTTCTTAGCTAAGCTAACGACAGCAGTAACCGACTCACGGTTTGGTAACGGAAAGTCAATACTTATTTTTGAATTTCCGCCCCCCGGTAAGATGCCCTGCCATTGGCAGAAGGGGAGGGACGACGTGAGCAGGACGGTCAAGCTCGTTACCAAGCAGGGCACTGTCGTCATCGGCAGCGAAGGGATCACAATCCCGGCGTGGTCAAGAGCTGGCGGGTGGGCATCCATGTTCGGTAAGACGGAGACACTCAAGGCAGAAGACGTGCGCGAAGTCATCATTACTGGCCGCGACCGGCAGTACGTGACTGGCGCACGTGCCGCGGGCGCCGTGCTGACCGGAGGCGTCGCGTTGCTCGCCCCGTCGCGGATGCGCGGGATGCTCGTGATCAGCACGACGTCCGGCGAGGTCTTCGAGTTCACGCTGTTGCGCAGCGATGCGAAGCGTCCGGAGGCAATCGCGGCAGCCGTCAGGGCGCACGGCTACGCCGTCCGCTAGCACGCCCATGAGCAGGCACCGCTTCCCCATGGACGCCATCACAAATATTCGGCAGAGCTAACCGCGGCAGTAGCCAAATTACAGAACGTGCTTCAGTATGAGCGCGACATCGTGAGCGGGATTTTTGCCCAGGCATGTTGCCCAGCCTGAGAACGAATCCTTATTCCGGCTGGCCCTGCTCCCGCGGCGCCAGCTCCATGGAGTAGAGGACTTCGTTGTTCTCGATCTTCACGACGTAAGCCGTGTCCTCCGGATAGACATACGTGCGGGTGTCTCCGGTTGTCAGGCTCGTGCTGATCTCGGTGGGCATGGTGGCGGGCATCCCCTCATGAAGGCGGTTCATTTCCAGTATCACCCAGACCGGGGGGCGGATACAGCGGGGTGTCTTCGCCAGGGCGGCGGATCGGGCCGAAGCGCCCTTCGTAGTGGGTCATATTCTCGTTGATCGCCCGTATCATCTCGAACACTGACCCCGGAGGGATGCGTATCCGGGCCACAAGTTGGTGCGGGGCGCTGATGACCGATTCACCTTCGGGTGTCTGGGCAGGCTGCGGCGGGGCAGCGTTGACGATGAAATCGAGCGTGAACTCGTGCGCCGTGTGCCAGACGGACAATGCGTTGGCATACACGCCGCCGACCATAGCCGGGTCGGCGCGCAATTCGAACGCCACGCGAGGCGGCTGTGCGGGCGGATTGCTCAAGGCTGGCTGGCTCCCGTTCTACTCGGACCTGCGGGATGGGAACTGCAATCGATCCGTTACCCTACTGCCGCTCGCTTTCCGCCGCCGGATTTCTTCGTCATACGCGGGGCCTTGCGCTCCACGGCCCGGCCGCGGCTACCGCCCCCCGTGTTCCGCGTGTCGTGGCCGTCTCTCAAACGATCGACAGCTGAACCTCTGATACAGCTCCGCAGCGCCCGGATCGTGCCAGGTCAGATATCTCAGAACTCGTTCCAGTATCAACTTGCGAACACTACCCTTTTCTGAGACTATTGACCTATTGCACACCGGATAGAGGGAGCGGACATGAGCAAGATCGGGTACGCGAGGGTATCGACCAAGGGGCAGAACGACGACAGCCAAGTCGATGAGCTGAACGCCTACGGCTGCGACAAGATCTTCGTTGACCACGGCGTGACCGGCAAGCTCGCCGCGCGCCCGGAACTGGACGCCGCGCTTGCCTACCTGCGCCCGGGGGACGTGTTCGTGATCACCCGCATGTCACGCGCCATGCGCAGCCTCAAGCACATGATCGATCTTGCCGAGCAGCTTCGGGAGCGGAACATCGGCCTGGTGGTGCTCAAGCAGGACATAGACACGACCAGCGCTCAGGGCCGTCTGGTGTTCCACATCTTCGCCGCTATGGATGAATTCCAGCGTGAGCTAATCGTTGAGGGCACCCGCGAAGGTCTTGTCGCAGCGAAGGCACGCGGCAGGCTAGGCGGACGCAAGCCGTCCTACACGCCAGACCAGGCGAAGGTTGCCCGCAGCCTGCACGCTGCTGGTGATCACACCGCAGAAGAGATCGGCGGCATCCTAGGAGTGTCCAGGGCAACCGTATATCGGATGCTGAAGCCAGCCAGCTTATCCAGCGTCGCACCTAGGGCCGCCTGATCGCGGGCGGCTCTTGCCATGTGCGGATGCACATGCATCCTGTTATGGAAACGATGGCCTACCCACAGTTAAGTGTCATTACTGCGAGTTATGCACCACCCAGGATTTTCGCGAGCATAATCGACCCCAGGCGAGCACAGTAGTCTACCCGCTGATCGTGATGACGAAGGCGTTTGGCGTTAGGTAGATCCTGGACATCGGTGACGATGCGTTCACCGTGTCCGTGGTGGCCGGAGTCAGCTGCATGATCCAGGGACCGGCCCTGGGCTCCCCCAAGTAGTACAGTCGCGGTTTTACATTCGGTGATGTTGGTGTTGCGGCGAGGATTCGCCTGCAGTCGCAACGGTAACGCTGAGTGACTGGTTTCGGTCGCGTGGCGGAGTTACAGCCGTGAAATTCGGGGCGGCCGTGCCGGGTTGCCTGATGCGTGACCATAAGCAATAACGACACGGCCGTACAGGCCAGGATAGAGGATGCCTTCGATACCGTGGCGAGGGCAGATGCGCAGGTCAGGACGGTGCTGGGACGGGTTCTGGCGCAGCGCCGCAGCGCGGGGACCGCGCTGGATTACGTGCGGGGGCTGGCGCCGGGGGTGAGGGCGAACTGCTGGGGCCTGGCGGAGGCGGCCGGGCACGAGAACCCGCACCGGATGCAGGCCCTGCTGCGCGGCTACCGGTGGGACTGGACGCGCCTGCGGGCGGAGCTGGCGGGCCTTGCGCGTGCCTGGCTGCCGTGCGACCCGGGCGACCTGATCGGGCCGGGGATCGCGGTCGATGAGACCGCGCAGCTCAAGGACGGGGACGCGACCGCGTGCGTGGCGCCGCAGCACGCCGGATGCACCGGGCACGTGGAGAACTGTGTCACCACGGTGTTCTCCGCGTGGGTGACCACGTCCGGGCAGGCCTGGGCGGATTTCGATGTGTTCATGCCGCAGCGCTGGGAGAAGGACTGGCGGCGGCGCCGGGCCGCCCGGATCCCGGGCAAGCTGGAGCGCAAGACGAAACCGCAGCTGGCCATCGGCCAGCTGGAACGGCTGCTGGATGCGGGCCTGCCCGCGAAGTGGGCGGCGTATGACGAGGTGTACGGCCGCAGCGGCGAGCTGCGCCGGTTCTGCGAGTCCAGGGGCCTGCCGTATGTGGCAGTCATCCCGCGCGACTTCCGCATCACCCTCCCGTCCGGGGCCGTGATCAAGGCCGGGGACGCCGCCGGGGACGCGGTCTTCGAGCGGCGCTCGTGCGGGAATGGCGCCAAAGGCCCCCGGTTCGCGGACTGGGCGCTGCTGGCCACCAGCAGCCCCAGGCACTTCCTGCTGATCCGCCGCCTGCTGTCCCGCCCAGGCGACCTGGCCTTCTACCTGTGCTGGGCGCCGGAGGGCACCCCGGCGACCATGACGTTCTTCATCACCATCGCAGGCCGCAGATGGCCGGCTGAGGAGACGTTCAAGACCGGGAAGGACGTCCTGGGCTGGGACCAGGCCCAGGCCAGGACCTGGGACGCGGTTTGCCCGGCACACCGCCCTGGCCGCCCTCGCGCAGCTCCGCCACGCCGCCATCCGCAACGCGCTCTGCGGCGACATCACCCTCCCGGACGCCCCCGCCCGCGCAAGCCACGACGACGGCCGCGACGGCAAGGACGACGTCAGCGGCCCCGACCTGCGCATCCCGCCCGGCGACGCGCCCGTCCCCGTCCGCAGCCGGCAGCCCTGCCCGCCGCGCATCGGCGCCGTCAAGCTCACCATCGCCGAGACCGCCCGCATCGAACGCCTGGCCAGGCAGTACGCCGCCGGGCTGATCACCCGCGCCCGCCTCGCCTTCCACCTGCGCTGGTCCCGCTGGCGGCGCTGCCACCAGGCCAGAGCCCGCTGGCACCACTACAGCATCCGGCTGCTGGCCGCGGCAGCCACCTGAACTGCGGCGACCGGAAGGAGGTGACTCGATGTAACCGCAAACCCAGGCGGATCACGTCACAATCCGCGACACGGCATCGCCGCACCGTGAAAACACGACTGTACTACAAGCGTAACTATTCGGAAGTACTGTGGTTCCCGGCCCGGTATCCATAGGCTGACCTGGGCAGATGCTCCGGGCGACCACATGATTTCCGAATACTTACCCCCAAGCTCCCCCAAGTGAATCTGAATAGGCGGGCCTGCTGCCCCAATTTGACGCTTAAGTGTTAGGTGGCCTCGATTCTGGCCCATACTCCTTGGCAGGTGCCCGGCTGTTGAGGTTCGCCGCGCGCAGCAGCTCGCCGACCTGTCTCCTCGATTGTCAGCAGCCCGTTCCGTCGCCCAGTGCTACCCGACTACGAACTGTCGCAGGCACAGGAACGCCAGAAACAGCGAGAAGAGCCAGACACGGATCAGCCGCCTGTCCTCGTCATCTGGTCTGCCCGGCTAGTGCTATGGTAGCGATACGGAGCTAGTCGTTCACCGAGAGGTAGGTACAAGAATGACCGTGCCGGATGGGGGCAGCCAGTAGCGCTCCCGCGTGTACGAGCTAGCCCGGATGAGCAGAATGCAGCTCATCATCATCTACCAGAGCCTCTGCCCAGAGCACCAGGGGCAGATCGCTGTGGCAGGCTGGGACTGCGACCAGCTCATTACTGCCATCAGGGAACGCGAAGACGGCTCGGTGCCCGGTACCAGCCCCGCGCCGTTGATTTCAGGCGATTTACCTACGGATTCCGCAGCCTGGCAGGTACCCGCACGGGTAACACAGACCGGCTGTGAGTTACTCGTTGAGCCACGTCCTGCGGATTCCGCAAATTACGGCATTCACACTGGTCAGTCAGGGTGCCTGCCGGCCTGTGGTTGACTGGGAGCATGACGAGCACCAGCGACACTGACGGCACCCCGTTAGGCGCGTGGGCACAGTCGGTTGCCGCCGCCCGCCGAGATCTGACCTACTGCGGATACCTCGCCGCTCTGTCCCGAAGCTCTGCCAGTGACCCTAGTTCTATGTTCAGGACCACGTCACCATACTGGGCGGCTACCGCCTGCCAGCGGTGCTCATAGCTGCGCTCTAGCATTGCGGCTGAAATCTGCGGCCTGGCCTTGCGCAATTCTGCAGTCTCGGCTGAAAGCCGCTCGGTGCGTTCCCATGCGTCCTCGTCCTCGTCGCCGTCCTTGCCGGGGAACGCACCGCGTACTACACCAACCTTGACGCGCATGTGGCGCAGGTAGTCCCATTGCTGACCTGACCCTATTGATAGCCAGTATTCGCGCACTGTCCTGCCGCTTGGCTTCCACGTTGTCTCTGCTGGCCGTGATGGCTTGTCTTTCAGCTCCGCTATCCGCTGCTCTATGGTGCCCATGCGTTCGGCAAAGGTATCCGTGTGCCCCTTAAACGCGCCGGCTTCCAGAGCTTCGAGGAGGTTTGCCCTCGCATCTTCAGCCTGAGCCAGCGCCCCTGAATACTCCTGGGCTGGGATGATTGATGTGGGGAGTCATATGAGGTAGTTTCCCGGCATACTTTAGGACTGTTGCGACTATCTGCGTTTCCAGTAGACCAGCCCTGAACCGCCTGGCGGGGCATTCACCATGGTTGCCCTTGTTGCAAGCGTAGTACCGATACGGCCGGTTTCCATGGCGGTCATTGGACGTCACTACGTACATGGGACCTAGGCAGATGCCGCAGTAAGCGACACGCAGGAGGGGCGAGGCGTTAACGCGCGGCCTGCCCAGTTGCGGATCGCGGTTAAGGCGTGCTTGCACCTGCGCCCACTTCTCGTAGCTGACGATAGGTGCCGCCCTGAGAACGAGGCCACCATTCTCGTCATACAGGGGTTTGCGCTCACTTCGCCTCGTCGGCCGTCCTGTCTCGTCGTCTCTCTCCAGGACCTCGGTGACGTCCATAGCTCCGAGCATCGCGTGGGAGCTAAGGATTTTGCGGACGGACTGTGGCGCCCACTTGGCATTAGCTGGCTGCTTGCCGTACCTGATTTTCGCGATGTCGGATGAGGTAGGGACGCCGCTGTCGCTGAGCCACTGCACAATATGCCAGATAGCCGCCCCCTCCAGGAACTTATCGACCATCTGGACGAGGATTGGCGCGTATACCGGGTCCGGTTCTAGCTTCCAGCCCTGTTGCTCGCTGGGAAGGCATGCGCATACGCCTGTAGTTTCGCCGCACCGGATGCAGTAGGGCCGGTACCCGAACGGCACCGACATGCCCCGCCAGCGCAAAGCCGTCTGCGTCAAATACTTGTGGCCGTCTTGCGCCCGCGACTTAATCTGGTCCAGCTCCATCTCGGCCACTACTGCCATGAATTTCGCCATGGTCTTACCGGCATCGGTAGTCGTGTCGATGCCGTCTTTGATGGAGATCAGCACCTTGCCCCGGTTCTCTGCCCAGCGGAGCAGCCTGAGCATTTGCTCCGCATTCCTGGCGACGCGGTTGATAGCGCGGCAGATGATGCCGTCGTACTCGTTTTGCCGATCCGTGAGCCAGGGGCCTATTGAGCGCTTCGGGTGGAACGGCCCGAAGTCTCCGCTGACGTCTGTGTCCTCTACGAACGCGATAATCCTGTGACCGTGCGAGTTCGCGTAATCGGTCATCGTGCCACGCTGCTGCTGAGGGGATGCTGACGTTTCCCGGAAATCACTCAGCCTGATTATCGCTAGCAGGTCCACCCGATTGTCTCCCTGGTCTGGAGCCTCCCGAGGTAGACAGGCTAGCAGTGTCCCCGTAGGCTGTGCTAAGTCTGAACATGGTTGTCCGCCGGCACCACGCGCCGATCCTCCCACGTCGCCGGGACAACCGAGAATCCGGCTCCAGTGCAGGCCAGGTCGGCGACTACCGGGTCGCGGCAACCGAATTTCCCGAACGGGCCCGGGTGGGCGCACTACTCATGCGCTCCGGGCACTGGCGCTCCGGCAGGAATTCGGCGGAACCGGGCAGGAATCCTGCTGCCGCCCCCGGAGCTCCCGCGTGGCACACTCGGTGCCATGGAGCGCCCGTTCTGTCAGGTCGATGTGTTCGCCGACGGGCTGTACCTCGGCAATCCCGTCGCTGTCGTGCTCGACGGCAAGGGCCTGATTACCGAGGAGATGCAGCGGTTCGCGTCCTGGACGAACCTCTCGGAGACGACGTTCGTCCTGCCGCCGGAAGCCGCCGAGGCCGACTACCGGGTGCGGATCTTCACGCCCAGCCGTGAGCTTCCGTTCGCCGGCCACCCGACGCTCGGCACCTGTCATGCCTGGCTGGCCGACGGCGGTATACCGCGGCGCGGGGACGTGGTCGTCCAGGAGTGCGACGCGGGCCTGATCGAACTGCGGCGGATCGACGGCGCGCTGGCGTTCGCGGCGCCGCCGCTGCTGCGTTCGGGGCCCGTGGACGACGAGACCCTGCAGCGGATCGTGTCCGTGCTGGGCATTGACCGCGCCGGCATCGTCGACGCCCAATGGGTGGATAACGGCCCCGGCTGGGTGGGGGCGCTGCTGGACAGCGCCGACGCGGTGCTCGCGCTGCGACCCGGCGCAGCCGATCTCGACATCGGCGTGGCCGGGCCCTACCCGGCGGGCTCACCGGAGGCGTTCGAGGTTCGCGCCTTCACCCCGGCGCTGAGCGGGGCCGGTGAGGATCCGGTGACCGGAAGCCTCAACGCGTCACTGGCGGGGTGGCTGCTGGCGGCCGGGCACGCCACCGCGCCGTACGTGGCCAGCCAGGGAACGGTGCTCGGCCGGCGCGGCCGGGTGCACATCGCCCGCGACCCCGGCGGAACGATCTGGGTGGGCGGCGGCACGACGACCGGCGTGACCGGCAGCGCCGATCTGTGACGCCGGCCGGTTAAGAGGCGGCGTACGGTGGGCGCTCGAAGCCGATCTGGGTCTCTGTGCCGGCGAAACCGACCGACCGGTAGATGCGGATCGCCCCGGCGCCCGGGTCCGCGACGATGACGAGCGTGCGTGCGGCCAGCCGATCGAGGGCCCAGCGGCCCGTGCGCCAGACCAGCGTCCCGGCCAGCCCCTTCCTGCGCCATGCCGGATGGGTCTCGACGTTCTGGTAGCGGGCGATGCCGCTGCCGTCGGAGAACACGCCAAGCTGGGCGGCCAGGTGGCCGCCCGCGAACGCGCCGAACCAGGCGCCGTGGCCGTTCTCGGTCAGCCGGCGGGCGTCGGCTGTCCGCTGCTTGTAGAACGCGCGGGTGGCTGCGAATTCCCCGCCCTCATCGGTGGCGAGCCGGAGTTCCAGGGATCGCCGCCAGTCCTCCTCGCCCGCCAGCGGCCGGTAATCAGCGGAACGGTCCGGATGCGGCGGTTCACGCAGTGCCGAGGCCGTCATGACAGTGCTCCGCTCGATCCGTAGGCCGGCCTCCAGCAGGCCCGAGCGGTCGGCCGCGTCCGGCTGCGTCGTGTCGATGCCCAGCGCCACGTGGTCGGCGGCGGGGAATACCGCGGCGAAACGGGCGAGCCACTTCGCCGTCTCCCGGGGCTTCGGGGCGGCCCTGAGGAGCAGGAAGTTGCCCCACCAGTACGCCGGGCGCGCCGGGCTCCGGACCACGATGTGGTCACGGCAGTCGGTGATCTCGCTGCCCTCCATGCGGCGGATCATCAGGTCCGTTCGGTAGCCGAGGGAGGCGACGTTCACGGCCGCAGCATAGACGGTGCGGTCTGCTGCGGCTGGAGATGGTGGCCACCGGCAGATCTCACCGGTAGGGGCGCCGGGGCGCGGCGGACGTGATGACGTAGACCTGATCCGGCGGGCGCGGCGGGGAAGGATCCGGTTCCGGCGGGCCCTCCCGGGCCGGACGAGGTGAGGCAACCTGGGACGGGCGCGGCGCGCGCTTACGGGCTGGTCCCCGGGACGCCGTCGCCGGCCGGCCGGCGCCGTCCGGGCCAGCTCCGGCGGGGCCGCCCGATACCGCACCGTCGGGTGCGTCCCCGCGTCCGGCGGCGCCACCGGCCGCGGGCCCTGGCTCGGGTGTGGCGCCGTCGCGGGATGGCTCGCTGGCGTCAGCGAGCCGATGCCAGCGGTCTTCCCAATCGGCGACGTTACCGTCGCAGGCGCGCACGTACGCGGCCGTCACCGGGAGGGTAGGCAGGTTCAGGCCACCCGCGGCGGAGGCCAGTGTCTTCATCGTGTAGTGCGAAAGCTCCGCCATCTCCGGGTAACCGAGTCCCGCCTTGACACGCAGTTCCCGGAGATCCTTCGCAAATTCCGCCAGTTCGGTCTGCGGGTCCGGGGCTGGCCGCTTGGCCGGTGGCTCGTTCCTGAGCGCCAGAGCGGTCCCCGGAGCGCGGGCCCCGGGTGGTGCGACGGGGGCCCTCGGCGGGGCGCCTCCGCCGGCGTCGGGTGGCATGCCGGGACGGCTCCCGGGCGGCCCGGCGGGGCGTCCCCTCGGCGGTACGGGCTGGTTGCCGGGCACGCCTGGCTGGCTGGGTGGGATCGGGCGGCCCTGGAGAACCGGCCGGGCACCGGCCCGGGCTGGCCCAGGTGCCGGCCGGCGTCCCGATGCCCGGCCCGGCTGATCGCCGCCGGAATCCGTAGTCCCCGTCGGTGCCATACGCGCCCTCTGGCCGGTACGCGCCGCCCGGTCCGTACCCACCGTCCGCTGCGTCGCCGCCGGGCCCGTAGTCGGCGGAGCCGTACCCGTCTCGGCCACGCGGACCTTCCGGCCCGAAGGTGGCGTCGGCCCCGTATGCGGCATCCGGCCCATAGGCGTCATCGGATCCGTAGGCGCCGTCAGGCCCATACGAGTCTTGTGGTCCGTACGCGGCATCCGATCCGTAGGTAGGCCCGTAGGCGTCGTCCGGCGCGTGCCCGTAGGCGTCGCCCGGCGCGTGGCCGTGGGGGCCTTCCGGCGCATACTCGTGGCCATCCGCCGGCCCCTGCTCGTACGCCTCGTCCGGCGTACGCCCGTAGACCTCGCCCGGCGCGTACTGGTAGCCGTTTGCCGGCCCCTGTGCGTAGGCCCCACCCGGCGCGTACCTGTGGCCGTCTGCCGACCCATTCCCGTAGGCCTGATCCGGCGCATTCCCGTAGGCCTGATCCGGCGCATTCCCGTAGGCCTGATCCGGCGCATTCCGGTAGGCCTGGTCTGGTCCGTGCCGGTAGGCCTGGTCTGGTCCGTGCCCGTAGGCCTGGTCTGGTCCGTGCCCGTAGGCCTGGTCCGGCGCGCACCTGTGGCCGTCTGCCGGCGCATTCCCGTAGGCCTGATCCGGCGCATTCCCATAGGCCTGATCCGGCGCATTCCCGTAGGCCTGATCCGGCGGACGCCGGTAGGCCCGGTCCGGTCCGCGCTCGTAAGCCTGGTCTGGTCCGTGCCCGTAGGCGTCGCCCGGCCGGCGTGCGCCATCTGCTGCATACGTGCCCGCCGGTCCGTACCCGCCGCGCGCGCCGGGACGGCCCGGAGTCCGCATGCGCGGCCGCGCAGGGGCCGGCCCGGCACCGTCCTGATTCGGCCCGCCATCGTACGGCTCTTCTTCCGGGGCCGGCCCGGCGCGTACCGCGCGTCCGCGTACGGGCCGGCCGGATACGAGGAAGGCGGATACGAGGGAGGCGGGTACGGGCCCGCCGGGCGGCGGGAACCCGCCACGTTGTGTGGGTACGCCGGGCCCGGGTGGCCAGCGGCATCCGGCGGTGCTCCGCGTCCGCCCAAGTCGCCGCGTCCGCCTGGGTCGCCAGGTCCGCCTGGGTCGCCAGGTCCGCCTGGGTCGCCAGGTCCGGCCGGGGCGGAACGCCCCGGCCGGAACATTCCCGGCGGTACCGGCCGTCCGGCCGGATATGCGGGTGCTGCTGGCCGGGCGTTTCCGCGGGCGTCGGGATAATCACCCGGCCCGGGTGCCCGCTGCGGACGGGGGCCCCGGGCTGGGGCTCGCTGTGGCGGGGCGGCCTGAGGGTCGGCCCACTCCGTATCCGACCAGTGCGGGTCCGGCCAGACGTCCCGGAGCGGGACCGCCGCCGGGCGCGGAGCGCTGGGCCGACCGCCCTGGTCATGGCCGCCCTGGTCATGGCCAGCCCGGCCATGACCATTCCGGCCCGGCCGGGCGGCTCTTCCGTCCGGAGGGAGCGGCATCTGCGGCCGGCCGGGCGGGTGCCGTTGACCGGCCCATCCGCCCGGCGGGGGCGTGTCGTAGTCATAGCCCGGTTCCGGGCCCACGGGGCCCCTCGGGCTCGCGGGGAACGAGGGGGCCGCTGGGAACGCCTCGTGTTCATTCCGGTGGTCCGCAGGACGGCCGTCAACCCGGTACCTCTCGCGGTCGGGTTCGGCGTCACCACGTTCCACCGGGCACCTCCTTGGAGACTCCGAGTCAGACGCGCCCGCCCATTGCGGCATTCCATCCTGAAAAAAGTCTAGGACGGGCACAATACCCAATCGGTGCGGAATGCATATTGTACTTTTTGTGCCGGATTGGACTTTTATGTGACCTTCGGAGTCTAGCTGCCTTCCTGCACTGCGGAGGTGACTTTCCCCAACCGCCCGGGAGAGCGGTGTGCGCAGGGTAAGGAGAGCCTTGCGCGCAGGGTAACAAGTGCAGTACTCAGCCGGCGGAGTTACTCTCAAATTGGGGCCTGAGCGCCACGCTCATGCCTAGGCCGGCGGCCCGGACGGCGTCGCCGCCCATCGCTGTAGAGCTTTGCGGAGCGGCCATGAGCTGGATCGTCTGGCTGGTCTTGGCGGCCGTGCTCGGCGTTGCCGAGCTGCTCACCGTGACGCTCACCCTCGGGCTGATCGCGGTGGCCGCTGCGGTGGCGGCCGTCGTCGGGGGGCTGGGGGCTCCGATGCCGTTCCAGATCGTGGCGTTCGTGGTGGCGGCCGGGGCTGGCCTCGGCCTGGTCAGGCCCATCGCCGTGCGCCACCTCAAGCAGCCGCCAGCCCTGCGGACCGGCACCGCCGCGCTCGTCGGCCGCTGTGCCCTGGTCCAGCAGGAAGTCAACGGCCACGGCGGGCGAGTCCGGATCGGCGGCGAGGAGTGGTCGGCCCGCTCCTACGACGAGACCCTCGTCATCCCGGTGGGAGCCACCGTCGACGTCATCCAGATCGAGGGCGCGACTGCCCTCGTCTACCCACGGGAGTGATCATGGAAGTCGCGGAACTCCTTATCGGCCTCATCGTCGCCCTTCTGCTGATCCTGGTGGTGGTCCGCTCGGTGCGCGTCATCCCGCAGGCGCGGGCGCGGAACGTCGAGCGGCTCGGCCGCTATCGCAAGACCCTGCAACCGGGGATGAACTTCATCATCCCGTTCGTCGACCGGGTGAAGAAGGAGATCGATCTGCGCGAGCAGGTGGTCTCCTTTCGGGGGGCGCCGGTCATCACTGAGGACAACCTGGTCGTGCTCATCGACACGGTGCTCTTCTTCCAGGTCACCGACCCGCGCGCCGCCGACTACGAGATCGTCGACTACATCCAGGCGATCGAACAGCTCACCGCGACGATGCTGCGCAGCGTGATCGGGTCCATGGACCTGGAAGACACCCTCACCTCGCGCGACAAGATCAACAACCTGCTGCGCGGAGTCCTCGATGACGCCTCCGGCAAATGGGGCATCCGCGTTACCCGCGTGGAGATCAAGGCCATCGACCCGCCGAAGAGCGTGGTCGACGCGATGGAGAAGCAGATGCGGGCCGAGCGGGAGAAGCGCGCCGCCGTCCTCACCGCCGAGGGCGTCAAGCAGGCGAAGATCCTTACCGCCGAGGGCGAGAAGCAGAGCAACATCCTCACGGCGGAGGGTGAGAAGCAATCGGCCATCCTGCGCTCCGAGGGCCAGGCTCGGGCCATCGGCACGGTGTTCCAGGCCGTTCACCGCAACGACCCCGACCCCAAGCTGCTCGCCTACCAGTACCTGCAGATGCTGCCACAGCTTGCCCAGGGGTCGGGCAGCACGTTCTGGGTCATCCCGAGCGAGGTCACCTCGGCCCTCAAGGCCGTCACGTCCGCCTTCGACGGCCAGAAGGGCGCGGACAGCACGGTCAATGCCGCCGTCGCGCCCGAGGCCATCAGTCCCGCCGCGAACGGCTTGGCGGCCGTCAACGGCGCGGAAGCCCCCAGCGTCGGGGCCGCAACCAGCGCCGGCCTCGACAGTGCCGGCCTCGACAGCGCCGGCCTCGACAGCGCCGGCCTCGACAGCGCCGGCCTCGACAGCGCCGGCCTCGACAGCGCCGGCGTGAACAGCGCGCCGCCGGACGCCGTTGCGGTGGGGTCGGCCGAGATCGTCGAGCTCACGGACCCGGCCCCGGCGCTCGAGGTCATTCCGCAGCCCTGGACCCGGGCCGCCGATGAGCCCCCGCCCAAGCCGATCCCGCCGATCCTCCCCTGAGGTGAGCCTCGCCCGGCCCTGATCAGGTCCGGCCGACGACAGTGCGGCGCAGATGTGAGCGTCAGGAGGCCAGCGCCAGCCATAGCAGGACCGTGACGACCAGGAGTACCACCAGCGAGACCATGATCCCGGCCATGGGCCGCCGCGCCGGCCGACGGCGCCCCGGTCTTGACGTGGCCGGGAGTTCCGATGCGTTCAGCGGCGCCGTGGATTTTGGCGCTCGGGTACGGTCATCGGATGTGCCCGACGGCGCTGTGGTGCGTTCCGCTGCGCTCTGCGGGGCCGCGCCCTGTGCGGCCGCAGTCTGCGGGGCCCGGGATTCCACCGGTCTGAGCGGTTGACCGTGGACGGGTGACTCGCGTTCCGCCGCGGGCCACGTCGTTCCGGGTTCCGCCGCGGGCCATGTCGTTCCGGGTTCCGCCGCGGGCCATGTCGTTCCGGGTTCCGTGGACGGCCACGCCGTGCCGCGGTCCGCGGCGGGCGACGCGCTGTCGCGTTCCGCCGGGAGCCAGGCCGTTCCGCTTTCCGCGGCGGGCCACGCCGTATCGCGGTCCGCGGCGGGCGACGCGCTGTCGCGGTCCGGGGTGCGCCAGGCCGCTCCGCTCTCCGCCGCGGGCGAGAGTGCCCCTGGTGGGGCTGACGGTTCAGCGGCTGATTCGGGCGCGGCCATATCCGGCCGGGTGAACCATGAACCCGTGTCGGCGGCCGCCGTCGTCTGGCCGAGGCCAGCCGCGACGCGAGCCAGTCCCGGACCCAGGGCGGCCTGTTCGGCGGCACTCATACCGGCGGGCCCGGTGCCCCCGGCCCTGGTTGGCAGCCGGTTCGCGACCGGCGACCGGGTGGGCAGGGCCGATCCCATCTCGGCTTCTTGCGTCAGCCGGCGCCAGCGGTCTTCCCACTCCGCGGGCCTGGCGCCGCATCCGCGTACGTACGCTTCCAGCACCGGAAGATTGGGCAGTCCGGGACCGTCCTCGGCGGTTTTCAGCGTGTCCTCCGGATAGTGCGCCCGCGCCGCGAGGTCACTGGTGCGCAGGCCCGCCCTGTCGCGCAGCGCGCGAAGATCGCGCAAGAAGGCAGCCCTTTCTGCGTCCGCCCCGGCAGGCGGGACGTTGCGGGGATGCGTCATAGGACCCTCCCGGTCGCCATACCCGCGGACTATCACTTTGGCATCGTCGATCATCCACTTTGGCATCGTCGATCATCGCTACCCGGAAGCGTAAACCAGTTCATTTCCGCACGGAGCATTCATCACGATTCGCAGCACGACTGATACGTCCAGATAGCCGCCCTATCCCGTTTGGGGTATTTCAGCCCCAGAACCGGTTTCGGCAGGCCTGTGCCTACAAGAGCGGCCCGCGGGTCAGAAGCGGCCCGCGGGGTCAGAAGCGGCCCGCAGGGTCAGAAGCGGATAGCGAGACCGATGGTAAGGGCGGCGCCGAAGGCGAGCTGCAGGCGGCCGGTCTGCCCGAGGGCGCGGATCAGCGCGGGGCCGGCCGCGCCGGACCGGACCGAACGGATCGGGCCGAGCGCCAGGGGCAGCGTCAGCAGCGTGACCGCGGCGAGCGGCCGCACCGGGATGATGGCCAGGGCGATGACGAACGGGACGAGCAGGCACGTCAGGTACACCATCCGGCCCCGCGGGTCGCCGAGGCGCACCGCGAGCGTGCGTTTGCCCACGTCGGCGTCGGAGCCGATATCCCGCAGGTTGTTGATCATCAGGAGGGCGCAGGACAGCAGCCCGGCCGGTATCGCGGCGATCAGGCCGAGCCAGCTCAGCGTGGCCATCTGCACGTAGGCGGTGCCGGTCACCGCGGCCAGCCCGAAGAACACGAAGACCGCGACCTCACCTAGCCCGCGGTACCCGTACGGATGGGTGCCGCCCGTGTAGAACCAGGCCGCCCCGACCGCGGCCGCGCCGACGAGGATGAGCCACCACGACGTGAAGATCGCGAGCACCAGGCCGGCCACGCACGCGCAGATGAAGCAGGCGAACGCCGCGGCGAGTACCTGGCGGGCCGGCGCCAGTCCCGCGGCGACCAGCCGGGTCGGCCCGACGCGCCGCTCGTCCGAGCCCCGGACGCCGTCGCTGTAGTCGTTGGCGTAATTGACGCCGATCTGCAGGGCGAGCGCCACGACCAGGGCGAGCACGGCGCGCCAGGCGGAGAACCTGCCGTAGCCGATGGCGACCCCAGTGCCGATGAGGACGGGGACGACCGCAGCCGGCAACGTCCGGGGCCGGGTACCCGCCAGCCAATCTCGCGGCTGAGCCAATTCCGTTCCTCTCCTGCTGACGGGCCCCGGCAGGTGGACCCACCTCCATGGGCCCGGCTCAATCGGGCGGGGCGGGCAGCGACGCGTGCAGCCGCACGATCGGGACGCGGACACCCATGTCCAGTTCGCTCCGCGCGCCGTCACCGGCCCATCCCGCGGTCTCCAGGAAACGGCGCATCGCCGTGTCGGCTTCCAGCACCCACGCGGACACCCGGGCGAAACGGTCCCCGGCGAGGGTATCGGCGACGGCGTTGAGCAGCCGGCCGCCGTGACCGTGCCCGGTCAGGCCGGGCGCGATGCGCAGCTCGTACAGTTCCGCGTCGGTGGCCGGCCAGTGGTCGGCGTCACCGGCAGGCCCTACCGAGGCGAAACCGGCGATCACCCGGTTGCTGCTGGCCACCAGGACCCGGTGCCTGCTGGTCGGCGGCTTGCTGATCGCTTCCGCCCAGCGCTCGCGCCAGCGCCCGGCGGCGTCGTCGCCGGTCAGTTCGGCGAGGACCGCATCCGGGATGATCCCGGCGTAACCGTGGCGCCAGCATTCCACCTGGATGCGGGCCACATCGCCGGCGTCGGATCCGCGCGCGGCCCGGACGAAATCCTGGGCGCTCACGGAGTACTGGTGTCCCCAGCCAGCTGGATTTGGCTGACATCACGCGCCGCGCCTTGCGCCGCCGAGGTGGTCATCGCCGCGTACGCCTGCAGCGCCGCGCTGACCGGCCGGTCCCGGTGCCCGGGACGGTAGCCGTGGAACCGGGCCAGCAGCCGGTCCCGGCGGGCCGCCAGGCCGGCGTCGGACACCTCCAGCGTCAGGTCGCGGCGCGGAATGTCGATCGTGATCCGGTCACCGTCCGCCGCCAGCGCGATGACGCCGCCCGCCGCTGCTTCCGGCGCGATGTGGCAGATGGAAAGCCCGGACGTCCCGCCGGAGAACCGCCCGTCGGTGATCAGGGCGCACGTCGGCCCTAGGCCCTTGCCCTTGAGGAAGCTCGTGGGATACAGCATTTCCTGCATGCCGGGGCCGCCGCGCGGCCCCTCGTACCGGATCACCACGACGTCGCCCGCGCTGACCGCCCCGTTGAGGATGCCGTCCACGGCGTCTTCCTGGCTCTCGAAGACCCGCGCGGTCCCCTCGAACCGGAACAGCTCCTCGGGCACCCCGGCCGTCTTGACGATCGCGCCGTCGGGGGCCAGGTTGCCGTACAGGACGGCCAGGCCGCCGTCTGCGGTGTAGGCGTGCTCGATGTCCCTGATGCAGCCACCCACGCGGTCGGTGTCCAGGCTCTTCCAGCGAGCCGACTGCGAGTACGGCTTGGTGGTCCGGACCCCGCCGGGGGCCGCGTGGTACAGCTCGACGGCCTCGTCCTGGACCGACGCGGAGCGCAGGTCCCAGGCGTCGATGAAGTCCCGCAGCGATTCGCTGTGCACGGTACGGACCCTCGTATTGAGCAGGCCGGCCCGGTCCAGCTCGCCGAGGATCGCCGGGATGCCCCCGGCCCGGTGCACGTCCTCCACGTGGTAGCTGCTGCTCGGCGCCACCTTGCACAGGCAGGGCACCCGCCGCGACACTTCGTCGATCTCCTTGAGGCCGAAGTTCACGCCGGCCTCGTGCGCCGCGGCGAGCAGGTGCAGGATCGTGTTGGTCGACCCGCCCATCGCCACGTCCAGCGCCATCGCGTTCTCGAAAGCGTCCCGGCTGGCGATGGCGCGGGGCAGCACCGACTCGTCGCCGTCGGTGTAGTGGCGAGCGGTCAGCTCGACGATCGCCGCCCCCGCGCGCTCGAACAGGCCGCGCCGGGCGGCGTGCGTGGCCAGGGTGGTCCCATTGCCCGGCAGCGCGAGCCCGATCGCCTCGGTCAGGCAGTTCATCGAGTTGGCGGTGAACATACCCGAGCAGGAGCCGCACGTCGGGCAGGCGGCCTCCTCCATGTCGAGCAGTTCGGCGTCGGACACCGACGGGTCCGCCGAGGCGACCATCGAGTCGATGAGGTCGATCTTGCGCCCGCCCGCCGGCCCTGGGAGCCCACCGGCCACGACGGCCGCGGCCGGCGTCCGCCCCGCTTCCATCGGGCCGCCCGAGACGAACACGGTCGGGATGTTCAGCCGCATGGCCGCGATCAGCATGCCGGGCGTGATCTTGTCGCAGTTGGAGATGCAGATCAGCGCGTCCGCGCAGTGTGCGTTCACCATGTACTCGACCGCGTCGGCGATGAGCTCGCGGCTCGGCAGCGAGTACAGCATCCCGCCGTGGCCCATCGCGATGCCGTCGTCCACCGCGATCGTGTTGAACTCGCGCGGGATCGCCCCGGCCGCCCGGACCGCGTCCGAGACCACCTGGGCGACCTCACGCAGGTGGACGTGCCCGGGAACGAACTCGGTGAAGCTGTTCGCGACCGCTACGATCGGCCTGCCGATGTCTTCGCGGGCGACGCCCGTGGCCCGCAGCAGGGCGCGGGCCCCCGCCATGTTTCTGCCGTGCGTGACGGTGCGAGACCGAAGCGGTGGCATGACCGGTCATCTCCGAATGTGAGCCGAGGAACGCAGGGAAGCCCTGCTCGCAGGTTTTCCTCAGCCTACCGGAGTGCGCTGGGCGGCATCGTTGAGCGGAAGCACCCGGGCGGCGGCTGCGTAGATCCGCTCGATCTCACTCGCGCTGAGCCTCGGCCGGTCGTTCATTCCGGAGTTGCGCCGCAGGTACTTGCGGAGCCGGTCGCCGTCGAACACGTCAACCTCACGGATGGTCGCGACGTGCCAGGGCACCTTGGGGCCGTAGACGGCCAGCACCGGGCGGACGTAGACGGGGGTGCCGAGCTCGCTGGTCAGCCGGTCGGTCGCCTGCTGCGCCTCCCAGCGCGCGTGCTCGAGCCGGTCTTTCTTGGTGAACGGACCGTGGAAAAGCTGGCGGCCGTTCCGGGTCCGGATGGGCAGCCGCTTGTCCCACGACTCCGAGTCGATCGCGTACGCGCCCGTCGGCCCGACGACGAAGTGATCGATGAACTCGCGGCTGCCCGGGATGGGCCGGGAGTGCAGGGCCCGGTAGCCGGACCGCTCCATCCGCGCGAGCTGGCGCTGGGTGCGCTTCTGCGCGCCAGTCAGCCGGACGCCGGGCGGCATCGACGCGGTGGTCCGCGATCGGTAGATGGCGTCGGCGATGGCCGCGAGCACCGCGGCCGTCAGGCCCGCCCGCCAGGTGAAGATGACCGTGAAGACCAGGCCGGCCACGATCGCGACAAGCAGCCGCCGTTTCCAGATCCGCATCCGGGAGTCGGCCATCACATCCGCCAGGCGCAGCCGGTCCGCCTTGCGCTCGCGATCCGCCGGGACCGGCCCCCCCGGTCCGGACGGGCCCAGCGGGCCCAGCGACCCTCCCGGGCCCAGCGAGCCAGACGGGCGGGAACCGGGCGCTGGGCCGCTGCCCACGGTGATCGCGGGCCGCTGGACCGGGACGTCGCGGCGCTCCGGGGGAGCGGTGCCGGCGGGCTGAGGGCGCGCTCCGGCCTGGGCGGCTGCCGCGTCCGGACGCTGCCGTTCCGGGGCCCCGGTTTGCTCCGAACGGGCCTGCCCGGGACCCGTACCCGGCTCCGGACGAGGCCGTTCCGGGCGCTGCTGTTCTGGACCCTGCTGTTCCGGGCGGTCCGGCGCGCCTGCATCGGGCCGGCGCCGGGACCTCAGCAGGGGCCGCTGGTACAGGCGGCGCGGCTCCCAGATGCGGGCATCCCGCTCAAAGGTCCGGTCGGGCTGGCCGGCGTCGGGCAGCAGCGCGGCGCCCAGGGGCCCGAAGCTGGACACGCCGGGACCGGCGGGGGCACCCTGGGCCGGCTGGGACGTGGATGGGGCGGCCTCGGCGTGCCGGTCTTCGGTGCCCGGCCATGTGCTCCGGGTCGCCGCCCGGAAGGCGGTGTTCTGCGCGCCGGACCGCAAGGCGCTCTCCCGCCCGGGAGTGTCCTGCGGGTCCTGGTCCTGCGGGCCATGCGGGTCCTGGTCCTGCGGGTCCCCGTTCTGGCCGGTCTCAGCCGGGCCGGTCTCCGGGGGATCAGCGGCCGGGGTTCCTTCGGCTGTTCCTTCAGGCGGGCCCACCACGGCCGGGCCTGCGTGCGGTACGGCGGCGCCGGGCGAATGATACGGGCGCGCGCCGTTGCGCCCCTGCTCGTTCGGAGGGGCGGATGACCTATGGCTTTTCCTGGCCAGCCATGTCATCTGTTCCACAACCCCAGCGTAACTGACTAAAGGCCGAACGCAAGTCGTCACTGGTTGAGTTAATTGTGTCGCTGTGGGGAGTGTATGAAGGTCGCTGGCGGGGCAGGGCGATTCCAAGATCGCTAATGGAAGTCACGTGATTACGGTGAGCAATCGAACGGGTCGAGCGGGACGGATGCGCGGCAGCCGCCGCTGCTCCTTGAATTAATTTTCCGTCACATGCCCGAATTACCAGAAGATGGCCTTCTCTTTTCCGGGATGATAGTTGTTTCCACGCAAACATCGATCCTGAGAGAAGGCCATCCTGTGTCAGTGTCGCATTCTGCCTTCGGCCCGTCAAGTCCTGATGCCGGCGCTACCGAGAATGAGAGCGCCGGGAACGCGGACATTTCAAGCCTGCTGGGCATGCTGGCATCTGTCACCGACCCGCGCAGTCCGCAGGGAAT
The DNA here is from genome assembly GCA_963805255.1 of uncultured Actinomycetes bacterium. Taxonomy (GTDB): domain Bacteria; phylum Actinomycetota; class Actinomycetes; order Streptosporangiales; family Streptosporangiaceae; genus Bog-532. The sequence goes on from CAWDTK010000017.1 coordinate 92,337, forward strand.
ACAGCACGCGCTGGTATTCGTGCTGGCGGTCTGCATGGTGGCGATGCTGGCCGGCGCGAAGAATTACCGGGAAATCGCCGGCCATGCAGCGGACATGCCCGAGTCCTTGCTGAGGAAGCTGGGAGCTGAATGGAGCTGGTTCAGGCTCCGCTGCAAGCACCCGAGCAAGTCAACGATACGGAGCGTGCTGACCAGGATCGATGCGGCCGAACTGGACATGATAACCTGCGCGTGGCTTTTCGCGCAGGCCAGGAAAAGCGGGAACGACGAGTGGGAAATCGCGGTCGACGGGAAGGTAATGCGCGGTGCATGGACTGACGAGAACGACAAGGTCACGCTGTTCTCCGCGATGCTCCACCGCGAGGCTGTCACGATAGCGCAGCTCAGGGTACCCGACGGCACCAACGAGATCACCCAGGCGGACGCCCTCCTGAACGCAGCGGAAATCCCGGAGGGAGAAGCAGTCCTGGTCACCCTCGACGCCGCGCACACCCAGCGGGAAACTGCGGAATCCGTCGCCGGGAAACCCGGATGGGACTACCTGATGACGGTCAAGGGAAATCAGCCGACCCTGCAGAGGCAAGTATTCGATAAGATTCTCCCGCTGCTCCGTGAAGCCCCGCCCAATGTCATGGAGGAACACAGCCGCGGCCGGATCAAGAAGTGGTCCTGCTGGATCACCGGCGCAGAAGGAATCGATTTCCCGCACGCCAGCCAGGCCGCCGTGATCCGCCGTGAGATATTCGAGATCACCGGCGGCCGCGTCAGCAAGGAACACGCCCTCATCCTCACCAGCAGGAAAGCAGGAAAGATGACCGCCGCCGACGTTAACCGGAATACCCGCAGCCACTGGGGAATAGAGAACAAAAGCCACCACATCCGCGACACTGTATACCGGGAAGACCACAGCCAGGCCTATTCCGGAGACGGCCCGCAGGCCCTCGCAGCTCTTCGCAATCTCACACTCGGGCTACTCCGCATGAAAAACGTGAACGCCATCAAGGAAACCACGGAATGGGTCTGCCGCGACCAGGTCAGGGCACTCCAGTTCATGACTACCTAGCGTGACCTGGATCACGGAAAGTGATCTTGAATTGGCCCTGCTGGCGGGGCAGGAATACATTTTCGGCCCGATTGCAGGTAAGCGGTCTACTATTTGGTAACATGCCGCAGATTCATGAGCTTACGATGGCCGACCTGGCCGCCGCCATCCATGACCGTCAGCTTTCTCCCGTCGAGGTCACAAATCATTATCTGCGCCGCACCGAGGAGCTGAACGCGCAGGTAGGGGCGTTTTACACGGTGACCGCGGAGCTGGCGCAAGAGCAGGCCCGGGCGGCGGAAAAGGCCGTAGCGGGGCACGAGTCGGTGCCGGTTCCGCCACTTCTGGGCGTTCCCATCCCCATCAAAGACCTCAACATGGTCGCGGGTGTCCGGCAGACCTTCGGGTCGGCCGTGTATGCGGACTATGTGGCGGCCGGTGACGATTACGTGGTGGCCGCGATCAGGTCGGCCGGGGCGGTCATCACCGGGAAGACCGCGACGCCCGAATTCGGCCTTCCCTGCTACACCGAGTCCGCGATCGGGCCGCCGGCCCGGACGCCCTGGGATCTGACCCGTTCGGCCGGCGGCTCCAGCGGCGGCGCCGCCGCGGCGGTGGCCGCGCGCCTCGCCCCGGCCGCGCAGGGCAGCGACGGGGGCGGGTCCATCCGCATCCCGTCGAGCGTGTGCGGGCTGTTCGGCATCAAGCCGTCCCGCGGCCGGGTCTCCCGGGGGCCGATCGTGCCGGACCTGTTCGGGCTGGCCACGGACGGCCCGATCACCCGGACCGTCGCCGACGCCGCGCTGCTGCTCGACGTGATGAGCGGCAACTACCCGGGCGACATGTACACGCTGCCGCCGCTGCCGGATGGCGAGACGTTCCTCGGCTACGCGCGCCGGGCCCCGGGCCGGCTCCGCATCGGCCGTACGCTCACCCCGGTGGTCGAGGGCGCCGTCGTCCATCCGGACTGCGTTGCCGCCTACGAGGAAGCCAGCGCCCTGCTCGCCGAACTCGGCCACGACGTCGAGGAGGTGGCCTTCCCGATCGGGCCGGATGTCGTGCCGTACTTCGAGACGCTCTGGTACGCGTGCGCGACACTCAACCCGATCGACCCCGCCCGCGAGGACAGACTGCTGCCGTTCACCCGCTATATGCGCCAGCGCGGGCTGGCCACGGGTGCCGGGGAGCTGGTTTTCGCGAAGGCGTACCTGCAGGCCGTGCTGCGCCCGGCACTGGCCGCGATGAACGCCTACGACACCGTCCTCACCCCGACGCTGGCCTCGCCGCCGGTGCCGGTCGGGTACTTCACCGAGGTTGGCCCAGCCGAGAACTTCGAGCGGCAGAAGCGCTTCACGCCGTTCACGGCCGCGTACAACCTGTCGGGCCAGCCCGCGGTGAACCTGCCGCTGCACTGGAACGCCGAGGGGCTGCCGATCGGGGTGATGCTGGCCGGCCGGATCGGCGAGGAGAGCACCCTGATCTCGCTGTCCGCACAGGTCGAGCGGGCTCGCCCGTGGCAGGACCGTGTCCCGCCGCTGGCCTGACGGCGCCGCCAATCCCGCCGAGGCTGCCCCGCCGGAGGGGAGCAGGCAGGCTGGGGGATTCCGCTGCCGTGGCAGGCCGTGCGCGGTCAGCCGGCCGGGGCTACCGCGGGGGTGATCGCCGCGCTCGCCGGGCTGCCTCCGCACGCCGCGGTCGGCGTCGTGGTCACGCTGCTGGTGGCAGGCCTGCAGGCCGTCGTTGGCCGGTGGCTCGGCCGGGCCTGCCTGCCCGGCCGCGCTCGCTGACCCGCCGGACCGGGCCGGCCAGGACTGTGGCCGGGGACCTGCACACGGAGAACGTCATCGTTTGCTCCCACTGGTCACTCGAGCCACGTACGGCCCACGCGGGGCATAGGAAGACTACGGCGTGTATGGCTCTGTTCGGCGCAATGCTTAGGGCTCCCCGCAAAATTAAGTGGGTTTGTCCGGGATAGTTGTCTACGGTTGTGGTATGAGACAGCTGGCGGTGGATGAGGACCGGTTCGCCGGAATGCTGGCGGAGGTGCGCCCGCATCTGAATGAGCTGCAGTGGCGGCTGCTGCTGGGGGCGCAGGCGCGGTCGCTGGGCCGGGGCGGGATCAAGCGGGTGGCGGCGCTGGCCGGGGTTCACCCGGACACGGTGGGCCGCGGGGCGCGGGAACTGGAGGCCGGGATTGAGCCGGATGACAGGGTCCGCCAGGCTGGGGCGGGGCGGCCCCGGGCGGCGGAGGCGGATCCGGCCCTGGTGCCGGCGTTGAACCGCCTGGTGGATCCGGCCAGCCGCGGTGACCCGGAGTCGCCGCTGCGGTGGACGACCACGTCGACGGAGAAGCTGGCCGGTGAGCTGGCAGCCGCGGGCCATCCGGTGTCGCCCGACACGGTGGGGCGGCTGCTGAAAGAGGACGGTTACAGCCTGCAGGGCAACGCCAAGACGGTGGAGGGAAAGCAGCACCCGGACCGGGACGGCCAGTTCCGGCTCATCAATGAGCTGGTGCGGGAGTTCCAGGCCGCCGGGGAGCCAGTAATCAGCGTGGACACCAAGAAAAAGGAACTGGTCGGCAACTATAAGAACGGCGGGAGGGAGTGGCATCGGCGCGGTGAGCCCGAGCGGGTGGAGGTGCACGACTTCAAGGGCGACCTGGGGCGGGCCGTCCCCTACGGCGTCTATGACATGAGCGCCAACGCTGGCTGGGTGAACGTCGGCACCGACGCGGACACCGGGGCGTTCGCCGTCGAGTCGATCCGCCGCTGGTGGCAGAAAACCGGCCGGACCGCCTACCCGCACGCCAGCAGGCTGCTCATCACCGCCGACGCGGGCGGTTCCAATGGCAGCCGGCTGCGGCTGTGGAAGGTGGAGCTGGCCCGGCTCGCGGAAGAACTCGGCCTGGAGATCAGCGTGTCCCACTTCCCGCCGGGCACGTCGAAATGGAACCGGATCGAGCACCGGCTCTTCGCCCAGATCTCCATGAACTGGCGCGGCAGGCCGCTGACCAGCCACGAAGTTATCGTCGAGACGATCGCCGCGACCACCACCACGACCGGGCTGACCGTCCAGGCCGCCCTCGACACCGGCACCTACGAGAAGGGCATCAAGATCCCCGATAAGCAGATGCAGGATCTGGAGGAGCGCTCGATCAGGCGACACGCTTTCCATGGGGAATGGAACTACTCCCTGCTGCCCGCCCCACGGCCAACACGCCCGACATCACGGAAGTAAATCTTCGGAGGGCCCTTAGTTACATCGGGCGGTCAAGCACATACATAAGTCACTAACGGATCCCCGGCCCTGGCGAGGCCAGGCCGTGCCGGGTTCCGCGGTCATAACGGAGAGGGTTCAGCCCCAGGAGGTGGTGCGCATCGCGGCGTCTCCTTTCGTGGGTGGCGGGTGGCCGGTCCGGGTGGGTTCAGCCCCAGGAGGTGGTGCGCATCGCGGCGTCTCCTTTCGTGGGTGGCGGGTGGCCGGTCCGGGTGGGTTCAGCCCCAGGAGGTGGTGCGCATCGCGGTGTCTCCTTTCGTCGGTAACGGGTGGCCGGTCCGGGTGGGTTCAGCCCCAGGAGGTGGTGCGCATCGCGGTGTCTCCTTTCGTCGGTAACGGGTGGCCGGTCCGGGTGGGTTCAGCCCCAGGAGGTGGTGCGCATCGCGGCGGCTCCTTCCTTCGGTGAGCGGGCGGGTGATCGGTCCGGCTGGGCTTAGCCCCAAGATGTGGTGCGCACGGGCGTGCCTCCTTTGCGGTGAGTAGCGGTTTGGTCGGTCCAGTGGGTTCAGCCCCAGGAAGTGGTGCGCAAGGCAGGGGTCCTTTCGGTGGATAGGCCGGGCGGGTAAGAAGGGGCGAAGCTCGTCAGCCTGGCGCGGTGCTGCGCAAGGGGAGCTTTCCTCGGCTTGAGCCGGCAGACTGAATGGCCAGGCGGGGCGTAGGTCGCCGATGTCGCTGCCTATGACGGCCCCTTCCGCGGCTGCGTTCGCCTCCGGACGGGCCCTGCTTGGGGAACGTCCCGGTCAAAAGCGCACAAGTCGCTAATGTCGGAAAATATCCAGTACAGGATGATTTCACGGCAGGCAGGGAACAACCTGCCAGTGAGACACTGTAAGCCAACTTCAGGCGATGTTTATGCCGCGGTGTAGTCGATACTTGACAGTAGGTATCCTTCTTCGTGACAATGCGGCACACTTAGACCAGCGCCCAGGTGGGTGACAACGCTGACCATCGAGGAGGTGCCGGTGGGTTCCGCTCGTCGCAGCCTCGGTCGATGGGTGGTTTCCGCGCGCAGCTGGCCCCTCTGGGAGCTGCCCAACTGGCTGGTCGCCGTCATCGTGCTGGTCGTTGCCGGCTATGCCGCGGCGATCGGCATCGCGGTGTCGTTGCTCACGATCCGCGCGCATGACCTGGTGGTCTTCGGCACGCTCATGGCGTGCGCGGCCGCCACGGTCGAGCTCAGGCGGAAGCAGCGGGACCGCGTCGGCGTCAACAACGACGTCTACGGCGTCTGGGAGCTGGCGATCGCCATTCTGCTCCCGCCAGCGTATGCACTGGTCTCGCCCATTCTCCCCGTTGCGCTCATGCAGTGGCGGGTCCGGCGTGGAGTGCTGTACCGCCGCGTTTACACCGCGGCCTCGCAAGGCCTGTCCTTCGCCAGCGCCTCCGTCACCTTTCATCTGCTGGCCTGCCCGATCCACGAGCTCCCGCGCGGCACCGCGGCATACGCGCTGGCCTGGCTGGGGGCCGTTATGTTCAGCACCCTGGTCAAGGCGGTGCTGAACAAGGTGCTGATCCTGATCGCGATCAAGGGCAGCGATCCGTTCGCGGCGGTTCTCCGGGACACCTTCCAGGCTGAGCCCCTGTACAACGAGCTGGCCGAGATGTGCATCGGGACGATGCTCACGTTCGGGGTGGCCGGGAACATCTTCCTGGCCCCGGTGGCGCTGCCCGTGCTCGTGCTGCTGCAGCGTTCTCTCAGCCACGCCCAGCTGCTGAACGACTCCCGCACCGACGCCAAGACCGGGCTGCTCAACGCGCGGACATGGGAGGCCGAGGCCGAAGCCGAGGTGGCGCGCGCGATCCGGGCCCGGATGTCGCTCGCCGTGGCGGTCCTCGACATCGACTGGTTTAAGCGGGTCAACGACACCTACGGCCACCTGTTCGGGGACGAGGTGCTGAAGGAGATCGCCCGGTGCCTGCCGGGCGTGCTGCGGGAGTACGACTCGGCCGGCCGGTTCGGCGGGGAAGAGTTCATGCTGCTGCTGCCGCACACCCGCGCGGTCGACGCGTTCCGTATCGCGGACCGCGTGCGCGACCATATCTCGGGGCTGTCCCTGCGCACCTCAGACGGCCAGTCGGTTGAGGTCACCGTCTCGGTCGGGGTGGCGGCGCTGGACGCCGGATCGCGCCGTGAATTGACCGAACTGCTCGCGGCTGCGGACGCGGCCCTTTACCGCGCCAAACGCGACGGCCGGAACCAGGTTCAGATGATCAGCACCACGCGCGGCCTGAGCGCCGTCGGTGGGCACACGGTCGCCGGCGCGAGCGCATTCGGCGGCATGCCCGCGACCCCGAGCGTCTGGGATGTTCTGCCGCGCGGCAACACCCGTCCGGCCGGCGACGCCGATGAGGTCGCGGCCCAGGTGTGAGCACCGCCGAATCCCAGCAGGCCAGGAGCAATAGGCTTGCCTCGTGTCCACCGGACGTGCCGCCCCCCGCGTGAACGCGATCCTGCTTGACGCGGGCGGCATCATGATCTTCCCGTCGCCGGAGCTGCTGCTGCCGCCGCTGCACGCCGCGGGGGTGCAGCCCACCGTCGCTGACCTGCAGCGGGCGCACTACCGGGCGATGGCCGACTGCGACGAGCCGGGCCGCGAGCCGCCGGGCGGCCAATGGTGGCTCGAGTACCTGCGAGATTTCGTCACTGCGTGCGGTGTCCCGGCCGCTGACGTGGACGCCGTCGCCCAGGACATCGTGGGCCTGACGGATGGATTCTCATGGACGCACGTGGGGCCGGGGGTGGTGGATGCCCTGCGCGGTATCGCCGCCCTGGGCCTGCCGCTCGGCATCGTCTCCAACTCCACCGGGGAGGTCGAACAGGCTCTCCGCCAGCTCGACGTCTGTTACGCCCCCGGTGGTGACGCCGGTGCCGGCGGGTGCGGCATCGATGCCGCCGGGTGCGGCATCGAGGTGGGCGTCGTCATCGATTCGGCCGTGGTCGGCGTGTCCAAACCCGATCCGGCGATCTTCGCGCTGGCGCTGGACGCGCTCGGCATGCCGTCCGCGGACCGGAGCACCGTCGTCCATGTGGGGGACAGCCTCCGCTACGACGTGACGGGCGCGATCGCCGCCGGCGTCCGGCCCGTGCACCTGGACCCGCACGGCTACTGCCCTGCCCCGGACGGCCACGAGCACATCCGCCGCCTGGACGAAATCGTCCCCCTCGCCGCCCCGGCCCGCAAGTCCAATGATCGGCGCGGGTTTTCCGCATTATTTGCGGTTTTCCGGCGCCGATCATGCTGGGCGGAACGCCTCAGACGGCGAGGGCGTCGCGCTCCCGGCAGCGGAGGGCGCGGGCCAAATCGTCGCGGCCCTCGACGAGCAGACGCCGCAGCGCCGCGGGCGGCTGGGTCTGCGCGATGTAGTCGTCCGTGCGGCGGATCGTCTCCGCCGACACGGGGCAGATCGTGTAGGCGATGGAGACGAACCGCTGGGCCATGTCCGAGCTCCACTCCCGCCAGATGTCCGCGAGCACGGCGAAGTACTGGTCCCGGAACCGCTCCGTCAGCGAGCGCTGGTCCGGATCGGCGAACCCGTTCAGAGTCGCGCGGAACGTCGCGTTCGGCAGCTTCCCGCTGGTGATCTCCTCCCACACCGCGCGCTTCACGTCCGGATCGGGGATAGCGGCCCGGCAGGAGGCGGCGTGCCGCTCACCGGCGTCGGTCGCGTCCTGCGCCAGCTCCGTCTTGATCTCTGCGAGCCCGGCCCGGCCGCGGCTGACCAGCCGGTGCAGCAGCGTCCAGCGGAGCTCGGTGTCGACGATGAGCCCCTCGAACATCGCCGTTCCGTCCAGCAGGCTGGCCAGCAGGGTGAGATGCCGGCCGGAGATCGCGACTCCGGCCAGCGCCTGGACGTAGGCGAGCTGAGCGTCACTGCCGGGCGCCGCGGCGATCAGCCGCTCGTGCAGCGTGTCGGCGATCAGCGCCAGCCCGGCGGACTCCCAGGAGGGGTCGGCGAAGCGCCGGACGGCCTGGGCCGCCTGGCGGAGCAGGGTCTGCGTCACGCTGATGTCGGTGACCGAATCGAAGCCGAGCAGGACGAGGCGCACGTAGTCCCGGGCCGCCATTTCCGCGTCGCGGCACATGTCCCAGGCGGCCGACCAGGCGAGCGCCGCGGGCAGCGGGTCGCTGAACTCGCTGATGGCCTGGATCAGCGTCCCGAGGGAGTGGTCGTCCAGCCGGATCTTGGCGTAGGTCAGGTCGTCGTCGTTGACGAGCACCAGATCGGGCCGCTGCTCCCCGGCCAGTTCCGGGATCTCGGTCAATGCCCCGGTCACGTCGGTTTCCACCCGCCGCCGCCGTACCAGTCCACCGGAGCCCCGGTCGTAGAGCCCGATCGCGATCCGGTGCGAGCGCAGCACCGGGTATTCGGCGACGGCCTCCTGGCGGATGGCGAAGGACGTAAACCGGCCGTCGGCGTCGGTCTCGTACTCGGGCCGCAGCGTGTTCACCCCCGCGGTCTCCAGCCACTGCCGGGACCACTCGCCCAGGTCGCGGCCGGAGGTCTGCTCCAGGGCAGCGAGCAGGTCCGCCAGCGTGGCGTTCCCCCACGCGTGCGCGCCGAAGTACCGGTGCACGCCGGCCAGGAAGTTGTCCCGGCCCGCGTACGCGACGAGCTGCTTCAGCACGGCAGCGCCCTTGGCGTAGGTGATGCCGTCGAAGTTCACCTCGACCGCGTAGATGTCGGGGATGTCCGCGGCGATGGGGTGGGTGGACGGCAGCTGGTCCTGCCGGTACGCCCAGGCCTTGTACAGCTGGGCGAACGTGGTCCAGGCCGACGTCCAGCGGGTCGCCTCGGCCTCGGCGAGCGTGCCGGCCCAGGTGGCGAACGACTCGTTCAGCCAGAGGTCGTCCCACCAGCGCATCGTGACCAGGTCACCGAACCACATGTGCGCCATCTCGTGCAGGATTGTCTCCGCGCGGGCCTCGCGCGCGAAATCGGTGACCCGGGACCGGAAGATGTAGCTCTCCAGGAAGGTCACGCAGCCCGCGTTCTCCATCGCGCCCTCCTTGAACTCGGGCACGAAGAGCTGGTCATACTTCCCGAACGCGTACCGCACGCCGAACGCCGCGTGGTAGAAGCCGAAGCCCTGCTTGGTGACCTCGAAGATCTCCCCCGGATCCAGGTACCTGGCCAGCGACTGCCGGCAGAAGATCCCGAGCGGGATGCCGTCGTAGGAGTCGCGGACGACGTGATACGGGCCGGCCGCGACCGCCGTGATGTAGGTCGACATGACCGGGGTCGGCGGGAAGTGCCACCGCGCGGCGTTCTCGCCTGCGGGCCCGCGCTCCTCGGCCGCCATGTTGGAGATGACCTGCCAGTCGTCCGGTGCGGTGACGGTCAGCTCGTAGGTCGCCTTCAGGTCGGGCTGGTCGAAGCAGGCGTAGATCCGGTGCGCGTCGAAGGTCTCCAGGTCGGAATACATGTACACGCCGCCGTCGGCCGGATCGGTGAACCGGTGCATGCCCTCGCCGCTGCGTGAGTACGCGCATTCCGCGACCACCCGGAGCTCGTTCCCGGCGGCCAGGCCAGTGAGCGTGATCCGGTCCCCGTCGAAGGCGTCCAGGCTGACCGGCGCCCCGTTGAGGGTGATCTCACGGACCTCCGGCGCGGTCAGGTTGATGAACGTCCCCGCTCCCGGTGTGGCGCAGCGGAATGTCACCACGGTGACCGACGGGAACGTGGTCTCGCCGCCGGTCAGGTCGAGCTCGACCCGGTATGACGAGACGGTGATGAGGTCAGCCCGTTCACGGGCCTCATCGTGGGTGAGGTTGACTGCCACCTACGGATCCCCTTCGTCCTGCGGCTACGGTTCGCCCGCTCCCCCCGGAGCGCGTCACCCTGGCATCCTCCCACGCGAACGCGGAATGAGCCGCGCTGGCGCCGGGTTGTGGCAGGCGTACGTCGGCCGGGGGCCTTGATCGCGGGCCCGGGTCAGGCATCGTTAGCCCGCAAGAGTTAACCCGCATGACAAGAGTTAACCCGCATGATGAGGAGCGCCCATGACCGAGCAGGAGACCACCGTTGCCGACTTCTGGTTCGACCCTATCTGTCCCTGGGCCTGGATCGCCTCGCGGTGGATGCTGGAAGTGGAGCAGGTCCGCCCGGTCAGGACGCGCTGGCACGTGATGAGCCTGTCCGTGCTGAACGGGGACAAGGAGGACCTGCCCGAGCGGTACCGGGAGCTGCTGGCCACCGGCTGGGGCCCGGTCCGGATCTGCATCGCGGCCGGGCAGCAGTTCGGACCCGAGGTGCTGGGCCGGCTCTACACCGCGCTGGGCACGCGCTTCCACCAGGAGAAGGCGCCGCGCGAGCGCGCGACGTACGAGGCCGCGCTCGAAGAGGCGGGCCTGCCCACCAGCCTCGCCGATGCCGCGGACTCCACCGAGTACGACGAGGCCCTGCGGGCCAGCCACCATGACGGCATGGACCGGGTGGGGTACGAGGTCGGCACGCCGGTGATCTCGGTGAACGGCATGGCGGTCTTCGGCCCGGTCGTCTCGCCGATCCCGCGCGGCGAGGCCGCGGCCCGGCTGTGGGACGGCGTGCAGCTGATCGCCGGCAGCGACGGCTTCTTCGAGCTGAAGCGCTCCCGCACCCGCGACCCCATCTTCGACTGACCCCCCGCCGGAGAATCTGATCCCGAACGGCCCCGCTCAGGACCACCACAACCGGCGGCGAATCCCGGACCTCGTGTCCGGGGTGAGCCGCCGTGCCCGCCGCATCCGGTCACCCAGGTCATCCAGGGCCGCCCCGTCCGCGGCGATCACGAACGGCTCGATCCGATCCACCATTCCTGCATCATCCCAGCTCCGGCGGCCCGGTGGTCCCAGCCGGCGTAGATGTCGCGCGCCGCAGGGAACAGGAACAGGAACCGGCCGATGTCGCGGTGCGCGGCCGGCCAGTCGTCGATGCCACCGTAGAGGGACCAGCGTTGCAGGCGATCAGGTCGAGAGCGGGCTATCGGCGGGGTGCAGCACAAGACGACCGGCTTGCGGAACAGTGACAATGGGAGCAGTACGTCGCCGGGACGATCGGGACCGCGGGCTAGAGGTGATCGCCGTGGAGACAGGAGCCGGGCGGGAAGCGTTCCTGCCCGTCATACACGCCAGGCCGGCCAGGATCGCGAAGTGAGGTCCGATCCATCCGGCGCCGGTAGCAATGGAACCCCTGCGGAATGGTCCGCGGAGCATTCCGGTCGTAATGCTGCTGCGCGCATCCTCGGCGACCACCGCGGTCGGCATCGGCCAGGCCGCGATCGACGACGACCTGGCCGCCAGGAAACCCGGCAACCTGGTGCAGCCGCTGCAGGACGCCATGTGGCAGTCGGCTTACCCCCGGCGGACCTGTGATCCCGGCCACGTACTGATGACTTCGGTGGTGCCACGGAGAACAGAACAGGAGAACGCCTACTATGACCGACACTGACAGCCAGACGCCGAAGATCCTCGACATTCCCATCGGGCTGGACGCCACCGGGACGCGCCGGGAGTTCGACAGCCTCGGCGACGTCGAGGTGCCCGCCAACAGGTACTGGGGCGCGCAGACCCAGCGCAGTCTCGAGCACTTCAACATCGGCCATGACCGGATGCCCAAGGAGGTCTACCACGCGTACGGGTATGTGAAGAAGGCCGCCGCGGTGGTGAACACCGCGGCCGGGCGGCTTCCGGCCTGGAAAGGCCAGCTGATCGAGCGGGTCTGCGATGAGGTGATCAGCGGGAAGCTGGATGCGGACTTCCCGCTGTACGTGTGGCAGACCGGGTCGGGAACCCAGTCGAACATGAACGTCAACGAGGTGATCTCCAACCGGTGCATCCAGCTGGCCGGCGGGACGCTGGGTTCGCAGGAGCCCGTCCACCCCAACGACCACGTCAACATGGGCCAGTCGTCCAACGACACCTTCCCGACCGCGATGCACATCGCCGCCTACACGATGGCCACCGGCAAGACCATCCCCGCCCTCAAGCGGCTGCGGGACGCCATCGACGCCAACTCGAAGAAGTGGGCCAACGTGGTCAAGATCGGCCGGACCCACCTGGAGGACGCCACCCCGCTGACCGTCGGCCAGGAATGGTCCGGCTATGCCGGCGCCCTGGACGACACGATCGAGGAGGCCGGGCACGCCACCGCCGGCCTGCTGAAGGTGGCCATGGGCGGCACCGCGGTGGGCACCGGGCTGAACGCCCCGCCGGGGTTCGGCGAGCAGGTCGCCGCGCAGATCGCGCAGATGACCGGCGCCCCGTTCGTCACCGCGCCGAACAAGTTCACCGCCCAAGGCACCCTCGACCGCATGATGCGTGCGCACGCTGGACTCAAGGCGGCGGCGGTGACGCTGTACAAGATCGCCAACGACTTGCGCTGGCTGGGTTCCGGCCCGCGCACCGGGATCGGTGAGCTGATCTTCCCGGCCAACGAGCCCGGGTCCTCGATCATGCCCGGCAAGGTCAACCCGACCCAGGCTGAGGCGATGCTGATGGTCGCCATCCAGGTCATCGCCTCGGATGTGGCGGTGACCATGGGCGGCGCGGAGGGGAACTTCGAGCTCAACGCGTTCCGCCCGATCCTGATCTCCAACTACCTGCACTCGGCGCTGATCATGGCCGACATGTGCGACCACCTCCGCAAGTTCATGATCGAGGGCACTCAGCTGAACGAGGCCAAGCTGAAGGAGAACATCGACCGGTCGGTGATGATGGTCACGGCCCTGTCCCCGGTGATCGGCTACGACAAGTCCGCGGCGATCTCCTACTACGCCATCGACCACGACCTGACCCTCAAGCAGGCGGCACTGGCCAAGGGCGTCAGCGAGGAGCTGTTCGACAAGGTCGTCAACCCCCTTGCCCTCACCCGGCCCGGCTCCGCCGACATCCCCTCCACCCCGGAAAGGTCCTGACGTGCAATCCCTGAAAGGAGACCAGGCCGCCGCCGGCCAGCAGGAGCGGGCCGGCAAGGCGGCCCTGATCGCGTCGGTGGGCGGCCAGCGGGGCTGGGCTGACTGGACCAACCCCGATCACCGGCTGCGGCGGCTGCTGGCCGAGTTCATCGGCATGGCCGGGCTGACGTTCGTGCTGTCCGGCGGCGCGGCGATCCTGGCCCGCTACGGTGGCCACGGCCTGCAGCCGTGGCAGACGGTGCTGGTGCTCTCGGCCGTCTCGGCGCTGTGGCTGGTGGTGGCCGTCTACTTCCTCGGCGACATCTCCGCCCACTTCAACCCCGCATCCACGCTGGCGTTCGCGCTGCGCCGTGACATGGACTGGGTGATGGCCAGCGCCTACTGGATCGTCCAGTTCGCCGCCGGCGTCTGCGGGTCGCTGCTGGCGCGCGGGTTCTTCGGCCCGGCCGGCCACCTGGCCGCCACGATGCCCAAGCCCGGCCTGTCCTGGCAGGCGGCCGGCTTCGAGGCCATCATCACCTTCGGCCTGGTGCTCATGATCCTCAACATGGCCAACGGGCCCAAGCTCAACGGGCCGTTCGTCCCGCTGGCCGTCGGCGCCTACATCATGGCCTGGGGCACCATGGGCGGCCCGTTCGACGGCGCCTCGATGAACCCCGCCCGCAGCTTCGGACCCGATGTCGCCATCGGGAACCTGTCCACCTGGTGGGTCTACCTGATCGGCCCAGTGGCCGGCGCGGTCCTCGCGGTCGGTGTGGCATACGTGCTGCGCGGGCCGGCCAAGGCCCAGGAGGCCAGCGCCGCCGAGGGAACGCCCCTGGACCGGGCCACCACCTGACCGCCACGCCCCCGGGCCTTATCCGCGGTGCCGCCCGCCTCCCGAAAAAATCAGTCATAGCGCCGCCATTTGACCGGGGCACACTGGGTCGTCCCCCCGGGTCAGCACTGCCCCGGGCGAACGCGGTACGTTGGCGTCCGTGCGCGTATATCTGGGATCTGATCACGCGGGATTCGAGCTCAAGGGCCGCCTGGTGGCCTGGCTGTCCGAAGCCGGGCACGAGCCGGTGGACTGCGGGCCGCCGGTCTACCAGGAGGACGACGACTACCCGCCGTACGTGATGCGCGCGGCGAATAGCGTGGTCACGGACCCGGGCAGCCTGGGCATCGTGATCGGCGGGTCCGGCAACGGCGAGCAGATCGCCTCGAACAAGATTCCCGGCGTCCGTGCGGCGGTGGCCTGGACGGTGGAGACGGCCCAGCTAGCCCGGCAGCACAACGACGCCAACGTGCTGAGTCTGGGCGCCCGGATGTACGCCGTGGATGACGCGATCGCCTTCGCCAAGGTCTTCGTGGAGACCCCGTTCTCGGGCGCCCCACGGCACGCCCGGCGGCTGGCCGAGATCGCCAGCTACGAGAAGTCCGGCGAGCTGCCGCCCCTTCCGCCGGTCCCTTAACGGGCGACCCGGCCGGTCCCGCAGGGACACCCCGGGGTCCCTTGAGGAGCGGCCCCGGCCGGTCCCTCAGCGGCGCTTGCGCCGGGGGCGGCCGCCCCCGCTCTTCGGGATAGCGATGGGACGGCCTCCGGTGTCCTCCCGGGGACGGGCACCCGCCGCGGGCTGTTCCCCGCCGGAGTTGCCCGCCGCCCGGGAACGCGGCGGCGGCGACCCGGCCGGCCGCGGCGCGCTGGCCCGTTCGGCGGCCTCCTCGTGCTCGGGACGCGGCCGCGAAACATCCCGGGCGCGCATCGCCGCGCTGAGCGTGACCTTCATGCCTGGCATGGTGTCCTCCCGCGTCCAGTGTCCCACGGGCCACCGACAGCGGCCGGCGGGCCGTCAGCGCGGGCGGATCAGAAGATGACGGGGCACCACGGCGCGGGATCCCAGGACATGGCGGCGGACAGCCGCGCTAGCGTGCCGGTCCGGTGCTGGGTGACCCGGCCCGCGGCGGCCAGCGCGCCGAGGCGCGTCCCGCCGAGGTAGGCGGCGCCGAGCTCGGTGATGTTGAGCGACAGGTCCGCGTCCCGGGCCACGGGCTCGCAGACGGCTTCGCCGGACTCGTCCCCCCGGAGCCGCCACTGGCCGGCGTTCGCCGGGAAGATCTCGTCGCGCACGTCGAGGACCACGTCCACCGGGCACGCGTAGCGCCGGAGCGAAAGCGCCCCGGGCAGGTCGGTGATGCGAGCCCACAGGCCGTCGGTGACCGCCGGGCGCAGCCGCCGCGGGTCGGCCAGCTGGAACAGCAGCGGGTCATCGACCGGGCGGATCGCGGCGTGGATCGTGCTGACCAGGTCCCGGCTCAGCAGGTCGGCCCACGTCGCGGCGCTGGCGGGCGGGTCGGCCGCGACCAGTTCCCGGATGTCGAGCTGGCCGTCCGGCAGGAACAGGTCGTCATCCCACCGGCCGACGCCGGAGTAGAGCGCGTAGCCACGCGGTCCGGCGTCGTCTTCGGCCAGCAGGCACCGCAGCGGCGACGCGTCCTTCCGGTTCGCCTGGGGATCATCGAGGACCCGGTTCCACCACAGGTCGTTCCGGGCGAAGAAACCCGGGCGCGTCTCCCGCACGGTGTCGTAGACCTTGGCCAGCTCCGCACGCGCCTCTTCGGGCTCGGTGATCCGCAGCCGCAGCCCCGGGTCGGCGGGTACGTCAGGAGCCAGGGTCCCCTCGCCGCGCCGGATGGTGAACGTGTCGTGCCAGGACGCGCGGCCATAGCCGTAGCGGCCGTAGATCGCGGACTCCGAGGCCCAGAGCACAGCCAGCGCCTCACCGCGGTCCCGGATGTCGGCCAGCTGCTGGTGCATGATCCGCCGCAGGATGCCCCGCCGGCGGTGGGACGGGAGCACGCCGACCCAGGTCACCCCGGCCACCGGCGCGAAGGCCCCGGGCAGGCGCAGGCGGAAGCTGAACGCCCCGGCGATGCCGACCGGGGTGCTGTCGTCAAACGCGGCGAGGCTCCGGTCGAACTCGAATTGCGACAGGATCTTGGGCCGCTCCTCCGCCGTCAGCGGCGAACCGTGGAACGCGTGCTGGTTCACCAGGTGAAAGACGTCGAACTCGTCGGGGGTGATCGGGCGGATCGGATAGGGCTCCGTCATGCTTGCCTTGGTACACCTGCCGGCGGCGGATGGACAGCCGTTTTAGGCCGCCGGAAGCCCATGCGCGGCCGGGGCTGACGTCGGCGGCCGGGGCGTGCCGGCCGGTGATCACGCCCTGGTTGCGGATACAGTGCCGCCATCATGGTTTCCCGCCCTGCACGTTTCCCGCAGCGCGCCTGGCGTGACCTCCGGGCTCGCGGGCAGCAGTTGCGTGCGGTGCTGAGCAGGCAGTTCATCACGCGGAACCGGCGGCTGGCCTTTAGCCTCGCGCTGGCCATCGTGGCGATCGGCGTGGCCGCCGTGCACCTATCGGTGTGGTGGTTCTCGCCCGGGGTGATCATCCTGCCGATCCTCGCGGGCGGCATGCTGCTCTGGGTCCGGGCCCTGCGCGTACTGTTCGTGATCGCCGCGGCCACCGTCGCCTACGACATCGCCTCACATCGGGCAGGTCCCGGCATCGTCGCGACGATCGTGGTGACGGCAGTCTTCGCCGATGTGCTCGCGCGGACCCGGGCGAAGCTCGGGCTGCAGGGGCTGCGCGGTGACCAGATGCTCATCGAGCTGCGCGACCGGATCCGCGAGCAGGGCAAGCTTCCGCCGCTGGGCGAGGGCTGGGGCTCGGATGTGGTTCTCCGGCCGGCCGGCGGGGCGTCGTTCGGCGGTGACTTCGTCGTTTCCTACTCCGACGGCAAGACCCTGGAGGTCGCGCTCGTCGACGTATCAGGCAAGGGCATCGACGCGGGCACGCGGGCGCTGCTGCTGTCCGGGGCGCTGGGCGGCCTGCTCGGGTCCGTGCCGAGGACCGACTTCCTGGCCGCGGCCAACGCTTACCTGCGCCGCGGCCGGTGGAACGAGGGCTTCGTCACTGCCGTGCACCTGTCGCTCGACCTGACGTCGGGGGAGTACGTGGTCGCCTCGGCCGGTCACCCGCCGGCCGTGCACTACGAGGCGGCCAGCGGCCGGTGGCGCGTCACCCGGGCCCGCGGCATCGTCCTGGGCGTCGTGCCCGACCTGCAGGCCGTGCCGACCAACCCGGAGGAGGGCGTGCTGCGCCGCGGGGACGCCCTGATGCTGTACACCGATGGGCTGGTTGAGGCCTCCGGGCGGGACATCGACGCCGGCATCGACAAGCTCCTCGGTGAGGCGCAGCGGCTCATCACCAAGGGCTTCCGGGCCGGCGCGGCCGACCTGGTCACGACCCTGCAGCGGGACGTGGGCAGCTCCGACGACTGCGCCCTCGTCCTCATCTGGCGCTCCTGATCCGGGCCGTTCCTGATCCGCGGTGCTCCTGATCCGCGGTGCTTCTGATCCAGGGCGCAGGCCGCCGGATCTGAACAGAAAACCGGAATTGGCATCACTTCATAGCGCTTAGTAACGTCTTTGCGCGGAATGCGCGGCAGTTTCCGGCGCTATCACCCGTCACGCGGAAGTGTGCTCCGCCGCCCGGGGCACCGCCCGGGGCCGCATAGCCCGGTGGCCTACTAAGGCCGGCGGACGGAGGTAACCCGTTACGGTGTGAGTGCATTGTGCGGGCCGTCCGCTATCGCACACGCACCGTTGACGTTCCTCCCGGTCGGGTTATTGCCGCACGGCAAAACCTGCGTCGGTGTTGCATCGAATATGTATCGGCTCTGTATCTATTCGATGTCGCGCAGATGTCCTATGTGTGCGGAACGCTGCTGCTCAGCGACGACTCCCGGGGCGATGCCCAGCAGGACCGGAGACGATCTGACTTCGTATCACCGGGAGCTTTGCGTGTGCGAATTATTAACCAGACGTCGCCGCTATACTCTTGTGCCGCGCGAAACTCTGATGATCTGGGGCAGCGAAAAGCGAGCGCGGCCGGCTGCGAGCGCGCCTGGCTACGAGGGTAATGGCGGCCCCGTGTGGCGCGGTGGAAACGTCCGCTGGTCTCTCGCCATAGCCCAATCTCCGACACGCGCGTCAGGTGACGCGGGCGTCATTGTTTGCATTTGTTCCGCCGCACCCCCGAAAATACGGTCATGGCTGGCAACGCGAGCGGTACCGGGCATGCGCCGGCACGGGCGGAGGCCCAGGCCGCGCCCGTACCCGCTCAGGCCGCGCCCGCCGCGCCCGGGTGCGCTGAAGAGATCTCGCTCGACTCGGCGGCTAAGGCGTCGGCCGAGAACTTCCCGGTCGCCATGCGCATTCTGCCGGCCCGGTACCGGCGTCACCTGATGGCCCTGTACGGCTTCGCGCGGCTGACTGACGACATTGGGGACGAGGTCGCGCCCGAGGCCCGGTCCCAGCTGCTCGACGAGCTCGCGGCCGATGTGGCGCGCATCTATGACGGCGACAGCCCCCCGCGCCTGGCCGCGCTGCGGGAACTGGCCGTTACGGTGGCCGCGTGCGGGATCCCCGCCCAGCCGCTGCTCGACCTCATCCAGGCCAACCGGCAGGACCAGATCGTCACCCGGTACGAGACATTCCCGGACCTGGCCGGCTACTGTCGGCTGTCCGCCAACCCGGTCGGCCTCGTGGTGCTGTACATCTTCGGTGCGGCATCCGCCGAGCGTGAGCAGCTCTCCGATAGCATCTGCACGGCTCTTCAGCTCGTGGAGCACTGGCAGGACGTGGCGGAGGACCTCCGCAAGGGCCGGATCTACCTGCCGCGGCAGGACATGGAGCGGTTCGGCGTGACGGCGGAGGATCTCACGGGATCCGTGACGGGCCCCCGCGTCCGTGCCCTGATCGCTTACGAGGCCGCCCGGGCGTCCGCCCTGCTCGACGAGGGAGCGCCGCTCATCGGCACGCTGCGCGGCTGGGCCCGGCTGGCGGTGGCGGGCTACGTGGCGGGCGGCCGGGCCGCGCTGGCCGCGATCGGGACTTGCGGCAATGACGTGCTGAGCATTACCCCGCGGCCGGATAAGCGTGAAACGGCCGGGAAAGCGATCCGCGCGTACCTGCGAGGGAGGTGAGGATAATGGATACCGCTGAGGCCTACCGGGCCTGTGAGCGGATCACCTGGTCACAGGCGCGCAACTTCGCCTACGGCATCCGGCTGCTACCCGGCGGCAAGCGGCAGGCCCTCGCCGCCCTCTACGCTTTCGCCCGCCGGATCGACGACATCGGCGACGGGACGATGCCGCCGCAGGCCAAGCTCGCGGCGCTGGAGGAAGCCCGGGCCGAGGTCCTCGGCATGACCTGCGCCGGGCCCTCGACCGTCACCCATGACGATCCCGTGCTCATCGCCCTCGCCGACGCCGGCAAGCAGTTCGCCGTGCCCATGCGGGCGTTCGGCGAGCTCATCGACGGCTGCGTCGCCGACGTCAACGGCGCCTCCTACGCCACCTTTGACGACCTGCTGTACTACTGCCGTTGCGTCGCCGGGTCCATCGGACGGCTGTCCCTGGGGGTCTTCGGCGCGCCCGACATGCGGGTGGCCGAGCCGCTGGCCGACTCCCTGGGGGTGGCCCTGCAGCTCACGAACATCCTGCGGGACATCCGCGAGGACTACCGCAACGGCCGGGTGTACCTTCCGGCCGAGGACCTGGGCCGCTTCGGGTGCACGCTGAAGCCGGCCGCTGGCGAGCCGGACCCGGCCGCCGAGCCCGCTGCGGACCCCGCCGAAGAGACCCGGCTGGTCCGGCTCATCGAGTTCGAGGCGAGCCGCGCGCGGGACTGGTATGCGACCGGCATGCAGCTGCTGCCCATGCTCGACAGGCGCAGCGCCGCGTGCACCGGCGCGATGGCCGGCATCTACCAGAAGCTGCTGGACCGCATCGCGGCCGAGCCGGCCGCGGTGCTGCACCGCCGGCTGTCGCTGTCCTCGCGGGAGAAGGCGAAGGTGGCCGTGCGCTCACTCGCCCGCCCGCTGCTGACCCGCCGCGCGCAGGCCTCCCGCCCGGCCCCGGCTGGGACCCCGGCCCCGGCTGGGACCCCGGCCCCGGCTGGGACCCCGGCCCCGGCTGGGACCCCGGCCCCGGCTGGGACCCCGGCCCCGGCTGGGACCCCGGCCCCGGCTGGGACCCCGGCCCCGGCTGGGACCCCGGCCCCGGCTGAGCCCGCCCCATCCGGCCGGCCCGGCGAAAGGCCGCGCCCGTGAGCGCCCAGCCCGCGGCCCGTCCGCGGCGCGTGGTGGTGATCGGCGGTGGCCTGGCCGGGATCACCGCGGCGATCGCGCTGTCTGAGGCCGGGGCCGCCGTCACGCTGCTGGAGGGACGGCCGCGCCTGGGCGGCGCCACCACCTCGTTCAACCGCGGGGCGCTGGTCGTCGACACCGGCCAGCACGTGTTCCTGCGCTGCTGCACCGCCTACCGCGGGCTGCTGGCGCGGCTGGGGATGACCGGATCGGTCCGCATCCAGGACCGGTTCGACGTCACCGTCCTCTCACCCGGAGGCACGGCCCAGCTCCGCCGGAACACGCTGCCCGGCCCGCTGCACATGGGTGCCGCGCTGGCCCGCTACCCGATGTTGTCCCCGGCCGAACGAGCCCGGGTGACCCGCGCCGCCCTCGCCATGCGGATGCTGAACCCGGCCGACCCCGCGCTGGACACCCAGCGGCTCGGTGACTGGCTGGCGGCGCACGGGCAGGACGAGCGGACCCGGCGGGTCCTGTGGGACCTGTTCACCGTCTCCTCCCTCAACGTCGACGGCGACGACGCGTCGCTGGCGCTCGCCGCGACCGTGCTGAAGACCGCGCTGCTCGGCAAGAAGGACGCCGCCGACATCGGCGTCCCGCTCGCGCCGCTCGGCGAACTGCACGGCACGGCGGGCCTGGCGCTGCTGCGCCGTCTCGGCGCCGAGGTCCGGCTCGGCGTCAAGGCCGCCGCCGTGGAGGTGACCGGCCCCGGGCAGGCCGGCCCGGGGGAGCCGGGCCCGGGGCACGTTACCTGGTCCGCCTGGCCCGAGGCGAAGGTGACGACGTTGGCGCGGACAGCCGCGGCACCATCATCGCGGACGGCGTGGTCATCGCGACGCCGGCGTACACTGCGGCCAAGCTGGTGCCGGCCGCCGCGGGTGTCCCCGCCGGGACGTGGCGGGAGCTGGGCACGTCACCGATCATCAACGTGCACGTGATCTACGACCGGCGGGTGACCAGGCTGCCGTTCGCGGCGGCCGTGGACTCGCCCGTGCAGTGGCTGTTCGACCGGACCGGGATCTCCGGGTTCGGCGCGAGCGGCCGCGGCCAGTACCTCGCGATCTCGCTCTCGGCCGCGGAGCCGTACGTGGATGTGCCCGCGGCGCAGCTGCGGGAGATGTTCGTGCCGGCCCTGGCCGGACTGCTGCCCGGCGCGCGGGACGCGCGGGTCAGCGAATTCTTTGTCACCAGGGAGCGGCGGGCGACGTTCCGCCAGGGTCCGGGATGCGGGCGGCTGCGGCCGCAGGCGGCCACCGCGCTGCCCGGCCTGACGCTCGCTGGAGCATGGACCGATACCGGATGGCCGGACACGATGGAGGGTGCGGTGCGCAGCGGACTGAGCGCGGCGATCGAGCTGAGACGGGGACTTGGCGGCCTGGGCGGGGGCAGCCCCGTGCCGGGTGCGGGACTGCGTGTGCGAGCGGCCGCGTGACCGCCGTGATGCCGGCCGGCGTGGGGCTGGCCCGTGACATTGCCGGCCCGGCCATGGAGGCGGCCGTGGCCCGGCTGTCGCCCGAGGTCCGGGCGGTCGCCGCCTACCACCTCGGGATGACCGACACCCAGGGCAACCCGTCCGGCGAGGGCGCGGGCAAGGCGCTCCGCCCGGCGCTCGCCCTGCTGTCGGCGCGCGCGGCCGGGGCGCCGTCCGAGCGCGGCGTGACATCGGCGGTGGCCGTGGAGCTCGTGCACAACTTCTCGCTGCTGCACGACGACATCATGGACGGCGACACCGAGCGCCGGCACCGGCCCACCGCGTGGACGGTGTTCGGCGTGGGCGCGGCGATCCTGGCCGGCGACGCGCTGCTCGCGCTGGCCCAGGAGCTGCTGCTGGAGGACAACGCGCCGCAGGGGCTGTGGGCGGCCCGGTGCCTGTCTGTCGCGGTGCAGCGGCTCATCGCCGGGCAGGGCGCGGACCTCGCCTTCGAGAAGCGGGACGACGTCGGGCTAACCGAGTGCCTGGAGATGGCCGGCGACAAGACGGCCGCGCTGATGGCCTGCGCGTGCAGCATCGGCGCCATTCGCGCCGGGGCGGCTCCGTCGCTGGCCATGGGGCTGGCCGGCTTCGGGGCTCACATCGGCCAGGCGTTCCAGCTCACCGACGACCTGCTCGGAATCTGGGGCGCGCCCGAGGTCACCGGCAAGCCGGTCCAGTCCGACCTGCGGGCGCGCAAGAAGTCGCTGCCGGTGGTCGCCGCGCTGAACAGCGGCACCCCGGAGGGCCGGGAACTCGCCGGCCTGCTCGCCCGCCCCGAGGCGCTGGCCGAGGAGGACCTGGCGCACGCGGCCGGGCTCATCGCGGCCGCGGGCGGCCGGCGCTGGGCCGAGGCCGAGGCGGACTCCCAGCTCAGCTCGGCGGGCAAGTGCCTCGCCGAGGCGGACATTCCCCAGGACGTGCGGGCCGAGTTCATGGCGATCGCGGAGTTCATCACGGCCCGGCAGTGGTAGCGGCCGCCAGGCGGGCGACCCGGCTGGCGGAAACGGAAAACAGCGACAGAAGCTCATCCCGGGAAGGACCGGGGCGGCACGGGGCGGAGGCCCGGTGACAGGGCGCACCGGCCTCAGCGGGCACACAGGGCAGGAGGGAGAGAGCGGCATGACGGTCACGCACGCGCGCAGCGAGACGGCGGATGGCGGCCCGGTGGGCCCTGCGAGCCTCGCAGGGCCCGCGCGCCCCGCGGGCCCTGCGCGCGACGCGGCCCGCGAGGCGCTGGCGCGCGCTCGTGATCACCTGCTGAGCCTGCAGCACGAGCAGGGCTGGTGGCAGGGCGAGCTCGAGACCAACGTCACCATGGACGCCGAGGACCTGCTGATGCGCGAGTTCCTCGGTGCCGGGGACGCCGCGCACACCGCCGCCGAGGCGCGCTGGATTCCGCTCTCAGCAGCGCGATGACGGCACCTGGGCCAACTTCCACGGCGGCCCCGGTGACCTGTCGACCACCATCGAGGCCTACGTTGCGCTGCGGCTGGCCGGCGACGTGCCGTCCGCCCCGCACATGGTGCGCGCGGCGGAGTGGACCCGCGCTCAGGGCGGCCTGGAGGCGAGCCGCGTCTTCACCCGGATCTGGATGGCCATGTTCGGCGAGTGGCCCTGGGACGACCTGCCGGTCATCCCGCCGGAGCTGATCTACCTGCCGGCCTGGTTCCCGCTCAACATCTACGACTGGGGCTGCTGGGCCCGGCAGACCCTCGTCGCGCTGGCGATCGTCTGCTCGCAGCGCCCGGTCCGCAGGCTGCCGTTCGGCATCCCGGAACTGCGCACCGGCGGGCAACCCGAAAGCCGGCCCAACGATCCCTGGACGGCGGTCTTCGCTCGCCTGGACCGGGCGATGCACGCCTACGAGCGCCGCGGGCTGGCCGGCGCGATCGGCCGCCCGGGCCGCGCCGTGCGGCGGGCCGCGCTGCGCCGCTGCGCGGACTGGGTCATCACCCGGCAGGAGCGCGACGGCTGCTGGGGCGGTATCCAGCCGCCCTGGGTGTACTCGCTGATCGGCCTCAGCCTGCTCGGCTACCGCCTGGACCACCCGGTCATCGCGCGTGGCCTGGCCGGACTGGACCGGTTCACGGTCAGGGAAGTCTCGGCCGAGGGCCCCGTGCACCGTCTCGAGGCGTGCCAGTCGCCGGTCTGGGACACGGTGCTGGTGATGATCGGTTTGGCCGACGCGGGCCTGCCCACCGACCATCCGGCCCTGGTCAGGGCGGCCGAATGGGTGCTCGGCGAGGAGATGCCCGGCCCTGGCGACTGGCAGGTGCGCCTGCCGGATCTGGCGCCCGGCGGGTGGTCGTTCGAATTTGACAACGATTACTATCCCGATACCGACGACACCGCCGAGGTCATCCTCGCGCTGCGCCGGGTCACGTGGCCGGCGTCACCGGATGGCCGGCCGGCGAGCGCGCGGCCGGCCATCGACCGGGCGGTGCGCTGGCTGACCGGCATGCAGTCCAAGGACGGCGCGTGGGGGGCGTTCGACGCGGACAACACCCGCGAGATCGTCACCAAGCTGCCATTCTGCGACTTCGGCGCGGTGATCGACCCCCCGTCGGCGGACGTCACCGCGCACATCGTCGAGGCCCTGGCCGCCGAGGGCCTGGCCGCGAGCAAGCCTGTCCGGCGCGGCGTGGTCTGGCTGCTGCGCAACCAGGAACCGGACGGCTCCTGGTTCGGGCGGTGGGGCGCGAACTACATCTACGGCACCGGCGCGGCCGTCCCGGCGCTCATCGCCGCCGGGGTGCTGCCGTCCAAGCCGGCCATCCGCCGCGCGGTCGCGTGGCTGCAAGCCCACCAGAACCCCGATGGCGGATGGGGCGAGGACCTGCGGTCCTACGACGACCCGGCGCTGGCCGGCCGCGGCACCTCCACCGCCTCCCAGACGGCCTGGGCGCTGCTGGCGCTGCTGGCGGCCGGCGGCGCGGACGAGGCGGTGGAACGCGGGGCCGCCTGGCTGGCCGCCACCCAGCGCGCCGACGGTTCCTGGGACGAGCCACAGTTCACCGGCACCGGGTTCCCCGGCGACTTCTACATCAACTATCACCTGTACCGGCTGGCGTTCCCGGTCAGTGCGCTGGGCCGCTACGTGCGGGAAGCCCGCGGCGGACCACTTCCCGGGCAGGCCCCACCCTCCGGGCGCACACCGGGAGGCACTCGATGACCGAACCGATCCACTCACCGCCCTCCGCACCCGGCGGCGCGCCCGGTACGCCCGGCACGCCCGGCGTACCGGGCGACCATGGCGCGCGTGCTGGTGAGGTTGGCCGCACGCTGCTGCCCGGGCCATTGCTCGTGTGCGCGCCGCTGCGCTTCGAGGCGCGCGCCGTCCGGCGGGGCCTGCGCGACAGCGCGCGGGCCGGCGGCGGAACCAGCCGCGACGACGCGGATACGCCCACCGTCATCCGCACCGGCTACGGCAGCTCGCGGGCCGCCAGCCATGCGGAAAAGGTTCGCCATGGTCCGTTCGGCATGCTGGCGATCACCGGCACCGGCGCGGGCCTGGTGCCGGAGCTCAGCCCCGGCGATCTCGTCGTGGCGACCGAGGTCACCAGCCTTGGTGGCGCTGGCCCCAGCGGCGCGCCCGTCGCCCCCCCGCTGCGCTCGCCGTCCGCGCCGCTGCTGGTCGGTGAGCTGCGCCGGGCGGGCCTGCGGGCGCACGCCGGCCGGGTCGCCACCGTCGATCACCTGGTGCACCACGCCGAACGGGACCGCCTCGCACGAGCAGGAATGATGGCGGCCGACATGGAATCGGCGCAGCTCGCCACCGCGGCCGGTGGCCGTCCGCTGGCCGTCATCCGTGCCATCTCCGACACCGCGGACCGGCCGCTGCTGCATCCGGGCGTGCTGACCGGGGGGCTGTCGGCGCTGTGGTCGCTGCGCGCCGCCGGCCCGGTGCTGGACCGCTGGGCCGCCGCGTGCCGTCCGCGGCGCGTGCTGCTGGGCGGGCCACGGTCGTTCTGCGCCGGGGTGGAGCGCGCCATCGAGATCGTCGAGCGCGTCCTGGCCCAGCGCGGATCGCCGGTCTACGTGCGCAAGCAAATCGTGCACAACACCCACGTCGTGCAGGACCTGGAGCAGCGCGGGGCCATCTTCGTGGACGAGCTCGACGAGGTGCCTGACGGCGCCCCGGTGGTGTTCTCCGCGCACGGCGTCTCGCCCGCCGTGCGGCAGGAGGCGGCGCGGCGGGAATTGTCCGTGGTGGACGCGACCTGCCCGCTGGTGGCCAAGGTACACAAGGAGGCGCTGCGGTTCGCCGCGGACGGCTACCTGGTCGCGCTGATCGGCCACAGCGGCCACGAAGAGGTGGAGGGCACGCTGGGCGAGGCGCCCGGGTCGACCGTGCTCATCGAGAGCCCGGAGGACGTCGCGGCGCTGCGGCCGCGGGACGACGGCAAGATCGCCTACCTCATGCAGACGACCCTGGCCGCGGACGAGGCCGAGGGGGTGGCCGGTGCCCTGCTGGACCGGTTCCCCGCCGCCCGCGGGCCGGGCAGCGACGACATCTGCTACGCCACGACCAACCGCCAGCAGGCGGTGCGCGCGGTCGCGGCGGACGCCGATCTGGTGCTCGTGGCCGGATCGGCGAACTCATCGAATTCCCGGCGGCTGGTGGAAACCGCCGAGAGGGCGGGAACCCCCGCCCACCTGATTGACGGCCCGGAGGACATCCAGCTCGGCTGGCTGGCCGGGGTGTCCACCATCGGGCTGACCGCAGGCGCGTCGGCGCCGCCGGCCGTGGTCAGCGAGATCATCGACGCGCTCGGCGGGCTCGGCCCCGTCGAGGTGGCCGAGCGCGTCACCACGACGGAGTCAATCCGGTTCAGCCTGCCCAAGGAGGTACGGCATTAATGAGCGTGTCAATGCGCCAGAGCATGCGCATCGGTTCCTACCTGATGCGCCAGAAGCTCTCCGGCAATAAGAAGTTCCCGCTGCTGGTGGAGCTCGAGCCGCTGTTCGCGTGCAACCTCAAGTGCGCCGGGTGCGGGAAGATCCAGCAGCCGCACAACATACTCAAGCAGCGCATGCCGGTCGAGCAGGCCATCGCGGCGGTCGAGGAATGCGGCGCGCCGATGGTGTCGCTGGCCGGCGGCGAGCCGCTGATGCACCCGCAGATCGACGAGATCGTCCGCCAGCTCGTCGCCAGGAAGAAGTTCGTGTTCCTGTGCACGAACGCGCTGCTGCTACCCAAGAAGCTCGGCAAGTTCAAGCCCTCGCCGTACTTCGCGTTCGTCGTGCACATCGATGGGCTCCGGGAGCGGCACGACGAGTCGGTCTGCAAGGAGGGCGTGTTCGACGAGGCCGTCGCGGCGATCAAGCTGGCCAAGTCGCGTGGCTTCAAGGTCAACACCAACACCACGTTCTTCAACACCGACACCCCGCAGACCATCATCGACGTGCTGAGCTACCTCAACGACGACCTCGGCATCGACGAGATGGAGATCTCCCCGGCCTACGCCTACGAGAAGGCACCGGACCAGGACCACTTCCTCGGCGTGACCGAGACGCGGGAGCTGTTCCGCAAGGCGTTCGCCGACGGGCGGCGGAAGAAGTGGCGGCTCAACCACACGCCGCTGTTCCTCGACTTCCTCGAGGGCAAGATTGACTTCGGCTGCACCGCGTGGGGCATCCCGTCCTACTCGCTCCTCGGCTGGCAGAAGCCCTGCTACCTGATGAGCGACGGGTACACCAAGACGTACAAGGAACTGATCGAGACTACCGACTGGGACTCCTACGGCCGGGGCAAGGACCCGCGCTGCGCCAACTGCATGGCGCACTGCGGCTACGAGCCGTCGGCCGTGCTGGCCACCATGGGCTCGCTGAAGGAGACGATCCGGGCGGTACGCGGCATCTGAGGTCACCGCGATAGCGACGCCCGGGCGCACGCCGCGCCCGGGCGTTCGTGTGCCCGCGCCCGTCCCATGCCCGCGCCCGTCCCGTGCCCCCGCCCGCGCCGCGACCCGCCAGCCGCCCGCAGCCCGCCGTCCGCGATGGTCAGACCTGGACGAACTCGATGCCGGCGATGTCGCAGAAGTCGCGCCAGCCGGCCGCGTGGTGGCCCAGGTTCATCACCTCGTGGTGCGGGCCGCCCGCGCGGAGCCAGCCGTTCAGGCAGGCGCGCAGGCCCGAGGCGGGACGGAACTGCCCGTACGGCATCTCCAGCGCCGGGAGTTCCTGGCTGTCCAGGTTCTCGCCCTCGGCGCACACCAGCCGGAACTTCTCGCCCTCCAGCGAGACCAGGGTGGCGAGGGTGGCCGGGCCCGGCTGGAGCCGGAACAGGAACGTGGGCGGATCGGCCAGCCGCCCGATGCCGAGCGGCCGCTTGATCAGCTTCACCGGCCGGTCCGCACGCGCCACCTTCCAGTTCCCCTCGCCCATGTGGCTCTGCAGGATCGAGCCGGTCGGGAAGTCCATCGCGTACATCTCGGTGAAATGCGCGTCCCCGATCAGCAGATGCCCGGCGTAGACCAGGCACGCGGTGAGCACGTCACCCTCGGCGGCGTAGCCGAAGCCCTTGGCCATCAGGCTGGACGCCGCGGCCAGCGGCAGCCGCCTGAACCGGCCGTCTTCGCCAATGGCGTCGAAATGCGCGGTGTAGGCCCCGAACCCGCGTTCGTTCAGAATCTGTTCGAGAGCCAGCTGCATGCGGGCGTGATCCTCGCGTTCCTCGCGTGACAGCCGCGGGTCGATCTCGAAGTTCTTATCCTCGAACGCGGTCACCCCGGCGATCTGGGCGCCGGCCACCTTCTCCATCCCGCGGTACAGATCGCCGGGCGCGACCGCGATGATCTCCGGGCCGAGCGTCCTGATCAGGGCGTTCTCGTCGACCCGGATGTCGCCCATGTCGTTCATCGCGTAGCCGAAGATCGCGGTCTTCAGCGATTTCCACGCGGTGACGGTCGCGGCGGCCCGCGCCCACCGCCCGACGTCGGCCCGGAAGCTGTCGCTCTTCCAGTCATCGGTCAGTACCTGGAAGCGCTTGCCCGCCCGGACCATGGCGTTCGCGGTGTCCTGGGCGCCGTGCACACCCTGGTTGTAGGTCATGTCGGCCATGTCCCAGGCGGGCGTGACCGACGGCTCCGGCTGGATGTTGGCCAGGCAGACCGGCAGCCGTGACTCGCTCAGCAGCCGCGCCACCCGCATGGCCGGGCCGTAGGTGAGCATCACGACGAGCACGCCGTCCAGGTCGGAGTCCTCGAACTCGCGCATCGCGCGCTCGGCGTCCTCGCGGTACTTGATCGCCCTGCCCGGGATGAGTTCGGCTACGCCGGACAGCTGGCGGGCGATCTGGCCGGCGTACCCCTCCTGCCGCTGCGCGATCCCGGGGATCATGTCGTCGTACAGGTCCTGCATGATGCCGAGGATGCCGATACGTGGCTTGCGGTCAGCCATGAAAGTCTCCTTCTCTGAACGAACCTGGCAAGGCTGTGCTCCCGCCATACGGCTCGGTACCACTCGTGACACCCGGGCGCCGGTCACCGGAACCGAGCGCGGCCCGGAAGCGGCTCAGTGCTGGCCGTACTGCTCCTTGTAGCGCTGGTGCAGCGCGTCCACCTGGTCCGGCGGCAGCGGCTCGGGGTCGCCCAGCAGGCGCGCGGCGTGCACGGTCCGGGCCGCGTCCTCGCACATGATCGCGGCCTTGACGGCGTCCCGGACGGCCGGGCCGATTGCGAACACGCCGTGGCTGGACCATCGACTCGGGCGTCAGGTCGTCGTAGCCGATACCGCTCGGCTTGATGATCATCAGATCAGCCCCTGGAACCCCGCGCCGACACGTTTCCCGACGTCCAGGCGACCAGCCCGTGGCGCGGCAGCTCGGCGTGCAGGCGGACACGATCTCGCGCAATTCGGCTACGAGTTCGGCGGCCGGCAGGCCGCCGTTCTCGGCAACGCTCACGAGAAGCCCCCCGTTTCCTCGTCGAGCGATCCGGATGTGGTGTCACCGGAACCGGGGTCAACGGCGGGGGACCTGAGGACCCGGTCGCGGAGCGCGCGCAGCCGGTGCATGCTGTCGTTGCCGCCCCGGCCGAAGTAGTCGTGCAGCGTCACGTACTGCGCGTACAGCTCGTCGTACACGGCGGCGCTGGCCGGATCGGGATGGTAGACCTCGCGCCGGAGCTTTCCCATGGCCTGCGCCGCGGCCGGCACGTCCGGGTATGCACCCGCCGCCACGGCCGCGTGGATGGCCGAGCCCAGCGCGGGTCCCTGACCGGAACCGATCACGCTCAGCGGGCGGCGGATGACATCGGCGTAGATCTGCATCACCAGGTCGTTCTTGAGCAGCCCGCCGGCGACGATGAGGTCGGTCACCGGGACACCCGCTGAGCCGAACGATTCGATGATGACCCTCGTCCCGAACGCGGTCGACTCCAGCAGCGCGCGGTAGATCTCGGCCGGCCGGGTGGCGAGCGTGAGCCCGACGATGGCCCCGGACAGGTGGTGGTCGACGAGCACCGACCGGTTGCCGCCGAACCAGTCCAGCGCCACGAGCCCGTGCGCCCCGGCCGGCTGCGCCGCGGCTTCCTCGGTGAGCAGGTCGTGCACGGAGATGCCCCGCAGCGCCGCCTTGTCCCGGTAGGAGCCGGGGACGGCGTGCCCGGTGAACCAGGCGAAGATGTCGCCGACGCTGCTCTGGCCGGCTTCGTACCCCCACTGGCCGGCGATGATCCCGCCGTCGACCACCCCGCACATGCCCGGTATCTCGGCCAGGCCGTCGCTGTTCATCACGTGGCAGGTCGAGGTGCCCATGATGGCGACCATCTGGCCCGGCTCGACGGCGCGCGCGGCGGGCGCGGTGACGTGCGCGTCGACGTTCCCGACGGCGACCGCGATGCCTGCGGGCAGCCCGGTCCACTCGGCGGCTTCGGCGGTCAGGGATCCAGCGCGGGTGCCAAGGGCCGAGATCGGATGCTCGAGCTTACCGGCGGCGAAGCCGGCGAACTCCGGGTTGAGCGCGGCCAGGAACTCACGTGACGGGTAGCGGCCGTCCTGCCAGATGCCCTTGTACCCGGCGGTGCAGGCGTTGCGCGTCTCGGTGCCGGTGAGCTGCCAGATGATCCAGTCGGCCGCCTCGATCCAGCGGTCCGCCCGGGCGTAGATCCCCGGGTCCTCCTCCAGCAGCTGCAGGGCCTTGGCGTACTGCCACTCCGAGGAGATCTTCCCGCCGTAGCGCGCTATCCACGGCTCCATCCGCTCGTGAGCCAGCGCGTTGATGCGGTCCGCGTGCGGCTGGGCCGCGTGGTGCTTCCACAGTTTGGGGTAAGCGTGCGGGCGTCCCTCCAGGGCCGGGACCATGCACAGCGGCGTGCCGTCGGCGGTGGCCGGCAGGACCGTGCACGCGGTGAAGTCGGTGGCGATGCCGATCACCGCGGCCGGGTCGATGCCCGCGTCCCTGACGGCCGCGGGTACCGCGACGCGCAGCACGGCCCGGTAGTCGGCCGGGTCCTGCAGGGCCCAGTCCGGCGGCAGCGGCTCGCCGGTGGCGGCGAGCTCACGGTCCATCACCCCGTGCCGGTATTCGTGCACGGCGGTGCCTGCTTCCGCCCCGTCACTGACCCGGACGACGAGCGCGCGGCCGGACAGGGTGCCGTAATCAACGCCAATGACGTACCGGTCCTCGTTGTCAGCGCTCACAACCATGTCCGCCTTCCGCTGGCGCTCCACGCGGGCATCGCGATCACGCCGACGTGAACGCAGCGAAGAACATCGCCGCAGGGCATGCGGTGAAAACGCGGGGAGGGTTGCCGCTGGGCGAGCTCGTGAACCGCGAACCTCAGCACGACGGCCTCCTGGTCGCGTAACCGGAAACCGCCACCTTCAGGTAGCCGGAAACCGCCACCTTCAGGTAGCCGGAAACCGCCGCCTTCAGGCGGCCGCAGGATGTCAAGGTCCAGCCTGGTGCGACGCGGTTCCCGGCGGCGCGGTGCTCGCGCGCAGCACGAGCTCCGGTGGCACCCGGAGGTGAGCGCCGGTCCCCGGTCCGCCGGAGATCCGATCGACCAGCGCACTCAGCGCCTGGCGGCCAAGTTCGCCGAAATCCTGGCGGACCGTCGTGAGCGGCGGAAGGAAGTACCCCGCCTCGGGCACATCATCGAACCCGGCCACGCTGACCTCGTCCGGGACGCGGCGGCCGCGTTCGGTGAGGGCCCGCACCAGACCCAGGGCCATGTTGTCGTTGCCGCAGAAGACGGCGGTGACCTCGTCCATCCCGGCCAGCTTCTGCCCGATCTCATAGCCGGACCGCGCCGACCAGTCACCCGAGGTGACCTCCGGTTCCCGGGCGCCCGCCTCGCTCAGCGCCGCGCGCCAGCCGTCGATCCGCTCGCGGGCGTCCAGCCAGCTGCCGGGGCCGGCCACGTGATGGACGGTTTCGTGTCCCAGACCCAGGAGATAAGTGGTGGCCCGGCCCGCGCCGTCCGCGTTATCCACCGCGACCGACGTCAGCGGAGCGCGGGTCCCGCAGCCGACCGCGACGAGCGGCAGATCGGCGGGGACGTGGCTGAGCGCCGCGACCGCCGACGTCTGCGGTGCGATGACGATGATGCCCTCGACCGCGTGGCCGAGGAATCTATCCACGGTGTCCAGCATCGAGCGCCGGTTCAGGGCGGGCAGGCTCGCGATGACGACGAAGTACCCGTGCTGGGCCGCGCGCTCGATCCCGTTCAGCATCATGGCCGGCCCGTACAGCGGCGAGTCGATGCTGATCACGCCCAGGGTGTGGGTGCGGCGGGTCACCAGGGCGCGGGCTGCGGCGTTGGGCCGGTAGGCCAGCTGCCGGATCGCGTCCAGGACCTTCTCGCGGGTATGCGGCCGGACGTTCGGATGATCATTGAGTACTCGGGAGACTGTCTGATGGGAGACCCCGGCGAGCTGGGCGACGTCGGCCATCACCGGCGGCCGGCCCAGGGTGCTGGCCGGGCGTCCGGCCGTGCCCGGCTTGGCGCGCGCCTGACCGCCCTGACCGGGCCTGACCGGATTACGCGGTGACGACGCCACCTCGGGCCTCCCTTTGCCACCAGCAGCACAGCGGAACGGCCCGCCTCCGCGCCGGCTCAGCCGGGCGCCTGGCGGACCGGTGCTGCTGGTGATTTTTGATGATGTTATCGCTCACATTTTCGGCCGGTCAAGGACCATATCACCGCAAGTGATAGATCAGTGACATCTTATTCTGTTACTCAGCATATATGCGCTGGCTACAGCGTCCCCTGAAGTGCTGGCGGAAAGATCAGATGGTTCGCGCCGCCCGAAAAAAGTCACACGCGTGGCCGGATCTATGTGCGGTTGCGTGGTCACCAGACACCTCGCCAGGATGCCCCGGCGTTCAGGCCGCCCCCGGCGAGGCCGAAGACCCCCATCAAGCGGCTGCTGTGGTACCGGGCGGAAGACCCGGCGGCCGAGGGCGGCGGGCCGGGGCCCAGGGCGGCGGGCCGGGGCCCAGGGCGGCCGAGGGGCGTCGAGCGGCGACGCCGGGTAGCTAAGAAGTCGCAAATTATGAACGCGCTGTCTTTATCCCTGGCGGGGTGATGATCCCTTCCGCAGCCGGCTGGGACCGGGCCGCGCTGTTTCACACAGCGCACCTGCCTGGACGATCTATCCAGGCTCGCGACCGCAGAAGGCATCGTGGTTATGTCAAAGATCAGGGCCGTTGGTTAATGATCTGCGAGCCCTAGCCAGCTAGCCGGAGTTGCGGCTAGCGGTCGCCCATGGAACGGCGCAGCCGGAGGTAGGCGGCACGCGCGGCGGCCTCGGCTTCCTGGATGGTCGCTTCGGCCTTGCGGCCCGTCTCGCTCTCGCGGAACTCCCGGACCGTCGCCTGCGCTTTCTGTGCGGCCGCACCGTCGCGCAGGTCGCGGACGGCTTCCTGCGCCCGGCGCGCCGTCTCGCTGTCCCGCAGGTCGCGGACGGTTTCCTGTGCCTTCCGCGCGGTGTCACTTTCCCGGAAGTCCCGGATGGCCTCCTGCGCCCGGCGTCCGGCGTCGCCCTTCCGGACGTCGCGGGGCGGACGGTCGGCGGCGCCACCGCGCGCGCGTCCACCCCAGGCGGACCGGATCGAAGACATCAAACCGCGGACCTGCCGCTCGAACTTCCCCATCGGGGCATCCCTTCCCATCCCGTAAGAGCAACTTACCTCGCCCCACTGATATCCAAACGCGCCTCGCTCCGCGGCCGCCCCCGCTGTGGCGGGGCGCCGGCCGGGCCTTCCTGCCGTGCCGGGCCTTCCTGCCGTGCCGGGCCTTCCTGCTGTGCCGGGGTCCCATGGGGCGCCAGTGCGTGCCGCGGCCCTGATCGGCTTCGGTACGGCCGGTACCGCCGTCGGCTCGATCGTGTTCGCCAGCCGCGGCGTGCCCGACCGCGACCAGGGCGTCGTCAGTGGGATGATCAGCACCAGCCGCCAGATCGGCGCGGCCATCGGCGCGCGCTCCGGCCGGCCGTGGCGGAAGGCATCGGGCACGGCGCCGGCGCGGCCGGGGGTGACGGGTGATCGCGCGGCGATGCTCACCGGCGCGGTCGCGTCCGCGCTGGCCATGCTGGTGGCCTGGCGCGCCAGCCGGGCCGGCGGTCCGGCGGCTGAGCGC
Source organism: uncultured Actinomycetes bacterium (assembly GCA_963805255.1). Taxonomy (GTDB): domain Bacteria; phylum Actinomycetota; class Actinomycetes; order Streptosporangiales; family Streptosporangiaceae; genus Bog-532. The sequence continues at coordinate 126,799 of CAWDTK010000017.1, forward strand.
GGCTGACCATGATTGCGTGGTGGCGGCCGAGCCCGGTTTAGCCGAACGGAACTGGCCGGGGCCCCGCCGCCGGCCTGCGCAGTAGCGGGCAGGAGCGCAGATGACGGTAACGCCGCGAGTGACCGTGCTGGGCAGCATGAACATGGACATCTCCGTGACCGTGCCGCGGCTTCCCGGCCCGGGCGCGACCGTCCTCGGTTCCGCCGCCCGCGTCGCGCCCGGGGGGAAGGGCGGTAACCAGGCGGTCGCGGCGGCCCGGCTCGGCGCCCAGGTCCGGATGGCGGGCTGCGTCGGCGGCGACGATTTCGGTGGCCGGCTGATAGGCGCCCTCCAGGCCGAATCGGTGGGCACCTCGGCCGTCCGCGCGGTGACGGAGGTGGCCTCGGGGCTGGCCCTGATCACCGTTGACGCCGACGGCGAGAACATCATCACCGTGGCGCCCGGAGCCAACCAGGCCGTGGGCGAGGCAGAAGTCGCCGCCGCGTGCGCGCTCCCCGGCGACGTGCTGGTCATCTCGGCGGAAATCCCGGTCACCGCGATCGCCGCTGCCCTGGCCCGGGCCCGGATCGGGAACGCCGTCTGCCTGCTCAACCTGGCCCCGCCCCCGCCCGGGCCGGCCAGCCTGCTGGCCGGCGGGGTGGACTGGCTGGTGGTGAACGAGCCGGAAGCCGCCGCGGTCCTCGGCCGGCCGGTGAGCGGCCCGGCGGACGCCCGGGCCGCCGCGGCCGACCTGGCCGCAGCCCAGCCCGGACCCGGGCCCCGACCCGCTCACGTGGTGGTCACGGCCGGAGCCGACGGTGCGGCCTTCGCGGGCCCGGATGGCACCGGTGTGGTGGCCGGCTTTCCCGTCCACGCCGTGGACAGCGTTGGCGCCGGCGACACGTTCGTCGGCGCGCTGGCCGTTGCCCTGGCCGTGGGCGCGCCCCCCGGGGCCGCCGTTCGCGCGGCCTGCGCCGCTGCGGCCGTCGCCACGACCAGGCATGGCACCCAGGAAGCCATGCCGCGCCCGGCGGATGTCGTGGCCCTCACTGGCGTGACGTGGCCCCTCCCGCCTGATGTGGCCCCTCCCGCCTGACGTGGCCCCTCCCGCCTGACGTGGCCCCTCCCGCGTGACGTGGCCCCTCCCGCGTGACGTGGCCCCTCCCGCGTGACGTGGCCCCTCCCGCGTGACGTGGCCCTTCCCGCGTGACGTGGCCCCTCCGGCCTGACGTGGCCCGCGCCGGCGTGACATTCCTCACCCGTGGGCTGAGCCGGGAGGCCTCCCGAATCCCGCGAAATCTCCTCCGTCGCAGGCCTTGTGCCTTTACGCACAAAGCATCCACCCACCGTGTGTAACCTGGGGTTTGCCGCCCGTTCACTTCTGGAAAGACATGTACTGAGGGTGATACCGTCCGCCTCGTGGAGGCCCGTTCGCGCGAATACGTCCTCGCGGAATCCGGTCCGGAACTGCCCGGCCGGGTGCGCGATGAGCTGACGACGGCCTTCACCGTGAAACTGGACCGTCAGGCGACCAGGCTGCGGCGGACGTGGCTGGACACCTTCGACTGGAGCCTGTACCGGGCCGGGCTCACGCTGCAATATGTCAGCGGGCGCGGAACGCGGGGAACGGGCGAACTGGTGCTGACCGGCAGGGGCGGCCAGCGGCTCACCGCGCCGACCCGGCTGGCCCGCTGGCCATGCCTGCCGGGTGCCCTCCCGCCCGGGCCGCTACGGGACCTGGTCGCGGACCTGGCCGGGCTCCGGGCCTTGCTGCCCGTGGTCAGCGTGATCAGCCGGGTGCGCGAGGTGCGGCTGCGCAATGCGGACGACAAGACGGTCGCCCGGATCTTCATGGACGGCATGTCGCTTCCCGCGCCGGGCCGCGCCCCGATTCCGGTCCGGCTGGCCGTGGCCGAGGTTCGCGGCTACGCGGCTCCGGCGCGACGGGCCGAGCGTATTCTCGCCGGCACCGACGGGGTGGCTCTCAGCCGGCAGACCGCGCTGGATGCCGCGCTCAGCGCGGCCGGGCGCCGTGCCCTCGGCTACTCGGGCAAGGTCGACGTGGCGCTCCGCCCGGTCATGCCGGGCGACGATGCGGTCCGCGCCATCCTGCTGCAGCAGCTGGACAACCTGGAGGCCAACGTCGACGGAGTGCTGCACGACACGGACACGGAGTTCCTGCACGACCTGCGCATTGCTGTGCGGCGCACGCGGTCCGTGCTGAAGCTCCTCGGTGACGTCCTGCCCGGCGAGCTCACCCTGCGCTTCGCCTCCGAGTTCAGGTGGCTCGGCGACATGACGACGCCGCTGCGGGATCTTGACGTGCACCTGCTGTCCCTGCCGCCGATGGCCGCCCAGCTGGTGGCGGCCGATCCCGCGGACCTGGAGCCGTTCCTCGCCTACCTGGGCCGCCGCCGCACCGCCGAGCGGCGGAAGCTCAGCCGGGTCCTGCGTTCGGCGCGTTTCGCCGCCACCGTGGGCGACTGGCGTAAGGCGCTGCTCGTCCCGCACGATGCCCATTGGGTACCCGCTGGCCCGCCCGCCGCCGAACTGGCCGCGGACCGGACCAAACGTGCCCACGAACGGGTTATCAGGCTCGGATCGGCGATCACCGGCAGCTCACCGCCGGAAAGCCTGCACACGTTGCGCAAGCGGTGCAAAGAACTGCGGTACGTGCTGGAGTTCTTCGCGTCCCTGCACGATCCGCGGATCTACCGTGCGGTGCTCAGCGACCTGAAGCGCCTCCAGGATTGCCTGGGCGGCTTCCAGGACAGCCAGGTTCAGCGCGAGGAGATCCAGTCCCTGGCGGCGGCGATGCTGGCCCAGCACGCCGCTTCCGCGCCCACGCTGCTGGCGATGGGTGAGCTGGCCGCTCAGTTGGCCGTCCGCCAGGGCCAGGCGCGCGCCGAGTTCGCGGAGCGGTTCGCCGGGTTCGCGGGCAGCGAGGGGCGGGGCCGGATGGCGGCGCTGACCGCCCGGGACAGCGCATGAGGGTGATCGCGACCTACAACATCAAGGGCGGCGTCGGGAAGACGACGGCCGCCGTCAACCTCGGCTACCTGGCGGCCCAGGACGGTTTACGCACGCTGCTGTGGGACCTGGATCCGCAGGCGGCGGCCACGTACATGCTCCGCGTCCGGCCCCGCGTCAAGGGCGGCGGGAAGGCCCTCATCCGCGGCACCCGCCCACTGGACGAGGCCATCAAGGGCACCGACTTCGACCGCCTCGACATCCTGCCGGGTGACTTCACGTACCGGGATATGGACCTGCAGCTCGACGCGGCCAAAAAGCGGCTCCGCCGGCTCTCCCGGCTGCTCGGCCCGGTGGCCGGCGACTACGACGTCGTTTTCGTTGACTGCCCGCCCAGCGTTTCGCTGGTGTCAGAAAACGTGCTGCACGCCGCGGGCCTGATCCTCGTCCCGCTCATCCCCGCCACCTTGTCGCTGCGCACGCTGGATCAGCTCACCGCGTTCGTGGCGGACCTCGATGGCCCTCGCCCGGATGTGCTGGCGTTCTTCTCGATGGTGGACCGGCGGAAGCGGATTCATCGCGAGATCGCCGAGCGGCTGCCCCTGGAGCGGCCGGACATCGCGGCGGCCACGATCCCCGCCCTGGCCGTCATCGAGCGGATGGCCGTCGAGCGCGCCCCCGTGCCCGCGTTCGCGCCGCGCAGCCCGGCCGCCCGCTGTTACCGGGACCTCTGGGAAGAGGTACGCAAGCGCGCTCCCGAATGACCCCAGCGACAGCTGCGTAAAGCACGAGCCGCGCTGGCTGACCGGGGACGAGCGCGACGCCTGGATACCGCTGGCCGGCGTCCTCATCAAGCCTCCGGCCGCCCTGGACGCCCAGTTGCAGCGCGACGCCGGGCTCAGCCACTTCGGGTACATCGTCCTCTCCCGGCTGTCAGAAGCACGGAACGGACCCTGCGCATGAGTGACCTGGCGATCTGACCTGCGAAATATCTTTCCCGCGGCGTGGAACCCCGTGCTCATCGGGGAACTGCCGCGCTTCATGGCCACGGCGGTATAGGCGCCGGAATTTTGCCGGTGATTGAACATCGGCATCCGTTTAGGGTCCAATCCTGAGGGAACCCGGACCCAATGATTCGATCCAATCCGGGAGGTAATCATGTCAACCGGAGCCGTGATTGCCATCGTGGTCGTCATCGTCGTGGTGGTAGCCCTCGTGGCAGTTGTAGCAATGCAGATGCGCAGGCGCACGCTGCGCCGGCGATTCGGTCCCGAGTACGACCGGCTGGTGACGGAGCTCGGCAGCCGGCGTAAGGCCGAAGCTGAGCTGTCCGCGCGTCAGCGCCGCGTCGCCAAACTCGATATCCGCCCGCTCACCCGCGAAGAAACCGCGCACTACCTGGGCGAGTGGAATGCGATACAGGAACGGTTCGTGGACACCCCTGGCCAGTCCGTGGCGCAGGCGTCGGCTCTGGTCACCGCGGTGATGAAGCTCCGTGGGTACCCGGCGGACGACCAGAACGAGGCCATGAACGCCCTGTCGGTCGAGCACGGACCTACGCTCAGCCGCTACCGGGAGGCTCGTTCGACCAGCGAGCGCGCCCGTGCGGGCTCGGCCTCCACCGACGACCTGCGCAACGCGATGCTCCAGTACCGGGCCCTATTCGAGGAGCTCGTCGCGCGTCCCGGGCGTGACGGCGAACTGGAGGCCGGCCGGGCCGATCGGCGTACCGGCCCCAGCGTGTCCCCGGCCGATACGGTCGATGACGTCGCGGCCGGGCGCGGGCCCGTCACCGGCACCGCGACTGGCAGCACGGCCGGCGGCACCGCCGCGGCTGACACGGCACCGGCCGGCACCGCGTCCGCGAGCAGCGCGCCAATCAACGGTGCTCCGGCTGACCCGGTTGGCCCCGCCGATGACGTCGCGCCGGACAAGCGCGCTCACCGGCGGCGCCGTATCGCCTCAGCGCTCAACGAGAGGGTGAGATGATGTCGCGAAATCAGGAAACGACGAGCGCCTGCGAGGCCCGGCCGGCCACCAGTGATCCATTCGGCGCCCGGGCAGGCGGGCCGGATGACACGGCCGCGACACCGGGCAGCACCGGTCCCGCCGCCGGCCTCGACGCCGCGGGCGCCGCGTTCGTGACGAACGCGGACGGATACCGCGCCAGCTGGGTGCGGATCCAGTCCGGGTTCGTCGATGACCCGCACGAATCGGTGACGGAAGCGGCGGACCTCGTTGCGCAGATCACCGGCACGCTCGTCTCGGCCGTCCAGGAGCGGGAACGCTCCCTGCGCGGTGGCTGGGACAGCAGCAACGCCGACACGGAGAACCTCCGTAACGTGCTGCGTGATTACCGGGCGTTCTTCGAGCGCCTCATGAAGGTGTAACACTCCCTGGATGCCCCGCCCCCGCCCGCCGCGCAGGCCACGGGCGGGGCATCCACGCGTTCGCGGGCGGCCCAGCGCAGCTGAACGCGCCGCGCGGCGAACTCCGCGAAGACCGGCCGGCCGGCCGGAACCTGATGTTTACTGGCGTACTCCGGGATTCCGCAGGGATTGCCTTTACCGACGGATGTGAGCCACATGCCGGGTCTTTGCGCCCAGCCCGTTACGGGCGGCCGGAGCACGGCCGGCCGCGCCGTGCGGCGTGGCTGGATGAGCCGGCTCCCGCTGCTGGGGCTGGTCCTGCTGGCGGCCGGCTTCCTCGGCCTGGGACTCACCGAGGCCTGGTCCGACTCACCCACGTTCGACGAGCCCGTTTATGTGGCCGCCGGCCTCGCCGGGGTGCTGCACCACGACGTGACATTCAACGATGAGCACCCGCCGCTGCCCAAGGTCCTCGCGGTGCTGCCCGTCCTGCTCACCCATCCCGTCATTCCGCCGGACGGCCGGTGGTCCGGCAATGACGAACGGAGTTACGGTGCCCGCTTTATTGCCGCTCAGCTTTCCGCCGGAACTCTGCGCCGGGTCACATTTGCGTCCCGGCTGGTCCCGCTGGCCGAATCCATCGGTGTGGCGTTCATGCTGTTCGCGCTCGGCTCGGAATTGTCCGGCCCCGCGGCGGGCGCGTTCGCGGGCGCACTGTGGCTGGCTTCCCCCTTCGTGCTCGGAATTGGCCACCTCGACGGCGTCGATATTCCCTTCACCCTGGCCACCACGCTAAGTTCCTGGGCACTGGTCCGGTGGCTGCGATTGCGCCGCGCCCGGGGGCTGGTCTGGGTGGGGCTGACCCTGGCGGCCGTCGCGGATAGCCAGATCTCCGGCCTGCTCATCGTGGCGGGCAGCCTGGCCGTGATCGTGGGCTTCCAGTGGCGCTCGGGGATCAGGCCGGCCCTCGCGAGCGCCGGGCTGGCCGGGCTGACCGCCCTGGCTGCCCTGTGGGCCAGCTACGCGGTCCTGGCTCCCTCCGTCCTGTGGCACTCGGCCAGTGTGCTGCCACGGCCCTATCTCGATGGCACCGCCCATCTCGCCGCCCAGGACACGGTGGGGACCGCGGGCTACATGGCGGGTATCGCCTACACCGGCGGCCGCTGGTGGTTCTGGCCGGTCAGTCTGGTGATCAAGTGGCCCGCGGTCAGCCTGCTGCTGCTCGTGGCCGGCGTCATCGCCTGCGGTCGCCTGCCGCGGGGCGTACGCGGCCGGGTGGCGGGGGGAGTGGCCCTTCCCGCCGTTCTGCTCACTGTCTTCACCCTGACGATGCCCAGGGACATCGGCCTGCGTTATCTGCTCCCGGTGATCGCCTTGTGCGCCGCGATGGCCGGGGCTCTGCTGCCCGCGATCACGGCTTTCCGCCCGCGGCCGCGCTATCTGGCCCGGGCCGTGGCGGCCGGGTTGCTCGCCCTCGCGATACTGGCCACGGCCTGGTCGTTCCCGCGCTCCCTGGCCTGGACGACCCGGCCGTTCCGGCCGGCTTACACCGCCGTGACGGACTCCGACGTCGACTGGGGACAGGCGTTGTACGCGCTGAGCACGTGGAGCGCCAGCCGGCGTCCCTGGGTGGTGTACTTCGGCCCGCGCGGCATTACGACGGCCGCCATTCCTGGCGCCCGCTCCTGGCCCGGTACGGCACCGGCCGGGATATCCGGCTGGGTCGCGGTGTCGGTGACCGCGCTCAACAGTTCCAGCCGCTCGTCGCTGGCGTGGCTGCGCCGGTGGTGCCCGGTCGGCGTCCTCGACGACTCGATCCTGCTCTACCACTTCCGCCAGCCGCCCACCGCGTCCCCGGCGGCGGCTCCGGCCCAGCCGCCCCCGCTATGCCCCGGGACCTGGAGTTCGGCTCGATAGCCCGGCATCCTGCTCGGCTGGTGCCGTGGCCCCAGGGTTCAGGTCCTCGTAAGCCCGGCCATCGCGGAGCCGATCATCGCCCGGCTGGCCGTCGCGGGTCTCCTCGTCGCTGCCCTGACCATCAGCCGTCTGGTCCGCCACCGTGGCCACGGCCGGGCGGGCGCGGAAGGTCGCGACGTGCGGCACCACGACGAACATCATCACGGCCCAGGTAACCACCGCGAACCCGATCCCGCCGATCACATCGATCACGTAGTGCTGGCCGAGGAAGACGACGCTGAACCACACCGCCAGGCACCACGGCACCATCACCAGCGCGGTGCGCCGGCTGACCTGCCACAGCGCCAGCGCGCCCAGCGCCGGGTAGGCCGCGTGCAGCGAGGGGAACGCCGCCACCGGGTCGGCGTCCAGCCGCTGGAAGAAGGGGCTGACCGCACTGGGCAGCGTCCCGTGCACCAGGTCATGGACCCCCGGCAGCAGCCCCAGGCTGTCCGCGTACCACGGCGGCGCGGTGGGCACCAGCAAGAAGAAGATGAAGGCGGCGAACGACATGGCCAGCAGGGCGATGGTGAAACGCAGGAACTGCGTACGGCCGACCAGCCACAGCACCATTCCCACGGCGATGGGGAACAGGAAGTGGCAGAAGTAGATGACGGTGCACGCGATCACCAGCCAGTGCAGCCCGCCGAACTGCTGCTGCAGCACCTCGCTGGGATCCCGGCCGGCGAACAGTTCCCTTTCGATGTGCACCATGGAACCGGCCTGGGGCTTGATGCCGAGCTTCGGCGCCACCCCCGACAGCGCCTCATACCCCAGGAACAGCGCCACAAACGGCACCCAGTCCCGCAGGAACGCGAAGAACCGCCCGCTCAGCAACGCCACCGGCACCAGGATCAGCAGCAGGTAGTCCGGCGACACCGAGATCCCCCGCCAGATCATCACCCCCGACACGAGAGCGAGATAGGCGATCGAGACGGCGACCAGCGGCCCGGGGCGGCGCGCGCGGCCCAACAGAGCGTGAATCGAGGACATCTGCCAAGCTTCCTTGTGCTTGCGCGGAGGTAACCGATGCAGAGCCCGGTTTCCTGCGTGATTGCCGATAATATTGGCGGACCCCGTGCCGCATCGGTGTTTGGACGGCTCCGGGCGACCGGGCGCCGCGGCCGTGGGCGGGTGCGGCAGCCCGGGATGGCCAGCCCGGGTTAGCGCAGCTGACGGGGACATCGTGTGCGCTGGCCGCCAATTACCGGTACGCACCAGCCAGGCGGGGTGGCTGATCGTCTTAAGGCATGGAACCGCATCATGTGACACCGCTGTCCTCAATGCCTGCTTCCGGCGCAAGCAGCGACCTTACCATGACCCGTCGGTCAAGTTTCGCCAAGATGAACAAAAGGCCACGCCTGGCGCTGGCCGCCGTGACCGCGGTGTCCGGGATCGCCCTGGCGGCTGCGCCTCCGGTTCCCCGGGGCAGGCCAGCACGCCGGGTAACGCCGCGGGACTTCCGCTGTGGGCGGGCCCGGTTTCCGGCTGGGCCGTCCGGGATCGCGCGGCGGGTAGGGCGCCTTCCTTTCCCGGTGCGCCCCGCCCAGGCCCGTTCGGCATTGATGAGAACTTTCTGTTTCGTGCTGAACTTGCAGGCCAGCAGCTATTCCGTTGCAGGCGAAGTCACGTCAGAGTGGCTGCATGACGAATGCGCAGCCGCGTTTGGGCGGTATCGAAGTCCGCTCGATCGACTACGTACCGCTGAATGAACGGCACGGCCAGGTCTGGCATCTCGGCCCGCTGTGGTTCATGTGCAACGCGCAGATCGCCACGCTGGCGGTCGGCCTGATCAGCATCAGCGAGGGCGCATCGCTGTTCTGGTCGGTGCTGGCCATTGTGCTCGGCATCCTGGTCGGCACGCTGTTCATGGCGTTTCACTCCGCGCAGGGCCCGCAGCTCGGCCTGCCGCAGATGATCCAGTCCCGCCCGCAGTTCGGCTACGTGGGGGCGCTACTGGTCTGGCTTTTCGCCTACATCCAGTACGCGGGCTTCAACGTCTTCAACACCATTCTCGGCGGCGAGGCGATGAGCACCACCGCCCACGGCAGCACCAAGCTGTGGGTCGTCATCGTGACCGCGGCGGCGTTCGTGGTCGCGGTCGTCGGCTACGACCTCATCCACCGCGCCGAGCAGTGGCTGACGTACCTGATGATCCTCATCTTCGGCATCTTCACGATCACGCTGTTCCTGATCCACTACCCGGCGGGCACGTTCGCGATCGGCACCTTCAAGGCCAGCCCGTTCTTCGGCCAGTTCGGCGTGGTGGCCGGCTACCAGATCAGCTGGGCCATCTACGTCTCGGACTACTCGCGCTACATGCCGCCCAACGTGACCGTGCGCAAGACCTTCCACTGGACCTACTGGGGCTCGGCGATCGGCGGCGCCTGGATGATGATCCTGGGCGCCGTCCTCGCCGCGTGGGCGGGCAAGAGCTTCGACGGCACCGGCATCGCCGAGCTCAAGGCGGTCGGCAACCACGTCTTCGACGGCTTCGGCGCGGTCGTGCTGATCGTGGCCGCGATCGGCCTGGCATCGGTCACCGCGCTGAACATGTACGGCGGCTCGCTGACGCTCATCAGCGCGGTGGACTCGTTCCGGAAGGTGCGCCCGACGCTGGCCATCCGCGTCATCACCGTCGGGCTGACCGCGGCGCTCTCGCTCGTCGGCGCGCTCGCCGCGAGCAAGCACTTCCTCAGCAACTTCAACAACTTCCTGCTGCTGATCCTGTACTTGTTCATCCCGTGGACCGCGGTCAACCTCGTCGACTACTACATCGTGCGGCGTGGCCACTACGCCATCGCCGAGATCTTCAACCCGCACGGCATGTACGGCCGGTGGGGCTGGCGCGGGATCCTCGCGTACCTCATCGGGTTCGCCGCCATGACGCCGTTCTTCAACGTCGGCACGCTGTACGAGGGCCCCGCGGCCAAGGCGCTCGGCGGCGCGGACATCTCGTTCTTCATCGGGCTGCCGGTGGCCGCGATCCTCTACTACGTCTTCTCCCGGTCGATCGACGTGGCCGCGGAGACCCGGGTGGCCCAGGCCGAGATGGACGAACTCGAGAGCGCCGCGGCCCAGCACGAGCTGCCCTGACGCGACCGCCGCCCGGCCCCCGGGCGGCGGGCACGGGCCGGGCTAGCGGCGCCCGGTGTCGTCCTGCACCGCGTACGCGCCCAGGCGGCGGCGCCGGGACCAGCGCCGGTACGCCGAGATGGGATGAAGGAACGACCGGAAGAAGCCGGCGTCGACGCCGCCGAACCAGTCGGCGGGTATGCCCAGCGCACGCTGCGGCTCTTCGCCCTGCCGGGCGTGTCTGCCGCGACTCCCGGGCATGCCGGGCATCCGTTCCGGTTCGTCTTCGTTGCGGGCCAGCAGATTCATCTCGATTCCGAACGGGCCGATGTGGCGGCTCCACCCGGCCATCTGACCGGTAGGCGCAGGGCGTGCCCGGAGGCGAACCCTGCGCGTCCACCCTCGCTCATGGTTCCAGGCTGGGCCAGAGCCGCCCCGGCCCATCCGGTCCGCGCCTGCGCCGCCGCTGACCCGCCGTGCCGGACGAGCAGGGCACACCCCGGGTCACCGGGGCGAGCATCGTGCCGGCTTCGGGCAAGATCACGGATGCCTCCTCCCCAGCACGGTGAGCAGGCTGGCCGGAGACGGCGGCGACGCTGCCGCGGGCATGCTGGCACAGGCACATCGCAGAACCGTCATCAGCCAGAGCGCCGGCATAGCGGCGAATTGAGCTACCCGGCGACGGGCGGTGGGATGTCGCCGGAGGCCAGCGACTCGGGCTTGGGCTCGGGGTACAGCAGCCGGTGCAGCCCCGCGGCCACCAGGCCGCCCACCAGCGGCGCGACGATGAACAGCCACACCTGGTTCAGCGCGGTCCCGCCGACGACGAGGGCCGGGCCGAGGCTGCGCGCGGGGTTGACCGAGGTGCCCGTGATCGGGATTCCGATCAGGTGCACCGCCGTCAGGGAGAAGCCGACGACGATGCCGGCGGTCGCCGCGTTCGCGGTCTTGCTGGTCGCGCCGAGCACGGCGAAGACGAACAGCGCGGTCAGGATGACCTCGGTCAGGAAGGCGCCCCCCGCGCTGATGTGGATATGGCTCGCGGCGCCCCAGCCGTCCGTGCCCAGGCCCGTCTTCGACCTGCTGTAGAGCGGGGAGGTGCTGAACGTGCCCCACAGGAGCAGCGCCCCGAGGATGCCCCCGGCGAACTGGGCGGCCCAGTAGCCGGCGGCTTCGGTCAGTGAGATGCGGCCCGAGCCCCAGGCGCCGATGGTGACGGCCGGGTTGACATGGCTTCCGGAGATGGGGCCGATCACGTAGGCGAGCGTCAGCAGCACCAGGCCGAACGCGAGCGCGGTGGCGACGACCCCGGCCGCGAAGCTGGTCCCCGCGGTGCCGAACCCGAAACTCAGGGTGGCCACGCCGACGGCGAAATAAACCAGGATCCCCGTTCCGAGCAGTTCGGCCGCCATCCTCCGGATCATGCCGCTCCCAGTTGCTCGCTATCCACAAGTCCTCAAGCGCTACTTTTGGCGCGTGCGCCTCATCTGTCAAGGACCGCGCCCGATCCGGTCCCGTTTGGCATGGTTTTTCGCTTTCGGCGCCGGGGTTTCCGGACGGTGCTGGGTGGCGCCGGCGCAGGGCGTGAGATTAAGCCGACGAATCGCCGCCGGCCCTGACGGCTTGCCGGCCTCATCCCGGATCTCATGAGCTTCCCGCGGATGTGCGTCTACCCGGCGGGTGTTATCTCGTCTCGGGAACGACCACGTATCCGCACCGTTGTCAGCGCCGGGCCCCGGCTAGATTCTCAGCCCGTGCTGGTCCGTCCTGACCAGCTTGCGCGCGGTCTCCTCATCGGTCGGGCCCGCGCCGAACGACGGGCACAGCCGGGCGATCCCGCATGCGCCGCACGCGGGCCGGCGAGCATGACAGACACGACGGCCGTGCCAGATCAGCCGGTGGGACGCCGCGATCCACTCCCGCCGCGGCAGCAGCGCGGCGACGTCTTGCTCGATCTTGTCCGGGCCGGTCTGCGCCGTCCAGCCGAACCGCCGCGCCAGCCGGGCAAAATGGGTGTCGACCGTGAGGCTTGGCTTACCGAAGGCATCGCCGAGCACCAGATTGGCGGTCTTGCGGCCAACACCTGGCAAGCTCACCAGCTCTTCCAGCGTGCCGGGAACCTCCCCGCCGAAGCGGTCGCACAACGCCTGGCCGAGGGCGGTGAGGGTCTTCGCCTTGGCCCGGAAAAACCCCGTCGGCTCGATCACCTGCTCAAGTTCCGCCCGGTCCGCGGCGGCATAGTCGGCGGCGGTGCGGTACCGGGCGAACAGCACCCGCGTCACCGCGTTCACCCGCCGGTCCGTGGTCTGGGCGGACAGAATCGCCGCCACCAGCAGCTCGAGCGGAGACGTGAAGTTCAGCTCGATATGCGCATCGGGATACAGCCGGGCGAGCTCACGGTTGATCCGGCGCGCTCGGCGTACCAGCGCGGTCCGCGACGGGGCAGCGTGGGCCACCGCCCAAGCCTAAACCGGTGCGCTCTCCGGGACCTGGGCACCGGCGCGATCGTCATCCTTACCGGGAGTGGATCCGCGTCCGCCGTAAAGCGACGGCGGGAGCGATCGCCGCGCTGGCGACCGCCATCCTCACCAGCACCTTCACGACTTCGCAATAACCCTGACCTACAATGACGGCCGCCATAATCGCAGACGGCAAACGAGCCTGAGGGTACGTGATGATACTTGTCACCGGCGCCACCGGAAACATCGGCCGCGAACTGGTCAGCGAACTCGGCGCCAAGGGCGCCAAATTCCGCGTCCTGGTCCGCGACCCTGCCCGTACCACACTGCCCGAAAGCGCCCAGCGCTTCACCGGCGATCTGGCCGAGCCCGCGACGCTCACGCCCGCCTTCGACGGCGCCGACAGGCTGTTCCTGGTCACCCCGACATCGGCACCGATCACACCGAACACGCGGTGGCCGCCGCCCAGGCCGCCGGGATGCGCCACATCGTGCACCTGTCCTCTATCAGAGTTCTGAGTGACCCGCTGCCCGCGATGGGCCGCTGGCACCACTAGCGCGAGGAGATGATCCGCGCCTCCGGCATACCCGCCACGTTACTGCGGCCCGACGCCTTCATGACCACCACCTGCCAATGGGTGCCCACAATCCGCGAGGGAGGGTATGTCCTCGACCCGCTCGGCCCGGGTCGCTACGCGCCGATCGATCCCGCCGATATTGCCGCGGTCGCCGCGCTGGCCCTGACCGAAGATGGCCATCAGGGCTAAGGACTACGTCCTCACGGGCGACGAGGCGCTTACGGTCGCCGAGCAGGTCCGGATTCTCGCCGAGGTGGCCGGCATCGACATCGAGGTCAAGCCGTCCGCACCGGCTGAGGCCGTCCGGTCCCAATTCGGCGATGGCGCGCCCCAGGCGCTCGCCGACGCGATCATCGAACTCTACGAGGTCCTAGGTGCCAAGACCACCGGGCTCCGCACCAACACCGTCCAGCGGCTGCTCGGGCGCAGACCGCGGACGTTCGCGGACTGGTGCGCACGCAACGCGCGCGCATTTCAGTCGCCCGCGGTAGCCCCAATGCCGGGGAGTTAGAAGCTTGCAGATCATTAACACGCTGTCTTGATCATTGATGGGATCGTTATGCCCTCCGTGGTCGCGAGGCTGTAGAGGTCGTCCAGGCTGGCGAGTCGGTGGGGACCGGGCCGGATGGCGTGCCGGGCCTGCTTCAGGAGCTGGCGGATCTCGCGGATGCGTCTGTTGATGGTCTCGGGCCGGACGCTGAACAGGGCGGCGATGGCGACCTGGGGCAGGGCGAGGCGCTGGTGGAGGGTGGCGGCCAGGAGCCGGTCGGCGAGGGTGAGTACGGGGCGGCGGCCGGTGCCGGGGGCGGCCAGCCGCGGACGGTGCCCGCGCCGCTTGTCCAGGTCCGCTTCCCGCTGCTGGTCGTGGAGCGTCATCAGCGCAGCGATCAGGGCGTCCCATTCCTGGGCTGACCGGCCGGTCAGCCCAGGAATGGCACAGCCAGGCCAGGTCGGGACTGGGCCGGTCAACGGATCGGTAGCACCGCTGGCCTGGTCGTATTCCTGCGGGTGGAGGGTGTAGTTCCAGTCGCCGTGCCAGCCGTGGCGGGTCAGCGGCAAGGCGTCCATCTGCCGGTCGCTGACCTGGATCCCGGTGTCGTAGGCGCTGGTATCGAGCTCGGCGTGCACGCGCAGTCCGGTGCGGGTGGTGGTGGCGGCGATGGTTCGCACGATGACTTCGTGGCTGGTCAGCGGCCGGCCCCGCCAGTTCATCATAATGTGGGAGAACAGCCGTGCTCGATTTTGTTCCATTGTGCGTCCAGGAGGCTGGGGGTTGATCGTGTTAGGTGATTGATCACTGGTCGTAAGCTCGTCGTCGCTTGCCGGTGAAAGTCCGGTCCGGGTAGCTGCCAGGAGGCCCGGTAGCAGGCTGGCGGCATCAGGGGGAAACGCCTGGTGTCGGAGCCCAGCGTCGAAAGCCCTGTAAGGGGGAGCAAACGGACGGTCCGTAGCATCAAGCGAAGCCTGCCGCGTCGTGAAAATCCCCGCGAGAGCGGGACCAGGGAGAGCCGAGCCCGGAGTGTCAGGGCGAAGGCCATGGAAGCGGTGAAGATCCTGGAGGGCAGCCGCGAAGGACTCCCCGGCGTAAGGGGCGCGGAACGTCCGGACAGTGGCGGCGGGAACTGGAGAGGCCCTCCCCGGACCGGTGACCTGCGGAAGGTGTCGCCGGAGAACGGTGTCCTATAACCGATGACCTCGGGAAGTGGACGACTGGCCGGGTGGGCGTCGGAGGGGGTCGTAGTACTGCTTGAGCCGGCCG
Organism: uncultured Actinomycetes bacterium; assembly: GCA_963805255.1. GTDB lineage: Bacteria > Actinomycetota > Actinomycetes > Streptosporangiales > Streptosporangiaceae > Bog-532. The sequence continues at coordinate 141,943 of CAWDTK010000017.1, forward strand.
GACAACATAACCGGCGGTGAGGGAAGGACCCCTGCTTCGTCGATGCGTGCTGATGCAGATGGAGGTGCCCGGTGAGTGCCGAGGTTTCGGCTAGTCCCACCGCCCTGGTGAAGGCTCCCTTGGACAAGGTGCGTGCCCTGCAGCACACGCTTTACCGGGCGGCCAAGGCCGATCCCGGACGACGGTTTCATGCGCTGTGGGACAAGGTCTACCGCAGAGACGTCCTGTGGCGTGGCTGGGTCGCGGTGCGTGCCAACAACGGCGCACCGGGCATTGACCGGACCACCCTGGACCAGGTCGAACGCGAGTACGGAGCGCTTCGCCTCGTGGACGAGCTGGCCGCCGAGTTGCGGGAGGGCCGGTACCGCCCGCTGCCCGCGCGGGGAGTGCTGATTCCCAAGCCGGGCCGTGAGGGTGAGTACCGCCCGCTTTCCATCTCGGCGGTTCGCGACCGGGTCGTGCAGGCCGCTTTGAAGATCGTGCTTGAGCCGGTGTTCGAGGCGGACTTCCTGCCGTGCAGTTTCGGGTTCCGCCCGAAGCGGTCGCAGCATGACGCCTTGCAGGTGCTCATCGATGAGTCCTGGCGGGGCCGCCGGTGGGTGGTGGAGACGGACATCGCCAACTGCTTTTCGGCGATTCCGCATGACCGGTTGATGACAGCGATCGGGGAACGCGTGGCCGACCAGTCCGTTCTCAAGCTGATCCGGCAGATTCTGCGGGCCGGGGTCATGCAGGACGGGCAGGTCCGGCGAGAGGTGACCGGAGCCGCGCAAGGCGGTCCGGTCTCGCCGTTGCTCTGCAACGTCTACCTGCACCGGATCGACCGGGAATGGAACGAACGTGAGCACGGTGTGATCGTCCGGTTCGCCGACGACGCACTGGTGATGTGCAGGACCCGGCAGCAGGCCGAGGCCGCGCTTGCGCGGCTGAGAGCATTGCTGGCCGAACTCGGCCTGGAGCCGAAGGAGGCCAAGACGGCCATCATCCATCTGGAGGAGGACGGCCCGGGGATGGACTTCCTGGGTTTCCATCATCGGCTGGTGCGGTCGCGGAGAATGCGCGGAAACAAGAGTGTGGTGTTCCTTGCTCGCTGGCCCGCGGACAAGGCCATGCAGCATGCCCAGGACCGGATTCGGGAGATCACCGACCGGTCCCGGCTGCTGCTGCCCGTCGAGACGGTGGTGGCGGAGCTGAACGTTTTCCTGACCGGCTGGGCCGGATACTTCAGGTTCGGCAACTCCACCGACCGGTTCGCGGTGATCAGGGAATTCACGCGGATGCGGATGGCGCTGTTTGTCGCCAAGAAACACAAACGCTCGCGTGGGTTCGGACGATGGGTGGTGTCGTACGCGTCACCGAACCATCTGGGACTGAACGGCCTTGTCGGGAACGTCGTCGCACCCAGGCCCTTCCGGGACTGGCGGGGGAAGCCGAATGCCGGCGGTGAACGGCGTCGGTGAGCCGTGTGCGAGAGAACCGCATGCACGGTTCGAGGCGGCGGGGGCTGGAAACGGGGCAACCCTGGCCATGGTCACGGCAGTGAAGCGGCCCGCAGGCGAAAGCCGGGGAAAAGTGGCTGCCGGACCTAACGACAGGCGACGCCACCGCGCCAGCCCCCGACCCTACTGGAGGTGCCGGGCGGGAAATGGCACGCGGTGACCTCCAGCCCGGTCTCCAGCGCCAGGGCGGCCAGTTCAGCCTTCCACGCGCGGGTGCGGTAGCCGTTGGAGCCGCCCGCGTCCGCGGTGATCAGCAGCCGCCGGGCCTGCGGATACTCGCTCCGGTCGGCCACGTTCCACCAGCGCCGGACCGACTCCACGGCGAAGGCGGCGGTGTCGTGGTCGGTGCCGACGCTGACCCAGCCGGCGTTGGCGGTGATGTCATAGACGCCGTAGGGCACCGCCTTGCCCAGGCTGTCATCGGGGAAGTCGTGCCTGCGGGCCGCCGCAGGCTCGCCCTCGGGCCGCCACTCCCGGCCTGCGTTCTTGAACTGGCCGACCAGCTCTTTTTTCTTGGTGTCCACGCTGATCACCGGATCCGCGGTGCTCTGATGAGCCTTGACCTGCTCATTTATGTAGCGGAACTGCGCGTCCCGGTCCGGGTGCCGCTGGCCCTCGATGGTCTTGGCGTTGCCCTGCAGGCTGAACCCCTTCTCCCGCAGCAGGTCACCGACGGTGTCGGCGCCGACCCGGTGCCCTTGGCGGGTCAGCTCCGCGGCCAGGTTGCGGGTCGATTTCGCCGTCCACCGCAGCGGCGACATCGGATCGCCGCGCTCATCCGGCTCGACGAGGGCCAGCAGCGCCGGGCGCAGCCCCGGATCCAGCCCGGCCGCCCGCTTGCGTCCCCCGCCCGGCCGGCGGGCCCGGCCCAGCGGCTCGTCACCCGCATCCAGCTCATCGACTCCCAGGGACACCGTGGCCTCGCGGACTCCGGCGGCGCGGGCAACCGCCCGGATCCCGCCGTGCCCCAGCGCACGGGCGTGTCAGGGCTAATGCGGGCGCGCCCGGTGTGGACGGCATGACCACGGAGGAGCTTGTTCCGTGGCTGCGGGAGCACTGGGCGGCGGTCCGGGAGGCCCTGGACGCGGGCACGTACCAGCCCTCGCCGGTTCGCCGGGTGGTGATCCCCAAGCCCGGGGGCGGCGAGCGTTTGCTGGGGGTGCCCATCTGCTTGGACCGGCTGGTTCAGCAGGCCATCGCGCAGGTGCTCACGCCTATCTTCGACCCGCATTTCTCGGGGTCGTCCTTCGGGTTCCGTCCTGGCCGGTCCGCCCACCAGGCGGTCAAGGTGGCCAGGCGGTGCATCCAGGACGGCCTGGAGTGGGTCGTGGACATTGACCTGGACCGGTTCTTTGACCGGGTTCAGTTCGATGTGCTGATGGCGCGAGTGGCGCGCAAGGTGGACGACCGCAAGGTCCTCAGGCTCATCCGGAGGTATCTGGAGCCCGGGGTGATGGTCGACGGGATCAAGCAGCCGACGGTGGAGGGAACCCCGCAGGGTTCCCCGCTGTCGCCGATTTTGACCGGACATCATGCTGGATGATCTGGACCGGGAGCTATGGAGCCGCGGTCACAGGTTCGTGAGGTATGCGGACGACCTGCGGGTCTTCGTGCGTACTGAGCGAGCCGCCCAAAGGGTGTCCGAGAGCGTCTGCGGCGTGATCGAACGGCGGCTGAAGCTGAAGGTGAACCGGGAGAAAATCCTCGATCCGGCACGCCGCGCAGGCGACGCTGCTGGGGTTCGGGTTCTCACTCACAGGCTCGCAGGTCACGATCCAGGTCGCCCCGAAGGCGGTTAAGCGGCTGAAGGACCGGTTGCGGATCTTGACCCGGCGGAGCTGGGGCGTGTCGATGGAGTTCCGCATCGGCAAGCTCAACAGGTTCACCACCGGTTCTCCGGGATGGCCTACTTCCGGCTCGCGGATACCGGGAACTTGGCCCGCGAAACGGATAAGTGGCTGCGCCGCCGCCTGCGGCAGGTCCGCTGGAAGGAATGGAAGACCACCGCCGCCAAGCGGCACAACCTGCGGATACGCGGTATCTCCGAGAGCAACGCCCGCAAATGGGGCGGAACCAGCAAGGGATACTGGCGGGTTGCGGGCTCCAAGGTCCTCCAGGTGTCCCTGCCTAATGCCTGCTGGAACCGCCTTGGCCTGAAGACCCTGAGCCAGACCTGGCAGCGTCTCAATCCGACGGCTTGACGAACCGCCGGATGCGGGCCCGCATGTCCGGTGGTGTGGGAGGGGGCGGGGCGACCCCGCCCCCTACCCGATCTCCGGAGCCTCTGCTGACTCCGGAGCCTCTGCCGCCCCGGCGGGCCTGACGGCAAGGACCAGGCCAACGGCCGGGCCCGAAAACACGCGGCAAACCTACGCCGTCATTTGACTAGACCAGCGCTGGCATCTGAATGGCCAAGTCGCCTTGACGGTTATCTGATCTGATCCGGCATCCGGGCTTGAAATCCGTCTTAGCGGGAAGGAAGGTGGAGCCATGCCATGAATCCTCTACTAACCCAGTCACCTCTCTGTGTCCGCCGCGCGTGTCGCGACCCCGGGCCAGGGACAAAGGCATGGACAGCTGCTATGGACATCGGGGAGATCCTCGTGCTGGCACTTAGCATTCCCGGCATGTGCCTGCTCTTACTCATCCTCACGTGGGTGGAGGAGGGGCTCCGGGACGACGCCGAAGATAGCTGGGCGTCCCGGCCCGCCGCTGCCTGCAAGCGTGCACTGTGGCCAGTGCGCGCAACATCGCACATCAGGCATATCTGCCATGATTCAAAGCACCTGGCAAAGCTGCTGGTGCTACGGGCCAACCGGCCGGATGTTGACGTTTAAACGTCCCATACCGGCACATCCGTCATGGTCAGGAACACCCCGGCACCAGACCCGGCCTGCAGGCCGACCGGAAAGACCTCCCGTTGGCTACTCCCCAGCCTGGTCTTCGGTCTCTGCACCGGGAGCGTTGCTGACTCAATCCCATGCGGTCCCGACTGCTTGCGTTTCGTAGGCTTCGCTGGTCGCGATGACTTGGCCGTTGGAGGCGACCAGGTTGAAGTGATACTTGCCGGTGGAACCCTTCTTCAGACCCGATTCCATGAGTAAGCCGGTGACACGCTCGTGTAAATGCCGATAGGTGCCGCTCTGGCCTGGGATGATGATCGCTGCCAAGTGATGACCAGCCCAGCGGAGAGGACACCTATCTGGTGAGCAGGATACGTGCTGGTGGCAAGCGGCGTCAGCAGGTGCGGGCCGGCGCGCCGGATGCGGCGCTGACGCCGAACGCGGGGATGGCCGCGATCAGCGAGTTGTGTGACCGGCTGGACGTGACCGGGGCGCTGGATGCGGCGGTCGGCCCGATCAAGCAGCGGGATCGCGGGTTCGGGGCCGGGGAGCTGCTGGCCGGGCTCGCGGCGGCGCAGCTGGCCGGGGAGGACTTCCTGGCCGGGCTGGACCGCCAGCGCGGTGATGCGGCGGGCCAGCTGATCACCCCGGTGCCGGGGCTGGCGTCCACGACCGCGGCGGGCCTGGCCCGGCGGATCACTCCCGCCCAGTGGACAGCGGTTGAGCGTGGCCTGGCGGCGGTGACCGGGCGGATGCTGGACCTGCTGCCCGCGGAGCGGGCCGCGGCGCTGGCCGGCGGCCCGGTCACGATCGACCTGGACACCACCGACGTGGAGGTCTACGGCCGGAAGAAGCGCGGCGTGGCGTATAACCATCAGGGCCAGCGGGTGGGCCTGCCGCACGTGGCGGCCTGGGCCGAAGCCGAGATCGTGCTGGCCGCCGACTTGGGCGACGGCACCGATGACCCGCGCGCGACCGCGCCGGATCTGCTGCGCCGTGCGCTGGCCGCCCTGCCCGCGGCGGCGCGGGCTTCGGGCCGGGTGGCGATGCGCGCCGACGCCGGCGACTTCGCCGGGCAGCTGGCCCGCGCCGCCCACGACGCGAAGATCGCGTTCGCGATCGGCGCCAAGCGGATCGCGCCGTTGTGGCGGCTGCTGGCCGGGATCGCCGAGGACGACTGGCATGACGCCATTGACATGGACGGCGCGCAGGTCGCCGTCGCGGAGTACTGCCCGGACTGGTGGCCGGCCAGCACCCGGCTGCTGATCCGCCGGGTCCTGCTGGATCCGGAGCAGGTCTCCGCCGACCCCCGGTCCCGCCGCCGCCGCACCCTGCGCCCGGACCAGCGGGCCCTGCCGTTGCCTGAGCTGGCCGGTGCCGGGGCGATCTACGCTTACTCGTTCATCGTGACCAACCTGGACGTGACTGCCCCGGCCAAGGCGATAGCGGTGGAGCACTGGTACCGGCACCGCACCACGGTGGAGAACATCTTCCGCGACAGCAAGCTCGGCGCCGCCTTGCGGCACCTCCCCTCCGGATACCCCCAGGTCAACCTGGCCTGGATGTGGGGCGCGCTGCTCGCCGCGACCATGGCCGCCTGGCTGCACCAGCTCACCGCCATCACCGCCGGCGAGGACATCCTGGCCGGTCACGGCGTGCGCGGCGGCAAGGCCATGATCGCCACCCTGCGCTGGCGGCTGATCGCCGTCCCCGGCCGGCTGGTCCGCCACGCCCGCCACCTGATCCTGCGGCTGCCGCCCGGCCACAGCCTGCTCCCTGAGGTCCTGGCCCGGCTGCGGGAACTTCCCATCCCCGCCTGACCTGCACACCCTGAGCCCCGGCTCCCCGTCCTTATCCACGGCCTGCCAGCCCGACCCGAAGAAAGGCCCGCAGATCGCGAACCCGGCGCGGCTCCCGGGCCATTAGCATGCCCGCTACCGGGAATCCTGGCACACCAAGATCATTTAGGGGCAGGAATCAGCTCACAGCGCTATTCGCGGAATCGGGTCAGAACAAACTTCCCAGCCACGCTTCCCCCTTTGACCAGAGTGCCTGACCTGTGATCAAGATCCTAGAGGGTTATCAGAAG